>NC_012704.1:1223402-2446804 GCF_000023145.1 Corynebacterium kroppenstedtii DSM 44385
AATCACATCCGTTTTTACCCATCGATTAGCCATATCGACGACGGTCTGCGCCAGCTTGCCCCGATCAACTTCCTGGGCAGCAGCTTGTTGGTTAAGCACTGGGCGGAACAACAATTGGGATGTCTGTCCCAGGTTCCGCGCTTGAGCGGAATCATCGCCAGGGACAGTAATGACGAGTGTGTTCCCGTCGGTCTGCACTGTTGCCCCGGACACGCCCATGCCATTGACGCGGTTTTCGAGGATTTTCCGGGCCTGCTCAAGCTGATCATTGGACGGCTGAGAACCTTGAGGCACCAAAGTCACTCGGGTTCCGCCCTGAAGGTCAATGCCTAACTTAGGTTCAGGCTTTTTATTTCCCGTGAGGAACACCAGAAGGTACACCGCTACGAGGAAAATGACGAAGATACCGATGGCGCGATACGGCCATCGGGATTTTGTGGAGCGAGCTCTGTTCTTCCGGGCTGCCAAAAGAGTCTCCCGTCGTATGAAGGTCACATTAGGCTCATGTCGGCCTATTCAAACTTCAGAAAGTCTACCGCTAGGCTTCACGCCGCATCGTCTTACCCCGGGGGTCGGCGTTTCGCGTATAGCGTTCGAACCAGCATGAAGCCGAAGGTTATGTCATGTCTGCTGTCGATGTACTGTACTCGCGCATCTACTCTGCGCGATTGTCAGTCACGACCGGGCACTATCGATTGCGATTTTACTTATCGGTCGTCGACGAGTCCGTGGAGGCATCGGTGCTGCCATTGTTCTGGGCCGGCGAGTGCCTATGGGAGTCAACAGCAGCCTCATCACTAGTGCTCGGCTCGACGGTTGAACCGTGGTCTGTCGTCGTCTCCTGGGGCGACACAGTTGACTGACCCTGGGGCTCACTAGCGGCTGGCTCAGGAGTGGTTGACGATTCCTGTTGTGCAACTGGTCCCAAAATGCCTTTGACGGCCCACTCAACGACAACCCCAGGCGCAATTTGCAAGTCGAGCACGTCGCCTCGTACCGCAACGACGCGACCATGCAAGCCTCCGGCCGTCTCAACAGCCATGCCAGGCTGCAGTTGGGAGCGAAACTCCTGGATGCGCTTCATGCTCTTGTTCTGCCGAACAATTTGCATGATGGGCAACGCCAGGAAAAGGATGAGGATAATTATCCATAGACCGTTCATGGCACCATCTTGGCATAGAGCAGGGACATTGAGTCAATTCTTTTAACTTGGCGGACTATCTGGTGAGCATCCCGGAAAGCTTTACTCCTGGATAACGCTGTATTGATCCAGTGGCCCGTTAGAAAAAGGCACCAATTGTCCCCTCTGGTGGCTCCAGCCCCTGATGTTTCCACGCTTCGGCTGTGGCGACACGGCCGCGCGGAGTACGAGCAATCATCCCAGCCCTAATCAAGTACGGTTCGCACACCTCCTCGACCGTGGTGGGCTCTTCCCCCACGGCGAGAGCCAACGTCGACACGCCAACAGGTCCGCCCCCATGTCCCCGGACGAGCGCATCGAGAACAGCACGGTCGAGACGGTCGAGGCCCTTCTCGTCGACGTCGAACACTAAGAGCGCAGCTTTTGCTGCTTCTACTGTGATCACGCCCCCAGAGTGGACGTCGGCGTAGTCCCTCACCCGTCGCAGCAAGCGGTTAGCAATACGGGGCGTGCCTCGACTCCGCGACGCAATTTCCTTGGCAGCGTCGGCCTTGATATCGATATCGAGCAGACGCGCCGCACGCGTCACAACTTTCGTGAGGTCAGCCGCCGAGTAAAACTCCATCTGAGCGGTGAATCCGAAACGGTCACGCAGCGGCCCCGTCAACATTCCCGCTCGGGTGGTCGCCCCTACCAAGGTGAAGGGGGGTAAATCCAAGGGGATGCTCGTTGCACCCGGGCCTTTTCCGACAATGACGTCGATGCGGAAATCCTCCATCGCCATGTACAGCATTTCTTCCGCCGGACGCGCCATCCGGTGAATTTCGTCGATAAAGAGGACATCCCCCTCCATCAGATTCGACAACATGGCGGCGAGATCACCGGTCTTTTCCAGCGCAGGGCCCGAGGTCATCCGCAATGACGTACCCATCTCCTGGGCAATAATCATCGCCATAGTCGTCTTGCCCAACCCCGGCGGACCGGCCAAGAGAATGTGATCAGGAACAACTCGACGGGCCTTGGCCCCAGAGAGGACCAACTCTAATTGTTCGCGAACCTTGGACTGCCCAATGAACTCATCCAAGCTACGCGGGCGCAGCGACAATTCGGCATCTGCATCGTCGCTCTGCGCGGTCGGATCAACAGGACGAATTCCGGACGCAAATTCGTCATCTTTTCCCATCGTGGGCGCCGGCCCGCCCCGATTCTGGGAACCACCTTTGTGATCGGGTAGTTGGAACTCAGTTTTTTCGATGTTGCCCATCTTTTAGTTCCTCTCGGATGACATCGATCGCAAGGCGCGCTTCAGAATCTCCGACACAGATCCTCCCTCAGCCGCAGCGGACGTGGCAGTCTTTTCGGCCTGTTTTTCCGGAAAACCTAGTTCGACAAGAGCTTGAGTAACCGTACCCACAACGCCACTGTCTACCTCGGCCTCCGAATTTCCGCCCACTCCCGATTGCGGTTCGCTAGCCGAATCTCCAGAATCGAATACAGCTACCTTCGACTTTAAGTCGACGATGATTCTCTCCGCTGTTCTTTTACCTATGCCCTTGACATTTCTTAGTTCAGCGTCATCCTCGTCGGTAATTATTCGAGCGAATTCGTCGGGCTTAAAAATAGAGCAAATCGCCATTGCGGATGTCGGTCCTACCCCCGAAACCTTACGGAGCATCGCAAACATCTGACGGGCCTCGTCGGATTCAAAAGCGTAAAGGTCAATCCCATCGTCGCGAACATTCATCGTGACAAGGATTCGAGCGTCCTCCCCTTTGCGCAGCGTCCCCAGCAATGAGGGCGACGCAGTTGCTCGATAACCGACGCCCGAACATTCAATCACGACATAATTAAGACCGACATGAAGAACCTCGCCATGCAATGAATCGATCACAGGGACCCCTTTTCTCTACTCACGATCGTCACACCACGACATCGGCCGCAACTATGACGTCACTTATGCCGTGAAGCGCTCCAGCCCGGATTCTGCCCGCCAGATAGCCCCAACATGGGAGCACGCCAGCAATGGCAAATAGCAAGCGCCAGAGCATCGGCCGCATCGGCGGGACGTGGTGGTTCAGCCAAGCCCAACACCCGCGTAACCATCGCGGTGACTTGCTTTTTATTTGCACGTCCGTTCCCCGACACAGCTTTTTTCACTTCACTGGGCGTGTACATATAAACCGGAATATCTCTCCGCGCTGCACAAACAATAATCACACCCACCGCATGGGCAGTGTGCATGACAGTAGAGACTACACCACGTTCAAATACACGTTCGATTGCCAGCATATCCGGATGATACTCATCCATCCACTCATCAATCTTCACGGAAATGTCGAGAAGACGGGTGGAAAGATCGTCGGATGCGTCTGTTCGAATGACTCCCACTGCGACAGGTAGGACGGAGCGCCCCCGCCCAGCTTGAACCGTGGATATTCCGCACCGGGTTAAACCGGGGTCAACCCCCATGACGCGGGTCCCCTCTAAGGAGCGCGATCCACCCTTAGACGTGGTATTCACGGGCACTGGATCGCCACTCCTATCTGCACAATCGCCAACCGCCTATTCGGCACACGCTGAGGGCTTTCACTTAGTTATCGAGTTCAGCCAGAACCTCGTCGGAAAGATCCATATTGGTGTAGACGTTCTGGACATCGTCCGAATCTTCCAGTGCATCTATCAGGTGGAAGATCTTCCGAGCTCCAGACGCGTCAAGCTGAACCTTAACGTCTGCTCGGTAGTCCGGCTCTGCAGAATCGTACTCCAGCCCGGCTTCCTTCAATGCGTCGCGAACGGCAGAGAGATCCCCGGCCGCGGACACGACCTCGAAGTTCTGGCCGAGGTCATTAACTTCTTCAGCGCCAGCATCCAGGACGGCCATCAGGATGTCATCCTCGGTATTGCCTTCTTTCGGCAACTGAACGACACCTTTACGGTTGAACATGTAGGCGACGGAACCTGCGTCCGCCATATTGCCGCCGTTCTTATTCATCGCGGTACGAACGTCGGTCGCAGCACGGTTGCGGTTATCGGTCAAGCACTCGATGAGGATCGCTACCCCGCCGTTGCCATAGCCTTCATACGTAACGGTCTCCCAGTCCGCGCCACCGGCTTCCTCGCCAGAACCGCGCTTGCGGGCTCGCTCGATATTGTCATTGGGAACCGACGCCTTTTTGGCCTTTTTAATCATGTCATCCAGCGTCGGATTCGCTGAGGGGTCACCGCCGCCGGTGCGAGCAGCTACCTCAATGTTCTTAATCAGCTTGGCAAATTCTTTACCACGCTTGGCATCGTTCGCAGCTTTCTTGTGCTTCGTCGTTGCCCATTTAGAGTGCCCACTCATATTTTTGTACTCCCTCAGTTGTTAACACACATGCAAGCCCCACGAAGGGGATAATCGCAACCAGTCTAATACCCGGTCCCGACATCCCCTGCCATGGCACTGCCACCAATAAGCCTTTTGTTGGGTTACGCCATCGATTCCTCGACCATCGACACGAAATAGTCGTGGACACGGTGGTCATCGGTCACCTCGGGATGGAACGACGTGGCAAGTACGTTTCCCCTACCGTGACCGGAGCGAACTGCAACAATAGCGCCCTTGTCGTCGTCGGCAGGTACACGAGCAAGAACCTCGGTGTCGTCACCGACTGATTCGACCCACGGTGCACGAATAAAAACGGCGTGAACAGGTTGACTAATCCCTTTAAAATCGAGATCCGTTTCAAAGGAGTCGACCTGGCGACCAAATGCGTTCCGTCGGACCGTGATGTCTAGCGCGGATACGCAGTGAGCATCGGGACGTGTCCCCTTAACCTCGCTAGCCAGCAAAATCATACCGGCGCACGTGCCGAACGTCGGCGTCCCATTGTGAATCTTTGCCGTCAGGGGTTCGAGCAATCCCCCCAGCTCGAGGAGCTTCGACATGGTCGTCGACTCTCCCCCAGGAAGAATTAACCCATCAATCCCGTCGAGATGAGCAGGACGGCGTACCAGACGGGACCGAACCCCGAGGCGCTCTAAAGTGCGCTGGTGTTCGATGACACCGCCCTGTACAGCGAGAATCCCGATAAGTGGGGTTCTCTCTTCGTTACTACTATCCACTCGTTTTACCAACCACGCTCTGCTAAACGGTGCGGCTTCGGGATCTCGTCGACATTGATGCCCACCATCGCTTCACCCAAGCCACGCGAAACATTGACGATCGTCTCGGGGTCATCGTAATTCTGCGTCGCCTGAACGATGGCGCGCGCACGATGCTCCGGGTCACCAGACTTAAAGATGCCCGAACCGACGAACACACCCTCAGCACCTAATTGCATCATCATCGCTGCATCGGCCGGAGTAGCAATACCGCCAGCTGTGAACAGCACAACCGGGAGAGATCCACGCTCGGCTACCTCACGCACCAACTCATACGGAGCTTGGAGCTCCTTCGCGGCGACATACAGCTCATCAGGCGCCATCGACTTCAATTTATTAATAGAAGCGCGGATGGTCCGCATGTGGGTCACGGCGTTGGACACGTCGCCAGTTCCCGCTTCGCCCTTGGAACGAATCATGGCAGCGCCCTCATTGATCCGTCGAAGTGCTTCGCCGAGGTTGGTCGCTCCACAGACAAATGGCACCGTGAAGTCGAATTTATCAATGTGGTTGGAATAATCGGCTGGCGTCAGCACCTCGGATTCGTCAATAAAGTCGACGCCCAGCGACTGCAAAACCTGCGCCTCAACGAAATGACCAATGCGAGCCTTCGCCATAACCGGGATAGACACAGCGTTAATAATGCCTTCGATCATGTCGGGGTCCGACATGCGTGACACTCCGCCCTCAGCACGAATATCAGCTGGGACGCGTTCCAACGCCATCACGGCTGTCGCGCCGGCGTCCTCAGCGATCTTGGCCTGCTCAGGGGTGACGACGTCCATAATGACGCCGCCTTTTAACATCTCCGCCAGGCCGCGCTTTACTCGTGCAGTCCCGTGGGTTGTCTCATTCGAGGAGGAATGGGCAGCCCCGCGTGGATTGTCCGTAGCATGCCGTCCGTTTTGATTTGCATTATTGCTCATATTGTCGTTCTTCTCCTTAAAACTGGACTGGCCTGTCTAGAATACGCTGAAGCCTACAGTGTACTTACTCGCCTCTGGAGCCGGAAAACTCCCCAACCAATTCTTGAGGCTACATAGTGATTTACGACGCCGGAATGTCGGATTCAATACCAGCAACCTCAAAATACTCTGGTGGCGACGTATGGCCGCCGAGATGAAAAAACCTCACGAGCGGGCGTAGCCGCAACGTCCGGGTATCCGAGACGGCATCATTATAAAAGCGCATTGCGAGTTCTACTCGTGTGTGGGCGTCGGCTAGTGTTCTCGCACCATTGACCGTCACAGATTCGTCATCAAGATCGTGAATACGCATAGCAAATCTGTTCTCCGCAAGTGCTCGATCCGTTGTGCACGAAGTATCGAAAGCGATACGTTCCGTTGCTTCGGCCTCGTCCGCAAGTTCTGGCCACAATGCTGACACCACCGCAGCCCGACGGCCCAAGGCAGCATCCAGGCTTAACGCTGCTTCATCCGTCCGGATATTCAATCGATGCAAGCGGGTGGCTATGAACGATGCCCACATACCTGCTAACAGAACGGCCATCAGACCAACGATGACGATGGCGACCCAAACCGGTATCACGACGAAAAGTTCCTTTCCCCCTGAGGACCCAGCACGGTTTCATATACCCTCTCGACTTCTGTCGTAACGTGGCTCCAATCAAACCGTTGGGACCGCTCAAAGCCCTTATGCGCGAGTTCTTGCCGCTTGCCTTTGTCCGAAAACAACTCGGTGACAGCCGCCACCAAAGCATCCGTATCCCCAGGAGGAAATAGCCAACCAGCGTCGCCATCATCGCACACAGCACGAAATGCCGGAATATCACTAGCGACGACCGCCGCGCCGGCAGCCATCGCTTCGACGAGGACGATCCCAAAACTCTCCCCACCGAGATGAGGTGCCACATAGACGTCCGATGCTTTAAAGGCTCGAGCCTTGTCGCTATTAGACAACCGGCCAAGAATGGTGATCGAGTCCCGGACATGGGCTACGCGCCGCGACAAAGCCTTGGCATCACCAGTCCCCACGACAACGACTTCGATACCTGGAATTGCTCGTGAAATCCGTGGCATCGCTTCGATCAGCACATCGAGCCCTTTACGTGGTTCATCAAAGCGGCCCAAGAAGATAATTCGCGGGCGGTCTGGATCGAGGCGAGAAATAGCATCGTCGGCTCCTGATTGCGGATCCGCAGATGAAAAAAACTTTGTGTCGACGCCGTTGGGGATGAGAATGGGATCTCCCCCCAGCTGTTCCACTTGCCACCGGCGGGCCATCTCCGAGACCGCGATCCCTGCACGAACACGCTCAAGCATCGGCGTGAGAACCGGAATAAACGTTTCCAACACACGAGACCGATCAGCTGATGCATGATACGTCGCCACCACAGGAATCTTCGCCATTTTCAGCGCAATCATGGACACGCTTGGGGCGTTCGGCTCATGTATGTGGACGAGGTCGAACTCGTGATTATTCAACCACCTACGGACAGCATGAAATGCCGACGCTGTGAAACTCAGGCGGGCAACCGATCCGTTATACGGGATGGGAATGGAACGTCCGGCCCGGACGACGAAATCCGGGACATGCGTCTTCAGCGACGCTGGGGCCAGCAGGCTTACGGTGTGACCGCGCCGGATTAACTGTTCCGACAGCTCAATTGCATGAACTTGAACACCGCCAGGGTCGTCCATGGAATACGGACACACCATCCCGATTCGCACTCGGCCTCCACACTCTCAGTCTTCATTCCAGATGCGTTGGAGCATATGCCAATCCTCAGGATGCTCCGAAATATTTTTCTCAAAAACTTTTGCGAGGTCTTGAACAACCTCGGGTATTGGCTTATCGGTATTCAGTGGTTCACCGACGCTATGACCCCAGCCCTCCGGGGTAAACCAGCAGTGAACGCCGTGTAAGGCCGCCCCCGTTTCTTGAGCAAGCCGTACCGCCCCCACCGGCATGGTTGTTCTAGAACCGAAAAAGTCGACGCTGACACCATGATGCGAAAGATCACGTTCGCCCAACAAGGCCACGACTCCACCTGACTCTAAAGTTTCACGGAGCCCGTCCATCGGCTTTTGTGAACCACCGGTGAGCGGGAACACGGTAAAACCGAGTTCTTCGCGATAGTTCACGAATGCATCGAACAGTTTCTCCGGCTTGAGCCGTTCTGCCACAGTAGAAAACGTCCCGTAGCGCTGAGCAAGCCACAGCCCAGCCATATCCCAATTCCCACTGTGTGGCAGAGCGAGAATCACTCCCCGCCCCTGGCGATATGACTTATCAAACAAGTCCACGCCCTGGATACCCGACTCAATTGTATCCACAAGTGAGTCCAGGGACGATGAGTGAATGATGGACGGCAAGCGGAAAGCTTCCATCCAATATCGGGCATATGATCTCATCGCGTTCCGCACCACCACATCAAGCTCTCGGTCATCCGTGAGACCGGTCACCTTGGCAAGGTTAGACCGTAACCTCGCCGGTTGTTTTCCCCTGTGGGAAGCAATATCGGCACCGAGCATGAATAATTTCCGCGCGACGGGGGCGGGAATTCGGGTGATTCCTTTCCAGGCCCACACGTACGACTCCGCGATAAGATCCTCTTTGGATAAGCCGAAGTGTCGTGTCACGTGTCGTCCTTACTTCGTGGGGAATTCTTTGGCCCCATGGGGCGCGGAGATTTTATCATTCGCATGCGGAGATTTGCCGGCCATGACCATGCGCTGGATCACCGTGAAAATGGAGCCTATTGCAAGAATCCAGAGCGCAACACTTAACACATGCGGCACCCCCAAGCCTTCAAGGCCTAAGCCGACCAAACCGATGATCAGCCGTTCAGGGCGTTCCACCAATCCCCCGACGATGTCGAGACCGCCCGCCTCTGCCCGAGCTTTGACATAAGAAATGACCTGGCTGGTGACCAACACAATCAACGCCGCGATCATTTGGTGACGTTCTCCCTGCTGAGCGGAGACAACCCACCAGACGATAGCAGCGAACACAGCACCGTCGGTAATCCTGTCGCAGCTAGCATCCAGCGTCGCTCCGAACGTCGTTCCCCCGCCACGTATACGGGCCATGGTGCCGTCGACCATATCTACAGCTGTTAAAAGCCCGATAATTATTGCGGCGGCAAAGAGATGACCGGTAGGGATCAGGGTTAACGCTGCTACACATGCACCGAGAGTGCCGACGACGGTCACTGTGTTGGGGGAAATTCCCGCCTTAACCAGTGATCGGGCAATCGGTTCGATGACAACTGCAGCCGGTTTTCGGCCATGAACGCCAAGCATTATTCTCCCTTATTCCGACTCGGAAGCCGACTGCTCAGCAGCCGGTTGATCATCGGAAGTGTCCAATGATGCCCAGGCTTCCGCAAGCAACGACCGTGTCTCACGGAGAAGCTGTGGCAGGACCTTCACGCCACCAATGACGGTCATGAAGTTAGCATCGCCAGCCCATCGCGGAACTATGTGAACATGAAGATGCTCCTCGATAGAGCCACCCGATGCTTTACCCAGGTTCATTCCCACATTAACGGCATGGGGATGCGAAACAGCTTTTAACGAACGGATGGCTTTTTTCGTGAAAGCCATCAGTTCGGCCGTCTCATCAGGGTTCAGGTCCTCAAGGTTCTTTACCCGTCGATAAGGGACAACCATCATGTGCCCCGAGTTATAGGGGAACAGGTTGAGCAAGCAGTACACGGTCTCACCGCGCGCGATGATCAGCCCTTCTTCGTCCGAACCTTGCGGAATGTCTTCGAACGGGTCACTGCTGTTCCGATTGTCGTCGGCAATATACGACATCCGGTAAGGTGCCCACAGCCGGGTCAATCGGTCGGCGTCACCAGCTCCTGAGTCAACAAAAGTATCGTTATCCGCGGACACGAGCCTCAATCAACTCCTTCGTCGGCTGCTCGTTGTTATGCTCTTCAACCCAGGTTGAGATCACATCAACAGCCTTCTCGACGGGAACGCCGTTCACCTGGGAACCATCGAGGAACCGGAAACTCACTGCACCTGCTTCCGCATCGCGGCCGCCAGCGAGAAGCATGAACGGGGCTTTATGAGTCGTATGGTTGCGAATCTTCTTCTGCATCCGATCATCCGAGATATCGACCTCGGCACGGACACCCCGAGCACGCAGCTTATCCACGACCTCACCCAAGTACGGCGAAAATTCATCGGCGACCGGAATTCCGACGACCTGATGCGGAGCCAGCCATGCTGGGAACGCTCCCGCATAGTGTTCCAGGAGAACCCCAAAGAAGCGCTCGATCGAACCAAAGAGGGCGCGGTGGATCATAATGGGGCGCTGCTTAGAACCGTCGGGTGCCGTGTACTCCAATTCGAAACGCTCAGGCAGGTTGAAGTCCAACTGAACGGTCGACATCTGCCACGTACGCCCAATCGCGTCACGAGCCTGAACCGAAATCTTCGGACCGTAGAAAGCAGCTCCGCCTGGATCCGGAACAAGGTCGAGGCCGGATTTATCTGCTACACGCCGGAGAATCTCCGTCGAGCGCTCCCAGATTTCATCAGAACCGACGAACTTGTTCGGGTCTTTCGTCGACAGCTCCAGATAGAAATCATCGAGCCCGTAATCCTTCAGCAGCGAAATGATGAAATCAAGAACCGTGCTGAGTTCATTTTCAAGCTGATCTTCGGTGCAGTAGATATGGGCATCGTCCTGCGTGAATCCACGGGCTCGGGTGAGGCCATGAATGACGCCTGATTTTTCATACCGATACACCGTGCCGAATTCGAACAAGCGCAGAGGCAATTCGCGGTACGACCGCCCCTTGGATGCAAAAATCAGATTGTGCATCGGGCAGTTCATCGGCTTGGCGTAGTAATCCTGAGCCGGCTTCGTGATGTTCCCCTCGGCATCCCGTTCCTCATCCAACTTCATGGGAGGGAACATGCCATCCTTGTAAAAATCAAGGTGGCCGGATTTTTGGAACAAATCTCCCTTGGTCAGATGCGGAGTGTAGACGAAGGAATATCCAGCTTCGATGTGGCGCCGTCGCGAGTGCTGCTCCATTTCATTGCGGACGATACCGCCGTCAGGATGGAAGACAGGGAAACCTGAGCCGATTTCATCCGGGAAGCTGAAAAGATTCAGTTCAGCGCCGAGACGACGGTGGTCGCGGCGTTCTGCTTCTTCCATCCGCTGCTGATACTCTTGCAGCGCTTCTTTCGACTCGAAAGCCGTCCCGTAGATTCGCTGCATACCGTCGTTGTTTTGATCACCACGCCAGTACGCAGCAGAACTCCGCTGAAGGGCGAAAGCGGCGATGTATTTCGTCGTCGGCACGTGAGGACCACGACACAGATCAAACCATTCGACCTCGCCGGTCCGAGGATTGACGTTGTTATAAGCAGTTAGCTCGCCAGCAGTGTCAAGATCCGCGTCCTCATCGAGAACGGTGCCCTTTGACTTATCGTCGATGAGCTCTAACTTGTATGGCTCATCTTTCAACGCTTCGCGGGCGTCATCAAGGGACTTCCACACAACGCGTTCGAATCGCTGTCCCGATTTAATGATCTTCTTCATCCGCTTTTCGATGCGTTTGAGATCGTCGGGAGTAAAGGCGTGGTCGGTGCCAAAGTCGTAGTAGAAACCGTCCGCTATAGCGGGGCCGATTCCAAGTTTGGTACCTGGAAATTCCGCCTGAACTGCCTGCGCCATCACATGAGTACAACTGTGTCGAATGACAGCCCGTCCTTCATCGCTCGCTGCGATGACCGTGGTGACCTCAGTGTCCTCAGTAGGCGCAAATGATAGATCACGAATGGTTCCATCATTAGTCTTCACGCAAACCACTGCTTCGGGCCCCTTGGTGGGAAGGCCCAGTGGCTTCATCGCTGCCCCAGCTGGTGTACCAGCAGGGACCTGAAACGATACTGATGAGGCGCTTTTTTCCGATGACGACAGTGCAGACACTGATTGCACTCCTTAGTGGTGACATGGCTATCACATACCTGGTAACAGCCGGGGACGGATCAAAACTCTACCGCATGACCGGACAGCACGCGTAGCACCGTCGGGGAACCTGGCGAACACAGCCCTTGTGGCGACCGTTCGTCGTCACAAATAAAAGGGGCTACACCAAGAGATCATCCGCCCAATAATTGTCTTCACCTGCGGTGCCGTGAGGAATCGCGTAGACAGCAGAACCGATGTGGGTTATCCACTCATTGAGACGATCTGACTGATCTAACCGTTTTTGAATCGGTGTGAATTGAGTGTCTGGATTCTGCTGGAAGCAGGTAAAAATCAATCCAGCGTCAGAAATCGGCGAGTGCGGCCCAGACACCGGAAGGCTGTAATTGAAGGCACGACGCAATATCTGCTCATGAGTATTGTTCCCCTCATAGTGGGCTCGCGCCATATGCGATTCCGGGTCAATGACCGGAAGACCTGTGCTATCGACCTTGTCGAAGTCTGGGTCGTCGAACTCTTTCTCCCCTGTCAGAGGCGCCCCGGATTTCAGTTTTCGCCCGAAGACTACTTCTCGTGATGAGCGGTCCAAAATGTCCCAGCTATAGAGATTGAGGGAAATACGGCGGATGACCATCGCCGTTCCTCCCCGTAACCAGGCAGGCCCATCATTAATCCACACGATATCGGAAAGTTCCTTGTCCGAACGCGGGTTAACCGTGCCGTCGAGAACACCGAACAAGTTACGCGGAGTGGAACCTTTCGCTTGGGCGCCCGCCGCATAAAGAAATCCCTGTTGCTCCCACACAGGCTCGGTATACCGCTGCCCCGCTCGAAGAATGAACCGCCGTGCATGAGCCAATGTGGTGGGGTCATCTGAACAGATCTGCAATGCTAAATCCGTTTGTCCCCATGCATCGTCTAGACGGTCCCGATCAAAAGCAGGAATGTCATGAAGCCACGACGGGATCTTGTCCTGCATCTGTAGCTTATCGAGCAGAGGACGGCCGAACCCAATAGTGACAGTGAGGTTGGCGGGCCGAGAGACCATCTCCGGTTCAAGTTCGGCCAGCGGCGGTTGCCCTTGTGTCAGCTTTCGGGACGTAGACGTCCATACCTCCATGAGGCGCTGCATGGCCTTCTTATCGATGCCCTCGATACAATTAATCCCGATGACATTGACATACGCTTGCGACGGAGTATCGATACCCGCCTGATGCGGTCCATCAAATGGGACAGTCTGATCAGCAATTCCCGTGAGACCTGCTGCGTTGCTGACCGCGTCCGCAGCATTTTTCTCCCGCTGATCTAAAGCTTCCGACGACGTCGTCGTGGCGTTATCGTCTTCGTGGCCGCAAGCAGCTAATCCTGATGCCCCCAGCGCAACTCCGGCCCCTAGACCACCGGTGAGGAAAGAACGGCGTCGTAGCACATGGCGAAAAACGTTGCGTCGGGCGCTGTCTGCACCTCGGGCGTTTCGATCGTCCGGTGTATTGCTTCGTTCACCATCGCTCGAGGGCTCATCGTCGTTAGCGCGTTGTACACGAGCGTTTGCGTCATCCGCGGAATTATGAGGCAAAGAGTTCATCTTCTTCGTCGAAATGATGTTGTCTCGAAATGATGTTGTGTGGGGTAAAAAACTTCTGCTGACGTAGAGTTTTCCCTGATCGCTGGACGACACCACACAGCGTGGGGCGCCGACCGTAACCGCAGGGGCGGATAAGGCCAGCGCTCAAACGTCGGCATCAGCAGAAATCAGTAACCAGATGATGCCTCGAATATCGTGACATCAACCGGCTGATGTAGCTGATCTAGTGGGAATGCCCGTGCATGGAGTGGTCTGCTTGGCCACCCGGCTGAGCTGAATCGCTCATACCTGGCATATCTGGCATCCCTGACATGTCAGAGCTGTCGTCGCCGCCGTAGTTTTCTTCGCCCGAGGGCTGTTCACGGACAGGAATAGACACTTTCTCCGTGGAACCGTCTTTGAACTTCAACTGCACATTAACTTTGTCCCCGGCAGCTAATTCATCATGATTGTCCATAATCATGATGTGTTCTCCGCCGGGTTTCATCTCCAAAGTCCCATTTGCGGGGATCTTAAACCCTTCTTTTTGCTCGACCATTTTTCCGTCGACAACGGTGTGCAGTTCGAAATTACCTTTGACATCGGACGACGACACCGACTCGAGGACTTTCTCTTTATCGGTGTTGTTCTCCAGAGTTCCGAAAATCGCGGTCATCGCTTTATCCGGGGTCTTCGACTTCACATAGCCCTGATCCAGTGAAACATTGCCGGAAGCTTTTTCTGTGCTGCTCGCGGACGACGACGTTGTTGTCGTTGTCGCCGATTGTGAGCCGTCTTTATCCGAATCTTCGTCGACAGAACACGCAGCGAGCCCTAGTGACAGGGCCAGAACTGAAGCTCCGGCGACCCGAACAGCCAGCCGAGATGTTGACCGTGATGTACTCATTTTCTGTAACTCCTCACTTCCTCCTGTGGAACACTAACGCCCCACAATGCGATATTTAGATCCTCGAAGTCGCCTCCAAGAATCTACTGTTTGGTGTTTTATCGTGAGTCTCGATCGTCAGAGCTTGAGTCACGAAGACGTCGTAACGCAACCACGAGAGCACCGATAATGACGATGATAACGGCGATAGATAGCCACAGGGCTTTCGATCCAAATGGCGACGACGACGTCGAGGATGATGAGTCTGTGTCTTGGGAGGTTCCGTCGTTAGCATTCGCGGAGGGGACAGAAGAACCACCGGATTCATTCGTATTCCCCTCCGACTCCCCCGTCGACGCGGACTGCGCTGCAGATTCTCCCTTGTCGTAATCCCCAGGATATGTGAAGGAAATTGACCCACGTGTCGAATGCCCATCAGAACTGGTGATCTGGAACCCCACGACGTATGTACCCGGCGAGGCATCGACATCCTCAGGAACTGTGAATGAAATAACATTCCCCGAGATAGTGGGTGTTCCTTTGGCAATGACTTTTCCCGACGATTTGTTCGACACCGCTATGGTGTTGAAATTATCTCTCGGGTTGCCTGACATCGTCAGCTGAATGTCGTGAGGAAACTCCGATACTGTCGAACCATCCTCGGGCGACGACGACACCACGCTGTCATGAGCCCAGGCCTGCGGTGAAAAAGCAACCGCCCCCACCAGGATAAGAATGAGGGATACGATAAGGCCACCCGCACTTCGGAACCGTACAGTTCGACTGTCGCTCATCTCAGCCCTCCCAGAGCTGCGTAAAACCAACTACTTCTCTCCATCGTGGCACACAAAATCTCTTAACCTCTACACGCCACGCTGCCACCTGGCGCTCAGGTACGAAGCCACCACGGATGTGGCGATATATAACGCTTCCAAGCTGCCCGGTGCCCACTCGCGAACCGCGTAGACACTAGTCGTCGAAACACGTCAGGAAGTTCCCCACTATCCACGGCACTTCACCCCCACTACGTTTGCGCCGGCCACCAGCGGCAGGACCCGGATATGCGAAAACCCGAACACCACGTGGTGCCCGGGCTGTCTGTGGTCTCAGCTGGGATCGAACCAGCGACCTTTCCGGTGTGAACGGAACGCTCTTCCACTGAGCCATGAGACCGACAAGCCAAAAATTTAGCACGATAGGAAGTCACGAACAAAAATGACGTTGACGTGCTCCCACAATCCTATGTACCAAACGCGGTGAGGCTCTGTAGAGGCGCATAGGCTCGATACGGTCGGTCCGCGTAGTTTTCCGTCAGCAACCCCCCGAAATGATCATGCTAAAGCCTGTTTTCCTGGGGATTTGTGCATTAACTATCGCTACGGCTAGTCTTTCTTTCGCGTGTTACGGGGTTCCGAGCCCAACACAACACGTCATGCGGATGTAGCGCAGTTGGTAGCGCATAACCTTGCCAAGGTTAGGGTCGCGGGTTCGAGTCCCGTCATCCGCTCAACTGAAATAGACATTTCAGTTATCTAGGTTGACTTTTCGACGATGGATCTCTCGAAGTTTCATGGTCTGGTCGACTACATGCGCGATTAGCTCAGCGGGAGAGCGCTTCCCTGACACGGAAGAGGTCACTGGTTCGATCCCAGTATCGCGCACCACTTATCGCAGCAGATTGAGAAAGTTTCTTTCATACTTTTGCTGGACGATGAGTCTCGCGGATGTAGCGCAGTTGGTAGCGCATAACCTTGCCAAGGTTAGGGTCGCGGGTTCGAGTCCCGTCATCCGCTCCATGCACCAAGGTGTAAAAGGGCAGATCACTGCCCTTTTGTGCTATCGTGCATCATGATGCGTGAGTGAAATCCTTTCCTCATCATCGTCGTATGGTGGAATGGCCGAGTGGTGAGGCAACGGTCTGCAAAACCGTGTACACGGGTTCGATTCCCGTTTCCACCTCAAGCTCAACATATTCATTTCAACGGGGACTTTCCACAGAATTCATGGCGGGCGCATTCCCGCCTACTGTGGAGCCATGGCACCATCACCCACAGTTACGGTTTTTCCGCCCGACAACGATCCCGATATTGACAGCGCATTAGAGCGCTTCCTCCCCTACCCTGTGCCACAGACACTGAACATTCGAGCAATCATGGTATCGACCATCGATGGCGCTTCCGTAGCATCAAGTGGCACATCAGGAGAGCTCGGCGGCCCGATCGATTCCGCCATGTTCGCTCTGCATCGCCGGCAAACCGAGGCCGTCATAGCTGGTCTGTCCACGGCCCTCGCTGAAGGCTATGGCCCCATCGAGTTGAGCGCGAATGAAATCCAGACCCGATCGCACCATGGACTACCACCAACCGCAGACTTGGTTCTCACTACCCATCAGTTGGATGACAAAAAGCTCTCAGACATCCTTTCATCCCCCCTCACCACCACTGACGGCACCAATGACGATCACCCGGAATCGGGAGACGGAGACAAAGATTCTGACAACCATTCGTCCGAGGAAATCCAGCACGGGGGCTCAGTTATCATCCTCACCGATCGAAGTGCGTCAGAAACATCGACTTTTAGCAAGAACCGGACAATGCTGCGGAACCACGGCATAAACGTCGACGTCCTCGACAAACTCGATGGCACACATATCCGTCAATGGTTAAGCGACCGCTACAGCGTCGTCGATTGTGAAGGCGGGCCTCGCTTTCTGGGATCACTCATAGCATCACGCGCCATCGATGAAGTGATCTTGACAATTCATCCCGGTGTACAGGCCGGCAATGCACCGCGAATTGCCTACGGAACCTCCGACGGAACAGACGAGGAGGCCAAGACGGTCACTGGCACACCGACAGATGGTGAACTCCTCGCAATAGGGTATGAGCAGGATGGAGCTGTGTTCCTTAGGTACGGTCTATGCAACGAGCACACCTAGACCACGCGGATGGTGGTGCAATTAGCCCCTTTTCGGAGATGGCGAACTAAAGCTTTTTATACGGCCCCGTGAAATAACGAACCATAATGCGATGTTGAAATGAGTTAAAACAGTAACCTCTGTTAACAATCTTTCACGAAGCCGAGAGGAAAGAATGACTGACAAAGACGAACAACACGAGGACTTTCGTCGCCTTACCGATGATGAATGGCGGGCTCGGCTGACCAACGCCGAATACCGGGTCCTCAGGGAAGCGGGAACCGAAGCTCCTTTCACGGGTGAATACACCGATACCGAGACTGAAGGGGTCTACCGGTGCCGAGCCTGCGGTTCTGAGCTCTTCCGGTCCCGCGAGAAGTTCCATAGCCACTGCGGGTGGCCATCGTTCTTCTCCCCACTCGCCGGAGACCGGATCATTGAAGTCGCTGATAATAGCCACGGGATGCACCGAGTTGAGGTGAAATGCGCGAAGTGCCATAGCCACCTGGGCCACGTCTTCGAAGGCGAAGGCTATGACACTCCTACGGATTTACGCTATTGCATTAACAGCATCAGTCTCACGCTAGAACCGGCAACCAAGGATTAGCAGTCAAAAATTAAGCGAGGACGTACCGCTCCCCCTAGCGGCACGCCCCATGTCTTCGTAACGACAGCTTGTTGACGAAACGACTATGGCAAGAGATCGGTGATCTCGGCGATATCGTCAACTCGTCGTCCGGTGAAGAACGGAATCTCTTCACGGACGTGGAGCCGTGCCTCTGTGTAGCGCATGTGGTGCATGAGATCCACGATGCGGTCCAACTTCGGACCTTCGAAGGCCAGAATCCATTCGTAGTCGCCCAAAGCGAAAGCCGGAACGGTGTTCGCACGGACGTCGGGGTAATCACGCCCCATCTTTCCGTGGTCAGCCAGGATCCGACGACGATCCGCAGGATCCATCACGTACCAGTCATACGAGCGGACGAACGGGTAAACAGCAATCCACCGCTTCGGTTCTTCTTCCGCGATGAAGGACGGCACATGGGACTTGTTGAACTCGGATGGACGGTGGAGCGCTGCCTGTGACCACACGCCCGTACATGCACGTCCCAAGGTCGTCGTACGCAGGAAACGATTGTAAGCGTCCTGCAGATCTTCCATCTTTTCAGCGTGCCACCAAATCATGATGTCAGCTTCCGCACGAATACCGGAAACGTTGTAGATCCCTCGTATGGTGAGATCTTCGTGCTCATAAGAAGCAATAAAGTCACGCATTTCCTGGGCCACTGTGTCCCGGTCCTCACCCAATTTACCGGGGGCAACCTTGAAGACCGACCACATCGCGTACCGAACAGTCGCATTCAGTTTCTTATAATTCAGACGATGCTTGTGCTCGGGGCCAGCAGAGCTATCACTATTTTCTTGACGAACGTCGTCCTGGTTTTCAGTCATGGTCAACCTCTTCTTTTCTTTCGTAAACTACCGGAGCTTCGTGATGTGACGACGAAGCTCGATGCACACGACATATGTGGAACTTTGTTCTTGACTCCCCGCGAAGGCAGGAGCCTTCTGATCACTGTCACATAACCGTATCCATCACCTTCTTCGCCGCCTCACGCGCTTGCGCGATACACGCTGGAACGCCGACGCCATGCCAGATAGCACCTGCAGCTTCTAGCCCCTCGACCTGACTGATATCCTTAAGCGCCACATTGATGAGTTCATCGTGACCCATGCCGTATCGAGGCAAACCACCCCACCACTTTTGAAGCACCGTCTCTTCGGGGTGCAGGCGTTGGCCTGTAATGGTTTCGAGGTCGTCAATAGCGTATTTCACCAGTGTGTCTTCGTCTTCTCTGACGAGTGAATCGTCGCCCCAATGGCCGAACGAAGTCCTAATGAAAGCACCAACGTGATCATCGACGTGGGGCCACTTACGCGAAGAGAAAGTAAAGGCTTTAGCGTGAAGCCCCGCATCAGGTGACACGAGAATACCCGTGGTCTCTGGGATAGCCTCGTCATTCGGCAGACGTAGACCAAGTACAACGCTCGACGCTAGATCCATCGAACCGAGAATGTCTGCTGCCACAGGGGCAACCTCAGTGAGCTGCTGGCCCGCGACATCCGCTGGAGTGGCGACGACAACGGCGTCGAAATCTTCAGTCTCTGTCGACGACGAACCACTCACGACGCGGAAACGATGGGCACTTGATTCCTCTGCCGGCAATACCGCAGCGACAGGTGCATTCACACGAATGGTTGCCGACGACTGCTCAACCAGCGCATCGATCAGATCACGATAGCCCCCGACGAAAGACGCGAACACCGGAGGCTTCTTCGCCGACGCACTCGGCGACTCCTCATCTGCCGCGCCCCCGGCTACTCGTGCTTCACGTGCTTCATCTCTTTGCTGTAGGACAGCAGCAGCCGCTCGCGTTAATGTCACAGGTTCGCCATGGTTGGCAAGGTCATCCATTGCCGCAGCTAATTCCGGAATCGTCGCTCGTAGACCGAGGTCCTCAGCGCGGGACGAATAGACCCCACCCAGCAACGGGGAGACTACGTGGTCCACGACCTGCTGCCCCATTCGCTCGGCAACCAACGCACCGAGTAAGGCATCTTCCCCTTCCACCCACGGTATCGAGTATGCCTCCCCCTCAGCATCAATCCGTGCGCAGGTCTCGGAATCAACGAGGTCCTTCACAGAGGAACTATCGGCGGGAATTCCCATCACCGTTCGTGACGGAACGGAATGCAAGGTACCGTCGCCAATCCATAAGCCGGATTTGAGGTCGGATGGATAGCGCAGCCGGTCTTTCAACCCCAAGGAAGTAAAGAACCGGGTGGCGTCGGCACGGAAGGCGAGGTACGCCTCTGCCCCCACATCAACACTGCCGGTAGCGAGATCAACGGTCTTCAGTTTCCCACCGACCGTGTCGGAGGCTTCAAAAACAACGACGTCGGTATCGGGGTCGCGACGACTGATTTCATAAGCCGCGACAAGTCCCGACAGTCCTCCACCAATAACCGCAACACGCGTCTTTACCACGAATGCACCTTTTCTACGATGTGAGAAATAACGTCCGGGTCAGTGTCTGCGAGAACACCATGCCCCAAGTTCACAATATGACCTGAAATCTTTCCTTCGGAGATAAGCTGATCCGTCGTGGTCAAAAGGTGATTGATTTCCTTATCAACGGCTTCTTTACCTGCAAAAAGTAAGGCTGGGTCAATATTGCCCTGAAGCGTTATCGCACCAGAACCTGCTTCCCCGTTCTTGTCCGCTAAAGCTACGTTAATGCGCTGCGCCGCGGTAGCCATGTCGACCCGCCAGTCAACACCCATGACATCGGGGCCTGTTTGCGCCATGGAACCGAGGAGCTCACCCGTCGTCACGCCGAAATGAATTCGAGGAATGGGCCGACGGCCACCACGTGATGACCTCTCGGAAACGAATCTAAAGATTTCAGCCGAATACGGGGCAACGAGATCGTTATAATCCCTCGCGTGCAGGTAGCCTGCCCAGGAATCGAATAGCTGCATGGCATCGATTCCCCCGTCGATCTGCACTCCGAGGAAAACCTTGATGTAGTCCGTCAACACACGCATGAGGGCGTGCCATGAGTCAGGATCAGCATGCATCATGGCTTTCGTGTGTTGGTGGGTTTTCGACGGTCCCCCCTCAATCAAATAGGACGCAATGGTGAAAGGAGCACCGGCGAATCCGATCAAAGCCTGGTCATCACGCAGCTCCCCGATGATTTCTCGGACCGCCTCACCGATAGACGAAATAGAATCCGGATCCAACTCGGGAAGCGAGTCAATATCAGCCCGCGAACGAATGGGATGATCAACGATGGGACCACGGCCGGCAACAATCTCCACCCCGATTCCCGCAGCCTTCAGCGGCACAACAATGTCTGAGAAAAAGATCGCAGCGTCGACATTATGCCTGCGTACGGGTTGCAGAGTGATCTCAGCGGCAGCATCAGGGGTAAAGCATGCTTCCAGCATCCCGATGTTCTCCCGGAGCTTCCGGTATTCCGGAAGTGAGCGCCCAGCCTGCCGCATAAACCAAACAGGCCGATGGTGCGGAGTGGCTCCATACGCGGCGTCGAGTAGCGATGACTGCGACAATGTGCGGCGCGACGAAGCTATATCTGGAGAGTCGCCGGAATTCGTACTCATTCCATGCATATGGTTTATAGTGCCAGGTCTCGATCTGAATCGAACACTCGCGACAATCGCCCCTACCGGGTGTACCCCAGCGTCGCTAAGATTCCACTGGCACAGGCGATTTCGCAGTCCCCCCGTCGTTAAGTATTTTTAGCGACGCAGTAACCCCATCACTGGCTCACATCAGCTTTCCAAACACAAGCCTCCCGTACGTTTCAGCCCACATGGACTTGTCACCACGCTGGACCGAGACGATATACAACACCGGTATGCAACATGAAGAGCCCTACGGGACTCATCGCTAGCTGGGACTTTGACATCGAACCCCCGGCGCGCCTCCTGAGCAAACACGGCAGAAAACTGTACCGTGCCCAAGTGTGAGCATTGATCAGCCATCGCACGACGACAATTCTGCTTCCCACCGGTTAAACGCTGCTACTCCCCGTAAGGAGACCTCAGCATCCATGAATCATGATGGATCCACCGACGAACCCCAGGTTTTCCATGACGCGGTGGCTTCCATCCATGCGGCCTCATTGCGTCAGGAAATATCCATGGGGTCAATTCGCCCACCCCAGCGTTTAGCTCCATATAGCTACGCCGTCGGGTTAGAAGTGGATCATGAGCAGTCACGCACTATTCCGCGGGATACGGACGGCGATGCTTTTGGGCGGCTGATTCTCCTTCACGATCCTCGGAGCGACGGGAACTGGTCCCAGGCTCTTCGCCTTGTCGCGTATATCCAGGCAGACATGGACCCGGAGGTCGCGTCGGATCCGTTGTTGCCTGATGTCGCCTGGCAGTGGCTTTCTGAGGGTCTAACCAGTGAGGGAGCGCATTATTCGCAACTCGGAGGCACGGTGACCTCCACGTCGTCGGCCCGGTATGGGAATATTGGGGGCCCGGGTAAGGCGTATCAGATTGAGCTGCGTGCATCGTGGACGGCGGATGATACTGATCTTGCTTCCCACGTCGAGGCTTTCGCTCACGTTCTCGCGTCGGTAGCGGGACTTCCTCCTGAAGGAGTCGCTCAGCTTGGACAGTAGGATGCTGCGTTGTGGCTTGTCTGGAGACAATGATATTCACGACGATGGTGACGAGGCTCCCCTAGGCGATTGGTACATCTCCCCAGCTCCCAAGCCCTCTCCTACTTTTCCTTTATCGCCACAATCTGCTTCTGTGCCGTTATCGACGCCATCGGGCGGGACCCCGTCGTTAATCTCCACCGTGGACGAGTTGAAGAATGCTGCCCGTGTGTTGGCAAATGGCCACGGCCCGCTCGCCGTCGATACTGAACGAGCGTCGGCTTACCGCTATGGCGATCGCGCCTTTCTTCTCCAACTGAAACGTGCCGGTAGCGGACTATTTCTCGTCGACGCTGAAGCCTGCCGCTCCGATATGGGCCCCCTAGCTCCCGTCGTCAACCGGCTAACGTGGATTATCCATTCTGCACGGACCGACTTACCTGCCCTTCTTGATATGGGGCTTACTCCTCATCGTCTTTGTGACACCGAACTGGGTGGGTGCATAGCTGGGCTGAAGAAGGTCAACTTGGGCGACATGGTGGATGGTTTAGTCGGCTACCGTTTGGCTAAAGAGCACGGGCATGAAAATTGGTCCCGACGGCCCCTTCCCGACGAATGGCTCGATTACGCGGCCCTGGACGTCGAATGTCTCCTTGAGCTTTCCACCACTGTGGCTGGTTTGCTTTCGGAATTAGATCGTTTCGCGTGGTGGGCCGAAGAGTGTGAATATATTCGCACGTCTACCCTGGCTGATGCCCCCTCAGTGGAACCTTCACTGCGGGTGAAGGGCCTCAATAATCTGTCTACCCCTGCTCAACGTGAGCTTGCCTTTACCTTGTCACGCGAACGAGACCGGCGGGCGCGGGCGGTAGATCGCTCTCCTCATCGGGTGTTATCGAATTCTGATCTGATAGCGATTGCTCGAAAAAATCCTCGGACTTTTCAAGAAATGATGGACGCAGCGCACTTCCGATCGATGCGAAACGCGCGCTCATGGTGGAGCATCATTCAAGGCGAGCAGGACAAGACCACCGCATCCTCGTCATCAACCCCGCGCCCTCATTGTGCAACCGACGACGACCGGGGCCCGTCACGACACCAGGGACGTCACTCAGATACCCATTATGCGGGAGGACGGCGATTCCCCAATTCTGACCGCGGGCAGAAAGCTGAAGAACTGTATTCCCTATGCTCAGAGGCCATCAATGTGGTGTCTGAACAAACCGGTATCTCCCACGAGGTGATCATTACCCCGCAGATAGTGAGGCTCATGGCGTGGCATTTTTCGTCGGAACCACAGGCCCATGCGACGGATATCGACATGTTTTTCACCCGACATGGGGTCCGACGGTGGCAACGGCGGATTGTATCCCCTGTGTGCGCCAACGCTCTTGGAGACCACAATCGCTAAACACGACGTGTCTGGCCACCGCGCAATTCACGGAGAACGCACAATCCGCGCCTTCATTTCTCCACGCACACCAGCACTTTCACCACCGCCCAGGACATGGCACTCGCGAAGCTAAGACCGCTTGGTAAAAGCAGTGATGATCTCCATGTGATGGGTACCGGGGAACGCATCAATGACCCTCATGGAGGAAATCTCATAACCGTGGTCTAACCAGGCCGCATAGTCACGAGCACCCGTCGCCGGATCGCAGGCAATATGAACCACGGCTTCGGGATGCGCCGCGGCTATCTGACCAATCACCTTCGTGCCTGCACCTTTTCGCGGAGGATCAAGAACAACGAGGTCCACTCCTCCCTTGTTGTTTCGTCGGAGCGACGACCATGCGCGATCAACTCTGGAGGTCAGAAATCTGATCGACGACGGGCTGAATGAGGGCTCAGCTAGGGTGTTCAAGCTACGTCGGCCCCACGTGCGAGCATTTTTGTCAATCTCCACGGAATCAACGGGACCACGCGTTTTTTCGGCCAAAATATCGGCGAACAGCCCGATCCCACCGTATAAATCCCATGCAGCCCCACCATGAACCTCGGGGAGGAGCTCACGAACAAGCTCGCGATACCGTGTCGGAGCACCACTATGGGCTTGCCAAAAAGCGGTTGGCGGAAGGACGAAGGTTCGACCCTCCGCGGAATGGGCAGCTCCCTCCCCAGCGCCACTGTTCCCAACCAGGTTATTACTTGGTTCTGATGGAGTTGAGGCGGCATTATGGGATATCCGTTCAACGCAGTAATTTCCGCCCTCTATTACCGTGCTGTGCCCCCGTCGTCCACGCCGAGATGTACGCGGACGCGCCGCACCGGAACGTTGTTTCGACGACGCACCACCATCGACTTCCACAATGTGGCGGATGCCATTGGAATCGAGCGCGAGTATCACTTCAGCGCCCGGAGTAAAACGCATCGCATCCAGGCCGTCCATCAAACCAGGCGCGGCTTGGGAACACACCGCATTCGTCACGACACGGTGGCCAGACTTGACGCGGAGACCAGCGCGGCCTTCATCGTCGACGGCTAGTCGCATCCTCGTACGCCACCCGCGATACGGCGACAACGTCTCAAACGTCGGTTCAACGTCAAAGTGCCCAATCCGACGCATTTGATCTGCCGTGATGCTGGCCTTCACTTCAGCCGACTTATCGGGCGCAACCTCTAGAAAGTCACAGCAGCCAGCACCTTTCTCGGCGGCTGGGCACGATATCGTTCCATCACCCCGTAGAGGCGAGCGGTGACCAATTGTTCGGGCTTCACCCCTCCACAGAGATGCTGAACTGTGCTCGGCATCGATATCGACGGCGACATCACGGTCACCAGCTACAGCACCGTCGACAAAAACCACGTGATTGTCGACGCGACCAATCCCCTGCCCACCATAGGCAAAATCGGTGATATCCACCGTGGCATGTGATGGAACACCATCGTGTGGGTGATTCTCAGTGTGCGTCACTCGCCTACCTCACTCGTCTGTATCGGACGCCATTTCATCGATTTCATCAATCGCGTCATCGTCCTTGACTGCATCTGCCCTGCGTACCGACCAAACGGTCACCACCATGACGAGAATAGTCAGGGGCCATCCCATCGCAATCCTCGCGACGGCCAGGATATTCGTCGTTGACGATCCGTAGAGATGATTCTGAACGAAGAACCGCGCCGCAAAAACACAGGCCCACGCAATGGTCGCAAGAACGAAATAACGGCGTTCCGACGTATTCTTGTGCCATCGCATACCGCGACCATTGAGCCCGCGCCAGATCACTCCCACAGCAGGCCAACCCACAAGGCAGGAGATAAAAAACACCAACCCCACAACAGCCGAGTACCAGATCCCGTAAAGGAAGTAGCCTTTCGCGGAACCGACGTACCACGCAATGGCCGCAGCGATAAGCACACCCATGACGCCGGAGATAGCGGGCTGCATGTTTTCGTGCCGAACAAGGCGCCACACGCAAATCAGAAGTGAAACCGCTAGTGAGGAGATCAAAGCCGGAGTGAGCCCCCACCACGAATTCACCGGGACGAGAACAAGAATCGGCACAGTCGATGACACTAGACCAGAAATTCCGCCAAGTTGTTCAAGGAGAGTCGGGCTATCACTCGAGGCCGACTGATCTTGTTGTTTTATCTGGCGTCGGTCAGTACTTGTCATCATCTTCTTCGCGGTCGAGCTCATCCATCGCGGATTCCATTCGCGCAGAGGCCTGACTGCCGGTTGAACGGCGACGGCCAGCGCTCTCTGAATCAGGACCTTCCTGCCCTGCGTCAGATGATTCTTGGTTTCCGCCTGTGGAGCCCGCGGAATCGTCGGCAATACTTGCTGACGACGCTGCACTCTGCGGATTCCCTTGTGCTTGCTGAGCCTCGGCGGCGCGCTGGGCTTCCGCGGCACGCTGAGCCATTGCCTTCTGAAGCTCTTGAGCCATGTCTTGGGGCAAGGCGACAGGAAGCGTTTCACCAGCCGGCATTGGGCTGTCGCCTCGTTTCACAATGGTACGAGCGGCGATCCCACGCGTGAGGGCGACCAACTGATCGTGAGACTCCTCTGGCCCTACCGCTGTCAGCCGTAGCATCCACCCGGGCCCGTTGACACCGATCATGTGCATCATTCCATGGGGCCCAACACCGGTAATCTCTATTCCCCACGGGCCAGACTCATGATGGGATTCGAGCCCATCGTTAGTAATCTGCTGTTCAACCTCGTTCAGCTGCTCTTCCCACAGGCCACCGGAGCGAGGAGCAGCGAAAGCAACTGGTGTCACGCGGCCATATGGGCTGGCAACGTGAACAGCGCGTGGCCCCTCCTGGCTGACCTCCACCTGGATCTCAGCCTCATGAGGGATCGGGACAAGAAGCGACCCCAGGTCAATGTCCCCCTTGGCGAAGTCGCTGAAGTCAAAACGGTCGAGATCTTCGCGTCGAGAATCGAACGGACCCGATTCGCCCTCCATTGCATCGAACGTCGAAGCTGAGGACGCTACCCCGGATAGGCCGTTATTGCTGGTGGTATCAGGTCCTTCATCACTAAATTCATTGCGCTCATCGCGTGAATTAGTGTGAAAATCCGATTCATTAGTTTCGTCGGGTTGCTTATTTTTCTTCCCAAAGGGCCACATAGGCAAACTCCTTACCAAGAATTCATGTCATGGCTGCATTGACACGAGCGTGATCGCCTTATTTTTCTGAGCATTGCTCTGAACTGCTCGTATTAATTACTCATTTTTTCTGCCTTGAACATAAGGCCTCTACTGCTGCGATCGTAGAACATGATCTACGCCATCTGTAGCTCCAACGCCCGTAGAGCCATAGCCGCCCTGGCCTCGTTCTGTCTCATCAAGATGGTCAACCTCGACGACGTCGCTCAGCACAACTTCCTGAACGACAAGCTGAGCAATCCGGTCCCCTCGCGAAATGGTGACCGCTTCATGCTGATCAAGGTTGATCAAACACACCTTGATCTCGCCACGATAATCGGCATCGATGGTGCCCGGCGTATTGACGATTGAGAGCCCCTTTTTTAGCGCTAACCCGGACCTCGGATGGATCAGCCCCACCGTTCCCACCGGTAAAC
This sequence comes from Corynebacterium kroppenstedtii DSM 44385, assembly GCF_000023145.1. Lineage (NCBI taxonomy): Bacteria > Bacillati > Actinomycetota > Actinomycetes > Mycobacteriales > Corynebacteriaceae > Corynebacterium > Corynebacterium kroppenstedtii. The sequence continues at coordinate 1,251,211 of NC_012704.1, forward strand.
CAATTGCTATGCCTGTTCCGACCAGCTTCCGCTCACCTGGCTGGAGTACGACGTCATCGGTCGACATCAAATCAATTCCCGCATCGCTGGGGTGAGCGCGTCGCGGGAGATCAAGGCCGGTATCTAGTCGTTGTACGCGAATACTGGGTGTCTTAGTCACGTCTTTAGACTAACCGAGCGGCGGACGAACATAACCATTAGCGTTTTTCGCCGACTCAGGTCATTGACTCGCCGCATTGACGTGGATTACGAGCTTAGGTGAAGCCGCACGGTGGCTCAGCCTCCCGTTATTACTGGTCATTGCCTTGTTCATCCGTGCTTCATCCGCATAAAGACACATCAAGACTTCACGATAAAAACACAGGGGACGACGAAACCGCGAGCGAAAATATAGGCACGCTAGACTAGGGAGCTGTGAATGAACAGCGTGATACTCCCTCACAGAAATCAACCCGCAGTGGCGACGTTCTGTACCGAGAGCGCCAGTGGATCCCGTTTTACTGGTGGGTTGCTGTTCTAGGCCTTGTTGTGCTGCTGTCCTACGAATTAGGGCTCAATCGCCCCTGGTATTGGACACTCATCGGAGCGATCGTCTTCGGGGCGGCGGCGTTATGGTCCCTCATTTCCCTATCGGGGAACGTCATACGGGTTGAGGAAACGCCTCACGGGGAACGCTGGCTCTACGTGGGACCAGCGAAACTTCCGGCGTCGGTAATCGAACGAACACTTGCCGTTCCTGCCACAGCAAAAAGCGCCGCTATGGGAAGGCAATTAGACCCGGAGGCGTATGTCGTTTCCCATGCCTGGGTGCCCGAGATGGTGATGTTGGTGCTGAATGATCCGCACGATCCGACGCCATATTGGCTCGTCAGCACTAAAGACCCCGACGCACTTCTCGAAGCACTGGATCGTCCCATCTACTAAGCGGTAGCCGGGCTTGAACGACGGGTCACGTTCAGGAATGACCGTTATTTACACGAGCGTGTGGGCATGCTGAACCATCAGCTCAGCGCACCGCGGCTACAAAGCACGGCGGTAACCAAAGTGCTACCGCTGACGGGTCTGTGAAAGGTCAGCGACTAAGCGCAATCGCGGCACACCATCGTGCCGTCATTTTCGGTGTAGGCCAACCGATTCCTGTGCTGAACTAGGTAGCACACGCCACAGGTGAATTCGTCTGACTTCTTCGGTACGACATCGACCGAAATCTCTTCATTGGAATAGTCGAAATCAGGAAGATCGATAGGCTCGACGATGTCGCCATCGTCGGTATCGTCCACTGGTCCTTTTTTATTCTCAGCTGCTTGAAGTCCTTCAAGCGAGTCTGTGTCGAAATCTTGCCTGTCCCCACGAGGGGCGTCATAGTCCTTGGGCATATCAAGCGACCTCCGAAATGATGAAACTGCCGGTCGGACGCGCACTTTAGACCAATTTCTTAGCATTGTCACGTCCTACGCGGCCACGCCATATTTCACGGATCTGCTACATCCGGCCCAATTCACAAAACAGCTGTTCAGAGGGTATGCGCCAACTGGAATTTAAAGAAATGAGAGGGGGGAATGTTGACGTCTTATACTCCCCCGCCCCCGGGGCTCACTTTCGTGTACTACTCAGACGGTATTGGGTCGAGTCCGCCTGCTCGGGCCAAGCCTTCTTTAAGCTCATCAAAAAGCTCAGGATGCGCTGCCATCAGCAGCTCCCCCTCACTCCCCAGGCTCATGCGCTGCGGCACAGAAATGCGTGCACCGGCCTCACGAGAAATCAGAGCGCCAGCCGCATAATCCCAGAGGTTCAACCCGTGCTCGTAGTGTGCATCGGCACTGCCCTCGGCAACATGACATAGGTCCAAGGCTGCCGAGCCAAGCCGCCTGATATCACGGACAGTCTCAAGCATCGCGCTCACCACAGTCCCCTGCACATGCCGTCGGGAAGCTGTATAACCAAAGCCCGTAGATACGAGAGCGTGCGACAAATCGTGTTTCCGCGATACCGATAGCTGCTTATCAGACGCGACGACGCGGGGCTCGGTGGTCTCGTGCTCCAAGGCCCCCTTCCGCACGTATGCACCGCCCTCACGTGAGGCGAAGTAAGTCAGATCATGCGCGACATCGACAACAACCCCGGCAACGGTTTTGCCATTCACCTGCGCAGCTAAGCTCACCGAGTAAAAAGGTATCCCGTACAGGAAATTGACGGTGCCGTCGATCGGGTCGACAACCCATACAGTTCCTTCTTCAGGCAGTTCTCCGCCCGATTCCTCGCCAAACACGGTGTCGTTGGGCCGGACCGTCGACAATAACCTCCGGACTAATTGTTCGGTCGATGTATCTACTTCTGTCACCGGATCGTTATCGGATGACTTCGTAGCTACCGAAGCGGAGAGGTCAGCGATCTTTGCCCGCTGATCACGCACATGTCGTCCTGCAGCAATGGCTACTGACAGGGCCACATTAAGCTCTGAGCTCGCTTCATCGGTCAACGTGGATGGGTTCGACGTGTTCGGATCCACTAATTGTGGGTTGGCATCCGAAGGATCATTGGTGCTTTCGGCGTAGTTTTCTGAAGAAGTCATACGAACCACGGTAACCATTTTCGCCCCTTGCTGCAGCCCAGCATCCCCGACTCCCACTGACGACGGCACGACGTACGCCGCCATTTCCTCGGGAGAATTCCTCCGATAACGGCTCGATCGTCGAATTCATCCGGAGTTGCCGTCATGAAATCCGCTACTATCGGAGTTATGAATAATTACGGCTTTGGTATAGATGTCGGCGGAAGCGGAGTAAAAGGCGCAATTGTTGATCTCGATAACGGGACTTTCGTCGGAGAGCGAATCAAGATTCTTACACCAAAGCCGTCGACTCCCGACGCTGTCGCTGACACATGCCGTCAGATCGTTGAGCAGGCAGAATGGACGGGCCCTGTTGGGATCACCATTCCCGCAATTGTGAAACAACAGCAAGCTCGTAGCGCGGCAAATATCGACAAATCGTGGATTGATACCGACGTGTCGGAGCTCTTCCACCGCCATATTGGGCCAACCCGCGATATCGCTGTCCTCAATGACGCGGATGCTGCCGGAATAGCAGAGGTGGCCTACGGGAACCCTATTGCGCGGAAAGGCTCGGTCATTTTCCTGACTTTTGGTACAGGAATCGGCTCCGCCTTGCTCATTAACGGGCAACTGTATCCCAATAGTGAGTTAGGTCATTTAAACATTGATGGTAAGGAAGCTGAACGACGCGCCTCCTCGGCTGTCAAAGAGCGCAAAGACTTGTCATATAAAGAATGGGCAAAACGCGTGGACCGAGTCCTTAAAGAGTACGAAAAGCTCTTTTCTCCCACGACGTTTGTGGCCGGGGGCGGCATATCACGCAAGCATGAAAAATGGATTCCGCGATTGACATGCGAAACGACAGTCGTGCCCGCTGAACTTCTCAACCGAGCCGGAATTGTAGGCGCGGCGATGGCAGCGCGTGACCATATTTGTCCATAAAGTACATACGCTTAAGGACACAGAGTCGGAGCCGCTCGACGTGGAGCAAGGTACGTAGGTTATACTGGGCGGTCGATCCAGCTCGTTGCGCACATGAGTGACTCTGGCTGCCATACACCTTCATTACGCTCAGGCCACATCCTGGGCGTGTGACGCGATCGTCAATCGCCATCTCGCGGGGTCAACCCACGACGGCGACGCGCTATCTGGGGTAGGCGCCGGCGCTTGACATGCGAAAACAGTCAAATCTGTGCGCAGCACCAATCGAAATCTTCATCGATCAGGAAGGGCCATGTGGACAGTATCGAGCAACCCCGAGTAGTCGCATTGACGTCAATCGGGATATCGCAAGATAGGGAAACCGCCTCTGTCGGCCAGGAACCGAGTCTTCATGGAACTCTAGGAATAACCACGGCGCGCACAAGGTTTAATGACGGTGAAGGGGCAAAGCGATAGTGGAGACAGCGAAAACAGGCATGACTGAAAAACCGAAAAAGGCTGTAGCCAAAAAAGCGGCCACGAAGAAGACGGCGGCTAAGAAAACTGCTGCGAAGAAGACCGCGGCAAAGAAAGCCACAGTGAAGAAGACTGCTGCGAATAAGGTTGCCAAGAAGCAGGCCTCGGCATCATCCGCCCTCCACGAAGATACGTCGGCAGCTGCGGACGAGTCTTCTTCATCGTCCCAGGAAAAGGCTGCTCCAAAGAAGTCCACCGCGAAGAAGGCAACCAAGCGGACAGCAGCTAAGAAGTCGTCGGCAAAGAAGACCACGGCCAAGAAAACCGCAGCTAAAAAGACAGCGGCTAAAAAGACTGCGGCCAAGAAAACGGCTGCAAAGAAGACTGCAGCTAAGAAGACAACGACGAAGAAATCCACCGCTAAGAAAGCGGCGTCGAAGAAATCAGCTGCGAAGAAGACCACGAAGACCGCCAATAAGCGATCGTCCGCAAGCCGTAAGTCGACTAAGGACACGGCGGCCGAGAAGAATACCGACTTGATCACGTCGGATGATCAGGTTGTCGACGAACATCCTGATCAGGATGCGTCGAATGGTGCGGATGCTGATCTCCATCAAGATGGAGACGATTTCGAGCTGCATGATATCGATGATGACGATGACATCGATATGGATCACTCCGACCTGGATGATGATCTCGATGACGACGTCGACCACGATGATCTCGATCACGATGATGACCTCGACAGTGACGACTTAGATGAAGAGTCAGGTCTGGACGAGGACGAGATGGACGACGACCACTCGAGTTCGCCCATTAAGCGCACTAATGATTCGTCAACTGACGACGATGATGACGATGACGATAGCGACAATGGCAACTTCGTGTGGGACGAAGATGAGTCGGCAGCGCTTCGCCAAGCTCGGAAAGATGCTGAGCTGACAGCCTCCGCGGATTCGGTCCGCGCTTACCTGAAACAGATCGGTAAGGTCGCGCTGCTTAACGCAGAGCAAGAGGTGTCCCTCGCGCAGCGTATTGAGGCTGGTTTATACGCGAACCACAAGCTTGAGGAGCTCAAGGCGAGCAACACCAAGCTGAGCCCGGCGCAATCGCGAGACTTGCGATCAATCGCCCATGATGGCCGCAAAGCAAAGAACCATTTGCTGGAAGCCAACCTTCGTCTTGTCGTGTCCTTGGCAAAGCGCTACACGGGCCGTGGAATGGCCTTCCTCGACCTTATTCAGGAAGGCAACTTAGGTCTGATCCGTGCCGTCGAAAAGTTCGACTACACGAAGGGTTACAAGTTCTCCACGTACGCAACGTGGTGGATTCGGCAGGCCATTACGCGCTCGATGGCTGACCAAGCTCGGACAATCCGTATCCCCGTCCACATGGTGGAGGTCATTAACAAGCTTGGTCGTATCCAGCGCGAGCTTTTGCAGGACCTAAGCCGCGAACCAACCCCCGAGGAATTGGCCCGCGAAATGGACATTACCGAGGACAAAGTCCTGGAAATCCAGCAGTATGCTCGCGAACCGATTTCTCTGGACCAGACGATCGGCGACGAAGGCGATAGCCAACTCGGTGACTTCATCGAGGACTCCGAAGCAGTTGTGGCTGTCGACGCGGTCTCCTTCACCCTCCTCCAAGACCAGCTCCAGGACGTTCTCAAGACCCTGACTGAGCGAGAAGCAGGAGTGGTTCGGCTCCGCTTCGGCCTCACCGATGGTATGCCGCGAACCTTGGACGAGATTGGCCAAGTCTACGGCGTGACCCGCGAGCGCATCCGCCAGATCGAATCGAAGACAATGTCGAAACTGCGTCACCCGTCGCGTTCGCAGGTTCTCCGGGATTATCTCGACTAGTCTGCGCACATTAGCCCGCGCAGTTTACTTAGTGTCGCCCGTATCCAATCCACAGGATGATGCGGGCGACAATGTATATCAAGTCTCAAAGCACCGTCCGTGCAGGTAATATACGACGGCTGAGCGCCACGCAGATCACCACTTGCGCAGATAATTAATTCGGCTCCGCAGCTGGTCAGCGGTGCATAACGCCGTTTGCGGTCCCCCACATGCCTGCCGGACTTCGTTGTGCACCTGCCCATGCGGACGGCCGGTTCGCGCGGCAGAGATAGAGACCAACGCGTTAAGTTCTTTCCGTAGGCGCGGAAGATCGTCAATCACACCACGACTGCTATCGGGGTTGTGGCGATTGTCGTCCCCCTCGCCGTCGCGCGGATCGTGGAACCGCCGCCGTGCTTCGTCGGCTTTCTTCTTCTCCCGCTCACGAGCCTTCAACTGCTCTTGCTGATGGTTTTGCAGCAGTTGCCTCATCTGGTCCGCATTCAGCAGACCCGGAAGCCCCAGGTACTCTGCTTCCTCTTCAGACCCCGATAATGTCCCCGTGCCATAGGATGAACCGTCATAAATGAGGTGGTCAAGTTCCGCATCGGCGCCAAGCGACTCGTACTTTTTGAGGTCATCTGGTTCGGACTCAGTTTTGTTCGCTTGCGCCACCAACTCATCATCCCAACCCTCATTGGGCCGATGCGGTTTACCCAAAACATGGTTGCGTTCAGCCTCCATCTGGGACGCCAAGTCCAAGAGCACCGGGATCGATGGTAAGAAAATTGACGCTGTTTCACCGGGGACGCGAGCGCGAACAAATCGCCCTACAGCCTGCGCAAAAAATAGCGGTGTCGACGACGATGTCGCGTACACGCCGACAGCGAGGCGAGGCACATCGACGCCTTCTGACACCATGCGAACGGCGACAAGCCACCGCTCAGTAGACCGGGAAAACTCTTCGATTTTACGAGAGGATCCAGGTTCGTCGGAGAGAACAACGGTCACCGGTTCGCCAGACAAGCGCTCAAGAATCTTCGCGTAGGCACGCGCCGTCTTCGTGTCCGTGGCTATGACGAGACCTCCAGCGTCGGGAATGACACGTCGGTACTCTTTGAGACGGATATCGGCGGCACGAAGGACAGATGGGATCCACTGCCCTTTGGGATCAAGAGCAGTTTTCCACGCTTTGGCCGTGTGTTCGGCGCTGAGGGGCTCGCCCAGCCTGGCGGCAAACTCCTCCCCTGCGCTGTCCCGCCACCGCGCTTCCCCGGAATACGCCATGAAAACGACGGGACGCACGACGCCGTCCCGCAATGCGTGGGAATACCCGTAGGTGTAATCCGCGCGGGATACCTGGTGGCCGTCTCCGTCTTCGATATACCGCACAAACGGGATGGGAGCATCGTCGGAACGAAAGGGCGTACCCGTCAGCTCGAGGCGCTTCGCGGAATCGGAGTACGCATAGCGGATTCCGTCGCCCCAACTCTTCGCATCCCCACCATGGTGGATCTCGTCCATGATGACCAGGGACTTTGTCCTCGTCGCCAAGGAGTTGTGTTTAAACGGGTGCATCGAAACCTGAGCGTAGGTGACCACCATCCCGTCAAAAACAGGGTTGAGGGTCCCCGCCGAGTTCGTGAAGTTGGCATCCAGCGCAATCCCCATCCGCGAAGCAGCGTCGGCCCACTGGTGTTTCAGGTGTTCCGTGGGAACAACCACGATGATGCGGTTGACAGCTCTCCGATCAAGGAGACGCCGAGCAAGTGTCAGCGCGAAGGTTGTTTTGCCTGCTCCCGGCGTTGCAACTGCTAGAAAATCGTCTGGATCTGCGTCAAAGTACTGCGAGAGCGCAGCTTGCTGCCATTCGCGGAGTTTCACCGTCGGCGCAGCCCCCGATAAATGCGCTCACATTCCGGGCACACCGGCGAACCCGGCTTGGCTTGCTTGGTGACGGGAAAAGTTTCCCCACACAATGCCACCACGTAGTTACCATTCACAGCTGATTCCACTATCTGGTTTTTCTTCACATAGTGGAAGTACTTTGGTGTGTCCGAATCAGTTGTTTGCTCTTCGGTCTTGGTGCGTTCAATCGTGGTTGTCTGCGGTGTTGTCACGGTTCAATCATGCCTTATACGTCAAGTCAGGTGGAGAGTCCCGAGCCACCCCATGTGAGGTCCGGGAATCCAGATTGCCGGTTAGGAGCTATCTACCCTACCGCTAACGCTTCGTGATCGCAGTCGAGGGGCTACGGTGGGGAGTATGTTCCACCGACGCAAGCACGTCGCACTTATTACCGACGCCCAGAGGTCGCCAGTTGAGGATTGGCACCGCAGGCGGCGTGAGTATGCCGTCTTGCAGGGATCGCGTATCCCGTTCCTCTTGCTCGCCGCGTTGGCGTACATGCTGTTGCACAACTTGGTGCTGGCGGCCATTTTTACTGTGATCTCTGTCCCCCTTCCATGGATCGCGGTTGTGATAGCGAATGCCGTGGGTGAAACACACGATCCGAGGAAGCCGCAGGTGTATAAGCCTGCCGTGAATAGAGACGCCTATTACGCATTTCACGGTCTTGTCGACGGAGAACGCGCTCGCGAGTTGGTCGCCGGGCACGAACAAGCTGCATCACACGAATCAGATGAATCAGAGGCAGCCGCCAATTCAAGGGCAACGACGGTGGATGTTGATCCTGACGAGACCGAGCGGAATAACGCTGATCCCAACACGACGATGTAATCGTCCAGCGCAGCGTGCGCTACCCGAATCTCTTCGTTTAGGATCCTCACTTAAGTTTTTAGCCATCTGCCCGCACTTTATGTGCCCGTATGTAATCCGCTCGCACCGTAAGCTTCATGTGCTTGAGGTGCTTCACGTTCTGATGAAAGGTTGGAGAACAGGCCACAATGGTGAGCACGCTACCTGATATCTCCGAGCTGCCGCGCTACGCCGCATCCCTCGCGAAACGCCTGAAAGAACTCGGTTATTCGTCGTCGGGCTTACACCGTGTCCTCGGCGATGACGGCCTAGCGGCCTTGGATCGGCACGAACCCGCCGCTGTTTCTTTCGCCTGCCATCGCTTTGAGCACCAAGCCTCGAGTGAGCATGATTGCCGCCTCGCGCGCGCGGTTCGGTTACTCATTCTTCGCGAGCCACAACCGCGCGACATGTTCGTCGACACTTTCGGCGACAATTTCTTCACCGACGCTCTCTCCGCCGGCGTTATCGTCGGCGAGCCAGATACAGATCCAGAGCGTTTTCGCATTGCAATTGATATCCGCCCACTGCACGTCGGCCCGTCGGAAAGCTCTGACTTCCTCGTTTTTAGCGATGCTGACGCCTCGATGGTTGATCATTCGGCCGGTCCCGACCATGTCGTAGGCGTGGGTGCTGCGTCGCGGTCACTTCTTCAGGCAACGGGTACGTCCCGCGTCGGCTCAGTTTTAGATTTAGGGACCGGATCCGGTGTCCAAATTATGGGCCAGTGGGGACGAGCCGACTCGGTGACGGCCACGGACGTCAGCCCGCGCGCGCTCCTCTTCGCTGAAGCTACGTGCGCTGCGGCCGACGTTGTGTCGACCGCCGAGTCACGCACGAAAGTGGAGTTCAAACAGGGCTCGTGGTTCGACCCCGTCCGCAATCAGACATTCGATCGCATCATCGCGAATCCGCCTTTTGTGGTGGGTCCACCGACGTTGCGCCACGTGTATCGCGATTCTGGAATGGAGCTCGATGGCGCCACTGCTAAGCTCGTTCGCGGTATTCCGGAGCACCTGGCCGCTCATGGCCAGGCATGCGTGTTGGGCGCGTGGATTCACTCAGATGATCAGGCCTGGCAAGCGCGGGTTGCGTCGTGGATCCCGGACCATGGTTATCGTGCATGGGTGTTGGAGCGTGATTGCGTCGACCCCTTGCATTATGTGGGCACGTGGATCAAGGATGAGTCTCTCGATCCCCGCAGTGAGCGCGGCCGATCGCAGTCAGAGGCGTGGATTGACTATATGGATCAGGCCGGCGTGACAGGAATCGGCATTGGTTTTATCGCGCTGACTCCGATTGATCCTGAGAAAAATTCTGAGGTTGTGTGTGAGGAATTCACTCAGCCGTACACTGACCCTCTCGGCCCGGAGATTGAGGAATATTTCCGACACTGCGCTTGGCTTGATGCACATACTCCCGACGAGATCCTGGACAGTCGGTTTAGTGTCAGGCCCGGCCTAGCCCTGGAGAAGGTTTCCCTCGCCGAGCCGGAGGCAGACTCCACCTTTACCGACGTCGTCACACGAGTCACGCGGACCGACGGACCACGTTTCTCCCACGAGATCGACAACGACGTCCTGCGTATCCTTCGCGGTTTAGACCCGAATGGATTGTCGGCGCGCGATGTGTGCGAGATCGCCGAACTCGTCACCCCTACTACAGAAGCCCAGAACCTGGCCGACCAATTTCTTCCCATACTTGTCGACGCCATTCGCCACGGGCTTGTTATACCTGGAGATCTTGAATGAAAGCCGTAGTCACGCGTGTTCGTTCCGCGTCCGTTGTTGTTGATGATTCAGTGGTTGGATCCATCCCGGACTCGGATGTCGGAGGACTCCTTGTTCTCATTGGGGTAGCCACCGGAGATACTTCTGCCACAGCCCGGGCTATGGCAGAAAAGCTGGCTCGGCTTCGGATCTTTGAGGGTTCGACGGCTGACGGGCGCCCTACTGAGGTCTCTGCGCTCGACGTCGATGCGCCCATGCTTGTTGTGTCACAGTTCACATTGATGGGTGATACTTCCCATGGCCGACGCCCGTCGTGGTCTGCCGCGGCGAAACCGGCTGAGGCTGAACCCATCTTCAACGCATGCGTAGAGGAGCTTCGCGACCGTGGGCTTAGCGTCGATACGGGAGTGTTCGGCGCCTATATGGCCGTGGAGTCGGTCAACGATGGACCGTTCACCGTCCTCGTCGATATTCCGAGTGGAGATCGCTCGTAGTCGGTTAATCGCCGTGAAAGCTCAGTCACGCAGTCAACCCCGAATAGGGGTAGGTGGGAGCGAGGGAGTCAATTCTGGCATATAGGGCCTTTACCAGCACTTTTGCGGACGTGAATCACACTCATGTGACTTCAAACCCCGCCACACATGATGCCTATCCACCTCCAACGGCGACCCAGAGCCACGCGGAAAACTGCTTATGGAACCTTTTCACCGACCCATGCGTTGGACTAACTGAATGCGATCGTGACAGCTCGACATTCTGTAGGGACGTTAATCAGGTGGCGTTCGACGACAAACGTCCACATCGCCACCCTGCCCCAACCGGCCGTCACATTGCACCGCTATCGCGACACCGAGCGCAGTTAAGGAGCCAGCACATGGACGAAGCGCACGTCAGTACGACAACCGAAGTTAATGGTGATCCTGGCCGGCGGGCCAACAACAATGAAAATCCTTCAGCTGATTTAGTTCGGGTTTACCTCAACGGAATTGGCCGTACCGCACTTCTTAACGCGGAAGACGAAGTTGAGCTTTCGCAACGGATTGAAGCTGGCCTCTACGCACAACATCTCCTTGAATCTGACGAACAGTTCACTCCGTCGAAAAAGCGGGATCTCAAGGCTGTAGCTAAAGACGGGCGCGCTGCGCGAGCTCACCTTTTGGAGGCCAATCTCCGACTCGTCGTCTCATTAGCGAAGCGCTACACGGGCCGCGGGATGCCCCTCCTCGACCTCATTCAGGAGGGAAATTTAGGTCTTATTCGCGCTGTCGAAAAGTTCGACTACACCAAGGGCTTTAAGTTTTCGACGTACGCGACATGGTGGATTCGACAAGCCATTACGCGCGGGATGGCCGACCAGTCCCGAACGATTCGCCTTCCCGTCCACCTCGTCGAGCAAGTCAACAAGCTCTCCCGCATTAAGCGTGAGATGTACCAGCACTTGGGCCGGGAAGCTACCAATGAGGAGCTCGCGGAAGAGTCTGGTATCGACGAATCAAAGATCGATCTTCTTCTGAAGCAGTCCCGCGACCCGGTGAGCTTGGACATGCCGGTAGGAACGGATGAAGAGGCTCCACTGGGAGACTTCATTGAGGACTCCGAAGCAACTGATGCGGAAGAAGCCGTTGTAGCGTCTCTCCGCCACTCCGACATTAGAACCGTTTTGGCCACCTTAGAGAAGAGGGAGCAAGACGTCATTCGTCTCCGCTTTGGTCTCGACGACGGTGTCCCCCGGACTCTTGACCAGATTGGTCGCGAGTTTGGGCTCTCTCGTGAGCGGGTCCGCCAAATTGAACGTGAGGTCATGGCGAAGCTCCGAAAAGGAGAGCGTGCGGATAAGTTGCGGTCTTACGCTTAAGTGCTGAGATGCTTATCTCGCATTCTGGCTTTTAGCCTACCCACATTTATTGTCAGCGAAAGTGGGTAAAAACGCCCCGGGGAAATATTTCCCGGGGCTCTTATGTTAAGGGTAAAGTAAAAACTAGTACCGTCGTCTTATTTATCGAACTACTTGAGAAAGGCGTCCATCATGAAGGATCTCGTCGATACCACCGAGATGTATCTCCGGACTATTTATGAGTTGGATGAAGAAGGTATCACTCCCCTGCGCGCACGCATCGCGGAGCGCTTGGAACAATCAGGCCCCACGGTCAGCCAAACGGTAGCTCGCATGGAACGTGATGGGCTGCTTCGCGTAGCGGAAGACCGCCACCTTGAACTCACCGACGCCGGCCGCCAGGTTGCGATCGCGGTTATGCGTAAACACCGCTTAGCAGAGTGTTTACTGTCTACTACCCTCAAGCTTCCCAAAGAGAAAGTGCACGAAGAAGCCTGTCGTTGGGAACACGTGATGAGCGACGACGTTGAGCGTCGTCTTTACGATGTCCTCGATGCACCGACCCACAGCCCCTTCGGCACCCCGATTCCGGGACTTCCGCAGCTAGGTGTCAATGGCAGTGAACCGCAGATGGAAGGTAAGCGACTCACGGATCTTGCTCGCAATGAACTCGTCACTGCGAAGATCCTCATGTTTAACGAAGTACTTCAGTCCGATTCCGCTGTGATGGCAAATCTACGGAACGCCGGAATTGTTCCTGGTAAGAAGATTCACGCGGTCGTCAATGACCGTAATGCCACGGTCTCGGTTGGTGATGAAACAGTGGCCATTCCTGTCAGCTTGGCCCACGCTATCGTCGTCGAGTAAAAAGCAGAAGTAGAAACCGAGTAGGGTGGTGCGCCATCGAGCGCCCCCACCCTACTTTCATATTTTCGGTGAAAACTCACATATCCATCACTGGAAAGTGACCGGAATATCCGCAACATCGACGAACCCATTGCTATGGTCACCGAATAGCTTGATGACACACTCTTGGGTTTTACAGTCGATCTCTTCTCCACCAGTACTGACATTCTTCTGGTTGACGGTGATCTCTTCACTGAACGAGCCATCGTCCGGAATGGCTCCGTCCTCATTTTCATTAGAAATCCACTTTTGTGCATTCGGATCCCCGTGAGCCCCCAGACAATCGGGAACATCTCCGGTTTGCTCTTTCGCACACAGGGCGAGGTAATACCCCATGTCCGGGTCCGCGTCCTTGACATCTACCGTGACTTGCTGCCCGTCCCGCAGATCCTTTGCTTGCGACACTTTCATAACGACGATGTCATCAGTTCCGGTGACTTCTGTGCTTGCACTGTCATCAGTGTCGCTAGCTTTGGCGGACTGACCACTCGACTTGGCGGCAGACGCTGCACCAGATGACGAGTTATTCGAGTCGTTATCATTGGAGCACGCAGCCACTCCGAGCGCACACCCCAAAGTGACGACGAGTGCACCGGCCCGCATACCCATCGTTCGTGCCGGTCGAGTGGAATGAGTGTTGTGTTTCATCGCGGAGGGCTCCCTCGTAGGGTTCGTAAAGTCGTACCGTGGTTAACCTTATACAAGAAAAGTATAATCGTCGGCTAAGACAAATAACTTGGCTACCATCTGTGCATCTTAACGCACACGTCAACACCTCCTCACTGCATAAGGGTGGTGTGGCCTTTTCCTCTACCCCACCTATAGGTAAGCTAAAGCCTCTACTTGGAGGCCCAGGCTTCCAGTTTTGTCTGTAGTTCGACTCTTCCACGATCGCTGTACTGATCGTTGCCCGTGAAAGCTGTGACCTTGCATTACCCCTCAGGTTTCTTATCGGCCCGTACTTCTAAGGCCGGTTATCGCCCCTTCAAACCCCTAACCATGCTCGTGGGCGCCATGCTCGTCATTGGTTTAACCACCACCGCGTGCGACGTCCCGTCACGCGACGGAGAATCGTCGTCTAGTCAGTCGGATAGTTCGGCTCACCCGGTCCATGCGGAAGGGCTCGTCAATGCGTCATTGAACACTGGTGATCCCCAAATCCTTGCCCAGATTAAGCCGAATCTTCCTGCGGAAACGACGTCGCAAGGCAAGAAAGTCACGGTGAAAAAGGCTGATCGCATTCTCGGGCTTGACCGATCCGGGGCTATGGCAGCATCTCTGTGGTCCATGGGCATGGGCGATAAACTCGTCGGGAGAGATATCTCCACTGATTTTCCGTCGGCTCAGAAGCTGCCTTTGGTAACGCCGGGTGGGCACTCTATTAATGCGGAGGCCGTTCTTGATCTCAATCCCGACGTCATTTTCACCGACGGAACAATTGGGCCGCAATCCGTTTTCCGTCAGTTGGAAAAGTCCGGGATCACCGTTGTGCGTACTGATCGAGACAGGAACCTTGATAACGCGGACAACCTTATGAAGGAGATCGGACGCGCCTTAGGTGACGAGGATGCTGGCAACCAAGCAGCGCAAAAGGTGCGGGAAGGTATTGAGTCTGCAAGCAAAGCTGCCGAGGCAGAGTCTGATCATCGTCGCATGATCATGCTGTACCTGCGTGGGACGAACGTTTCGATGATCGCCGGTCCGAAGTCGGGGGCACCTGACCTCATTAAATCCCTCGGTGGTGTCGATGCCGGTGAGGGCCTCGGGCTAGATAAGGCCTTTACTAACCTGACATCAGAAGCATTGGTCAAGGCTGCTCCCGATACGATCATTGTGATGAAGGAAGGGCTTGAGTCCATTGGAGGCTTGGACGGCCTCCATAAGCTCCCTGGTTTTGATCAGACTCCAGCCGGGGCCCATAACAGCGTGCTGACTGTCCCCGACTCTCACCTGTTATCGTTCGGCCCCGACGCGGGCAACGTGATCACGGCAATGGCTCAGGCCCTGTATGGCGACTCGAAGTCGCCATCGTCAGCTGCGCCGTCCTCAAACGCTACGCCTGAAGCCCTGGAGCGTCGGTCATGATGAAACGCTCACGCACACAGTCGTTCCATCAAACGCGAGTTGTAGCGACGGTGATTTTCTTCCCGACGATCATCGCTCTCCTCGCCATCAGCCTGGTGTGGTCAGCCACCGCCGGACAAGTGGAGACGACCCCCACTCAAGTGTTGGGATCGTTGCTCCACTCCATGAGAGTATCCTGGTTAGACGGCCCCGATCACGCTAATGCCGAAGCCGCCTTATGGTACGTCCGCTTCCCGCGAATCGTCGTGGGAGCCATCGTAGGCGCAGGCCTAGGAGTATCAGGCGTTCTTCTGCAAGGCGTGTTTTCAAACCCACTGGCTGAGCCGGGCATCATCGGTGTGTCCTCTGGGGCAGCCGTCGGGGCCTCCGCAGCCATCGCTCTGGGGGCATCGACAACCTCCGCTCATCAGGGGCTCGGCCCGTGGATGGTCACGCTCGCGGCTTTCATTGCGGGCCTGTGTACCACCGCGTTCATATATTTCGCGTCCCGACGAAACGGCCGAAGCGAAGTTGTCACTCTCATTCTGACAGGTGTCGCCACCAATGCCATGGCCGGCGGTATTATAGCGTTCCTTACCTTCATTGCCGATAACGCAGCTCGCGATCAGATCGTGTTTTGGCAAATGGGGTCTATTGCTGGCTCATCGTGGACAGCAGCAGGGATAATCTGCATCGTCACTATTCCGGTCAGTCTTCTGGCCTGGACTTTGGCTAAACCACTTGATCTTCTCTCCTTGGGTGAGAGTCAGGCTCACCACCTAGGTGTCAATGTTGAGCGTCTTCGCGCCTCAATCGTCGTTATTGTCTCCCTGCTCGTTGCGGTAGGTGTGGCCTTCACCGGCATCATTTCATTTGTGGGACTTGTTGTCCCCCACGCTCTCCGGCTCATCGTCGGGCCCGGCCACCGCATTCTTATACCGGCTTCGGCGTTAGGCGGTGCGCTAACACTAACCATTGCCGACGTCGTCGCCCGGACGGCTATTCGCGGCGCTGACCTCCCTCTAGGGATGCTGACAGCGCTTATTGGTGGTCCCGTGTTCTTCTACCTACTCCGACGTTCTCGTGGCCACTCTGGTGCATGGCGCTAACGTCTGCGACAAAGAACAATCCGTTAGGAAGGTTGTCCATGCTATCTCTTGACTCAGTGTCCTTACGCCGAGGTTCACGCGTCGTTCTTGATGCAGTTAATGTATCGATTGGCCAGGGAGAAGTTGTCGCCATCGTCGGACCGAATGGTGCTGGTAAATCAACTTTATTGGGCGTAGCTGCAGGCGACCTCACTCCTGATTCAGGAACAGTCCGGATAGAAGACCGCAACGTATCGACGACATCTGCGCCTGATTTAGCCCGACTGCGGTCGGTATTGACGCAATCGAACACCGTCGGTTTTTCCTTTACCGCCGGCGAGACCATTGCGATGGGGCGTGCGCCCTGGGCCAAAACCGAGACTGCCGACGAGGCAGCTGAGGCAATGGATACCGCGATCGAAGAGACGGCCGTTCGCGAGTTTCTTTCCCGCGAGTTTCATCATCTCTCTGGTGGTGAGAAAGCTCGAGTATCTTTGGCTCGAGTTCTTACTCAAAACACTCCGTTAATCCTCCTTGATGAACCGACGGCTGCGCTGGATATTCGTCATCAAGAAGATGTGATGAAGATTTGCCGACACCGGGCTAAGAACGGTGCCGCAGTGGGGATCGTTCTTCACGATTTGTCTCTCGCTGCAGCGTGGAGTGACCGAATCATTGTGCTTGACCACGGCCGGGTTGCTGTGTCCGGGAATCCCGATGAGGTATTACAGCCCGAGTTACTGAGCAACATTTACGGCTGTCCGATGCAAGTTTTTCGCGGGCCGGATGACTCCCCAATTGTTGTCCCGCTGAGAAAGACACAATAAGTTTCTCCCCCCCCCAACCATCGCGCACGGTCGTTGTTTGGCACGGCTCCTGAGTGCTGGGAGCCCCTTTGTTGCGACGTGGCTGGCGCTGGCTGTTATAACTGAGCCCCACCTCACGGTACAAACCATGAAATGGGGCTAAGTCACAAGCTCCTGCTATCCATGGGATGATCCCATGGACGGCGGTTTAGCTATTCGTTGTCTGCACTGTCATCATTGGACGACTTCAGCTGCTGGGCTGCGGAATTCCTCCGCTTTTCGATGCCGAATAGCGCAGCAAACACGATGGCTAGTGTGCCAAGAATGCCAATGATAATTCCGTAAAGCCATCCGTGATCTGAGCTCGTGTTCTCGGAGTCGATGGCTTGGTTACCGTCGGAATCTTTAGAACCTTTAGAGTTCTTGTTCTTCTTCTTGGCTTCGCGGGCTTTCTTCCGCGCTTCTTCTGCCTTCTTCTTTTCCTCAGCCTTCTTCTCGGCCGCCTTCACCGCGGACTCTTTTTCCTGCTGAGTACCGGTAACCGTAATGTCTGTCACCGTGTCTTGGCTGCGGTCCGTCGAACCGTGTGCTGCAAAGGTGAAGATAGCGCACTGGTTCTTAATGCAGTTACCACCATCAAAGATGGGCTCGATGTTCAGTGTGGTGCTAAAAGACCCGTTTGACGAAATTTGCTGTGGCCGCACCCAGTTGGTCGCTCCGAAGACAGAGGCATCCGTGAAGGAGAACTTCGACTTCTCGGCTACCCCAACATAAACGCCGTTGCCGCCAGTCTTGAAGCCTTGGCCGGTCACTGTGACAGGAGTTTTTCCGGTTGGCGAAATAGTGGTTCGCGATACCGAAACTCGCGCTCCGCTACGTGATTGACCAGACGTGCCGCTGGCACCAGAGGCTTGGCTGAGGCCATATCCACCACTCGAGCTGCCTGAACCCGAGCCACCGCTCCGGCTTACACCCGAGGCAACCGACTGTGCTGCTTGCTGTGCGCTGGATGCAGCAACTCCACCCGCAAAGCTAACCGGCGTGGCCGTGTCTTGGCTACGGTCGCTCGACCCATGTGCGGCAAAGGTGTACACCGCGCACGCGTTGGTCAGGCAATTCGCGCTTCCGAATGTGGCTGACACGGGAAGATCAACAGAGAATGATCCATCAGCATTGAGGTTGCCTTTTTGGTTGGAGACCCACACCGTGCCTGGACCGAAGACATCAGCATTGGTCGTACTGAATTGGTCCTGCTGCGCAATCCCGACATAGACGCCATTGCCGCTAGTCTTGAACCCTTGACCGCTAACCCGGATCGTGTCCCCACTCGGGTTAAGGTTCTGAGTCTTCGACAAGGTGACTACCGCACCACTCGAGGAATGTGCCCCGGTAGGTGCCGGTGCTGGCTGGGCAGGCGCTCCTCCCTGAGGAGCAGCAGAGCCCGAGTTTCCGTTGCTGGGCTGGCCGTTTCCACCCGGGTTCGCTGCGGGAGCGGCCTGGCCGTTGTCATTTCCGCCCGATCCTGCCCCGTCGCCGGAGGTAGCGGGGGGCGTCACAGCTCCGTCTTCCTTCTTGGCTACTCCACCTTTGAAGGAGACAGGCGTTGCTGTGTCCTGGCTCCTATCAGAAGATCCGTGTGCAGCAAGTGTAAAGATCGAGCAGTGGTTGTCTTTACAGTTCGCGCTACCGAAGGTCGAGCTGACGGGCAACTCGATGGAGAACGAACCATCTTCGTTCAGATTTCCCTTGCTCTTCGAGACCCACTTCGTATCGGGGCCGAAGGCGTCAGGATTAGTGGTGCTGAACTGGTCATCCTGGGCGATACCTACATAAATGCCAGGCCCATCCGTTTTAAACCCTTTACCTTCAACCCGAACAGTATCTCCGCTCGGATTGAGATCAGTGGTTTTATTTACTGTGACAGTTGCTCCACTGCTTGATGTGCTGCCCAGGGAGCCGGAGTTGTGCTGCGAATTGCCGCCATTATCCTGGCCAGAGTTGTTGTTGTCGCTGCCGCCATCTCCATAGTGGCCTCCCTCGGTGTCAACAGTGACCGGGCTTCCGTTACGGAAACTAATGGGTGTCCACGCGTCTTGGGAGCGGTCAAAGAGCTTCGGGAATGCGGTGAATGACGCAACATAGCACTGGGTTGTGGTGCAATCGACGTCCCTAAACTTGGTATCGACGGTCAAGTCAGTCGTGAAATTACCCTGGTCATCGGCTTTTACCTTGACCGCTTTGCCATAAGTCTTTGGATATCCGGACGCAGGCTTTTCAATTGTCTGAGTGACGTAAATAGATTCACCAGGCTTGTAGCCCTTACCCGTCGCTTTGAGGGTGTCCCCACCACTGATGTCTTTATCTTTATCCAAAGTCAGTGTCGGTGCTTGGGATTGTTCATCTCCCCCACCACTATTGAGAAATCGGCCAAGATCAGGCGATCCCGGGAATCCCAAGTCATTGATCGCGTCGCTCAACGAAGACAAATCAACTGCCGACGCAGCAGGGGCAGCAGCTGATCCTATCCCAATGAGAGACACCGTTGACAAGGAAGCAACGAGGGCACGAGCCGCGGTACGACCATGCGTTTTCTTACTCGTGTTGCGTGAGCCACTGGGTGTGTGGGTCTCGGAGTGATCTCCGGTGGGAAGCATGAACTCTCCAGGTAATCGAGGGAGCATTTCGAACTCGCCCGGCGCTGCGATCACGACGATGTCCCGTTAACCGATCCGGTGTAAGGGCGGGCGTCGTTAAGGAACGCTGGTGCATCAAGAGGTAGCGTTCCATGGCTATCACTTCCCATGCTCAGTCATGCAAATGACAGCCAAGGTTACGCATCTATCCTGATATGAAGGTAAAGCTTACTTGCTGCTAAGTCAATATTTTTCTGCCCTGTGCCTCCCCATTATTTCGCACTCGATCGGGCGGAAATGAAAATGATCACTTAACCACGCGATTAGTGGGGCACGTGTTAACAATGTGGCGTAAAAGGCTAGTTTTCGCGCCCCTTTCTCAGCCTTTTTAGGGGGTAAGTGTTTAAAGAGTTGTACTCCTCGTGTTGTGAGTAACATCAGCGACTTCTCAGTTTGTCGGAAGCATGTGCCATTCATACGAGGGCTAGACTGAGAACCCACACCACACGGCACCCGACGACGGCGATTGGCCCCGTTCCCCTGCAGTGAATGCACGCATGGACCTGACCAGTGGCACGTCGCGCGAACCTGGGTGTCCCGTAGATACAAATCAACAGGCCGAGAGTAACCACCACGTACGAAAGGTGAAAAACAGTATGAAGATTCTCGTAACAGGCGGCGCAGGATACGTTGGCGGCACCGTCGCCAAAGTGCTGCTTGAACAGGGCCATTCCGTCACCGTTATCGACGATCTCACGACGGGAAACACCGACCTTATTCCCGAGGGCGCAAACTTTGTCCGTGGAGATGTCCGCGATGTCGCCGCAGATGTCCTCGCTGACGAAAAGTTTGACGGCGTTGCACATTTCGCCGCCCGCTCGCTCGTCGGCGAATCTGTTGAGAGGCCTCAAGATTATTGGCACCACAATGTTGTGACCACATTGACGCTCCTGGACGCGATGCGCCATTCGCATGTAAACAACTTGGTTTTCTCGTCCACCGCGGCCACATATGGAGAGCCGGAGACAGTTCCCATTACTGAAGAGTTCCCCACGCGGCCGACGAACCCGTATGGTGCGACGAAGCTCGCTATCGATCACATGATCACGTCGTACGCCCACGCCTTCGGCTTGAGAGCAACATCGCTGCGCTACTTCAATGTCGCCGGGGCCTACCACGGTCAAGGCGAAAACCGCCCCGTCGAAACCCACATCATTCCCATCATTCTTCAAGTAGCTCTAGGCCACCGCGATGGAGTGAAGATTTTTGGCGACGACTGGCCGACGAAGGATGGCACGTGCGTCCGGGACTATATTCACGTCAAGGATCTTGCCGACGCTCACCTCCTGGCGCTTGAAACCAACAAGCCCGGTCAGCACAGGATGTACAATCTCGGGTCCGGCGACGGGTATTCGGTCCGTGAAGTCATCGAGATGTGTCGAAAAGTGACTGGCCATCCGATCCCGGCGGATATTGCTCCCCGACGAGCCGGTGACCCCGCGATTCTTATTGCGTCCAGCGACAAGGCTCGTCACGAACTCGGGTGGAACCCGACGCACACAGACCTCGAGACAATTGTGTCTACAGCGTGGGACTTCGCTCAATCGCTCGGAGATCGTGCACATTCTTTGCCCAAGGCGACGTCATAGAGAGCAGGCAGCTAGACGACGCCATACATAACGCGCACGCCATGCGGCCGCGTCACTCTCGTCTAGCCTTTGCATTGTCTTCGGCGGGACCGTGCCCCCACCGCTGTAAGCGCCGAGCTGCTTGTACGCCCTCGGACAGTGTTGATGCCCACGGCTCGAAGCGGAACTTACGGAATTCGTCGATGATGGCGTCGAAATCAGTCGCTCCGAGGAGCGTGCTTATCACTTTTCGTTCACTCGTGACATCGACACCTTGAGCGTCGAGGGCGTCGATGGTGGTCACGAGATCATCAAGCGATTCGACGCTCAACGCGGTCAACAGCGCGATACCAGAATCGGTTTTCTGCCCACGATGAAGAGCGAGGAGCGAATAAGGCAACGACGCTCCCTCGTCGAATTTCTGTTCCTGTAAAGCACGACGATAAGCAAGTCCTGCCAAGGATTCATGTTCATTCCGATCCATGATCCCCCACATACACAGGGCAAATGAACGCGACTGGGATGGGAAGGCTTGGGCTGCACTCAAGAAAACATCACGAAGGGTGTGGCGTAGTGGCGAATAGCGAAGACCATGGCTGATGTCTCGCAAACTGCCAGTATTGAGAGCTCGAATCCAACGTTGAGCCACAACGGGATCACTAAAGTCGGGTTGTTGTCCTTCTGATGATGCACTGGCAGCAATGTCGTCGGCTATCTCGCCGGTGAGCGTGATGAAATCTCGAAAGCTATCAAGGCGCAGTGACATCAGCGCACTACTGTCTAGACGCTCGTCGCTACCGAAAGCCGTGTTGAAACGACTTGCGGTCTCCCATGGACAAACGGTGTATTCGCCCCTGGGAGGTTCACTATCCATGTTCAGATCGCAGTCGACGTCGGCATCATCGGTGAAATGACTAATGAACTCGCGAATGTAGATATCGCTGAGCTGCGCCTCTTCAGCAATTTCATTACCCGCCTCGGGCGGAAAAGGCAGCACCGATTCGTCGGCGTCAAAAATGCTGGCCGCGTCGCTGTTCGGTAACGACGAATCCGTACTAGCACGGAGGTCAGAGAACCAGCTTTTCAAAGCTTCGCCATGGCCGACGCTTCCAGTGTCGAAATGGCCACCTGCGTCGAAAGACATGACGGCAAATGGCTGTCCTGCCCGGAGCGTGTCAACGCCAACGACTGCTGTGACCTCGATGCCTTTCGCCCACAAAGTCGACATAATCGTGTTGATGGCTCGGAGCGTGTCCGCAGATCCGTTTTCAGTGTGATCATCGATAGTCACCGTCGCGCTAAGACCATTGTCGCCGACGTGCTTTGTGACGTGGGCAGATGTGAATGTCGCGCCGGGCAGCTCGAGGTTCGCTGCTCCCGCGGTCGTCGCCCGTCGTCGATGATCGTCGTAGTGCATCCCGGTTTGGGCACCCTTCATCATCGACGCCACAAGATCGACAGCTCCAGGTTCGTCGATAATTAACCAACATGCTGACGAGAGAGGGATGTCAAGAGAGCCGAGCGCACGGTCGAAGCTATCTGCGTTATCAACTGGAGTGGCGAGTACACACACTCCGCTAGACATTCGTTCTGATGGACGTTCCGCCTGACCAGTGGATGTCTTGGGACCACCACAGTTTTCGCAGCAGGAGTCACCGATCAGGATCAGGTTTTTATTGGTTGAGTTCTCTCCGAGGATCCGTGGCAACGCTCCTAGAACCGCGCCGACGGTGTCAGAGGATGGGCGGGGACGGGCAAAAATGGAAAACACGTCGGACGTACCGGCGCTACACGAGGAATGGCAATCTGTCATGGCCGCTAGTTTGGCAATTAATGTCGCACCATCACCGCCGAGACGAGGGCAAAACTGCGCACGCTGTGGATAACTATTACCCTGTGGATAACTGGTAGAGCACCACCGGTCGCGACCTCACACAGAGCACTGGAAGATACCGTGCCCATCACTATTATTGTGAACTAGTGTCGATACGGGGTGATCGTGGCGGTACGTGGAGGTACACGGAAACAGGCACGACGGGGCTAAATTCGTGGAATACCACTACTTATCATGGTGTTGTGGGTAGTGTCGCGTTAATATCGATCCTTTTAAATAACGACCAATTAAACGACGAAATCAACAAATGATATCGAGGACTAATAATGACAATGGATAATGACGAAACGATGTACGAGCTTGAATATCCTGAGCCGGAAACACAATCCGACGCTAGTAACGGCCTATCGCTCGTCGTAGCGCTCCAGGGCTACGCTGACGCTGGCCAAGCTATTGATAACGCAGGGTCGCACATCAAAGCAGCCTTGGAACATGCACCATTAGCGACATTTAATAACGATCTCCTTATTGATTATCGCTCACGGCGGCCTGCCGTACATATCGTCGACAATGAGTTAGCGCCTGCCGAAAAGACAGAACTCTCTTTAGACGTTGTGCGTGATAATGCAGGAATTCCGTTCCTTCTTTTATCCGGGCCGGAACCCGATTTACGGTGGAGTGCGTTTACTGAGGCCGTCACCGACCTATCTAAACGTTTTAAGGTGACAAAAGCGGTGAGCCTTTATTCCGCTCCGATGCCGGTTCCCCATACCCGCCCTCTTATCGTGACCCAACACGGCTCGTACAAATCGGATCCGCTCCGGTATCCCCGCTTTGACGGGCGTATTACCGTACCGGGGTCTGCTCAGCTCGAGCTCGAAATGAAAATGGCCAAAGAAGGTATCGAGACGGCAGGGTTTACGGCTCATGTTCCGCACTACATTGCCGCCTCGGAATATCCCTCCGCGGTGGTCAAACTGCTCCGAGCTGTGGAAGAAACAGCAGGTGTTTCTATTCCCTTGCAAGCGTTGGAGCGGGAGTCAGAAAAAGTTGAGCGCGAACTCGAAGAGCAGGTTGAGGAGTCGGGTGAGATAGCTGCCGTCGTCCATGCTCTCGAAGCCCAGTATGACCAAGAAACCGCACGGTATAGGGAGCGTCATGACCGCGGACTACTCAGCTCTGATGGTGAAGTGCCCACTGGGGATGAAATCGGCGCAGAACTAGAAAAGTTCCTCGCGCAGGTGAACCGCGATAAAGATACTCAGGATATCGGTACTGGGGATGACGGTGTCGAGGATATTGGTGCCGAGTCGTGGGACGAGTCGGATAGTCCGCGTTCTGATGACGATGACGACAACAGTGGCGACCGTCGGCCACACTCCGATGGAGGCGATGACTCAGACGAAGACTAAACGAGACTATTAGGATAAAGCCGTGAACCTAGCTAGTTACCTTCCCGACCTTGCTGACGTCCCCGAATCCTTATACGACGAAGCAATATCTGATTCATTTCGAAGCTGGGTTCGCTCCCGAGGAATTACCCTCTTCCCTGCCCAAGAAGAAGCAATCCTCGGAACAGAAGCCGGTGATAATGTCATCGTCGCAACACCCACCGGTTCTGGGAAATCACTTGTCGCCTTATATGCGCACTTCTTCGCACTTGCGCATAACAGGCGAACATTCTATACAGCACCAATTAAAGCGCTGGTCAATGAAAAATTCTTTGCTCTGTGCGACGCCTTTGGTGCGAAAAATGTCGGGATGATGACAGGAGATGCCACTGTCAATGGCAAAGCTCCGATTATTTGTGCAACTGCCGAAATCGTAGCCAATATTGCTTTACGCGATGGTCCGGATGCTGAGATAGACCAGGTAGTGATGGATGAGTTCCATTACTATTCCGATCCTCAGCGAGGGTGGGCATGGCAAGTTCCACTTCTTGAACTTCCATCGACACAGTTTATTTTGATGTCTGCCACCTTGGGAGACACAACTTTCCTGCGCAAAGACTTAAGCGCCCGAACGGAACGGGATACAGATCTCGTTGATGGAACTGAACGGCCTGTTCCCCTATCGTTTTCTTACGTCTATACGCCTATTCATGAGACAATTGGGGAGCTTATTAAAGACGATAAGGCGCCCATTTACATTGTTCACTTCTCACAGCGGGAAGCGGCGGAACGTGCTCAAGCTCTCAAAGGGCATGTGAAAATTTCTGCAGAGACCAAGGAAAAGATTCGCGAAACAATCGGGGACTTTCGTTTTTCCTCGGCATTTGGGCGTCAATTATCCAGTCTCGTCCGTCAAGGCATTGGTGTTCATCACGCGGGAATGCTCCCGAAATACCGTCGTCTCGTCGAAAAGCTTGCCCAAGCTGGCTTACTAACAGTGATTTGTGGAACTGACACACTCGGTGTGGGTATTAACGTTCCTATCCGCACGGTGCTTTTTAGTGGGCTCGCGAAATACGATGGCCAGCGACACAGAGTTTTGCGTTCCAGGGAATTTCACCAGATTGCCGGGCGAGCTGGTCGCGCTGGTTTTGATACTGCCGGTTATGTCGTCATCGAAGCACCTGAACACGAAATTGAGAATTATCAGGCACGGCAGAAGGCCGGGAGTGATCCTAAAAAACTTAAGAAGCTGCGGAAGAAGTCAGCACCCGAAGGTCGCGCAACATGGGCCGAAAGCACCTATGAGCGCCTCATTAACGCTGAGCCAGAACAGATGACCAGCCAATTTGCGGTATCCAGTTCCATGTTGCTCAACGTTCTGTCCCGCCCGGGGAATGGCTTTGAGGCCATGAAACACCTACTGCGTGGTAATCACGAAAGCCGTGCGAAGCAAAACCGGCATATTCATATGGCTATTGATTTATTCAGGGGCCTTAAGCAAGCCGGAATAATCGAGCAATCTGACACACCCGACGATACTGGTCGTTATTGTCACGTGACCGACGAATTACAACGTGACTTTGCGTTGAACCAACCGTTATCGCCATTCGCCGTCGCCGCTTTGGAGATTCTCGATCCTGATAGCGAGACTTTCACGCTCGATATCATCAGCGTGATGGAGTCGATTCTCGACGATCCGTCGCCGCTACTCCGGGCGCAGGAAAAGAAAGAGCGGGGCGAAGAGATTGCCGCGCTCAAAGCGGAGGGCGTCGACTACACCGAGCGAATGGCGATTGTCGAGGACATTACGTGGCCAATGCCTCTTAAGGAGGAGCTTGACGAGGCGTTTGAGGCATATAGCGAAGGTCACCCGTGGGCGCGAGAATTCTCCCTCTCCCCCAAGTCTGTTGTGCGCCACATGATCGAGCGTGCAATGAACTTTTCTGATCTCATTGCAGCCTATGGTTTAGCCAGGTCAGAGGGTGTTATTCTTCGTTATCTCACCGACGCGTGGCGGACGTTGCTCAACACGGTCCCCGCGGAGTATCACACTGATGAGTTAGACGACATTATTGATTGGCTATCGGAACTCATTATCCAAGTTGACTCGTCATTATTGGATGAATGGAATCGTATGGCTGATCCAGATACTCCGATCACCGACAAGGAAGTTGAAGAACGAGCCTTCGGTGATGGTAGTGAACGTGCACTCACTGCCAATACGCGAGCATTTACGCGCATGGTTCGGAACGTCTTTTTCCGGTTTGTTGAGCTCTTTGCCTTCGAGAAAGAGGACGAACTCGATGAACTGACCGACCGCGTAGCAACCGAAGAGCTGACAAGCACGCCCGATTGGCCAGCAGCACTCGACGATTACTTCGACAATTTCGCTGATTTAGGCGTGGACGCATCTGCCCGTTCCGCAGACATGATCATCATCAAAGAAAACGGGCGTTCGTGGTCGGTTCGACAAATTATCGACGACCCCGACGGGAATCACGATTGGGCCATCACCGGGACCGTCGATCTCGATGCGTCCGATGAGGCCGGCGATGTTCGGCTCTCTGGGCTCAGCATCGTTGAGGGCGATTAGCTACAGGATCAGTAGCTCTCACCCTAATTACGACGCCTCAATCAGGACAGAGCATTGGCGTTCCGCGACACTTCTTCGAAAGCCCGCGTAATCTGTCGGCCAATGTGCTGGAACTGCTCTCCCCTACTTGGAGACGTACTGGAACGATAAGCCAGTCCGATTTCGCGATGGCAGGGCACAGACCCTTTCTTGAACTTCGCGATCGCGATATTTTCCTGGCGTCCTTCCACGGGCAAGGCAGAGGCAGGCACCAATGTAGAACCCAGGCCACCAGCCACACACTGCACAACCGTCGTCAAACTAGCGACTCGTGTGACAGCCTGGTTTGCTTTTGATCCCTTGCCGGTACGGCGGCACAGATCCAGAACTTGATCACGTAAGCAGTGGCCGTCGTCGAGAAGAAGAAGGTTGAGGTCCTCCAGCACCTTCGGATCAACGTTTGTCTTGCCAGCTAATTCATGCCCCTCTGGCACAACGAGGAAGAAGTCTTCGTCATAGAGGTGCTGCTCGATTAGTCCGCTCTCACCGGATGGGAGGGCAAACACGGCGACATCGATCGTTCCCTGCTTCAGGCTTTCAACTAAATGATGGGTTTGTTCTTCGACGATATTCGGCTGAACTTCCGGCATCTCGAGGTTGATGAGTTGAAGAAGGTGCGGAAGGATATACGGCGCGACGGTGGGGATAATTCCGATCGTGATCGGACCCGAGGGGGAATCGCTGACTCCTCGAGCATGAGCGACGAAATCGTCGGTAGTATCCAAAGCTGCGCGTGCGTAAGGAAGGAGAGCTTGTCCAGCCGAGGTGACAATGACTTTCCGTGTTGAGCGTTCAATAAGCTGTAGGTTCAGGCCGCTCTCGAGAGCAACGAGAGCCTGCGAGAGGGACGGTTGCGAAATCCCCAAACGCGCTGCTGAAGTACTAAAGTGACGGTGCTCCGCGATGGTCACGAAGGCACGAAGTTGAGCGATTGTAGGGCGATACTCTCTATTATTCATGGTTATAACTGTACACTAGATATTTAAGTTTTACCTCTTGACACACCCGATAAATCATGCCATGCTTTATAGCGTTAGATAATTAACCAATCGATGACACTTTCAAGTAGGAGGAAGCAATGGCATTGCTGACCATCGGTGACCAGTTCCCCGATTTCGAATTGACCGCGCTGAAGGGCGGAGACCTGCGCGAGGTCAACGCCAACCAGCCCGAAGACTACTTCGAGGAGATCAACAACCAGTCCTACGAGGGCAAGTGGCGTGTCATCTTCTTCTACCCGAAGGACTTCACCTTCGTATGCCCCACCGAAATCGCAGCATTCGGCAAGCTGAATGACGAGTTCGAGGATCGCGATACCCAGATCCTCGGTGGCTCCGTCGACAACGAGTTCTCCCACTTCAACTGGCGTGCAACCCACCCGGATCTGAAAACGATTCCGTTCCCGATGATTTCCGATATCAAGCACGACCTCATTAAGGCCCTCGGTGTTGAGAATGCCGACGGTGTTGCAGACCGCGCTACCTTCATCGTCGACCCTGACAACGTCATCCAGTTCGTGTCCGTCACCCCGGACGCTGTTGGACGTAACGTCGACGAGGTTCTGCGTGTTCTCGATGCACTTCAGTCCGAGGAAGTCTGCGCCTGCAACTGGCAGAAGAATGACCCCACCAAGAACATCGACAAGATGGATGTTCTCAACGAAGAGCTGAAGTAAGCACCTGCTTCCAGCTCCATTCGACTGTCTCAGTCGTCACCGAAACTATCTCGCCATCACTAAGGACGGTTCATAATGGCACTTGACAACCTTAAAGAGGGTCTCCCGGAGTACGCGAAAGACCTCAAACTGAACTTGGGCACCCTCTCGCGCTCGACCGAGCTGTCGGAGCAGCAGCTCTGGGGCACGTTCCTCGCGACTGCTGCAGCAACGCGGAATGACACTATCATCTCGGAAATCGCTGAGGAAGCATCGCAGCACCTTTCCGATGAGTATGTCAACGCCGCCTACGGCGCAGCGTCGATCATGGCCATGAATAACGTCGCGTACCGCGCGAAGTCGTTCCTCGGCTCCGACTATGCCCAGGTCCGCATGGGTCTGCGGATGAACATCATCAACAAGTCCGGGATCGACAAGGTTGATTTCGAGCTCATGGCTCTCGCCGTGTCGACCATCAACGGTTGCCACGACTGCACCAAGGCTCACGAGAAGACGGTGACGAGTGAAGGCCTAACCAAGGAACAGGTTTTCGAGGCCGTTAAGATTGCCGCAACCATTCAGGGTGTAGCGCAGGCAATTCAGATCGAGGCTGCTCGGTAGAGTTTTTGCCCCTTTGAGTTCAGTGTGGCTCTCTGAGTTTCTCTTCCCTGGCGTCCAGTACGCCAGGGATTTTTCTTACATACCCCTTATTTGTTCTCCTTGCGATACTTTATCGACAATTATTTGCGGTTGATTTAAGATCTTCTACGTCCGAATCTTTGCCCCCCTGTACTGAGGAGAACGTTAGCCTGTGGTCCGGCCCGCGCATCTCAGCACGACACGTCGCAGTCCTGGAGATTTAGACTCCTCAGAGGAGTCGACCTCTCCTAGTTCGCCCCACTCTCCTGGCTCGATTGTCTTCAGGGATTTCTCACTGGCCCCGCTGAACGCCGAATCGACTACTACCTCAACCGATCCTCACCCTTCCCACCCGCTATTGCACATCAGTGAGCTGCATATTAACCCCGGGGAATAGGTCGTCGTCTCGGGGCAATCCGGAGCCGGAAAAAGCCTCTTCCTCAACTCAATTATCGACGCCGGTACACGGCCATCAGTACATTCATCGCGACATCACAACCCCCACCACGTGGGAATACAGACCACTGGTTACTGTTCGATCTCAGGAACTCTTGGCTTTTGTGCTCAAAATTCGTCGACGTCACTTGATCCTCTTACCCCTGTGAGGACACAAGTTTCATACGCTCTACCAGGAGAATCCCGACGAGAAGCGATCGACCATGCAGATACCCTGCTCGATCGCGTAGGGCTGGATGGCTCCCGTTACCCCCTGGAATTATCCGGCGGCCAGCGGCAGAGGGCCTGTCTTATCCTCGCATTAATCCACCAACCCGACGTCCTTATCGCAGATGAAGTGACCAGCGCACTGGATCCCGTCACTTCATTAGCAATAAGGGACATGCTGCGCGAGTTTTACGACACCTATCATCCAACAATCGTAATGGCGACGCATGACGTCTCTGGCTTCGTTCCTCTAGCAACACGACATCTGCACATTGATGACGGTGTCCTCGTCGACCATACGGACAACGCAGCTAGAGGAGTCACATGCCAGTAGTTTCTCCCTCCAACCAGCCGTCGGAGCTCTCTGGATCTCATCTTGTTTCTTTACACGACGCCACGTGCGAAGGGCGTTTCCGCGCTTGTTCATGCGATCTCTACGCCGGCGAAAAAGTGGGGATCGTCGGCAAGTCGGGCTCCGGAAAGACCAGCCTCTTGCGAGCGATAATGGGCAGTCTTCCGTTAGACGACGGCACACGCACAGCTCCTGACCACCGTGGATGGTGCGCATTTGTTCCACAACAGCCAGATGCCACCTTGCATCCCCTGATGACGGTTCAGTCCATTATCCGGGAAGCGACGCTGATCGCAGGAGTGGAAGCGCCAGACTGTGAGGAACTTGTCGGCTCATTAGGGCTCCCGACGGATGTTTTAAATCGGCGGCCTCAACAGTTATCCGGAGGTCAGCGTCAACGTGTTGCTTTAGCTCGTGCACTAGCAACCCGCCCCTCTGTCGTCCTTGCCGACGAAATTGTCTCTGCCCTCGACGCGGAGAGCGCGACAACAACCATGACCGTTCTAAGTGCCTACCAGCAACAATCGTCATGTGCAGTGGCGGTAACGGGTCATGACGTGAGGTTTATGGTCTCGATGTGTGACCGCATCATCGTTCTTGACGATGGTCGCATTGTTGATGATCAAGCCGCAGCAGAGATTGGTAGCTCAGATGTTCCGCAGACCGCGGAATTGATTCACGCCGATCGAATTTTTCGGGGAGGTGTATGACGTGAAAGCTTTATCGCTATTCGGAGGTCGTCGGAACTCTAGACAACTGCTCCCCGCGTATATCTACCTGCTGTTGATCAGCCAATTACTGTTCAACATCGGTTTCTATATTGTTGTGCCCTTTCTAGGGGTCGTCCTGGCAGATGGTTTTGCTCAAGCCGGAACAATGATCGGCTTAGTCCTCGGTTTGCGGACATTTTCACAACAGGGGCTGTTCTTTCTCGGCGGAGGGCTCACCGATAAATATGGGGCGCGCCCTATCCTGTTGACGGGGATTTCTCTGCGCGTACTTGGATTCATCACAACCGGCGTGACCAGCCATTACGCCACGGTCAATGGAAAGAGCGACAATCTGGCCCACACATGGTCACTCGCCGGATTCATAGGCGGCGTCGTCATTATTGGCTTTGCTGCCGCATTGTTCTCTCCCGCCGTCGAAACGTCATTGGCCGATTCGGGCGCACGCCTCGAAGCCCAAGGAAGGAGCACGAGAGCCCACATCTTTGCCTTAGATTCCGCCTATTCAACTGTCGGCTCTGGACTAGGCCCGCTTATTGGAGCACTGTTCCTTCCTCTCGGGTTCGACATTTGCTGCTACGCGGCAGCCGCCATCTTTGTCTTTTTGGGCATCACTCACTTGATCATGCTCCCCACCTCGGTCCACCCGGCCCGGCGCGGACCGATCACACAAGACTGGAGGCATGTCCTCCGAGACCGCCGTTTCCTTATTCTCGCAGCGGCATATTCCATGAGTCTCGTCGCCTATAACCAGATGTATCTGTCCCTGCCTGTGGAATTGACGCGAGGAACGGGGTCGGATCAATCGATGGGGATTATGTTCCTCATTGCTGGGCTGTGGGTCATCATTCTTCAAGTTCCGCTGGCCCGGATAGCGGCTCGGTATAGCCCCACGCGGGCGGTAGCCGTTGGCTTTCTCATCATGGCTAGCTCATTCACGATCATCGCAGTGTGCGCACCGTGGTCCCGGAGTTTGGCTCCCGCCATCGCCTTCGTCGTCGTTCTCAATGTGGGCAGCATGATTGTCAGCCCGATCGCGCGCGACCTCGTTGGAGTACACGCGAAGAACATCAAGTTGGGGACGTACTACGGGGTCCTCAATTCGGTTGGTGGGGCGGCCGTTCTCATCACTTCGCCACTTCTCGGAAAGCTTTTAAACAATGCCTACCACCCCACGCAATCAGCAATGATTCCGTGGATCGTTCTTGCTGCCGGGATGGTGGTTGCTGCCATCACTATTTACGTGTGGGGCCGACGCACGGCGAGGCTTTCACAACAGCCACGTCAAGCCGACGCGCCTGACAACTCATCACAATTAACTGATCAGATAGAGGAGTTCTCATCATGAAACGACTGTCGCTATTACTTGCCGTCCCTGTGGCAGCGACTGTGCTCACCGGATGCTTCAATAATTCGGACTCAACCGGTAACGACGGGGCAACAATCGGATTGGCCTTTGCCCCGGTGGCAAGTATGTCGCCCTATTCCGACGACGCCGTTCTAGCCAGCCGGATGGGTGTCGGGGAAACGCTAGTCACGTTAGGAGAGAATGGCGATGTTATGCCGTCATTGGCTGAGTCGTGGTCGGATGATTCCCCACGGTCGGTAACCTTCCACCTCCGTAGCGCTAAGTTCCATGACGGAAAGCCGCTGACCGCTCAAGCTGCGGCCACCAGTCTCACCCACGCGTGGAACGCCACCAACCGGCCGAAAGCCCTTGGAAAAGCCAACCTTACGTTTGAAGCCACTGACGACCACACGTTGAAAGTTACGTCGGAAAAGGACGACCCCATCCTGATTCAACGATTCGCTGACCCGGGAACAATGATTCTGTCACCTGATGCTTTCACCGGCGACGCCAAGAAGGATGGGGAAAAGAACGACGGTAAGGACGCAGAAGCAAAAGAGGGTTCCTCTGATGCTGCACCGGACTTAGTGAAACACGGAACCGGGGCATTTTCGCTCGACAAAAAAGCTAGCTCGACCCAAGCGGATCTGAAGGCGAATGACGATTACTGGGGCGGCAAGCCGAAACTCAATTCAGTCACCGTCAAGTTCATGACCGATGCGAGTGCCCGTACTGCCGCTTTCCGTTCAGGAGAGGTGCAACTTGCGACGGCTATTCCCACCTCCCAGGTTTCCGAGATTGAAAAGTCGGCGGGCGAGATCAAGTCAACGCCGCTTTTCCGCGCCATCCTTCTCCACCTCAATACGAAGAAGGGTGTATTCACCGATCCCGGTTTACGGGCAGCAGCGCGGGAGGCCATCAACAGCAAAGCCATCACGGACTCTGTGTTTGAAGGAAAAGCAGATGCTGCAACCGACCACCTGTTCAATCCGGCTGAAGAATGGGCACGTACCCCGGATGACGCATCCAAGAGCGCTGTTCCTGCTACGCAACCATCACAACAGAAGATCAAGCTTGCCACCTGGACTGAACGTGGCGAACTGCCAGAAGTAGCATCGATTGTTGCTGACCAGCTACGCCACGCAGGCTTCGTCGTAGATGTGACGACGAAGGATTACGATTCACTCGAAAGTAGCCTTCTTGACGGCCAGTTTGATGCTGTTATTGGAAGTCGTAACTACCTCATCGGTGCAGCCGACCCCGTTTCCTACCTGCAGTCCGACTACACGTGCGACGGCACATACAACTTGTCGCAGCTGTGCGATCCGGAGATTGATGAACAAATCTCGCGGGCAGATGCTACCTCTGACCTCAATGAGCGACGCACACTCGCGGCCGAAGCGGGAGCGCGCATCGTGGCTGACAATGCGGTTGTCCCTGTCGCCTACCCGCGGGGCTACATTGCGATGAAGGGAATGAAAGACGTCAGCGTGGATTCGTTTGAGCGACAATTACTCACTGCTAAGAGTCAGCGTGACTAATTCATCGACGCGCCCGCACCAATCCCCCTTGTCATTCCTACGGATCCCCTAGTTACCCCTCATCATGCCTTCACGACACCGTACTGCGCGCTCGTACCGCTCCATCCTGGGCCTTCTTACAGGAACAACTGTTCTTATAGTGCTCGGAGGACTTCTGTTTGCTGCCGTCCTTCCATGGCTTTCCGGGCGCGATATTGCGGTGTCTGTCTTTCGAGCACGTGAATCAGAACGGACTCCAGATCCGGAAGTCATAGAAAACATTCGGAATGAACTGGATTTGCCGTCGAACCCTATCGAAGGTATTCAGCGATTCTTTGTCGGCTTCGTCCATCTCGACTTCGGTGTCTCATGGGTAAATCCATCCAACTCTGCATGGAACACTGTCTTGGCAGGGTTTGGCCCATCCGTCTTCTTAGCAGGAACGGCCACTCTACTAGGCACTATGATCGCGTGCGCTTTGATCTGGCCACGGATTTACGCCTATTCACAGGGGCGCAGATCCCACGCAGGTCTATTATCGAGCGCGGTTTTATCCTCCGTCCCCGAATTTGTCCTCGCTAGTCTGCTG
This sequence comes from Corynebacterium kroppenstedtii DSM 44385, assembly GCF_000023145.1. NCBI lineage: Bacteria > Bacillati > Actinomycetota > Actinomycetes > Mycobacteriales > Corynebacteriaceae > Corynebacterium > Corynebacterium kroppenstedtii. The sequence goes on from NC_012704.1 coordinate 1,285,806, forward strand.
ATCAGCCTCATTGCCATTCAGCTGGGATACTTGCCCGCGACCGGGTGGGATGGCCTCCGCTACGCAATTCTTCCGGTCATCTCCCTCACCATCCCCATCTCAGGAATGCTCTCACGCATTCTGCTCATCGCCGTGGATACAGCAGCGACCGAGCCTTGGGTCAGAACCTGGTTGGTAAACGGGATACCCGGTTACCGAATTCGCAGAAGCCTCATCCGACGAGGTTTTGCGACATTAACGCCACAAATCTTCCTCTTTTTCGCTGGAACCTTAGCGTCAACAGCCCTCGTGGAAAACATCTTTTCCATTCCCGGAATCGGACGGATCGCTGTCCAAGCGGCAACTCACCAAGACGTGCCCGTCATGCAAGCACTGCTGACCTTAGTTCTCTTCATCGGTGTAGCGTGCGGGTTTCTCTCGAGATGCATCCATTACTTCATGATGCGTCCAATTGCTCAGTCGCACGAAGCCGGGCTCTCCCATGGACAAGCACATATCGATGTCGGGTGGGTGCCGCCACTCATGGCGATCATCCCTCTCGTATTCGCGCTCGTCGTCGGTAGTTTTCGGTCCTCGGCCATCACGCCCACCGCTCGCTTGGAGTCTCCCTCATTGACGCATCCGCTGGGCACTGATCAGGTGGGACGAGATGTACTCGCCAGAATGGCTGACGGAGCAATACCTACTGTCGGAATCGCTCTCATTACGACGGCAGTCTGCGTAGTGATTGGTGTCATCATCGGCCTGAGTGGGGACTGGGCACGTGTCCTCGGTGACACGTTAAACGCTCTCCCCGCCGTTTTTATCGGGCTGGTCATTGCCTCCGTGTTTGGAACCTCTGTATGGACTGCAGCTGTCGCCGTCATGGCTGTCGGCTGGATTCCGATCGCAGCACATTGCAGCGCCTTAGCCTTGGACGTACGACATCAGGGGCACTACAAATGGGCCCGAGATAGTGGGGCCGGACGATGGAGATTACTTATCGTCCACACCATCCCATTCGTCGTACCCGCCGCACTTCGCCACGGCGCGACTCGTCTGGGGCACAATATCCTGGCTCTCGCCGGACTAGCGTTTCTTGGTATCGGCGCCGGGCACGATTCTCCACAGTGGGGCACGATGCTCAGCGAAGCAGCTCCTTACGCCGACCGGGCCCTATGGTTTGCCCTTTCTCCCACATGTGCCCTCATCCTGGTCGGTCTGTCGATGACTCTCCTTGCTGACCATATCGTTAGCCGACGTCGTTCTTAGGTATCGGATGCGTCGTTGCCGGCCGAGCAGCCAGCAGCCGAAGCAAGCGTCGTCGTCCAGGTAGACTGTGGGAAGTCATGACGAACAAATCCAACCGCCACGCCGCCGATGCCCGGACGACAACTACGTCGACACCCGACACAGCCTCCAATGCCCCATCGCGCAAAGAACTCTATGCTCAGCTCACCGAGGTTAGCGCCGCTGATGAGCACCGGTTTCGTCGTCGTCTGAAAAAAGCCCGATCTGACCGAGCACGGCACGCCATCGCTCGTGACTTAGCGGCGGCACGGACCCAATTCGCCGCAAAAATCGCAACGCTTCCGACGATCACGTATCCCCCTGACCTGCCCGTATCCCAGCGGGTAGACGACATTGCCGACACTATCCGAACACACCAGGTCACTATCGTCGCTGGTGAAACCGGGTCGGGGAAAACAACGCAGATACCCAAGATCTGTTTAGCCTTAGGGCGTGGCCGGAAAGGCATGATCGGGCATACCCAGCCGAGGCGGTTGGCTGCGCGGACGGTGGCCGAACGAATCGCCAGTGAGGTTGGCCAAGATATCGGCCAAAGCGTTGGGTACGCCATTCGTTTTGATGACCGCGTCGGCCCCTCAACAGCTATCAAGCTCATGACCGACGGCATTCTCCTGGCGGAAATGCAACGTGACCGGCTTTTGCGGGCTTATGACACGATCATTATTGATGAGGCTCACGAACGAAGCCTCAACATCGATTTCATTTTGGGCTATATCAAACGGCTATTGCCACGACGCCCAGATCTTAAGGTCATCATCACCTCCGCGACGATCGACCCTGAAAAATTTGCGCGTCACTTCGCGGATGAGGAGGGAAATCCGGCGCCCATTATCGAGGTCTCGGGACGAACCTACCCTGTTGAAATCCGGTACCGGCCCCCGTATATCGAACGCGAACGCAAGGACGGCTCCGTCGAGCGGATCGAAAAAGATCCGCAGGATACTGTGTGTGAAGCATGTGAGGAGCTCATGGCAGCCGGGCCTGGGGATATCCTCTGTTTCTTCCCCAGTGAACGCGATATCCGCGAAGCTCATGACGCCATCGAGGCAAAGAAATGGCCTAATGTCGAGGTCACACCACTTTTCGGGCGCCTATCCAACGCGGAACAGCACCGCGTTTTTAGCCCGCACCGCGGCCGTCGGATCGTACTTGCAACCAACATCGCTGAGACGTCGTTAACCGTTCCCGGTATTCATTATGTTGTCGATACAGGTACAGCACGCATTTCTCGCTACTCGACTCGGACGAAAGTCCAACGGTTACCTATCGAACCAATCAGTCAGGCGAGCGCGAATCAGCGATCAGGCCGTTCCGGGCGTATAGCGAAAGGAATTGCTATACGGCTGTATTCCGAAGAAGACTTCGACTCGAGGCCAGAATTCACCGACCCCGAGGTTTTGCGCACCAATCTCGCCAGCGTGATCATCACGATGGCCTCGTTGAAACTGGGCGATATCAACGAGTTCCCATTCATCGATCCGCCAGAACCCCGAGCAATTCGCGACGGCATGATGGTGCTTCACGAGCTGGGCGCTTTAGGCGAGGGCGAGCGCGATGGCTCCCCGGTGCTGTCCTCCATCGGTCGCGAAATCTCCCGTATCCCCGTCGATCCCCGGCTAGCTCGAATGCTGGTTGAAGCTCATCATCGAGATGTCGTGGAAGCCACTTCTGTCGTGATCGCCGCATTATCTATTCAAGATGTCCGCGAGCGCCCGACTGATCATGAGCCCCAGGCGGATCAGGCTCACGCGCGGTTCAAGGACACGGATAGCGACTTTATGTCGTACCTCCGTCTATGGGCATATCTCACGAGTATCAAAAAAGAATTGTCGGGGAATGCGTTCCGGAAGCGATGTCGCGCAGAATACCTTCACTACATGCGGGTGCGCGAATGGATGGACTTTGTTCGACAACTGCGTCGAGTGACCGAAGACCTGTCGTGGTCGTGGGACCAGAATCGTCTTACTGCTGTCATACCCAACGACAACGACGAATCGACGACGCCTTCCACGAAAAAGCGCTCGCGGCCGAACAAAAAGGCGAAATCGCAGAACAATAACGCGCATCCCGATATGCCGATGCTCACCGTCGATCACGATGGGCTCCACCGATCTATTCTCTCCGGGCTTCTCTCGCAAATTGGACTACGCAGCGATGTGAGAAAGGAATACCAAGGCACTCGGGGGACGCGATTCTTCATCTTCCCAGGGTCATCGCTGCATAAAAAGCAGCCTCAGTGGCTGATGGCTGCGGAAATCGTCGAGACATCACGAATGTTCGCGCGTGATGCTGCCGCAATCCAACCACGCTGGGTTGAAGAGCAGGCATCGGATTTACTGCGCCATCAGTATTCAGAACCTCACTGGTCACGCAGGCGATCTGCGGCAATGGCGTACCAACGGTCAACTCTCTGGGGTTTACCGGTTGTCACTGATCGGCCGATCTCCTACCACCGCATCAACCCACGCGAAGCCAGAGAGATCTTCATCCGCAGTGCCCTCGTCGAAGGTGATTGGGTCACTCGACACAAGTTCTTTCACCTCAATCGCGACAAGCTAGCCACTGCCGGAGAGCTTGAGGAAAAGACGCGTCGCCGTGACCTACTTATCGACGACGACACTCTGTACGATTTCTATGATTCGCGGATCCCGGCCTCAGTAACGACGGGACGCCACTTCGATGCGTGGTGGAAGAAGGAATCGAAAAAAGATCCGCATCTCCTTGATTTCGATCCGGATAAGCTTCTCCACCCCGAAGCGCACACCATTAGCGAGGACGATTTTCCGGACCGGTGGCGAGCTCATTCCACCGACCTCGAGCTGACGTACAAGTTCGAGCCAGGAGAGGACGACGATGGGGTCAGTGTGCGGATTCCGCTCCCCATTATTGGGTCGTTATCGTGGGATGACCGTTTCGACTGGAACGTTCCTGGTTTACGACGTGAACTAGTGACGGCACTTATCCGCACTCTGCCGAAGCCGTTGAGAACCACCGTTGTTCCTGCTCCCGACTTTGCACGTCGGGCCATCGAGATGATGCATCCGTACGAGCAGCCGCTTACGGATTCGCTCGCCGACGCTCTCAGAGCAGTCGGAGGCTCGGGCATGACGTCCTCCGACTTCGACGTCGCTAAGCTTCCTCTTCACTTGAGGATGAATTTCCAAGCTATCGATAGACACGGGAGGGTCATCGATCAAGATCGAGATCTGGATGCGTTGAAGAAGCGGCAAAGTTCGGCGGCAACGCAGGCAATGTCTGCCGCGTTCAAGCGAAGTAAAGTCGGTTCGGCTCTTTCTCGAGGCCATTCCCACGACGACGGATCAGCCCAAGACTTGCCGCAGACACAGCCCGATTCCCAAAGCAGCACCGCCCGCCGTTCCGGGGAGGACGCGACGACTGTTCCTGACCTCGGGAAGGTGTATGCAGAATGGACTGACGAGGGCATCGGCACTCTCCCCGAAAGCGTCCAAACTACGATCGACGGGCAACCGACAACAGCGTATCCGGCGCTTAAGGTCACGTCGAAGGGAATTGAGGTGGTAACCTCCGCATCTCAATCCACTGCCAATTCCATGATGTTCACTGCAGTACTTACTTTGTTAGTGCAGTCCATCAAGATCAATGAGAATCAAGCAGTGAAGGGGCTACCGCTACAGCAGCGAGTGGCGGTGGAGCACTATCCCCATGGGGGTCTGAGCGGACTGGTTAACGACTGCCGAGTTGCGGCGATCAAGGATGCGCTGGTGGATCACGGTGTCATCGAGCGATCTCCCGAAGCCTTTGAGGCACTGAAAAAAGAAATGTCGCACACTATTCCTGCAGCAACGCGGCGCATGGTTGTTGCCATGGCACCAGGGCTCGTGGCTTATGAGTCCATGGCCGAAGAGATCAAGAAGTGGGATGGGCAAGCGATCGAGGATATTAAACGTCAGCTGAATATCCTCCTTCCTCCTAATGCGGTGACACGATATGGCACCGGTCATCTCAAGCACCTTCAGCGGTATATGAAAGCGGTTGAGATTCGTCTGGAAAACATGGAGCGTGACCCCGACCGAGACGCCGACGGCCAGGAGGAAATTAACAACCTTGAACGCGCTTTCCGCTCAAAGCTCAAAGGGCTTCCTCAACAGCGCGCAAACTCCCCCGCAGCACGAGCCATCATTTTCTCCCTACAAGAACTACGCGTTCAAGTGTTCGCAGAGCGGTTAGGCACTGCGCAGAAAGTGTCCCCCCAAAGAATTACTAAAGCCATCAACAAGCTCCGTTAAGTCTGGGCCGATCTGATGACTACCTACTCCCTACTGTGAACGCCGTGCCTTGAATTCTGTGATCTCTCGTTCGAAGTCCTCCATGCTGCTAAATGACTTGTACACGGAGGCGAAACGCATGTAGGCAACTTCGTCGAGTTTCCGTAGAGGCTCTAGTACTGCAAGACCTACATCGTTTGAGTTAACCCGTGAACCTCCTTGAGCACGCAAATCGATTTCCACTTCTTGGGCAAGGAGTTTTAACGCGTCGTCAGAGACATTTCGCCCTTGACAAGCACGTCGTACACCACGGATTAACTTGTCTTTACTAAAGTCCTCTGTCACGCCGTTTCGTTTTTCAACCAACAACACAGATTTCTCAACAGTGGTGAAACGACCGTGGCACTTAGTGCACTGCCGCCGCCGACGAGTGACAAAACCATTTTCCACGGTCCGCGAATCAATCACCCGAGACTGTGGGTGGTGACAAAACGGGCAAAACACGACGATGATCTCCTATCTAAACGGATAACGCCGGAAAACACCGCCAGTATATTAACCCTCGCCAGAGGGCGTGACGATCACTGATTGACTATATGGTGTTTCCTGATTCATGTCCGCATCCCGCGGTTCTTCCCAGGCGTAATACAGGCTCGCACCCATGAGCAAACCGATTACGACACTGTACGCTGCGATTCTACGTCGCTCAGGAAAAATTGACCGTCTACACGGTTGGGCATATCTTCTCGCCGGGTAGGCCCTCACGGCAGGACCTCCCCGATGAGCTCTGGGGTGAGGTCGGTTCTTCTGCACTACTCTACGGTTGGTGGCAGGCTCTGCATGCCCATTCTTATGTGATACGTGGCGTTGGACGGGGTGAGCTGAATAACGGCGGGTCAATGTCGGGGTTTGTGTAGGCATGGGACATCCTTTCGGCAATGTCGAGAATGAAAATAATCGAACATCTCATCCCTCATTGAGGGACATGGCTATGACATCATGCGGGCCGGACATAAAGGCACAACGCAGCTCGTTATTCGAACATTAAATCCTATTTACCGAGTGTAAAAGCGTTTTTTATTCGAACATGTGCGATCTGATAGAGGTTCATGCGTGTTCTATATTCGCCAGTGTTAGCGCCAATCTTTGCCTAACAACGGCCCGTGTCATCGAACGCACGTCCACGTGCTGTGAGTTGATGTAAACTGATCTCAACATCGCCTACCAGGCGCACAGTACGGCCAAAACTCCAGCCATAACGACCTCAAACCTAGAACTGGGAGAGACCAGCCCCATGCCTGCAAAGAAATCCCGGAAGTCAACGAAGCCTGACATGGATTCATTGACGGACCGGCAACATCGCATCATCGACGTAATTCATGATGCAATTGTGCTGCGTGGCTACCCGCCGAGCATTCGAGAAATCGGCCAAGCCGCTGGCCTGACCTCGACGTCATCGGTGGCATACCAACTCAAAGAGCTCGAGCGTAAAGGATTTCTCCGGCGGGACCCGAATAAACCTCGAGCAGTGGGGCTGAAGATCGCGGATCCGACGAAACCTACTGGGTCCTCATCGCTGCACCACGCGGATGAAGAATCCACGCCATCTGCATCAGAGAACGTTGCGGACAGCGATATTGAGTCCAACCACCCCACCCCCGTCTTTATTCCGACGATCGGTCGGATTGCTGCAGGTACACCGATCCTGGCAGAACAAGAAGTTACCGACGAGTTTCCTCTCCCCCGAGAACTTACTGGCGAAGGAGACCTATACATCCTGTCAGTTGTCGGTGAATCCATGAGGGACGCCGGAATCCTAGACGGTGATTATGTCGTCGTGCGCTCACAAAATGTGGCCGAGATTGGTGATTTCGTCGTCGCCATGATTGATGGAAATGCGACGGTCAAGGAATTCCACCGGGACCGAACCGGAGTGTGGCTACTGCCCCACAACGATGCGTTTGATCCGATCCCCGGTGATGAGGCCACTATTCTCGGCAAGGTCGTCACAGTTCTTCGATCACTGTGACGCGCGCCAAATAGGTCTACGCCTAATTAGATAACGCCTATTATCTGCCGACGATCCCCCCCACCCGGAGCAGGAAAGCAATCCTGCTCCGGGCGCTGTGCTTCTACACAGCTTCTGGCTTTTAGCCAGCGTCAGCAGCCGCTTTCTTCGCGTCGACGGGGGAGGTAGCGGCAACCGCAGCGGCCGCCATCTTCTGGCATTCCTCGAGAGTACGGTCGCCAACCTGAGCCCCAACCCCTGCAGCAGAAGGAGCGGCAACGGACAAGGAGTTCACGCCCAAGCCCGTCAAGACGCAGGCAAGAAGCGGATCGGAAGCTGCCTCGCCACAAACTCCGACCGGAGTTTTCGTCTCCGCGCCGGCCTCACAGACCATCTTGATGAGCCGCAAAACAGCAGGCTGCCACGGGTCATTGAGGTGAGCCAATGGGGAGGACAAGCGGTCAGCCGCCATCGTGTACTGAGTAAGGTCATTCGTTCCGATCGAAACGAAATCAATTTCCTGCATGATTTCCCGAGCACACAGCGCAACCGCAGGAACCTCAACCATGATCCCGGGCGTCAAGCCACGCTCGTGGCACATACCCGCAAACCACCGAGCTTCGTCGGCAGTTGCCACCATTGGTGCCATAACCCAGGTCGGAGCGTCGCCGCGATCGTTATCTTCGACCGCCTTAGCAATAGCATCCAACTGGCGCTCCAGAATATCCTGACGGTCCCACGCAATGCGCACGCCACGAACACCCAGAGCCGGGTTGTCCTCTTCCTCCGCCTCGACGAAGGGAACGGGCTTATCCGACCCTGCATCAAGAGTACGAACAACAACCTTCCCCTTCGGGAACGCATTCAGCACACGGCCATACGCCGCGGCCTGGTCATTGACCGACGGCTCCTTCGTCGACGATAAGAAGAGAAGCTCAGTGCGGAACAGGCCAACTCCCTCAACTGCAGTCGACGCTGCCGAGGCAGCCTGAGGGCCATCCTGAACATTGGCTAATAACTGAACGCGGTGGCCATCTTTGGTCTGAGCAGGGCCTTCCCAGTTTGCGATCTTCTCTGCAAGCTGCTGCCACTCATGAACTGCCTGCTTCGCAACATCCTCATCCGGGTTGACCGTGAGCTCTCCGGCAGCGCCACTAATCATGCCTTCAGTTTCGCCTGAGGAAATCTCAACATCAGTCGGTCCAGTTGCAACAACGCAAGGAATATTGAGCTGACGGGCAATAATTGCCGTGTGCGACGTCGGTCCACCACGACGCGTGACGATGCCGATGACTAAGTCCGGATTCAGCGTTGCCGTATCCGCGGGTGCAAGGTCGTCGGCCCACAAGATAGATGGCGTCGTGAGGACCGGAAGTCCAGGCTCCGGAAGGCCCTGGAGGTGGGCAAGAACACGGTCGCGGACATCTTCAAGGTCGGCGACGCGCTCCGCAAAGACTCCCCCGTTGGCCGTAAACATTTCGACGAATGACGCTGTAGCAGTGACTGTTGCGTCGATCGCATTCCGTCCCTGTTTGGTGGTTTTCTTAACTTTCCGACGCCATCCGCGGTCAGATGCAAGCCCCGCAGTTGCATTAACAACATCTGCAGCGTGCCCCTCGAGGCTCTTGGCGCGTTCCTTGAGAGCCTCGGTGACTGCGTTAGCCGCTTGTTCAAAACGTTCGTATTCAGCCTCGCGCTGACCTTCGTCAACCTCAGCCCCAGCTTCCGGAACAGCGGGACGCGGGGCCACCACTGCGATTGGACCAAGGGCGACACCAGGTACTACGGCCTTACCTTTGATCACGGCAGTTTCTTGGGTGTCCATTAAAGTCGCTCCTCATGTCGGATTTCTTTAATCCAAGTCTAACGGGTGATTCCAGAAATATACCATCATTCAGAGTGGGAAAAGTCACAAAACTATGCCCAAATGCTCACGTTCACAGTAAAGTAAACGTAAAACCACAGAAAAGCCACTGATTGGATGCTCTCTTTATGTCCGATCGGGGGCATTCAGACACGGTCTGATGACCGTTTGAAAACGAAACGCGTACTCTTAGGAGCGAAGAAACATGAAGACAACGTAAAACCAACGAATCAAGCGCAGACTCAGCGTGAACCAGACGTGAAAGGACAAGTGACACAGACATGTATGCAGAGGAACGACGGAGACAAATCGCTTCTCTCACCGCCGTTGAAGGCCGCGTCAGTGTCACAGACTTGTCCGAACGATTCTCAGTAACAGCAGAAACGGTTCGTCGAGACCTTGCTCAACTCGATCGGGAAGGCGCTATCCATCGCGTGCACGGCGGTGCTGTGGCGTCCACTAATTTCCAGACTTTAGAGCTACCCATCGACAGTCGCGCAAGGGCCGCCTCCGGCGCTAAGGCCGCCATCGGCCGAACCGCAATGGATTACCTCCCACCACAAGGTGCAGGCATTTTTCTTGACGCGGGGACAACAACAGCGGTCTTGGCTAATCACATCGCGGATTTGTCGTCGGGACGCGGATGGCCCATCGTCACGAACTGCCTTCCCATTGCGATGAATCTGGCAAGCCGGAACTTAACCGATCTTCAGCTACTCGGTGGCCAAATTCGTGCGATTACCCAAGCTGTTGTGGGTGATACTGCGCTGCGTACGCTCGCGCTTATGCGTGCTGACGTGGCGTTTATCGGCACAAATGCGTTGACGATTGACCATGGCTTATCGACGGCTGACCCCCAGGAAGCAGCCGTCAAGAGAGCCATGATTACTAATGCCAATCGCGTCATCGCCATGTGCGATTCGTCGAAATTTGGCCGTGATTACCTGGTCAGCTTTGCTGCACTGAGTGATATTGACGTTCTCATCACTGACTCTGCCGCCCCGGAAAGTTTTCTTTCCCAACTTCGCGAACATGAGATCGATGTCGTCGTTGCACAGTAAGCGCGTGTAAAAGAGCTCGACGCTCTTACGAACACAACAACGATGTCGATCCACCGCCACCACGTCTAGAGGAATAATGTCTTCACACTCATCATCGCCGACTCCACAAGAAGGCGAAACACACGAGGGCTCTAGTCCATCCGGCATTGAAGCATTAGATAGTCAGTCCTTGCGAATTCCCGACAATGCTGTCGTTACAGTGACCCCTAATCCCTGCATGGATCGTACGGCTGCAATATCCACCCCACTTGATCGAGGTGGAGTAAACAGGATCACTGACGTTACCGATGTACCAGCCGGCAAAGGCATCAACGTAGCGATGGCTACTTACAGGGCCGACGAACCAACCGTCGCCATTGCACCGGCATCCGCAGGCGATCCCTTTACTTCTTTAGTTCATAAAACAGGTCTCAGCTTCGTACCGACGCCAGCTGACCATCCCGTCCGCGTCAACCTCACTGTCACGGAACCCGATGGCACGACGACGAAACTCAATGAGCCAGGCAACCCTCTTGAGCAAGATCACGTCGACACACTGACCCGAGTGATTTCGCAGGCCGCGCAGCGTGCATCGTGGATCGTTCTCTCCGGTTCACTGCCACCCGGACTGCCTACATCGTGGTACGCCGACATGGTCGGAGCGATTCGTAAGAGCGCCGACGGGCACGACGTCAAAATAGCGGTCGACACGTCAGATAAACCGCTTGAGGAACTCGGTGCCCGCATGCTGAAGGATCCGGCTGTGGCTCCCGATCTCCTGAAGCCAAACGGTTTCGAAATCGGCCAGATCCTCGGCCTCGACGGGAAAAACATCGAACACGAGGCATCGCAGGGAAATCTCAAGCCCGCGACAGAAGCCGCAAAGCTCTTGGTTGACCACGGCGTGCGTTATGTCCTGCTCACACTCGGTGCGTCGGGCGCGGTCTTAGCTACCCAACAAGGGACCTGGTATGCCTCTCCGCCTCCTATCACTCCGGTGAGTACTGTCGGAGCGGGTGATTCAAGCCTGGCTGGCTTCATTATTGGTACCCAAAGAAGCGGTCACAGTAACGGAACGAGCTCAGCTACAGACAGTTCAGTTGAGAAAACTGCACTTCGATACGCTGTAGCCTACGGCTCTGCGGCAACGTCGCTGCCCGGAACGACAATCCCCTTCCCCTCCCAAACGCAACCTGAATCCGTCACCGTCATGGCTGGCGCTGAAGCAACAGCCTTGAAAGGAGTGTCATGACATCATCGAGCGGTTCCGGATCTACTCCGAACAAACCGACACAAAAAGAAACAGCACCAGCGGAGGGAACGCAGGCGAACTCCTCGGAGCCTCCCGTAATCACCCCGGACCTCATCATGCTCGACGTGGCTCCCGGTGATACCAAGGAAGCTGTTATTAAAGCTTTGGCTTCACATGCGGCGGTGGCCGGTCGCGCTGATGACGCCGAGGGGCTTACCTCTGACGCCTTGACTCGCGAATCGAAGTCAGCCACTGGTGTGCCTGGTGGCGTGGCAATTCCGCACTGCCGCACCAGCCATGTGGAAGTTCCGACGCTGACCTTCGCGCGTCTCTCGAAGCCTGTTGATTTTGGCTCCGCCGATGGCCCTGCCGACCTGGTTTTCCTTATTTCCGCTCCGATGGGCGGAGGGAAAGCACACCTGCGGATCCTGTCGAAATTAGCCCGTAGCTTGGTAAAAGCCTCCTTCCGGGACTCGCTACGCGAAGCATCCGATGAGAAGGACGCAGCCCAGCGCATCCTTGACACCTTGGCTGCCAAGCCAAAGAAGAAGTCCGCCTCGACGGCGTCGGCAAGTAAGGGTGCAGACGCAGCCGCGGCGGGTAGCGCTGCGGGGTCGACGCCCGTCGGAGCAGCGGGAGCATCAGCTCAGAGCACCGACGGCGGCAACCAGGCTAGTGGATCCGGACAGGCTGTTACCCACCTTGTCGCGATTACCGCGTGCCCCACCGGCATCGCGCACACGTACATGGCTGCGGATTCCCTGTCGCAGACAGCCGATGCACGTGACGATGTCGAGATCACGGTTGAGACTCAGGGATCATCCGGAGTCACTCCCCTTCCCTCCGACGTCATTAAGAATGCCGATGCCGTCATCTTCGCCACCGATGTTGGGGTGAAGGACCGTGAGCGCTTCGCTGGCAAACCAGTCATCGAATCTGGCGTGAAGCGGGCTATTGATGAACCCGCGGTCATGATCGATGAAGCCATCGCGGCAGCAAAAGATCCTCATGCACGTCGCGTCAAAGGGAAGGCATCATCGTCGTCTGAGAGCTCTCAGGAAGAGGGCGAGGGACTCGGCTGGGGCAAGCGTATTCAGCAAGCCCTGATGACCGGTGTGTCGTACATGATTCCGTTCGTGGCGGCAGGCGGCCTCCTTATGGCGCTGGCCTTCGTGCTGTCTGGTGCGGATATCGCCAAGGTCTACGAAACCGTCGTCAACCACAATGCTCTGTGGAACCTTCCCGGGCAGCACATTACTGTCGACGGCGAAACGTACAACTTCAGCCAGGCTCCTCTGCTGATCTACCTTGGCGCTGTATCGGCTTATGTCGGCACGCTGGGGATGAACTTCCTCGTGAGTGCCCTGTCGGGGTATATCGCCTACGCTCTCGGTGGCCGTCCAGGTATCGCTCCAGGATTCATTGGTGGTGCCGTCTCCGTCGCTGTGGGGGCAGGGTTCATTGGCGGCCTGTTCACGGGCCTCATCGCAGGTCTCATCGCAATGTGGTTCAACACGCTTAATCCGCCACGGTGGCTAGCTGGGTTGATGCCTGTTGTGATCATTCCTTTGGTGGACTCGCTCATCACCGGCTTCGCCATGTTTATCCTGCTGGGACGCCCGATCGCCTCGCTGATGGACGCCCTGCAGAATGGCCTGAACTCGATGTCCGGCTCCTCCGCGGTTCTCCTCGGCATCATCCTGGGTCTCATGATGTGCTTCGACCTCGGTGGTCCCATCAACAAGGCAGCGTACTTGTTCGCCACGGCTGGACTGAATGTCGACGATCCTGCGTCGCTGAAGATCATGGCTGCTGTCATGATTACCGGTATGGTTCCGCCGCTGGCCTTGGCTCTTGCGACGACCTTGCGGCCTAAGCTCTTCAATAAAGCGGAGCAGGAAAACGGAAAAGCGGCTTGGTTGCTAGGCCTATCCTTCATCTCTGAAGGCGCTATCCCGTTCGCCGCTGCGGACCCGCTGCGCGTCATTCCGGCTACGATGCTCGGCGGCGCGGTCTCCGGTGCTATCTCGATGGCAGCTGGCGTCGAACTGATGGCTCCTCACGGCGGCGTGTTCGTGATTCTGGCCGTCACCCACGTTCTTATGTTCTTCGTCTCACTGGTGGTTGGCGTAGTCATCGCTGCGGCTGGTGTCGTCGCCCTGAAGACATGGTGGCCAGTCAAGACACGCGATGCCGCGAAATCGCCAGCGTCGACAGCGCCGTCGTCGACGAACAAAGAAGCTTCTGCCAAGACCACAGCGTAAAGCCGAAGCTCGGCCATTACACTGACATTGGCTTAAAGATTGGGCGGGTACCCACTGAACAACAAACCAGCGGTACTCCCCGATCAAGAGATACGGAAAAGGCTGTGGCACATAGCACTTTCCGTATCTGAACTACCACACTTGCAGCAACTTATCCGCTACGATAAGTACCGCTGTAGAAATAAATAAAATGCTTTGTGCAGGAGGACTTTAAGTCCGTTATTCTGGCACAAGAGGATCCCGATGATCCGCACCTTGTTTTGATTAACAGAAAGGTTCACTTATGGCTTCCACAACCGTGACTGTCGGTTCTACCGTTGGTCTTCACGCTCGTCCCGCAGCTGTTATCGCCGAGGAAGCATCTAACTATGATGACGAGATCTTGATCTCGCTTCCCGACGATGATGATGCAGAACCTGCCGACGCCGCTTCTTCCCTCATGATTATGGCCTTGGGCGCTGAGCACGGTGACACCGTGGAAGTTTCGTCTGAGAACGCCGAAGCTGTCGAGAAGATTGCGGCTCTGGTCTCGCAGAACCTCGATAACGAATAATCCACTAGTTGTCGGGACCGCCACCGTGCGGTGACCAACGGCACTATTGATGGGGATGACGAAGTATTTCTGATCATCCCCATTTTTTAATACTGACGCTGGCTGGCGTCCTGCCCTTCCCCAACGTGCTCGAAAAGATAGCGCAAGAGCGGGTAACCAACGATGATCCCCACCGATCCCCACGCGATGCCTTCAATATCAACTGATCCCACCCGCAATGTGAGATTTCCTATCCCCGCTATTAACGCCACTGCAGCCGCGGTCAAATTAACGGGATTGGTAAATCGAACATTGTTATCTTGCCAAATACGAATTCCAAGCATTCCGATCATGCCGTATAGGACCATGGTCGCGCCGCCCAAAACTCCAGTGGGAATAGTGAATACCAATGCGCCGAACTTAGGAATAAACGCAAGAATTATTGCGGTCGCAGCAGCAACCCAGTACGCAGCCGTGGAATAGACTCGCGTAGCCGCCATGACACCAATGTTTTCGGCATAACTGGTTGTACCCGATCCGCCGCAGAATCCTGCCACTGTCGTCGCGATACCGTCAGAAAATAAAGCTTTCCCCGCTAAGTCATCCATATTTCTTCCCGTCATGGCAGAGACAGCCTTTACATGGCCGACATTTTCTGCGATTAACACAACGACGACGGGGATCGTCGAAATAACAATTTCTGTGTGGAAGACGGGAGAATGGAATTGTGGGAAACCAATCCATGCGGCATTCTCTATCGTCTCTGAGGTACCTGGGGCTAAACTACCTGTTAGCGACGCGAAAACCCACCCGACGACGACACCAAAAAGAATTCCTAGCCGCGCGATCATCCCCCGGCCCGCCACGGTGAAGAGCAGAATTGCCGCCAGAGTAACGCCGGCTACTAATGGCTGTTTTTGCACGTTGGATGTGGCGGCAGGAGCAAGATTCAAACCGATGAGTGCGACGATTGCTCCCGTGACGGGCGGAGGCATCACGGCGCCAAGGGCGTGTTGTCCCACTGCCATCACAACGAGCCCCACAACCGCGAGCGCTAATCCTGCGGCAAGGACGCCACCCAGCTGGGCAGACAGCCCCGCACTATGCGCAGCGGTTAAAGGGGCGATAAACGCAAATGAGGAACCTAAATATGATGGAAGGCGATTCCTCGTGATGAGGAGAAACGCCATCGTCCCCAGACCAGAGAACAATAGGGTGGTATTGACGGGGAACCCGGTGAGGGTGGGGACAAGAAGCGTCGCCCCGAACATGGCAATGACGTACTGCATTCCCACGCCGATAGTTCGAAGCCAACTTAATCGCTCATCTGGGGCCACCACAGCACCAGGCCGGGGTGTTTTTCCGTCACCATGCACGGACCACGGTAAAAGACTCTTTTTTGCGCTCACGCTTTCTTATTATTCAATCTGAGCAGTTAGATCCTTACCACGACCCCTATCAACACGGTCACGCCCCTGTAAGCAAAGAAAATTATGAGTATTCGTCCGCCTGAATAAACTCTTTCACCTCTTGAGCAACACGAGCAGGAACGCGCACATCAAGGACCGTGCCGTCGGAATCGTATTGTTCGTCGATAACGGTTCCATACTCATGGACTTTCGCCACAATGTCACCACGGGTGTACGGGACATGAAGCCTTACATGGGTATCCAGAGTGTTTAAGAACAGTTCGATTCGGGATGCGAGTTCATCAATATTCTCGCCAGTTTTCGCCGACACGAAAACAACGTCGTCAAGCTCGTGGCGAAGCTGCGCAAGAACAATGGGGTCAGCCTGGTCTATCTTGTTCACAACAATGATTTCAGGCGGCATGGTCTCCGCTCTACTGTTGCGAACGTCGGCAAGAACCTCATGAACAGCAGCTATCTGTTTCAGTGGGAAGGGATCGGAACCATCCACAACATGTAGCACCAAGTCTGCCGACGCAACTTCCTCCAGGGACGATCGGAACGCCTCCACCAGCTGTGTGGGCAGGTGCCGAACGAACCCAACCGTGTCCGAAAAGATGACGGCTCGCCCGTCGGCTAGTTCTGCACGACGTGTCGTGGGGTCCAAGGTAGCGAAGAGGGCATCCTCCACCAGCACCCCTGCTCCGGTGATGGCATTGATTAACGACGACTTCCCCGCGTTCGTGTACCCAGCAATCGCGATTTGCGGAGTGGTAGAGCTATCTCGCCGATCTCGCTTAATTTCACGAGCGGTCGTCATGCTCCGCAATTCCGCTCGCAAACGAGCCATATCTTTACGCAACCGTCGGCGGTCGGCCTCAATCTTCGTTTCACCAGGGCCACGAAGGCCAACACCGCCATTAGAGCCGGCTCGTCCACCCGCCTGCCGGGACATCATGTCGCCCCAGCCGCGGACTCGCGTATAAAGATATTCCATCTGAGCGAGGGAAACCTGCGCCTTTCCCTCTTTGGACTTCGCATGCTGAGCGAAAATATCGAGGATCAGCATCGTGCGGTCAATAACTTTGACATCGAGCTGCTTTTCTAAAGCGATCAGCTGGCCGGGGCTCAGCTCACCGTCGCAAATCACTGTATCTGCGCCTAATGATCGGACCGCGTCACGGAGCTCAGCGACCTTGCCGGATCCGATGTACGTGCCCGCGTCGGGCTTCTCGCGGCGCTGGTAAAAAGACTCGAGGACCTCAGACCCGGCTGTCTCCGCGAGAGCACGGAGCTCTTCCAGATTTGCTTCGAATTCAGCGGTTGTCCCCGACGTCCATACGCCGACCAGAATGACTCTTTCTAGCCGCAGCTTTCGATATTCGACGTCATAGCCATCGGATTGCTCCGTGGTGTGAGCTTGACTACCGCGCGACAGCGCACGGAGTTCGTCACGCTCGCTAAGGTCAAGTTCGCCCGCGGTGGGCATGTCCGCATGGCGAACTCTTGTGTCGTTATGTAGGCCTCCCCCGCGTCGGCCATGGTCATCGGTGAGGTGAGTGTCGTTGTCCGAATAAGACGGATAATTATGTGAACGTTCAGTCATTGCTCACAAGTGTCTCACGACTAGCCCTCACGCGGTAGTGCGTTCGCTATAGGCTGATGAACCGTGACGTGCATGCGCTATGCCCACACAGGTCACGGCTCTATACCTAGTGCCGGCCGGCGGAGCTAACAGCTTCAGGCACAGCCGACGTGGACGCAGCCGGCCAGCACTGGGGGCGACGGGTTAAAACCAGCGCAACCGGTCCCGTTCCGCCGATGTGCGATCCGCATCCGGCCCCTCCGTCGGCCTTACCCAATGGGCAGGATGAGCATCCCCCGCCGGGGCAGGATGTTCCCAGTGGCTTCTTAGTCAACCAGCCCATGCGTTCGAGGTGCTCGATGGAGGCATCGACGGTGGTTCGGGCAAGGCCCGTGTTTTCAGCGATCCGTGACCGGTCAACGGCCCCAGAGGCAATGGCGTCACGAACCATGGCAAGCGGACCTTGTGAAGCCGACGATGCCGATGCACGCCCGGAGGAGTCACCCCGCGAAGGAACGCGTCGCGATAAATCTCGTTCTCGACGAAACAGCATTGCTATCACTGCTTTCACGAATCAAAGTAGAAGAAATGATCTAGAAGAAAAGACGTAGTGCCTGGAACGTGATGACGGCCAAAGCCCAGGCCGCTGTCAGCTGTATGGCTATCCCCACCAACGTCCATTTCAATCCGATTTCTCTCTTTTGGGCAGCCAGTGTAGCCACGCATGGAGTGTACGCCAACAGGAAGACCATGAAAGCCCACACTGCCGGATACGTGTGACCACCTGAGGAGTGGTTAAAGTCTTCGCGGATGGCCTGAGCCAGCGCAGAGTGACCCTGGTCCACAGCATCTTCATCCGACGGGTCCTGCAGGGCGTACGTCTGAGCCCACGACGAAATCACGGCTTCCTTGGCGACGAAGCCCGTGATCAACGGACCCGACAGTGACCAGGAATCGAAGCCAGCCGGGGCGAACACAGGTGCCACTGTTTGCGATACCGCGCCGTAGACCGAATCCTGCGGATCAAGGTCGTCGTCACCCCAGCTGTGGCCGCCGACGACGGGAGTCGACTGCAGCAGCCACACAACGATGACCGTCGCGACGATGATCCCGCCGGCTGTGTGCAGGAACCCTTTCAGACGCATCCACATGGCGGATAGTGCCAACCGAGGCACTGGCAACTGGTACACCGGCAAGTCGATGACGAGCGGTTCCGACCCCATACGCCGCCACAAGGTGTTTTTGATCAGCAATCCTGTGAGCACAACCAACGCGATAGAGATGACGTACATGGCGAACACAACGGAACCACTGTTGTGGGGGAAGAAGGTCGCGGCCAGCATGACGTACACGGTCAACCGGGCGGAGCACGACGTAAAGGGCACGAGCAATGCAGTCAAAATACGTTGACGAGCGTTGCCCAAAACCCGTGTTGCGGAAATGGCCGGAACGTTGCATCCAAATCCCACGATGAGCGGGATGAAGGCTTTACCCGGCAGGCCAATCGCTCGCATGAGCCGGTCCGCAACCACTGCGGCACGAGCCATGTAGCCCGAGTCCTCCAGCACAGCCAGGCATAAGAACATTAACGCCATCAGTGGCGCGAAGGTCAGAACCATTCCCACGCCGCCGATCAGGCCGTCGACAATCAACCCGTGAACGAACGGATAGTCAAGTCCCAAGGCCTGAAGTAACGATGTCGCCCCATCACTGACGGGACCGCTGAAGAAACTATCGAGCCAATCCTGCAGAGGCGCGGCCACCATCGTCGTAATTTCGAAGACACACCACATAGCCGCAAGGAAGATAAGCGGACCTGCGATGGGGTTAAGAACAACGCGGTCGATTTTTTCCGAGACGGACCGAGTGTGATCGTTGTGGATCGTTGCCTTCGAGACGGCTTTGTCAATCCAGCTGAAACGTGCGTCGGAGACAGCCAGTTCGCGGTCCGGCCCCTCTAATTCATCGGGAATGTGCTGGCAGCACATCGGCCGGACGGTGTCGGCCGGCATCTGTAACTGCTTTTCAACGGCAGATGCCAGCTCACCGACGCGACGTTTACGCGGATCGACCGCAACAACGGGAACCTGAAGCTTCCGCGACAGCACATCGGGGTCAATTTCAAACCCCTGGTTTAGCGCAACATCGCCCTTGGTGAGGACGACAACCATACGATACGGGTGCTCAGCTACTTGCGCCGCAAGATAGAGGCCACGCGAAATTGTGGCGGTATCTGCAACGACGATGACCAGATCCGGCCGCTCCTCCACGTCACGTTCCAAAAGGAGTTCACGGGTGAGAGCTTCATCAGGGCTCATCGGGTCGAGCGAGTAAGCGCCCGGAAAATCGATCACGTCATAGACTGTTTCGCCCGAGCCGTGTGAGGTCTCGGAGTGGTGTCCACCCTTTGTCGATTCTTCTGCCTTCGGCTCCTTGTGCTCGCTGGAGCAGTGAGGGCATGCATCCGCCGAATCGATCTGAACGGAACCTGCGTGCTCGTCGCACGTGTCTGCGTGATCGACAGCGCTGTGCTTGTCCTTCTTAACTTTCCATGCGCCGCGAGACACCGAGACGGTCGTGCCCGGCCAGTTGCCCATTTTGGCTTTTGCGCCGGTGAGTGCGTTGAACAGGGTCGACTTACCGGCATTCGGCGCGCCGACGAGCGCGATGACTGGTGAGCCCTTCGGCGCCATGGCCGTTCCGTGGCTTTCGCAGTGACAGGATGGTGCGTCGGCGAATTGTGTTGTGAGGTCCTTGGTAGATGTGGCCGTCGCCGTGTTGGACGTTGCGACACCGCCCTCCGTCTGAGGACCTAAAGAGTCATTCATTTTTCCTCCGAGAATCCCCTACCGTCATGGGGGAAATGACCTCTATGATGAGGTCGAGATGGCAATATGCTTGAGAGTAAAAGCATCGAGCGCGTATCGAGCGTCAAGAACCTTCACGATGCGGCCGCCGCCTGCGGCGTTTTGAGCCACATGAACGGTAGTGCCTTCGCGCAACCCCAGTTCACGGAGTCGACGAGCAAAAAGGGCATCGACGTCGGAACCCACGATTGTTGCGGAATGTCCTGGTGGCACGTCGTAAAGAGTGCTCATGGCGGGCGAAGAAGTAGTTGCGTGACGGTCCGAGCGACTCATGGAAACCTTTCCCATTCCAGGTCTCCTCATCGGCGTGCACCTTGCACTACCTTTCACAGTGCACGGTGACCGCGTTTCCATACTTGCCAGAGAGAGGGAGCCATCTGGAAGGCTCACCGAGGGGTGGTCTGCGGGTGGTTGGCCTCGGTCTGGTTTTCCTTAACTTATTTCCAGGTCTTTCAGAATTGTGGTTCTGTTCGGCCTATAACAGTTTTCATGGTAGCACGACACAAACGGGCATAAACAAAAAAATGAGGGAAACAAACAAACACTGTGAGCAAACCCGTGAACGACTGAATTCATAAGAGAGCTAGAATCGACTTCTATGAGCACACCTACCGAAACCCCCGCTGACTCCCAGACTGCGGGAGCACGTACCACGACGGGGCTCACAGCACTTGGAATGGGGGGCGTCCCCTGGCAAGAGCTTTTAGAAAAAGCCTACTCAACCGGCACTTTGTCTGTCACCGGTGAACTATCAGGTGGACAATTGCTCGCGTTTAATGACGCCAGTGGAGCACAGTTATTCATCCTTGCCGCCCCACCGTATGCCGCGTATGCCGGCTTCGATGCATTGACCGAATGCGAAGCGGAAATTTCGATGTTATCCGACGTCTTGGCGCTGCTCAGTGTTCATGATGACGAGGGCAACGTTGTGTGTGACATTGCTGCCAACCTCGCCCAAGGTCCGCTTCTGGTTGATGAACCCACCCAATTGGGAACGGTCAATCTTTCTGCTCTTGGTGTTGATACCCACGTCTACTCCGACGAAAAAGCGTTCTCCGACGCCGGCGGAGCAACGACCGGTTTTGTTATCTCGCACGGTGCAGCCGTGGTCAATGCGGGATCAGGCGATACCGAGCCATCAGCCGCAGGTGACGTATCACTCGTCGTGACATCCGCAGAAAAACGGACGAATGGCCTCACGGGCGAATCGTTCTGGCACGTCAATGTCGACGCCCCATTCCCCGTCGATCTGTGCCTTCCTGAATCTGCCGCCGAGAGCATCACTAAGGGGAACATTGTCGCCGGTCGGGTGCTGTTCACAGCGTCCGTCGCAGCCGATACCAGCGCTGGCGGGTGCTGCGGTGGTGGAGGCGGCGGCTGTGGCTGCGGTGGCTGCGGATGTGGTGGCCATTAAAAGTGACCAGCTCCCCTACCGATAAGGATGGTGTTCCGGCGCTGACGTCACCTCACCGTAATGTCCGGGTATGGCGTCTTATCTCTCTGAGCGCCATCCTCACCGTTATCGCCCTGTGTCTGATCATCATTTTCCACTGGCTCGGCTTTGGGCTTGTTCTCGCGTGCGCTGTCGTCGCCATCGTTATCGCACGAACGTCAACATTCTCCGCCGAACAAGAACAAGTTCGTCAGTCCATTGAGTTGTCAGCTGCGGACATCACTGCAGTTCTGGACCAGTGGGAATCATTTCAGAACGGCACGTCAGCCCAGGCTGTTACCGATCGATCCACGCATTCCGTGCTCTTGGGTGAATCTCACCAGGAGAATCCGATCATTAGTCGGTTCCACAAAGCCAGAGTGTCGAGCGAATTGTTTATCGACGATCTTGAGGGTGTCGTTACTCACGCACGCACCATTCACATGCTGGAGCACATCCTCTCAGCAACAGATGAGATGGCGCGCGAACTACAAGAAGCGTGGGTTGAGGCTCGGCAGTACACGAGCCAAGTCGACAGCCCGGTGGTACGGCTTCCTGAAAGCCAGACACGTACTAGCCCGACTAGCCCGTCCACATATGGATGGACTCCTGGGGCTTCTAGCTATAGGTCGTCTTTTCCACGCAATGCGGGCGCATAATGCGACGAGGCGTATTCACGCAATTGGTCGAAATTAATTGTTCCTGACGCAACAATTACCGACGGACCTTCCAAGGTGGCCTGCTCGTCCTTGATAGTCACCGTGACCTCACCACCGGGAACGACGACGTGGACCGTGCCGTCGACCTGACCTCGGTCAGCCAAGGCCGCTACTGCTGCCGCGACCGTTCCCGTCCCGCATGATCGGGTCTCCCCCGACCCGCGCTCATGGACGCGCATCGACACAGTGCCATCACCATCACGGCTGTCATCCGCGCGAAGAGGGGTGAGAACCTCGACGTTAGCTCCGTGCGGGAAGAACTCCTCGTCGAGAACAGGCTTGAGGTGAAGAGGAAGCTCGCGGAGACCCGCGTCGTCAAGATCGGGAATAACACATGCTAAATGGGGGTTACCTACATCAATCCCCACACCGGCAAACCTCTGTCGATCAAATGCGGCTACCGACTGACCGATAATGCCTACCTGGCCCATATCGACGGCGATCCGTGCTGATGAGTCAGTCGTTTGTGCCGGATTGACGACGGTCAAGCGCTTTATTCCCGCTCGCGTGCCAATCGAAAACTTCGGCGAATCACTCACGAGGTTGTGCGCGAATAGATAGTGCCCAAATACGCGAGAGCCATTTCCACACATTTCAGCGATCGACCCATCGGCATTGCGGTAATCCATAAACCACTCGGGTGTATTTTCTGGTGCCCCATCGCCGGACTCCCCAACAGCCTCTCGTGCAATGATGCCTTTATCGATCAAGGCTTCGGTGCGAGCAATGCGGATCACGCCGTCGGCACCCAACCCGGCGCGCCGATCACTTAAAACCCGGACGAGTGCTGGGTCGAGGTCGATATCAGCGTCGAAGTCTGGCAGGAGGATGAAATCATTCTCTGTGCCGTGGCCTTTACTGAAGGGGGTTGTCTGTTCGGGCATGGGGCCATTCTAGACGTGGTTGTCGATGATCGACGTCGCTTCGCTGACGGTGTCCCCTGCCGCGTCGATCCAGTGTGTTCGTGGGTCGCGACGGAACCACGAACGCTGGCGTCTGACATAGCGACGGGTTCCTGTGATGGTGGACGATATGGCATCGTCGGTTGTGATGTCGCCGGCGAGCATGGCAAGTACTTGGGAGTATCCGATCGCTCGCCCGGCGGTGGATTGTGCAATGAGCCCTTGTTGGGTGAGGCCGTCGACTTCCTCAATGAGGCCCCGGTCAAACATGGTGTGGGTGCGTAATTCTATTCGCGGGTTCAGCCACTCTGATGATGTTTGCAATCCGATGATGAGTGTCCCCCATCGTGCTGGTGCATTGATGGGTGGCTGTGATGCCGCGAAAGGCTTCCCCGTTAATTCGATGACTTCCAGGGCGCGGACAGTCCGGCGCGGATCATTGACTTCGATAATGCCGGCAGCCGCTGGGTCAATAGCAGCAAGTTCCTTGTGCAACTGCTGAACACCTATCTCGTCGAGGCGCTGTTGCCATTTAGCCCTAACCCCAGGGTCGGTGGGTGGGAACTGCCAATCATCGACGAGCGACTGGACATACAGCATGGAACCACCCACCAAAATTGGTGTTTTCCCTCGTGACCGGATGTTTTCAACATCGTCGACGGCGGATTGTTGATATTTCGCGACGCTCGTCCGCTGGGTGACATCAAGTTTGTCGAGCTGATGATGCAGGATGCCCTCGCGCTCTTCAGGCGTCAACTTTGCCGTACCGATATCCATCCCCCGATAAAGCTGCATGGAATCGACGTTGACGATCTCTCCGTCATAGCGGTGCGCGAGTGCGAGCCCCAATGCCGACTTGCCCGACGCGGTGGGACCGACGACGGCCACGGGG
Organism: Corynebacterium kroppenstedtii DSM 44385; assembly: GCF_000023145.1. NCBI lineage: Bacteria > Bacillati > Actinomycetota > Actinomycetes > Mycobacteriales > Corynebacteriaceae > Corynebacterium > Corynebacterium kroppenstedtii. The sequence continues at coordinate 1,310,109 of NC_012704.1, forward strand.
AAAGGCAAAGATGCGGGCACGTTATCATCCTGTTCTATATCACGGTGGTGAGCTGCCATACGCCACAATGGAAACCTATTCCTCCATAGGCCAGCGGGCCATCCTGGGCGAGTGGATCATCCTGCGCGGGCGGCCCACCCTGTTGCTCGGCGGTGGTATCGGCGCGGTCATCAATGGAGGACCAGTGATACAGGGTACTCACACTGGAAGGGTGTGATCGACAAAAGTTAGCCCAGGCGATCCACGGTTTTGGGTCAATCCCACAGTGTGCTGCAGCAGCCACGTCAAACAATGGTGTCGACGCCTGAGCCGCGGGATCGATAACAAGACGCCGAAGTTTCTCCTCGACAGCCCATGCTCCGGGCACGTCACCTAGAGGAGCGTCGGGATGAAGTCCCGCTCCCCCGTCGGCGGCAATTAGAAGTGGCCCATCCAGGAGCGGCCCATCGTCGGCGAGAAACTGCACGTCGTGAATGTCGACGCTGACGACCTCACCGTCGTATCCCCACCGTCGAAGAAGGGCCCGCAGAACGAGATCGGGCAAGTACATTCCCGCTCCCACGTTCACGTCAATGCCCCATGCCTTGAGAGACCCGACGTGACGTGTCGCCATGGAGTCGTCGGGGTGGAAGGCAATAGTGATGGGCCCGTCGGTAGGGAGTATCCACTGCTGAGCACGGTCAATCTCTGTACGGAGTTGTGCCGGATACTGGGCGTGACCAGTCGCTTCGGGAAGAAGCAGAGGAGTTGGCGGTAGAAGCGCGACAATGCGTCCCTGGCGCGTCCCATACTTGACGTCGGAGCTATCGGTTGGATCCGGTCGTCGATGCGACGTGGGTGTGGTCGACGAAGCCGGTGAAGCCGTGTGGGAATGGGTCACATCACTACCCTAACGGGTAGACTCTCGGCGGGAAGTCGTGCAGTCTAAACAGTGGATTGTGTTTGGCAGCCGTGCCGCGCGGCAAAGAAAGAAAGAGTGAGGAACACCGGCCCATGACTACTTCTTCGGTCCCTTCAGCGCCTATCCCTGGACCCCGAGGCGCTCATCCCACACCGGCATCCATGTCTGGCCATGCAGCAACGACGACACCACCACGTCGGACAAACAACCCCGAAGACCACGGGCGTATCGACGATGATGGAACAGTCTGGTTAATCACTCGTGACGGCGAGCGCGCTATCGGTGAGTGGAAAGCAGGCTCGAAGAGCGAAGGGTTCGCTTTCTTCGGCAAGCACTTCGATAGCCTGCAGACTGAGGCAGATATCCTCCGCGTGCGTCTCCACACCCACCCCGAGGAAGCTGCCAATACTCGCAAGTCTGCCGAGGAACTGCAGACCAAAGTCGCCGAATCAGCTGCTCTCGGTGATGTCGATGGTCTTAATGACCAGCTCAGTTCAATTATCGACGACAGTTACACCGTCGCTGAACAAGCCGAAACTGAAAAGGCTCAGCGCCGGGAGAACGCGATTGCCCAACGTGAAAAGCTTATCGACGAGGCCGAGCGCATTGGTGCGGATTCGACGGAGTGGAAAGAATCGGGCGATCGCCTGCGCGAGATGCTGAACGAGTGGAAGAGCACCCACGGTATCGACCGGAAAACCGATGATGCGCTGTGGAAGCGTTTCTCTGCTGCTCGTGAGCAGTTTTCACAGCGCCGCGGTGCACATTTTGCCGAGTTGGATCGGAAACGCGATGAAGCTCGTCGTCTCAAGGAAGATATCTGCGAGAGAGCGGAGAAGATCCAGGATTCGACGGAGTGGAGAGAGACCGCGCGTCAGTTCCGCGACCTCATGACGGAGTGGAAAGCTGCTGGCCGCGCGCCACGGGGTATCGATGACAAGCTGTGGAAGCGCTTCCGCCACGCCCAAGACACGTTCTTCTCGGCACGGAAGTCCGTTAATGAGGCTAAAGACCGTGAGTATGAATCCAACGCTGAGAAGAAAAACCAGCTCATAGAGCAGTACAGCGACAAGATTAACCCTGACGAGAACTTGGACGCTGCTAAGAAAGCTCTCCGCGACTTGCAATCGCAGTGGGAAAGCATCGGATACGTGCCGCGGGGTCGTGTCCGCGAATTCGAGGATAAGATCCGTGCGCTCGAGAATCGGGTCAGTGACGTCGAGAATGAGCAATGGCGGAAGACTGATCCCGAACGGCAGGCTCGCGTCGCCCAATTTGAGGCTAAAGTCAATGAGCTTTCAGCGGCAGCGGACAGTGCTGAAAAAGCTGGGAATAGCAAGAAAGCTGCCGATCTCCGGGCTCAAGCCGAACAGTGGGCGCAATGGGCTCAGACTGCTCAGCAGGCAGTGGACTAAGTAGCGACGGGCGACAGGCGGACCGAGCAGCACACAGACAACTGAAAAGCCCCACGAGTAACCGGGCCTGATGCCCGATATTGATTCGTGGGGCTTTAGTTCTGGGGTTGTGGGAGTGCTGAATCTGGGGTCCTATTTATCCGCGGGCGGTTGTTTCCGCTTACGTTGGTTTTCCGCCACTTGGTGTGCGCGCTCTCTTGCACGTGCACGGCGGTTATCCACCGGCTCCCTGTACTCCTGAACGGTCAATCCCGTCCGAAGATGCTGCTGGGCGGCCCGCGCTTCATCATCGCGGTCGGCTTCTTCACGCCGGATTTCTGCCAAAACGCGCTGGAGAACTGATCGGCGGAAAACGACGGTAGAGATGGTTGCGAAAATAACGATGATCGCAGCGAACCCAACGATAAGCCCGAACGAGGGACCAGATCCCGGCTCTGTCGGTGGGCGTGACTGCCGCATCCAGATCGCGAAAATACCGAATACCCAACCAACTCCGGACACGACCCACGTCACCCAGGCCACAAGAGTTGAGCGTGAAACAATCACGCCGATGGGTAAGAAGATTCCCCCGACCAGCGCCAACCACACGTAGATACGCTCGGGCCACGTCGTGACCATCTCTTGAGCGCGGTCGGAGTAAAACAGGACGTCAAAGCCATACACGCTCCCCGAGTGCGGGAGGAAGATGGCGAACAACGTCCCCAGCATCCCGAGCAAGAAAAAAGGAAGCTGACGGTTGATTACCACGGTTCTCGACGCCAAGCGTTCTTCCACATTGATGTTGGCGCGTTTGCTTTCGCCGAAAGCTCGGAGCGCTTCTCTGCGCTCCTCAGCCGTCATCTCTTGGGGCTTTTTCGCAGGTTGATGCCGCTGAGCCGAGCCGTCGCAATCACTACGTCCAGACCTCTTCTTCGTTGCCATGCCTCTTACCCTAATCCGTAAACCTCATTCGTGATGCTTACCAAGCTTGGCTACCTTTTCATCGTCTTGATCGTCGGCATTCCCAGACCCACACCGCGTGGCGTCGGAGCGGAAGCAGCCTCAGTCCGGTCCCCCGCCGGCATACGACGATGACCAAGAACGCCCGAGTCAGACAACAGGAAGTGAGAGCGTGAATCAGTGATACGCACCCACACCACGTCTCCTGCGCGGATCGCCTGATCAACACCTGGTTTCACGCACTCTTCAACGGAGTTTCTGCCGGGGCTTGTCGGATGCGCCATAGGAGTTGCTCCGATGGAATCCCAGGCTCGGGCTGTTTCTTCCATCGACGCAGCATCAGGGGCAAAGTGCACCAGGCGACCATCGCGCGTTCTTCCCGACAAACGATGTGTTTGAGCCGAGCGTCGACCGTCGTCAGCCTGAACAAGGACCTCGACGACGTCCCCCACCATCTCGGCATTGAGCTCGGCGCTGATTCGCTCTTGAAGTTCAACCAGTCGCTCATACCGATCCTGCACCACGGCCTTCGGTACCTGATCCTCCATCGCCGCTGCGGGCGTCCCTGGACGCGGCGAGTACTGGAACGTATATGCGCTCGTAAACCGTGCTTTTTCAACGAGATCAAGCGTCTGCTGAAAATCTTCCTCAGTTTCTCCAGGGAACCCAACAATAATGTCGGTCGTAATCGAGGCCTGAGGGAGCTTCTCACGTACTTCATCCAGGATTCTCATAAAACGCTTCGTCCGATAGGAGCGACGCATCTCTTTGAGCACCTTGTCTGAACCCGACTGCAAAGGCATATGCAGCTGCGGGCACACGTTGTGAGTCTCCGCCATCGCATCGATGACGTCGGAGGTGAACTCGGCAGGGTGTGGGCTGGTGAAACGGACGCGCTCCAGGCCCTCGATATCGCCACATGCGCGCAGCAGTTTTGAAAATGCGCTGCGGTCACGCTCTAGCGTCGGGTCCTCAAAGTGAACTCCGTAGGCGTTGACATTCTGGCCGAGCAGCGTCACTTCGCTCACGCCGTCGTCGACAAGAGTTTGTACTTCCGCCAAAATATCACCTGGTCGGCGGTCTTTTTCTTTCCCGCGGAGGCTCGGCACAATGCAGAATGTGCAGGTGTTGTTGCACCCGACAGACACGCTCACCCAGCCGGAATACGCGGAGTCACGTTTCGCGGGAAGGACCGAGGGGAACTGCTCTAGCGCGTCGGCAATTTCCACCTGGGCTTCATGGTTGTGGGCAGCACGCGCCAGAAGAGTCGGGAGCTTCCCAATGTTGTGGGTACCGAACACGACGTCGACCCAGGGGGCGCGCTTAACAACGACATCCTTGTCCTTCTGCGCCATGCACCCCCCGACCGCGATTTGCATGTCAGGCTTCGCATCTTTGACCGATTTCAGTTGGCCCAAGGTTCCGTACAGCCGGTTATCCGCATTCTCACGTACTGCACACGTGTTGAACACGACAACATCGGCAGGATCGTCACTACCAACGGGCACGTAGCCGGCTTCCTCCAAAAGTCCGGCCAGCCGCTCCGAGTCATGCACATTCATCTGGCACCCGAAAGTACGCACCTCATAGGTGCGCGGGCGGGTGGTCGTCGTCGAAACCGAGGAATGCGGAGCAGCAGTGAAATGATTCATGGTCTGTAAATGATTAATTGACATATCAGGGGTTGTGCCGTTCATCGCGGACTATCGTACTGGTCACCCCCGACAGACGGGGAATTGGTTACGGTGTTGTTAAGTTTTTGTTTCCCACACAGCTTTGGCTAAAGAAACCCTTTAAGTTTTTCCGTATGCCAGAAGTTTCCGGATCCGACGTCACAGCGCCGTCGACACACTCCATTCCCGCACACGCTGCAGACAGCTCTGCACCTCATCCCGACGCTGAAACGGCTGCCAAAGATCCTGGGCATCGCCCGCCGATGATCTCAATGTCCCATGTCAACAAGTATTTCGGCGACTATCACGCACTCCGCGATATCAATCTGACAATTCCTGCAGGACAGGTCGTGGTTATTCTCGGCCCCTCAGGCTCAGGGAAATCAACTTTATGCCGAACGCTTAACCGGCTCGAGACTATCGACGATGGCGAGATCGTGATCGATGGAGAGGCACTTCCCGAGGAAGGGAAGAGCCTGACCCGGCTGAGGGCGGAAGTCGGCATGGTTTTCCAACAGTTCAATCTGTTTTCGCACAAGACCATCCTCGACAATGTCACTCTTGGCCCTATCAAAGTGCGGAAACGGAGTAAGGCCCAAGCTAAGGATCGGGCTATGGCTCTGCTCCGACGGGTCGATATTGATAGCCAGGCTCACAAGTATCCCGCCCAGTTATCCGGTGGCCAACAGCAGCGTGTCGCCATTGCCCGAGCCCTCGCCATGGACCCCAAAATCATGCTTTTCGACGAGCCGACGTCTGCTCTCGACCCGGAGATGGTGAACGAGGTTCTCGACGTCATGGTCGGACTACTCGCTAGAGAGGGTATGACGATGGTCTGCGTGACCCACGAGATGGGTTTCGCCCGCCGCGCCGCTGATCGTGTGTTGTTTATGGCCGACGGCGCCATCGTCGAAGACTCCGATCCGGAATCATTCTTTACGAATCCCCAGACGGACCGGGCCAAAGATTTTCTCTCCAAGATCCTCGGTCATTAAAAAGGGGCGTGAATAATGACACGAATTCAGTTCGCCGGCCGTCATTTCGGCCAGTTTGTTACTTACTTCCGACGGGGCACGTGCCGACGCCACACCCGCGTGCGCGCGATGATGGCCGCGGTGACCGCCCTTGTTTTCGTCACCCCAACGCTCACCGCGTGTGGGTCGTCGGAGCCCGTGAGTGTCCTCGACGAAATTAAAGCCGGGCATATCGTCGTCGGCACGAAATATGACCAGCCGGGTATGGGAATGCGCACGCCGGATAAGAAATTCGTCGGTGTGGATCCGGATGTCTCGCGGTATGTCATTGACCATATCGCAGAGAAAAACGGTTGGGATAAGCCGAAGATAACGTGGCGTGAAACACCATCTGCGCAGCGGGAAACGCTGATTAAGAATGGCGAAGTGGGCATGATTACGGCCACGTATTCCATCAACAAAGGGCGCGCGAATGCGGTCGCTTTTGGTGGGCCATACCTGGTCACCCATCAGGCGCTACTGGTAAGGGATAAGGACACGGGGATCAAGTCTCTGACAGACCTGAATAAGGGAAAACGTTTGTGCTCTGTGAGTGGGTCCACTCCTGCTCAGAAGGTCAAAGAGGCGCTTCCCGAGGTCCAATTACAGGAGTTCGATTCCTACTCGTCATGTGTGGAAGCGCTCCACCAAAAGAAGGTTGACGCCCTGACCACCGACGCCACCATCTTGTATGGGTTCGCAACTCAGTATCCGGGCGAATTCCGCGTCGTCGACATGAAACAGGATGACGGATCGTGGTGGACCGATGAGCACTACGGAATCGGCCATGCGAAGGGCGACACCAAGTCGACCGAGGCAATCAACGATGCCCTGAAAGACATGTGGGCGTCCGGAGCTTACGCGTCCATTGTTCACAAGAATCTTGGCAACGACTTCCCCGTGGGCGATGAACCCGCCATCGGCGATCTCAGCTTTTTGCAGAAGGGATAGGGGGATCAATGGAGACAACGACTTTATGGGGTGACCTCAGCGACACGCTATGGCCTGCATTCTGGGTCACCATCAAACTCACGGTGTACTCAGGGATCGGTTCACTGATCCTGGGCATCATTCTGACCGCCATGCGGGTGTGCCCCGTCGGGATACTGCGCACCTTATCGTCACTGTTCATTACTGTGTCGAGGAACACTCCCCTGACGCTGATTGTGCTGTTCTCGTCGATCGGGCTCTACCAGAACTTGGGCCTGACACTTGCCCCCGAGAACGACAACTTCATTAAAAACAACAACTTCTGGCTCGCTGTCCTGGCCTTTATCATCTACACCTCGGCTTTTGTCGCGGAATCCTTGCGGGCGGGCATCAACACAGTGCCCTTTGGACAAGCGGAGGCCGGCCGATCACTGGGGCTGTCCTTTGGACAAAACTTCTCTGCCATCGTTTTCCCCAGGCGTTTCGCGCGTCGATCGTTCCGTTGGGCAACACCTTGATTGCGTTGTCCAAGAACACAACCATCGCGTCCGTCATCGGTGTGGGCGAGGCATCTCTGTTGATGAAGTCGACGATCGAGAACCACGCCGACCAGTTGTTCTTGGTGTTCGGCATCTTTGCCCTCGGCTTTATCATCTTGACCCTGCCGATGGGGCTTTTCTTCGGCTGGGCTGGTAAACGATTGGCGGTGAAACGATAGTGAGTACTCGCGCAACTGTCCTTTATGACAACCCTGGCCCACGCGGGCGTCAGATCAACCGCATTCTCACGGCCATTACTGTCGTGGTTGCTGCCGTTGTCATCGGGTGGACGATCTCGGTGCTGGCCAAAAACGGCCAGTTGGAGGCATCCAAGTGGGATCCTTTTATTAAGTCGACCACCTGGACGACGTATATTCTCCCCGGTCTGTGGGGAACGCTGAAAGCCGCCTTTGTTTCCATCATTTTGGCTATGCTTCTTGGGGCAGTGCTGGGAACTGGGCGTTTGCACCATCGGTGGATCGTTCGCCGGATCTGCGGGGTAATCGTCGAGTTCTTCCGCGCTATTCCCGTGTTGATCTTGATGATCTTCGCCTACCAGCTTTTCGCTGAATATGCGGTGTTCCCCTCAGAGCAGTTGGCTTTCGCTGCCGTTGTTTTTGGGTTGACCTTGTATAACGGAGCGGTCATTGCCGAGGTTCTTCGTTCGGGGATCGAGGCGCTCCCGAGTGGGCAATCGGAAGCCGCTTTGGCGCTGGGATTGACTCACCGCCAGACGATGCGAATCATCCTTCTTCCTCAGGCTGTGGCCTCGATGCTCCCCGCCTTGATTGCGCAGATGGTGATTGCGCTCAAGGACTCCGCATTGGGTTATCAGATCGGGTACGTGGAAGTGGTGAGGTCTGGCATTCAGTCGGCTTCGTATTACCGAAACTTCCTTGCTGCGCTCGTTGTTGTTGCAGTGATCATGATTATCGTCAACATTGGGCTGGCGAAGTTCGCGGAGCGAATCGAGCTTCAACTGCGGGCTGGGCGTGCTCGGCGCAATATTGTGGCCCATGTTCCCCACCAGAAAGAACAGGGCGTGGAGACCAAGGATGAAGCCGTAGTCGACTGGCATGACCCGGCCCACCGCGATCTACGCAGCACGTTCGAATAATTCCCGGCGGTGTGAGGGTTCCCGGAGGTGTTATTCCCCGTCGGGATCGCTGCTCAGTTCGGTGATTCTCTCCTCCACGACGTCATGAGCGATCCGCTGTGACATTCCCGCCGGAAAGCCTCGCCGTGCCAACGCTGCGGCAATCCGTCGGAGATGGGCATATTTTTCTTTCCGGTCGGCGGGAGCCGTCCGAATCCGCTGTGCACGGTCTTCGGCAACGCGACGAGCTAATTCCTGTTCATCGTCGTCACTGACCTCGGCTAGTGCATGATCGCAGTCAGCGGAGGAGACCCCTTTTCTTCGGAGTTCTTCGCGCAGGACACGGCGAGATTTTCCCCGACGCGTTCTACGTTGCCTCACCCATTCTTCGGCAAATCGGCGGTCATCAATCAGTCCGCTTTCGACAAGGTCGGCAATGACTGTGTCCACGCTAGCCTGGGGAAACTCGGCATCGAGGAGGCGATCCCTCAGTTCCTGTTCTGATCTTGCCCGGTGATCCAACAGGCGCAATGCTCGCGATCTAACAGGTCGTACAGTGTTTTCTTCTTGCGCAATAGATCTGCTGGTGTCCACGCGAGAGATGGCTTCACTGAGATGCCCGATAATGTCAGCGGTGGACTCAGCAGAGTTATCACTGTCACGGGACTTAGGCATCGCCTAATTTAGCCCTTTCACATTTATTCGTCGTCGTCATCGAAGTCCACATTGGGGACAACATCGATCGGATCGTCATCAGAGCTATTGCTCTCTGATTCCGCCGCATCATCATCAGTGACATTCGCGTACGGCCCGACCTTGGCGGCCCTCATGATTTTATCTTCGATAGTCCCGGCGAGGTCACTATTATTCTTGAGATAATCGCGGACCTTCTCTTTACCCTGGCCGAGCTGTTCGCCTTCATAGGTGTACCAGGAGCCTGATTTCTTGATAATGCCGTAGTCCACGCCCAGGTCGATGATCGAGCCCTCCCGCGAAATTCCTTCGCCATAAAGGATGTCGAACTCAGAAACCTTGAACGGCGGCGACACCTTGTTCTTGACAACTTTTAGTCGTGTCCGGTTGCCAATGACGTCTTGGCCGTCTTTCAGTGCCTGAATACGGCGAATATCGCAGCGAACGGAAGCGTAGAACTTGAGCGCTTTACCACCGGTGGTGGTTTCGGGCGACCCAAACATCACACCGATCTTTTCTCGCAGCTGGTTGATGAAAATGGCGGTTGTGCCCGACTGAGACAGCGCACCTGTCATCTTTCGAAGAGCCTGGCTCATCAAACGAGCCTGAAGTCCCACATGGCTATCGCCCATCTCGCCATCAATTTCTGCCTTCGGGGTTAGTGCAGCCACCGAGTCGATGACGATGATGGCTAAAGCACCCGACCGGATGAGCATGTCGGCAATCTCCAAAGCCTGCTCACCTGTGTCCGGCTGCGCAACAAGCAGCGCGTCGGTATCGACCCCGAGCTTGCGGGCATATTCAGGGTCCAAGGCGTGCTCAGCGTCGATAAAAGCAGCAATGCCACCGTCTTTTTGAGCTTCAGCAATCGCGTGAAGAGCGACCGTGGTCTTACCTGACGATTCTGGACCGTAAATTTCTACAACTCGGCCGCGGGGGAATCCGCCAATCCCTAACGCAACGTTAATCGCAATGTTGCCTGATGAGATCGAGCTAATCGGAGGACGCTTATCATCCCCCAAACGCATGACCGCGCCTTTACCAAAATCCTTCTCGATCTTCGCTAAAGCCGTGTCGAGGGCTTTCAGGCGTCCGTCGCCACTACTCTGATTTGTTTTCTTTTTCGTTGCAGTTTTACCTGCCATTGTCCACCAATCCTTCATCGAAGTCAGAGCACTACTGCTGGTATCTAGCAACCTGACCTAACAACACAACATGTACCTGATGACAGCCACTCGCCCGGTCACAGCACAATACGTTCTCAAACCAGCACGACTGCCCTCATCACACGGAATAGACGATGTTACTCCGGTTCTGGTTCCAAGATAGAGAATATTCTGGCGTCGGACACGGCAACACCACTCTTCATCATACGCAAACGTATGTTCGATTCAAAACGCCGCCACCCAGCGCCTAACTCTCAGCCGTGAGCCACTATCAACGTTCATTCCTTAAGCAATACTAGTGTTAGCCATACTTTTTATTACGATGTCAGCTATGGGTGATAAAACACATAACGCTGGTTCTACCTCCACCTATGCTCCCCACCAGCAATCATCACGCCGATCTTCATGGTCGAGCCGGGACGTCGCATATGTAGCAGCCTTTGCCGCACTCTTCATTGCCATGGCCTTCGTCTCTATCCCGATAGGAGTGGCCGGCGTTCCTATTGTCATGCAGAACGCAATCGCGATTATGGCCGGAATGATTCTCGGACGACGCCGCGGAACAGCTGCCATCGGACTTGTGCTTATTCTCGGCCTTATCGGTCTGCCAGTACTTGCAGGTGGACGATCTGCGCTGTCGGCTTTCGCTGGCGTTAGCGGCGGATATGTTATTGGTTACCTGATTTCGGCATGGGTATGTGGGGCGATCGCAGAAATAACTCCGCGTCGTCGGCCACTCCAGACGGTTCTCTTCGTCATTGTCAGCGTGCTCGGAATTTTCGTCCAATACTTTTTCGGCGCCATATGGATGGTTGTCATCAAAGGCTTTAGCCTGAAGGCAGCATTGACAAGCCAACTCGCCTTTATTGGCCCCGACCTAGTGAAGATGATTGTTGTCGGTCTCATTGCTTCAGGAGTCGCGGCTGCTTTCCCTCGTTTACTACCCGAACCTCGCTAATGAATTCATCCGTCACCCCACCCATTATTCAGTTCGACAATGCCACAGTGGCTTTTGATGAACGCACAATTCTCAATGACATTTCCGTTAAGCTTTCGGAACGACGAATAGCCATTATTGGAGCAAATGGATCCGGAAAATCCACCTTCGTACGCATGATTAACGGGTTGGGAACGCCGGACCGCGGAACAGTCACCGTTAATGGTCTCAATCCCCAGACCGACGGCCGCGATGTCAGAAAAAAGGTGGGGTTTGTTTTCTCCGACGCTGAAAATCAAATACTGATGCCGACGGTGTACGAAGATATCGAGTTTTCTCTACGCAACATTCGCGTAGATGGCCATCGCCTTTCTCGTCGTGAGAAGAACGCTCGTGTCATGGCGATACTGAGCCGGTTTGGGTTAGATAAACGTGCACAGGCATCGCCGTATCGTTTATCCGGTGGCGAAAAGCAAATGCTGGCACTGGCCGCGGTGCTCATTGGGCAACCAATGACAATTATTGCCGACGAACCAACAACGCTTCTTGATCTATCCAACAGGCTCAAACTTGGACGCTTGTTCGATAGCCTCCCCCAACAGTTAATTGTCGCTACCCACGACTTAGATTTTGTGTCCGACTACGACCGGGCACTCTGGATCGACGGTGGGCGTATCCGGGCGGATGGGCCCGCGAATGATGTGTGTCGAACATACGAGGAATCAATGCGCGCTAGGGACCAAGCCTGACAAAAATGAGGAACAAGAGTAATTCTCGTACTCCCCGACAGTGGTTGATTATGCCTCTCGGCCACTATGTTGATAAAAATACCGTCGTCCACCGGCTTAAATCCACCACGAAGATTGTGTTCATCATGGTGATGGTGGTGGTTATCACAGTCCTGTCACGGACGATAGGGGGCCACGTCACCACACTCGGCCTAGCGATTCTCGGGATTGAAATCCTCGTGACCGTCGGTGTTTTTACCCTCGCCCGCATACCGCTCAGCGTCGCAGCATCGCAGCTATTGCCCGTGATCCCTGTCCTTGCGTTTATCACCGTATTTCAGGCTTGGAGCGCGGGATGCTGGTCGGCTCTGTCACTGGCCACATCATTGTTGGTCAGCGTAGCTCTGGCATTAATTTTGACTCTGACAACGCGCATCGGCGACATGATCGAGTCGCTTGACCGCGCTCTCCGCCCCCTTGCGCGTTTTCACGTCCCTGTGAACGCAATCAGCGTGGCCGTTGCCATCACTATCCGCCTAATCCCCCTTCAAATGGAAAACATCCGCATGGTCATTGAAGCTCGCCGCGCTCGATCCTCACGAGGACTACGTGCCTTCGCTTTGCCCGTCATTATCCATTCGATTCGACGTGCCGAAGCAATGGGAGAAGCCCTAGAAAGCCGCGGATTTGATGACTGGGATCCGACGGCGCCCGAGTATGACTCTCAGGAGTAGGCACTAACAAAGCGCGGTAGCGACCCCTCACTACCGCGCCTATCAACCTAGCTATGGCAGGCTAGTTTCCTTCGCGCAACTGCCGTAGCTTCTCAGCCACTGCATCCTGCGAGACATCGTCGCCGCCCTGAGAAGAGCGAGTAAATTCACCATGAACGGAATTATCAATATCGCTACCGTTTTGGGGCGACTGCTCCAGTGACCGCTGGGAGGAACCGGCAATGCTGCGGTCAGCGTTAGCCCCAGAGCGCCCACCACCGTTCATCGACGAACGAATTTCTTCCAAGCGCGAGTGCCCTGCCATCTGCACGCTGGCCTGCTGCACCTCTACCATGCGGTTTTCAACTGAATTCTCCGCCAGTTCAGCCCGTCCCAAAGCATTCGAATAACGCTTCTCGATCTTGTCCCGCACCTGGCCCAGGTTCGGCGAGTCATCGTTGGCGGTGAGCTTGTTCATCGAGGAGATCGAATCGGCAACCTTCTCCTGCATCTTGGCCTGCTCTAGCTGGCTCAAGAGCTTTGTGCGCTCCTCAGTCTTTTGCTTCAAGGCCATCGCATTGCGTTCAACCGCGGCTTTCGCCTGTTGGGCTTGCTGTAAAGCCTGGTCATGGAGCTGTTTGAGATCTTCTACCGACTGCTCTGTCGTCACTAATTGCGCGGCAAAAGCCTCCGCTGCGTTTTCGTATTCGACGGCCTTCGATGAATTACCTTCACTCCGGGCTTTATCCGCTAATGACAGAGCCTGACGGGTATTGCCCTGCAGCTTTTCCACCTCTGCCAGCTGTCGGTTAAGTTTCATTTCCAGTTGACGCTGGTTGCCAATGACAGCTGCGGCCTGTTTCGACAGTTCCTGATGTTGTTCCTTCGCAGCCTGAATGGACTGCTCAATTTGTACTTTCGGATCAGCCTTCTCTTCGATCTTGTTGTCGAAGAGAGCCATCAAGTACTTCCACCCTTTTGAAAACGGGTTCGCCATCGTGAAAACCGGGACCTTTCTACACAGAGCTGCTCAGCAACCGATGCTGACAATAACAACGTGGATGAACAACAAGGATGGCACAGAGCACGTGGGTGACTACTACACGGTGGCGTCGAGCTCGTGCCTGAAATCAACTGCTTCCGCCTCCAGGGCCATAATGCTAATGCACTCCAGAAGAACATCTGAAACGCGGACTCCAAGAGCATGACAGACAGAGGCTAAGAGTTCAGACGACACTTCTTTACGGCCACGTTCGATCTCTGACAGGTAACCGGGGCTCACCGACGCAACATCCGATAGCTCTCTGAGCGTCATCGACGCACGAACACGGAAAGCTCGGAGCGCCTCACCCAGCGTCTCACGCAGGAGAGGTTCAGGTGTTCCTGCCGACGAACCGATAGTGCCGTCAAGCGAGGTCTCACGGTCGTGGTTGAGTACGGGGCTATTGCCCTGTGATTGATGGTGCGGAAAAAGAGCAGGGTTATCTAGAACGGTGGTCTGAGTTCTCATCACTGTGTGTAACGAATCTTTGCCCACTTTTGTTCCCATCATTGCTATTTTCTATCGACGCTGTTTTCCGTCGACAACGAATTCCGCTAACCAATCGCTGCACGAAGATAGCGCCGCGGATACAGACAAGCGTCGAATCGTCTCGCGATCTCCACCGATAAGGATATCCGACGTAGCTTGTTTATCTGCATAATTGTGGCGAAAAAGCACATTACCAGCAAGCTGTGCCGTGGCTTTCGTGCCATCAGCGATGCCAATGAATACTTGTCCTACCGGCTTGCCCTCTTGAGGCTCTGGCCCAGCGACGCCAGTCAGGGCGACACCAAGCGTGGCCCCGCATGCCTCGCGGACATGAGCGGCTAAGTACCGCGCGGTGGTTGGTGCCACTGCCCCATCGGCGTCGAGGACGTCACGGGGAACCCCGCCAAGGCTCGCTTTAAGTTCCGTCGCGTACACGACGACGCCACCACGTAAGACGGCTGAAGCGCCGGGCACAGTAGCCACCGTCGCACTCAACAAACCTGCGGTTAACGATTCTGCACACGCAATACTTACTCCCGCCGACGAAAAACCGTGGACGACGCGTCGGGCGGCCTCAGACAGCTCGTCATCGGTAGGACGAGCGAACTCAATAGCGCTATGAGGCGCAGAATTTGGCACCTGGACCACTTCTTTCCATCCACTAGTGGATGACTATGAACATCGCGCGACTACGCCGACGTCGTTGCAGATGATGCTGCTCGTGATTGCCGCGAATCGAGCAAATATTGAATACCGGTCACCACGGTGACAATGACGGCAGCGGCCATGACGATACCTGTGAGCCAGTCGGTCCATCCCGGCAGAGGCATGAGGAACAAACTGACAGCTAGCGACTGTAGCGCTGTCTTCAGCTTTCC
The DNA here is from genome assembly GCF_000023145.1 of Corynebacterium kroppenstedtii DSM 44385. NCBI lineage: Bacteria > Bacillati > Actinomycetota > Actinomycetes > Mycobacteriales > Corynebacteriaceae > Corynebacterium > Corynebacterium kroppenstedtii. The sequence goes on from NC_012704.1 coordinate 1,325,261, forward strand.
GCCCTTAGAAGCAGGAACCACGAGCCCGCGGTGCAGCATCGCCATTCGCCACAGGGTGATACCAATTTCTCGGATCACGATCAGACAGGTCACCCACCACCACAGATGGCCGATGATATTTAGCCCCACCAGTGCAGAGATCATGAGAGCCTTGTCGGCAATGGGATCCGCAATCTTTCCAAAGTCGGTGATGAGGTTGCGCGACCTAGCAAGTCGTCCGTCGACAAAGTCGGTGACCATGAGCGCGATAAACATGAGCAAGGCCAGCCAACGCGACCCAGCAGATTCCCCCCCGTTCCGGAGAAGAAGCCACACGAAAACGGGAATAAAGACGATGCGGATGACCGTGAGAACGTTGGCAATGTTCAGCAGCTTTGCGCTTTCTTGCGTGTGACGTGGAGCTGGCTGCGTATAGTCACTCACCTCGTGGTTTTCACTCGCAGCTTCCGAAACCGTCGGCCCATGAGCCTTGTCGTCTGACGCGTTCACACTTAAACCTTACCGCTTACTACAACGATGAAACCGTTTTATCACCAAAATTGGTTAGCAGCCACCCGTATTATTCGACGGACCTCACATGCGATTACGGACGGAGATACCTCCGGCCTCACGATCCCGGCGATCCTTAATAACGCTCGCTACCACGGTCACGGTCAGCGTAACGACGATGACACCCAATGACAAAACTGTCGAGATTTCTGGAACGTGGACATCCTCACCGCCATTGATAAAGAGCAGATTGTTCTCTTCCAGGGCGTGGAACAGGAGTTTCACACCGATGAAGCCGAGGATGACACCCAGTCCATAGGGAAGATAGACCAGACGCTCCAAGAGGCCGTCGAGCAAGAAGTACATCTGACGAAGCCCCATGAGTGCAAAGACGTTGGTCGTGAACACGATGTAGGGTTCCTGGGTCAAGCCATAGATCGCGGGAATGGAGTCCAGGGCAAAGAGAAGGTCGATAGCACCGAGGGTCACCAGCGCCAGCAGCATCGGTGTGACCATGCGCTTGCCGTCCACTTTTGCCACCATTTTGTGGCCAACGAACTCGGATGACACCGGGACAAAGCGTCGGAGCGTCCGAACCACGAACATGTCATCAACATCGGTTTCTGGAGCGTCGCGGACTTCGTCGACCACCAGTTTGATGGCCGTGTACAGCATGAAGATACCAAATAAATAGAAGATATCCGACCACGCGTTAATCGCCGCAGCACCCAAAGCGATGAAGATACCGCGAAAAACGATCGCCAGCGCGATGCCGTAGGCCAGGACTTTTTGTTGCAACTCTCGCGGGACTTTAAACGAGCTGATGATCAAGGCGAAGATGAAGAGATTATCGATGCTCAAGCTCAGCTCGGTGAAGTAGCCAGAGAAAAACTCAAGCCCGTGCTTGTGTGGGTCCCCCGGGGCCGGCCAGGACACCCACAAGAAAATCCCAAATATCGTGGCCAGACCGACGTACATGCCCAACCACAAGCCAGCTTCTTTCATGCTGGGCGTGTGGTCCCGCCGGACGTGCCCAACGAAATCGACCAACAAAATTCCAACGAGGACGACGATTGTGATCGCCCACGTTAACCCATCTACATGCATTAAATACCTCCGGTCGTCATTACCAAGGACCGGAGGTCTTTCCCACTAGGCTCACCACACCATCAACCATTGACAACCACGCGGACGCACCACCTTCTGCCTTACACAGAAAGCCGTGTGTCCTCGGCTGATCATGATCGGCCTAGCCGTTGATACCGGGTGCTGCTGTGCTCGTCACCTACTCACGTACTCCACACGAACACAGGCACCGTGTTGACGACACCAACGCGACGGGGATACTCCCCTCCAGCTACTAGAGGGTACATGAAGCATGTGTAAAAACCACGATCATGGTGCGTGACCAGCCAAGACAACACCGCACAGCCAGAAAAAGGGATTACCCAATCAGACGATGCCGCTCGACGGGTTGGCGCTAACTACCTTTGTCGTTGAGGCCGACGCCGACCCACCTGGTGCAGCGTCGGCTTCCCCGTTGTCACTCGGGTCTTCTTTCGGCGCCTCAGCAGGATCAGCACCCTTAATCATCCACAAAATGGTGTCCAGCTCCTCCGGTTTCACCAACACCTCACGCGCTTTCGACCCTTCTGACGGGCCAACAATTCCGCGCGACTCCATCAAATCCATCAAGCGACCAGCCCGAGCAAATCCCACGCGAAGCTTGCGCTGCAACATCGATGTCGAGCCATACTGGCTGGTCACAACGATCTCGACGGCTTGCAACAGGTCCTCGAGGTCATCACCGATATCTTCGTCAATCTTCTTTTTCGAGGATTCAGCCTGTTCGACCACCTTGGGATCGTATTCCGGCTCACGCTGGGCTTTCGCCGCATCGACGACGGCCTGCACCTCAGTGTCAGTGACAAACGCACCCTGGATACGCATCGGCTTGCCCGCGCCTTGAGGGATAAAGAGGCCATCGCCCATGCCGATGAGCTTCTCAGCCCCACCTTGGTCAAGGATGACTCGCGAGTCCGTCAGCGACGAGGTCGCGAAGGCCAAGCGCGAGGGAACGTTCGTCTTAATCAACCCGGTGACAACGTCGACCGACGGGCGCTGCGTCGCCAATACTAGGTGGATACCCGCGGCACGAGCTTTCTGGGTGATCCGGACAATCGAGTCCTCAATCTCTTTCGGAGCCGTCATCATCAGATCGGCGAGCTCGTCGACCACGCAGACGATAAAGGGGTAAGGCTTGACTTCCCGCTCAGAGCCGAGAGGAGCTGTGTACTCACCCGTCTCCACCTTGCGGTTGAAGTCCTTAATGTGCCGGACACCGGCGGACTTCATATCCATATAGCGCTGTTCCATTTCATCGACCAACCACTGCAACGCGCTCGCAGCCTTCTTGGGCTGAGTGATAATTGGAGTGATGAGGTGCGGTACTCCCTCATATGGCGTGAGTTCCACCATCTTCGGATCCACCAGGATCAGACGGACGTCCTCCGGTGTCGCGCGTGTTAGCAAGGAGACCAGCATGGAGTTCACGAACGCAGACTTACCTGAACCGGTAGCACCAGCCACCAGCAAGTGAGGCATCTTCGCGATCGAGTGGGCAACGAAATCGCCTTCGATGTCTTTACCCAACCCGATGAGCATCGGATCAGTGTTCTGCATAACCTCCGGAGCGTGCAGAACATCAGAGAGCCGAACCATTTCACGATCGGCGTTCGGCACCTCAATCCCCACCGCGGACTTGCCGGGGATCGGGGTGAGAAGACGCACGTTGTCCGTCGCTGCTGCATAAGCCAAGTTGGACTGCAGGTTCGTAATCTTGGACACCTTGACGCCTGGCCCGAGCTCAACCTCATACCGCGTCACTGTCGGCCCACGCGAGTAACCGGTGACCTTCGCATTGACCTTAAACTCCGAGAAGGTCTCCGAGATCGCAGCAATCATCCGGTCATTGGCTTCGGTCCGAGTCTTCGCTGCTTTGCCCGGGATGAGCAAATCGGCACTAGGCAGCTCATAGTGATGCCCCGCCTCCGATGACGATGCAGCAGTACTGCGGTCTTGGCTCCCCGAAGCCGACTTCGCCGCCGCCGAGGCACGCTGCGATCGCTTCTTCCCCGGTGCTTTACTTGCCGCATCAATACCCGAGCGCGCAACAATTGCCCGACGCATGGCCTCACGACTGGCACTGACCGCGTCCGTACTGCTCTCGCCGTGTTCACCGTCGCCATCGTCCACCAGCTCAGGTGCACCTTCACCCGCAGCATTAACTTTTACTGCCGACGATTGAGGCGAATCCTCATTCGCTGCGGAGGGAACATCATCATCCTCGGTGAGAGAGGCGTCGGCTCGCGTGTCGTTGACGTTACGTTGCTGCACAGCATCTCGCTGATGTGCCGCGTCTACGGACGTCGGCATTCCGCCATGGAAACCGGCGATGTCAACGTCGGTGGGCTGATCGTCCAGTGTCGGCGCAGGCCTTCTCCCCGAAGTATTGCGTGAAGAGCGGCCACAATCACTACCCCGCGACCCCGATGAGAACACTCGTGTGGGCGCAGCATCTTCGTCCAAGGGATAGTTGTCCATCGGCGTATTGCCATACGAACCGTACTGCTGAGCGCCCGAGGGCAGCTCGTCATCGTCAAACCCGGAGCCGTCGTCGATAATCGCGTGGGAAGAGGACTTCTGCGCCCCCTCCCCGACGATGAGGGGCTGCCCATCTCTGTGTACCCGAGGATCGGAAGGCACGTTGCGTGCCGGGTAATGTCTGCGCCCAGAATCGTAAGGAGTCAGGTCGCGGTCAGAGCGGGCATACCGAGGGTCGGCTCCAGCGCCATCGTCATAGGCGGCACCGTCATACTCGGCGTCGATGTCATAACCGGATTCGCCATACTCGTCGGGGCCATAGGAATCGTACGAAGCGTCGTCGTATGCTCCCCTGCCCCATCGGAAGCCCATCCAGTCGGACACGGCATAAACCGTATCTTTAATGGTCGTTCCAGCAAGTGTGATCGCCGACCAGACGATAATAAGGAGCAAAATCGGCACAGCAAGCCACACCGAAAACCCGGTTGCCAACGGCGTTCCGGAGAACAGACCTATGGCACCGCCTGCGTGGCTCCGCCCTGCCCATGTCGCCGGTTGGCCCGCGAAAAGGTGGGCGAGTCCCAGCATCGCAATCAACAGCAGTGCCAGTGCTCCCCCGGACCGATAATGATTCACTTGGCGGACGGTTACTCCCACCATCAGTACCCAGGCGACGAAAAACAGAGCAACCGGAACCAGGTATGCAGCTGCGCCGACGACCATCATGAGGCCGGTAGACAGGGCGCCACCCACTGGACCGCCAATCCCGAACCACAGTGATCCGGCGGTGATGAGCCCGAGGGCGGCGACGATCAAGGCGGGGGTGTCGTACCCGCCGCCAATCACCACTCCGGCATCGTCGGCGTAGGCATCACGATCCTGGTCCACACCCTCATCCATGAGGCCGCGCTGTGCGGAGGACGCGCGCCGTCGACTGCTGCCACCACGCCTATGTCCCCCCGACGACACGTTTTCTCCTTCGGAATAATCGTCAACATTCTCTTCACTATCGGCAGTATGCCGGGCTGAGGGCTCCGACGTCCTAGACGTCCGACGGAACCGGCCACTGCCCCGTCGCGGTTCCCGGTCAAGGCTCTGATGATGACTATCAGGGGTGCGATCGCCCGAAGCATCGTTACCGTCGGCACTATCGTCGAAGAGATCGTCATCATTCGACCCTCGGACACTACCTTGTGGTCCTCGAACGGAAGCGACTTTGCGTGTCAGACTTCCCAAACCCCGCGCTGTACTACTGAAAAAACCGGCCAGGCCAGAGCCCACGGCCGAAAACGCGCTGCCTGTGCGCTCGAATTCCTGGGTAGGAATCAGCTCCTCGCCGCGGTTAGCGGGCCGGGATCCCCCTCGTGGTCTCGATGCTGGCGCACCCCTCCGGGACCGTGCACGCGTAGAACTCGCAGGGTGAGTCTTCCGGTTACGTGTACTGGTTTTCCGAGGGGCAGTCATGCATGCCACTTTAGACTCTCAGATCACATCATTCACATTATTAACCTACGCAGGGCGTTTAGATGGCTGCTGCAGGACCGGCTCATTAAACACCTCATAATGAAAAAGTCCTGGCCCCAATTTCATGGGACCAGGACTCTCACCAAGCTATGAGGTAGTGCCTACATCACAGCGATTCGCGTGTACCTGTCACATCGGACACCAACGGCTCGTCGGATGTCATGGGAACAACTGTCGGGACAACAAATGGCTTCCGACGCCACTTCTCGCCCACAAACTTGGTGATCCGACGCTTGATCTGCTGAGCCATTCGGTAAGGATCATTTTCTCCCTCGCCTGACAAATCAAGCAGGGTGTTATCGACGAGATCCTCAACCTCATGCATCATCTCGCGCGACTCGTCCGAGAAGCCGGATGCCACAACGCGAGGCTTCTCCAACGCCATGCCCGTCCGGTTATCGATCACGACGGTGACAGAGATGACGCCGCCCTCGCCCATCTGGGCGCGGTCTTCCAGAACCTCAGCGTTCACGTCGCCCATGGTGACACCATCGACGTAGAGGTTTCCGACAGGGATCTGTCCAACAACGTCGGCGTGTTTATCCACGAGGTCAACAACGACGCCATTTTGTGCCAGCACGGTGTTATCTTCACGAACACCCGTCGAGATAGCCAGTTGCTTGTTGGCCCTCAGGTGACGCCACTCACCATGCACAGGCATGAAGTTCTTCGGACGCGCTGCGTTGTACAGGAACAACAGCTCACCGGCGAACCCGTGACCCGAGGTGTGGACCTTAGCGTCTTTACTCGTCACCACGTGGGCGCCGATCTGCGAGAGCATGTTGATCACGCCGAAGACGGCCTCTTCATTGCCCGGCACCAGTGACGACGACAGAACAATGAGGTCACCATCGCGGACGGTGATCTGGCGGTGCTCACGTCGTGCCATACGGGACAGTGCAGCCATGGGCTCACCCTGCGTACCCGTCGTCACGAGCAGAACCTTATGCGGAGCCATCTTCGCGGCGTCGTCCATAGAAACAATGGTGTTTCGTGGAACGTCCAAATAGCCCATCTCTTCCGCAATTTGCATATTGCGGATCATCGACCGGCCATTGAACGCAACTTTCCTACCCGCGGCAACGGCTGCATCCACTGCAGCTTGGACTCGGTACACGTTCGACGCGAAGGACGCGATAATGACACGCTGCTTGGCTTCGGCAACGAGACGTTTCAACGTCGGAGCCACATCGGCCTCCGACCCGGAGAAACCAGGCGTCGCGGAGTTCGTCGAATCCGCCAGCATGATGTCAACACCCTCATCACCGAACCGGGACAATGCCGGCAAATCGGTGGGGCGGCCACCCGTCGGAGTCTGGTCGAGCTTGATATCACCCGTGTGAATCAGAAGCCCAGCGCCTGTCTTCAGCGCAATACCAAGACAATCCGGGATGGAGTGGTTCACATTCCAGAAGCGCAGGTCAAACGGACCATACTTCTCGTGAGAGGTCTCATTAACTTCGATCAGCTTCGGGTGCTGATGGTGCTCACGACATTTCGCCGCAATCAAAGCACACGTAAAGCGCGAGGCCACGATAGGAATATCAGACCGCAATTTCAGCAACCACGGGATCGCACCAATGTGGTCCTCGTGGCCGTGGGTAACGACCAGCGCCTCGACACGATCCATCTTGTCTTCCAAGTAGGAAAAATCAGGAAGAATCAGATCGACGCCGGGTTCGTCGGAACTTGGGAAAAGAACGCCACAGTCAATGATGAGAAGCCGGTTGTGGTACTCGAAAACGGTCATGTTGCGGCCGATTTCGGAAATACCACCCAAAGCGACGATGCGCAGACCGTCTTTTGGTGCCTTGGGGGGCTCAGGCATGCGCTGAGTGAGGTCAGCTCCCTGCATGGATTTCACGACAGAGCGGTTCTTGTTGTGTCCTCTGTTGCGGTCACGGCCTCGTTTATTGGGGCGATTGTTTTTCCCGTTCTTGTTTGAGTTCCGGGAACCGCCGCGCTCTGAACGACCATTGTCGTTTTTATTGTTGCTGCCACGGTTGTTGCGACCTTTATTACCGTTGCCGCCACCGTGCTTGTTATTGCCACCACGATTCGATCGGCCCGATGAACCATTTCGGTTTCCATCACGTCCATTGCCTTTGTTGCCGTCGGCGTGGCCTTGATTGTCATCGGACGTTGGTGAGGACTGACTACGTGTAGTGGCTTTCGGCTCTGTAAACTCTGGACGCTGAGCTGCGTCAACATCAGGCGACCCGGCCTTACGCGTCGATCGCCGACCGCGAGTGCGGTTATCTGGCACTACAGAACACCAGCCTTTCGCATATCATCAGCAAGTTCGTCGAGCTGTGACGGACTGGGGGAAATTTGAGGCAAACGAGGTTCTCCTACATTAATGCCCTGCAAGTGCAGAGCTGCTTTGGCAAAACTTACCCCGCCGAGTCGTGCTTGCGCATGATAGAGCGGGGACAACGATGCTGATAAACGCTGAGCTTCAGGGAGATCTCCGGAATCATACGCGTCGTACATTCTCCTCAGCACAGGAGCAGCAATGTGTCCGACGACAGAGATAAGGCCCGTTGCACCAACCGACAACCATGGAAGGTTGATGGGATCGTCTCCGGAATACCAGGCCAATTCAGTGGACTGCATAAGCTCTAAGGCCTCTGCGAGATTCCCTTTCGCATCCTTAACAGCTGCAATACGCGGGTGCTCGGACAAGCGAGCCAGCGTCTCCTTCGCAACCGGAATAACACTACGCGATGGGATGTCATAAATCATGACGGGCACGTTCACAGCGTCGGCAACAGCCGTAAAGTGCTGATAAATGCCCTCTTGACTTGGCTTCGAATAGTACGGAGTCACAACGAGGAGTCCATCCGCGGCAGCCTCTGCTGATGCGCGGGATAACTCGATACTCGTCGCCGTATTGTTTGTTCCCGACCCCGCGATAATACGGGCGGAATCTCCCACCTCTTGTTTAACAGCCTTGAGCAACCGCAACTTCTCTTCGACGGTCGTCGTCGGGGACTCGCCTGTAGTCCCAGCGAGAACCAGGGAATCACACCCTTGATCAATGAGGTGCTTAGCCAACGACACCCCTGCGGATATATCGACGTGACCGTCGCTATCGAAGGGCGTCACCATTGCTACGGCAATAGTTCCGAAAGTTTCGGCGCCGGCCCGTGTTGCAATACCAGTGCTCATATCGGTCAAGAGTACCCGCGGGGCACGGGCACAAACAACTAGCTTTCACTAACAAACGGGCTTGTTGCGACCTCATTCCCGTCGCTGAGCTCGGTCACAGAAAAATCACCGAAAGCATGAGGAGCCACCGACTGAAGCTCTTTCAAGATCGCAATAGCTAAGTGCCGGATCTCTTGATCCGCATTTTCCGTCGCTCTCATCCCGATAAAGTGACGCCACGTCCGAAAATTTCCCGTGGCCACCAACCGAGTTTCGGTTGCCGACGGCAAAATCGCCCGCGCTGCTTGCCGCGCTTGCTTCTGACGCAACAGGGCATTCACACGTCTCGACGCCCCACCCGGAGTCTTTTTCTCGAGGCTGCTCAGTAGCTCCGAAAAGGTATCTCTGGCCACATCACACGCTTCGAGGAACAAATCTGTTAACTGTTTGTCTTTCGCAATTTCTGCGGGGACAACGACATCAATGTCATCATCCGGCGTGAAGCGCTGTGAGAGCTGAGAAAACGACAAGTGACGGTGCCGCATAAATTCATGGGCACACCCCCGGGACAGCCCCCGGATATAAAACGTCGCCGTCGGATGTTCAAGGAGAGCGGTATGCCCTACCTCCATAATGTGCCGAATATAGGCTTCATTCGACGCTGTATGGGGGTTGGGGCGATCCCATGTTTCATAGCAGGCGCGGCCCGCAAACTCGACTAATGAATCCGCATCGGAAGAGTCTTTAATAAAGCCCAAGTCCATCCCCGTGGGGAGAGTAAAAGACGTGTGGGCAATAAGAGACACTTCACATGGCTTAGGTGTTGCCATTTACAGCCCCAAGAAAGAATCCAAACCGATGGTTAAGCCTGGGTGTTCAGGCACTTTGCGCACTCCCAGGAAAACACCGGGAACAAATGAGGTGCGATCGTAAGAATCTTGACGGATCGTCAAGCTCTGCCCCTGGGAGCCGAAGATAACTGCTTCGTGCGCAACGGCACCTTTCATCCTGATGGCGTGGACAGGAATTCCATCTACCGACGCTCCACGAGCTCCGTCAAGTGCTTGCTCGGTAGCATCCGGCTGATCGCCACACCCAGCCTTGTCCCTCGACTGAGCAATTGTTTGTGCCGTGTGAATAGCAGTGCCCGACGGCGCGTCCTTCTTGCCTGGGTGGTGCATCTCTACTACTTCGGCAGAGTCGAAATATGGCGCAGCTATTTCCGCTAATTTCTCCGTTAATACCGCGGAAATAGCAAAGTTCGGAGCAACTAAGACACCTGTCTTGGGCGAATCCTTGAGCCATTCACGGACCTGGTCATAACGATCATCAGTCCATCCCGTCGTTCCGACGACTGCGTGAATTCCATGGTCAATGAGGAATTTAACGTTATCCATCACAGCTGAGGGTGACGTGAAATCGATGGCGATTTCTGCACCAGAATCAACCAACGTATCCAAGGAATCGTCGTGGTCCACCGCAGCAACGAGTTCAAGGTCTGACTCCCCCTTCAATGCCGCAACGAGTGTTTGTCCTACATTCCCCGAAGCACCGATGACACCGACTTTGAGTGGTGAAGTCATTATTTCTCCCATCATTAGTGGATATATCTGTCTTGTAGGTGGCCGCGGCCACCGCAACGGCGTTAGTCTACCCCTTCTGGCACGATACCGAACTGCCCCCGGACGGTTGCCCCACTTCTTGAGTGGCCCCGATTAACGTCACGAATCGTAGTCATGTTCTTCCAGCTCAGCTTGATAGAGACCGCGACGTAATACAACCGAAACATTTTGTAACCTCTTTGTTTCGACATATAGCAACGCCTCGTCATCAATCAGTTTTACATTTCAATGCGTAAAGCTTGTCTTCGTGACGATGAGGCCCCTGACTATGACGAAATATTTGGTGAAGAAGCTAGGCGGATAGCTCGCCATCATCTTCATTGCCACTAACATCACATTCTTCCTTGCAACCGCATTCCTAGATCCCAAGTCAAACTATGTCGGCAGACGACCTCCGCTGCCAGAGGATCAAATTCAACGCACACTTCAGCCGCTGAATCTCTCCGATAACACACCGCTTTTCGAACGGTGGTGGACATGGTTATCAAATATCTTGTTTCACTGGGATTGGGGAGAGTCTCCCCTCGGCGAGTCTGTTAACCAGCAGATTTCATTTCGTATCTGGGTCTCGGCAGAGCTTCTTCTGTTAGCAACAGTGTTATCCGTCATCATTGGTGTCGCTATCGGTGTCTATACCGCGAGTAATCAATACAAAATGGGCGATCGTATTTGGCAAGGAATTTCGATTGTCACCATGAACCTCCACATCGTTGTCGCATCGATCATTACGGTGGCCTTTGGTTTATGGGTCAACCGAATCACTGGTTCCCGAATTTTTTATGTCACCGGCGCATCGAAATATGGCGTCCACGGATTCTTTCCGACGCTCCTCGACTTTCTTCAGCACGTCGCGCTACCGACGTTCTCACTCTTGTTGGTGAGCTACGCGGGCTACCACATGATGCAGCGCTCACTGCTCCTCGATAACCTCAACGCCGACTATGTCCGCACAGCCCGGGCAAAAGGTCTGCCCCGGCGAAAAGCTATCCGGAAACACGCCTTGCGGACGTCGATTATTCCGGTGGCTACCTCAGTGGCGTTCTCTATTCCAGGAATTTTCACCGGCGCCATTATGACCGAGAAGATTTTCGCCTGGCAGGGAATGGGCGATTATTTCATTACGGCGTTATCGCACAATGACGTATACGGAACGGTAGCCGTTGCCGCCTTCGGTGCTTTCACAACCGCAGTGGCAGCAATTCTCGCAGATATAACTGTAGTGATCTTAGATCCCCGGGTAAGGGTGAGTTAAATGGCTCAGCATAAAACTGCCTTATACGCGCGTCGTTTCGCGCGAAACAAACTGGCCCTTATCGGCGTCGTTGGTTTTCTTATTCTGGTTTTCGCTTCGATTTTTGGACCCTATATTTCGAAGTGGAGTTATGAGGAACCGGATTTTCTCCACCTCGCCTCTGCCCCGAGCGCTGAACACTGGTTTGGGACCTCAGACTCAGGAAATGATCTCTTCGCCCAGACAATCCACGGGTTAGGACGGTCACTCATCATCGCTGTGACAGTCTCCCTCGGTGTGTCTATTCTCTCCGCGCTCATCGGCTGTATCGCCGCACTCTTGGGTGGCATCGCGGAAAAGATCATTCTGACCTTCATTCACTTTATGTTGGCGATCCCCTCCTTCTTGATCATTGCTTTACTAGTGTCTGGTTCGGGTGGAGACTGGAAGCTATTGATATTAGTTCTGATCATTTTCGGATGGATTTATCCCGCACGCGTCATTTGGTCAATGGCGTTATCAGTCAAACAGAATGACTATGTCAAAGCAGCCCAATATATGGGTGTCAATACTCCCCACATCGTGATTAGGCACCTTATTCCTAATATTGGTTCGCTCTTAATTATTCAATTTGCACTCGGACTTCCCGCGACGGTGATGACAGAAACCGGCTTGTCATTCCTCGGGCTAGGAGTGAAGCTCCCCGACGTATCTCTGGGCACTTTGTTAACAGTCGGTACCGGAGCCGTCGACGCATCACCGTGGCAGTTCTACTTCCCGGCCCTGATCCTTACACTCCTGACAATTTCCATGGCGTTTATCGCTGACGGCCTGCGCGATGCTCTGGATCCCTATTCTGCTGCTGGAGGACATGTCTCATGACATCTGAAGCGTTGTCATCTACTCAGACGCGGTCGACTGAAAAAGCTGAAAAGCCTATTCTCTCCGTCCGTGAACTCACCATTCGTTTCCCCTCCGAGGCGGGAACTGTCCACGCCGCTCGCGGTGTTGATTTCGACCTCTACCCGGGACGCACTCTCGGGATTGTCGGCGAATCGGGATCAGGTAAATCCGTCACCTCTCTGGCGGTCATGGGGCTTTTGCCTGACTCGGCGGCGATTTCCGGCTCAATCAAACTTGACGGCCGCGAGCTCATCGGCATGAACGATAAGGACATGAGCGCCATCCGCGGGAAAGACATCGGCATGATCTTCCAGGATCCGCTGTCGTCCCTGACGCCGGTGTTCAACGTTGGTGAACAAATCGTTGAGGCCATTCAATGCCATTCCTCCATGTCAAAGTCCGACGCATGGAAGCGCGCTATTGAGCTACTCGATATGGTCGGCATTCCGGAGCCACACAAGCGTGTGAAAGCCTTCCCGCATGAGTTTTCCGGTGGTATGCGGCAGCGCGTCGTCATCGCCATTGCGATCGCGAATAATCCGCGCATACTTATTGCCGACGAGCCCACCACCGCTTTGGATGTCACCGTCCAGGCGCAGATTCTGGACCTGATCAAGGTGGCGCAGAAGGAGACAGGTGCGGCGACGATCATGATCACGCACGATATGGGCGTCGTCGCAGAAACGGCCGACGACGTGCTCGTCATGTATGCCGGCCGCCCCGTGGAACGCGCCGATGTGTCGTCGATATTTCACAACCCAAAGATGCCGTACACGATTGGGCTGCTGGAATCGACTCCCCGCGTAGACAAACAGGCGGGAGGAGCGCTTCCCACTATTCCTGGGCACCCGCCTATGCTGATCGATCTCCCACAGGGATGTCCCTTCGCGGCCCGCTGCCCCGTCGTTATCGACAAGTGTCGGGAAAAAGAGCCTCTCGCGATTCCCCTCGACGATAAGCCCGACCACAACACAGCATGCTTCCGGTCCCATGAGGTTATTGATCAAATGATCGACAATACGAGGATGTATCCGCCACCTGTCCTCGCCGATGACATTCTCGCCGGAACGCCACGGAACGAACGGTCGACTGTGTTGTCTGTGACGAACCTCCGCAAGGAGTTCCCGTTACTCAAGGGTGCCCTCGTTAAGCGACGTGTGGGTACCGTTCACGCTGTTCGTGGCGTCGATATCGACATTAAACAAGGCGAATGCTTCGCGATCGTCGGCGAATCGGGATCCGGAAAAACAACCACACTCCTAGAGATCATGGATCTGAATCCGCCAGAAGGAACTGCGATCGAACTGTGCGGGGAATCCGCGGCTCGTTTCACTCGGAAGTCACGACTGAAGGCTCGTCAGAATATACAGATCGTCTTCCAGGATCCTATGGGCTCTCTCAACCCGCGCATGACGGTGCGCGAGATTATTACCGAGCCATTAAAGAGCCTTGGTTTCGACGGGGACGTTAACGAACGCGTGACCGAGTTGATGAAGCTTGTTGGCCTCAACGCTGCACATATCGACCGCTTCCCCAGTGCGTTCTCTGGTGGTCAGCGGCAACGCATTGGTCTTGCCCGTGCTCTGGCAACAAATCCTGCACTCATCGTGCTGGACGAACCGGTATCGGCCCTCGACGTTTCAATTCAAGCCGGGATGATCAACCTCCTCGACGACCTCAAGCGTCGGTTAGGACTTTCCTATCTGTTCGTTGCCCACGATCTGTCCGTCGTTCGACATATCAGCGATCGTGTCGCGGTGATGTACCAAGGAGAGTTCGTCGAACAGGGAAATACCGACGACATTTTCGACAATCCCCAGCACCCATATACGAAAAAGCTGTTGGCCGCTATCCCGATTCCGGATCCACACGCAGCGCACGACCGATCTGTCCATACTGTGGATGCCAAGTAGTGAGTGTCGTGGCCATGCATCGTGATCGAGTTATCCATCAACCCGCCAGATCTTCGTCGGAAGGTAAAACCGTGAACGTCCCCTTATTCGCGCCCCTGCGGCACTCCGTTCGACACGCACAACGGCGCGTGCGCGCGAAGGTCATCATGGCCCTCGTCGTGATTGTTTCGACATCAAGCATGTCTCTGACTGCCTGCGGTTATAACGACGACGCTGAAGGCTCTAACCGGGGATATGACCAAATTGCCGACTACAAACCGACGAGCCGAGACCAAATAAAAGATGGTGGGCATCTCAATTTAGCCATTGACGAATTAACGACCCAAGAGAATCCTTTCCATGGTGACGGTACCGCGTACACCACCACGATATGGTCGTATTACAACCCTCAATTGGCTATGTACACCCCGCGTGGTGAGTTCTCTCCGAACCATGACTATGTGACTGATATTAAGGAAGACACAAGTTCTGGCAAGACGGTTCTGACCTACACCATCAATCCGCGTGCTGTGTACAACGACGGCACACCGATTGACTGGCGTGCTTTTGAAAACACGTGGAAGGCAAACAACGGGACTGATGAGGATTACATCCCCTCCTCCACCGACGGATACAAGCTCATCGAATCTGTTACGCCCGGTGAGAATGATAAACAAGCAGTAGTGACGTTCTCCCAGGTTTATCCCTGGTGGAAAGGTCTATTCAATATACTGCTTCCTCCACAAGTTTCGGATGCGAAGAAGTTCAATAACGCATATAAAAGCACTCTGCATCCTGAATGGGGCGCTGGGCCCTACACCGTTGACCATGTTAACTTTAAAAAAGGCGAAGTCGTCTTTAAACGGAACGATAAGTGGTGGGGCGATAAAGGAAAACTCGATTCCATTACGTTCCGGCAGATGGAACCACAGGCCTCGATCAATGCCTTGCGCGCCGGTGAAATCGACGCAGCTTCGGTGGGTAGTCGTGAGCGGCTCAAAACAGCAGAAAAGATGGGTAAGCTCGTCGACATTCGCACCGGGCCGCACCGTTTACGTCGCTAATCACTCTCAACGCGAAGTCAGATATTCTCTCCGACATTAACGTTCGTAAGGCGGTCATGACGGGAATTGATCGGTCACAGCTCGCGACCATCAGATTCAATGGCATGGGATACTCGGAGAAACTGCCTGGTTCGTTCCAGCTCTTCAGCCGTCAGAAGGGATATGACGACAACTTCGGTGCCGTCGTGAAGTTCAATAAAGACGAAGCACAACAGATACTCGAACAGGATGGGTGGAAACCTGGGTCCGACGGTGTCCGGAGGAAAGACGGAAAGAAACTGCAGCTGAAATATGTGCTGCTTGGCGATGACAGCCTCTCCCGGGCAACGGCCCAAGCAACACAAAAGATGATGTCCGATATTGGTGTGCAGCTATCGATCCAGGAGCGGCCTAGCTCGGAGTTTTCCGACGTTGTTACGCGTCGTGACTTCGATATGTTCCCGATGGGATTTAGCCAGTCGGACCCGTATGGCGTCGCGTATTTCCAGCAGACCTATGCCTCTGATTCTCAGCTGAATCGATCCGGAACTGGTACCCCGGAGATGGATGAAAAGATTAATGAGCTGCAGAAACTTCCGACCGAAGATGAACAAATCCGTCGGGCCAATGAACTCGAAAAAGAGGCGTTCGCGCGGTACGGGATTATGCCGGTGACCAATGGGCCATCCATTACGGCGGCTAACCCGGACCTCGTTAACTTCGGCCCTAAGTTCTTCGGCAGCGTCAAACTGCAGGACATCGGGTGGAAGAAGAAGTAGGCCCCCTACAGCACGAGTGCTATGACGACACCGAGGGTAACGAGCTGCTCAGTTTTCCCCACCCGCTTTGGCGTCCACTTCCCACCATTGTGCGCCGAGCGGGGTACAGCCCAACTACGAAACAGTGATATGGCGGCCGCAATAACAAGCAACCAGGTTCCCACGGTCCACCACAGACCTGTATAGGGCGCGAATCCTGTGAGAACCCCACACGATGCCAAGACGGCAAACACGAGGGAAATAAGAACAAATACCGCGTGGTATCCGATACTGAACGTCAAATAACGCGGGTTGTTGCGCTCACGAATCATTGTCTTGACATAAATAATCGTCCCCGTGAAGTAGATGCCTAACATGAGGGCCCACCACCACGCGATTCCGTTAATACTCCCCCGGATCGTGTGGTCTGCCACGGGAACCATCAATACGGACGCAACCACCGTCGCAATACCTGAAAGCAGAGAACGTGGGCGTTTTCTGACGACTTCCCACAGCGCAACACCCATGACAATGGCGAACACGGGTGCCCACAACAATAGGCTCGGACGAAGCGCCACAGTAATGAGCGCTGCCACGAGCGTAATTGCACAGTACGTAGCTGTTGCTACAAAAGCCTTCTGTTTACGCTCGGATGACCGGCCGTTCCGCGGCGGCGGTATCTTAACCCAGAGCCCCCACGCGAAAAACGCAAAATAGCCGACTACCCAGGCTATTAATAACACTACCGACCGGGTTACCCCCATGATCACTGCACCGGCCGATGATGAGTCATTTACCAAAGTACGAATGCCTAAGCTCATTCCCATGATGATGGGAAGCAGAAGCATTGCCCACGCCCCATGTTGGTTAGGTACCCAGGGACTAACTGCACGTGCCATGCGAATTAGTGTATAACCGTTAGCCGAGCCTTAACAAGAAGCTCAAAACTACATGGGAGGGCCCATTAACGGCGACCCGCTCTGATTATCCAAGAGCGGGTATTAGCCAAAATTAGTCGTCGACGGGAACCAGCGAGATCTTCCCGCGATTATCGATATCGGCGATCTCAACCTCGAGCTTGTCACCGACGTTGACGACGTCCTCGACCTTCTCGATACGCTTCTTGCCACCGAGCTTCGAGATGTGCACGAGCCCATCGCGGTTCGGAAGGATTGACACGAACGCCCCGAACGCCGTGGTCTTCACCACAGTGCCCAAGAACCGCTCCCCCACCTTCGGCAATTGAGGATTGGCAATCTCGTTAATCCGGTCGACCGCGGCTTCAGCCGAGCCACCGGAGGTGGCGGAAATGAACACAGTACCGTCGTCCTCGATGGACACACGGGCACCGGTATCTTCCGTGATCTGGTTAATGTTCTTGCCCTTGGGGCCGATCACTTCACCGATCTTCGAGACCGGCACAGAGATCGTCGTGATGCGCGGTGCATAGTCACTCATCGGGTCGGGCTCATCAATGACCTCAGCCATCGTGTTGAGGATTTCAAGCCGAGCCTCGCGAGCCTGCTTCAACGCACCAGCAAGAACGTCCGACGGAATGCCGTCGAGTTTGGTATCCAGCTGAAGCGCGGTAATGAAGTCTTCCGTGCCCGCGACCTTGAAGTCCATATCGCCAAAGGCATCTTCAGCGCCCAGGATGTCCGTGAGAGTGACGTATGTCATCTTCCCCTTGACTTCGCCGGACACGAGGCCCATTGCGATACCTGCAACCGGAGCCTTCAGCGGAACACCAGCGTTGTACAGGGACAACGTCGACGCGCACACCGACCCCATCGAGGTGGAACCGTTAGAACCCAACGCCTCGGAGACCTGACGGATGGTGTACGGGAAGTCATCGCGCGACGGGATCATTGGCTTCAGAGCGCGCTCTGCCAGCGCACCATGCCCAATCTCACGACGCTTCGGGGAACCAACACGGCCCGTCTCACCGGTGGAGTACGGCGGGAAGTTGTAGTGGTGGATGTAGCGACGGTGATCAACAGGTCCCAAGGAGTCAACCTGCTGCTCCATCTTCAGCGTATCCAACGTCGTCACCCCGAGAATCTGGGTTTCACCACGCTGGAACAGCGACGAGCCATGGGCACGAGGAACAAGATCGACCTCAACATCGAGATCTCGAATATCCTCGACGCCGCGACCGTCGATGCGGAAGCCGTCGGCCAAAATACGCGACCGGACGACCTCTTTTGTTACGGCGTTATGAGCGGCACGGATTTCCGCTTCACGCTCCGGGAACTCTTCGAGCAACGCCTCAACCGTGTCATCCATGTCTGACGAAAGAGCTTCATCGCGCTCTTGCTTATCAGCAATGGACATAATGTCGCTGATACGCCCTTTGGCCTCAGAATCGACAGCGGCCAAAACGTCGGCACCATAGGGCGGGAACAGAGGAAATTCCTCGGTCTCCGGATCCACAGCCTGGCGAAGAGCCTGCTGAGCGCCACATAGTTCAGCAATAAAGGGCTTTGCTGCTTCAATCCCCTCAGCGACGACGGACTCGGTGGGGGCAGGCGCACCATCATTGACACGCTCAACGACGGTTTCCGTCGCTCCCGCTTCCACCATCATGATCGCAACATTGTCGGTCTTCTTCCGTGGACTCGACTTGCGACCGCGACGACGTCCCTTGCGTGGCTTCTCCGGGACCTGTTCGTCGGTCAAACGGCCAGCAACGACCATCTCAAACAACGCGGATTCGTGCTGTTCGCGGGTGGGGAATGCAACCCACTGACCATCCTCATGATCGTCGTCGACGATGAGAGCCATTCTCACGCCACCGACCGGGCCCGACACGGGCAAGCCCGAAAGCTGGGTCGACGCCGATGCCGCGTTGATCGCGACGACGTCGTACATGTCTTTCGGATCTAAGGACATCACGGTGACGATGACCTGAACCTCGTTACGCAATCCCTTCACGAAGGTGGGGCGCAACGGGCGGTCGATCAGGCGGCACGCCAAAATGGCGTCGGTGCCTGGGCGGCCTTCCCGGCGGAAGAAAGAGCCAGGAATACGGCCAGCGGCGTACATGCGTTCTTCCACGTCAACGGTCAACGGGAAGAAATCGAAGCCCTCGCGGGGTTTGGATGATGCGGTCGTCGTCGACAGCATCATGGTGTCTTCGTCGAGATACGCGACGACGGAACCATTCGCCTGGCGAGCTAGTTGTCCGGTCTCTAATCGAATAGTGCGTGAGCCGAAGTCGCCATTGTCAATCGTGGCTTCGACAGAATGGGTGCCAAACTCTTCGTCATAAAAAACGGAGTGATTATTGGTCATAAAAGGGGGAATCCGTCCTTCTCTATGGGTGCCCCGGGCGATCATCGGTGTCGCCAACGAGAAATCTCTTCTTCATATATCTTCAGGCGACCTCATCTTAGCAGGTGAAACCTGGAAGAGCAGGACGACGGGGTATGAACACGCCGAGCTACCTCTACGGGAGGCTTCATTACCGATACCACAATCATGTCCGAGCACCGCCGACGAGCTCCAGATATGAAAAACTCGGCCCCGCCGCACTGTGCAGAACCGAGTCAGAATGGCCGACGCCGTAATTAACGGCGGAGACCCAAACGAGCAATCAGGTTACGGTAACGATCGACGTTGTTAGCAGCCAGGTACTTCAACAGACGCTTGCGACGACCGACCAAGAGCATAAGCCCACGACGTGAGTGGTGATCGTGCTTGTGCTCACGAAGGTGCTCCGTCAGCTGACGAATGCGCTCGGTCAACAAGGCAACCTGAGCCTCGGTTGAACCGGTGTCGGTCTCATGAAGACCGAACTCGGAAAGGATTTCTTTTTTCTTTGCAGCGGACAAAGCCATAGGAAAACTCCTAAAATTGAGGTCGTTATTTCAGTCCGTATGCGCCGTGCCGCAAAGAGGCACAGCTTTCACAACTGCAACGGACCGCAGTTGATACTCGGACGAGGCTACCACATGTTCGGATGGACTCGAAATACCATCCAAAGGGCCTAAGCCAAGGGGATACAAAACCCTGGAAATACTGAAGCGCCGGACTCTGCTCCTGTTTTCCGCGCCTATTTACGAGCCGTCATCGCCCGTACCGCGTCGACGTCGCGGTGCATGGCAGCGAGAAGCTCGTCAACACCCGAAAATGTTTCCATTCCCCGGACGTAATCAATGAACTCGACCGTCGCATACAGCCCGTACAGATCCGCGTGCCTATCCAGCACAAAAGATTCAACCGACCGACGATCGTCGTTAAATGTTGGGTTCATGCCCACAGAAATGGCGGTCGGATACCGAACTCCCGGCTCCATGTCTCCGTCGACGGTCTCTCCAGGATCAATCGTGAACCAGCCGGCATACACACCATCTGCAGGCAACGCGCGCTCCGGGCTGATATAGAGATTGGCCGTGGGATACCCCAGTTCGCGGCCTCCCCGCCCGGCGCCGTGTTCGACCTCGCCATACACGGAATATGGGCGCCCGAGAGCCCACGCGGCCTCGTCGACATGTCCTTGATCAAGTTGAGAGCGAATGAATGTCGAGGAAATCGTGTGGCCATCCTCGCTCAACAGCGGCACAATGTCCACATCGCAGCCATACAGAGGCCCCTCGGTTTCCAGCGTCTGAGACGTCCCTGCTGCTTTGTGGCCAAAGGTGAAGTTCTCGCCAACCACGATGGCCCGGGCATGAAGCTGATGGACAAGGACCTGCTCGATGTACTCAGTGGGGCTCAAGGCGGCCAAACTTCGCGTGAAATCAACAGTCAGGAAATAATCCACGCCCAGCTCTTCCGCCATCGCTTGACGGTCCTTCAGACTACCCAAGAGCCGCGGAGTACGTTCCGGTGCGAATACCTTGACCGGGTGGGGTTCGAATGTCATCAACACGCAGGGAACATCTAGTTCACGAGCACGACGGACAGCAGTACCGATAAGCCGACGATGCCCACGATGAACACCATCGAACACACCAATCGTGACGACGGACGCGTCGAGGGACTGCGGTATGTTATCCAACCCGTGCCAAATATCCACGTGAATAGCGTACGTCACAGGGACGAAGTTCTGCGATACGGCCCCGATATAAACAAGAGTGCCGACGCTCCCCTCCCCGGCTCATGGCCCCCGCCCCCACAGTCCTCCCGGGCTCATGGTCCTTCGCGCTCCATGAGGAAGACGTCAACTACGCTAAACCCCGTGAATGCCTCAGAGAACCACGGCCAGTCCTCTACAACACGTCCACGTACACAGCGTCCACGCGGCGAAGCATCACACAACGCAAGTTCGTCGACGCATTCATCGATGCTGGACCGCTCCGGCATTGTCATCGTCGATAAGCCCGCAGGAATGACGAGCCATGATGTCGTCTCGGCGATGCGCCGCCTGATGCGGACGCGCAAGGTTGGGCACGCTGGAACGCTCGATCCGGCAGCCACCGGTGTCTTAATCCTTGGAATTGAGCGCGGCACAAAATTTATGACGCACTTAGTGGCGAACACGAAATCGTACGACGCCACCATCCGCCTCGGTTTCGCCACCACGACCGACGATGCGGAGGGAGAACCGATCCCCTACCCCGATGACTCTGAGGAGAACTCCATCCAAGCAGCAGCCCGTCCCCTCATTAGCCCGTCCACTCGCGAGCGCCTATCACTATTGCTTTCTAAGCCCGAGCGGATAGACCGGGCCCGCGAGCAACTCACCGGCGATATCATGCAAAGACCGAGCAGCGTGAGTGCCATCAAAGTGGACGGCCGTCGCGCTTATGACCGTGTGCGATCTGGGGAGGAAGTCTCTCTTCCCCCGCGGCCCGTCACCGTCTCCACCTTTGATATTCGTGATATGAGGACGGCGACTATCGACAGCGGCGATAACAACGATGGCGATGAGGATGTCACCGTGATCGACCTCGACGTCACTGTCGATTGTTCTTCAGGTACCTATATTCGCGCACTCGCGAGGGACTTGGGCGAAATACTGGGAGTTGGGGGACATCTGACGGCACTTCGTCGCACACGAGTCGGCTCTTTTAGTCTCGACGACGCCAAGACACTCGACCAATTGCGCGACGAGCAGTCCCTAGCCGAGCAGCGGATTCGCGACGAACAGTTGACCGGCGAAACTCCACGGGCATCGCTCAGCTATTCCCTCGACCAGGCCATTACTCGGTCCTTCCCCATCCGGCACTTGAGGGACGACGAAGCCACCGCGGTCTCGATGGGGAAACGTATTCCTGCGTCGGATCTGAAGGATGTCTACGCGGGGGTATCAGCCGATGGACACGCTATAGCTTTAATGAAGAACGAGGGCAAGATAGCGAAAACGGTGTTCGTCGCCCGCCCGGCAACCTTGTCATAAACTCACCTTGTCATGAGTACCACCGCGGGCCGCGCTCGAGCTAGGCGATCGGCGTAATCCACGTACTTGTCACGACGTACCCTGAGCTGACCATCCATCGCCCCGGTATCGTCCGTGGCACCGCTCCACAAGCCACGTCATGATGGACGAACGCGGTCAATGTTCCGTCGTGGTGGAGTTCAATGTCTGCCTGGGCAAAATCAAGGAAAACCCGGGCCAGCGGAAACCACGATTTATAGAGCGCCTCTTTCGCCGAGAAGACCACTGTTCCCAAGATCTTTTCTGCCGACGACAACTGTAAATCTCCCACGTGGTGCTGCACATCCTGTTGTCCATGTTGTTGCACGGCAGCGATATGTTGCAGGTCGCGAGGGGTAAGAACAGCATCGGACACACCGTCAGGTAGTGGCTTGGCTACTTCCGCATCCACGCCGACGGACTTCAACGTATCGGTTCGCGCGACGACCGCTGCGCGGAAACCTGTCGTGTGAGTCAGCGATCCGACAATGTCGTGGGGAAACAGAGGCATTCCACGCTCGCCCTTCCCGATGACAGTGTCAGCGTGGCCATACCCAGTGAGATCCGATAAAGCGTTTATGGCGCACGCGCGTGCGTCAGCGAATTGCGCCCGCCGTAGCGGCACAGCGTCGCTGACATAAGCGCGTTCTTGGGGATGCAAAGCGTCCCAGTTCCTACGGCTGACGGACGGCCACTGCGCGTTGCGTGACGGCTGCGTCGGCTCAGGGACACGCAATTCAGACCAAGCACAGCCGTTGGGGAAGAACACCGTCGGGATCACTGCGCGCCCACTCGAGCCCAGTTTCCGCGGAGGAATCGGAGCGTGGTCGTCGCCAAGCGGAACAAGAAGAAGGTGATAAGCCCCCACCAGACACCAACTAGTCCCCAACCTTGGCTCAGGGAAATCCAGGTCAGCGGTAGGAAGCCCACCAAGGCCGACACCAGGGTCGCGTTACGGAGGAAGATGGCGTCGCCGGCGCCGAGCAAAATCCCGTCGAGGGCGAAAACAAAACCGCCCAGGAGGACCAGAACCACGAGCTGCCACCACGGCCCCGCCATTGCGTCGAGCACACTCTCCGAATGGGTGAATTGGCGGGGAATCCAGTAATACCCAGCAGACATGCCACCGGCGAGAACCACGGCAAAGAGTGACGACCACTTAATAATGGAGCGCCCCACGGCCTTCGCATTAGTCGACTGCCCCGCCCCGAGAGCAGCACCGACAAACGCCTGCGCGGCAATAGCCAACGAATCGAGAACCATGGTTAAGAAGTTCCACAGCTGCAACAACACCTGGTGGGCTGCCAAAGATGCTGCGCCGAAACGACCAGCAACAGCGGCCGCCGAAATAAAGGACAGCTGAAAACTCAGTGAGCGTGCGATCAGGTCACGGCCCATCACCAATTGGTCTTTCATAATCGACCATCGTGGTTTCCACGAATTCTCGTACTTGCTGTTCTCCCGTATCAGGCAGACGAGGAAGCACAATGACGTAATAGTCTCACCGGTGACATTGGCCAGAGCGGAACCGACGATCCCCAACCGCATTACCAATATCGGCACCAGGATAAGCGCTGGGCCGACCCCCGCCAAGGTGAAATACAGCGGGTACCTGGCATTTTGGACCGCCCTCAGCCAACCGTTCCCCGCCATGGTCATAAGAGTCAGGGGCACCGCGGGCGACGCAACACGCAGCCACCTCGTCGCCTCTTTGCCTACCCCGGGATCATCCGCCAACCAGTTCGTCAACACCGGGGCCAGAATCCAAATCACCGCCGCCAAAGCGATTCCCACGAGCACAGCGATCCATGTCGACTGCATGCCTTCTTGAATCGATTTATCGCGTCGGCCTGCACCATAGAAACGCCCCGCGCGAGCAGTCGTCCCGTAGGACAAAAAGGTCAGCTGCGTGGTGACTTGGGCAAGAATGGTCGTTGCTGCAGCAAGAGCAGCCAAATCCGTCTTGCCTAGCCGCCCCACCACGGCCGTATCAAACAAGAGATAAATAGGGGTGGCCGCCAGGACACCCAGAGATGGAAGAGCGATCGATAAGATCTTCCAAACACCAACCCCGTCGCCATCCCTGCCGGAATCGACAGAATGATCGACGTTATCACTACTCATCGACCGTTTTTCTCCTCTTGGTTCACACGCTGTCGAAAAGCATCCATAAAACCGTCCCGGGTGCCTTGCCAGGTTAAACCAGCGGCCTGCGCATGGCCCCCGCCCCCTAATTCTTCCGCCACCCGGGCAACATTAACCGCACCACGGGACCGCAACGACACCACAATCTCACCCGGCCGATATTCCTTCAGAACCATCGCAACCTCGGCCTCCGATGCCGTCCGAACCACGTCGATAACTGACTCGACATCGCATTCAACAGCCTCTTGCGCTTGGCTATCGGTGACAACACCCCACACCAAACCACGGCCATTCACTGCCGACGGCTCATACACCAGGTCGGACAACACGGCACCCAACATCCGCAGATACGGAACGGAATGGTCATCAATTAACGACGACGAAACGCTCCGTGTATCAATTCCCGTCGAAGCCAGCCGATGGGCCGTCGCGAATTGACTGGGACCACCCCAGCGGAAGCACTCCGTATCGGTCACAAGACCGGCGTAGAGCGCCGTCGCCATGGTCCGGTCAATCGTTTCCGAATACATGTCACACAAAGACGTGAGCATGCTCGTTGCGGAATCGGCATCCGGGTGAACCCAGTTAATGCTGCCAAAATTGGTCGCGGTCTCATGGTGATCAATCACCAGAGAGCGCCCTTTCTCTGTGGCGCGCTCGACCATATCGACGGCGACTCCACACCGATCAAGGGAAGCCGTGTCAACGCACACCACCGCGATGGGATCACGAGGGATGTCCTCGAGCGGGACGTACACATCCTCTGTATTCAGAGCAGAGAAAGCAGATGACGGCACTCCACCGTCGGCGTCCACGGCCACAGCAGTGCCGCCCCACCGACGGATGAGATGGACAAGAGCGCAGGCCGACCCCACGGTATCCGCATCCGGGCGCACGTGACTGATCACAACGCAGGGATGCAGAGCGCGTTCGTCGTCGGCAAGAGCATGAGACTCCCAGGCCATGGCCTGCAGGAACACCCATGCATCCCGATCTGTCACCGGCAGCCCGCGTGGGATGAATGTTGAATCGTTACCATCCATCCGCTTCGCTCTCAGGACGTCCCTCGTGCGGCGAGGTTTTGTACGGATTAGCGTCCCCGGCTGGGGTTGCTCCTTCGGCTTGACGCGCAACTTCCTGGTCTCGCTGTCGAGCCTGGGCCAAAAGCTCCTCGAGACGAGCACTTGTTTCCGGGACCGTGTCCAGAGTGAATGTCAAGGTCGGAGTGAACCGAACTCCCAGCTGGTCCCCCACGGCTTTCCGCAGTTGACCACGTGCCCGGTGAAGTGCTTCGGCCGCTTGTTCACGGTCGGGTTCCTCGTCGAGAGTGCGCCCACGGACCGTGTAAAAAACGGTAGCGTCGTGCAAATCGCCGGTGAGCTGGGTATCGGTGATGGTAACGAGCTCTAAACGGCGGTCCTTCACACTATGTTCGATGGTGTTCGCCACGATAGTTTGGATGCGCTTAGCCATGCGCGCAGCGCGAGCGCGATCAGCCATTAGAAAAACTCCCTCCATTATCTACGTGGAGGGAGTTTACCTGACGATCACCCCGATCACCCGATCAGGAGATCGCCCTGGCCAACGAAGGGCTTATGGTTACTTGCTCTTCGAGGCCTTCTTGTTCTGCTTGTCCCGAGGAACCTCGACCAATTCGTAGGCCTCGATCTTGTCTCCGACGGAGATGTCGGGGTAGGACAAGACCATACCGCACTCGTAGCCGTGCTGGACTTCTTGGACATCGTCCTTACCGCGGCGCAGCGATGTGACGGTTGCCTTATCGGCAACAACATTGCCATCGCGAACCAACCGGACTGTCGCATTTCGCTTAACGACGCCTGTCTCAACCATGCAGCCGGCAATAAGACCAACTGCGGAGGCCTTGAACAGCTGACGGATCTCGGCGGTACCCAGGTCACGCTCTTCGTAGATCGGCTTGAGCATGCCGCGAAGAGCAGCCTCGATTTCTTCGATGGCCTTGTAGATGACCGAGTAGTACCGGACATCGACGCCCTCAGCGTGGGCGGCCTCAGTGGCCTTGCCTTCAGCACGGACGTTGAACCCGATGATGATCGCATCCGAGGCAGCCGCCAAGTGGACGTTTGTCTCGGTGACGGCACCGACGCCGCGGTCGATGATGTTGAGCTCAACTTCGTCTCCGACGTCGAGCTTAAGCAGAGCATCTTCCAGGGCCTCGACGGTACCGGCGTTATCACCCTTAAGGATGAGGTTGAGGCTGCTGGTCTCCTTAAGAACCTTATCCAGATCCTCAAGGGAGACAAGCTTGCGGGAGCGAGCCGCCAGGGCGTTACGACGCCGTGCGTCACGACGATCCGCAATCTGGCGGGCCGTGCGATCGTCCTCGACAACGAGGAGGTTATCGCCAGCGCCGGGGACACTGGTGAGTCCCTGGACCTGCACGGGTACCGAGGGGCCAGCATCGGTAATGTCATTGCCACGTTCGTCGGTCATACGACGGACGCGACCATGCGCGTCACCCACGACGATCGAGTCACCGACGTGCAACGTACCGCGCTGGACGATGACGGTGGCAACCGGTCCACGTCCACGGTCGAGGTGGGTCTCGATGGCAACACCCTGAGCATCCATGTCCGGGTTGGCCACCAGCTCGAGCGATGCATCCGCAGTCAACAGGACTGCTTCAAGCAGCTTGTCGATGTTCTGGCCCTGCTTCGCAGAGATATCCACGAACATGGTGTCCCCTCCCCATTCTTCTGGGGTGAGACCGTATTCGGTCATCTGGCCACGGATCTTCTCCGGGTCCGCGCCTTCTTTATCAATCTTGTTGACAGCAACGACGATCGGAACGTCGGCAGCTTTCGCGTGATTGATGGCCTCTACGGTCTGGGGCATAACACCGTCGTCAGCCGCGACCACCAAGATGGCGATATCGGTGGACTGAGCACCACGGGCACGCATGGCGGTGAACGCCTCGTGACCCGGGGTATCCAGGAAGGTCACCAAGCGGTGCTCGCCATCCAAGTCAACCTTCACCTGGTAAGCACCGATGTGCTGAGTGATGCCGCCGGCCTCGCCCGAAGCGACATTGGCTTTACGGATCGTGTCCAACAGGCGGGTCTTACCGTGGTCAACGTGACCCATGACGGTAACCACCGGAGGACGCTTAGTCAGATCCTCTGCGCCACCTTCGTTCTCACCGAACTGGAGGTCGAAGGATTCGAGGAGCTCACGGTCCTCGTCCTCAGGTGAGACAACCTGGACCTTGTAGTCCATCTCGTCGCCGAGAAGCATCAGAGTCTCGTCAGAGACCGATGCCGTCGCGGTGACCATTTCACCCAAGTTGAACAGGGCCTGGACCAATGCGGCTGGATCAGCATCGATCTTGTCCGCGAAGTCAGCCAGGGAGGCACCACGCGCGAGGCGAATAGCCTTGCCATGACCGTTGGGCAGCTTGACGCCACCAACAACGGTCGGGGCCTGCATTGCCTCGTACTCGTGCCTCTTCTGCCGCTTCGACTTACGACCGCGACGCGGAGCGCCACCGGGACGCCCGAATGCACCTGCGGTTCCACCGCGACGGCCTCCGCGACCACCGCGTGGACCGCCACCGGGTCCGTGTCCGCCACGGCCTCGACCGCCACCGAAGTGGTTCGAGGACTTGGAAGGCATCTGACCCGGGCTCGGGTGGGATGGCATCATCGCGGGAGTGGGAGCGTGCCCACTGCCCTGCTTCGAAGAGCGCTCGTTGCGGTTACCACCGCGACCACGACCGCTCGGCTTCGTGTGTGCACCGGGGCGTGGTGAGTGCTGACCGCCACCGCGCTGGCCGGGCTTACCCGACGTTCCACCGGGACGTGGCATATCTCCACCACGCGGGCGCGGGGCGGGCCGTGTTCCCGAGGAGAACGGGTTATTCGCTACACGAGGAGCTCGCTTGCCACCGGGCTTTGCACCTGGCTTCGGAGAGCCTTGACCCGGCTTCGGGGTCGAACGCTGGGAACGCGCAGCTTGATCACTCGGTTTCGGCCCGGGCTTCGGAGACTTCTTCCCTGCCGCCGTCGGTTCTTCAAACCGTGGCTGACCGGGCTTCGGCGATGATTTCCCAGCCGATGGCTTGGGCGATGCCGCTGACTTGGAGGCAGACGGCTTTCCAACACCCTGAGCGGACGACTTGCTACCGCTCTGTGCGGGGCGGGGAGCATTCGGGCTTCCCGAGGCACGGGCAGCTGTACCCGGAGTCGGACCAGACGGACGACGCTGCTGTCCCGGCGTCGACTGACCAGCTGCCGAGGAAGCCTTTCCACTAGCTTTGTCAGCAGATGCGGAGGCTGCAGCGGAATCCGACTGAGCACTACCAGTTGACGTACCCGACTGATTCGCCTTAGAGGTTTCTCCGCCTTTAGCGTTCTTTCGATTGGCCATCGACGCAGGCGACGGCGATGCCGAAGGATTCCTACGATGGGCCGCTGCGGCAGCAGCTGCGGCAGCTGCGGCCGCCGGATTCGACTTCGATGACGGTGACCCGGAGGACTTATCAGCCACCCCATAGTATTCCTTCATCTTTTTAACGACGGGAGGCTGGACCGTCGACGACGCGGTCTTGACAAATTCTCCCTGCTCTTCGAGCGCAGCGAGCAGCTTTTTACTTGTTAATTTAAGACTGCTGTCTAGCTGGTTGAGCTGTTTAACGAGCTCGTGGACACGAAGCTTTGGCACTACTCTCCTCACTTGTGGAGTCGAGGGCCTTCATGCCGCGTCGACTCCGGGGTTAACTGTTGACATTCATCGCTGATGCTTCATCGTGTGCTCATCAGTGTTCAGGTCTTCCTTCGTTCAATGGTTCCTACTGAGTGTGCAGAGTTCGGGTTAGTTGTACTGTCCGCCATCCCGATCCGTCTCAATCCTTGTGCAGAAAAGAGAAAGACACGGGTAAAACTGGCGTCGATTAGGTGGCAGTAACGCTCCCTGACTCCAATGACTCGATGTATTCACCGATCTGGCGGGTATCAGCCTTACCTGATACCCGGAGGGCGCGCTCGAAAGCACGCCGCTGACGAGCCCGTTCAAAGTTTTCGGCTGTGGGGATAATCCATGCCCCTCGACCTGGTAAGGACCGGGAAGGATCTGGAATAATCACAGCCTCTTTCTTTGATGAGCCGTCCTGTGATGCACCGTCTTGCCTTAGGACGACACGCAACATGCGAGTGTCAGAGCACCGCGTCCGAGTAGCAATGCAAGTGCGTTTGCGGACGGGGGTTGAACCCTGGCGATGCACTCTCTGCCACTCTCCTATCGCAGTAACTCTGTGTATGACTCTCTGTTGTGACTACTACGCGCTGAAGGCCATCAGAGCGTGCGTCATCGTCCCTCGTCATGGAAGGGCATACAACAGTGTAACGTCACAGACTGATTTACGCGAACTTACCAGCGTTTATTCAGTATCCGAGTGTATGTCGATACGCCATCCGGTTAGACGTGCAGCAAGACGGGCGTTTTGCCCTTCTTTACCGATGGCCAGAGATAGCTGATAATCCGGAACAGTCACCCGTGCGACTTGTTCCTCCGGATCAACAACCTCAACTTTAAGAACCTTCGACGGGGCCAAAGAATTCCCGACGAAGGTAGCGGGGTCCTCGTCGAAGTCGATGATGTCGATCTTTTCGCCGCCGAGTTCGTCCATGATCGCTCTCACGCGCTGCCCGCGAGGGCCGATGCACGATCCCTTCGCGTTCACGCCATCGATGGTCGATCGCACGGCAACCTTCGAGCGGTGGCCAGCTTCACGAGCAATGGAAACAACCTCGACGGAACCGTCGGCAACCTCGGGAACTTCGAGCTCGAACAGGCGATGCACGAATTCCGGGTGCGTCCTGGAGATCATGATCTGCACGCCACGTGGCCCGCGGTTGACGTTGACCACGTAGAACTTCAGGCGCTTGCCGTGAGGATATTTCTCGCCTGGGATCTGCTCGGCGGGGAGCAGCGTTCCGTCATTCCCGTGTGCTTCCGTGCCAAGGCGGGCAATAACGATCCCTTTCGCCCGCGCGAAAGAATCTGCCTCAACAATGCCTGTGACAACCTTCGAGGTCAGCGACGCATATTCCTCGTAGGTCTGGTCTGCTTCTGCCTCTTGCAAACGAGCCACCATTGCCTCGCGGACCGTGCCGGCGAATGAACGGCCAAAGTCCGACGGGGTTTCGTCGACTTCCGCGATGACGTTACCTTCGTCGTCTCGCTCGGTGACGATAACGGCCACATGCCCATCGTCGGGATCGACATCGACGCGCGCTTCTGAATCACCCCCCGAAGACTTCTCCCACGCTTCCAGCAGAGCCTTTGCGATGGTGGCTGTCATGTCTTCCACGGACACCCCGCGCTCACGTTCAATCGCGCGCAGCGTGCTCAAGTCGATGTTCACTTGTAGCCCTTCGATTTTGTACCTGCAACCTCAACTTCCCATAGGCTACTCACTGGTCGTTTGGTCGCAAAATGTGGCCCGTGGCGCAATCATGTGTAGCTATTCTCGGGCACTATCCCAACTGATCAAAGGGCGTGTTAACGAGGCTCATTTCGGCCTCGGGCGGAGTTGAAAACTCCACTTCGAGCTTCGCTTCACGGATCTGGTCCAGTGGGTAGGTCTTCACCGACGGTTCTTTCTTCCCGGGGAGAACTACAGCCAGCTCGGTCTCGTCAGCGTTCAAGGCACCGACTCGGGCGACGAAGCGAGCGTTGGCGGCGTTGGCCGTAGCGTGTTCGTCGTCGGCCTGGTTGAGAACAAACGTGGCTATGTGCCCCCGTTGGCGTCGGAAATGACGAGCGGCGAGCAAGGGTTCATCGAAACCTGGGGTCGAGACCTCAAGACGGTAACCGGCGCCGAAGTTCAACTCCCCATCACTTTCGGCGGCGTCGAAGTTGCGGGAAATCTCGTCCGAGAGTTCCTCGATAACGTCCAGATCAGGGCGCTGGTCACCGTCGATGCGGATAATGACGGCAGACTTCGCGCCCGCTTTTTTAATATCGACCTTTTCAACATCCAATCCACGCGGACCCACGATCTGTTGCACGCGCTGTGTAATCTCTTCTGCCGTCGGGAAAGCCATAAAACCAGGATAACGAGTACCAGCCAAGCCCACTAACCGCCTGTGAGAGACTAGAACGGTGATGAGGAACGTGAAAAGCTCGAAGACGACGAGGAATAGCAGTGCTGAGCAGCTGAAACAGAATAGCTCACGTGAAAACCGCGGTGCTGCCCTATCTCGGCGGGCTTTCTTCGGACGCTCCGCGCAGGCCATAGGTGCTGCCGTCGCCGTTACGGTGCTCTCCGGAAGCGGCCTGCTAGTCGGGTGCGAATCTACGCACACCAAGCCTGACCAGAAATTATCTGACCTCTACGCACAGGCCAACGGGGTGGCGGGCTCACTTGACGCTTCAGAACACCACGATGCCGCGGTCTTTGTTCACGCCCACGCGGATGCACTACGACAAGAAATCCGACGCATATGTGGCACGGATAAAGACGGGAATTCTCCGTCAACGTGCTCGGATTCCACATTGGATTCTGAAGGCAACAGCGGTAATCCACAACCTGCTGGCGGCAACAGTGACGAAGAGTTATCCCAAAAGCTGAAGGATCTCCGCTCGTCAGTTGTCTCGGTGGCATCTCAAGCGGACACTAAACGCAATAACGGTTTACTTGTCTCTATTGCTTCATCACTATCGGTCATCGCCGCGCAAACGTCGTTGGGCGACTCGGACTCGGCTAACACGGGGACGGCACAGGACAACGATGCTGCTTCACAATCCAGCCCCACCGCAACGTCGGGTTCATCGAGTGGCAACCGTCGTCCCAATAAAGCTGATGTCACCGCAATGACCACGCTGCTCACGACGGAGTATCAAATTATCTACGGGTTCGAGTTAGCCCTGCCCTTTGCGGACTCTGCGCTAAAAAAGAGCATCGAGTCGGCAGCGAATAAGCACCGGGCGACGCGGGATCGCATCATTTCATGGCTCGAGGATCAGGCGAAGGTGTCTCAGAAAAACGTCCCCCTCGCCGATGCTGCATACTCATTTGCAGCCCCGCCGACAGACTTAGAAACCGCCCACCAGTTCCTGATTAACCTGGAGCTACTTGCGTGCGCTCGAACGTACGACCAAGCTCGGGGTATGAACACAGGTAGTGCGATGGACATAGCTTCCTCGCTGATGACGCCTTCAGCCGTGGACGCCGCATACTTCATCGACAAAGCTGGGGGAAGCGCGATGAATGATGATCGCCTCCACCTGCCAGGCATGGGGACGTCGGCAAATATCTAGCCCCACCCTGGTCAGCTCCTCCGGCGTTAGCTTGCCGCCGTTAATTTTTCACACAGCGACGTTAGCCTTTCACGAGGCGAGCGATATGCTCTGCCGCATCGTCGACGGGGACAGTCTCCACCGAATCGGCCAACCGATCGCGCACCTCAATTTTGCCTTCCTTGAACGCGCGACCTAGCACCACAACGTAGGGCATACCCAGCAGTTCCGAATCCTTGAACTTCACACCTGGGCTGACCTTCGGCCGATCGTCGAAAAGAATGTCGAGCCCACGGTTGGATAGTTCTTCCGCGAGAGTAGACGCCGCTTCCGCTGCCTCCGCATCCTTATTCGCAACCACGAGATGGACGGGGAACGGCGCAACGCTGACCGGCCATTTCAGGCCCTTGTCGTCGTGGTACTGCTCAGCAACGACGGCGACCAACCGCGAAACTCCGACCCCATAGGATCCCATCGTGGGCCGCGAGCGCTTACCGTTCTCATCCAACACATCGAGTTCGAAGGCGTTGGTGTACTTCCGGCCAAGCTGGAAGATGTGGCCGATCTCAATACCCTGCTTGAGGAGCAACGTGCCCGTTCCATCCGGTGCAGGATCTCCCTCTTTCACCTCGGCGGCCTCGATAGTGCCATCCGGCGTGAAATCGCGGCCCACCGTGACATCAACGCTGTGCTGGCCGTCCACTCCGGCCCCGGTAATCCACCGCGTACCCGCTACCACGCGTGGATCAACAAGGACCTTCACATCGTGCTCCGCCATTCCCACTGGACCGACGTAGCCCTTGGGCAGGAAGTCATGCTCGTCGAAATCTTCCTGCTCAGCCAGGACAACTTCTTTCGGCTCCAGCGAGGCCTCGAGGCGTTTCATGTCCACCTCGCGGTCACCAGGGATCGCAATAATGGCGTACGAGAAGTCCTCTTCCCCCGGTTCCCGCGTCTTCACTACCACGCATTTCAGGGTATCTTGAGCAGTGATTTCACGACCGAACCGCTGGGACACAGTCTCATTCGAATTGGCCCAGTCCACCAGCGTGGCAATCGTCGTACAGTTAGGCGATTCCAGTGTGATCGCTGGCTCAATCGAATCGATCGCGTTTTCGTCGACAGTCGGTGCAGGAGTAACGACAGCCTCAACATTGGCCGCATAATCAGAGCTTGTCGACGTCACAAACGTGTCTTCGCCGACGGGCGAGACAGCGAGGAATTCCTCAGACGCGGACCCACCCATCGCACCAGACGTCGCAGCACAGATAGCGTAATCGAGGCCTAAGCGGTTAAACATGCGCTGATAGGCGGCCCGGTGCTTCTGGTACGACTCCTCTAGCCCCTCGTCTTTCATATCAAAGGAGTAGGAATCACACATGACGAATTCCCGCCCGCGCAAAATTCCTGCGCGAGGCCGTTCTTCATCTCTGTACTTGGTTTGAATTTGATACAGGGTGACGGGGAAATCTTTATACGAGGAGTACTCGCCTTTCACCGTCTCGGTAAAAATTTCCTCATGAGTAGGGCCTAAGAGATAATCGCCTTTTTTACGGTCTTTTAACCGGAAAAGGGCGTCGCCGTACTCTGTCCATCGACCTGTCACTTCATAGGCATCGCGAGGAAGTAAGGCAGGTAATTCAATTTCTTGAGCACCTATACCGTCCATCTCTTCCCGCACAATCCGCTCAATGTTTCGCAGAACCTTGAGCCCGAGCGGCAGCCACGAATACACACCGGGTGCGATGCGTCGAATAAAACCGGCCCGAACAAGGAGCTTGTGGCTAGGAACTTCTGCATCTGCAGGGTCTTCACGCAAGGTTCGCACAAAGAGAGAGGACATACGGGTAATCATGGCTCGATACATTACCCCACAGTTTCAGTGAGGTCGCGCTCCGGTGGATGGCAATCTCTGTGGTGGAGGTGCGCGTTCACATCTCAGCGCGGTGTTAGCAACAAAGCCATCGCCAGAGTCACGGTCAAAGCCATCATCAGAGCCTCCGTCGAACCTGGCTCACCATAGCCGTAATTACACCTGCATAGGGGTAAAATCCCAACACGTAATAAAAACTATTCTTTCTTTTTTAACGCCATTTTGCGCCTGGATACACCCTCTTAATCGATCAACTACAACGATTAACAAACCAGCTGAGCTGAGAAAATACACGCATTTTCGACATTAAAGTGTCCGCTGTGCCTGCACACCCGTGCCGAACATCAGTAAATAACGGAAGGAGACTCTATGTCTGAACGAAAGCCCATTCGCGTGGCGATTGCTGGAGTCGGAAACTGCGCCTCATCACTCGTTCAAGGGGTGGAGTATTACAAAGACGCCGATCCGGAAGAAACAGTCCCCGGACTCATGCACGTGAAATTCGGCGACTATCACGTCGGCGATATTGAATTTGTCGCCGCATTTGACGTCGATGCAAAGAAAGTTGGCACTGATCTTTCCAACGCCATTAATGCGTCAGAAAACTGCACGATCAAGATTTGCGACGTTCCCTCGAGTGGATTCACTGTTCAGCGTGGTCCTACGTATGACGGTTTAGGTCAGTACTACAAAGAGACAATTGATGAGTCGGCCGAAGAACCTGTTGATGTCACTCAGGTGCTCCGCGATACCCAGGCGGACGTCCTCGTGTCATATCTGCCCGTGGGATCCGAGCAGGCCGACAAGCATTATGCGCAGTGTGCGATTGACGCTGGCGTTGCGTTTGTTAATGCACTCCCCGTGTTCATTGCGTCCGACCCAGAGTGGGCCAAGAAATTCGAAGACGCCGGCGTGCCGATTGTTGGTGACGATATTAAATCACAAGTCGGGGCAACAATTAGCCACCGCGTGATGGCGAAACTCTTTGAAGATCGTGGAGTTCGGCTTGACCGCACGATGCAATTAAACGTCGGCGGAAATATGGACTTCAAAAATATGCTGGAACGCCGCCGGCTCGAATCAAAAAAGATTTCTAAAACGCGGGCGGTGACGTCGAATCTTGAGCACGATATGGGTGAAGGCAATGTCCATATTGGGCCGTCCGATTATGTTAGTTGGCTTGACGACCGAAAATGGGCCTATGTGCGGTTGGAGGGAACAACTTTCGGCGATGTCCCACTCAATCTGGAATACAAATTAGAAGTTTGGGACTCCCCTAACTCGGCCGGAATAATTATCGACGCTCTTCGCGCGGCAAAAATTGCGAAAGATCGAGGGGTATCCGGTCCTGTGTATTCGGCCGCGTCGTACCTCATGAAGTCGCCACCGAAACAGCTGCGCGATGAGGTTGCTCGGCAGCAGCTCGAAGAATTTATCAGTGGCGAATAATTCCTGCCTCCGCCCCTCAGCGTGGTACCGGGATGATCGCCCGATAGGCTTTCCCCATGCTGATAATCCTTCCGCCATCGGAGTCACAATCTCACCCAGCCGATACTGCGGATCGTGGATCCTCCCACGGTGATGGCCCAACTTTGGATTGGGACACGTTGCGCTTTCCCTCTCTCAATCCGACGCGCCAGGAGATCGCTCAGGAGCTCATCGCCTTGTGTAGCGTCGAGACTGACGAAGGGCGGGCGCACGCTCGGGAAATATTGGGGTTGTCTGAGCGCCTTGATTCCGAGCGCGCATCAAACGCTCAGCTTTTAACCAGTCCAGCTGCTCCCGCTTTAACGATCTACACGGGTGTCCTGTACGACGCACTCGCTCCGTCGGGCCGAGGCGAGCCCATCACGAAAGCCGGTCACATTTGCCCTGCTGTGGGACCTTTGCCCTCCTCAGCTACGCGTCGTCTAGCCATAGGTTCAGCATTATTCGGGGTTATTTCTGCCGACGACGTCATCCCTCATCACCGGCTATCCGGCACCGTAACCTTGAACGACTCGACGATGCGGGCGCGGTGGAAACCGGCCTTAACTCATGCTCTAGTCGAATGGTGCGACAGCACGGACGCGCAATCCAACGCGATATTCGATTTTCGCT
The DNA here is from genome assembly GCF_000023145.1 of Corynebacterium kroppenstedtii DSM 44385. Classification (NCBI taxonomy): domain Bacteria; kingdom Bacillati; phylum Actinomycetota; class Actinomycetes; order Mycobacteriales; family Corynebacteriaceae; genus Corynebacterium; species Corynebacterium kroppenstedtii. The sequence goes on from NC_012704.1 coordinate 1,362,232, forward strand.
CCGGGACCTACCGGAATCTGGGGCCTGTGCCCGGCGCGACAGAAATACGCGTCGAGACGATCGACTCGTCTGGAAAACGGAAAGTGGTCTCTCACTTCAACAAGTTTTATAAGGGCCTGGTCGCTAGACACTTGGCGGAAGCTTCTGAATGTAATCAGGAAGACGCTGCCGAGCTTTTATCCAGCGTGATCGACAAGGAGTTGGGGTTCGCAACGGAAATCCAGGCGGGAGCGGTGAAAGGGACGAAAGGCGACCTCGTCACCATGCTCATTCCGCAGTAGAGCTCACGCGGCGTGAGAGCCGAGTTCGCGTGAAGGGCTTATTCTGCGTGGGGACGCGGTACCGCGACGTCACCGATAACAATCACCGCCGGCGGATCGACGTTTTCCAGCACCTGCCCTAACGAGGCCAACGTCGTCGCAATCGATTTTTCGTTGGACGTCGTTCCTTCTTGAGTGACAAAAGCTGGGGTCTCAGGGTCACGACCTGCATCCATCAGCGCTTGTGCGATGGCGCCACCATTTTTCACGCCCATGATGATGCAAATTGTGCCCCTCATGTGGCCTAATGCATCCCAGTTCACGAGTGACTTGGGGTGCCCGGGCGGCACGTGGCCCGACACCACGGTGAAATCATGAGTCACGCCGCGTTGAGTCACAGACACACCGGCGGTTTCGGGCACAGCAATGGGGCTTGTTATCCCCGGGACAACGGTGACCGACACATGCTGGTCTTCGCAGTACTCTTGCTCTTCGAGCCCACGGCCGAAAATGAATGGGTCCCCGCCCTTCAGCCGAACGACAAATTGACCGGCTTCCGCATGTTCAACGAGCATCGAGTTGATTTTTTCCTGGGCTACCGACTTGCGGTATGGCAGCTTTGCCACATCAATAACATCGCAATCAGCGGGAATAATTGACGACAAATCCGGCGCTAAGTGGTCGATCAAAATGACGTCCGCGGCCCCCACATATTGATATCCGCGGTACGAGATCAAGCCTGGATCGCCTGGGCCACCACCGACTAAGGCAACTGTTCCACGAAGCTGTCCTCGGATATCGCTGATAGTCTCCGACGGCAGCGGTCGGAGGGTCACTGGTGGCAAATCGGTCATAGCCTTCAGCTTAGTCTCGGTCTCGTTGGGGGCGGACGCTGGTGGATGGGTTGGCTGTGTACGCAGGTTATCGCGCCACTAACGACGAGGTGACGGCTCACGCGTACCGCGGCAGCTCACGCGTAATGGTGCGACGGCTGATCGTGAAACTCGCGGCATGCGTCGACAAAATTGACGATAGCGCTGGGCATGGCGGCAGGATGGGTATGCAAATACGACGCATGAATGTTGTTGCGCACCCAACCCTCGTGGACGTCACGGCCGTCCCATCCCGTCCATGTCCACGCAGACTGACGTTCTGACGGATCACTCGAACCGCCCGTAGCAGCGTCGTCAATAACGAGGGATGTGTGATGGAATTCGTGTCCAATGAGCTGGTCACCCTGATGCCATAACGCTGAGGACTGTGTTGCGGTCGCCTCGCGGTAGCCGAGAGTTACCCGCTTGTTCATGTGCGCGGACGCCGGGAATACCCCACACATGGGATAGCCCTCCAGGCTCTCAAGGAGCCACAAGAGCCCAGCGCACTCGGCGTGAATAGGGCGATGGCAATCCGCTGATTCGCGGATGAGTCCAGCCAAGCGTCGCCTCGAGGACAGCTCCTTCACGTGCTCTTCCGGGAACCCTCCCGGGATGATAATTCCGTCGGAGCGCCGGATAGCATCGCACGCGGTGTCTTCATCCCCCAGCGGATCCACATCGATGACATCAGCACCCGCTGCGTCGAGCAGTTCCCGATGCTCTGCATACGAGAAGCTAAATGCGGGCCCACCGACCATGGCAATCAATGGGCGCTCTGATCGACGAGGACCGGCACCGGTGTGGCACCGCTTGATCTCCTCAGCAGGATTCCACACCGGGCCCGGCACGGGCGGTGTGGCTAGGTCGCGCACAGCGTCCAGGTCAACGGAGTCTTCCACCATGTCCGCCATATGACTGACGGCTTCCTGTGCTTCGGCACTCCACTCGGATGTCGTGATGAGCCCCAAATGCCGGCTCGGCACCTCGACATCGACGGCACGCGGAACTGCACCAATGACCGGAACGCCCTGCTCTTCGACTGCTTTTGTTGCGACAGCCGTGTGTCTGGTGGAGCCCACTCGGTTCAAGATCACGCCAGCGATGGTCACGTCCGGGTCCAGGGTCGAAAAACCTTTTACGACGGCTCCGACCGACTGGCTCATTCCGCGGACATCAATGACGAGGACGACGGGGAGGCCAATTAGCCGGGCGACTTCAGCCGTGGAGCCACTGGCTACTGAACCGCTGACAGCTGCGCCACTCTGGGCGGCAACACTTTTCTCGTTACCGACGTGCGAGGACAAGGCCGGAATTCGACCGTCGAAAAGGCCCATCACGCCTTCCACCACGGCAATGTCCGCAACCAAGGAGCCGTGACGATACAACGGGGCTATGCGGTCGGTTCCGCACATGACTGAATCGAGGTTACGTCCTGGCCGGCCCGTGGCTACACCGTGATAACCAGGGTCAATGTAGTCGGGACCGATTTTAAACGGCGCAACAATGTGTCGTCGGCTCAGCGCCGCCATAAGACCTGTGGCAAGCGTCGTCTTTCCCGTCCCCGAGGCGGAACCGGCAATAACAAGTCCCGGCGCGCCCGTACCTTGGGTGTCTACCACTCGATACCTTTCTGGCCTTTTCGTCCTTGATCCATGGGGTGCTTGATTTTCTCCATCTTGGTTACAAGGTCGGCAACGTCAATGATCTCTTGTGGTGCACGCCGGCCCGTAATGACGACGTGCTGGGTGCCGGGGCGGTTCCGGAGCGTCTCGGCTACTTTCTCAACAGGGACCCATCCCCATGACATGGGGTAGGTGAATTCGTCCAGGACATAAAAATCGTGGGTTTCCTCGTGGAGCCGTCGGGCAACCTCGTGCCACCCATCGAGGGCGTTGCGCGCGTGGTCGTCTTCGGTTCCCTTGGTCCGGGACCATGACCACCCTTCGCCCATTTTGTGCCATTCGACGGGTCCGCCGACGCCGGTCTCGTCGTGTAGCTCCCCCAGTTTCCGGAAGACAGCTTCCTCGCCGACCCGCCATTTCGCGGACTTGACGAACTGGAAGACGCCGATGCTCATCCCCTGGTTCCACGCGCGCAGGGCCATTCCGAAAGCAGCTGTGGATTTTCCTTTGCCATCGCCCGTGTTGACCGCGGTGACGGGGAGCATCCGTCGCTGTCGTGTTGTTAATCCGTCGTTGGGAATGTTCGCGGGATCAACTTTTCCTTTGGGCATTGTCGTCTCTCTCCTCAGTGACTGTCATTGCCTGCGCGCGTGCTTCTATCCAATTATCGCTGTGCGTATTCAGGGCTAAGCAGAGTGGTTGCTTTGCCCCGACGCTCTGGCTCGACGTTCTAACGCAACGTACTAGCTCAACGTCTTGATGACTCCACCTAGATTATCGGCCGACAGCTCATCTAACCGAACACACGGGGCATGGAGGTAAGCCGCTAACCGCGATGCTAAACCTAGTCGCACCCGGCCTTGGCGTTCACAATCGATGACGACACTCCCTGCGAGCCCCCGACGAGCGATACGGCGAGCTGCTGCTTCGGCGGCGGCCAAACCGCCTTTGCCATTGGCACGTCCATCCGATAGGCACATGAGGATGGCTCTGCGGCCGGGCTCCCGATAATGCTCGCGAGTAATGAGCTCATAAGCCTTATCGAGCCCAGCGGCCAACGGTGTACGTCCACCAGTTTTGACATCGGCTAAACGACGGGCAGCGATCGTGATCGACCGCGTCGGCGGAAGGACGACTGTTGCTTCCGACCCATGAATAGTGATCACGGCGACTTTGTCGCGGCGCTGGTAAGCGTCGGTGAGCATCGACATAATCGCCCCTGTCACAGCTGAGAGACGGTCACGTGCTGCCATCGATCCCGAGGCATCAACGAGGAACACGACGAGATTTGCTTCCGATCCTCGACGAATACTTCCGCGCACGTCATTCGATTCCAGAGGAACACGGTGCGTGTGATTGTCGATCCGCGCTCCACGGTCTGCCGCGGCGAGGACCGTACCTACGACGTTAAAACCGTGGCCGTCTCGTACGGCTCGAATCGTTGAGCCGTGCGCTGATATGGCATGCGATCGTCGCCCCAGCGCGGTGGATTCGACCTGGCCTAATTTCTGAAGCTGAACAAGCCTAGCGGCGAAAGGGCGCGCCCTGGACGGCGCGGCCTCCTTCCTGCGGTGCCGGACCGCGGTTGTCATCGTTGGCCGCATCGGACTGGTTCTGCTGCGATGTGGGCTGCTCAGCGCTGGGGTCAGGGGTCTCATCCGAGTGGCCATCGTCGCTGGTGGTGTCGTCGGCATCGTTAGTATCGACGTCACCATCACTGTCCTCAGTGTTGTCCGGCGCGGAGTCGTCATCCGGTTCGTCGGGGACCTCGTCACGTGCGCGGTCCAGCGCGTCGTCCAGCTCGTCGTCGCTGATATCAGGGGAATCGAAGGGGTCCCGACGTCGGTGAGGGAGCGCCAACTCGGCCGCGACTTTAATGTCCGAGTCTTTGATCGTTGTCCGGCCCTCCCAGGCAGCATGGGCGGCGGCGGCACGGGCAATCACGAGGTCTGCGCGCATGCCATCGACATCAAAGGATGCACAGATGGATGCGATTCGTCCTAAGACGACGTCGGTGAGTTCTACTTCTGCCACACGTTCTTTAGCCGCAACAATGCGCGTTGCGATGTCTCGCTCGGCATCGGCCCAGTGCTCGAGGAATTCCTCGGGGTTCTCATCGAAGGCCAAGCGGCGGCGCATTACTTCCGTCCGCGACTTCGTGTCACGCGGCGCGGAAACGTCGACCGCCAAACCAAACCGGTCCAAAAGCTGGGGGCGCAACTCCCCTTCTTCCGGGTTCATCGTGCCGACGAGGACAAAGTCGGTGTCCTCAGTGTGAGAGACCGCGTCGCGTTCGATACTGATGTGGCCGGTTGCTGCAGCGTCGAGAATGATGTCGACTAAGTGGTCCGCTAGCAGGTTGATTTCATCGACGTACAGCACTCCCCCGTTGGCTTCACTGAGCAAGCCGGGCTGGTATTCAGCGTGGCCGGTGGTCAAAACGCGCTCGACATCAATAGAGCCCACCACACGGTCTTCCGTTGCACCCAACGGGAGGTTAACGACCTTCGCCTTCGGGTCCGGAAGCATCCGGGAGAAAGCGCGGACTGTCGTCGTCTTCGCCGTGCCCTTTTCGCCTCGAACAACGACGCCGCCGATGCGAGGAGAAATAGCGGTCAAGATCAGCGCTAATTTCAGCTGGTCCTGCCCAACCACGGCACTGAAAGGGAAAAGCGAAACGCTGTGTGACGAAGGCAACATACTTCCTACTCTAGAGGCTTCCTACCGTGAACGGTTTACCGCCACTGATAATAAACACCAGGATGCGACAAGTGAAAGGCACGAGAAAACGGCCCGGAACCGAACATTCATCGATTCCAGGCCGTGCTCAATAGCCGTTTAGGATTCCAGCTGCAACGCCTTCTGCGAACGATCCCACTGCTCATGGAACAGATCGGTGTGACGCGACATCAACTTGCCGTACGACGGCACCATTTCCTTGATCTTCGGCGCCCACTCGATCATCTTGCTGCCGAAGCACCGCTCCAGCAGTTCGATCATTGCGGACGGAGCGATCGAAGCACCCGGCGACGCACCCATCAAACCGGCGATGGAACCGTCGTTGCTCGAGATCACCGCGGTTCCGAACTCCAAGGAACCAAACTTCGGCGCACCAATCGGCTTGATGACCTGAACACGCTGACCAGCGGTAACCAGCTCCCAGTCCTCGGCACGTGCCGACGGCATGTATTCACGGAGCGACTCCACACGAGCGGTCTGGTTCTTCAACACCTCTTCCACGAGGTAACGGGTGAGGCCGAATTCCTGAAGGCCGACGCCGACCAACGACGCGATATTCCCTGGACGCAGGGACTTCGGCAGGTCCAAGAAGCTGCCCTTCTTAAGGAACTTCGGTGTCCAACCAGCGTAGGGGCCGAACAAAAGGCCACGTTTGCCGTCGATAATGCGAGTATCCAAGTGCGGTACCGACATCGGCGGAGCACCCACGGATGCCTTGCCATACACCTTCGCAGCGTGCTGCTTGATCAAGTCCTCGTTGGTGCAGCGCAACCAGGCACCGGACACAGGGAAGCCACCGTAGCCCTTAATTTCCGGGATACCGGCTTTCTCCAGGAGAGGCAGGGCCATTCCGCCCGCACCGACGAAGACGAAGTTTGCGGTAATGACCGACGTGTCCCCGGTGTGGAGGTTCTTCGAGGTCACCTTCCAGTGACTGCCCTCTCGAGAGATGTTTTGAACCTCATTGCCGTACCGAATTTCGACGCCATTCTGGGTGACGTAGTCAATATATTGGCGAGTCAAGGCACCGAAGTTAATATCCGTGCCCTCGTTGGTCCACGAAATCGCCACTGGTTCCGTGTAGTCACGGCCGCGCGCCATCAGGGGCAGTTTCTCAGCGAACTTTTCGTTGTCATCCGTGAAATGCATCCCCGGGAACAAGGGGTGCTTGCTGAGAACATCAAAACGCTTACGGAGGAAACGGACCTGCTCACCGCTGTGCCCGAACGACATGTGGGGGCACTTGTTAATGAACTCACGCGGATTGCCGAGCTTATTTTCCTCAATGAGGTAGCTCCAGAATTGACGAGAGATCTGGAACTTCTCGTTCACACTCACCGCTTTTGTAATGTCAATGTCGCCATTGACTTCCTGCGTGTAGTTCAGCTCACACAGTGCCGAGTGGCCAGTGCCCGCATTATTCCATGGTGACGACGACTCCCCCGCCGGAATATCAAGACGCTCCAGGATCACCTGATCCCAATCCGGTTGAAGCTCTTTGAGCAAAGTACTTAGCGTAGAGCTGATAATTCCGGCACCGATGAGCACGACGTCGGTATCGGTTCCTTTTCCTACGCGATCAGTGGATTCTGACACGATTTTCATCATCCTTCGAAGCGCCGCGAACCAACGCGACGCCGGTAAGAGAAGCGAGTTGTTATTCGTTCTGGTCTGTCATATTGCGCAAAACGGCCCGCGGCCAATTGCTATGGTGACCCGTCACGGCCAAGAACCATGAATCGTGGGTCGATCCCAACGCGGAACCATCCCACCGTTTGAGAGTACCCGGCGCGGAGGACGGGCACGGTATAACCGTCGTGGAAAGTCCAACATAATGACCATTTACATGTCATCAGCACCCTTAAACGGGGGAAGCCCACAGCTACCGTTAATGAGGCCACGTGGGAACAGGACTCGCCTCTGCGGTGTTAGTCGAAATGTAGACTCGCGTGCGCATGATAAAGCGACGGCATCATTCGCATGTCATCGATATAGAAAGGACGTTCAATGGCTGCAACCTCGACGGCTGAGCGCAATAATCCTGTCATTCCTCAACCCGTCCACAATGGTCCCGAAGCACCGACGCGGCACTATGACCTCATGATTATCGGGACGGGGTCCGGCAATATGATTCCGGGGCCTGAGTTCGGTGATAAGCGGATCGCTATCGTCGAAAAGGGAACGTTTGGGGGGACGTGCCTGAATGTCGGCTGTATTCCCACCAAGATGTATGTGTATGCGGCCGATATTGCGGAGGCTGCGCGGGAATCCGAACGGTACGGCGTGCATGCCCACGTTGACGGGGTCGATTGGCCCGCCATCGTGCGTCGTATTTTTGAGCGTCGTATCGACCCCATTGCCCGCGGTGGCGAAGAATACCGCCGCGGTGATGAAAACCCGACGGTGGATGTCTACGACCAGTTCGCTCGTTTTATCGGACCACGGACTCTGGCGACCGGGCAGGGTGATCAGCCCGTGACGATCACAGCGGATCGCATTATCGTGGCGGCAGGTTCGCGGCCGTTCATTCCGTCCGTGATTACGGATTCAGATGTGCCCTATCACACGAATGAAGATATCCTCCGGATTCCTGATCTCCCCTCATCGATGATCATTCTTGGTGGTGGGGTTATCGCCGCGGAATTTGCCCACGTCTTCAGTGCGCTCGGGGTGGACGTGACCGTTATCAACCGGTCGCCTCATCTGCTCAAGCGGTTCGAAACGGACCTTTCAGAGCGTTTCACTGAGATCGCGTCCGAGCGGTGGACAACATACCTGGGCCGAACCGTCACCAAGGCGGAAAGAAAGACAGAAAACACCGAGGGAGTCACCCTTACTCTTGACGACGGAACCACCGTCAGCGCCGAGACGCTTCTCGTCGCTATGGGACGAACCCCCAACGGCGATCTCCTCAACGTCACTGAGGCCGGGATGGACCTTGATGGTGGCGGGCGAATCGTCGTCAATAAGTACGGCGAAACGACTGCTCCCGGTGTGTGGGCGCTGGGCGATGTGTCGTCGCCGTACCAACTGAAGCACGTGGCCAATCACGAGGCGAAGGTCGTCAAGCACAATGTTTTGCTCGATATGGGGCTCTTGGAGAGCCCTGACGAAGCACGAGCCGGCATGGGCGAGATAGCCACGAGCGGCCCCGATGCTGGCAAACAAGCCTTCCACCACACATATGTTCCTGCAGGAGTGTTTACCCACCCGCAGATCGCAACCGTTGGTATGACGGAGGACGAAGCGCGGAACTGGGCGGACGAGAATGACACGACCGTGGCCGTGAAAACGCAGAACTATGGCGATGTGGCCTATGGCTGGGCGATGGAAGATACCACCGGGTTCGTGAAACTCATTGCTGATACGACGAGCAAACGGTTGCTGGGTGCCCACATCATTGGGCCGCAAGCCACGACGTTGATCCACCAATTCATCACCATGATGGAGCAGAAACTGACCGTCCCTGAGGTGGCCGAGGGCCAATACTGGATCCACCCGGCACTGTCGGAGGTCAATGAAAATGCTCTCCTCGGGCTGGAGTTGTAGTCCCACACGCATAGCCCCGCTGTAGTCCCACAGCGGGGCGAGTGGTCCTACCCGCCCATCGTCGTATATAAACAGGTGGTCAATTAGCGAAAAAAGAAGTGTATGAGGTAACTGCTCAATCTATGGCTGGAAATAGGTTTGCTCTCAAGGGGTCGACGTCCGACGCCCAGGAAGGCCTACTCTCATCGCAATATCGTGCTCTCACGATCGGGTTGATAACGCTCATTACCATTGCTGCGTTTGACCAGACGGCAGTCATGTCCGTCATGCCCACGATTACCGCAAGTCTGGGAGCACCCGGGGGAACCGCATATACGTTAACGTTCACTGCGGCAACGGCAGCGTCAATTTTCGCCATGGTTGCTGGCGGAATGCTCGCGGACTCCCGGGGCGCAATGAGAACATTGCGAGGGTCCGGCCTCTTATTTGTGGCAGGCCTGGTACTTGCTGTTGTCACCCCGACGATGCCGATTTTCCTCGTCGCGCGCGTGCTCCAGGGGCTCGGCGGGGGCGCCATTGTGGTGGCGATCTATGCGATTATCGCCGTCATTTACCCCTCTCAGCTGCAGACGAAAATGTTCGCAGCCTTAGCGGGTGCCTGGGTGATACCCACACTCATTGGACCTGGGGTTGCGGGGATTATTACAGAGAGTCTCAGCTGGCATTGGCTTTTCGGCATCTCAGCTGCAGCGTCGATCATTGTGTTCCCTCTCCTCCCCCGCACGACGACGCCATTAACGCGTGAGACCGATCATCGGAACGCAACGAAGATGCTCATCGCGGCGCTCGTTATCGCGATAGCGTCCTATCCGCTCTCGATTTCCGGTGATTTCGCGGCGTGGGGTGTTGTGGTCTTCCTCCTCGCTACAGGCGTCACCGCCGTCGCGATTCGCCCGCTCGTGCCCGTCGGAACGTTCCGCGCCGCGGGTGATGTGCCGTCGATGGTTCTTTTAAGGTTCCTTTTCGACGCTTTCTTCGGTCTCGAGGCACTTATCCCTCTGCTTCTTGCCCGGCGCGATGGATTGCCACCGACGCTGACCGGGCTCGCGTTGACGGGAACGGGGATTACCTGGTTTATCGGATCGCAAGTGCAGTCGAGCGCCAAACCGCGGTCACTCCCGGTGACGTTGTGGATCTCTGCTGCGATCTTGGGGATCGGCGCCGCTGGTGTCGGTATAAGCAGTGCATCCGGAGCGCATTGGGCGTGGATAACAGCGTTTTGGACATTGACCGGATTTGGTGTGGGATACAGCTACCCCCGAATTAACACGGCAGCGATGAGCTTGTCCCCAGCTGATAAGGCCGGTTTTATGGGATCTGCGCTGCAGGTAGCAGGCATGACAGGGATGACGATGTCGGTCGCGGCCGCGACTCTTCTTCACACTCTCGTGCCTCTGTCGACAGGCGGATCCTTCGGCGTGGTGTACATGGTCGCCGTTCTTTCACCTATATTCATCGCACTCATCGCACGTAGATGTGGACATATTGACGATGCAGCACGAAATAGCGTCAGTAACGCCGGCTAGTCTGTTACGATTCCCAATCGTTCGGGCCAGTCGTCGCCCAGGGCTGCGTCCACAGCGTCGGCTAACCGATCGACCTGTTCAGCGCGAGCATCGTAGAAACTCACGTCACCGGGGATGAACCCGGATAAGCCACAGGTCCGTGCAACATCACGGAGGAATTGGCGTCGGAAAGAGTCGACCTCTAACTGCCCGTGCCGGTGTGTGCCCCACACGGCTTCGTCATGTGCACCCTCGTAGCCTGCTGCACTGCTGACGTCGTTGCCTGAATTTGCATGTTCATCTGGGCCCACGTGATCGCCAGAACTCTCGTCACCTGGAAGTGGCCCGATCCACCCTGGGCAGTTTTGACGGACAACTCGACCGTGGTGGATCTCAAAGGCTGTACCGTGATTGGCCAGTGTTTTTTCGGGGAAAAACTCGATATCGATGTCCAAGAAATCCAGACCGGCGACGGGTTCAGAGTGGCCGGACTCGACGGGATCCGTAATGGAGTGGCAGAGCATCTGGAATCCGCCGCATATTCCTAAAATCGGCCGGCCGGCGCGGTAGCGTTCCTGAAGCTGAGGGCCAGCTGTTTTCGTCAACCACTCTAAGTCGTGGATCGTGGACTTCGACCCCGGAATGACCACTAGATCCGCCGATGCGATAGCCGCGGGAGAGGTGGTCCATTCCACATCAACGCCAGGCTCGCAGGACAGAGCTTCGATATCGGTGCTGTTAGAGACCCGCGGTAGGCGGACCGCGGCTACCCGTATGGTGTCGGTCCCGATAGGCGGAAGGCCGGGGCCCACTCGCCCACTGGCACCCGATAGTGAGTCTTCAGCATCTATCCAGAGACCGTCGATGAATGGGATGACGCCGAGCGTCGGAACACCGGTTCGGCGTGTGACCTCGTCCAATCCAGGCTGGAGGATGCCGACGTCACCGCGGAATTTGTTGACAATGAAACCTTGAAATCGGTCGCGGTCACTGGGGTCGAGAATGAAATAGGTTCCAAAAAAGTGCGCGAGCACACCGCCGCGATCGATATCGCCGACGAGGACGGCGGGAAGATCCGCAGCTTCTGCGAGCCCCATGTTCGCGATGTCGGTGTGGCGGAGGTTAATTTCTGCTGGTGAACCCGCCCCTTCACAGATGAGCACATCGTATTCGCGGCGGAGCGACTCCAACGCTTGAGCGCTGACCTCACGCAAGTGCGTGCGGTGTTCAATGTAATCCCGCGCGCCGACGGTGCCGGCTGCGACTCCGCGGAGGACTAGTTGGCTTCGACGGTCTGCCTCCGGTTTCAGCAGGACCGGGTTCATATCGACGCTGGGAGTCGCGCCTGCCGCGAAAGCTTGCAATGCCTGGGCTCGTCCGATTTCCCCAGCGACGAGACGTTGACCATCCCCGTGAGTGGAAGCCAGATGCGAGGCCGCTTCCCCACTCCCCGAGTTGCCCGCACCTGTTGAACAATCCGTCGCCAGCACGACGGCCGAATTATTCGACATGTTCTGCGCCTTGAAAGGCGCGACACGGTAACCCCGACGTGCCAATGACCGGCACATGCCAGCAACGACGACCGACTTGCCAGCGTCTGATGTACATCCGGTCACCAACAGTGCCGGGGCTAAGGAAGACTCAGCCTTGTCGTACCCGGCCTTTTCATAGTCAGCATTCATGGGTATTTAACTCGAACCACGCACGTTCGATTCTCACGCTTCGTCGATGGAGAAGTCTGGCTGCGTCAAAATCTCAACGCCGTCCTCGGTCACGACGAGGGTGTGCTCAAACTGCGCAGTCCAGTTTCCTGGTTGCGTCAGCTGGACGGTCCAATCGTCATCCCACACGCGGTAATCGAGGTTCTCCGTTTGCGTAATCATGGGTTCGATGGTGAAGGTCATGCCCGGTTCCATGATGTCATCCGGCCATGAAGCGTCGTAATGCAAAATGACAAGCCCATTGTGGAATGTGGTTCCAATACCGTGACCAGTGAAATCACGCACTACGCCATACCCGAAACGGCGGGCATAGGACTCAATCACACGGCCAATCATGTTCACAGGCCGGCCCGGTTTACACGCTTTGATGGCCCGGTACATGCTTTCTTCTGTGACTTTGACCAGCTTTTTGTGCTCTTCAGAGACGTTTCCAGCCAGGAACGTTGCGTTGGTGTCACCATGAACCCCATTTTTGAACGCCGTGACATCAATATTCACAATGTCACCGTCCTGCACGACGGTGGTGTCCGGAATCCCGTGGCACACGATCTCATTGAGGCTGATGCAACTAGCTTTCGGGTAGCCGCGGTAATGCAGGCAGGACGGGTAAGCATCGTGCTCAATGAAGTAATCGTGAACGATCCGATCCAGCTCATCCGTCGTCACTCCCGGTTGAACTGCTTCCCCCGCCTTCTGTAAGGCATTTGCCGCGATGACGCTCACTTCGCGCATCCGCTCAATGTTTTCGGGAGTCTGAACGAGGGGTTCCCCGATCCCCTCTTGAGGCTCTTTACCACTGTTAACGTATTCAGGACGCGGGATATGGGCCGGGACATGGCGGATAGGAGTGGCATGTCCGGGCTTGAGTGGCGCACGGTCACCGCCGTGACGCTGTGACTCCGATGTGTGAGATTTCTTTGCTGAACCGTTAATCATGACCACATGGTAGCGCGGTCCATTAACGACGCCGATGCGGGCGACCACTTACGCTCAGTGGGGCCGACCGCGTGCGCTCGTCGTCGGCAGCTTAAGTGCGAGCCAGCCAGCGTATTATTCGTCGCCACCCAAGTTCTGGAAAAAGGATTGGGTGATGGCAACCGAGTGTTCCGACCCGCCACCCATGGGGATCAGAGTAGCGAAGGCAAGGTCTCCCCGATAACCGGCGAACCACGCGTGTGACCCATCGGAGACTTCCGCTTCACCGGTCTTACCGAAAACATCGCCCTCACCTGCGATAGCACGAGCAGTACCCGAGGTCACAACAGCTCGCATCATCCCGCGCAGCTTGTCGATGGTGGGGGGATCAATCGTCGGCACATTGGTATTCTTGACCGTCGTTTTGTGGGATTCAATCAAGGTAGGAGTCGGAGTTTTCCCCGCTGCAGCTGTGGCAGCAACAAGAGCCATACCGAACGGGCTAGCCAAGTCTTTACCCTGGCCAAAGCCACCTTCCACACGATCCACGAGCTCATCGGCCTGTGGCACTTGACCTGTCAGCGTGTCCAACCCGTCAATCTTGTAGTCCTGCCCGATGCCGAACTGTTGGGCAGTAGATTTCAGCTCCCCCGGCTTCAGCTTGCTGGACACGTCCGCAAATGTGGTGTTGCACGATTGCGCAAACGCCTTGGTCAAAGAAACATTGCCCAAGCTGAAATCGTTGTAATTGTGCACAACGCGGCTTCCAATTTCCATGGTGCCCGGGCACGGCACGGTGGAATCGGGCGTGACCAACCCGTGTTGCATTCCCGCCGTTGCCGTCACCATCTTGAACGTTGATCCGGGTGGGAACAACCCCGTCAGAGCCAGATCGCCCTTTTTATCGGCATTAGCCGTCTGAGCAACCGCGAGGACCTCACCCGTCGACGGGCGAATCACGACCATCATCGCTTCGGTATCCGCACGGGTATCCACCGCTTTTTGCGCAGCGTCCTGCACCTTCTTGCTCAAACTGATCTTGACCGACTGGGCAGGCGTTGGTTGCTGCTCTTCCAGGCTCTTAATGACAGCCCCATTGGGGTTCACAGAGGCCACTTGCCAGCCATTTTTCCCATCGAGTTCGTCATTCACTATCGACGACACCCTGCTCAGAATGTCAGGGGCGAAGTTCGGGTCGGGGCGGACCAGGGCAGGCTCCACGTTGAGAGTGACTCCATCCACGCCTTTGAGTGCATTAACGACGTCGTGCGCACGTGAAGGCACCATCGCGACGGAGTAATCGCCATTGACGTTTTTCACGGATTGGTGGACAGCGGAGGCGTCAATCGTCGGAACTCCCGCGTCCGCCCCGTGGCCGTCATTGAGGATGGATGCGACATGATTAATAGTCGCCGAGTCATGCTTATTAAGAAGCACGCGGAATTGGGTTCCCGGTTCGAGCAGGACCTGGTCATCCGACCCAATAACGGGTGCACGATCCGCCTGGAGCGCCCGAAGCTCTAAATGCTGGTCGGAGCCCAGATCGGGGTGAATAACCGCTGGCTTCCACCGCACTTTCCACGCCTGGTTCGTCTTAGCAAACGTGGCTTTGGCGTCGTATGAGAGTGAACGGTCCTTCGGCAAGGTCCAGTCATAGTGATACGTGGCGACGGACACATCACCGGACGAGGAGAAATCTTTCAGGCTGACTTTAAGGTCCTGCGCCTGCAGTCCCTTCCAGGAGTCCGTAATGCTTGCCTCTGCTGCCGACTTATTGTCCGTTGCATCGGCCGCTTTATCGGCGTGGTCGATCGGCTGATCGTTATTGGCATCGCCGTTTTCATCTTGCGACGAGGCCATCGCGCTGAGCTGCTTGGCGAAGTCAGTTGCCGCTTCCCGCGCTCCAGCTGGTTTTGGTGTACACGCGCTCAACGTCGCCAAAACGGTGACCGAAGCCACTGCCAGGATCTTCTTTCCGCCATGACCGTACCGACGAAGCCTCACGCGCTGCATGGTACGAAACCTAGCAGCGTTCAGCGTTCTCTAGGCTCCGACCCGCCGACGTTTCCCCACCGGGTCTTAGCCGAAGAGTCTGATGGGGTTCACAACGTCCGCCACAATGACCAGCGCACCGAAACCGAATAAGAGGACAAAGACGGCAACGGTCAGCGGCATCAATTTGGTGTAATCGGCGGGCCCTAGTGGCGCTAAGCCACGGAGCCGTCGCACCATGTCGCGGAGCTTCTCCCAAATCGTGACGGCCACGTGCCCACCATCGAGCGGTGGCAAGGGAACGAGGTTAAACAAGGCGAGGAAAAAGTTGAGGCTAGCCAGGAGAAGGAAGAAGGACGACCACTGATCGTGTTTGACCAAGTCGCCACCTGCCACCGAGGCTCCAACAACGCTCATTGGTGAGCTCTCGCTGCGCTCACCACCGCCGATCGACCGGACAACTCCCGGAACAGATGCCGGCAGTTTCGCCAAACCAACGACCGATTGGCCGATCATGTAACCGGAATAGTGCAAGGAGCCCGGGATAGCGGACAGCGCGTTGTAGTGCGAATACATATTGTTGGGACGCTCCCAGGTCATCCCGATAGCACCGACAGTCACCGTCTTGCCCTGCGTGGTCTCCCGCTGAACACGCTGGATAGTGACATCAACCGTTCGTGTTTCACCGTTTCGCTCGACAACGACGGGGACGGTGGGGTCGTGGTCGTCATCCGCGTGGTCACGTCCGATCTTTTGGACGACGTCGCCCATCGTCGTGAAGTCCGGGGTGTCGTGACCATCAACCTTGACGATCGTATCGCCCTGGCGGATTCCAGCCTTCCCCGCGGGCCCGGGACCGCTACAGTCAGGCGTCGACGAATCGTCGGACGAACTATTCGCGGATGCCGATTGCGGAACACACTGCGTAGAACCAACTTTTGCCGACAAATCGACGTTCGGATTGGGAAGTCCCCACGCAACGGCAACGAAGTACATCACGACGACGCCGATCAACAAGTTCATCATGATGCCCCCCAACAGCACGATGAGACGCTGCCACACGGGCCGTTTGACCATGGAAAATGGCTCATCCTCTGGGGCGACCTCATCGATCGCTGTCATTCCGGCGATATCGCAAAATCCACCAAAGGGGACAGCTTTGAGGCCATATTCCGTCATGAGGGGACGCCCCGCCGCTGCCGACGTCTTCTTCTCTCTCCGTCGGAAAGAAAAGAGCGTCGGCCCAAAACCAATAAAGTAACGACGCACGCGCATCCCGCAGGCGCGTGCAGAGACCATGTGGCCACATTCATGCAGCGCGATGGTCAGAACGATCCCCAAGGCGAATAAAACAAGCCCCACGATGAAACTCATGAGGGCCAACCCTACCGCGTTCCATAAGAGAACGCTGCTACGCGCAGACCACACCGGTTTTTCACAGAATCACCACCAACAGGGTGTATTGGTCATGGTCGACGCGCTACCCCACTATGGCTGAGAATTAATTTGGGGTAATGTAAACGACAGCAGTGTGACTGAAACGTCGACAATAAATACCCCACTGGTCCCGCGGAATCGCACCGGACACATACATCAGACGTGGATCGTCACTGTTCCGGCAGAGATAGAGGAGAGGTTCTCGTGTCTGAGACGAATGAGAAAGTGTACGACGGCGTATCAACCAAGGACGAGCCATCCGCATACTGGGGTTGGCATGATCTAGGCCGGCGTCCGGTTATTATCTCCGGCATCGTTGGTGGTCTTTTCCTCTTGTTCATGCTCATCGGTAACCACAAGGGCCATGTCGAAGATATTTTCCTCATCGCGACCGCTGCCCTGTGCTTCATTGGAGCATTGCTGATCGCTCTGCGTCCTAAGCTCAACCAGGTTCGGACCGTGACCGCTCGCAATAAGCCGGCCGACTACGTTGAGCGCGACTGGGCTGCTGACCAGCTCAACCTCCGCGGAGCATATTCCAATCTTTCCGACTCGCAGTTGCGTTCCTTCAACATTGATCCGGCGACGGTGAAGGGTCAGCGCGCTGTCCAGGGGAACTAACTGATACGAGATTAGTTGCTGGGCCTTTTGTCCTGGCCGCTACCCCGGCCCCGGCCCCCTGGCCCAGCTTTACGCAGTCTTTTCTTCCGCAGCTAGCTGTCCGCAGGCTGCGGCAATTTCTTGTCCACGGGTATCACGAACGGTGCACTCAACACCTTGTGTTTTCACCCTGCGGACAAATTCTTCTTGTTGCTGTTTCGTCGACGCATCCCAAATAGACCCCGGCGTCGGGTTCAACGGAATCACATTCACGTGAACCTTGGAGTGAAGCGCCTTTTTCAGCTTCTTACCTAAGAGGTCCGCACGCCACCCTTGGTCATTGACGTCACGGATGAGCGCGTACTCGATAGAAACACGACGCCCAGACCGATCCGCATAATACGCAGCGGCATCCAAGACCTCTTCCACGGACCATCTATTGTTCACGGGGACGAGGCTATCGCGGAGCTCATCATCAGGAGTGTGCAACGACACTGCTAGCGTGACCGAGAGGCCTTCGTCGGCAAACCGGCGTATTGCTGGCGCGAGTCCTACCGACGACACCGTCACGTTGCGCTGAGACAAACCGAATCCGCGTGGCGACGGATCAGTAATCTGCCGAACGGCGCTGACGACGCGCTTGTAGTTCGCCAGAGGCTCGCCCATTCCCATAAAGACGACGTTGGACAGGCGGCCTTTGCCACCAGCAACGTCACCCCTGCTCATCGCGGCTGCGGCGGCGCGGACTTGGTCCACGATCTCCCCCGTCGACAGGTTACGATGCAAGCCGCCTTGGCCAGTTGCGCAGAACGGGCAGGCCATGCCACACCCCGCTTGGGAGGAAATACACAACGTGGCTCGGCCCGGGTACCGCATCAAAACCGACTCGAGCAAAGTGCCGTCGTGAAGCTTCCACAATGTCTTCCTGGTCATGCCCTGGTCACACGAGATATTGCGGACCTCAGTCATGAGCTCGGGGAAAAGAGCTTTCTGAACCGGCTCACGCGCAGCAGCCGGTAAGTCCGTCATGGTCTCAGGGGATGCCTCAAATCGGCCGTAATAGTGGCGGGCCAATTGGTTCGCGCGAAACGCTGGCAGCCCCAAGTCCTTCACGGCCTGCTTCTGCTCATCCACCGTCAGATCCGCAAAATGTGTTGGAGGTTTTCCGCGACGCGGAGCGGCGAACTTCAGCTGGGCTTTGTTATCAGCTCGATTGAGGGATTCGACGGGCTTAAGACCCAAGTCGTTGTGTGTTTCTGTATGTGTTTCCGTCATTACTTATATTCTGCCTACGATGCGAGAGGATAATCCAATCACAGCCCACCGGTGAGTGCGACGGGATGTCTGCGAACCGACGTGCTGGTGGATGTTGAGGTATTGTTACGGAGCAATGAGTACATCACCAAAATCTAAGGACAACAAATCGACTCGGGCCGATAATGCGGTGGGTCGCCCCCGCATGGACGGTAAAAGCGACACCGAGGCACGCACACCGAGCGTCGTTAGACCAACCCCTGAGGGTGAGCGGAAGAAGGCCGAGCGCCAACAGAATGAAGAAGCTGCACAGAACCAAGATGCGCAGCACGCTGAGCGGGCCACGGGTAGCTCCTCTCCTGCTGGTTCCTCCGATGATGAGCCGCGTACGGAGCGTCGTCGTGTGAATCGGGAGGGAACTGACACCAATGCTGGCCCGATGAAGAATAAGACTGACGTTCAGGGCTCCGTTGCGGGAAGCACATGGGTGGCACTGAGTGTCGGAATTGCTCTGTTAGTGCTTCTTCTTATTTTCATTATCCAGAATATGGAATCTGTCACGTTGACAGTCTTTTTCTGGACGGTGTCGTTCCCCGCGGGTGTCGGGTTCCTCCTCGCCGCGATTATTGGAGCTGTCATTATGCTCTCTGTTGGGTCCGTTCGGATGTTTCAGTTACGTCGGCAGATCCACCAACAGAGAAAATAAGAGAACACAGCGCGGACCGGTCACATTTGGAGAACAGTCGCGATGATCCAGGTCATCGCTGCCGCGGGAAGCAGACTATCCAACCGGTCCATGAGCCCACCATGCTCGGGAAGAAGCGTGCCCATATCTTTAATTCCCAGGTCTCGTTTGAATTGGGACTCAACGAGATCCCCGAGCGTGGCGGCACAAGCAAGAAATACGCCGACCACAATGCCCTCCCAGGGGGCTCGGTGAAGTAACAGCCAGGTGGTTATTACCCCAACAATCGCCGCAAATACGAGGGAACCTGCGAATCCTTCCCACGATTTCTTCGGGCTGACGGCCGGTGCAAGCGGGTGCTTACCGAAGAACACACCGGCCGTAAAACCACCCACATCGTTGGCAACAACGCACAAGATGAATGTCGCAATGAGGGCCCATCCCCGAAGACTTCCCTCGTTAAACAGGGTGAGATGTGCGGCAGCCGTTCCACATAGCGAAATCCACGTCAGAACAAAGACCGCCACTGACATGTCGCGAAGGTAATTCGTCGGTGCGTGGTGGGTTCCCCGATGGAATAGTCGGGTGATCATGATCGCGCCGACGGACACGATATAGCCCATCAGCATGCCCCTAGCCCCCCACGGCAAGGACAACCACAGTATCAGCTGCCCACCAGCCAGCATGGTCAGGACCGGGACGTCGTACTCATGCTCCTTGAGGCGACGGGACACCTCGAGGGTTGCTAGCGGAATGATGACAGCTAACAGCGGGTACCACGCGTGCGGAATAATGAGGCATCCGATGATTAAGGCCCCGAGTAGAACGCCAACAATGATGGCGACGGGGACATTACGCCCTGCCTTGTTGCGTGGGCGCGGCAGAGAACTGCCGTCGGAACCGCGCTCACTTACCTTCATCAGCTATCCCCGAGCTTTCTGTTGCAAGCTACCCTAGACTTCCATTAATTCTTTTTCTTTAGCCTCAATGAGCTTGTCCACCTGGGACACATACTCGTGGGTGGTCTTGTCCAGTTCCTTCTCCGCGGCCTGGACCTCATCTTCGCCGGCTTCGCCGTCTTTTTGGATCCGCTTGAGCTCGTCCATTCCCTTACGGCGAATGTTACGGATCGCGATGCGCGCGTCCTCCCCCTTGCTCTTTGCGAGCCGGACCATCTCTTTACGACGCTCCTCGGTCAGCTGCGGCACGGTGACACGCAAAACTTGACCGTCGTTAGTCGGGTTGACGCCCAGATCCGAATTGCGAATAGCGTTCTCGATGGCGTTCATAATGCTGGGCTCGTAAGGCTTGATCAGCAGCATTCGTGGTTCTGGGACGCTGATTGTTGCCATCTGCGTAATCGGCGTCATCACCCCGTAATATTCGGCTTGAACTCCGTTAAACATCGACGGGTTCGCGCGGCCGGTGCGAATCGTCGTGAGGTCTTCACGAGCGTATTCCACCGACTGGGTCATACGTTCTTCGCTCTCTAGCAGTGTGTCATCAATCATGGTGTGTACCTCACAGTGTGTTGTAATAAGCGCGACGTCATGGGCACGCGGGTTTCATGCCGTCGCCTCATCGGCCATGGCGTCTAGCAAACGATGGCTGTATTAATCATTATCAGACGAACGGACCAGCGTGCCGATGTTTTCGCCATTGACCGCCCTCGCGATATTTCCTTCAACGAGCAAATTGAAGACGAGGATGGGCATATTGTTATCCATGCATAGGCTGAAAGCGGTAGCATCAGCCACCTTCAGTTTCTTATCAAGGCATTCACGCGGAGTGACTTCCGTGTACATGGTGGCGTCGGGGTTTTTACGCGGATCATCGTCGTACACTCCGTCGACGGCCTTCGCCATCAACAGCACTTCACAGCCGATTTCCAGTGCTCTCTGGGCCGCGGTGGTATCAGTCGAGAAGTAAGGCATTCCCATGCCCGCGCCGAAAATGACGACGCGGCCTTTCTCGAGGTGCCGGGTTGCGCGGAGCGGAAGATAGGGTTCCGCGACTTGCGCCATGTTGATCGCTGTCTGAACGCGGGTCTCGACGCCCTGCTTTTCCAGGAAGTCCTGGAGGGCCAGGCAATTCATCACGGTGCCGAGCATGCCCATGTAGTCGGAACGCGATCGATCCATTCCCCGCTGGGACAGCTGTGCTCCGCGGAAGAAGTTGCCACCCCCGATGACCACACAAATTTCAACTCCGTTGCGGGCAACTTCGGCGATCTGACGAGCAACATTGTCGACGACGTCGGGGTCAACTCCGACTTTGCCGCCGCCGAACATTTCACCGCCCAGCTTCAGCATGACCCTCTTATATGGTGATCGATGAGGACCGTGAGCAGGTGAATTGGGGGCGTCATTCTGCGCCATTCTGGATGTCTCCTCATGAAGTTGAGTGTGCGACCCTACCTGAACCGACCAACGTGGACGCTGCCTTAGACAGCGAAGGGGTCAGTGGGTAACCCGTTCGGTTTTCCTCGTGACATCCTACCTGGCTCTCTGGACAAGAACATAACTTGACACCTGGAGGCAGCGGGAGGAGATGAGAATCCGGCCACTCATCCACTACTTGAGCATCGTTTCTGCCGGTAGAAAGCAAAAAACCTCGGTCCCTTTCCCTGATATGTGGAAAGGGGCCAAGGTAGTTTCACTCACTAGGTGAAGCTCACCAGATTACTGCTGGCCAACTTCGTAGCGACGGAAGCCGGTCAAGGTGACGCCAGCCTCATCCATCAGCTGCTTAACAGTTTTCTTGTGGTCAGCGACGGAGGGCTGCTCCAGAAGCACAACGTCCTTGAAGAAGCCGTTGAGACGGCCTTCGACGATCTTCGGAAGAGCCTTTTCGGGCTTGCCTTCCTCGCGGGAGGTTGCCTCTGCAATGGAGCGCTCTTTCTCGACGATGTCGGAGGGAACGTCCTCGCGCTTCAGGTACTTTGCCTTCAACGCAGCAACCTGCATGGCAGCGTTGTGGGCTGCTTCTTTCGCTGCGTCGCCTTCACCTTCGTACGCGACCATCACGCCGACCGCCGGCGGGAGGTCAGCGGAACGGTGGTGCAGGTAAACAGCAACGTTGTCGCCGTCGATGGTGGTAGCACGACGAAGAGCCAGCTTCTCACCGATCTTGGCCGAGAAAGCCTGCAGGGCTTCCTCTGCCGGGGTGCCGTCGACGTTGACAGCAGCCAGGTCCTCGGCCGAGTTTGCCTTGGCCTCATCAGCGGCCTTCGCAACCTTGTCCGCGAATTCTTTGAACTCGGCGTTCTTAGCAACGAAGTCGGTCTCGGAGTTGACCTCGATCATGGTGTTGCCGGACACGGCAATCAAGCCTTCGGCCGCGGTGCGCTCTGCGCGCTTACCGACGTCTTTCGCACCCTTGATGCGGAGGAATTCCACGGCCTTGTCGAAGTCGCCGTCAGCCTCCTCTAAAGCTTTCTTACAGGACATCATGCCGGCACCGGTGATCTCACGGAGCTTCTTGACATCAGCTGCAGTGTAGTTCGCCATCAGCGATTCTCCTTCAGTTTGTGAAAACGGGTCTTACTTTGACTCAGCTTCAGAGGATTCGGCGGCGGACTCATCACTGGAGGTCGCCGTCGTCTCAGATGCCGTGGAAGCAGCGTCGGAAGCCACTTCTGTGCTCTCACCTTCGGAAGAAACAGGCGCATCGTTGTCGCCAGCAGCAGCCTTAGCCTCAGCCTGGGCACGCTCGGCACGAGCCTTCTTGCCGTCCTCAACGGCGGAGGCAATGACGCCAGTCAGCAGCGCAGCCGAACGGATAGCGTCGTCGTTACCCGGAATCGGGTAGTCAACGACGTCGGGATCGCAGTTCGTGTCCAGAATGGCCACGACCGGGATGTTCAGCTTTTGGGCCTCGGAGACAGCGATGTGTTCCTTGTTGGTGTCGACGATCCAGATCGCAGACGGAACCTTGTTCATGTCGGAGATACCGCCAAGAACGCGCTCGAGCTTCTGGCGCTCGCGGGTCAGCATCAAGACTTCCTTCTTGGTGCGACCTTCGTAGCCGTTCTCCGCTGCGTCCATGGCCTGAAGTTCCTTCAGACGACCCAGGCGCTTGTGGACGGTTTGGAAGTTGGTGAGCATGCCGCCCAACCAGCGGTGGTTGACGTACGGCATACCAACGCGCTCAGCCTCGGTTGCAACTGCTTCCTGGGCCTGCTTCTTGGTACCGACGAAGAGGATGTTGCCGCCATGAGCAACAGTCTCTTTAACGAACTCGTAGGCAGAATCGATGTAGGTCAGTGTCTGCTGAAGATCAATGATGTAGATGCCGTTGCGCTCCGTGATGATGTAGCGCTTCATCTTCGGGTTCCAACGACGGGTCTGGTGGCCAAAGTGGACACCGGCGTCAAGGAGCTGACGCATGGTTACAACAGCCATATATTTCTTGGGAAGCGCATCGGGGACGCTTAGGTGCTCGTTGCACCAGGTGGTATGTACCAACTCCCGGCGCGGAACACAGCGGTCCGGCTTCCCTCCTCGCTTTCTGCTCGGACGTAGTGGTTATTTCTTACATGTCAGCTTGACCAGCTGACGTGGTTGTGTGGGTTTCCTCCACACCCTGGTGCCATCGGGTTCGAATACTTGCGAATCACAACAGCGCCGGACAACAGGCGGGAACTACTTCCCTACCGGCGATACCGCGATTCCCGAGACCACATTCTCTCCCTCGTCCCTTCGTTGTTAACGCGGTGCATGTCCTTGGCTTTTGCCGACGTAGCTACTACCACGTAGACAAAAATAAGGCCTTAACGGCTATGACGCGTTAAAGAAGGGGCGTGATGGTCACGCGAAGTCAATGGTCATACGGGGAAACCACGGGGAGTCATGAACGGCGTCGTGCGGCTGTGAAGCTTCTTAGCTCACTGCCACGATGTCCGTTGCTAGCTCTACGCGGCCCACACAGACACATTGCATCGACTAACTGTACTGCTTAGAACGCTTTTTCCCAAGTCCTAGAAAACGACGTAACTCTGACACGACTCTTATGCAACTCTCAGGGGAAGAGTTGTGGCGTCACTCCTCGGTTCGGTTTATCCACAGCCCCACAGTTATCCACAGAACGAGTGGTGATCGGCCCTCCATCACACTCCGATTTGTGTGAATAAGCGGACTCTTATGTCATGGCTTTTTTAGCACCACTTGTCTGCCGACCACATGTCTCCCGGCTCCGTACACGCAGTTCCCTCACCGTGTTGTTCACGTTGTTCACGGTGGTGACCATAGTGTGGGTCACGGCGCTCATCCTTTGTCCTGCTCATAGCCCTATTCTCATGGGATCCGGGAACACGCTCTATACGGCCGTGGCCCATGTGGAGGGCACTCCCGACGAGGCATCGCTCAGGCAGGCCACTGCATATCACCATATCCGACGGCATCGGTTACCCATAGCATCAAAGGTGATCGTTCCCTTCAAAGCTCCCCCAGAACCCTGGCTCTCCGGCCATCGCGGAGTTGATCTTGAAGCCGCTCCTGGCACACCCATTCGCGCTTCGTTGTCGGGGACTATCGCGTTCGCCGGGCAGGTCGGTGGCCGACCGGTGGTGTCGATCCAGCACACCGACGGTATCCGGACCACGTACGATCCTGTTATTTCTCAACGCGCCCGTGGCGACGTTGTCCGGCGGGGTGAAATTATTGGTGTTCTTGCGAACGAGAATGAAGCAACCCACGGCCCCGGACTTGGGTGGGGAGCAAAGATCGGCGAGAGTTACATCGACCCACTGACTCTTCTGGGACGATCAGAAGTGAGGTTGAAGCCTCAATGAGTGAGCCAGCGCTAGAACCAGTTCCGACGCCACCTGCACTGTGCATTTAACATTCGGTGAACCAGTGTTCGGTCCAGCAGTGCGCGGTCACGCTCGCGGGTGCGCTTGGTTAAACACCGCTTTCAAACGTTCAGAATCGACATGCGTGTAAATCTGAGTTGTTGCTAGCGAGGCGTGTCCCAGCATTTCTTGGACCACTCGAAGATCCGCTCCCCCTTCAAGAACATCAGTGGCCGCACTGTGCCTGAGCGCGTGTGGGGAAACATCCCCTCCCGATACGGTTGAGGTCGCTTGATGAACAACCGTTCTGACTTGACGCGGGTCTATCCGACCACCCCGTTTCCCTAAGAAAACAGCCTCATCAGCGTCCTTGTGATGCCCGTTCGCAGCAATCGCGGGCCGTCCAATATCGATCCATCGTTTCAGTGCGTGTGCAGCAGACTCACCGAAGGGGACGACACGTTGTTTATTGCCTTTGCCCAGAATGGTGACCGTCTGCCTCGCGAAATCTAGGTCGCCAATATTGAGTCGACACAGTTCAGATACTCGCACGCCGGTGCCGTACATAAACTCGACCATCGCGAGGTCGCGAAGCGCGATGGGGTCTTCTTCTTCCGCACCGACTTCCAAGTTGTGGAGTATTTCTGCCGTTTGATCAGCAGCTAAGACACGCGGGAGCGTTTTATCCGGACGTGGCGACGACAAACGAGATGCCGGATCGCTTTGCACAATTCCTCGGTGTTCAAGCCACCGTCCGAAATTCCTCACCGCTGAGGCGCGACGTGAAAGACTCGATCGCGCATGCCCGGCCCGCAAAGCATCCGCCTGCCAACGTCGTATGTGGTGCAAAGTGAGTTGATCGACCGTCGTTAGCCCGTCGACGAGCGAGTGAAGGTCATTGCGATAAGCCTTGACCGTGTTCTCACTGCGCCCTTTGGTGAATGTGAGGAAGTCCAGATAGTCCTCGATAATGCCGTCCCACTGCGCCGATACGGCTGGTTCCTTGTCCGACGCAACATCATTCCGGTCTTTACTGGAACCAGTATCGGGTGAATGCGGTGTTCCGGCCATGTGTACTGAGTATAGGTGCCGGGACGCGATCACACCGTTGACGCGGCAGTGTCACGTTCCCATAGGTTTCCGCTCCGGCTAATTAGTCCTTTGTCTCTGAGTTCACACAGGATCGTCATGGTCTGCACCAAGGGCAGACCGGAGGACGCGGCTATGGCGGCTGCATCGGATCTCTTCCCGCTTACTGCGTCATAAACACGTAACGACGGTCGATCAAGCCGCTGGACGTCCGTCGCTGGATAATCCATTTCCAACTGGGCATCGCTGTCCAGGGTTCCCAAGGGGCTCAGTGATTCGATAAGGTCCGCTCCACTTTCAATCAATTCGGCGCGACCTTCGCGGATGAGTCGATGACAACCGTGAGATGATCGCGATGTCACTGCCCCGGGTACTGCGAACACCTGCTTGCCCATCGTTTCGGCCCAGCTCACGGTGTTGAGCGCGCCAGAGCGATAACCTGCCTCGATAACCACCACGCCTTGGCCCAAGGCCGCTGAGAGACGGTTTCTGGTCAAGAATCGATGCCGGGCTGGACGTGTTCCCGGGGGATATTCCGTGATCACCACTCCTTCGCGGGCGATGTCGTTGAACTCAGTCCTATGGGCTGCGGGATAGGTGACGTCAATGCCGTGGGCCACGATGGCAACAGTGGAGTGGCCGACGCGGAGGGCTGCACGATGCGCACTAATGTCGATCCCGAAGGCACCTCCTGAGACCACTGTCCACCCATGGGTGGCACACTCAGCGCCGATATCTGCAGCGACCGCATTCCCGTACCGCGTGGCAGCACGTGTGCCAACAACAGTGATCGCTTTCTCCGTCAAGGCTCGAGCGTTCCCGCCTTTGACCCATAGGCCGTGCGGAGGGATTGCGTCATCGTGATGAGATTTCGCCCCGTCGGCAGTGCGGGAAACGTGAAATGATTCGGCGAGTACTGGACCGGGCCACGCGTCGTCATCGGGGGTGATGAAACATGCCCCGACGGAGGCTGCCGAATGAAGGTCTGCCAACGGTTGGAACCATCCGCAGCGCGACTCCGTGGCACTCAACACCTTGGGCGGAAGACTCGGATCACGACGAATGATCCGTATAGCAGCAGACACCGGATCCGATTCCCCACTTTCCCAAATCAGAGCCAAAAGATGCGCATTCGGCCCCTCTACAACCCGGTTGAGGTACGCCCACGCTTGATGCCGCGCTGTAAAATCTGCCGTGCCCTTAAAAACGGTCGAATGAACTAAAGAAGGCGCTCCCCTACTCGGCCCACTCCCTTCAATCGCTCGTCCGCCCTCGTAGTCATCTCCCTGACCTGTGTGACAGGTACCGTTATCGCCCAATGTTGTCTACCCCCTCATGTAAAGATTGTGCTTCATCAAAATGGTCGAGCGTCACGTGAGAAAGCCCGACCACCGCATCCGTCCCCGACGAACCCGCATCGCCATCGCCAAACGCCCCTGCCTCAAGATCCGCAATCGTGAACGCCACCCGACACAACCGATCAACCCCTCGCTGAGTCACCGCATCCGTACGCAGTAAATAGTCGACATAGCTGGCCACCATCGGAACCGTGCTCAACCACTCACGGATCCATTTTCCCGGGACGTGGGAGTTCGTGATTGGCCCAAGCCCCATAGAATCCCACCGTCGCCGAGCACACCGGTGGGCGTAGCAGACTCTGCGTCGTATCGATTCTGACGATTCACCCCGACGTATCGACGACACCATGGAATCCTTCGGTGCCGTCGTCACAGCGAGGTCGATTCGGTCTAAGAGTGGGCCCGACAATCCGGAGAGGTACGTCGAGCGAACACGACCTGTACACCGACATTCCTGAGGTGTTGCTGCACCACAAGGACACGGATTTGCTGCCATGATCAACTGAAAACTCGACGGATACACGACGGAAAAACGATTGCGCGAAATCCGCACAAAGCCCTGCTCAAGTGGCGTACGCAACGCATCGAGGACCCGGGCCTTCATCTCCCCGACCTCGTCGAGAAACAACACACCGTGGTGCGCCCGACTGATAGCGCCCGGCCGTGGCCGCCCCGAACCTCCACCAATGAGCCCAGCGACTGAGATCGAATAATGCGGATCCACAAATGGAGGTCGAGTGACCACGTCGATCATCGTCTCTGATGACAACGAATGAATCGCCGTCACTTCAAGACATTGCTGTTCACTTAATGGCGGGAGGATGGTGGGAACGCGGGCCGCCAACATTGATTTCCCGGACCCCGGAGGGCCGATAAGAAGCATATGGTGGCCACCAGCAGCTGCGATTTCAATACCGCGCCGGGCTAGTTCTTGACCGAGAACGTCCGACATGTCCAGCGTCTCATTGGGTTGACTGGCCGCAGACGACACTCGGTGATGTTCGCACCGAATACACGCGTGCTGCACAACTTCTGAGGCCAACGTCGGTTGATCACTCGTCATCGGTTGTCCCGTGCACACCCACGCCCATGCCGCGCGCAATGAGGTCACAGCCCACACTGAAATACCCGCGACCAAGGAGGCTTCCGCTGCGTTGGCCGCGGGAACAATAGCGGCCGTCATTCCCTGGTCACGCGCTGCGATAATGGCAGGGAGCACACCAGCAACAGGGCGGACATCACCATTCAGCCCCAGTTCACCGATAAAAACCGTCGAATCAAGGCGGGCTCTTATGTCTCGGTCTCGTTTCTTCGAACTACACGATCCGTTCGCTGACCTGCTGGCATTCGAGGCTAAAACCGCGATCACCAGAGCAAGGTCATAGCCAGATCCGTTCTTCGGTAACGACGCAGGCGAAAGGCTGACCACGATCTTCGTTTTTGGCCACTCGAGGCCGGAGTTTCTCGCCGCTGATCGGATGCGGTCGCGCGCCTCTGATACCGCCGTATCCCCCAGGCCGACGACGTTCATTCCGGGTAAGCCCGGACCAGAATCCGCCTCAATAGAGATAGGGATTCCGGAAATCCCTTGAAGGGCCACAGAGTAGGTCCGCCCGACAGTCATCACGCCACCTCTTCAAAGTGCTCCAGCGAACAACGCCACGGCATGGCTTCGCTAGGGGGATGGACCGCAATGTCGATCAAATCGATACGGATGAACTGGGGATGGACGTCAGGGTGGGCGGCTAACCACTGGCTCATTCCCCGCCGGAGAGTCTGCTGCTTCTTCCGCGTGATGGCCTCAACTCCTCCACCGAAAAACTGGGTTCGACGCGTTTTGACCTCGACGACGGCGCACACCGCCGGTGAGTTGCGCGCGTCGGTGTTCAACGTGGCGACGATGTCCAACTCGCCTCCGCGAAAGCGCCAGTTCCTGTCGACGATGACGAACCCTTGGCGGACTAGCCATTCCGCTGCGCGGTCTTCACCCCACCGGCCTAAAAGCCGAGTGGAACAACTCCCTACAAAGGCCGACGCGTAATCGTCGTCAAGACAAAGTTGTGTCTGTGTACTACCGTCAGTCCCCACCGCGACCCCCTACTACCGATGTCAGTCATATCCGTGTGGGCGATAGCTTCTCATAAAAAGGCCCCAGCGACGTCGGCATTCAGTGTGAACACCACGCGTCGCTGGGGATAACTTCCGGCCTGGGGATAACTAGCTAACAAGCACACTATGTAGAGCACAAAACGTGCTACTGCCCCTATGGATTCCCTGAACATGAGGGCGTACGAGTTCCAAAAAGGACTCTAAAAAGGGCTCGAACGAAAGCGCTCTAATAATTCTCGCTAGCGCGAATCAACCTAATCCGGAAGCTGGATATCAGGCTTATCTAGCTCCTCGATATTGACGTCTTTAAAGGTGATAACTCGCACGTATTTAACAAATCGAGCAGGCCGGTACATGTCCCATACCCAGGCATCCGACATCCGAACTTCGAAATAGACTTCCCCGTTCGAATTATTAGGTATGAGCTCCACCGCGTTAGCTAAATAAAACCGGCGTTCCGTTTCCACAACATACGAAAACTGGCTTACCACGTCGCGGTATTCGCGATACATGGATAATTCGACGTCGGCCTCGAAATTTTCAAGATCCTCAGCACTCACTGAAACTCAATCCTCCACATCAGATCCGGATATACGACTTAATGTACGTCAATTCAATAAAGGTGAGACGATCAGATCGAATGATGAGTACGATACGCACCTACCGCCTCGGCCACATTCCGATAAGTGTAACGATGCTCGGGCGTCCCGCCGTGGAGGCGCACCGCGTCAATATGTTGAGCGGTCCCGTAGCCCTTGTGCTTCTCCAGACCGTACCCGGGGTAGCGCTCCGCGAGATCGCACATGTAGCGGTCACGAGTAACTTTCGCCAAGACGCTTGCGGCCGCGATGCACCGGGCCGCCGAATCCCCACCGATGATGGGGAGATGCGGTTGCGTCAGGCCATCGACTCGCATGGCGTCGGTAAGAACATAGTGTGGACGTTGGTCTAATACCCCTACGGCACGTCGCATTCCAGCGATATTCATGGCTTGGACTCCATATTTATCGATATCTGCAGCTGGAATAAGAATGACTGACCATGATTCAGCGGAATCCTTAATAATCGGGAACAGTTTTTCTCTCATTGTGGGAGAAAGTTTCTTAGAATCAGTCAGCTTATCCAGGGGATGAATGGGCTTTGCCGGTAATATGCACGCGGCTATGGCCATCGGACCACAGCACGCTCCCCGACCTGCCTCATCCACACCGGCGACGGGGCCTAAACCCGCCTTGACCAACGCATCCTCATATGTCCGGGCTTGTGGCATACGACGAATTCGCGTGGCCTGAACATTCAACCAGGCACCAGTATGCCTAGTACCAGCATGTTTGCTCATGTCTACACATGCTCTCACCTGGTTAAAGCTACGTGAATGCCCGTCAACGAGCAGTCCACGCCCCGACGTTATCAGCACAACCGATCCCCTACGACTGAATCTGAGGATGCTTCACAGTACCTATCCGATTGAACGGCAAAATGCGGGCATCAACGCGACCAATCACATTATCCACTGGAACAGTTCCTTGATATTGATCCCCCATATGGAACCGAGAATCTCTCGAATTGGTCCGGTTATCACCCATGACCCACAGATGATCCTCGGGAACTTTCACAGGCCCGAAGTATTCGCCCCCACAGGCAATCGAACCGCCTTTAGTATCGACACTCCGAGAAGGCGGATTCATGATATACGAATTATCAATATCCTTCCCGTTAACTTTGACCCCATTATCGCCAGGTAAGCATTCCACTGTCTGGCCACCAGTCGCTATCACACGCTTAACAAGATCATTTTCGTCTGGTGCAACAAGCCCGATATACGACCCTAAGTTTTGAAAACCACGGACAATCCGATTACTCGACCGACTCGTTGTGTAGGCATTATCCCAAGACTCTGGGCCTTTAAAAACAACCACATCACCGGGCTTGGGGTCTTTAAAGTCATACACCATTTTATTGACGAAAATTCGGTCATTATTGCAGTCCGTACATCCATGAAGCGTGGGCTCCATAGATTCAGAAGGAATGACATAGACCCGCCCCACTACAGCTTGAAAAGCAATGGTCGCTATCAGCGCAATCGCAATAATGATGGGAACATCGATATACCACGGACGCTCAGAACGTGACGACTGTTTTCGCGAGCGCTCTCTTTTCGACGGAGCAGCAGCACGTGTGACACGGCGTCCTGTCGGGGGGTTGGGACGTCCTATCGGACGGTTGGAAGGCCTATTGCCGACGCGAGAACGCTGCTTTTCACGGAACGCTCTGCTGTCCTGCCTGACCGAGGTGTGTGACGGCTGAGGCCCAACCCGTCGCCCATCAGGTGACGAACGATCGATGCTCTTCGCCCTCGACGCACGTAAACGGTCGGGGCTCGTACGGGGGCGCCAGCCCGATGGGTTAGTTTCGGTCACAGGCCGTCATAGTACCAGCAGAATTCAGCAAAACATGATGTCTCCACCGCGATAGCGGATCGCAGTGGAATAACACTTCCGCCGGGCACACCACCTATGACGTCGCGAACAACACCGCGGGAACGCACGGAACGGCGACATCCCGGCCCAACGCATTCTTCGCGTAAGCGATCACACGCGGATTCGTCGTGTACGAGAGGTGATCGCCGAAGTCCTTGTTGCACCCGTCTTGCGTCACAATGTTGCTGACATCAACGTCTTTGCCCGATTCCGCAGCCGTCGTGAACTGCGCATGGCTCGTCGGCGTGACCACTAAATCAGCATGAGACGAAATGGACACATACTTGACCCCAGGAACCTCGATGTCGCTCATCTCGTGGGTCATGAAATCTGAACCAGTCAAAAGGTCATTCGACGCGGGTCCACCCAGCTTGCCGACGACATTGCTGAGCGGCAATCCCGCAGCATCCAGCTCCTGGTAGAGGTGATTAACCCCGACCAGCGTCGTGCCTTTAAGAACACCGCCGAGGGTGATGACCTTGCCGACGCCTTTTCCTTCTTTGCGCTTGGTGTACGCAGCTGCCATCGACCCGCCTTCGGAGTAGCCAATGATGTCGACATCGCTGCCCCCGAGATTGTCGCGGATCGCATCGATCTTGGCGGTGACTTCATCCACGCTATCGGCCATCGGGTTCAGGCCATTGAGACCAGGGATCAGTCCGGGAGCCGTCGCGGTTTCGGCTCTCATCGGCCGCGGGTCACCGTAATTGAATCCATAGACGCAGAAACCCGCAGCTGCCAGTTCCGGAGCCATCCGTGCATACGTCGAATAGAAATTCGAGTTCAAACCGTGAAGCAAAACAATGGGATTCTCGCCGGGGCGCGGAGTGCATTCCACATTTGCACCCTGAGGAGCAAGAGCCGGATCGGCCATGCCCAGCAACGTGGCCTGAACAAAACTGTCCTCTTTTGGTCCATGGCCGACGGTTTCAGCCCACGGAACATCCTTCGCCGCAGGGAGATCAACCTGTGTCGTGATGGGGTTGGCGGAAGCCTGTGGTTCGGTGCCGACCGCACCTGTCATTCCGGCGATAGCGGTAGCGGCGGCAAGGACACACGCGGCCACTTTCTTAGTCGACGAGTGAAGCGATGAGAGCATTCTGAGCCTTTCACACAACTTTGCACTCGATTCGACGTGACCAGAGTTCATTCACTGCGACTGAGTGCAACATGTATTCGATCCAGTAAAAAAGGTTTCGACAGATCTCGATGACAACACTGCAGGAGTAGCTCGCAGCCATTCGAGAGGGGAAACTGAAGAACCAACATTGAACCTACCTACGAAACCGTAGAAAAAGGCCTATCGCACGGAAATTACCCCCGTTGAAGGTAGGATTCCCCGCTCTATCCAGATGATCTCTACGTAAAAGACGTGATTGGCGCCCACATATTCGTGAGAGACCTTGTGACGCGCTTAAGGATTAATAGGTCAGTCGTCACGACCTATACGAGCCATGCAGCAAAACTCGGCATCAAAAAAGACCAATGCGATGTGCCTAAGCACTCACATTGGTCTTCATTGTTAAACCACCGAAGTGGTTAACGACAGGCAGTCGATTAACGACGCTCCTTGATCTTGGCTGCCTTACCGCGCAGGTTACGCAGGTAGTACAGCTTGGCGCGACGAACGTCACCGCGAGTCAAAACCTCGATGTGGTCGATGTTCGGTGTGTGAACCGGGAAAGTACGCTCCACGCCGATGCCGAACGACACCTTGCGGACGGTGAAGGTCTCACGGACACCGGAACCCTGGCGACGGATAACAACGCCACGGAACACCTGGATACGGGACTTTTGTCCCTCGATGACCTTCACGTGGACATCAACGGTATCGCCGGAACGGAACTCCGGAATGTCATCGCGTAGCGATGCAGCATCAACCTTGTCAAGAATGTTCATAAATACGATCCTTCGTAGTCGGAGCAGAGGAACCTAGCGGCACTTCCCGAGGGGCGCTCGGCCGGTTCGTACCCAGTACATTTTCACTGTCTAGTTACGCAGAATGCTCCGGGATAGCGTTGCAGCATCCCAGCATCAACGTCGATTGTTACAACGATGGCTTTCGCTTGCACTCGGCGAAATAGACAACCTCGAAATTATTGCACTACAGCAGTTATTTCTCCAACTCTGCCGACGCAACCGGTGTGTCGGGTGAAACTTGAGTCACCGGATCCCGACGTCGGCTCCCGCTTACTTGCCAAACCCGGCACGACGAAGAGCGTCGGCCATGGAACCACCCTGCTCACGTCGATTACCCGATCCTCGACGGCCACCCTGATGAGGCTTGCGGCCACCCTGATTGGGCTTGCGTGAACCCTGGCCACGTCGATGAGAGGCATGATTGCGCCCATCTCGACGGTTCTCGCGATGTTCACCTTGCCGACGCTGGCCTCTCTCCCCCGGCTCGTCGTTCAACCGCAAGGACAGCCCAATACGCTGCCGATCTGTATCCACGTCCATGACTTTGACGCGAACGACCTGGCCGGACTTCACAACATCGTGCGGATCCGACACAAAACGATCACTCATCGCCGACACATGGACGAGCCCGTCCTGGTGGACTCCGATATCGACAAAGGCTCCAAAGGCGGCGACGTTCGTGACTGTGCCCTCAAGCACCATCCCGGGAGTGAGATCAGAAACTTTTTCTATGCCCTCTTTGAACGTTGCGGTCCGGAACTCCGGACGCGGATCGCGGCCCGGTTTATCGAGCTCAGCGATGATATCGGTCACTGTCGGAATTCCCACTGCCCCCTGGGCAAACTGAGCCGGATCGAGCCCACTGAGTACGCGGGAATTGCCCATCAGGTGGTCCACGTCCAGGCCAGTGGTCTCCGAAATTGTTGACACAACGCCGTACGACTCCGGGTGTACTGCCGACGCGTCGAGCGGCTGCGAACCTCCACGGATACGCAAGAAACCAGCGCATTGTTCGAATGCCTTCGGTCCCAGGCGCGGGACCTTCGTCAAGGTTTTGCGCGAATCGAAAGCACCGTTGTCTTCGCGATACGCCACAATGTTCTCGGCGATGGTCGGAGTCACGCCGGCCACCCGGGTCAGCAGCGGAGCCGACGCGGTGTTCAAATCAACCCCCACGGCGTTAACCGCGTCTTCCACCACAGCGTTCAGAGCATCGGTCAAGGATGACTGGTTGACGTCATGCTGGTACTGCCCAACACCAATCGATTTCGGATCAACCTTGACCAGCTCAGCCAACGGATCCTGCAGGCGACGGGCAATCGACACCGCTCCACGCAAGGAAACATCGAGATCAGGGCACTCTTTACTCGCTAGTTCCGACGCCGAATAGACGGAGGCTCCCGACTCTGACACCACCACGGGGGTCGGGGCGTCGCCACCCAGCTCCTTCACCCTGGCCGCCACCTCGCGAGAGAGTTTTTCCGTCTCGCGGCTGGCCGTCCCGTTGCCGATAGCCATCAGGGCAACATGGTGGCGGACGCACATCGTCGCCAATTCATCGATAGCTGCCGACCACCTGTTCTGTGGCTGATGGGGGTACACGATCGTTGTATCCAGCACTTTCCCCGTGTCATCAACGACCGCGACTTTCACGCCATTGCGGTACCCGGGGTCAAGGCCGATCGTCACTTTCTGGCCAGCAGGCGCAGCGAGCAAGACGTCGTGGAGGTTCTTCGCAAAGACCTCTACCGCGGTCGCTTCGGCCTTCTCCTTCGCCCGCATACGGGCATCCAAGCTCGCTGAGACGCTCAGTTTTGTCCGCCAACCCCACTGGATCGCTTTCTCAATCCAATCCGCGGCGGGACCATCGTGGTCAATAGCGCTCCCCAAGTCCGCGTCGTCGGCAATGAGGCCAACATAGGGATCGTCGTCACCAGGATCGATCGAGAGGGAAATGACACCCTCACGCTCACCGCGCAGCAAAGCCAACACGCGGTGCGAGGGCACATCCGAGAGCTGCTCCGCGAAGTCGAAATAATCCCGATACGTCGCCCCCTCCTGCTCCTTGCCCTCCACAACGTGAGCCTCGAGAGCGCCAGAATCCCACACCCTATCGCGAATATGGCCGACGAGATCCGCGTTCGTCGCTAAGCGGTCAACGAAAATAGCACGGGCACCCTCCAGCGCCGCCTTCGTGTCCTCGAACCCCTCGGCGGTGTAGGACTGCGCGGCCGATTCCGGGTCCAGCGTGGGGTCGGCAAGTAAGGAATCAAGGAGCGGCTCAAGACCAGCTTCCCGTGCCTTATCTGCCTTCGTCCTGCGGCGCTTTTTATAGGGCAGATACAGATCCTCTAAGCGAGCCTTTGTGTCGCACTGCTGGATGAGCTCCCGCAACTCGTCGGTGAGTTTGCCCTGGCTATCAATTGCTTCGAGAATCGTCTGCTTGCGGTCCTCGAGCTCCCGCAGATAGGTCAAGCGCTCCGACAGGGTGCGGAGCTGAGCGTCGTCGAGACCGCCCGTCATTTCTTTGCGGTAGCGGGCAATAAAGGGAACCGTATTACCTTGGTCCAACAAGTCGACCGTCGTGCGGACTTGTTGTTCAGTAACACCTAATTCATGAGCGAGGGTCTGAATAATCACCCGACCGATGGTAGCCGTTACGCTCCAGCCACTCATCGTCAGCATGGCTCAGTAGCCCTGCAGCCCGGCAGCGCTCAATCAAATCTGGCCGACGTCGGGCCGTGATTTCTAGGGCACGCTCGCGATTCCACTGATCGACCTTCGCGTGATCGCCCGACAGCAAAATATCGGGGACGTCCCGACCGCGCCACGACCGTGGCTTCGTGTACCTCGGCCCCTCCAGCAGCCCCTCAGAGAACGAATCCTCCTCGTGGCTGCGCCGGTTACCAAGGACACCCGGGATCAGCCGAACAATCGCTTCCGCCATAACAAGCACTGCAACTTCACCGCCGACCAAAACATAGTCGCCGATCGACACTTCCTGAACGCGATAATGACCGCGGGCGTCATCGAAAACCCGCTGGTCAATGCCTTCATAACGACCGCAGGCGAAAACCAGGTGATCTTCCTGAGCTAGCTCGTGCGCTAAGTTCTGGGTAAACGGAGTACCTGTCGGGGTTGGTACGACGAGGACCGGCGTCGACGAGGTGTGGCCTGACTGGCCAGACTGACCAGAGTGGCCAGTTTCGACGACCTGCCCCGACGAACCACTGGCGCCATCAGATGAATCGAGGAGGTCATCATGCCTCGGTTGGCGGCGGTGAGGCTCGGCCGTGACAAGGTCCGCGGACTCGGCGATGGGGCCAGTGCCCTGGGCGACGTCGTCAAGCGCGCTCCCCCACACGTCGGGCTTCATCACCATGCCCGGGCCGCCACCATAGGGTGAGTCGTCGACGGACTTGTGAACCCCCGACGCCCACTGCCGAAGATCATGAACGCCGACGCTGATGATCCCCTGCTCGATTGCTTTACCTAGCAAGGCGTGCCGCAAGGGCTCCATGTAGGCGGGAAAGATGGTGATGACATCAAGCCGCAGGTGGTGAGGCACGGTCGTTTCCTTATCCATCCTGTCCTCCTACGGTAGATCCAACAATCCCTCGGGCGGGGTCACAACAATGGCCTCATTGTCGATATCAACGATCGGCACAATGGCCTGGACAAATGGAATGAGGACCGTCCGTGGCGCACCATCGGACGCTGTATCAGCGGACTCTATCTCCACTTCCAGCAAGCGCTGGGCAGGGCCGCGCAACACATTCTTGACAATTCCGATGTCCTCGGGCTCTGGTTGAGCCCCCTCATAAGCCCGCGCGTGCGCTTCCTCCGCACTCACTGGGCCCACGGTGAGGACATGAAGCCCTTCCAACTCAAAGTCATAAAACTCGTCGCCGGAGTGGTCAATAACAGGCTCCGCAACGAAGCGCACTCCCCGCAAAGACTCGGCGGCATTCCGATCCGGAATTTCCTCAGCCTTCATGATGATTCTGCCTTGGTGCCCCCGAACCGACGCCACGGTCAAAGTAAAAGGCTCCTGAGATCCGCCATTCCGACGCTGGCGCCCACCTACAGGCATAGCCTTGACGACGCTTCCCACCGCGAAGCGCCCCTCGGGGTCATCCGTGGTTGGCTCGACGACGAATTCTCCCCGGACCCCATGCGGCTTAACGACGCGACCGATCTGTACGTAATTGGGATCGTCCGCGGAATTATCATGCTTGGTCACGACGTCATTATCACAAAATCATGGCCGCGGAGCGAATACGTTAACGAATCTCTATCCGAGTATCGCGGTCGAGACTGCGCAGAATCGTGCGAAGTGCCTCAGCGTGACGCCCTTTGCGCCCGATCACCATGGCGCGATCGTCGGGGTGGACGTAGACGATGAGCACGTGCTGCCGGCCCCGGTAAGTCGTCCGTACGGTCACGTCATCGGGGTGAGGAACAATGCCCCGGACAAGGTGGAGGACAATTTTTTCTTCCGACGACGTCACCTCTGATGTGGTGCGGCGGAGATCGGAGGGAGATGCATTCGTCATAGCTGCCACTATAGTTCCTACGACCCCGAGGAACCGGAGCAAAACAAAAACCGGTGCGCAGAGTCACTCTGCACACCGGGTAAGCACACGCTACACGTTATGAGGCACAGCCCCACAGAACGTGAAACTACTCAGCTGATTCTTCCTCAGCCTTGTCTTCGGCAGCTTCCTCAGCTTCCGCTTCTTTAGCCGCTGCTTCTTCAGCAGCCTTCTTCGCAGCCTTGCGCTTTTCGGTGATGGCTTCCAAGGTCGGGCCATTGTTCGCCTCAGCAAGAGCCTCGTTGAAGAGGTCCAGCTTGGATTTCTTCTCCGGCTGAGCCTTCAGCGTGCCCTCAGCACCGGGGAGACCCTTGAACTTCTGCCAGTCACCCGTGACCTTCAGCAGAGCGAGGACGGGCTCGGTCGGCTGAGCGCCAACGCCCAACCAGTACTGGACGCGGTCCGAATCGATGCGGATCACTGAAGGATCCGCCTTGGGCTCGTAGATGCCCAGGTTCTCGATAGCGCGACCCGAACGACGGGTACGGGAATCGGCAACGATAACACGGTAGTGCGGGGTACGGATTTTACCGAGCCGCTGCAGCTTAATTTTGACAGCCATATTCTTCTTTCTGTGGTCACCGGGCAGTGCAGACACTCCCTACCAGGAGGGAGCCGGTTCAGCCCTTGGATTTAACCTGCGCGTGACCACCGGTCGGCCGTGGCCGAGGACGGTGTTACGCAGGAACGCTACGCGCTGTCCCATCGGCACTACTCGCGGACGAGTACACCGAAACAGACAACTTTCCGAATGCTAGCAGATCACACCCGAATTACCGAAACACCGCGCGCTGTGTTTCATGTGGGGGTCATTCATCGGCGTGACTTATCAGCGCTACTTCTTCCGTCGGCCCTGAGAACCTTGCCCGAAGTCGAGGTTGTTGAGGTCGATATTTTCCATTCCCTTGGGCAGGTTCTGCTGCCCCATCCCGGGCATACCGGGCATTCCACCGCCCATGCCCATCTGTTGCTGAAGCTGCTGCAGCTGGTCCATGTTCGGCATTCCGCCCCCGCGCTGTGCCGCGGCACGGTTCTTATTCTTGTTCTTGCCCTTCTTCCCCTTCTTGCCCTTGCGGCCTTTCTTCTGCTTCTTTGTTGCGCTACCCCCGCCCATGCCAAAACGGCTGGTCATTTTGCTCATCATCTTCTTCGCCTCGAAGAAGCGCTCAACCAGCTGGTTAACATCCTGAACGGTCACACCAGAACCGGCAGCAATACGGCGGCGTCGCGATGCATTCAGTATCTTCGGATCATTGCGCTCAGCGGGAGTCATACCGCGAATAATGGCCTGGATGCGGTCGAGCTGCTTTTCGTCGACCATATCGGCCATTTTGGACATCTCGGAGCCACCCGGAAGCATCTTCAAAATGGCGCCCATCGGTCCCATGCGACGCACCATCAGCATCTGCTCAAGGAAGTCATCCAGGGTGAGTTCCCCAGAAAACATTTTCGACGCCGACCGCTCAGCTTCTTGCTGATTAATCTTCTGCTCAGCCTGCTCGATGAGCGTCAGGACATCGCCCATGCCCAGGATCCGGTTGGCCATCCGGTCCGGGTGGAAGACGTCGAAGTCATCAAGCTTTTCACCAGTGGAGACGTAGAGAATCGGCTTCCCCGTCACCTCACGGATGGAAAGGGCCGCACCACCTCGAGCGTCGCCATCGAGCTTGGTGAGAACGACGCCGGTGAAGTCAACGCCTTCTCGGAACGCATCGGCAGTATGAACCGCGTCCTGACCGATCATCGAGTCGATCACGAAGAGGACTTCGTCGGGGTTGGTGGCGTCGCGAATATCTCGCGCCTGCTTCATGAGGACTTCATCGATACCGAGCCGGCCGGCCGTATCGATGATGACAACGTCGTGTTTCGTGCGCTGCGCTTCCTCAATACCCGCGGTCGCAACACCGACAGGGTCACCATGCGACTGACCCATTTCATGCTCGACGGTGTCCGTCCGGGTCCCCGGATCCGGCGCGAAAGTTGGCACGTCAGCACGTTGACCGACGATTTCCAGCTGCTGGACAGCTCCCGGGCGCTGGAGGTCACACGCCACCAACATGGGCGTGTGCCCCTGCTTCTTCAGGTGGTGCGCTAATTTCCCCGCCAGCGTGGTTTTACCAGCACCCTGCAGACCGGCGAGCATGATCACCGTCGGGGGATTTTTAGCTAACTGCAGGCGCCGCGTCTCACCACCCAAAATGCCGATGAGCTCTTCATTGACGATCTTGACAACCTGTTGAGCAGGGTTAAGCGCCTCTGACACCTCAGCACCCGTAGCGCGCGCCTTGATGTTCTTAATGAAGGCGCGGACGACGGGAAGCGACACATCTGCTTCCAGTAAAGCTAAGCGGATCTCGCGCGCCGTGGCGTTAATATCTGATTCAGTCAGCCGGCCTTTACCGCGCAAACCTTTGAGCGCTCCGGTCAATCGGTCAGACAGTGACTCAAACACAGATTCTCCCCTGTTGGGTTGTCGGCATGAACTCCCCTAGCATACAAGCTCGAGGCTTGCAGTACGGAGCCCACTCGTATCGGATGGGTACTACCTACACACTCGGACCTATGAACGAGGCCCTATTTCTTGTTGTGAGCAAGGGTGGAAAAGGCCTGTTTAATGCAATCCACAAAAATAGGCATTGCCCCATAGTCCGGGTGAATTCCGTCGGATTGCAGGTCGCCCGTGTGCTTTGCTGCCACATCGGACCAGTCCGCCACAGTCACGTTCGGATATTTCGCCGCTATCTTCTGGTACTCATCCGTCACTTGCGGTTCCCAGCCAGCACCATACGTGTTGACCAGAACCACGGTCCGACCACGCTGAATCTCGTCGATTTCCTGCTCAACAGCCTGGGGATCGCGAACACCCCAGTTTGTTCCCAGCGCAATAACGACGGCGCGGCGGATCTTCCCCTGGCGCTCCATGTCTTGCATGATCGGAATAGCTTGCTCCCACGCACGCTCCGACTGCGCAACGATATCCACGCCCGGATAGTCCTTGACAATCTCCGGGGCCGTCGTGACCAGCATGGAATCACCGAACATCGTCGTGTCCTTGCCCTCCGGCGGGGTGTAGTCCACTGTGTCCGAGCGATCTGTCCCCTGCCCGCCCGTCGCGCCAGCACCATCTCCCGCAGAGGAACCGTCGCCAGTATTGACAAGGTGTTCGTTTTCGGTGATTTTCTGCTCGACGAGTGTTTTGTCCGGCGCAGTCGAGGCCACAGATACTGTGCATGCCGCGAGCGCGACGGGAACAATCAGGGTTGCCACAGCGGCCGGTGTTAAGCGAACACGCCGTGATTTCGTGGGTGCCCGACGTGACGACGTCCGACGACCGTCGTTGTGCGTATCCGGGCGTTTAACGAAGAGCCCGCAAAAAGCTGCCCACGCGCCACGGAACCCTAAACGCCTGATCGGAGTTTCCAGATAGCGCAGGGAAATCTCACACACGATGAACGTGACGACGACGGCACCCAACCGCACAGCCCACGACGCTGCGCTGTTGTCCGGTGTCGGGATGACGATTTGCGCGAGGATGATCAGCGGCCAGTGCCAGAGATAGACCGCGTAGGACCGATCGCCGAGCCACGACGCGGGGCCGGATGACATCAGCTGGACTAACCCACCACGTTTCACCAGGAAGCTGGCGATCATGATCGCGGTCAGGACGTTCGCCACGGCAATGCCGCCGTGGAACGCCTCAGTTGAACCGTCGCCAATGATGATCATGAGAACGATCAATCCGGCGCAGGAGAGCCAGCCGAGGATCGGCCCCACCGCAGACCAGAACCGTGTTGTGATGAAGCCGCCGTCGGCACGCGATGCCTCGAAGGCTAGGGCCGCGCCGATCATAAGCCCGAAGAGGTGCGTGTCTGTTCCGTAATACACGCGCGTCGATGAATCGGGGCTGAAGAGAACTGCCATGCCAACGGCGGACGCGGCGGCGACGATGAGCAGGGAGAATGAGACCCGACGTCGGGCAAACTGTCGTCGAGCTATCCAGACGAATACCCAGGGCCACAACAGATAGAACTGCTCTTCCACCGCCAGCGACCAGAAATTCATGAACAGCTGTGGGACGTTGCGGGTGAAGTAGGACGACCCGGCGGCGATTTCGACCCAGTTGTAGGAGAAGGTCAAGACCCCGATTATCTGCGGAGCAATGCGTACCAACAGGTCCTGGGCTTGTTCGGCCCAGCGCGTGCACAGCCAGGTCAGCGGGACCACGATGATAATGAGGCTGACCAGCGCCGGGATGAGCCTGCGTGCACGTCGAATCCAGAAATTAGCCAAATTCGAGTGACCTGTTTTGTGGCGTTCGCGGATTAAGAGCGTCGTGATCAAGAACCCTGATACGACGAAGAAGACGTCGACGCCCATGAACCCGCCGGGCAGCAGATCGGGATCGAGGTGGAAGAGGAGGACCGACAGAATTGCGATAGCACGGAGGCCATCCAGCCCCAAGATCCGGCCACCGGGAAGTGTGGGTGACACGCGGGTGGGCTGAGCTTTCGCGCGACGCCGGGTGCCCTGGTGTGAGCGTGGTGCGCGCGTGGGTTGCGGCGCGTGTGAGGGCCGCTGAGCTTGTGACGTCGGCCGGGCACGATGGCCGGCCGAGGTGGAAGCCCTGTCTACTCGGTTGTAGTGAGTTTCCCGGGTGGCGCCGGCAACGCGATCTGACGATGGTTCACGGGTGAGGAAATCTGCTTCGGGACGACGTCGGCGGGCCTCTGCCAGCGCTTCTGCCCGAATGGAATAAAAATTGTCGCTGGGTAAGCGGCGCCCGTTGCGGTCTAAACGTCCCCGCGTGTATCGCTGCGGGTACTCTGTCCCCCGGTTCTGACGGGGATATGACTGACGGGGTTGTGCAATGTGGGGAGGTCGTGCTTGTTGCTCACGAGAGTGACGACTGTGGGTCGTCGACGCGCTCTCCGGCCCCTGGTTGGTACGGCGATCATGACGACCATCGGAGGGCGACCATGTGACACGGGCCTCGCGCCCCGACTGTCGGCTATCACGACGGTGGTGTGCCACAAAAACCACCTTTCTGGAAAATCTCCACACAAAGCATAGCGGAAATAAAACTTTACTGGAGAAATGCTGAAAAAGCGTGACAACTATCGCGTGTCCATCACTAAAACTAATTATTTTAGGTAAATAACGTACCTGACTAGCAATGGCAATGACACAAAAATCGGAACAATCCCGCGATCGGACGGCGGCACAGACCCGGCTGCACGGTGCTTACTGATAACGATGCTCTACCGAGCCCACCGATCACGCCCTTTACCGTCGCGGGCAACCACTACCCCGCCCCGGGTTCCGATGCGTTAATCACCGAGGGCGTGCCTAATCCGCATGACCGCAGCGTCCTTCTCTTTACGAGTCAGCCCCGGCTTCACACCAAACTGATCGACGACCGTATCGGCAAACGTCGAGACCGTTGCCCAACGAAGCTCCGGAAGAGCACCAATCACCGCAGCCAACACACCTAAACGATCCCGGGCGCGAACCTCGAGAATATCGCCATTCCACACCAGTTCAGCATCATCTTTGGTGAAAGGAAGACGCGTTTGTCGGGACTTCTGTTGCGCATAAAGCGACTGAAGAACGGAGTTATCGGGCTTGCCCTCATGCACCGGATGCAGGGCAAACATCGCAACGGTCTGGGTCAGCCCCTTGTCGGTGGGCTCATCACACATAATTCGGGCCTGCAGGATGTGCCACTTGCGGTCGAGCATCAGGTTGATCACGCGCTGAAGCGCCGACGGGTCATCGTCGTCAAGGATTAAGCGCCAAAAGTGCTTGTCGTCCTGCATTTCGACCGGGGCAGAAGTCTCCTTCAGGTCAACGACGTCGGCCGCGAAGTCAGGGTGCTGCACGGGTGCAATCCGCATCTGCGACCGAGCCAAGCGGGCGAGGCGTCGGACAGAAGCGGCAGCTCGCGGGGTCCACACGGTGGGACCAGTCCCCTGGGCATCGCACGCGGTGAGCACCTCGAGAAGATCGAGAACCAATGGGATGCTATCGACGCAATCGACCAGCTCACGCGCGGTCTCCGGATCATTGGGATCCCGGTTCAGCGCAAGCCGCATGAGATCCGTGTGGTGGGCAACCAAG
This sequence comes from Corynebacterium kroppenstedtii DSM 44385, assembly GCF_000023145.1. Classification (NCBI taxonomy): domain Bacteria; kingdom Bacillati; phylum Actinomycetota; class Actinomycetes; order Mycobacteriales; family Corynebacteriaceae; genus Corynebacterium; species Corynebacterium kroppenstedtii. Next base: position 1,406,845 of record NC_012704.1, read on the forward strand.
ACTTCTAGCACGCGAGCATCAGCGGGATTGAGGCCCATGCGCCGGGCAGCATCTTTGACCATTCGAGCACCGACCACGCTGTGGTCCTCGGGCTGATCCTCGTCCCCCGTCTGCTTGCCCAGATCGTGATACAAAGCAGCAAGCAGGAGCAGATCGGGGCGGGGCACATGAATCGTGTTCTCCGCCGCTTGCTTCACCACCGCGAGCGCGTGCTTATCCAAGGTCAACACGTGGGTCCGTTCCCGCGGCATGACTCCACGAATACGGCGCCACCCTGGCACAATGGGCTCCCAAAGATCGTGCCGATCCATAGCCTCGACGACGTCATTCGTTCGATCCCCGCCCGCAAGGACCGCGCAAAAATCAGACAGTGCCGACGACGGCCAGGGCTCGGGCAACCGCGGGCAGGATTCCAGGCGCGTCCATACGGCTTCACCGACGGGGAGAACAGTTCGCGCGGCGGTAGCTGCGACGCGTAGAGGAAGGCCGGGATCATCCATCTTCACCGAGCGAGCTAAAGCGATCTGCCCATTATGATCCACCACGCCTTCGTCGAGAGGACGACGGATGGGGCGACGAAGGGCCGTGCGTGACGGTAGCGCCGCGCGTGCCGTCGAAAAGCCAATAGTCAATGCGGCGTCGATGTTTCGTGCCGCGGCGGCGACCTCTTCGGATAACGCGTAGCGGTCACCGCGCCCCATGGCGACGGCGATATCCGCGGCAAACTCGGGATCCAGAATGTCGCGAGCACGACGGACAGAATCATGCAACAGTGTGCGTACGTCTAATAACAGCTGGTAGTCCGTATCGGACACGGTGGCATTGGCCACTTGCGCGAGGGCGAGCGCTCGCAACAGCTGCGCGTCACGAAGCCCGCCGCGGCCGTGCTTGAGATCTGGCCGGGTCATCGCGACAACCGACCCGGAGCGGTGCCACCGCGAGGCTGCGGAGGCAACCAAAGAGTCGAAGCGTTGAGGGATGGAGGACCGCCAATCCGCCATGATTTTCGCCCTGGCGGAGCTGGCGAGTTCTTCGTCGCCGGTGACGAAACGAAGGTCCACTAACGAGAGTGCGGCGGTCATGTCCGCGGATGCCGTCGAGATCATGCCCGACACGGTCCGCACGGAATGATCGAGCGGAATGTTGCGATCCCACAGCGGGTACCAGACCGACTCCGCGACCGAGGCCACCACATCCGATTTGATGCCATCCGCGTGGAGCAGCGTCACATCGAGATCGGAATAGTGAGTCATTTCGCGACGGGCAAAAGACCCCGTTCCACACAGCGCGAAACCATCCGGCAAGTCGCACTGACTGAGCATCTCCTCATACGAGGCTGTGACTGCCTTGCGAACCGACGCCGGCGACGACGGAAGGCCGTCTGAATTACGCGCAGCTGAGTTATCCCCGGCCAATCGCTGTCCTCTACTTGTTACGCCCACTTGTTATACAGCGTCCTCACCGCGTTCCGCCGTCCGGACTCGCGCAACATCATCGACCGGTGTCACCCAAATCTTCCCGTCGCCGATCTTCCCGGTACGAGATGCGGAAATAATTGCTTCAATGACGTCGGAATACAAATCATCCGACACAACAACTTCGATCTTTATTTTTGACACGAAGTCAACGGCATATTCAGCCCCGCGATAAACCTCGGTATGCCCTTTTTGCTGCCCAAATCCTTGGACCTCGGTAACCGTCATGCCGCGCACGCCGACATTTTCCAAGGACTCCTTAATATCGGTGAGCGTAAAAGGCTTCACAATAGCGGTGACAAGCTTCACGATCATCTCCTCCTTATTCCTGCTCGGACTCTCTGTAGCTCTGGGTTAAATCTGTTTCTTGTGCCCATACACCGTACGCCATTCGCCGGATCAACAACGCCTATCGAATGTCCATCCCGACGAAGTCATACGCGGTCTCGCTGTGCATGGCGAAGTCAATTCCGCCTCGTTCAGCGGAATCGTCGATACGCCACCCCATCGCAGCAGAGAGAATCGTTCCGATGATTGTGGTGATGATCGCCGTGAACACCATCGCGACAACCGCGATAACCACCTGAATGATGAATAGTCGGAAGCCATCTGCACCGCCGCCGGTCAACAGCCCGGCGTGGTCTTTCGCTAGCAGACCGACGCCGATCGTTCCCCAAATACCCGACAGGAGGTGAACACCGACGACGTCTAAGGAATCGTCAAACTTGAGTTTGTACTTGAGGCCGACGCCGTAAGCTGACACCACGCCAGCGACAGCGCCGAGGATGATCGACGTCACAGGTGTCAAGTTTCCACACGCCGGGGTGATAGCAACCAGACCAGCAACGACGCCGGAAGCCGCACCCAAGGAGGTGGCGTGCCCGTCTCGTATGCGCTCGACGGCTAGCCAGGCCATCATGGCAGCGCAGGCCGCAACCGTCGTGTTGACCCAGGCCAGAGCAGCATTGCCGTCGGCGGCGAAGGCGGAACCGGCGTTAAAGCCGAACCAGCCGAACCACAGGAACGTCGTACCGATCATGGTGAGGGGAAGGTTGTGAGGGCGCTGAGGGGCTTTCAAGAAGTCACGCGATTTGCCGACGATGAGGGCCAAGACGAGGCCTGCAACACCGGCGTTGATGTGGACCACTGTTCCACCTGCGAAGTCGATAGGGGCGATTTTCGCGACTTTTTCGCCGTCGTCCATCGTCGTCCCGAATAACCATGCAGCAATGCTGTGTTCGGAATCGGACAGCAAGCCGCCGCCCCACACCATGTGGGCCAAGGGGAAGAACGCGAAAGTAACCCACAGCACCGAAAACACGAGCCAGGTGGAGAATTTCACACGGTTGGCAAGCGAACCAGAGATGAGCGCTACCGTGATCACCGCGAAGGTCAGCTGGAACGCGACGTCGATAATTTCGGGGTACCCATTGCTACCCGTGGGGAATGTTCCGTCGTCGGACGGGAGAATTCCTCGCAATCCGAAGTTGGTGAAGGGGTTGGCGAAGATGCCGCCGATGTCGCCGCTGGAATACGACATCGAGTATCCCCACAGCACATAAATAACTCCGATTGCCCCGAGAGCCCCGAATGACATCATCATCATGTTGAGGGTGGACTTTTGACGTGACATTCCGCCATAGAAAAAGGCGACGGCTGGCGTCATTAACAACACCAGGGACGCGCTAATGAGCATCCACGCGGAATTGCCAGCCGTCACACCATTCTCCGTTGCCGAAGCGGCAAGAACTACTTGGTCGACGAGCACACGAGACTCCTCTCGCAGGTCTCCGCGCAGGGGCTAGCAGCGCAAATGGGACATATTCTCGTGCGTCGGCGCCTCAAGCGGGAAGCCTGATTGTGGGCAGATAATTATTCGGGGCATTCACGCTCGGCACGTCGACAGTGATTGTGAGTTTTCACTCCACGGGCAAGGAGGTGATGCCTACAGGAAAAGCATGGTTATCTCGTGTTTCCGACGTCGCAGTATGACGTTTCATTCGTGTGAAATAAAACCCATATTGTTTCGCTTTTGTTACGAGGAAGATGTTCGCTGGAGTATGCAGTGGGGATTTTTCACGCAATACGACAGGGACGCGTTAGAACAGTGCGACGGAATAACAGTGCAGCGTGATTTCGGGGTTACGTGATGGCATACGCGAAAACCCCAGGTGATGAACCCGGGGTTACCTTTAGCGCGCCAGCTTGTTAGGGCTATAGCTTAGAGCCTGAAGCTTAGAGCCTGGCCGTAATTTGCTGCGCCATGTTATCTACACCTTGGTAGGTCATGTGCATGGACATTGCAGCGTTGTTGCCGTTGGTTTCAATCAGACCTGAAACCCAGTTTTCCCGACTGTGGGGCACACGTACTGTGCCCCACAGTCGATTCGGCCATATCAAGGTAAGTGCCACCGTTACGCTCTGCAGCCGACGACTGCTGGCGCTTAATAATGTTGAAAGCGTTCTGGAACCCGAAGCCAGGAGTGTTGAACGGGCGAGCATCGCCAGCTTGAATCCAGCACATCATATTCGGATCGTCAGGCGCAGTGAGCTGGGGGTAGGACAAGAAGATCAGCTTGGCGTTCGGAGCAGCTTCACGGATGCGATGCGCAGCCTTGTCCAGCTCGGCGCCAGCCTCAGCCTCGTGAGCAGGATCCTCAGGGGTGAAGCTCCACGCGTACCCGGTCTTATAGAAGTCATTGATACCGATCAGAATCGGAACAGCCTGGGTATTCGGGTTCAATGCTCCGCTATCGATCGCCTTGGTCACCAAGGTATCAAGACGGTTGGGGTTCAAGTTAGTTTGAGTCGGTGCAGCGGCCAACGTCGCGCCTGAACATGCGTAGTTCTCAACTTTTCGGCCCGAAATAGACTGCAGAACAGAGCCGACATCGTGCTGGTCGATGGGGCAGCCGGAAGCAGCTGAACCCGTGACAGGAGCGAACCGGGGAGCGACAGGAATAGCTGCTTGAATGTGGTCATTGAGGAGAGCCAGCTGGTTTGGGGTGGCCATGTACGAATCACCCAACAGCACGATATTGGAGTCTCCCTCAGCTTCGGCTGGGTGAGCAGCTACGGCTGCACCGGCACCAACAGCAAGAACACCGATGAGGGCAGAGAGCTTTTTAGCTAAGGACATTTCACTTCTCTTCTTTTTACGGGCGGGGGAGTTTCCATGTGCCAACGCAGTTCGCTACACGGCGGTGGAACTGGCCTAACACACAGAAAGGCGCCCTGGTTCAGGTGCCGCACTAGTCCGCACGGCCCACTACACAACGGCCTACAAAGTGTTTCGTTGGAACACGATATATTATTTCATCTGAAAAGCATAGGTTGCAGAATGAGCTTTTCACGCTGACCTATTCGGGTGCTGACGCGACCGGTAGACGCACAATCATCACCGGCCACGGCCATATTCTTACCCGAGCAGTGCGTCAACGAATCCCTCAACCTCAAACGGGGCTAAATCGTCGACGCCCTCCCCCAGGCCAACCATCTTCACTGGAACACCGAGCTCTTCCTGCACCTGGAAGACAATTCCGCCCTTGGCCGTACCATCCAACTTCGTCAAGACCACACCAGTGATGTCCACTGTTTCCGCAAAGATGCGGGCCTGGACCAGACCATTCTGGCCGACGGTCGCGTCGAGAACCAGAAGTACTTCATCCACGACAGCCTTCTTTTCGACGACGCGCTTCACTTTGCCCAGCTGATCCATCAAGTTGTTCTTCGTGTGGAGCCGGCCTGCGGTATCCAACACAACAACATCCGCGTGATCAGCGACGCCGGCGGCCACCGCGTCGAATGCCACCGATGCGGGATCGGCATCTTCGGGACCACGCACAGTGCGGGCATTAACGCGACTCCCCCACGCTTCAAGCTGATCGGCCGCCGCGGCACGGAAGGTATCCGCAGCACCCAAGAGCACGCTGTGGCCCATGGCAGTCAACACTCGTGCCAGCTTTCCGGCCGTCGTCGTCTTGCCCGTGCCGTTCACACCGACAACAAGAATCACAGCAGGTTTGCCCTCATAAGGCATCGCGCGGATAGAGCGATCCATCTCCGGGTGGCACGACTCGATGAGAGCCTGGCGGAGCAAAGCTCGCGCTTCCTGCTCTGAAGAAACACCCTGAGAAGCGATTTTCTCCCGCAGGGAATCGACCACTTTCATCGTGGCCGCAGTACCCAGGTCCGCCATGACGAGCGTGTCTTCGACGTCTTCCCACGCATCCTCGTCAAGATCGCCGCCGCCCAGAATTCCTAGAACGCCTTTACCGATGGCGTTCTGGGAACGTGACAGCCGCCCACGCAAACGATGAATACGACCATCGACGGGCTCGGGAGTTTCTGCGGGTTCCTCCGGCTCCGCCTCAGCTACAGCCGCGGTGCCTTCATCGGTGGGTTCCGTGGACGACGGGCGTTCCTCAGCGGTGCTGCTCTCGCGCGCGAGATCAGCTGCTGCTTCCGCACCGACAGCAACAGACTGTGCTGCAGCAGCTGCCTCTTCGGCCTCGGTCTTTTCTTTCTCAGTGAGGTCGCTCTCTGAGAGCTCACTGCTATCCGACGCCGGTTCCTGTTGTGCCGACGAGTCCTCAGCTTCGGCGTCATCTGGCTGCGCTGACGATGCAGCGAGGACTGGTTCCGCGGGAGACTCTGTCTCTACCGGCTGTGCTGACGGCTCCGTCTTGTTGCCTTCGTCGGCGCTATCGCTGTCCGACGGGGCCGTCGTTTCCCGCGTTTCCTCTTCGGATTCCTGATCGGCTGTTTCAGCCTTGTCGGCCTTTTCAGCTTCATCAGCCTTGCCAGCCGAATCGTCGACTGCCTCATCAGCAGGAGGAACAACCGGCTCATCCTGTTCGCGATCAACGGTTTCCGGGGATTCCGTCACCCCAGCAACGTGATCATCAGGACTCTTCGGTGCTTCGTCGGCACGACTATCGTCGGCAGATTCAGTTGATTGAGGTGCAGCTTTTTCTGCGTGAGCACTAGTTTCTGACTCAGCAGCCTGGTTGCTCGTCGAGGAACTACTTTCAGCAGAAACTGGTTCCGGTTCTTTTTTAGCCTGTTTCGTTTGCCCAAATTCACCGGCGACGACGTCGGCCTGTGACGGCTTGTGCCCCGTCGCAGGCCCAGCGGCGAAATTGAAACCGCCTTTTGCCTGGTAATTGCCCGAGTCGGGGCGCTTCTTCTCCTCGGTGTCACTCGCCTTACTTTCGAATGACACCGTGTTCTTTTTACGCCTGTGCAGCCCAAAAATAATGAGGAGCGCAAGGAGCACCAGGACAACAACAACGCCGACAATGGTCCACAACACAACAGGAGACATAGTGGCCATTATGTCAGCAACCATCGCACTGTGAAGAAGGAGCCACAGGATGTCGTACTATTTGCTGCCTATTTACTTCCTTTTGTGGCCGACAACACCCAGCACCATCGCATCGGCAGAGACAATATCCCCGGCGACGAGGTCCGGCAGCATCTCGGCGACACGAGCCCACCCTGCTACTGCTTGTGGAGACAAGGCGCCCATTTTGCCTGCACCGTGGGCTTCCAAGCGCGCGGCCAAGGCAAAAACGAGAGAGACGATGGGAGCCAACGCCCACCGGTTGTCGACGGATTCCGTATCCACGCCCTCTAGGCGATCGAACCGGACGCGCGCCGCTGCGTACAACTGGCGATTGCTGTGTCGAATCCTCTTCAGAAGTTTCGCAGCCGTGACCATGAGGTCTTCTTCGCCCAGAAGCTGAGTTAGCTCCTCCCGGTGGGAGAAGGTCTCCAAAACGGCCAACAAGCGGGAGTTATCCTCGCTAATCGGCCCTGGCATGATCCCAGCACTGTCCAAGAACTGCTGCAAAATCACCTTCTGCTGAGCCTCCGGCATGCGCGCGATGTGAACAGTCGTGGGGTCCAAGCACGCGTTGTCCAAACTCTGGTCACGCCCGGTGGTAAACGCCTCAACAGCGCGGTCCCCGACCAGGGAACGGAGTTTCTCCAACGCATTGTTCCGCCCTTGAGCAGGAGCGACGTCAGGATCAGGAGCCAGGTCGCTCGCCGCATCCTTGCCCTGGCCATTGTCGCCGGCGTCACCATCGTCGCCATCGGGTGACTCAGATGGTTCGGACGACTGTTCCGCGGCTTCCTCCGCAGCAACCATGGCCGCATCCCAACGCTCAACCTCAGCTAAGGCTCCCAACGCACCAATCCACGGAGCCGCCGATCCTTGAGAAGTCAACGACTCTGAATCAATCGCGGTGGGATCGAACGCCGAGCGCACCAGCCCACTCGAGATCAACACACTTGGACGCTTCGAGGCGTCGACAAGCGATTGAGCCAAGCCGACCAACGCAACACTCGGCTTAGACAGGAAGGCGTCACGGACCACTTCAGCACCGCGAGGCAATGAGGTGAACGCCCGCGAATCCGACATCCAGCCCGCTTGCAAGTCCCACAGCAAACTGAAGGTTTCGGCGCCGCCCTCGATTTCTTTCGATTCACCGGCCAAAAACGCACTCAGAGAATCGAGCCCGTGGCCCGTCGCATATCCTGGCTGATCCACCATGACAGCTTGAGGGCCTGGACGTGCCGGGGCGCGCAAGTTTTCACTGACATCCGCGCAATACACCTGAACAACCAAGGGCCCGACGTTGCGAAGCTCCTCGGGCAAAGTCGCTTCACCTTCGACGACACGAACGCTCAAGGCGCGGCGCCACGGGGCCGTCGTCGGCCACATCCACAAACCCAGCGGACGGCCATCGGGCGAGCCCTTGACCACTGCGACCGACGTCTCATCCCCCGGGGCTTTATCCGCCGACACCACCACGGTGTCGTCTTTCAGCTCGATCTGCCATTCCGGCGTGGGGGCCAAGGTCACAAGGCGGACCGATGTGCTCTTCCGGGTCTCTTCATCGACCCAGCTCAGCTCGGTGCTTCCGCCAGACTGCGATGCCAGCGCAGAGGCAAAGTCCTTCAAGGGGATGCGCCAGGTCATGCCGTCCCAGGTGATCATTTTCTTCGTGCGCACCGGGGAGCCGTGGTGATTCCTCGCGGTAATGACCGGTTTGTGGAGCTCACTGCCCGTGCGGACACGCAAGAACATCTCGCCGTTCAACTCGGAACCCGCGCACACCAGCGGCGTTGACCGCCAGCGGGCTTCCTCCCCCTTGAGGGGAACTTGGAAGCGCAGCCGAGGAGGCGTCACCACGATGGGGAGCAGATCGCCATCATCGGTGCTCACCGTCGCCGATCCACGCGCCGAATCCGCGCCGACCTCAACCGGGTTCGGTTCAATCGACGCCGGCTTTTCCGTCGCCAATTCGACTGACATCGGTGAGAGCCCGCCGGCAACCGGGATACGGAAACCGTGGTTGTCCTCAAGGGAGGTCACCAGGCCTTGAACGATCGCGTACCGGTGGCGGAAGGACTCATTCCGCGGACCACGCAAGCGAACGATGTATTCGCCCGTCCACGGCGATTCATACAAATCGGGGTCGAACACGTAGACGGCGCCACCATCGGCGGGCACCTCGACAGGTTCCGCAGGGGTGACTTCAACACCGGCCTGACCAGGGCCAGCGTAGGACGAAATCGATAGATACCAGACCTCATCGGCACCGGACAGCGTCGCCGGGAATTCCGCCAACAGACTTTCAGAATGAACAGGTAGCCCAGAGACCGACCGAACGTGTGAGCACAACTCGCCCTCGGTGAAAATCACCCTCTGCCGAGGATCAACACTGCGCAAGGCCGTGCCGGCAGGCTCCCCCGGGCGACGCACCTGGAAGGACGCGGCATCATTAACGTCGACGGTCCGCGCGATCCAGCCATTCCAGCCCCGAAGCTCCACTCCATCGTCAGCGGGTAAGGGCGTCTCACGGACAGGGTCGACGATTTCCGCGTCATCGGGCGAAACCACAATGAGGTCCGTATGGTGCAGCGATACCTTGCTCGTCACGTTGTGGCCGCGCATCGTGAACGCCAGGAACGGTTCAGAGAGCACAGGGATTGTCCACGAGACCCGACGAACAATTTCCTTGACGACGATTTCCCGGGCGGCTTTGCGCACTGGGACGTCGAGGATTTCAGAGAATCCTTCCGTGTCATTGTCGTAGCCGGTGCGGTACTCGACGACCTCACCGTCAATAGAGACGCGCCACCGCAGCTCAACGACGGTTTCGTCCAAGGGCATTTGTGGCAAACGAAGCACCACGCGCTCCCGGTTGACGTCGTAGACCAAGCGCGGTGACGTCTCCCACGACGCCGTCCCCACCGTCGATAAGCGGTCGACTGTGCCCGCGGGGCGTTCGCGTAATTCGTCGACAAGATCTTCAAGAATCAGTAGCGGGACGCGATAGGAGCCATCTTTGCCCACTCCCCATTCGGCCCACTGGTCGACCTCGTACGGGTGCTGGGCGGCCCACCGATAGAACTCGATGATGTCGTCGAATAAGCGGGTGGCGCGCTCGGGTGCCACTGTGCAGAGGGGCCCCAGCTGCCGCGTCGGCGATGTCTCGACAAAATGCTCAGTCAGCGACGCACCGGTGACGTTATCGGGATCCTCGTCGATGAGCGCGATGAGGCTCGGAATCCACCCCGCCGGAATTGTTGCGTGCACTAAAAGCCGGCCCAACTCGCCATCGGAGCCCGACGCAGCAATGTCCATCGGATCGAGGCCCGCACGAGAGAGAATCTCGGCCACGTGGCCGTCGAAACACCCGTAAAACTGCTCGGCCAGATCGCGGTGTACGCCCAGGCCAGCCCAATACTCAGAATCGAAATTGCTTAAATCGGCGATGCGGCCAGCGCGACCCACCAACGTCGTCGCCACAATGGCCGGGCAAGCCTCCAGAACAGCGGAAAGCTCTGCTCCGGCAGAAATTTGTCGAGTGACAAAACGACCCCAGAAACGGTCCAGGCGCTCTAACTCGTCGCCACTGAGGTTGACCTCGACGGCGAAATCAAGGTCTGACAGCTGCCGAGACAGTTCAAGCTCCGTCGTCGATGCCCAACCCAACAAGGGGTCAGCGGAATCTGCAATAAAACTCGTGGGGGCGTCAACGCCTGACAACTGAGTAATCCTTTCCAAGACGCAATTGTGGCTACACGATTATTCGACGTACACCGATCATGTGAGCTCACGACACTTCCGGTGAACCAGCTGCCGATCCGGCGGCTGAGCCAGCAGATGTGCCGGGAGCTGAACCGGCCACAGCAGGGTCGCTCACTGGCTGGGAGTGAGGGCTCATTCGTTGAGAGATTACACGTGTCATCCCGTCGCCGCGCATTGTCACGCCATACAGCACATTCGCAATGTCCATCGTCGGTTTCTGGTGTGTAATCACAATCAACTGTGAGTCTTCCCGGAGCTCTTCAAAGAGCGCGATCAACCGTCGGAGATTGACATCATCCAGGGCTGCTTCTACCTCATCCATGACGTAGAACGGGGATGGCCGCGCGCGGAAGATCGCTACCAATAAGGCTAGTGCTGTCAGGGACTTTTCGCCCCCAGAAAGCAGCGATAGCCTCGTCACTCTCTTCCCTGGCGGCCGCGCGTGGACCTCAATACCGGTGGTCAACATGTCATCGGGATCGGTCAGGGACAACCGACCTTCGCCGCCGGGGAACAGTGTCTCGAACACCCGGGGGAATTCGGCTTGGACATCCTCCCAGGCATCGGTAAAGAGCTGCAAAATGGTGGTGTCGACATCTTTAATCACACCGCGGAGGTCCTCGCGGGCCTGCTCAACATCCATGAGCTGGGTGGAAAGGAATGAATAGCGCTCCTCCAGCGCCTTATATTCCTCCAGCGCCAAAGGGTTAACCTTGCCGAGCTGTTTCAAGGCACGCTCCGCGGACGCCAGCCGTTTCTTTTCCGACGCGGGATCAAAGTCGGTCAGATCCTGGCTTGCCACAACGTCCTCGGGATTGAGACCAAGCTGCTCGACGATGTGCTTCTCAGCCTGTTCCACCCGCACCAACGCTGCTTCACGTTTAATATCCGCATCGTGCGTCGTTTTGAGCGCATGTTCGCGTTGCGTCGTGATGGCACTCAACGCGTCCCGGGCGCGCCCCCGCTGTGCCGTGGCTTCCGACATGCGCGCGTGGAGTGTGTCGCGCTCCTCGGCCGCCTTGTGGACTGCGGTGTCCACCCGTTTCGCCAGGCTTTCACACCACTGCGCGATGTGGGCTGCTCGTTGCCGTGCACGCCGACGAGCCCGCTGTGCTTCTTCGTGCCGACGTCGGTGGGCCCGCTCATGCTCGGCTTGGCGGCGAAGCCTCTCCGCCTGGCCTTTGATCGCCGATGCGCGTTCCTCGGCGCTACGCAGCGCCAACCGGGCCTCGGTTTCCATCGCCCGCACTTGGGTCAGTTCCTCGTGGGCCTGATCCCGAGCGATTGCCGACGACTCCTCTGAGGAATCATCGGCGTCACTGATTTCCGCGTCGATGCGGGAGCGTCGATCAGCCAAGTCGGCCAGTTCGGCGTGGATATTGTCAATGCGCCCTTCGGCGTGGGCGCGGTTCTCCTGGACCTCGTGGAGTTCCTTCTTCAGGCGTTCGACGGCTGCTTCCGCAGTACTCACGCGCTCTTTGAGGTTCGATGCCACGGCGGTGAACTCGGTGTGCGCAGCACGGGCGGCACCCAAGGCGTCTCGTCGTTCCTGCACTGTCGTCTCTGCGCCGGCAATAGTGCCCGCGAGTTCCCTCGCCTTGGCCGTGTAGTCCGCCAATTCTTCTTGTGCCTGGTCGACGGAGGACTTGATGTCAAGGGTCGTGGCTTCACCGGAACCCCCGCTCATCCAACCAGGGCCGATGACGATACCGCTCTTCGTCACAGCACGCAGCCTGGCGTCATCGCGAACCAGCGCAACCCCCGCGGCCACCGACGGGACCGCAACGACGTCGACAAGCAGACCAGTCACCGCGTGGGTGAATTCACTATCCACCGACACTTTGTCTAAGAACCACTCGCAACCGGCGGGAAGGTCCGCATCCAACCGCCAGGTGGATTCCTGCGATTGGCCCATAATCCACGCCCGGCCAGCGTCGGCAGCGACGAGCGATTCGAGGGCTTCACCCACGCTTTCCGACGTATCCCCCGGCGCGGTGATGGCTTCAGCCGCCTCCCCCAGGGTCGAGGATAAGGCCGCTTCCCATCCCCGTTCGACAGTGACGGAGTCGACGAATGATCCCCACTCCACCGATGAATTCGTGCGGAGCCAGGCGACCCCGTTGGTGGGGCGAACCGTGGCTTCTAAGGTGTCGATGCGCGATTGAAGTGCAGAAATGGACCGTTCGTAGTTTCGATCGGTATCGCGGAGTTCGCGGAGGCGATCATCCGCGCTCGCGACATCGCGCTCGGCTTCACTAACCCGATCCAGTATCGCCCCCGCCTGGGAATCGTGGTCCTGCAGGGCGGCTTGGGCTGAATCAACATCACTTTTCGCCTGGGCTAGGGCCGGAACAACCGCATCCACGGCCTTCGTTGCGCGTTGAAGGTCGTCATTCGCAGCCTCCAACCGCTGGCGTGCGGAATCTTCCGCGGCATCTAAACGGGCGACGCCTTCCCGACGATCCGCAATAGCCCGCAGAGCAGCGAGGTGTTCTTTCTCAACCTGCTGGGCTTTCTCTTCCTTTTCATCAACCTGCTCGCGGATTGTCTCTAACCGCTCAGCTGCTTCTTCCACCGCAGCAGTGGTCTCTTCTTCGCGCTCTGCGACCTCGCGGGCCCGCGCTTCCAGATCCTCTGGGTCCGGGCCGTGGTAGTCCTCGGATTGATCATCCGCCGAGGCCCGATCGGCGGCAATACGCCCGGTCGCCGTGACACGCTCCGACAAGGACGACAACCGGAACCACAGCTGCTGGGTCTCTTCACTCCGCGGTCCTAGCTCGGCAACGCGATGTTCCAGTTCATCGACGTGTTCGCGCAATTCCTCGAGCTTTTCGACGAGAGCTTCCTCTTTCTCCCGCGCCTCATTGGCCCGGCGCGTCAACTCGTCGGCATCATCCCTCGCGGTAACCAATGAGTGCGCGGCGAGATTCAGTCGAGCTTCGCGCAGATCCGACTGCACTGTCGCTGCTTTTTGGGCTGCCTCCGCCTGCCTGGCCAGCGGTTTAAGCTGTCGTTCGAGTTCTGTGGTGAGGTCGCGCAGCCGATCCACATTGGCCTGCATAGACACGAGCTTGCGCTGGGCTTTTTCTTTGCGACGGCGATGCTTGAGGACGCCGGCTGCTTCTTCGATATATGCTCGCCGGTCCTCTGGTTTGGATTCCAAGATGGTGGACAGCCGCCCCTGCCCCACGATGACGTGCATCTCTCGGCCGATTCCCGAGTCAGAGAGCAGCTCTTGGATATCCATCAAGCGGGCTCTAGCACCATTTATTTCGTATTCGCCGCCCCCGTCGCGAAACACCCGTCGGGTAATGGAAACTTCCGAATAGTCGATCGGCAGAGCGCCGTCGGAATTGTCGATCGTGAGGGTGACTTCGGCACGACCAAGGGGTTTGCGTGCGCCTGTTCCGGCGAAGATGACGTCGTCCATGCTTCCGCCGCGCAAAGACTTGGCGCCTTGCTCCCCCATGACCCATGCGAGGGCGTCGACAACGTTGGATTTTCCTGACCCATTCGGCCCGACGACCGCGCAGATTCCGGGTTCGAGTTTTAAGGTCGTCGACGAAGCAAAGGACTTAAATCCTTTAAGGGTCAGCGACTTCAGGTACATGCCAGTAAATCTATTCCGTTGATCAAATTAGCGGTTACCGAGTTTCGAACGTTTGGTACCCGCCCCGTGGTTCTTCCCACGACTCCACCACATTATCGACGGAACCGGGGCGATTGGTCGACGTGGGCTCTTCGCGCAACCGCGCCAAGAGCTCGGTGACGGGCGCCCGCTCACCTTCAGCGCACACGAGGACTCGGCCGTCGGAGTAGTTCGTCGCAGAGCCCACTAATCCGAGTTCGAGGGCTTGGCTTCGTGTCCACCAGCGGAATCCGACGTCTTGAACGTATCCATGAACCCACGCGGTCAGGCGAACGGGGTCATGTGACTGATCGGATTCAGCTGTAGTCATAAGCTTTGGCCCCTTCCCTACGAGAGTCTACTGCGCAGTATCCTACTCGGCTGCACCGGTTAATGGGCGGCCTGCGAATTCTCACTCGGCGCGGACAGAACCGTTAGCACTGCGCCGAATGACTTGCGGGGCGGGCGTTCCCGGACGACGCCCATAAACTTCCTGACCATCGCCACGGATGGTGAGGGGATCACTCCCGTCCCAGCACTCGATTCGGTCATGCCCGGGCAGATTCGGCAGATCGTCACGGTGGAAGACCGGCGACAATCCTTGGTTACGTTGTTGTCGGTAATTCTTGAGAAGCGCGATCGCAGCCCCGCCCAACGGGAGAATGGCGGTGAGGTTGATGGCCACCATGATGCCGGCGAACAGGTCCGCGAGCGCCCAGACGATGCCGACCTTGCCCAGCGATCCACCCAGCACACAGAGGCACACGAGGAACCGGTATGCGGTCATCACCTTGTTATTCCTGGTGAAGAACTCGATGTTGGATTCACCGTAGTAGTAGTTTCCGATGACCGACGAAAACGCGAGAAAGAAGATAATCACCGTCACCAGGTGGACTCCCCAGTGACCGACGGCGGCCGCAACAGAGTTCTGGGTCAACGATGTCGACTCAACGCCTTCACCAAAGGACGGGTTGTTGAGCAAAATGATGAACGCCGTGATCGAGCACACGATGATCGTGTCAAAGTACACGCCGAGGGTCTGAATAAGTCCCTGCTTGACCGGGTGACTAACCGACGCCGTCGCAGCAGCGTTCGGGATCGACCCCTCACCGGCCTCATTCGAGAACAAGCCACGACGAATGCCGTACATGAACGCCTGCCCGAAGGTTGCCCCAGCGACCTCGCGAATACCCAGGGCCGACGTCACGATCTCCGCAAACATGTGAGGAACCTGCTCGATATTCACCGCAACGACGATGAGACCGGTGACGATGTACAGCACGGCCATGATGGGAACCAGCCAGTTGGTGACCGACGCGATACGCTGCACGCCACCGAACACGATGAGTGCCGTCAGGATGGCCAGCGCGACGCCCAACAGCGCCTTCCACCACATCGCGTCGGAGCCCGTCGACTCGGTAATGGCGTCGACAATGGAGTTGGACTGAACCGCGTTATAGACAAATCCGTAAGTCACGGTAATGGCGACCACGAACACAGCGGCCAACCACTTAAGATTCAACCCCTTGGTGATGTAGTAGGCCGGGCCGCCTCGATAGGAATCGGTGTCCTTCACCTTGTACAGCTGCGCCAGTGTGGACTCGACAAATGCGGTGGCGCCACCGACTATCGCGACCAACCACATCCAGAACACAGCGCCGGGCCCACCGATGGTGATGGCCACTGCGACACCGGCGATATTGCCTGTCCCCACCCGCGATGCCGCCGAAATAGTAAACGCCTTGAACGCGGAGATTCCTTTTTTATCTTTCGAAATGTCACTGGGTTTTTCTGTCAGCGACCGAAACATTTCCGGAACCATACGGATCTGAACAACGACCGTACGGAAACAGAACCACACACCTGCCGCTAACAGCACCCACGTGATGACGGTCCATAACCCGTCACTCGAGCCAGTCACCGCGTTCTCAATAGCTGTCATAGTGAACTACCCTACGACCAACGACAGAAGATCCAGAATTTCTGATGGCCCGCTCGGCGCTATCGGCAAACATTTAACATGTTTGAAATAAATGGGCAGAGAATCTCCAGAGAATCTCCGTCACAAAGCGTCGTTGGCTTCGCGGGCCGCGTGGTGCTCCGCTTCTTTCTTGGTGTGCCCCTCCCCGTGGCCCCACACTTTGCCCTGCAAGGACACTGTCGAGGTGAAATGCGGATCGTGAGCCGGCCCCGAAATCGTCGTGTTGTATTCCGGCTCGCCTAAACCACGGCCAGCAATCTTCTCTAGCAGCTCCGTCTTCCAGTCCATATGCAGTCCGACGGTCGGCGCAGATTCAATCCTGGACTTAAACAAACGCAGAATAACGTCTTTCGCAGTCTGGAAACCGTGCTCCAGATAAATCGCACCCAGCATGGCCTCTGTGGTGTCAGCCAGAATGGAATTCTTGTCTTTGCCATTGGTCAGCTGCTCACCGCGGCCCAGCAGCACGTGGTCACCCAAGCCAATCTCTCGTGCCACATCGGCCAATGCGTACATATTGACAACGCCGGCCCGCATCTTAGAAATCTCCGACTCGGTGCGGTCGGGGTAATCCCGGTACAGGCGCTCCGCAACGGAGAGCCCTAGCACCGCGTCGCCGAGGAACTCGAGGCGCTCGTTATTCGGCAGCATCCCGTTTTCGTTAGCGAACGAACGGTGGGTCAGCGCCAGACGTAAAGCGTCGGCAGGAAGAGAGACTCCGAACCCATCGAGCAAAGGCTGATGATCAACATCGCCAAAAGCGGCGGCCCAGGCTTCTTCGCCCGTCAGCCGCTCGTGCTTCGAATTCTTTTGTTTAGACATCACGTAGATCTTTCAGCTTGTCCTGCAATCCTGCCCACCGCGGATCGACCGTCTCTGTCTCCCCGGACACCCCGTCGGGCTCGGGAGTTTGGGAGTCACACTCCTCACCGAACTCTTCGCATGTGGGCGAGAAAGGCAAGGACACTCCGGCTTCGTCGATCACGGCCTGGGTGAGATCCAACCGATTGTCCTTCACCATCGGGGTCGGATCATCGTCATCATCATCGTCGGAGTCCTCCGAGGTGATAAAACCCTCTGTCAGCGCCCATACCCCGTTGATGTGGAAGGACAGATGCGGGGTTAATGGTTTGAGGCACCGCACACACTCGGCTTCACCGGAGCCCGAAATCTCAGCATCAACCACAAGCCCCTCGCCGACATTGGTGACCGTCGCGTGCACACCCAGAGGGGTACCGACGCCAAACGCGATCATTTCTGGGCCGATGCGTACTGGCGATGGACCTTCGGTATCGATGGTCTCTACAGCGCCCGATTGCTGCGATACCGTTGAGACATCCAGGGACAGCGGGTTATGTGCCGTCGGTGTCACTGATTCTTTGCGGTCAGAATGTGAAATTCCCATAACACCGCCCATGGTAATGCACCGCGGACACTACGTCCTCCTGTACCAACTCGACTATCGCGTCGGCGAGCTAAAAGCGCACGACAACGCTGTTTTCGCTGAGTCTCAACAGTGGATGGTTTTAGTTCCGACGT
Source organism: Corynebacterium kroppenstedtii DSM 44385 (assembly GCF_000023145.1). Taxonomy (NCBI): domain Bacteria; kingdom Bacillati; phylum Actinomycetota; class Actinomycetes; order Mycobacteriales; family Corynebacteriaceae; genus Corynebacterium; species Corynebacterium kroppenstedtii. Next base: position 1,424,574 of record NC_012704.1, read on the forward strand.
GCGTCTCGGCCGCGGTAGTCGTCGCGAGGTTCACGGGAAGCGGACCGGGAACGCCCGCCGGAGATCCCCGCGCCGCCCCGCAAGGCAGCGCGATCCTTACCGACCGTACGCAGCACTGAGGTCAAGGACTCTTCAAATTCGGCCAACTTCTGGTCGACGTACCGGTCGCAGTCGCTGCGGAGCTTATCCGAATCAGCATGAGCGGAATCGCGGACGCGAGTCGCTTCCTCATTCGCCATCCGTACGACTTCTGATTCGCTAACCAGGCGGGCCTGTTCTTTCAGGCCTTCGTTCACGCTACGGTCGTAGGACTCATTACCCGACGCGACCAAGCGCTCCGCTTCAGCAGCCGCGCGGCCTGTGACGTCATCGTATTCACGCTGGGCATCTTGGACAATGGAGTCTGCCTCGTCCTCGGCGTGGGCGACCATGCCATGGGCGCGATCTTCCGCGTCATTCATCATCGCGTCGCACTTTTCTTGTGCTTCGGCTACTAAACGCTGGGCTTCAGCCTCGGCATCAGCCACCATGGAGTGCGAGCGTTCAGTGGCTTCATTAATGATGCCGTCGCGCTTATCCAGAACATCCTGCGCATCGTCCATCTCAGTAGGTATGGCGTTGCGGATTTCGTCTAAAAGATCCAGGACTTCCCGGCGGGGAACCATACAGTTACTAGTCATGGGTACGCCGTAGGCCTGATCGACCATTTGGAGTAGTTCGTCGATGCCTTCGAAAGTTCTGTACATAACCACTAGCTTGGCAGAATTTTCGTAGTTTTGCAGGAAGCCACGCCAACTAGCCGACGAGACCCTTTAACATTCCTGCTCATCACGAGGGCTTAGACGCGAATTACTCTGAAAACTTCTCTTGCATTGCCGCGATGACGTGATCAGGCATGAGCCCCGACACGTCGCCGCCATAGCGGGCCACCTCTTTACATAGGGTCGACGAAATATGCCCGAACTTCGGCGTCGTCAACAAGAAAAGCGTATCGATGCCAGAGAGCGACCTGTTCATCTGCGCCATCGGCAGCTCATAGGCGTAATCAAGTGAGCTGCGCAAACCTTTCACAAGCGCACTGATCTGGTGTTCCGTGGTGTAATCAACCAGCAACTTGTTCCACGAATCAACATCGACGTTCGGCAGGTGCTCCACTGCTTTCCGGATCAGGTCACAGCGCTCCTCGACGGAGAAAAGGCCGTGCTTATTCGGGTTAAACGTCACCAGTACCGTGACCTGGTCAAACTGAGCAGCTGCCCGCTCGATAATGTCCACGTGTCCGTTGGTGATGGGATCAAATGACCCCGGGCAGACAACATGCATCCTTCCGTTCCTCTCTCTGGCGCTCCGCGTCCGTGCGCATCATTCTGTGCACATAATATCGAGCGCAATGCGGGCTAACGCTGGTTCTACTTAGAAGCTGGTTCTACTCCGAACGAGTAAAGGACGCCATATCCATACGCGCGGCACCATATGTCCGCTTCTTTAACTTCTGTCCGGTCGGCTCATATCCTTCTGGCCACTGTGTCTCAGGGCTGGCGGAGGAACGCTCCACCACCACAGCAGCCCCGTCCCTCAGATGTGGAGCCAGCGCTACCAACATGTCGTGGACGGCCTCGTCGATCAGCGCATAAGGCGGATCGATCAGCACGATGTCGAAATAATTCTCCGGTGCGCCCGACAAATAACTGGATACTTTGAGTTGGACGACGTCGGCATCCACATCGCCGACGCGACGAATGTTGTCCTTGATGGTCTCGATGGCAGCCGAATCCGTATCGACGAAAACGACGCTATCTGCCCCGCGCGATGCTGCTTCCAAACCCAACGCGCCGGACCCCGCGAAAAGGTCAAGAACGCGGGCCCCGTCAAAACCGAACCGGACACTGAGCGAGGAGAACACTCCCTCTTTGGCCCGGTCAGATGTGGGACGTGTGCCTTCGGCGGGGGCTTTAATAGTCCGCCCGCGCGCGTATCCTGAAATAATTCGCATCTCAATTCCCCTCTTTATGCCTGGACTGCGCTGCCGTATGCGCCAGCGTATGTGTGGCCGTGTGTATTGCCGCGTGCGCTACTGCGTTGTACCGCCACGCAAGAACTTCTAACTAATCCGTTATGGCTACGATCCTGTCGCCACCGTCAACATTGGAAAAATCGTCACGATCAAGTGAACCTACCGTACCGGCGACGGGCGATACCACGGGAGCTTCTAGTTTCACAGCTTCGACAACTGCGAGGGTTTCTCCAGGCTCTACCCGCTGGCCCGGGGTGACGTGGTAGTGAACAACTCCCGCGAAAGGCGCACAAATGTCCATGCGGTTCACTTTACCGTCCATGTTGGACTGCTCTTTGTTCACCTCACCTGGGGAAAACTTACCCCGGGTAACTCACCCTTTGCCCAAGAACTCACGTTCAGTACTGCTATAGCCTTCGCTAAGCCGTCGGGCGAGACCAGGATCCGTCTGCACGATGTGCTCAGCTTCGGTTTTCGCCGCCTCGATCAGCGGCTCGTCGTGGACGACGTCGAGAAGTCGAATATGAGTGGACCTGCCGGACTGATCAGCCCCGACGAGGTCGCCCTCGCTGCGGGTGGCTAGGTCTAATTCTGCGAGGGCAAAACCGTCGGTGGTGGCAGCAACCCCCTGGAGACGTCGGTATGAGTCACTATCTTCCGGCTGGGCGGTGTGGAAGAGGCACCATGATGCATGACTCCCCCGGCCGATCCGCCCACGGAGCTGGTGAAGCTGCGAGATGCCGAAGTTCTCGGCTTCGCGGATCAACATGAGCGTTGCGTTAGGAACATCAACGCCCACCTCGATCACGGTCGTCGAAATCAACACGTCACAGTCGCCGCGCGAAAACTTCCCCATGATGCGTTCTTTGTCGGGATTGGGCAGCTGCCCGTGAAGCATCCCCACCCGCAACCCGTGGAGAGGACCAACCGTCAGCTTCTCGTACATATCGTTCACGCCACCGTCGCCTTGGATCCGCGGGCACACGATGTAGGCCTGCCGGCCCGACTCTACTTCCTCTCGAATCCGCTGGTAAGCGCGGTCAAGCCACCCCTTTTTCCACTCCGGAACGACGGAACTCTGGATAGGTTTCCTACCACCGGGAAGCTCCGTAATCGTCGAGACATTGAGATCCCCAAAAGTGGTCATAGCGACGGTACGCGGAATGGGGGTGGCGGTCATCACCAGCTGATGCGGAGTGAGCGGCCCGTCTTCCGTGTCACGCCCCCGACCGCGCAGCCGGTCACGCTGCTCAACACCGAACCGATGTTGCTCATCGACGACGACCAACCCGAGGTTGAAGAATTCGACATTGTCGCTGAGTAGCGCATGGGTACCAACGACGATGTCCGTCTCCCCGGTCATGAGGGATAGGAGGGTCTCTTGGCGGGAGGACGTCGACATCGACCCTGTCACCAGCCGAATCGTGGCGGCAACGCCGGCATTAGCCATCATCGTCATCAGCGAGTGTGCGTGCTGCGCGGCCAACACCTCAGTGGGGGCTAAGAGCGCCGCCTGACATCCCGCGTCCACCGCCTGAAGCATGGCGATCAGAGCAACAATGGTTTTGCCCGACCCCACGTCGCCTTGGAGTAGTCGGCACATCGGTCTGGTGGCGGCAATATCGTCGCCAATCTCCTCCGTGACCGCGCGTTGCTGATCGGTCAGGTCGAAGGGCAGGCCGGCTAACAATTCGGCGCGGTATCCGTCCTCACGAGGAGCGCACTGCGGGGCGCGACGGTCCGCTGCAGCGTGGCGTCGTGAAGCAAGAATCAACTGCAATCCCAAGGCCTCGTTAAAAGCGAGGCGCTTGCGGGCCATGGCTTGATCTGCCCACGAAGAAGGCATGTGCATCGCGCGGATGGCGTGATCCAGCGACGGCAGGAGTTTGCCCTGCACAGTAGGCACGCGCGGCAGAGGGTCCGGGATGGGATCGCTATGGGTGAGGACGGTGGTAATCGCGTCCAACGCGGTCCACGAATCCACACGAACCGGGCGCTTCGAACCTGGTTTTGAGCGCTTCGCTGGACGTTTCGTTGATTGTTTGCCCGTCTTTGAACTGCCCGTATCACCATCAGTAGCCGACGCAGACCGCGATGATTCACTCTTCAGCGGATAGATAGGCAACAGCGGCAGCTTGGTGACCAGCGCCGCGGTGTCGCGATCAATAATGTTTCGGGAAGAGCTTCGTTTCGGCTGCTCATCGGCGGGTTGAGTGTCTAACGTCCACTCCTGCGCAAAATCAATCACCTTGTAGGCGGGATGAGCCAGTTGCAGCGCCCCTCGATACTCCGAGACGGTCCCCACAAAAATAGCCCGGGTTCCGACCACCAGGTCCCGCGCCGGGGCGAACGCGTTAAAAAACGTGGCGTTGATAGTTTGGGTGCCGTCGGTAATGACCACCGTGTACAGGCGCTTTCGGGTGCGGGTCGTGATCTTGTTTCCGCGGAGGATCTCCCCCACGAAAGTCACGGTGGTGCCCACGTCAACAGAGCCCATGTCCGACGTCGACCCGGGTTCGACATACCGACGCGGGAACCATTCCACGAGCTCGGCAACCGTCGATACCCCGACGGCGGCTAAATGCGAGCGCGTCGAGTCGGGAAGAGAATCGGGCAGGGGAACGACGAGTGGCTCCCATCCCATCATTGGGCGCACGTATGCCCCCTTCCTACTGCCGACGCTGGTCCGGCGTGCTCCGTTGGACGTCACCATTACTCCACACCGATCATGACAGCTGCACCGCACTTCGGGATCGTGAAGAACGAATACTCCGAGGTGTCCGACTGTGGAAGGGACTGCATTACCTGCGACCAATGATCGTCGCCAGAAATGACGGTGACGAGTTCGCCACCTTTCTCGAGTAACTCGGATACGGTTTTCCAAGCGCGGATAACCTCGGGCGACGGTGGGAGTTCGGCGCTGGTGGACTCTCCGTCACTACGGTGACCCAAGTCGTCGTAGCTCAGCGTCATCGTTGTTGTTCCCCGGGCCGCGTCAACCATAGCCGCAGCATCCGCGTCGAGCGATTGTGACGGATCGTGAACCGCCATGGCAGCCAAACCCGCGCACAATGATGACGCCGGAACAACGACAACATTCGCGAGGCGCCCATCCACTTCGTTGGGGTCAACGATGCCGTTCGTGACGAGCACTACTTCATCAACATCTTCTTTCTCGATGGCCTTACGCACAACCCCGTATTGATCCTGGTCAGCGACGTTTTCATCTGCTTCTATGACGACGGTGTCCGCCCCGGCCCGACCAAAGAAGGCGGCAGCATCCTCACTCGGCACCACGGCTAAGACGGACCGTAGCCGTGGCCGAGCAGTCTGCAAGGAGGACGGACGATCTGCAGAGACCTGATGCAGCGTCTCAACCGTGAGTTTAGACACGTCGCCGCGCTCATAAGCCCCAGAGATAACGTCGCCAGCCCGATTGGTGTGAATGTGGATGCGCGCGGAATGGTCCGTCAGCGCGCCCACAATCAGGCTATCGCCCAGGGGAACTAAGAACGTCCGCAGATCCTCGAGGTCCGTGTTCTCGATAAAAAACATGACTTCGAGCTGTGAAGCCGACGCATTCGGTGCTGAATTTCCAACACTGGAACTTCCGCCACCGATTTCATCATTCCCCGTGCCCGGCGCGGGAGTTCGCGAGGCGTTCACCCGGTCACTGGCCGACGAATCCGGGCGCAATTGCCTACTCCCCGTCGACAATTCACCATCGCTAGTCCACGAGTTTTTTCCACCAATGTGCGCCGGCGTGAAAGCGTTAATGTCAACGTCGTTAAAGCCTCCATCCCAACTATCGCCATCTCGCGTGGTAAGAACGCGCTCCAGCTCTTCTAGCAAAACGACGAGACCTCGCCCGCCGGCATCAACAACACCGGCACGTCGTAAAACAGGAAGCTGCGACGGGGTGCGTTCAAGAGCTCGGCTGGCGGCGAGCCTAGCAGCATGTGCCACCGCACCCGCACTGTCGGTCGACTGAGCAGCCGACGTCGCTGCAGCAGCCGCGGACCGCAACACGGTGATAACTGTTCCCTCGACCGGGTTCACGATGGCAGCCTGCACGAAACGCAAACTATTCGATAACGCGTCACATACCGAAGTACCGTTCAAAGGCCCGGCTTGTGCAGACTCGGCGAGCCCTCGAAGCAGTTGAGAAAGAACAACACCTGAATTTCCGCGCGACCCCTTCGTCGCTCCAATAGCTAGGGCTATGGCCGCTTCGGACGTCGTTAAGCTTGCATCGGTAGTTAAGTCCGTACCGCTCTGAGCACCATTTCCAGCACGCGACCTGCTCTTTTTCATCTCCCGCTCGCGAAGAGCATGATCCAATGCCGACACGGCCGACGCCATCGTAAAAGCCATATTCGACCCAGTATCGGAATCCGGCACCGGGAAAACATTCAGGCGATTAATCTCTTCCTTCTGCCGAGCCAGGGTGTGAGCGCAGGCACGAGCCCACCGCTGAAGCGTGGTGGAGTCAATGGCGTCAGGCAGCGAATTCGTCATGGAAGTGCCCATTCGACGGGTTCCGCACCTTGGTTAACCAATAGCTCATTGGCCCGGCTAAACGGGCGTGAACCGAAGAATCCCCGGCTCGCCGATAGTGGCGATGGATGCGGGGAGCAGACGGTCGGGGTGTTCCCCAACCATTTCGCGGTATTCTGTGCGTCTCGTCCCCACAATATGGCGACCAGCGGGCGATCCCTTTCAGCCAGCGCTTTGATGGCGCACTCGGTTACTTCTTCCCATCCCTTGCCACGGTGCGATCCCGAATGGCCGGGTCGCACAGTGAGAACCCGGTTAAATAACGCAACACCATGTTCCGACCACGACGTTAGATCCCCAGTGGAAGGGGCCGGGCATCCGATATCCTCCTGTAATTCTCGGAAAATGTTCGCCAAACTGCGGGGAATCGGTGTGACATCCGGGTGAACCGAAAAGCTCAACCCCATCGGATGGCCAGGTGTCGGATATGGATCTTGTCCCACAATCAAGACCTTGACCTGGTCGAATGGGTAGGTGAATGCCCGCAACACGTCGGTCCCTGCTGGCAAGTATCCACGGCCGGCTGCGTTTTCCTCTCGCAAAAAATCGCCGAGCTCGTGGATCCGGTCGGTGACGGGATCCAGTGGCTCTTTCCAGCTGTCGTGGATCGGTAACGGTGTTTGCAGGGTCATGGTTCACACTTTAGCGACGCTGGCCCGGCGGACTCCACACTCTTCGGTATTACTCTCTATCGGACGAGTCGCTGCCAAAAGACTCTTCCCCGAAAGGATCCCACCCTAATGTGAACGTCGGCGACTGACCGTCGATAGTTAACGGCTCGGCACCCTGTTTGTGGACGCGGCCGAGGAAGCGGAAGCCCGACGGGATGTCTGCCCCGGTGGTGGCGAGAAGAGCGTGGTCCTCACCGCCCTGGCATATCCATTCCATGGGGTCGCGGCCCAGCAAGCGAGCCGCTTCACGCACAGCCGGATCCGGCGCGATCGCGTCCTTATCGAGGTCAATCGTGACGTGACTGGCCCGAGCCATCGTCGAGAGGTCAACAACAAGCCCATCCGAGTTATCCGTCATCGCTGTGGCTCCGGTGGACCGTGCCACCGTGCCCCGCGCCCGAGCCAAAGAGGGGACGCGAAAAGCGTCCACCAGCGTCTGAAGGTGCTCTGAATCGGGAATGGCGTCGGGCGAACCAAAATGCTCAAGCAGCGCCCAACCCGCTGCCGAGTACCCCAACCGTCCACTAGCTATGAGCGTTTGCCCCGGATGAGCACCTGATAGCGACAAGGCCGGGGCGGGCCCTGCCAGCTCACCGATCGCGGTGATGCTAAGCGTCAACCGCTCGCTGGTCACCACATCTCCCCCAACCAGTTCCGCGGGCCACCGGCCGGCCTCGTCGGCAATGCCCTTGGCAATCCCGGTGAGAACGTCACTATCCAGCTCTGGTGGCGCAGCAACTCCTAAAAGCAGAGCGACCGGGCGCGCACCCATCGCTTCGATATCCGCGAAATTTTGCACCACAGCACGGCGGCCCACGTCGTAAGGCGTCGACCAATCACCCCGAAAATGCTGGCCCTCCACCAAAAGATCCGTGCTACACACCGTTTTCGACGCAAACGATGACGGAGAGAGGACGGCAGCGTCATCACCGTTCATGTCGGAAGGAGCGGCTGAGCGGATGGCGTCGATCACGCCCCGCTCACCAAGGCTATGTATAGGTTGTCCCATTACTCTCTCATCTCGGCGCGACTATCGACATGATGATAATTGATTCCGTAACAATCGGCCGTTGACGCTCCGAGACACACCGGGACACACCGAGCGCGCTCCGGGGCAGCTACAGAACCGCCACTGGCACCCGAGCAGCAATCTACCACCAGTACACTGAGAAATTATGTCTGATGACCAGCCGACTACAGACGAAATCCAACGACTCACCGGCCCGGGGACGATCATTTCCCTCGTCTTGGCCGTCGGGTTAGTCGTCGGTGTCATCATTGCTGCGCGAATTGCGTACGACCACGCCGAGCACCAGCCCGTCACTCTCAACACCATCGACGCACCGGGTGCGTCGTCGGCGGAATGCAGCAGTCTTATCGATAACCTCCCCGACCACCTCGGCTCGTATGATCGGGTATCGCTGGCAGACCCAGCCCCTGATGGTGCCGCTGTCTGGATGGATGGCGACAATCGCATAACGCTGCGCTGCGGGGTTCAGCCGCCCGATTCCTACACAGCATTATCGACGACGGAAGAACACGGCGAGGACGAATCCGGCGGCAAGTCGGAGGGTATTCGCTGGTTAGGCATTGCCGACGCCCGCGGCGGCAATAAACCCGTCACGGATTCCGTGACCTGGTACACGCTCGGGCGCGCGCAAGAAGTTGCTGTCACTGGGCCCGAGGATGTGGCAGATGATTTAAGCGATCTTTCTGGGGCGCTTCACCACAACCCGGTGTCGGACGCGTCGGCAACCGCGCGTCCAGCTCAGACGCCGTTATCCACGCTCCCCGTCACGGATGAGGCGGCTCGTGGCAAGCAATGTCGTAGTGTCCTCGACGCGCTCCCCGATCACTTCGGCACGTTACAACGTACGACAAAGGACGCGCTGGGGAACGATCTTCCCGACGGAATGGCAGCGTGGACGGCACCCCGGCGCGACCCGGTCGTCGTGAGGTGCGGAGTACAGCAGCCCGAGAGCTACCATGCTGGGGCTCAGCTCCAACAGATTAATGATGTTCCGTGGTTTAGCGACGGAACGCCCGGTAACCAGCCCGAGGCGGAGGATTCCTCGGGGGATTCGACGGACAGCTCAGCGCAGAACGCGCCCGAGAACACTTCCACGTCGGCAACGGATAACACCTGGTACGCCCTGGGATACAGCGATATCGTCGCTCTTTCGATGCCGGCGTCGTCGGGAAACAGCGTCATCACAACGCTGTCCAACGCAATCAGCAAGAATATGGAAAAGTCCGGGGACTAGACGAGGGACTAAGCCAGGAGGCTAAGCCAAAAATCGTTAGGCCCCGGGGTGGGCCACCATCGCACGTTGAATCAGGAGATCCAAGAGGTCGGGATAGTCAATCCCCATCGCACCAAACATTTGTGGATACATCGAGATCGGCGTGAACCCAGGCATGGTGTTGATCTCGTTCAGCACCGGACCACGGTCTGTCACGAAGAAATCAATGCGTGCCAGGCCTTCACAATCCAAGGCGTGGAAGGTCTCCACAGCGAGTTCGCGGATGTGGCGGATGGTGTCGTCGTCAAAGTGCGGTGGAATCTGCGCTGTAATGACGTTATCCAGGTACTTTGTGTCGAAACCGTAGAACCCTTCGTCACCCGACTCAGTGTCCTCGAGCTGCGCGGGAAGGGAGGCCTCAACGGTGCCATCTGGCCGCTGAAGAACGCCGCACTCCACTTCCGTGCCCACAATCATGGACTCTACGATGACCTTGGAATCATGCTGACGCGCCAGATCGAGAGCGTCATCAAGTTCATCCCACTGGTCAACCTTGGAAATACCGATGGAGGATCCGCCTCGAGCAGGCTTCACGAACACCGGCAGGCCCAGAAGATTCTTTTCCTCCTCGGTCAGGGAGCGCGTCTCGCGGAGGACGACGTCACGGCCAATGGGGAGCCCTTCCGCCGCGGCCAGTTTCTTGGTGAACTCTTTGTCCATCGACGCCGCCGACGCCAATACACCTGCACCGACATACGGGACGGACGCCATGTCGAAGAGCCCTTGTACGGTACCGTCTTCACCGAAACCCCCATGAAGGACAGGGAAAATGACGTCGACGTCCGCAAAGACCTGACCAACGTCGGGGCCATCCGCATAGACAAAACGTCCAGCGTGCTGCGGATCGAGTGATAACGACAAGCTGGTGCCGGCCTTCACTTCCGGCAGCTGCCGCTCACGAATGGATAGCTCTTTCGGATCCGAGGACCCCACTACCCAGCGCCCATCTCTCGTGATACCGATCGGAACGACCTGGTAACGGTCGGGGTCCAGGTGAGAAATCACGGCGCCCGCAGACACACACGAAATGGAATGCTCAGAACTACGCCCACCATAAACGACGGCGACGCGGATGCGACTGTGCTCGTTATGGCCGCTGTTCTCGTCGCGCTCCCCGCCAGCACCCGGACCTGATTGAGTAGAAGCAACCAGGGGCGATGCCGACTGCGATGTGATGTCCGCCGACGAGGCAGATGAAGGTTCAGATGTAGTCACGGGGACTAAGTGTAGCGGCACTACGCGATGTCGCGGTACTACTCCGCTTTGGTATCGCGCTCCATCAGGTTCATGATGCTCTCTTTCACGGTGGCACCGTCGAAGCACACCGAGACCACCGCATCCGCGATGGGAACGTCGACACTATGGGCCCGGGCCAGCGACTGAATTGCCCGGCACGCGTTGACGCCCTCCGCGACTTGCCCGTGGCACGCTTCTTGAGCTTCCTCGAGGCTCATTCCCTGACTGAGGTGCTCCCCGAATGTCCTGTTACGGGACAACGGTGAATTACAGGTTGCTACTAAATCGCCGAGCCCGGCCAGGCCGGAAAAGGTTGCAGGGTTCGCGCCGAGAGCCGTCCCGAGACGCACTGTTTCAGCAAGTCCGCGCGTGATAATCGTCGCTGCAGTGTTGAAACCCAGGTTCTGGCCAGCGGCCATCCCCGCAGCTAAAGCAATCACATTCTTTGCTACTCCCCCGATCTCACAGCCAATGACATCCGTGTTGGTGTACGGCCGGAAATACGCCGTCGTACACGCTTCCTGAACCCGTTTAGCACTGTCATGATCGGTACAGGCCACCACCGTCGCCGCCGGCTGCTCGTCCGCTACCTCTTTAGCCAAATTAGGTCCAGACAGGACGGCGATCTTCTCCGACGGCCGCCCAGAAGCCTCCGCGATGACCTCACTCATCCGGCGCGCCGTGTCACGTTCAAGCCCCTTCGGCAGCGACACAATCAGCGCATCGTCGGGAAGGAAATCCCTCCAGCGGGTCAGGCTGTCCCGAACAGCATGGGACGGAACCCCCAGCACAACAATGTCCGCATCCGTCAAGGCCACGCGGGGGTCACTCGTCGCAGTCACAGCATCCGGGATAACGACGCCCGGGAGGTAGCACTGGTTACGCCGCGTCGATTGAATCTCATCGGCCACCTCGTCGCGCCGGGCCCACAGTCTGACCGTGTTTCCAGCGTCGGCAAACACTTTCGTCATCGTGGTTCCCCACGATCCTGCCCCCATCACCGCTACTGCAACCATTGCGGACCATCCTTCCCTTCGTCATGCGCACCCTATGTCATGCGCACTATCGTGTGGGTGCCGTGCCCTTCCCCACCGTATGTGTCGGCTCGTCTTTTGGATCCAGCCTAACCGCCCCTATTCGGGCTCGCGCGGATTAACCTCTCACCATTGTTTGAGTTCCTCGCTTATCGTTGACATAGATTCACTCCACAGAATCCCCGGGAGGATACACATCACTATGTCGAAGAAACGTTCATCCCAGTCAGACCAAGCCACTCTTGCCGACGCTCCTCTGCCCGGATCACAGGGAAGTGGCACAAACACGAAGCACCGGTCCGACGCGGAGGGCCGCGTGCAAGGTATCGCCCGTCATCCCGCCCGGGAGCTGGGCAAAATCACGCTGGCCGCCGGTGCCGTCGTGTGGCGACGTCGGCAGGGAGCGGATTCTTCTACACCGGCTGTTGATGAATCGTCGCGTGATTCGTCGGCAAGTACTGTGACCGTGGATGACATCGAGGTCCTCCTGATTCACCGGCCGCGGTATGACGATTGGTCGCTAGCGAAGGGGAAGCTGGATCCCGGCGAGACACTCCCCATGACGGCTATTCGGGAGATCAAGGAGGAGACCGGTTACGACGTCACGCTGGGGAAACTTCTGGGCCGGGTGACGTATCCGGTGAAGAGCAGGACCAAGGTGGTGTATTACTGGACGGCCGAGTGCGTTGGTGGTTCGTTTGAGGACAATGACGAAGTTGACCAGCTGGTATGGCTGCCGTTAGAGGAAGCGAAGAAGCGCACAACGTACAAGGTGGACTCGGAGATCCTTGAGAAGACGGCGCGCGAGATTGCTCTCTCCCCCACATCCCGGATCATTCTTATCCGCCATGCTCATGCTCATCCGCGCGAGGGGTGGGGCGGTAACGATAATCTCCGGCCCCTTGACCGGAAAGGCCGCCGTCAGGCCGACATGTTGCCCCGCGAATTGGCGGGGTTTGGAATCACCCGGTTGTATTCGGCAGATCCGATCCGCTGTCAGACCACGGCCGAGCCACTATCTCAGAGCTCGGGGCTGCACATTACTATCGACGAGCTGTTCGGCGACAACGGCTGGGACGCGCACATGGCCGACGCGAAACGACGGATTTCGGACATCATTACGCATGGCGGAGTGTCCGCGATTGTCAGCCAGGGCAAAGCGATTCCGGAGATCATTGCCTGGTTGTCGTCGGGAGGGGCTGTGTCTATCGACGACATACCGTGTAAGAAATCCAGCGCATGGGTGCTGACCTTTGTCGACGGGAAGCTATCCGGCGCGGACTATTTCGCCAGCCCGCTGCCGATTAAATAGGGCCGCTGGATGCCCTGGTAAATGGCGGCCCGCTGAGTGCCGGCCCCGGACGCTGGGCGCTAAATCGTCCTCGGCATGAACGGCGACCGCGACTTTTCGTATTGCGTAATGGCGTCTTCATTGCGCAGCGTAAGCGCAATGTCGTCGAGGCCCTCCATCAACCGCCACCGCGTGTGGTCATCGATATCAAAACCGAACACCGCATCGCCGACCGTGACTGTGCGTTCTTCGAGGTCGACGGTCATGGTACGGCCCGGTTGTTCATCCAGAAGCTTCCAGATCAACTCGATATCTTCTTCGGTCATTTGCGCGGCAACAAGCCCGTTCTTGCCTGCGTTGCCGCGGAAAATATCGGCAAACCGCGCCGATATAACAACGCGGAACCCATAATCCATCAGGGCCCAGGCCGCGTGTTCGCGGGAGGATCCGGTCCCAAAATCTGGCCCGGCAACAAGAATCGACCCGTTCTTATACGTGTCCTGGTTGAGGACAAAATCGGGGTCTTCCCGCCATCGCGCGAATAGTCCATCCTCAAATCCAGTCCGCGTGACCCGTTTCAGGTACACGGCGGGAATTATCTGATCTGTATCGACGTTGGAGCGCCGGAGTGGAACTCCCACCCCAGTGTGGCTAATGAATTGCTCCATAACCGACCCTTTCTGTGTGGCGTTGTTCGTGGTGTGTGCGTTTTCCTATGCGCGGTTTTCTGAAGCGCGCGTGCGCAGCGTTCTTCCCGCTACCCCGCTCTATGCACTCGTCGCGGTGCTCTGCGGTGACGCCGTCTCACTGTGTGCGCTACCTACTGGACTGAGATCTGCTGGCGACGCAAAACGACCTTGAACAGCAGTAGCTGCGGCCACATAGGGGCTCACGAGGTGCGTCCGTCCACCCCGCCCTTGGCGGCCTTCAAAGTTACGGTTCGACGTCGACGCACAACGTTGACCTGGCGAAAGCTGGTCAGGGTTCATCCCCAGGCACATCGAGCACCCGGGCAGACGCCACTCGGCACCAGCCTCGGTGAAAATGGCGTCCAGGCCTTCTTCTTCGGCTTGCTGCTTCACGCGCGCGGATCCTGGCACCACCAGCATGCGGACCCCGTCGGCAACTCTCCGTCCCTTCACGACGGAGGCTGCCGCGCGCATGTCTTCAATGCGGCCGTTCGTACACGATCCAACGAAAACAACGTCGATGGGAACGTCGCGCATCGACACCCCAGGGGTGAGATCCATATACTTCAGGGCTTTTTCACAAGCCGACGCTTCTTCTGCGTCGGTAAAGTCTTCCGGCCCCGGAACGGGTTCCCCGAGTGCAATGCCCTGGCCGGGGTTTGTTCCCCACGTGACGAAGGGCGTGATGTCGCTGGCATCGAGGGTAACGACGGTGTCGAATTCCGCGTCATCGTCGGTCCTCAACGATTTCCAATATTCGACGGCACCGTCCCAATCCTTCGGAGCGTGCGGACGGCCCTTGATATAATTGAACGTCGTCTCGTCGGGAGCGATCATTCCGGCCCTCGCGCCCGCTTCAATCGACATGTTGCACACCGTCATCCGGGCTTCCATCGACAGCTGGTGGATCGCTTCGCCGCGGTACTCAATGATGTGTCCTTGACCGCCGCCGGTTCCGATCTTCGCAATGACAGCCAAGATGATGTCCTTGCCCGTCGTTCCTTCAGGGAGGGTCCCGTCGACATTAACCGCCATTGTTTTGAATGGCTTGAGGGGCAAGGTCTGCGTGGCCATCACATGTTCTACTTCGGAAGTTCCGATGCCGAATGCGATCGCTCCGAAAGCTCCGTGGGTTGCGGTGTGCGAGTCCCCGCACACCACCGTCATCCCTGGCTGGGTCAGCCCCAATTGTGGCCCGACCACGTGAACAATGCCTTGTTCGCGGTTCCCCATTGGGAAGAGCTTGACGCCGAATTCTTCGGCGTTTTTCCGTAGCGTCGAGACCTGTGTGCGCGACGTGATGTCTTTGATTTCGGCAACGTCGCCGGTCTTGACCCCAATGGTGGGGACATTGTGATCCTCGGTGGCGATGGTGAGGTCAGGCCGGCGCACCGGGCGGCCCGCCATACGGAGACCGTCGAACGCCTGAGGCGAGGTCACTTCATGAACCAGGTGCAGGTCAATGTAGATGAGGTCAGGGTCCCCATTTTCCCCGCGTGAGACAATATGGTTTTCCCATACTTTCTCCGCCATCGTGCGCGGACGGTCCTTGTGGTCGTCCTCAGCAGAGTCCGAGAGCGTCGTCGATGGGGTGCGAGTGGTAGAAGCTCCGGGGGTTGCGGAGGTTTTGTCTGCGGTGGAGTTCGTCATTCTCCAATCCTTCCGTCGTGTCGGCTGCCGTTCCGACGTCCGAGCGTCTCACTATGCAGAATGATAGTATCAAAATATGGGAAAATTAAGCGACTTTGACAACGAACTCGACGACAATCACGCGACCTTCAACCCCGATAGTGGGATCAAAGTTCTTGATCGATCCTTACTCATCCTGCGCACGGCGACAGCCCAACCCATGAATCTGAGCGAAATATGCTCCTCAACAGGGTTACCTCGCGCAACGGCACACCGATTACTGACAGCACTCCACGTTCACCGATTACTCGAACGAGACAAAGACGGCCGGTGGAGAGCCGGACCAGGGCTGTCTGAATTATCCCCGGCCAGCTCGGACCGAATTATCCAGGCCGGAATGACGGTCATGCGCAGTCTGATGGAAAAAACCAACGAATCCGTCCAGATTTATCGGCTTACGGGCAATGTCCGCACCTGCATCGCCTCGATCGAACCAGCCAGCGGGCTACAGAACACTGTTCCCGTCGGTGCGCGCATGTCGCTACTTCGCGGTTCAGCTGCGCGAGTGTTAATGGCCTGGGCACCGGAGGAATTGGTTCAGTCCATCATTCCCGACGCCGCCTTTACGGAAGACGATCTCGCGGAGATACGGACGACGGGCGTCGCTGAATCAATCGGCGAACGCGACCCAAGTTTAGCCAGTGTATCGACGCCGATCCGCGCGAATCAGGGCGTCGTCGCGGCCTTGTCTATTTCAGGTCCTGTGGAACGCTTACGACCGTCACCACAACAACTGTATGGAAACCTCATCCGCGAGGCAGCTAAAAGGATTAACCAGTCATTGCAGTGAATTTTCTCAGGCTTATCAGGCTTGTCAGGCTTGGCCGCGAAGAGTCATCACAATAAGGACGATATTAAGACCGATAATGAGCGCTGAGATAATAACGCCAATCCATTTCAGCGCTTTATCTCGATACTGCCCCATGACTTTCCCGCCCGTCACCATTTGCAACGGGATGAGGGCAAACGGAATACCAAAGCTTAAGACGACTTGTGAAATAACAAGTGCATAGGTGGCATCAATACTCAGCCCAATAATGAGGAGCGCCGGAATGAGCGTAATTGCGCGCCGTATCCACAGCTTCACTTGGAAATGAAGCATCCCCTTCATCACTTCGGAGCCCGCATATGCGCCGACCGACGTCGAAGCGAGGCCGGAAAACAAAAGCCCGATGGCAAAAATGACACCTATCACAGGCCCTAATGCGCTGCTCAAAGCTGCATGGGCGCCTTCGATGGTGTCGGTCCCGTGCCGGCCACTTAAGGCGGATGCAGCCAGCAAGAGGAGCCCGATATTCACAAGCCCCGCGATTCCGAGCGCGATAATAATGTCGATACGGGTCGCTTTTAATAAACGACGAATGACGTGGGGATCTTCATGGCCGGCACCATGCCGATGAATAACTAATGACGAATGTAAGTAAATAACGTGAGGCATCACCGTCGCCCCCAACATGGAGGCAGCGAGTATCACGCTATTGCTTCCTTCAAACCGGGGAACTAATCCGCCAGCGATCCCCCGGAGATTAGGTGGCGCAAGAAACAAACCTGCAAGGAAACCAAAAGTGATAATGACCAGCATTACTATGATGAGCCGCTCGAATACCTTTTGAGCGGTTCCCTGCGTTAACAGCAGAGCCATCGACACGGCCCCGACAATAATCCCGCCCGTCAGCGGGGATACCCCGAACAATAAATGCAGGGCGACGGCACCACCGATGATCTCTGCGAGGTCAGTAGCCGCCGCCACAATTTCCGCTTGTAGCCAATATGCGATTCGCCACGGTCGGGAAAGCCGCTGGCCTAGCAGTTGGGGAAGGCTCTTCCCGGTGACGATTCCGAGCTTTGCGGCCTGATACTGGATGATCATGGCCATCAGGTTCGCGGTCGCGAGCACCCACACCAACAGATACCCGTAGGTTGCGCCAGAGGAGATGTTCGCCGCAACGTTTCCGGGGTCCACGTAGGCAATAGCTGCAATGAAAGCCGGGCCCAGCAGACCGATAAGCCGCTTCGACGACGGAGATGCCGATGGCTGTGACATGGGGTCGGACGAACCTGAGGCTGGTGTGCCGGATGGTCGACGTCCGCTGTGAGAAGCGAGTGAATTCGTCGGCACTGCCTGCTCTGAATCTGACGTAACCTACTCCTTCCGTGAGAGTTTCAGCTTATCGGTTCAGCTTTGCGTCGCCGTAATGAGTACATACTCTTCCGTAGCCTCACGTGCGTGATCTCACGCGGCACACGCCAGTGTGTGGGGAACAACAGAGATAGTGATCTCGTCGTACTTAGACAAGTACATGACCTCCCCATCCAGCTGGACCTGAGAGTCCTTTTCCAAGATGAAATGCCACCGTTCCTCGCGGTCGGTGTTGTGGAGGCCCAAAGTACTGGCGCGGAAAAGGTAGCCGACCAGCATGGCCAGTGTCAGGCTTTTATGCTTCACCACATCGAACTTCCCGTTCGTTAGCGAAGTATGGTCACTAATTTTGATAACTTTGCTCATCCTGGGGACATTGGCGAATACTAAATTATCGAATTTCTCCTGGTGACCTTCGTGAATGATTTTCACGGGTTTCACGGAGAAGAGGTTCCTCATGACAATCCATCCCTGATTCCACTTGGTCAAATGCGCCGCCGTGAGTTTTTCTCCGATATGAGGGGTTAGACCAAATCCGATATATGAGTGGGCATAACGCTCAAGATTATCTTTTCCAGTACTTACCAATTTAAGGACGTCAATGTCTGTGTAATCACTGGTAATAATGCGATGTGCCAAGGCTTTGCCGTTACTCAATGCGTGATAATGATCATTTGCATTACCGCTCGGCAAGATAGCAGTGCGAATGTGGTCATGTGGATGACTCACAACACCATTGACTACTTCGTTGTATGTTCCGTCACCGCTGGAACAGACGATGACATGAATGCTCTCAGATTCTTTGGTGATCTGGGCGGCTATTTTCTCGGCATGTCCCTGAAATTGAGTAGGGACGACAGTGACCTCAAAAAGCCCCTCAAGCTGGTCAGCCAACCGTCGTGCGCGTTTTTCACTGTCACCTGTCGAGTGGGGATTAAAGAGGATTGTTACTGGTGTCATGTCTTTTCTGTCGTCGTCGTGTCGAGATTATTTCGGTCATTTATCCTGCCGCCATGAGGCTTCACCAATAGTAGATCCTCCCAAAGAGTGGGCGAGAACAACACCCCATAGGTAGGCTTAACAGAACTGTTGCCCCATGATCGAATAGGACTTTTCATGAGACAGAGTATGGCTGTTGCCATGGCATTTGTTGGCCTCCTGGTTGGTGCCGGGTTCGCCACTGGTAAAGAAATGCTCCAGTATTTCATCGCCTTCGGGTCAATTGGCCTGGTAGGAGTGGTGATCACTGGAGCACTCATGGCTATTTTCGGATGGGTTGTTCTACAGGTCGGAAGCTATTTCCTTGCCGACGAACACGGGCATGTTTTTAAGAACATTGCACACCCACGAGTATCACGAATTTTGGACCTCTGTGTCTCCGCAACCATGGTGACCATGGGCATGATGATGCTGGCCGGAGCAGGCTCCAGCGTGAAGCAGACCTTCGGTTTGCCCGGATGGCTGGGTTCCGCTGGGTTAGCGATCATCGTGTACTTCGTCTGTTTCCTTGATGCGGAAAAGGTATCCAACATCATCGGTATTGTGACGCCACTGATGATTGTTGCCGTCATCATTCTTTTCGTATGGTCACTCGTTCACGTTCCTGACGACTTTTCCTTCAGCGCAGCTAGCGAATTAGGTAAGAAAGAAGCCGCACCTGTTTCACCGTGGTGGTGGTCGGCTATCAACTGTGCCGGCATGACCTTGATGTGCGCGATCGGAATGTCACTGGTCATCGGCGGTACTCACACTAAGCTTCGCGACGTCGGTATCGGCGGTCTTATCGGTGGCTCGATTATCGGAATCATGATGCTGATGGAGACGGTCACGCTCTTCATCAACGTTAAAGATGCCGGAGGAAAAGATATTCCGATGGCGTCGGTTACCCACGCTATTAACCCTGCCGCCGGTATTATTCTTCAGATTATTATTCTGATCATGATTTTTAATACCGCGTTAGGCGATTTTTACGCCTTCTCACGGCGTATCGACGTCGCCCTCCCCACACATCCGAAGATCAACCTCGCCGTTATTCTGACTATTTGCTGGGCAATTAGTTTGTTCGGTTTCGGACCGTTGATTCAGGTTGTTTTCCCCATCCTGGGATACTTGGGAACGTTCGTCGGAATCGTGTTTATTGCATGGCGCATTCGCTGGAGCCGGCTCATTCGCGGCGAAAAGGAACGTCGTAACCGAATTCGACAGCTCACCCACCTGTACATCCACCCCAATATCGCTGTGGATAGCACGATGGAACTGAATCACGAGCTCGAGGGTTCCGACGCTAATAGTGAAAAACTCTTCGCGACGGTTGCCCAGGAGGAGCGTCGGAAATTAGATCCCGATGCAACTCTGCATAAAGAGGATCGTTAAAGCCACAGCTCTTCGACCATCGCGATGGCATCTTTGTCATGGCGGTGGCGTAACCGAGCAACGATCCTGCGGCGTGGTGCATCGGGTGCTAGCCCGAGGTACTCCGCAACCAAGCTTTCACACACTTGATCAATCGTGTTTCCGGTCTCACCGCCGAGGTCGTCGATCCGCTGAGCAATCTCATCGTGGGAAATCCCCATGTAGTTGGCTAAGTTGACCATGGTGATGGAACGGCTCTCTGGGCCCAACCCTACCCCACCAGCATGTAGCGGATTGGGCGTATAACCTGGATCTTCGCGTTCGGCAGATACCTCGTCTTCAAGGAGGAACGGTGCGCGCGGCGCGGCCGGCTCAATGCGGAAGTATGTGCCGTTTCCGAAGTCCATCCAAATCCGTTCGCCCTCTATGATCCCTTGCGCGACGAGAAGCCGCCGGATCGATCCTGTTGTTGTTCCTGTCGCGTTCCAGGCGACGGATTGGTCACCGTCGTCGCTGGGGATATGCCGAGGTTGGCCCAACTGCAATCCGAGTAGCTGAGCGACACAGGCGGGGACGCCGGTTCCGCTGCCCCGCATGTGGTCATGATTCACGGTGACGAGGTATTGCCACCGACCATTGCGCCAATAGAGACCTCGAGAATCCTCGGGCTGACGGTGGGGTTCTATGTCGTCATTTCGTCGGCTAACAATTCCATCATCCAGACGGAATTCACCGGAACTGGCATATGAACGAATCGACGACGCCGATACCCCAAACTTTGTCGTTCCTTCAGAGATAAGGTCATCAAGATCGGCCGACTCATCACCAACACGGGAACCAATAAAATCCCGGATGGAAATGAACTCGTCCAGACCCCACTCCCGTAAAGCGATCTTGGTTTTACTAATCCGGATAATTGAGTCTTCAGAATAAGCAGCATTTGCCAAACTACGGGCCCGGCCAATGCCCCACATATGCGCGATCTCATCAAGGGAAAGAGGATGACCGGCAATATCGAGCGCAGCCTGAATTCGGTTCACCGCAGTTGTCGGATTCGCCACCACGTGGTCGCCAATAACAGCGACACCACACCCCTCGAGCCACTTGATCAGGTCGTCCTCCGGAACATGGCTGATGCGCTGAATTTCTTTAAAAGAGACGACACCGTATTTGTCGGTCATATCGTCGAGTAACTCTGTCGTCTTCTTTTGGCATTCGCCGAAGCTAGGAAAACATACCCACCCTTGTTCGACAGAAAAACGATCGTCCAAAACATCGAGTATTTTCCACAAGGGCGCTTCCCAACCGTGCAAAGTTCGTTCGAGTTCCGGGTATTTCTGGGAAAGCGCCTTCACTGTGCCGACGGGATACGCGTGATACCGCATTGCGGCAAGGAGGTTGGCGACGGGACCTCGCGATATGGATTCACTGATCGTCGAATCCAGTCCCGCCAAAATTTGACGAATACGCTCCCGGGTCAGGCCAACCGCGTGGCCAATATTCTCTAGTGTTTCCTCGTGGCCGTCCCCGTAGCGTCGATACAGTATTTCCTGCTCTCGGTCAGAAAACTGAACGAATATGGTTTCCAGCAGGCGGGCAGCCCGTTCCGCAGGTGGGATGCCGATGGCCCACGAATCAGAAGCCGTAACGGACGAGGCCAGAGCGTTGTCAACCGCTTCGTTGATGTACGTCGGCGCATCACCGTAGCGGTCAACTACGCCGCGAAGGGATCCTTCCATGGCAGCGAGATAAGACAGAATGTCCAGCGCAGTGCGTGATTCATCAGGCGGTTGGTCATCCTGTCCCTGCCTGGCGAATGTTTCATGGTCGGGGGAAAACAGTAAAGGCGAGGCGTCACTCGAATCATCGTCAGCATAAAAAGTATCGCCCAGACGACTAGATGCATGACCGAGCTGGTCGACGTGAGTTTCGTCGGAAAGGTTATTGTTTTCGCTCATAGGGACCTTTCTCGCGCGTGGATGCATGTCAGTGCGCACTCACTACCGGTCGATGCATGCCCACTACCTGCCAATACCGTCAGAAACACCGGTTTCCTTACAGCCTAATCCCCCGACGCTGCTCGAGCAGAATAAGAGCGGGCGTAATTAAGGGAAACGCGCTAAACAAACGTCGGCAAGAAATAGATCAGCAAGGAATATGAGAAAGCACTGAGGCGAAGAGAAGTATCGGACGCCCTACTCACACTTCCTGTGACACCGCAGCTCGAACCTCGGTGAAGCGTAATGGGTCGAAAAGGTCAATGGGATGATCCGTACGACCGTCGGTAGCAAGGTCCGCAAGAACCTCGCCGATGGCTGGAACAAATTTAAAACCGTGCCCCGAAAACCCGCACGCAATAATGATGTTCGGATCATTCCACTGGGGGCGCCGGCCAATCACGAAATGTTCGTCAGGCGTGGTGGTGTACATGCAGGCCCGACTATTCCGATGCTCCCCGCGGCCGAGGGCCGGCACAAAAGTCAGCAGACGCTCCCGCATCTCATTGATCTCAGCGTCAGTGACCTCCCGATCCAACTGGTCCGGGTCAACCGTCCGACCATTGCGGAAAAACGCCACCTTAGCCCCTGCTTCTTCCCCATCCGCGGCCGGGAAACCGTAAATCTGGAGCTCGTCGGCGCGCTCGTGAATATACACCCGGCCCCGTTCATATTCTGCGAACTCCTCCCCTGGGCTAAACCAGTGCATGACCTGGCGCTCCGCACGCTGCGGAATGCCCGTCTCTTCAAACAGACCGGGCGCCCAGGCACCTGGGCAGATCACCGCTGTTCGGGCAGTAAAGACCTCTGGCTCCCCGTACTTTTGTGTGCCGGGCTTTCCTTCCTTGCCGACGGCTCCAGCGACCGTCACAGCAACCCCACCGTCCTTTGGCTCAATGTTCAACACCTTGTGGCGATGACGTAGCACTGCGCCACGTTCTTCCGCTCGGGCCAGCTGTAAGGCAACTGTTAACTCCGGGCGAACGAAACCCGCACGCTTCTCGAACACCGCCACCTCATCGTCCTTTACCGCAAAGTGGGGAAAACGAGCGCGAATGTCGTCGGCAGAAAGTAATTCGTGGTCAACCCCATGCTCAACCGCAGAGATCCGCGACCCCTCCACCGTGGTGCAACCGGGCGGTCCCGCGTACAAACCGCCTGTGTAATGGACAAGCTGCTCCCACCCTCGCTGCTGGCTATCTGCTTCCAGCTCGTCCCACAGCTCGAAAGCCCGCCGTAACAGTGGCACATAATCCGGATGCTCAAAATAGCTCATCCGAATGATCCTCGATCCACCATGGTGGGATCCATTGTCGTGACCGCGATGAAACTGCTCGAAGCCTAAGACCTTCTGCCCTCGTTCACTCAGCCGATCCGCGGCAGCAGATCCCATCGAACCCAAACCCACAACAATGACGTCCGCGTCAAAACCGTCATCTGCGTCAAAACCGTGATTGTTCGTCATGCTCTTTATTCTCAGACACGAGCCATTTCCAATGGAATCGAAATCTTCAATTTCGTCAATAGTTTTAACAAAAAGACAAGACAGAAACTCAAAGATCACTAACCTGAAATAAATCAGTAACTAAGGCTACTTAGATTTCAATTACCGGTTGGTTCGCTTCCGCGCCGGTGCACCGCATACTGCGCCCTCCCGCGGCGCAAGAAAGGAGCGGAAAACACATGAATGCTCCACCAATAACGACGGATTCCTCAGATTCCGCCGTAACGACAACCCCGAGTCGCCATGGACTCAGCCCCGCAGGAAAAACCGCACCAGAAGGAGAAAACACAATCGTCGACCTAGCAGGTGCGGAGGAACATTCCCGTACGAACATTCGTCGCTCTGTCACCTCTAGCTTTATCGGTAACTTCATCGAGTGGTTCGACTACGCCATGTACGGCTACCTCGCCGTCGTCATCGCCTCGGTTTTCTTCCCTGAATCGGACTCCAATGTCGGGCTTGTTCTCACTTTCGGGCTCTTCGCCATCAGCTTCCTCATCCGGCCCATCGGGGCGATTTTTTGGGGACATATCGGCGATCGCCTCGGGCGCAAAACAACTCTGTCGTGGTCAATTCTTCTGATGTCCGGCGCCACCATGTGCATCGCTTTCCTTCCCGGTTACGACCACATCGGTATTCTCGCCCCGCTCCTTCTCCTCGCGCTTCGCCTCGTCCAGGGGTTCTCCGCCGCCGGAGAATATGCCGGTGCAGGAACAATGCTTACCGAAATCGCACCATCCGGTCGTCGCGGGCTCTATGCCGCCATCGTGCCGGCGTCCACCGCGTCGGGATTACTCCTCGGCTCTTTACTCGCCGCGCTGCTTAATGGAATTCTTTCCGACGCGAATCTGCACTCGTGGGGCTGGCGGATCCCCTTCCTCCTCGCCGCTCCCCTCGGGCTCATAGGGCTGTGGATCCGTCGTCACATGGATGAGACCAATGAATTCCAGCGCGCACAGGAATCGGAGGAAGTTGCCGTCGGCACTGGTGAACCCCAGAAATCTCCCCTGGCCATGGTGTGGAAGGAACCCAAGGCTCTCGGTATCGCTCTTGCCGCATCCTTGCTGAATGCGATCGGGTTTTATGTCATCCTGTCATATTTGCCTACGTATCTGAGCGAAGAATTAGGGCAGAATCACACGGATTCCTTCATTGCCACGTCGGTCACTCTGTTTGCCTATATCTTCAGCGTCCTCTTCACCGGATGGCTATCCGACCGAGTAGGCCGCAAGAGGATTATGCTCACCGCGTCCATTGCTTTTGTCGTCACCATTGTTCCGGCATTCATGCTCCTTGACGGTGCGGGATTGTTCCTCGTCATTGTGATCCAGTTGTGCATGGGAATGGCCCTCGCTCTTAACGACGGTGTTTTGCCCTCGTTCCTTTCCGAGCAATTCAGCACCAAGGTTCGGCTGAGCGGTTTTGCTCTGACCTTTAACGCCGCCAATGCGGTTTTCGGTGGAAGCGCAGCGATGGTTGCCACGCTGCTAATCGGCTGGACGGGATCAGATCTCGCACCCGGCTTTTATCTCATGGCAGCGGCCGTCGTCACATTTTTTGCGGTCCTTGCAGCACGCGAAACTAGTAAACACGAATTAAAGAGAGGATAGGTTTCCATGCCATCTTTGCCCACCGGGGTCGTCCCCACCATTGATTCCACGGATTTTCTTAATGAACGTCTGCGCACTTTTTACAACGGTGAGAAGCAGCCTTCGACCTTCAGTGAGGAAGAAATGCAGCGTCGCCTTGATGCTTTGCGTGGTGTCATGGCCGAGCAAGATCTTGATGCCGTGGTGCTGACCTCCCAGCACAACATCAAGTACTATTCCGATTTCCTTTACACCCATTTCGGACGTTTCTACGCCGTGGTCGTGACCGCCGACGAGTGCTGCACGATCAGTGCCGGTATCGATGCAGGTATGCCTTGGCGACGTTCGACGGGCGATAACCTGATTTACACCGATTGGGGCCGCAACAACTATCCCCACGCGATCAATACCGCTATTCGCGAGCGGGTAACACCACGACGGGTTGGCTTGGAATTCGATGGCCTGTCCGTTCATCTTTATAGCGCCATTACGACGACCATTGGGCCTGAAGTTGAATTCGTCGACATTGCTCCGTCGACAATGAGATTGCGCATGATCAAGTCGGACGAAGAAATCGCCGTCATTACCGACGGTGCCAACGTGGCGGATATTGGTGGTTTCGCTATCCGCGAGGCTCTAGAGGCCGGCCCTAAGACGGAATACGAGCTGGCGCTCATTGGCACCGAGGCCATGGTGAAAGAGATTGCTCATCGCTATCCCGGCAGCGAGATCCGCGACACGTGGGTGTGGTTCCAATCCGGCATTAACACCGACGGCGCGCACAACTGGCCGACGACGCGGATGGTTGAGCCGGGCGACATTTTGAGTCTGAACTGTTTCCCGATGATCAGTGGCTACTACACAGCCTTGGAACGGACGATGTTTTACGGTGACATTGACGACGCTACCCGGCGCTATTGGGACGTCAATATGGAGGTGTACTACCGGGGTCTGGAGCTGATCCGACCAGGTGCGGTGTGTGGGGATATCGCCAAGGAGCTGAACCTTATTTATGCCAAGCACGGGATGCTGGGGCTGCGCACCTTCGGTTACGGACATTCGTTCGGCGTGCTCTCGCACTACTACGGGCGGGAAGCCGGGCTGGAGCTCCGCGAGGATATCGATACTGTCCTCGAACCGAACATGGTGGTGTCCATGGAACCCATGATTACCGTTCCTGATGGTGAACCGGGTGCCGGCGGATACCGCGAACACGACATTCTCGTGATTACCGACGACGGAGCCCGTGATATCACTGGTTTCCCGACCGGCCCTGAGAAGAACGTGATTGCTGCTGGGTGATTATTCCGCCAAAGTGATTATTCCGTCCGGTGAGTGTGGTGGATGTGGGTCGGCTAGCCGTTGTCTCCAATAACCCAGTCCACCATTTCGTAGTTATCGAGTAAGGCTTCTTCTTCGTACGTGAGATCATCGGCCAGGCGTAAGTTTAATCGCCTATAGCCCAGGTCAATTGTTCATACCGGCGGAGTAAACGGTCTTCGTCATATTCGATAGCCGCAGAGTCACGGAGCCTACGAAGAATGCCAACAGAGCAAGGCATTTGTTTTTCCACTTTGTCTCGTCCCGCTCGCAGTTCTTCAACGGTCTGAGGCTTAAAAAGTGGTGCGGGCATTGCGATCGTCTCCCCTTCGTTAACTAGTCTCCCCTGGGTGAGTTTTTGTGATGTCGAGCCTAGTCAATCTGTGGAGCGTACACGGTAAAATGCCCAGTAACCTAGAGCACTACCAGGGAATCCGGCCACCAAATTCGGCTCGAAACACACACGGCCATTGCACGATCCAGAAAATATATTCTTCGTGCCGTTCGCAGGTTACGACGCGTTGTATTCTACGCGGGAGTTGAAAGTTCCTTTTAAGTCACATCTTTCACAAAGAACGATACAACTGACTGAACTATAAAAGTTACTATTAGGGCGATGTTCAGTATGGATATTGCCGGGTCGTAATTATGCCCACCAGAAAGCGCGATGGATATGAAACAGAGTACCCATATGCAGATCAGAAGCATTGAAGATAGTGAAAAGATCAATAACTTAATGCGGTGATTTGAGCCGGAACTTAAAAACATGGAGCAAGCTACAAGCCACGCCAAAGAAGATAAGATCCTGTCCCAGTAATCAGAGTCCCGGACGTCAGCTATCGATATAACGATCGAGATCACTACCAGCAGTACTACCACTAGAAATCTCCAGCTTAGAAGAATCTTCGCGGGGTTCCCTTTAGCATTCATAACACTTCATGATAGCCGGGAATATGAAATTCGGTCTCCCTGCTGCGTCAATTGAACTGGTCAAAAACACTTCTTGAACGACCCCGGCAGCCCCGACTCCGTCACATCTTCTCAAGGAGCCACACCATCACAACCTACTGAGCCCCGGTAGCATCGGAGCATCGTGGAGTGGCTGGCGCCTGGTACCGTCGCCACTCTTAAGAACGACCAACTACTGGAGAGAAGGAGCAAGGATATGATCGTGACTACCACAAATACCATCGAGGGTAAGCAGATCGGTCAGTACCTGCGCGTCGTGGCGGGTGAGACCGTCGCGGGGATTAACGCGTTCAAGGACATCAGCGCAGGGTTCCGCAACCTGGTCGGTGGCCGTTCCAACAGCTACGAGGGTGAGATCCGTAAGGCACGCGAGGACGCGCTCGGAGAGATGGTCGACCGCGCGCATGAGCTCGGCGCGGAAGGAATCGTCGGCGTTGACATCGACTACGAAGCCGTGGGGCAGAACATGATCATGGTGACTGCTTCCGGCACCGCCGTGACATTTCAGTAGACGGCCCAGCTGAACAACCTGGATAGCGCACGGCGCGCCACGGAACTAGGTGTAGGCCTGCAAGAACGCACAGTGGAGTTTTCGCGGAATCATGGAACACCCCTGCAGCCCCGATCATTTCGACATACAGAAAACTTTTGACAGACCCCACCAGCCACACTAACTTCGCTCTCGGACGCACTAAGGTGCTCCAGTTCCGAGGCTCGTGTGTACACCGCACGAGCTTTCGTGTATCCAAGGATCCCACGCATATCGGTTACTTCGACGAGTTCGGCCACAGCGGGCCTACTAATCTCGCCAGAACCAACGCCTCAAAGCCCACCCAGTCTTCGGCATTGGCGGATTTATCATCCCGGCAGACAACGTACGCTTATTCCCCGGGCAATTCCAACACCTCAAAAAGATCGAGTTGAATGCGAACAATCATCAATCGCCTGCTAACCCCCTGGACAGACTGAACTGCCCCCGTTAGTTGGACTGAGAAACCAGACACCGACTAGTGGGGAGCAGTTCACGCTCGAGGGCTAAGGAAGTTTTTAAAAGACTTTCGGGTTGAGGAAAACTTCGGAGGCCTCCTCAAGCTCGTCGATGTTCATGAGTTGAGTAGACTCTCGACCCTTACGAGTTCGTCGTAAAGGCGTCGTTCGGGGTCGGATAGTATCCCCATGACGACGAGCTCTCGGAGACCTTGTTGTGTCAGCGGGGCACCTTCCCGCATGATGCCGGCATCTTTAAAGCTGTTGTATATCGCTTTGCGCCGCTTGTGGAGTTCCTCAGTGGTTCTCCGGTTGATTGTGATGCTCATGCCTGTCTCCCCTGTAGCTGTGATGTGCCACATACAGTATCGGGGAATCGAGACATTTTCGTGGCGGGGACACAGTTTTGTTCGAGCATCAGGAAACGCCGCCGGTTTATGGTACAGGCGTGGTCGCTCCTCCTCTGTGCGTGTCCTCCCACACCGGTGGCGAGAAAGGCCGCTGGTACAGCGACACCCGAACAATAGGCCTCAGAAAAGACCTCCACCCCACACTGCGCTACTGCACACTCGCCCACGAACTAGGCCACGCCCTCAACAACCACGACAGTAGGGCCGAAGCCTGGCTTAGGGACCGGCAAGAGCGGGAAGCTGACATTTTCGCAGCTAACGTTTTGATCGACCCCAGCGAATACAAAAGCGCAGAGCTACTCTACGGCCCCCGCTACGGGGCTATTGCCCACGAAATAGGTGTCACCGTGCACCTCATCAAAGTGTGGGCGGCGCACCACACTCCCCAAAGGATAATTCCATGAACAGCTCCCCCACCCGCCAGCAAGACCTCCAAACATGGGCCATCAGACACCAAAAACTCATTTGGGGAATCATCATCGCCATTGCCGTTCTTGGCGGACTTTTCTTGTTGGCTAATACTGGCTCAGACGAGTGGGAATCTGATTCTCAACGCAACCAAGCTTTCCAGGAATTCTATTGCAAGAAGCTAGAAGAAGACCCCAACGAAGTAGGCGACAGTCTCATCTCGGCGTCGAATGATCTGTACAGCGATCCCGGGGACAGGGCAGTGCTTGTCCGAAACGCCAGAATGATAATTGACGGTGCCTTCACCCCTACCTGTGACACGGATAGCCCGACTTACAACCAGATGATTGTTGAGTCATGGGCAAAAGTTGCAGAGCAACAGTATGGCGACAATTTCACGCCATCAAAGGCTCGAGAAGCTGGCGTCAGCGTTGAAAACAACTAAAACCTTTAGGACTGTGTATAAAACGCCCCGTAGATCAAGGAACAGCAATGAAAACAACCAAAACCAACATGACCGCCCTCGACTACATCCTTACCGCCGTATGGTGGCTGGCCGTCATCCTCGCTATCGTCAGCCTGTTCTCCATGAGCGGGGCACGGGGCAAGATCGGCATGTTTCTCTTTTTCGCGATCATTGCGGGACTGCTGAGCTACGTCATCACGGCCCGCAGCAAAGATAAGGAATCCGGCCAGCACACGCCCCGAAAGTGGAAGATCGTTGCGCCTACTACTGCTGTTGCGCTCCTCGCTTCCCTAGCGCTGGTTGGTTCAGCGGGGACAAAGGACGCTGAGACGGAAGCGGCCACCGCACCGGCCACTACGACCGCCACCACCACGACGGCACAGACTGAGACGACAACCACACAGAAACCGGCCCCCACGACCACACAGGACAAGCAGCCCTCACCAACGAAAACAAAGGACAACACCATGAACAACGGCGACATGGGTAAAGACTTTGAACAGTGGTACCTCAAAACCGCCGGCATGACCTCATGGGAAGACAACTACTCGGCCGCGTGGGCACCCCACATTATCGCCGTAAAAGACGGAAAAGCCGGAATCATTCAGTTCGTTACTGACCTCGATTCGTCAGATAAAGACGGGAAGAAAATCGGTAACCAGTTGGCAACCGCTATGGTGAACACGATTAAAACGACGCCTAAGAGTGAGTTGCCTGAGTCGGTGCAGAAGACGGCGAAACAGGTCGGAGTGTCCGACATTACGGGTTCTAAGGTTATTGCGCTGAAGGATATTCAGTTCCAGGACTAGCACCCGCATTTTTTAGGCCCCGCCCCGTCACGTAACGACAAGGGTGGGGCCTTACCCCTACCCCACCACAAGGAAAACCCCAGAATGGCCAGCATAAAGCAATACAACACCGCCAACGGCCCCAGATGGCGCGTCCAATACTACGACCCCGCCAACGGCAAACGACAAAAACGCGGCTTCGCAACAAAATGGCAAGCTGAAAACTGGGCCGCAGAAAACACCGTAGACCTCACCACCGGACAATGGCGCGACCCCGCCGGGGCAAACATCACCGTCGAAACACTCTCGAAAACATGGTGGCGGGGCCGCCAGCACCTCAAACCCTCCACCCTCGACCGTGACGCCTCACGACTCCACGGCGTAGTCCTACCCATGTGGGGCAAACGGAAGATCGGCACACTACGCAAAAGCGAAATCCAAGCATGGGTATCCGCGTCCCCACTCTCCGGCTCCAGTATCAGGCACGCCCATAACCTGCTAGCCCAAATCCTCGACGTCGCCGTGGACGATAACTATCTGAAGTCGAACCCGGCGCGTGGGGTGAAACTGCCGCCTAAGGGCAAACCCGTCAAGGTGTATCTGACACCTACTCAGCTGGAGCGGTTGGCTCATCATGCGGGGGATAAGGCTGTAGTGGTGTGGGTGCTTGGCACCGTAGGTCTCAGGTGGGGTGAACTGGTCGGACTCAAAGTCGAGGACGTGGACGAGCTGCACTCCCGGCTACGCATAAACCGGTCGGTGATCTACATCAAAGGTAAGCCCCAAGAGACGCTGCCTAAGACGCATGAGCGTCGCACGGTGTCGGTCAGTTTGCCGGTTATGCGCATGATCCATGAACAGGCCGCTGGACGGCTCCCTAGCGCGTGGCTCTTCCCCCACACCGACGGAGGGCCACTGAAACGGGCCGACGGTACTAAAGGCTGGTTCGCTGCTGCCGTGAAGAAAGCTCAAGCTGAAGACCCGTCGTTCCCCCGAATCACCCCTCACGGGTTGCGCCACGTAGCCGCTGGCCTGTTGGTATCAGCCGGGGCGAACGTGAAAGTCGTACAGCGGCAGCTAGGCCATGCCTCAGCCGTTTTAACGCTGGATACGTACGCAGATTTGTTCGAAGAAGACCTCGACACTGTGGGGCAAGCGATGGCCGGTCTATTTCGCATAGAGCCAAAATAGAGCCACAGACGCCGAAACGTCCGACTTAACATATGCAAAATACCCCTGACCTGCAGTAACAGGTGAGGGGGTGTTGTACCCTGTACGGGATTTGAACCCGTGCCGCCGCCGTGAGAGGGCGGTGTCCTAGGCCGCTAGACGAACAGGGCATAAGAAGCCAAAGAGCTTCTTGCTGGCCTACCAGGACTCGAACCTAGAATGGCGGTACCAGAAACCGCTGTGTTGCCAATTACACCATAGGCCAATGAGCACAAAGCACCGCCAGGCCCGGCTGCGCTGTGCAACGGGGAATAATATAACCATAGGGCCTTATGTGGGGCAAATCCTCAGGTCAACGCTATTCCCACCGCAGCACAACACCCGCTCAGGGCCGACGAATGCCAGCTGCTGCAATACTCACTACAGCAGCAATCACTGTTGGGCTGACCACGGAGTAACGGCCCGCGCATCCTTGAGGCGCTTCATCGTCGTCTGCTTCCCCAGCAGCTCCAGGGACTCGAACAACGGCGGCGATACCGCAGCGCCCGACGTCGCTACCCGAATCGCACCAAACGCCTTCCGGGGCTTCAGACCAAGCCGATCGATCAACGCGCCATGCAGGGCAGCTTCGATGCGTTCCGTCGTAAAGGAGGATTCATCGATCGCATCCAGCTCCTCCATCGCCACATCAAGAGCCTGCACAGCATCCTCTTTGAGGTTCTTCCTGCCCGACTTCTCGTCGATCTCGAAGTCCTCATCCGACACCACAAGGAACTTCAGGAGATCCCACGCATCCCCCAACGTCTTGATGCGCGTTTGGACGAGCTCCGCGGCGACAGCGAACTTGTCGTCCGGATAGTCCGCGGGGAAGCCCTTGTACTCTTCCAAGTACGCCCGCAAACGCTGAGCAAAATCATCTTTATCGAGCATACGAATATGCTCAGCGTTGATAGCGATCAGCTTTTTCTCGTCAAATCGCGCAGGATTGCCCAACACATCGCCAACGTCGAAATTCTTGACCAATTCATCGCGGCCGAAAATATCCTGATCGGCGGACAAAGACCATCCCAAGAGAGACAGGTAGTTCACCATTCCTTCCGGAATGATGCCCGCATCCCGGTGATTAAAGAGATTCGACTCCGGGTCCCGCTTCGACAGCTTCTTATTGCCCTGCCCCATGACGAACGGCAAATGCGCAAACTGCGGAGTCTGCTTCGCAATCCCCAACTTCTTCAGAGCCTCGTACAAAGCCAACTGGCGAGGTGTCGACGCCAAAATGTCCTCACCACGCAGCACGTGAGTGACACCCATCATGGCGTCGTCAACCGGGTTGACCAGGGGATACAGAGGAGATCCATCAGACCGGGCAACAACATAGTCCGGCTGAGTTTCAGGCTGGAAGGTCACATGCCCACGGACCAAGTCATCCCATTCCCACACCTGCTCCGGCATGCGGAAACGCCATACCGGTTTGCGGCCCTCTTTTTCATATTCCGCAATTTGTTCATCAGTTAAATTGCGGTCGTAATTGTCATAACCCAATTGAGGATCACGGCCCGCAGCCTTGTGGCGTGCTCTCACTTCATCCGCCGTCGAATAAGCGGGATAAACAAAGCCGGCTTCAATGAGTTTATTTAAAACATCGGCATAAATATCTAACCGCTGGGACTGTCGGTAAGGACCATTCGGCCCGCCGATCTCGCCGATTCCTTCATCCCAGTCAATGCCCAACCATTGAAGTGAATCAATAATCGCAGCATAGGATTCCTCAGAATCGCGTTTAGCATCGGTATCTTCAATACGAAAGATCATCTTTCCGTCGGTATGGCGCGCATACGCCCAGTTAAACAAAGCAGTACGCACCATTCCCACATGGGGAGTACCCGTCGGCGATGGACTAAATCGGACAACAACGTCACTCATGCTCATCAAGCGTAGTGGACACGGTATTTCTCACCACCCCTGCCCTTGTCGCACACGATCCACGCAGTGACACCGCCCGACCATCACGCGATCACGACCGACCTTCATTATCGACGACGAATCCGCCGGAAAAGCTTGCCACCTCGGGCGAACGAACGTACTGTTTCAGCGTGGCTTCAGCATCCGACAATAGCTCCGCACCCCGACCCCGAAACGCCCCTGACTTCCTTCTTTCACGTGTTGACGGCTCGTTGCGCACCCAAGGCTCGGATGCCACTTTCACCACTATTAGCGACGCTCAAAGCGCCTTAGACAACGGAAAAGCCTCCTACATCGTCGGCGCGCTGCCCTTCGATCCGTCACACCCAGCTGCGCTCACGAGCCCCCGATCGGTGTGGCGATACACGGGTCCGCTGGAGCCTCCCGCCTTCTACAGGGGCAAAGGCGCCCACGCGCACATCGTCGCCGAAAACCCGAGCCTCGACGAGCACGCGGAGATTATCGACGCCGTTACGCGAACGATCGCGCGGACCAGCGTCGATAAGGTAGTTATTGCCCGCAATGTTGATCTGTTCTTCGATGACCCGATCGACCCCCGGCTGCTGGCCACGCGCCTGATCGACCACGCTCCGAATCTGGACGGTTTTCTCGCGGACCTCTCCCCTGCCGGAGACGAATACACAGGTCACTGGCTTGTTGGTTCCTCGCCCGAAATGCTGATTCGGCGTCAAGGCCCTGTTGTGTCGGCGTATCCCCTGGCTGGCTCGCTCCCGCGGAGCAACGACCCTCAGGAAGACGAACAACGCGGCCAGCAATTGCTGCACAGTACGAAGAATCTGGATGAGCATCATTTTGTTGTCGATCATTACCGACGGGTGCTCAGCCAGCTCTGTCACACGGTTGACATTCCGAGTTCGCCGGAGCTCATGCAGACTGCCGAAATGTGGCACTTAGCGACGCCGATCCGCGCAACTATTAACGACGACGGGCCCAGCGCTCTTCAACTTGCCGAGGCCCTTTACCCCACCCCCGCTCTTGCTGGTGTTCCCACCGAGGCCGCCATGGAAATTATCCGCACTGCCGAAGGAGACCGCCGGTTTTACGGTGGCGCTGTCGGATGGTGCCACGCCAATGGCGACGGAGAGTTTATGGTCAGCATTAGGTGCGCTGAGCTGGAGAAAGATCTCCAGCACGCCAGAGCCTGGGCCGGTGGCGGGATCGTCGAACAATCTAATCCCACTGAGGAAGTTGAGGAAACATGCGGGAAGATGAAAACAATGCTTCTCGCGATGGGGGCCTCGGAAATTCGCCACAATTAGGGCCGCGACCGAACAAAGGCCGTGCAGCCCACCTAGGCCTTAACAACCGGATTCTTCAGCGAACCCAGCCCCGGGATCTCAATCTCAATCTCGTCACCAGGAACCATCTGCGCTGTTCCCGCAGGCGAGCCAGTAGAAATCACGTCGCCGGGAAGCAGAGTGAACGCCTGGGAAACCCACTCAATAATCTCCGGAACCGACTTAATCATCTGATTCGAATTAGAATCCTGCTTCACCGTGGTGGTTCCGTCGTGAGTCAGGTGAGCGCGGATAGGCAGGCCCTCCAAATCCAGGGCATCGACATTGGTCTCGATCCACGGCCCCATCGGGCAGAACGTATCAAGCCCCTTGGCACGCGCCCACTGGCCGTCTGAGAACTGCAGGTCACGGGACGAAACGTCGTTCACGATGGTGTAGCCGAGCACAGCGTCGCGCCAATTTTCCGCGGCAACATTCTTGACGGGGCGGCCAATGACGATGGCGAGTTCACCCTCGAATTCAACATTCGTCGCGAAGTCGGGGATCCTAATCGGAGACCCCGGCCCGGTGATCGCTGTCGGAGGCTTCAAGAAAATCGTGGGTGGCAGATGCTCGCTACCCTTTTTGAAGACTTCCGCCACGTGGTCGGCGTAGTTACGGCCTACCGCAACGACCTTCGGCGCCAAGATCGGGGCCAAAAGTCGGACGTCCGCGAGGGGCCATTCCTTACCCGTTAATGTCGGTTCCCCGAACGGGTGGCCATCAATTTGGCGGCAGACGATGTCGTCGCCCTCACCCTCCACGGAACAAAATATCATACCTTCAACAGTGGCGATTCGAGCTATTCGCATGCGAACCAGCCTACATAACCCCTCACAGCTGATAAGGAAAACATCCTAAAAACAGCGGAGATGCTGCAGATGCAGTGTGAGTGCACTGGGCAGACGAACTACCGCGTCACCACCGCGTCGTTCCCTTCTTCCGAATGACACTCACCAGCTCCGAACCGAAGTGATCAGCCGACGTTTGCGCCAAATACAGCTCCGCACACGCTAGGGCGTCTACCAGCGCATTGTGGTTGTGATAGCTCGGCAGCCCACGGGAATAGCGCGCGTTCATCAACCGAACCTCGCCGCGGCCCGGCCGGCGTCCGAATGACACCGCCGACCGTCGCTCCAAATCCATCGTGTCGACGACGCAAAGAGGGCTCCACGGCACACCGACCGCACGCTCACACGCCGTGGAAATAAAGTCATGCTCAATGAGCGCTAAATGCGCCAACAGAGCACGCCCGGCGGCCGCATTAACAACGTCCGTCAGAATGTCCAGCAAAGACCGGCCATTTTCCAACTGCGAATCGGTGATCCCATGGATAGTCGCCGACTGCCCCACTGAAACGTCGCCCTCGTGATAGCGTACGAGCCAGTGGTCCGCCGTCGCCAGAGGAATAGCACGCCCATTAATGGCGACCATCCCGACCGACAGCAGACGGTCGCGGTCGGCATCCAGACCAGTGGTTTCTACATCCACAGCTAACAGCGGCAATTCCTTCAGCGGGGTGTCCAACTCAGGCGCAGGCGTCGTATAGAAATGATGGAGCGCCTCGGCTAGAGCACAGCGGGAGCGGTCCCGCGGGTCGTCACTCTCGCGTAACTGTTCGCACACCTCGCGGGAGCGGTCGGCATAGTCTTCCCACGACACGCGTGGTCGTCGTCGAAAAAACCTCATAGCCCCGTGCTCGATTCAGCCGACTTGAGTTCGGAACGGACCAACCGGAATGCATCGCGGAGGGATTCCCGCTCCAAGTGGGCCAAGGAATCGGGATCGATACGAGCGTTCGTTTCTTTCCCATCCCGCCACTGCGAAGCCTGGTTAGCCAACAAAATGAGCTGGAAGATATCGAACGCATCGACGAGGTCCTCGACCCGACGGTGGCTAATGACTCCAGCCCGCGCCGCAGCCCGCAACCGATCACGCGTGCCGACCTCATCCACCCACGCTTGAATCGCATACAACCGCGCGAGCTGAACGACAGCCGTCAGCCCGCCCCTCTTGATATCAAGAGTGTTGGCGTAATTCCCGGACCGATCCAGGACGAATCCACGGAAGAAACCCAGCGGTGGTTCGCGATGACGCGCGATCTTCACCAGCGCGTTAAGGAAGCGTCGGTCCCGGCGCGCAGTCATGAGAGCGGCAGAGCGGACATCGTCGCATAGTTCGCTATCTCCGACCACGGGGCGCATGTCGAAGAAGGTTTGTGCCTTCATTAATGCCTTCGGGCCGAGGTCATCAGTCCATGTACTAAATTCCTTTTCCCAGGCACTCGCGGTGAGACGCCACTTGCTATTGGACGCCATCATGTCGCCGGGGCACACGGGCAGCCCGGCTTGGGCTACCAGGCTGCTGAACTTTTCACCCAACTGTTTGAAGTAGAAACCGTGCTTATCGGGGTCGTACTCGTCGGACAAAATGATGGCGTGATCTTGGTCGCTAGAGAGCACCATCTCGGAGCGGCCCAGCGATCCCATCACGACAAGGCAGAAGGGCACCGGAGCGGGCCCGATTTCCTCCTGCACTAATTCGATGACGCGCTTCATCATTTCGTCGGTGCCCAGGGTCAAGAGCCTCGTAGCCTCGTGCGGAGTAGCGCCACGGTCGATGAAACGCACGGCCACGTCGATCACCGCGTCAAAGCACTCAGAGAGCTGGTCCGTTCGCGCTTCGCGGAATTGCGCGGCGGCAAAAATCGGGTCGCCCTGGAGCTGCCGCATGACGGCACCCGTCGTCAAGACTCCGACGACATTGTCATCGTCGATCACGGGGAGATGGTTCACACGGGCTTCCGTAAGCTGCAGCATGCCCTCGAATAGCGGCATGCTGGCGTAGGTCACCATGGGTTTGGGCGACATGATGCGCTCCACGGGGCCCGACGGATCCGCCCCCTTCGCGAGCACTTCCGACCGCAGCGTTGCATCTGTCACAATGCCGACGATCCTGCTCGGGCGATGATCGTCGTCGTCGGCCTTCACGACGATGGCGCTGGATAGATTCCGCTCGCTCATTTTGGTGGCGGTGTCGCGGATGGTGGTCTCGGGCGATACGATGACCGGTTTCACGGCAACCTCGCCGACGGTTCCGCGGAGGGCGTCGATGTCAGCGACTCCCCCTGTGCCCGACGTCTCCCGCAATTCGTTGGCTGAGCTGCGGCGCCTCGTCGTCACTGTGCCGAAGAACGTCGTGACTTCGGGATAGTTCTGGAGGCTTTCGATAACCTCGACGGGAATCTCGATCAGCAGGCTATCCTCATGCGCCCAATAGGAATAGTGCTGCGTCGGTTTATCGGAAACCCGGCGCGGATAAATTTCGCCGGGGCCGAAGCGGTCGACCAGTTGATCCCGTTCACCGAAGCAGTTGATGGCCCCGGACCGAACAATGCGGATTCCGGTCATCGCGTCGTCAGCTGACGTGCCACCCGAGTGACTGTGTGACGTATCAGACGTGGCGTCGGCTTTTTCGCCCGCTTTGACGTAGAGCATGGTTGCGTTCCGTGCGACCCGCGCGCGGTGGTCGTCGGTAATGCTATCAAAGGGCGGGGTGTGCGCTAAGAAATCGGTGATCTCTGAGACTTCAACCGTCATGCCCCTACCGTATCGAATTTGCGCGGCGTTTTTTACATGTGTTCCGCGCGTATTTCGCGTCCGCTACTTCTACTTGCTCTATTTCCACTCACAGACCAAGCGGTCTATGTTAGGGGACTATGTCTCGCTCCCGACCTTTATCTTCTGGTTCTCCAGCCTCAGAAGAGTCCCCTTCCATTGCTGCGCGGATGGACCGGCTCCCCGTCCTCCGGTCACACAAATTGATCACCATTGTGATCGGATTGGGAGTCTTCTTCGATCAATACGAGAATTTCTTGGCACCCATTATGTCGACGGTGCTGAAGAAGCACTTCGACCTGGGCGGGACTCAGCTGTCGCTTGTTCTGGCGTCGGCCTTCTTGGGCCAATTTGTGGGCGCGCTGTGGATGGGTCGGTTAGCGGACCGCATCGGGCGGCAGCACACCTTCATCATCAACTTGTTGGTCTACTCGCTCGCCTCGATTGTGTGTGGTCTCGCGCCGCATGCCTCCGTTCTGATCCTCGCGCGGTTCGTCGCGGGAATCGGCATCGGCGGGGAATACGCGCTGGCAGACTCGTACCTTGCCGATATCCTCCCGTCCAAGGTGCGCGGCCGCTACATTGTGTGGGCCTACACGGTGAGCTTCTTCGGGGTGCCTTTATCAGGGTTCCTCGCCCGGTGGCTCGTTCCCCTCGAGCCTTTGGGGTTCGACGGTTGGCGCTGGATGTTCATCATCGGCGGTGTGGGTGGATTAATTGTGTGGGCTATCCGCAGCTTCCTCCCCGAATCGCCGGTCTGGCTTGAGGCTCATGGCCGCACGGACGAGGCCGAAAAGATCGCGCGTCGTTTTGAGGATGAAGCACGAAAAGAGGGGCACACCCTCGCGGAACCGGACACCCGCGTGCGACCTGTCCACCAGAAGAATGTGCAGTTCTCGGAAGTGTTTGCCCCCGCGGTGAGGAAGCGGACGCTCGTTGTCTCGGTCATGAGTGTTCTTCAGGTGTTCGGGTACTACGGTTTTGGCACGATCGCGACCCTCGCTCTGGCGGCGAAAGGGTTCGATGTTGTCGATTCCATCGCATATACCGCGGTGACCTACATCGGTTATCCGGTCGGTTCGTTACTGATGGTGCCGCTGGTTGACCGATTCGAGCGCAAACACCTCATTGTTGCCACCGCCATCATGATGGGCGTCTTCGGTCTTGTCTTCGGGTTCTCCCCCACGCCCGCCATTGTCATGATTGCCGGCGGATTGTTTACAGCCTCAAGCAACATGTTCTCCGGGGTCTACCACACCTATCTGGCGGAAAACTTCCCGACGCGCATTCGGGGCACGGCTGCTGGTTTCGCCTACTCGCTATCGAAGATCTCGGCGGGCGTCATGCCTTTCATCTTGCTGCCCATTCTTCATAGCGCCGGCCCCGGAACAGTGTTCACTGTCGTCGCCGTCGCCATGGTGATCATGATGATCGACATCGGAGTCTTCGGAGTGCGCACAACGGGACGCAACGCTGACATCGAAGATCATCTGTGATCGAGGGCGTCTAGTTCTGTACCCCTAACATCGCGGCCAATTCCGGTGTCCACCCATCGACCTGCACAGAGGTAGACCCACAGTTGAACGTGTCTGGGGTGCAATGCATTAGCACCTTTCATTTTCATTGTCGACGTTGTTATTGCCGACGTCGTTACCACCGGCATCATTCTCTTCCGCGGCGGCGGAGGCGCCATTGATGCCGTCGGGACGCGTGCCGAGGAATGTGTAACCGCACGAGAGTGATACCGCTTGAGATGCAGCATTCGTCGGCCAGCTTTCGGATACCGCAATGCCGAAGCCGCAATACGTAAATGCCACGGTGAGTGCGGCTCGTCGGGCCTGAGTTCCAAAACCGTGCCCTTGAAAAGGCCTCAAGATATATGACCCGGTCTCGACGTAGCTATCACCGGCCTTGAAGCCGAGGTCACGAAGGAGTCCGCGCAGCTCCTCCCCGCCTGAGGGGGCAGAGCCAGGAATTCGACGACGCCGGAGATCGATCACACCAACAAACTCGCCGCGATGCCGGATAAGCAAGGACAAAGTCCACTCGGATGAGGAGGGGTCCCCCGCTCCAAGGCTTGCCATCATGCCGAGGTGGAACGCAGCGTTGGAATACTTCGGCGCACCGATCCATGGAAAAACCTCGGGACCAGTGGGATCAGCGAACACATCATCTACTCGGGACACAGCGCGAACGGCGTCGGAAATGGCCTGCTCATCCATAGGCCGGAGCTCCAGCGCACCCGCTCTTATGCGGAGGCCGGACGGTGGCCAAATCTCAGGTGGTAACACGGCGACCCCCTACCCCACGGCTAGCTGTCGAGACTGTTCGCAATCCGAGTCCCAACTTCCTCGGTGCGGATGCTGCCATCCCTCGAGGCGACATCATTGCGCACCGCGGCCTCAATGGCATCGGCTTCGTCGGTCTTACCCAAGT
Organism: Corynebacterium kroppenstedtii DSM 44385; assembly: GCF_000023145.1. NCBI lineage: Bacteria > Bacillati > Actinomycetota > Actinomycetes > Mycobacteriales > Corynebacteriaceae > Corynebacterium > Corynebacterium kroppenstedtii. Next base: position 1,465,471 of record NC_012704.1, read on the forward strand.
GACGGAATAGCAGCGCACCCGACAAAATCGCAGCGGTCGGGTCCGCGATCCCCTTCCCGGCAATATCAGGAGCAGAGCCGTGAACGGGCTCGAACATGGACGGATTCGTGCCGGTCGCGTCGATATTGCCCGATGCAGCCAACCCGATACCACCGGTGACAGCTCCCGCCAGGTCCGTGATGATGTCGCCAAAAAGGTTGTCCGTCACGATGACGTCGAAGCGCGACGGGTCAGTGACCATATAAATTGTCGCCGCGTCGATGTGGCAATAATCCACGGTAACGTCGAGATACTCCTGGGCGACCTGGTCGACGGTGCGTTGCCACAGCCCACCTGCATACACGAGGACATTGGTTTTGTGCACCAGCGTTAACTTCTTGCGTCGCTCTTGCGCGCGGTCAAAGGCGTAGCGGACAACGCGCTCAACTCCGTACCGCGTGTTCACACTTGTTTCGTTCGCAACCTCGTGAGGCGTATCCACACGGATCGAACCGCCATTCCCGGCGTACAACCCCTCGGTGCCCTCGCGGACGACGATAAAGTCAACCTTCCCCGGATCGGACAGAGGCGAGGTTACCCCTGGATACAGCACCGACGGACGCAGATTGACATGGTGGTCGAGGACGAATCGCATCTTCAGCAGAAGCCCGCGCTCCAGCACTCCTGATGGGACGGTTCGCGGATCACCGACGGCCCCGAGCAGAATCGCATCGTGCTCACGCAAGGAAGCGAGATCGTCGTCCGTGAGAAGCTCCCCATTGCGGAGGTACCGGCGGGCGCCGAGGTCGTAGTCCGTGGTCTCAATGGACTCGCCGCTCCCCGCCAACGCAGCTCGCATCACTTTGAGCGCTTCCGCCGTTACTTCTGTGCCGATCCCGTCGCCAGGGATAACCGCCAGTTTCATATCCTGAGATACCTTTCTCACATCACGGGTTTCTTGTGAGTCTAACCGATCGCCGACGCTCCAGCCATACGTTTAAGCAGCGCGCGGGATTCGTCGTCATTTAGTGTTGCCGCCTGGAGCCGAGCCAGGGTGTCGGCACCATTAAAATTCACACCAATAAGGACAATTTCCGACGACGGAGCCTCCGATGCCTGCGACCACAATGCTGCAGGTGAGATCGTTAAGTTCGGGCCGGCCTGGGACCACATCTGGATGAGCTCTGGGCGGTCGGCAATCCAACAATGCCCTTTTGACCGAACCAAACCGCGCATGGATTTCACGGCTGCAATGAGTCGGCGCTGGTCAAAGGGCCGTTGGGATCGAAACACCACTGAGGAAATACCGTACTCTTCGGTTTCCGGAGTATGCGGATTCGCGAGCTCATCAAGGTACCCGGGAGCTGCAGCGGACTCCTCAACGTCATAAAGGTGCGCATCGAGCACGGCTTCCATGGGAATCTCGCCATTGACGACACGACGTATGCGTGCGCGCGGGTTCATGGCATGAACTGCGTCTTCAGTTGCCTGGGCGAGTTCATCACGAACTAGGTCGCATTTTGTCACGAAGATCATGTCAGCAAACTCGACTTGGTCGACGAGCAGCTCAGCAACCGTGCGGTCGTCGTCGGGAGCGGCCTCTAAACCCCGGTCAGAGAGCCGTCCCCGTTTGTGCATTTGCGGCAGGAACGTCGTCGCATCGACCAAGGTCACCATCGTGTCGATCGGAGCGATGCCACCAAGATGGACTCCGTCGGAAAATTCCCACTCGAAAGTTGCGGCGACAGGCATCGGCTCTGAGATGCCCGTTGATTCGATAACGATATGGTCGAACTTTTGGCTCGCCGCGAGCGACGCCACCGATTCAATGAGGTCCTCCCGCAGCGTGCAACAAATGCAGCCATTGGAGAGCTCGACCATACGGTCACTTCCGCGCTCAAGATGCCCCTCACCCGCGATGAGCGCTGCGTCAATATTCACTTCCGAAAAGTCGTTGACGATCACCGCGATTTTACGGCCAGCGCGGTTGGCCAACAGGTGGTTGAGGAGCGTGGTTTTCCCCGAACCGAGGAACCCCGACAAAACCGTCACCGGCGTCGGCCGAAAATCAGCCATGTCAGCGTTTCGGACGTTTTCTTTCACCACACCGTCCATATAGCGCTCTTCAAACACTGTGCATCCCCTTAACGTCTCTCCGCGTCAGTCGCAGCACAAAGCTGGACATAACGCACCACTTGAGATGGAGGACGGTAGTCAGCCAAAGCTAGTCAGCCAGTTCCCGGCGCGATTGACTAACTACACATCCTCCAAAGCGTTAATGATACACAATGTCAATAGTGGCGATTTTTCGCCCACCTCAGGCAGACGCGCCCTACCTAGTCGAAGTCGAGCGCAATGGCATACTGCGCATCCAAGGACGCCTTCATCGACTCCATCACATCGTCAGGAACCGCCTTATCCACCCTAAGGGCTAGCGTGGCGCCAGTCCCGGCCTTATCCTGCGACAATGCCGCGGCCTCGACGTTAATCCCACGCTCGCCCAACTGGGATCCGACGGCACCCAAGGCGCCCGGGCGGTCCTTGTAGTGCAGGAACACGTTCCGACCTTCCGCGCGCAGATCCAACCCTCGGTCGTTGATGCGGACAATCTTTTCCACACCGTCCAAGCCGGTCAGGGCACCCACCACCGACACGGTGTCGCCCGTATTCGTCACCAGCCGAACCTCAACAACCGAGCGGTGCAACACCGATTCGGCAGCCGTCGTCACGGAAAGTTGAACACCGCGATCCTCAGCAATGGCCGGGGCATTGACAAATGTCACCTTTTCATCCACCGTGCCCGCGAACACACCACGCAGAGCCGCAAGACCCAGTGCGTCGACGTTTTCCGAGGACAGCTCACCACGCGCGATCACTTCCACCGACGTCGTCGCACCATGCTGGATTGCCGACGCCAACACGGCCAGCTTGCGCGTCAGGTTCAACCACAGGGAGACCTCTTCGCCGATAGCACCACCGGAGACGTTCACCGCGTCGGGAACAAACTCTCCCGCGAGGGCGAGCAAGACGGACTTCGCTACATCGGTCCCGGCGCGATCCTGCGCCTCCACCGTCGACGCGCCTAGGTGAGGCGTCACGACAACTTCGGGCCGGTCGAACAGAGGAGAATCCGTGCACGGCTCGGTGGCGTACACATCCACGCCCGCGCCACGAATGTGGCCGGAATCGATCGCACGAGCCAGTGCTTCTTCGTCGATAAGACCACCGCGAGCAGCATTAACGATAATCTGCCCCTTCTTCGCCTTCTCAAGGAGAGCGTCATTGAACATGCCCGCCGTCTCCTTGGTCTTGGGGAGGTGGATGGTGACGAAATCAGACACCGCCATCAGCTCCTCGAGGTCAATGAGCTCGACCCCCAACTGTGCGGCGCGGGCCGGGTTGGCGTAGGGGTCATAAGCAACAATGCGCTCGACATCGAAAGCGGCAAGCCGTTGAGCGAGGAGCTGCCCGATGTGACCAAATCCGACGATGCCCACGGTCTTGCCATAGACCTCGACACCTTTGAAGGACGACCGTTTCCACTCTCCTTGCCGCAGCGATTGATCGGCCTGAGGAATCTGGCGAGCGGCTGCCAGCAGCAAGGTGATCGCATGTTCGCAGGCTGAGTGAATATTCGACGTGGGCGCGTTGACCACCATCACCCCACGCTGTGTCGCGCCTTCAATATCAACATTGTCCAGTCCGACGCCCGCGCGGCCGATGATTTTCAGCTCTTTGGCGGCGTCGAGAACTTCTTCATCCACCGTGGTGGCGGAACGTACTAGGAGCGCATCTGCTTCGGGAACGGCGGCCAGGAGCTCGGCACGGTTCGGCCCGTCTACCCACCGGACCTCAACGCCATCTCCCAGCGCCTCGATTGTTGATTGAGCAAGCTTGTCAGCGATAAGAACCACAGGTAAGCAGTTGTGATTCACGATTTGGTCCTCCTAGTAAAAACAGCGCACGGTCAGGTGCACTCCGTCGTGTGGGTTGGGTTTTGCGAACACGTATATGGCCCGGATGATCAGGCGCGGATATACAAAAAGCATAGCCCTCCTACCAGCACATTATGGCGGAATAAGAGGACTATGCTGAATAATATCCCTTTTTGGGGATATTTTAAGCGGTTTCGTCCAGCGGGTTAGCGATCCAGCTCATCATGGAGCGCATATCTTTACCTGCCTTCTCCAGCGGGTGGTTCGCGTATTCCTCGCGCAGACCCTTCAGACCAGGCTGGCCAGCGTCGACATCCTTGAACATGGCGTCGACAAAGGTGCCGTCCTGAATCTCGGAGAGAACCTTCTTCATCGACTCCTTGACGTGGTCGTCAATGATCTTTGGTCCCGAAACATAGCCACCGAACTCAGCGGTTTCCGAGATCGAGTAGTTCATGTTCGACAGGCCACCCTCGAAGATGAGGTCCACGATCAGCTTCATTTCGTGGCAGACCTCGAAGAACGCCATCTCCGGTGCGTAACCAGCTTCGACGAGAACCTCGAAGCCCGTCATCATCAGCTTTTCCAAGCCACCACAGAGAACTGCCTGCTCACCGAAGAGGTCAGTTTCGGTCTCCTCGCGGAAGGTGGTCTCGATAACCCCTGCACGTCCAGCGCCGATAGCGGCTGCATAGGACAGTGCCAGAGCCGTGCCCTCGCCGGTCGGATCATTTTCCACGGCAATCAACGACGGAACACCCTTGCCCTCCGTAAACTGGCGACGAACCAGGTGGCCGGGGCCCTTCGGTGCAACCATGGCCACCGTGACTCCCTTAGGAGCGACGATCTTCTTGAAGTGAATGTTCAAGCCGTGGGCGAAGAAAATAGCATCGCCATCCTTCAGATGAGGCTCGATCTCCTTCTCGAAGATCGCGATCTGCGACGTATCGGGGGCCAGGATCATGATCAGATCAGCCCACTCAGCGGCCTCAGCGTTAGAGAGCACTTCGAAGCCGGCTTCTTTGGCCTTTTCCGCAGATTTGGAGCCCTCGCGGAGGCCGATACGAACCTCGACGCCAGAGTCGCGCAAGCACTTAGCGTGCGCGTGGCCCTGTGAACCGTAGCCAATCACCGCTACTTTGCGACCTTGGATAATGCTCAGGTCTGCGTCATCGTCGTAATAAGTTTTGATTGCCACTGTAACTCCTTTCAAGAGTTCCATTTGTCGAGAAGATCATATCATAGGGTGAGATTATCGTTTGGGCATCAGGGGATTCGCACCACGACTTAAAGCAACCACCCCCGAATACACTTGTTCGCGGATACCGAACGGGCGGAGGACATCCAACAGAGCAACCAACTTCCCCGGCTGCCCTGTCGCCTCAATGACCACCGATTCAGGCGCCACATCGACCACACGAGCGCGGAACAGGTTGGCAGCGTCTACGACCTGTGCCCGGTTCTCATTATTCGCCGCAACCTTGACCATGAGCAGTGCACGAGACACCATTTGATCGTCCTTCTGCCGAATAACCTTCAGCACCGGGACCAATTTATTGAGCTGCTTCGTGATCTGCTCGATGGACACTTCATCTGTTTCGACGACGATGGTGATCCGATTGACCCCCTCCAGATCAGTCGTTCCTGTCGTCATCGAAATGATGTTGAATGATCGCCGGGCGAACATCCCGGACAGCCGAGCAACAATGCCTGGCTGATCTTCTACTAAGAGACTCAACGTATGTTGCATGCCCCTACTCCTCTCCCCTGCCGCGCTGGTCATCGGTTGCCGCGGTGGTTCCTTCCGCCGCCAACCGAGCCTGATCCTCTTCAATAACGTCGCTCACATCAGTGACAGAATCTTCATCAATCATCTGATCTGAGTCGAACAGTGGCCGCAGGTTGAGAGCGTACTGGATCTCATCATTCGAGTGTCCCGACGCAACCATCGGCCACACTTGCGCATCCTCACCAACGATGAAGTCAATCACCACCGGCCGGTCATTGATCTCACGCGCTTTCTTGATCGTCGGCACGATCTCATCTTCCCGAGTAACCCGGAAGCTCGCGCACCCCATCGACTCTGCCAACGACACAAAATCAGGCAGATACTCGCCCTTCGGGTGAAGCCCTGTGTGCGAATAGTGGCTCTGGTAGAACAAATTCTGCCACTGACGAACCATGCCCAAGTTGCCGTTATTGATCACCGCAACTTTGATCGGAAGATCGTTGACCGCGCAGGTCACCAACTCCTGGTTGGTCATCTGGAAGCAACCATCACCATCGATAGCCCAGACTTCCTTCCCCGGCGAACCGGCCTGAGCACCCATCGCCGCGGGGACGGCATAACCCATCGTCCCCAGGCCACCCGAGTTCAACCAGGTCCGCGGCTGCTCATAATCGACGAACTGCGCCGCCCACATCTGGTGCTGCCCCACACCAGCGCAGTAAATCGCGTCGGGGCCAGCTTCGTCGGAAATAGCCTTAATGACGGCTTGGGGAGCTAACTTGCCATCGTCGGGATTCTCCCACCCCAATGCATAGGTCTTCTGCAAAGAATGGAGATAATCAACCCAGCGGCTACATTCAGGCTGCTTCAAGTTCTTCTTCTCGTACATATCGGTCAGAGACTGAAGAACTTCACGCGCATCCCCGACGATGGGGACCTCAACCTCGCGAATCTTCCCGATCTCCGCAGGGTCAATATCCGCATGGATAAACTTCGCCTCCGGAGCGAAGGACTCAACATCACCGGTGACACGATCGTCGAAACGCGTTCCGATCGCTATAACGACGTCGGCTTTCTGCAATGAAGCGACGGCCGAGACGCTGCCGTGCATTCCCGGCATGCCCATATGAAGAGGGTGGGAATCGGGGAACGATCCCAGCGCCATCAACGTCGTCACCACGGGAATACCCGTCTTTTCGACGAACTCCGCAAGCCCCGCACTGGCGTTAGCCTTGATCACCCCACCACCGACATACAGCACCGGGCGACGGGATTGCGCAATGAGATCCACCGCCTGCTTGATCTTCCGAGAGTGCGGCGACGTCGTCGGCCGATAACCAGGAAGCTCCAGCTCAACAGGCCACTCAAACTCAGCGACTTGATTCTGAATATCCTTCGGCACGTCGACAAGCACCGGACCAGGACGCCCAGTGGATGCCAAGTGGAATGCCTCCGCAATCAGACGCGGGATGTCCTCAACTTTGGTCACCATGAAGTTGTGCTTCGTGACGGGGAGGGTCACCCCGCAAATATCAGCTTCCTGGAACGCGTCGGTTCCCAATAAGCGCAGCCCCACCTGCCCAGTAATCGCGACGACCGGAACAGAGTCAATGTTGGCATCGGCCAGCGGCGTCACAAGGTTTGTCGCGCCGGGTCCTGAAGTCGCAATGCACACGCCAACTTCGCCGGTTGCTTGGGCATAACCGGTTGCGGCGTGGCCAGCACCCTGCTCGTGGCGCACCAGAATGTGATTGAGAGTGGTCGATTCGTAAAGGGCCTCGTAGAGGGGAAGAACAGCGCCACCCGGAAGACCGAAAACAGTCCGGGTACCCAATACCTCGAGGGTACGGACAATAAGCTCTGCGCCGGTGAGCTTCTCTTTTCGGGGTTTCTGAGTGGGTTTGTTGGGTGCTCCCGACTGCGTTGCCACAGTTGAAGCCGCAACCGTCGCCGGAGTGGGCGGTTGAGAGGGGGCGTTCACGGGTTTGTGCTCTCCTCACTGTGTGATCAGGGGTATCAGCCTCAGCGGAACGTTATTCCCGACGGATGGGCGTGGTAGCGCCATCGTCGCGAGTTCCGATAAAGCATCGGATATGAAAAAAGCCCTTCTCGCGTGGTGCGAAAGGGCGGTGACGAGTAACCAGGAAAGCTAACGCCCTCTCGGTACTACAAGAATGATGGTGGTCATCGTTGCGCTCGTCATACTTAGAACTATAAGGGCACAGACACGTCAGACCAACTAGGACCGCGAGAAATCACCGGAATTGCCCGATAATGGCGCACTATCACCCCCGAATGGTAAGGAACGCGCCCGAAAACGGGAGGACGGCGAGCCACACGAGACCGAACGTCCACTCCTCTACTATCTCCGTGCTGATAGTTAACTGAGAATATTCACGGAGATCTGTGAAAAGATCATTCACATCGTGGCCAACCGCACAATCTCGTGACTAAGTTTAAGTCTATGCCGTTCAAGTTCTATTTGACTTCCATGTGGGAGTGGGTGGCCAACACCGGTCTATCCCTTGCCATCTTGATCTGTATCGCCATACTCATACCGCGCATCGGCCGACTCGTGGTCCGATGGGCGACGATCAAGATGAACGAGCACGAAGAACGGCGCGGAGAGATCGCCGACACCGAAGGCTACAAAGGCCGGCTAGCTATCCTCGGCGCACTGGTCTACATCGCTGAGGCCATCGCCTTCTTCTTCGTCGCCATCCGGATCCTTAAAGATTTCGGATTCTCGACGACAGGCGCGGCCGTTCCCGCAACCGTTGTTTCTGCCGCGGTTGCGTTTGGTGCGCAGAAAATCATCGCCGACTTCCTCGCCGGATTCTTCATCATTACCGAGCGACAGTATGGCGTCGGCGACTGGGTCATCCTTCAAAATAAGGACGCCCCGGTCGAGGGAACAGTGACGGCTATTACCTTGCGGTCGACCACGGTGCGGACGATCAATGGCCAAGAGGCCGTGGTACCTAACTCGGTACCGCTGGTGGCTGTTAACGCTTCTTCCGGGTGGGCGAAGGCTCAGATCGATATCCCTGTTCCACTTACCGCAGGTGACAATACTGAGGACTTGAACACGCTCTTCGACGGCTGCGTGAACCGCACTCTGGCTAAACCTGAGATCGCGCGCCTCGTGAGCGACGACGCCGATGCCGTGAGCATCCTGCCTGCGCTGGATCTGATTCCGCCGACATCGGCGGGCGTTCCGTGGAGCATCCAGTACCGCGTCCTTATCCGCGTCGAGCCGGGACAGCAGTGGACTGTTGAACGTGCTCTTCGGTCAGCTGTCATGGATGAGATGTGGGCATCGTATTCCCGGTCGACCATTGAGAGCTTGCCGGGACTCACTCGGTCTTCGGGAGAGTCGCACGATGCGCATGGTGATGGGCGTGACGACGGGCACCACGGTGGACGCAGTGGCGACGGTGCACACGCGTCGACAACTTCCGGCACAGACAAGGCGACCAGCGGCAACGACACTCAGGCGTTGGATACAACACGACGGTGGGCTGCGACACTGCAACACGAAGAAGACGAATTCGAAGGCCGGCCAACGTCGTCGGATGCGCAAGGGGCTACTTCGTCAGAGACCATGTCTGGTGTCGGACCTAATGCCGGTGGCAATGGCAGTGGCACCGCCAGCGATTCGGAAACCGTCGTCTTCCCCTCGGCATCAGGCTCCGGATCAGGCTCAACGGCGGAAACGCGAGTCTTTTCAGCTGAGGACGACACGGCAGCTGCCGAAAGTGCTGCCCAGGCCTCCGATCATGGGGTTAACCCGACCGACCGGGGTACCAGCAGCGCCGATGCTTCAGACGCAACAACGTCGAAGACGGCAGAAGACACGCGTACGTCGCTAGAAAAAGAAGCGGAAGATGCCCAGCAAAATGGTCTGTTCAGGAAGATTTCGTATGATCGAAGGATCCAACGCCTCTTCTCGATCGGCGGACGCTGCCGCGCGTCAACGACGGCCATCGTGCTGGTTCTCATCACCTTGGTGATCCTTCAAGGGCTCACCTATGACGGTGGTGACCGTGGTTCTGGAGTCCTGGCCCCCTCGTCATTCCAATCGCATTCCGACAAAAAGGAGTCGGACGACAAGTCGGAGAGCTCGGCTCCCACGACGCCGGAGTCAAATACTCATTCTGAGAATCCGACCACGGAGCGGGATAGCAATAGCGAGAACGGCAGCAACACTCCAACGACAACGCCGAATCGCACACAGCCCACGACGACCGCCACGAATACGGAGAACAACCGGAACCAGCAGAATTCCACGAATGGAAACCAAAATTCCGGCAATAACGGGAATGCGGGATCCAATTCCAATGGGGACAACTCCGATAACGGAGGGGCCAACCAACAGGACACTGACTCCAGCAACCGGGGCTCAGGGTCCGGCAACTCCAACAGTGGGAATGACAACTCCGGCCAGATGAATCTGAGCCACGGTCAAGGTGACAACAACACAGCATCTACAATGGCCCCATGAGTTCGACTCCGTCCGGCGAGCACACCCCAGGCTCTCACCCACGCCCACACCACGCACGACCAAGTCAGGGTGCGGGCCGACAGGCATCTCGCCCTGCGGCATCCTCACCCCGCACACAGAAAGAAAAGATCAGGACAACGACGACAATCCGTCCCGACAGAATGAACCTCATCGGGGCGATCGTCATGTTCCTGATCTTCCTCATTTTCGTAGGCTATAAACCCGCCTACCTTTTCTGGGTGCTAAACTTTCCTATCCTCTTCGCCGTGTGGGTTCTCCGTGCTCGTACTGAGATCTCACCGACGGGTATTACCGCACGGTATCTTTTCCGTTCCAGCCGAACACTATCCTGGGATGACTTCTCCGGTATCCAGTTCAGCCGTGGTGGGCGAGCCTATGCCGTGCCGAATGGGCCGGATCGAGGGACGAGTGATCAGGCTGCGGAGCACGGACGCACCAGCCGACCCAGGCAAAAGCGCAATACCATCGCATTACCCGGAGTGACGTTTAATAACCTTCCGAAACTTGCCAAGGCCTCCGGCGGACTCATCCCTGACCCTGTTACGCCGGGGCGAAACCGCGATGATGACGAGTTGACCATCGTCAATCGCGACGGGTACGCCGTCGTTAAAACCCGCGAGGAGGCGACGAGGGAGCACAATGCCAAACTCATCGCCGCCGAGATGGAACGACGACGCGCAGCCCAGCACTCCACATCCGACGAAACCTCGGAGACAAGCCACCGCGACCAGTCAGACACACCGGAAAAACCTGACCAGGATTAGCAGCGGCGCCCGACCATTCCAGAAATCACACTGTTGAGGAGCCAACCCCCATGATCCCCCTACGATCGTCGGTCACTACCCAAGGCCGCAACGCCGCTGGAGCTCGCGCGCTATGGCGAGCCGCCGGCTTAAAAGATGGTGACTTTAACAAGCCCATCATCGCCATCGCGAACTCCTACACGCAGTTCGTTCCCGGCCACGTGCATCTCAAGGACGTCGGGGACATTGTCGCTGGTGCCATCCGTGAAGCCGGCGGCGTTCCGCGAGAGTTCAACACTATTGCCGTCGATGATGGAATCGCCATGGGCCATGGTGGAATGCTCTACTCACTCCCGTCCCGCGAAATCATCTCCGATTCCGTCGAATATATGGTCAATGCGCACGCCGCGGACGCGATTGTCTGCATTTCCAACTGTGACAAGATCACGCCGGGAATGCTCAATGCGGCCATGCGGCTCAACATTCCCGCCATCTTCGTGTCCGGTGGCCCCATGGAGGCGGGGAAAGCCGTCGTCGTCGATGGGGTTGCGCATACTCCGACGGACCTCATTACAGCGATTTCGGCGTCGGCAAACGATAGTGTCGACGACCGCGGGCTCTCTATCGTCGAGAATTCGGCATGCCCGACTTGTGGCTCGTGTTCAGGAATGTTCACCGCGAACTCTATGAATAGTTTGACGGAGGCGCTCGGGCTGTCACTCCCCGGTAACGGCTCCACGCTGGCCACCCACGCAGCCCGACGCGCACTCTTTGAGAACGCGGGCCGGACGATCGTGGACATGTGCCAGCGTTATTACAACCACGATGACGATAGTGTCCTCCCCCGCAACGTCGCGAATAAGCATGCTTTTGATAACGCCATGACCCTTGATATGGCCATGGGTGGATCGACGAACACTGTTCTGCACATTCTTGCTGCAGCGCAAGAGGGCGACATCGATTTTGATCTGGCCGATATCGATCGCCTGTCCAGGGAAGTTCCTTGTCTCTCTAAGGTCGCGCCGAACTCCAATTACCACATGGAAGACGTCCATCGTGCGGGCGGGATTCCCGCGATCCTCGGTGAGCTCAATCGCGCGGGTCTACTTCACGACGATGTCCACGCGGTTCATGCGCAATCTCTGTCGGACTGGTTAGCGACCTGGGATATCCGTACAGATAACCCGACACAGATTGCGTTGGATTTGTTCCACGCTGCCCCTGGTGGCGTGCGAACAACGGTCCCCTTCTCGACGGATAATAAGTGGGACGAGCTTGACACGGACTCCGAAAACGGGTGCATCCGCGACGTTGATCACGCGTACACCGCTGATGGCGGGCTGGTTATTTTGCGCGGGAACCTCGCTGAGGATGGAGCCGTCATTAAGGCTGCCGGAATTGATGAGTCGCTGTGGCACTTCTCTGGGCCTGCTCACGTGTTGGAATCCCAAGAGGATGCCGTTAACGCCATTTTGAACAAGCAGATCAAGCCGGGCGAGGTCGTCGTCATTCGGTATGAGGGTCCCGCCGGTGGCCCGGGGATGCAAGAAATGCTGCACCCCACTGCGTTCTTGAAGGGCGCTGGCCTGGGAACTCAGTGCGCGCTGATCACGGATGGGCGTTTCTCTGGCGGCTCGTCGGGAATTTCCGTTGGGCACATTTCACCCGAGGCGGCACATGGTGGGCTGATTGGTCTTATTCACGACGGTGACACCGTTACTATCGACGTCCACAAGCGCCAGCTCACTCTTGACGTACCTGAGGATGTGTTGGCGGAGCGTCGGGAGAAGATGAATGTCTCTGAGCACCCGTGGCGCCCGCTGAACCGTCAGCGTCGGGTGAGCAAGGCGCTCCAGGCGTACGCATCGATGGCTACCAGCGCTGATACTGGTGCGGTTCGGAAAGTCAACGACCGGCGGTAGTTACCGGTTTCGGTTCGCTCTTGCGCAGAACCTCCACGGTCCCTCCGGGCTCAACCGCCAGGGTTGAACGCGTGAGGAGCCGACTTATTTGGGTTAGTTGAATGGGTTTGACTGGGCGACGACGACCCACACCGCTGCTCCCGCGAGCAACCCAATGATCGTGCTGAACCAACCGCTCCCTAGCGGGCGTCGGGCCCAACCGCGAGTGGCGTCCACTCCCCACTTTCCGGGACCGCTAAACGCTACGCCTATGGATAGCGCGGTGAGCAACAACCACACCTGTACGTGCGGAGCCAAATTGAACGGTGAGAATGCGCCCGGCTGAAGGTCAATCGAGTACATCGCCATAAAGCTCGATACCGCAACCGCCATGCAGGCACCGAGCGGGGCAAACACGCCCAACACGAGGAACGCCCCGGCGGCAGTTTCGATGATGGGCACAGCCCAGGCGAGTAGCTCATTTCCCTTCATAAAGTAGAAGTCATTGTGCAGACCATCGACGCCAGAGCTGCCTCCTAGCTCGAAGAGAGTTCGGACACCGTAGAACAGCAGCATCGCGCCCAGAGCCAGGCGAATGAGGAAGAGCCCGAAGTCGGTGGTTCCGCGACGTGGGTCCTCATCCTCATAGATCTCATCATCGACGTCGACGTCACCAGTGCTATCAATGGGGCGGTCGTCCTCCCCCCGTGGGACAGCGTCATCCCCGTATTCACCAGCGGCACCGTCACTCGCCATCACGCCGGCAGCCGCCCTGTCATTCTGGCAATCGTCGGCATAGTGGACCCTATCGACGTGGTCGCGGTCATAAGCACCTGACGTCGGCATATCGACGCGTGTCTCGTTGATCTGCTCATCAGATCGATCGACGTATGTGTCGTGAGTCCCGTAGCGTGGCGTGGGTTCCGACGATGCACGCCTATCGGCCGAAACCGAGGTCCGGCTTGCCGATGCAGGTTCTTCCTCATCCATGGTGGCCATGTCTAAATCTGACACAGGAGCGTTAGCGAAGACGGCATCCTCGTCCGACGTTGACTGCGCACCTGGGATGTCCTCAGGCTGATCAAATAATGGGTCGTGGTTTTCCGGTTCCTGAGGCTGCTCACGAGGCGTAATCACCTGTGGTGCAGCCCGCCCCGTCAAGGAATAAATGTCACGCCGACCCTGCGGGCGCTGCTCAACCACCGTGAGTTCGTCAGCTGCAAAATCTTCATCAGGTCGCGCTTCAGGTTGTGCATCACCACTAGAGACGTGGTGAGGCACGTCATGGGTCGCGTCGCGCTCAGATTCACTGGCCCCGCGATCACCTACGTGATCGGCCCTGGGATCATCATGGCCCGAACGATCCTCTGACGCTGCAGAGCTAGCAGAGCTAGCCGAACTAGCGGGCTTGACCGGCCGTGATCCGGCAACCGTCGGAATGTCGTCTAAATCATCCATTGCGTGAAGATCGTCTAAATCGCGCGAGCCACTTGCGTCGGAGGCCCCGCGTGACTTCTTATCCCAGGGATCCAGCCCACGATGGTCTATCGCACCATAAGACAATGACGGTCCGGACTTTTCCTTCACCTCGTGGGACTGCCCTTCTGCCGATGCGTTCCCTCGCACGGCATCGGCGTTATTCCCCGTCGATGTGGACGTATCCGATGTAGGCGCATCGATCTCGTCGCGGGATTCGCGGGCGGGAATAGAGGTATCAGCTGTGGGGTCATTAGGTTTATTGCGGGACTTTCTTCCGAACATAACCCCCACTTTAAAGGTGAACAGTGACACAACGCAGATAATTTACGTGGTGTGTCGACTAATATCCTCGCGACCAGGGATAATGGGACTCACAAGAGTCCCCGTTGTCACCTAATCCGACGTCGACGCTGGCACACTTTCCGAACGCCCACCGGAGTTATCACTCGATTCACTGCCGGAGACCGCACCATGCGTTTCAGCCTCAGAGACGGATGAATCGCCCTGTGCAGATGATCCCCCATCACCCGACGGTTTTTCATCCGAAGAGGCGTCGTGTGAGTCATCATCTGACTCCTCATCGAGCTCTTTCCTGACCGCTTCCCGCAGCTCGGCATTTTCAATATTTGACGCCCTGACAAGGTGGCGTAGTTGCCGACGCTGCTTTGACGTAAAGCGCTTCTTCGGATTGTCACGTCGCTCGACTAATTCGCTAATTCGATCACGACGTTCGGCCTCGTCCTCGATGCGGGAATGTCCGCGGAACCAGGCAATCAACAACACGATAATCAGGAAAACACCCAAATAGCCTAAGGCCGGATATACCGTCGCAATTAGGGACTTGAACCCCAGGAAGCTCAAAACAAAGCCCGCCAATGTCGCAGTGATGAAAATAATGCGGAATTTATCGGGACGCTTGGCCGATAGCCGTCGACCTAATGAGTAAAACATTCCGATGGCGGTATTAAAGATCATGCCGTAAATAACCACAGCCATGACCCAACCAAGGCCGCCGTTGATGTTATTCACCAGGGAAAGCATGGGTAATGCGTCATCTTTAACAGTTGCCGTGGAGCACAATAAAGCAACTGCGGAAATGGTGAGCAAAATCCCGAAGGTAAGGCCACCGAAGAAGCCTCCCCAGCCCGCCTCACGCGGGTACAGGTGTGAACCGCCAATAACAATGGCCATGGAGACCGAAAGAATTAATGACAGGCCCACATAGTTCAGACTCGACAATGCGAAGTTCGGGAAGCTATTGGGGATTGATGAGGCTACCTCACTGAGATGACCCCATGAATCGCTGCGATCAACGAAGGAATAGATCGATGCAGCCACAACGAAAACGATGATAAATGGTGTAATGCCACCAATGACGGCTGAAACTTTATCAACGTCCAACATGCCGGCCGCTAAAACGAGCACCAGCATGATGACCGAACCGACCCACACTGGCCACCCCAGCTGCTGTTTAAGGTTCTCCCCCGCACCTGCGAACATCACGAAACCAATACAAAATAGGGTGGCAATAATAGCGAGATCGAGAAATTTCGATACCCAGGTAGGCAATGAGCCGGACAATACTTCATTGTGCTCATCAGCCATGTAATAGCTGCCCAGTTGGAGCACTGTGTACCCCGTTGCCGCCATAATGACCGCGGCAAGAATCGCACCCAGAATTCCCCACGTTCCGTAGGACACGAAATATTGTTGGATCTCCTGGCCCGACGCGAAACCTGCACCAACAATTAATCCAACAAAGGACAACGCAATACTTATTGTGCGTTTAACCACTGATCTAACTTTCTATCTATTCCGAATTTAACGATCGATTGCTATTCCCGGGGTCATTACTTCACCGGGGTGCTTGACACCGTGGAACTTGAGCCAGTGTCTCCCCCGGCGCTGTCTTTAGCATCTGCATCCGGCTCATCGATCTCTTCGGGTTCAGGAGCCTCATCAGTCTTGGTATCACTCGTCACGTCGTCGCGGATAAGTTTCCGGAGTTCGTCATCATCCAGGTTCGAGTCCCCGATCAGGTGCCGGAGCCGACGAGCCTGCTTCGACGTAAACCGCACATTCGGATCGAGCTTGCGCTCGGCAAGTTCACGCGCTTCTTGGCGACGGCCACCTTCGTCGTGCATCGCAGTCCGTCCCCGGAACCAGGCAATGAACAGCAACGCGATCAATACGAACCCGACGTACCCCATGATCGGGTACACGCTGGACAGCAACGTTTTGAATCCGAAGAAGCTGACGGCAAAGCCAATCACGGTGACGACCGTAAAGACAATCCGGAATTTCTCCGGGTGATGTGCAGTCAGGCGACGACCCAAGGAATAGAACAGGCCCAGGCAGGTGTTAAAGATCATCCCGTAAATGATCAAGGACATGACCACGCCTAAGGCTGGGTGAATGTCGTCGACCAGCGTCAGCATGGGCAGATCGGACCCCTGAACGGTTTTGATCTTCAGGAAGAGCGACAGGGTGCTGATGATGAGCAGCACACCGAACGTGATGCCTCCCACGAGCCCACCGAGGCCGGCTTCGCGTGGGTAGAGATGAGAGCCACCAATAACGATGGCCATCGCCACGTTAACCATGAGGACAAGTCCCGCGTAGTTCAGGGCGCTGATCCACCAGTTCGGAAGGTTGGTATCGACGTTCTGGGTGAGCGGTTCGAGGCTCGACAAGCTTCCGTCGGTGTGGGTATATGCCCATATTGCCGCACCAACAAGGGCAACCACGATGAACGGCGTGATGGCTCCGATCACTGTGCTGACGCGATCGGCATCAAGCATCCCCGCAGCCAACACGAGAACCAGCAGAATCGCCGACCCCACCCACGATGGAATTCCGAACTGCTGGTTGAGGTTGGATCCGCCCCCGGCCAGCATGACGAAGCCCACGGAAAACAGTGTGAAGACAATGCCGATATCCAGGATCCACGAGACCGTTTTCGTGCCTATGGTCCGTAATACTCCGGCGTGTTCATCAGCTTGGAAATAGCTTCCCAGCTGCAACACGATCATTCCAGCAGCGGACATCAAGACCGCTACGATAACGGCCCCCCAAATCCCCATTTTCCCGAAGGCCACGAAATACTGGAGTACTTCCTGACCAGATGAAAAGCCGGCGCCGACGATAAGGCCGACAACCGACATAGCAACAGCAATTGTTCTTTTGAACATCGAATCCTCAAGAAAGGGTTGATTAGCTTTCTATTGAGGAATCATACCGGCCGAGGCACCGCAACTAATAGTTAGCGCAACGCCTTAACTGCATTTCTCCACGATAAGCTGCTGAACACGAGCCGGATCAGCCTTGCCACGCGTAGCCTTCATCACTGCACCGACGATAGCGCCCGCTGCTTTCGTCTTGCCACTCTTAATCTTCTCGACAATGTCCGGGTTAGCCGCCAACGCGTCGTCGACAGCCTTCTCAAGGGCACCGTCATCGCGGACCACTTCAAGCCCACGATCCTTCACAACATTGTCGACGACGTCCGCGCTCTCGGGCTCGTCAACGTTCTCCTTACCTTCGCCGGCAAGGACGCCATCGATGGCGGAACGGGCCAGCTTATTGGTCAGCTTCCCATCGGCGACGAGTTTCGCCACGCGAGCAACCTGACGAGGGCTAATGGGCAGCGCATCCAGCTCGACTTCCTGCTCATTCGCCTTTTGCGCAAGATAGGACACCCACCACGAGCGAGCCTCAGCTGGCGTAGCGCCGGCTTCGACCGTGTCAGCCACGAGATCCAAGGCGCCAGCGTTCACGAGGTCGCGAAGCTCCTCGTCTGAAAGCTTCCATTCCTTCTGAATCCGGGCACGACGTACCCACGGAAGCTCGGGCAGCGTCGCACGGATTTCCTCCACCCACTCAGATGGAGCGACGACGGGCGGTAGATCAGGATCGTTGAAGTAGCGGTAATCCGCCATCGTTTCCTTCGGACGGCCCTTCGACGTCGTGCCGTCGGTCTCCTGGTAGTGCCGTGTCTCCTGGACGATCTCGACGCCGTGCTTCAGGCACTGAGCCTGACGCTGCATCTCAAACCGCACAGCCTGTTCCACTGAACGCAGCGAATTGATGTTCTTTGTCTCCGTGCGGGTGCCGAACTCTTCCGTACCGATCGGCCGCAAAGACAGGTTCGAGTCAACACGCATCGAGCCCTGGTCCATGCGGGCGTCCGAAACCTTGAGGGCTTTCATCAGATCGCGCACGGCTGTGACATAAGCACGAGCCACTTCCGGCGCACGGTCGCCTGCACCCACGATGGGCTTAGTCACGATCTCGATCAGCGGCACACCAGCGCGGTTAGCGTCGACAAGAGATTTTGTTGCGCCAGCAATGCGACCACCCTGCCCACCGATGTGGGTCAATTTACAGGTGTCTTCCTCCATGTGGGCGCGCTCAATCTCCACGCGGAATATCGAGCCATCGTCGAGCTGAACATCCAAATAGCCGTCGTATGCGATGGGCTCGTCGTACTGGCTAATCTGGTAATTCTTCGGCTGATCCGGGTAGAAGTAATTCTTTCGCGCAAACCGCGACCGCTCGGCGATAGAGCAATTGAGGGCTAAACCAATTTTGATTGCCCATTCGACGCCCTTCTTGTTCACCACGGGCAGAGCACCCGGCAAACCTAAACAGCACGGGTCGGCGTGGGAATTAGGGGCGTCACCGAACTCAACCGAGGACGACGAAAACATCTTCGATTTCGTCGCGAGCTCAACGTGAATTTCCATTCCCATAACGGGATCAAACTGCGCGACTACGTCGTCATAGTCCATAACATCGTCGGAATAATCCTGAATCGACTGAGCGGGAGAAGTCATAACCAACAGTGTAGCGCCAGAGTGTTCAACAACTTGTAAAGGGACAACAGAGCCGAACGCCTACACGTCGTTGCGGTCGAGGATGTCGCGCAACACATCGTCATCAATATTCGACTCGCCGATGAGGTGCCGGAGCTGGCGCTTCTGTTTAGAGGTGAACCGCTTGGTGGGGTCCAACTTTCGCTCAGCCAACTCATGGAGCTTCCGACGTCGGTCCCCCTCTTCCTGAATCTGGATCCGCGATTTCCTCCACGAATAGACCAACACGATCATGAGGACGACACCGACATATCCCAAGATTGGATAGACATTCGACACCAGCGTTTTGAACCCAAAGAAACTGATCACGAAAGCGACCAGAGCTGTCACAACGAGCGTCGGGCGGAAGCGTTCCTCATGGTTTGCAGTCAACCGACGGGCCAGAGCGTAGAAAACGCCCAGTGCTGTATTGAAGATCATGCCGTAAATGACAATCGACATGACCCACCCGAACGGGCCGTTGAAATTCGATGCGAGAGCAAGCATCGGAAGATCCGCATCTTTAACATCATCGACCTTCACATACAGCGAAAATGCGATGACGATCAGCAAGAACCCGAAAATCAGGCCTCCGAGGCCGCCACCAATTCCGGCCTGGCGCGGATAAAAATAGGAACCGCCGATCACGATGGCCATGGACACACCACAAATAAGGTTGAAGCCCACGTAGTTGAGCGCCGAAATCCACCAATTCGGCAGATTCGTATTAATGGTGGCTGCGGACGCATCTAAGTGGCTGTAGTCGGGGTGAATTCCGATCAATGTCACCAGCCCGACAATCGTGATACAGACAATGATGAACGGCGTAATCGCACCGATAATGGCCGAGACTTTAGAGATATCCAACATGCCTGACGACAGGACGAGGGCCAGGAGAATTGTCGCGCCGACCCACGTCGGCAGGCCATATTGCTGATTGAGGTTGGAGCCTGCACCCGCGAACATCACGAACCCGAGCGAAAACAGGGTGACCAGAATGCCGATGTCCAAGAAGATGGCCAGGAACTTGGTCGCGGAACTATCGATGACTCGTTTGTGCTCTTGAGCTCGGTAATAGCTACCGAGGATAAAGACGGAGGTGCCGGCAATGCTCATCAAGATCGCGGCGAGGACAACGCCCCACAAGCCCCAGCGCCCAAAGGCGACGAAAAACTGCAGCCCCTCCTGCCCAGAGGCTGTTCCCGCGCCAACGATCAGCCCCACAAAAGCTAAAGCGATCGAAAGCGTATTTCTGAACATGAGGGGTTCTCCTTGGAACAAAATCACCAGAGAGCCGGGAAGGCTCGACTACCACCGGCAAAGGTTACTCGACCGTTGGGACAAAGACCGCTATTTAACACGAACGCTCGCATTTGTAACACACAATTAATGAAAAACAATGATGGATGTCACAGCGACTCCATAGTATAAAAGAATGAATCCGCTCCCCCATCGACAAACGTCGAAAACCCAACACAACTCGTCGCCGGTATTGGTTGCGATGCAATCAGAACAAGTACCTCGTCACAGACGGCTATGGGCGTCGTTAATGAGTACGTTCGTTCTGCTTATTGCCAGCGGGTACACACCGGTCACACGAACAGCGCACGCTGAACCCCCGGTGCCGAACCGGGATATTTCCGTCGCTCCCGAATCAAATACCGACTACCGCCCGGACATGACGGCGGTACAGACGGATTCATACTCCGTATCCACCGCGAACCCTGTCTCGACGACTGCCGCCCGCGATGTGTTGGCCGCCGGTGGAACCGCTGCTGATGCGTTGGTTACGGCGCAACTCGTGTTAGGGCTGGTGGAGCCTCAATCGTCCGGGATCGGCGGCGGTGGCTACATTCTGTACCACGACGCGTCGAGCGACTCTGTCACCGCCATCGATGGCCGCGAAACCGCGCCCGATAACGCACCTGACACCTACCTGTCGCAGATATCCGCCACCGACACCCGCGCACCCGAGCCCGACGCACGACGTTCCGGCAGGTCAATCGGCGTACCGGGGATCATGGCCGCCTTAGGCACCCTCCACGCGCAACACGGGAAAACGCAATGGGGCGACCTTGTCCAACCTGCCATCACCCTGTCTGAAAATGGTTTCGACATCAGCCCACGCCTCGCGACAACGATTGAGGACAATGCTGCCGACCTCGCCCGCGATCCGGAAGCCGCGGCCTATTACCTCAACCCCGATGGAACCGGAAAGAAAACCGGGACGCGCCTCACCAACCCGGCCTATGCGACGACACTGACATCCCTCAAGCTCAATGGCCCACAAGCGCTCTATACAGGGAAAATAGCCGACGACATCGTCGCCCGAGCACGCAGCGAGCATGGCGGGACAACACCATCGTCCTTAACGACGGCTGACCTCGCGAAATATAACCCCACTGTTAAACAAGCGCTATGCGGCCCCTACCGCACCCATATTGTCTGTGGGGCACCGCCATCCACCTCGGGCGGCGTCACAGTCGCAGCTACGCTGGGGATTCTTTCTCACGCGGATCTATCCGCCATGAAACCGCTCAAGGTCGACAACAATGGCGGCGTGCCCTCCCCTGAGGCCGTCCATATCATTTCTGAAGCGGAGCGCCTCGCCTACGCGGACCGCGACGCCTACCTTGCCGACACCGCTTTTGAGAACCTCCCCGACGGCGATTACACGAAATTGCTCAACCCGGAATACCTGGCGCAGCGGTATTCGCACATCAATCCAGAGAAATCCATGGGAACAGCGAAAGCCGGAACTTTCGATACGGACCACGCCCGCGGTGAGGATCAACCCGAACACGGAACTAGCCACATTTCCGTCGTCGATTCTTATGGGAACGCTGCCAGCATGACAACAAGTGTGGAATCGGCATTCGGCTCATTCCACATGGTCGATGGGTTCATGCTCAACAACCAGCTCACCGACTTCGCGGCCACACCCCGTGACGACGACGGCCAGCTCAAGGCGAACCGAGTTGAGGGCGGGAAACGGCCACGGTCATCCATGTCCCCCACGATCGTGTACACCATGACGAAGACTGGTGAGCGGGGAGATCTCTATGCCGTCGTCGGATCTCCCGGTGGAGCGGTTATCCCGCAATTTGTCATCAAAACACTGATCGGCATCCTCGACTGGGGACTTGACCCGCAGCAAGCCGTCGCTCTGCCTAATTTTGGGGCCCGAAATAAACCGGAAACCGGCATTGGCGGTGAGCATCCAGACATCGGCAATGACGGAAAAGCCACGCCAGAGGCTCAGGAACTGGTCGACGATCTCACACGTCGAGGGCACACCGTCAACCTCGACGAACAATCAAGTGGACTATCCGCCATCATCCGAACTCGCGACGGGCACCTCCTCGGCGGAGCGGATCCGCGCCGGGAAGGAGCCGTCATGGGCGGATGATTAACCGAACAGGGCAGCCGCGGCCTCGTACCGCTCGATCGGAACAACCTTCAGCGTGCCCACGGCATCCTGGAGGCTGACCAGCCCAATACTCTCTCCCTGGAGGGAAGCGACGGTTCCGTACTTACCTTCGTGAGCAGCGCGGCAAGCGTGAACACCGTAGCGCGTGGCAAGAACGCGATCATAAGCCGTCGGCGTACCACCGCGCTGGATGTGTCCCAACACCGTGGTACGGACATCGTGACCCAGGCGCTCATGGATAGCGTCGGCAACTTGCTGGCCAACGCCGGTGAATACCTCGTGGCCGAACTGGTCGATCCCGCCCGTCTTCAGTTCCATGGTGCCTTCTTTCGGGCGGGCACCCTCGGCGACGACGACGATTCCGTATTTCTCCCCCATCTGGAAACGACGTTCCATGGCTTTACAGATCTCGTCGATATCGAACGGAACTTCGGGGATCACGGTGTAGTGGGCACCACCAGCCATACCGGCGTGGAGGGCAATCCAGCCGACGTGCCGGCCCATGACCTCCACGACCATCACACGATTGTGCGACTCTGCGGTGGTGTGCAAACGGTCAATCGCATCCGTGGCGACGGAGACGGCGGTATCGAAACCGAAGGTGTAGTCCGTCGCATTAACGTCGTTATCGATGGTTTTAGGGACACCGACCACCGGAATTCCGTTTTCATGGAGCCAGAGAGCACCCTTAAGCGTTCCCTCGCCGCCGATGGGGATCAATGCATCGACCCCCGCGTTCTCTAGGTTTTCCTTAATCTGTTCAATTCCTTCGCGGAATTTGTCAGGGTGTAAACGGCCCGTGCCCAAGATAGTTCCACCCCGGAGGAGAACCCGGTCAATCTCCTCATCGTCGTAGAGCTGAATTCGGCGATCCTCGAGGAGCCCCACCCAGCCATCTTCATAGCCGACCACGGTGGAGCCATATTCAGAACTCGCGGTGCGGACAATTCCACGAATCACCGCGTTAAGTCCCGGGCAATCACCACCGGAGGTAAGAGTCGCAATACGCATAGTGACTACCCTAGCCGGATCGCTAGCGTGTTGCCTATCCGGGACCACCTACTACTTTCCGCGCGTTGCAGCGGTTGTTCCTTGGAATTGCGTCACGACGACCAAACCGATCAATAACACCGCTGCCGGGAAAATCATCGTCCAGCCCAAAGAGGACACTGGGTCGGTATGCTGCATGAACACATCGAGCGTCGCTGCAACGGTCGCGGACCCGATCACCGAACCCACTTGGCGCGTGGTGTTGTACACGCCTGAACCAGCGCCCGTTTTCTCCATCGGGAGGTCCCGCATCGTGGTCGTCGAATTGGGCGCCCACACGAACGCGTTCCCCAACCCCTGCAGCGCGATGGGTACAAACATCCACCACACCGACGTATCCGGCTTCATCACCAGGAAGTAGCAGAGCATGGACAGCGTCATGAACGTAAATCCGGTCAGCGATAGCCGACGGGGTGGCACCGTATCTGACAAACGGCCGACAAATGGGGATAGCAAACCTGAAATCAGAGCCATCGGCACCATCATCAGGCCGGCTTTCAGGGCCGACATGTGGTGGAACTGCTGGAAGTAAATCATGATCGGGACCATCGGGCCTGCCACAGCGAAGCCCATCGTCGTGATCGAAATATTCCCCACCGAGAAATTCTTGTCCTTAAAGAGCGACAGCGGGACGAGCACCTCGACACCGCGCTGAGCGCCCCACTTCTCGATCATGATGAAAATACCGAAGACGACGACGGACGCTGCGATCATGATCCAGATCCACGGAGCCCAGTTCACGTTACCGCCCTCCTGGAGCGCGAAGACCAGCAAGAACACTGCGATGACAGAGGTCACGATGCCGCCCCAGTCGTAGCCGTGGTTTCTCGTCGGCAATTGTGGCACCCACTTGAGCACCATGATGACTGAGACCACGCCGATCGGGACGTTAACGAAGAAAATCCATTCCCAACCGATCCATGTGGTCAGTAACCCACCGAGAACCGGGCCGGCCAAGCCTGCCATTCCGGCGGTGGCACCCCATAACCCCATGGCCGCGCCGCGACGCTCACGGGCGAAGATTCGGTTAATCACGCTCATGGTTTGAGGTGTCAACAGCGCAGCACCCAGGCCCTGAACAGCACGAGCGGCGATCAGCCAATGAATATCCGGGGCTAAACCACAGCCCAGGGACGAGAGAGTGAAGACGACCATGCCGGCGACATAGACGTTCTTCGGCCCGATGTGGTCTCCTAATCGGCCTGTGACCAGCAGTGGGACTGCGTAGGTCAGGAGGTACACCGACGTGACCCACAGCACTTGGCTGTAGTCGGCGTTCAGCGCACTCTGAAAATCAGGGGTTGCCACTGCCACAATGGTCTGGTCCAAAAGGATCATAAAAAAGCCGATGCAGAGCGCCACTAATGCGCGCCACGCGTCTTTCTCTGGGATCATCCCCTGGGGTTGTCCCGCCTGAGCCGAGCTGGCTGAAGGGTTATTCGCTGCTGTGTTGGCCGTCGTCTCTTGGTGCGACGATCCGTTGAGGTTACCAGTCAAAAACGCTTCCTTACCTCTTAATTATCCACCACTATTTATCTACTCATCGCTACAAAAGAAAAGAGTGAACGCTGACGGAATTCGGGGTTGATGTTCCGTGAAAGTCAGCGCACATGTCCGCTGAGCCTTCCCAGAACTACCCGAAACTACTCGAAAAGCGAACTATTTAAGGTGAAAGCCGTGCCCTCAGCACAGACTTCACCTTGTCCATCCAGACAGGTTACGCGCACACAAAGATCATCGCGAAACCTTAATTCGAGCCCACAATCAGATGGTGGCCACGAACCTCGGGGTCGTACATCGAGCCCCCTAGCCGTATCTTGCCGAACCCCGCCTCATACAGCGCACCTATTCACCGAGGCTACCTAGAGGCTACCGAGGCACCACCCACAGCGCGCCCTCGCCGGACTCATTAGCGCGCATCGTCGGCTGAGAAACATCGCCACGCTGAACGACACTCGACGTCATCGGCAACGAGCTCCGGAACGGAGCCATTAAATCCAAACTTTCAATCTCGGATTCCGGCACCCACACCAGTTCAATGGATTCATTATTCTTGTGCACCTCAAGCGGATGAGAAGCAAAAGCCGACACTGTCGTATATGTCCACTCGCGCACACTGGGGTCCATGAGCCCCACCCAACGCTTCCCCGTCAGCGAGGTGTACCAGGGTAAACGCGGCCAATCTTCGGCCGGTGCTCTCCGCACCGCATAATCCACGGGGACCCGCGTCGTCACTTGTTTTTGAACGACGGTGACATCGTCCGGATTGAGGCCGGCTTCTTCAATGGCTTCACGTAACGCGGCTTCTTCGACTGTTTCATCCGCATCACGTGCCCCGCCTGGTACACCCCAGGTGAGAGGCATTGATGTCCACTCGGCACGATATTGCATGAGGACCATAGGAAGACCATCAGGCCCCGGCGCTCGAAGCAGCAAACCCGCTGCTCCTTCGACTCCCCAGAACCGCGCACCGTTTGCTTGAATTGCCCAACCGTCTCCACTGTGGTACATAGGCCCTAACCTACTCTTGTGACTCTCCCGAGCGAGCAGCCTCATATGCGGCACCGACGCGATACAGTCGATCATCCTGGTGTGCTGGGGCCATAATCTGCAGGCCAACGGGAAGATTCGTATCAGAGGCAAGCCCCGACGGAACCGACATACCGCACAAGCCTGCAAGGTTCAGCGGCAGCGTGCACAGGTCGAACCGGTACATCGAAATGGGGTCATCGACCTTGGTGCCCAACTTGAACGCCGTGGTCGGCGTCGTCGGAGAGACCAGCACATCGACCTTCTCGTACGCCTTGGCAAAATCGCGGGCAATCAACGCACGAACACGCTGAGCCTGCAGGTAGTAGGCGTCATAGTATCCGACAGAGAGCGCATACGTTCCCAGGATGATGCGTCGCTTGACCTCAGAACCAAAGCCCTCTTCACGGGACAGCTCCATCACGTCGTTGGCCGAGTGGTGGCCATCATCACCGACACGCAGACCGTAGCGCATGCCGTCGAACCGGGCGAGGTTCGAGCTCACCTCACACGGAAGAATGAGGTAGTACGCGCTCAACGCATCGTCGAAGTGAGGACAATCCACATCCACGACCTCCGCACCCAGGCGAGAGAGCGTGGCCACGGCTTCGTTATAGGACTCGAGGACGCCGTCCTGGTAGCCATCGCCCGCCAATTGCTTGACGACGCCGACCTTCAGGCCGGAGAGATCCCCCTTCGCACCCTCGCGGGCGGCCTGAACCACCGGCGCAACGGGGCGGTTGACCGACGTGGAATCATGCGGGTCGTATCCAGCGATGACCTCGTGCAACAGTGCGGTATCCAGGACTGTGCGCCCGGTCGGGCCACCCTGATCAAGCGACGACGCACACGCAACGAGGCCATACCGCGACACCGTGCCATAGGTCGGCTTCACCCCGACCGTATTGGTCAGGGCCGCCGGCTGGCGGATAGATCCACCGGTGTCGGTACCGATCGCGAGGGGCGCCATTCCCGACGCCAACGCTGCGGCCGAGCCACCGCCGGAGCCACCTGGGGTCCGGGCAAGATCCCACGGATTGTGGGTCGGCCCATACGCGGAGTTTTCCGTGGACGACCCCATGGCGAACTCGTCCATGTTGGTCTTTCCGACGATAGGGATACCGGCCTCACGCAAACGCTTCGTCACCGTCGCGTCATACGGGCTCATGTACCCTTCAAGGATTTTCGACGCACACGTCGTCGGCGCGTCCGTCGTCGTAAAGACGTCTTTCAAGGCTAAAGGAACACCGGCCAGGGGTGATGACGGCTTCTCACCACGGGCGATACTGTCATCAACCTTCTTGGCAGCTGCGAGAGCTTCGTCGGCAGAAACATGCAGGAAAGCATGGATATCGCCGTCGATCTGTGAAATACGGTCCAGGTGCGCCTGAGTCGCTTCCACCGAGGATACATCGCCGGAATGGATTTTTTCAGCTAGATCCGCCGCGGTGTACGTCGTAAAATCGTCAGCATTGAAGTTCGCAACGCGATAAGTGGTCTCCATGATTTACTCCCCCAGAATCCGCGGTACTTCGAAACGGTCACGCTGGCTAGCCGGGGCCTGATCCAAGGCCTGCTCAGCCGTCAACGTCGGATGAACTTCATCCTCGCGCATAACACCGGCAAGATCAGAGGGATGGCTCATCGGCTCAACGCCCTCGGTATCAACATTCGATACTTTTTGGACGTGCTCGATAATGCCGTCGATCTGGTCAGCGAATTCATCCAGCTCGTCGTCGGTGAGAGAGAGCCGAGACAAGCGCGCAAGGTGCGCGACCTCGTCGCGGGAAATAGAAGACACAGTGGTTCCTTCACCTGGTGTGACAATGATGACTCCCCTAGCTTAGCCGGTTCCGGGATTCATGTGGCCTTAGGGGGACGGCCGCCGACGGTCGCCACGCGCATCGGGGTGCAACAACCCGAAATGCACCAATCTGTCTATTTCTGTCACCCGGTTCCCACGCTTGTCACGAGGAACGCCTACACTGTCTAGTTGATCACAGCGCAATGATCACACCGCACCGTCGAATAAAGGGTTTTCTATGTCGTTCCTCCTCCGCGTCTTCCTGCCTGATGCTCCCGGCAGCTTAGGCCGTCTTGCCGCATCGATCGGCGAAGTCGGCGGGGATATCCGCAGCGTCGATATCGTCAGCCACAATTTTTCCGACGGTGCCGTTGTGGACGATATTGTCATCGATCTTCCGCCCACATCCCTCCCCGACACCCTTATTACCGCAGCTCAACAGGTCGATGGCGTCGAGGTCGATTCCATCCGCCCGTTCTCTGGCTCGGTGAACCGCTCCGGTCAGGTCGCCATGTTGGCATCGATTGCCCAGGCACCATCCCGAAGCAAAGCTCTCCAACTTCTTGTCGACGGACTTCCGACGACGATGTCGGCGGGGTGGGCCATCGTACTGAGCGGACAGACCGACGTGCATCGCCTTGCCGCGTCCATGGCCGCCCCTGAGGATGATGGGCGCATTCTTCAGTCCACCCCGGTGACGACGGCCCGATGCCTTGACCGTGAGGACGACGATTGGCTGCCCGAGAGCTGGACGGTCATGGATTCAGCGCTAGCGGCCGCACCGATTAGCGACGAGGACGAGGTTCTCGTCATCGGCCGCCCAGGCGGCCCGGATTTCCTTGCCGGGGAGGTTGAACACCTCGGCAAGCTCGGCACCATCCTGAGCGCCATGATGGACTAGCGCGGGAACCGGGAGCCTACGATAAACGCCCTATGACTTGAGGAAGTACGTGTAGGCCATAGAGTCCGTGACCTCCTTGAACTGGTACCCCAGTTCTTGCATGTGATGGTCGAAATCATCATCCGACCCATCGCCCGCCGGGTTCTCCGTGTCATCGAATCCGCAGAGCACGCGACCGTAATCCATACCGTGGCTCCGGTAGTGGAAAAGGCTAATATTCCAGTGCGTGCCCAGGACCTTCAGGAAGTGGAGCAAGGCACCAGGGTGCTCAGGGAATTGGATGGAGAACACGCGCTCGTTGAAATGCCTAGGTGCTCGCCCGCCAATCATGTAGCGGACATGTTCCTTCGCAGCGTCGTCGCTGGATAAATCGACGACATCATAGGAGCGCTCCTGCAAGTCCACGATGATGTCGTCGCGCTCTTGATCCCCCTCGTGGAGCTGAACACCCACGAAGATGCGCGCACGATCATGGTCATCCACGCGATAGTTAAATTCCGTCACAGACCGGCCGCCGAGAACCTGGCAGAACTCGAGGAACGCGCCTTTACGCTCCGGAATCGTCACGCCCAGAAGCGCTTCGCCGTGTTCACCCAGCTCAGCGCGTTCGGAAATGTACCGGAGGCCATGGAAATTCAGGTTCGCACCAGAGAGCACGTGGGCCAGTGTCTCACCATGCACTCCGTGGGTCGTCACGTATTTCTTCAACCCCGCGAGAGCAACGGCCCCCGACGGCTCGGCCACCGCGCGGGTGTCGTCGAAAATATCTTTGACGGCAGCACTGATTTCGTCGGAATTAACCGTGATGACCTCGTCGAGATTATCCCGACATACACGGAAGGTCTCGTCACCGATGCGGGCGACTGCCACACCTTCCGCATACAGCGAAACACGGTCCAATGTGACGGGCTCGCCGGCCTTCAAGGCTGCGGTCAAGCAGGCCGAGCCCTCGGGCTCCACACCGATAACGCTGATGCGTGGGTTCAGTTGCTTCAACACGACGGCGACGCCAGCGGCTAGACCACCACCGCCGACGGGAACGAAAACCCGGTCAACTGTCGACGCTTGCTGGAAGATCTCCAGCCCGATGGTCCCCTGACCAGCGATGACATGTGGATCGTCGAAGGGAGGGACGAAAACTCGGCCCTCCGATTGGGCAATTTCAGAGGCGCGTTCCTTGGCCTCGTCGAAGTTGTCGCCGAAAAGAAGGACCTCGCCACCGAAGTTCCCGACGGCATCGACCTTAATCTGCGGGGTCATCGTCGGCATAACGATGAGTGCCGACACATCCATAATGCTGCCGGATAGAGCAATACCCTGCGCATGGTTACCCGCCGAGGCCGTGACCACGCCACGGCGTTTCTCGTCATCGGTGAGGGCCGCCATGCGAGCGTAGGCGCCGCGGACCTTGAAACTATGGACCGGCTGGGTGTCTTCGCGCTTGACATAGA
The DNA here is from genome assembly GCF_000023145.1 of Corynebacterium kroppenstedtii DSM 44385. Lineage (NCBI taxonomy): Bacteria > Bacillati > Actinomycetota > Actinomycetes > Mycobacteriales > Corynebacteriaceae > Corynebacterium > Corynebacterium kroppenstedtii. The sequence continues at coordinate 1,495,780 of NC_012704.1, forward strand.
CGTCATTGCCCAATCGCTGCGACATCCGTGGCATCGGCTCGAGCAGCGTTCTCTCCGCGGCGTCATACACGGGGGCGCGAACTACTAAGCTCAAATAATCAGAATTGGAGGGGTGGGGGTTTTGGGCGGGAGGCATGTGTTACTCCTGAATGTCGTCTATCTCATGTCGTCTATGTCATCGTTAGCATCATGACCGAATAGTCGGCCAAAGGGAAAGCTGCTGCTTAAGCAGGGTCACTCACACGGCCTGTTTCTAAAAGCTCTTTAAAACCGTCCTCGTCGAGAATACGCAACCCGAGGTCCCGCGCTTTCGTCTCTTTCGATCCAGCATTCGCCCCGACGACAACATAATTTGTTTTCTTGGAGACCGACCCCGCTGCGCGACCTCCCCGCGAAATAATCGCTTCCTTCGCCGAGTCACGCGTGAAATCTTCCAACGTACCCGTGACGACGACGGTCGTGCCCTCCAAGGTCTGCGGTTGGGCTTGCTGCTTGTCATCCTCCATGCGGACACCGGCCGCGGCCCAGGCGTCGACAATTTTTATATGCCAATCGACGGCAAACCATGAGCACAACGACGCCGCAATGATGCTGCCGACTCCATCGATTCGAGCTAGCTCCTCCTCGGACGCGCTGCGAATGGCCTCGAGAGAGCCATATTTCGTGGCCAGCGCACGAGCAGCTGTGGGGCCCACGTGACGAATAGAAAGCGCCACGATAACCCGCCATAACTCGGTGGACTTCGCTTCCTCGAGGTTTTTCAGCAACGCCTTCCCCGTCGCGTTGATCTTCCCCGCTTTCGTGGTAAACACCGACGTCAAACGAAGATGTGATTCATCGAGGTCAAAGAGCTCAGATTCATTAGTCAGAGCTCCCGACCTGATGAGGTCCTGGATACCCGACACGCCCAAAGCATCGATATCGAAAGCAGACCGGCCGGCCAAATACGTCATCCGAGCCAGCAACTGACCGGGGCACCCTTGTGTATTAGGGCATCTCCAATCGGCGTCATCCGCCTTGGCCTGCACCAACGGCGTGCCACACTCAGGGCAGACAGTAGAGAACACGAACGGCTTTTCGGACCCATCACGCGCATCTGCCACCGGGCCCAGCACTTCGGGAATGACCTCGCCAGCCTTGCGGATGGTGACTCTATCACCGATCAACACACCTTTGTCGTGGACCTCCGACGGGTTGTGTAGCGTCGCCCGAGCGACCGTTGAGCCAGCCACCAGGACGGGATCTAGCACGGCGTACGTCGTCGCGCGACCAGTCCGGCCGATGCCGATGCGAATATCGCGCAGCGTCGTCACGACCTCTTCGGGCGGATATTTGTAGGCAATAGCCCACCGGGGAGCGCGCGAGGTCTCGCCCAAATCCTCCTGCTCAGCTAGGTCATCAACTTTTACGACTAGACCGTCCATTTCGTGGGTCGCGTCGTGACGGTGCTCGCCCCAATATTCCATTTGAGCAATGACCTCATCTGCCGAGGTCACACGCTTGGTGTACGGGGATACCCGAAAACCCCACGCGGCCAAAGCAGTGTACGCATCATGTTGGGTCGAAGGCTCCCAGCCCTCGCGTGCTCCGATCCCGTGGCAGATCATCGACAGATTCCGCTTAGCGGTTTCCGCGGGGTTCTTTTGACGCAGAGATCCCGCTGCGGCATTGCGTGGGTTGGCAAAGGGCTTCCGGCCTTGCTCCACGCGGTCGGCGTTAATCACAGCGAATTCTTCGACACCAATGAACACTTCGCCGCGCACTTCCACCAACTCGGGCACGGGATACTCGTCCGTCGGAGAAATCGTTTGGGGGATATCCGAGATCGTCCGGGCGTTCGGGGTGATGTCTTCGCCGGTGAGACCGTCGCCACGAGTCGCGGCGGACACGAGTTCGCCGTCGCGATACACCAGGTCGATGGATAAACCGTCGATCTTTAACTCCGTCAAGTACGTCGGCGCGGGGGTTCTATGCAGCCACTCCAGCAACTCGGACTTCGAAAAAACATTGTCCAGGCTGTACAACCGCTCGATGTGACGTACCGGGGCGAAAGTTACTTCGGCGCTGCTGGTCTCGGTAGGGGTCGGGACGGGCGCGCCCACCTCTTCCGTCGGTGAACCATTCTTGGCCAGCTCCGGATGGTCTGCTTCCAGGTCTTGGAGGGTCTTGAAAAGGTGATCGAATTCGGCATCCGAGATCACGGGCTCACTGTTGTAGTACAGGTCACGGTGGTGCCGAACATCAGCAGCAAGCGAGTTCCATTGTGCTTGAAGATCGGTGCTCACGTCAGTGGAATTCCCGGAATTATTCACACGCCCAGCATAGAGGGATTTCACCGCCGGCCCACATCACAGCTGCCACTACCAGCGCACGCCGTGGACAACGTCGCAGGTGCTACCACAGGCGCTACCACGGCCAATGTCGGTGCAGACCGAACACCTATCCCCGTGTCCGACCCGTCGTCTAATCTATGCCTATGCCGCTTCCATCGTCCGCGCCGAGTCACTTTGATCCCTCCTCTATGCTCAGCTTCGATCTGGAGACCACGGGCACTAATCCTCTACAGGCGAGAATTGTGACGTCGGCACTCGTGTCCATCCATGGTGGATCGGCCAATTCCACCGAGCTACTCGCCGACCCGGGCATTGAGATTCCTGAATCAGCGTCACAAATTCATGGGATTTCGACGGAGTACGCGAGGGAACATGGTGAACCTCATGACGATGTCTTGCACAAGACGATTCGTGCGATTTACGACGGATGGGAGCGTGGGCAGACGCTCATCGTGTTCAATGCGGCCTATGACCTCACGATTTTGCGGCACCTGGAGCCATCATTCGTCTGCAGTGGATTAGTGTTCGACCCCCTGGTGATGGGCCGGGCGTTGGAGCCACAGCGGACAGGCCCGCGTAAGTTGGGGACCTTGGTGAAGCGTTATGGAATTCAGTTGGACAATGCCCACAATGCCAGCGCAGATGCTCTCGCGGCGGCTCGGGTGGCGTGGAAAATGGCACGGATGTGGCCTGATTTGGTGAAGAAAACATCCGATGAGTTGATGGAGTTTCAGGCCGTTTCTTATTTCGACTACCAAATACATCTGCGTGACTATTTCGCGTCACAAGGCCGAGAGATGACGGATTTCTCCACCGCGTGGCCCATGCGGGATGGTTCACGCACGTGACCCACATGAAACAGTAGTGCTGCTACACAATGATGGGGTTTTTCTTCCCCGCTACTTTCACTCACCACAATTAAAGGTTAGGATAGCCTCATGCCAAGGATTTCAGCGAAGTCAGTGATTGAACACCGGCGTCAAACGTCCGAGAAAATCCTCGATGCCGTCGAAGAAATCCTCGAAGAATCCCAAACCGACCAGAACGCAACCCCGCTGACTGTCGGGACTGTTGCTAAGCGCCTCGGTATGGGCAGGTCAAGCCTCTACCGGTATCACAACAATGTCGACGACATGATCGAGGCCGTCGTCGTTCGGGATTTCCCCCGGCGCGCCCAGGTCATCACCGACCAGATGGACGATGCGCCAGGGCCGCTCGACGCTATCGAGGCCTACGCCCGCGCCAGTTTCCGCGAGGCCCGCGAGTCCCGGCACTCGTGGAGATCCGCTCTGTCCCGAGTTCATCTTGACGACGACGCACGAGCACGAATTGGACGTCTGCATGCCAAATTGACCCAGGCTCTGGCGCGTGAGGTCGATAAGCTGCCCGATATCCCGGCGGAATTGAAGCCGGAGCTGATCTCGAGTATCCAGTCGCTTATTAATGCTGGTGTCACCGCGATGGGTGGTCCCATGAATGGCCATGGTGGGGCCAAAGGGCCGCATGGTCGCGAAGTCACCTCAGGTTCCTCTGGTGAGGATAATGGCGATTCCGGACACGATTCTGTCCCCGTGATGCAGCACCACACCGCGGTGGAAACCGAGAACACTCGTGCTGTTGAGCCGTTAGATAACACCGAAGTGGAAGATTGGTACGTGACAGCGATCCAGGCTGTGATCACTGCCGCACAGAGTTCTGTGCAGCGGCCAACTCAATCCAAGTAAACGCGGGGATTACGGGCTGCCAGGGCGGTCACGGCTACAGCCGCCGCCAAGGCTATAGGTCTCCGCTATCGCGGCGGAGCATATCCCGAACATCGTCAGCTAAACGCAGCGATTCCGCAGTGGATTGCTCCCGCCCACGTCGGCCATGTCCTTCAACAATGCTTACCCGCTCCCCCATGAGAGTCGGGTTAATCCCCATCGCCTTCCACACGCGGGCAATGCGCACCGCACGATCACGGGCGGGATCCTCACTAGCGTACGCGGTTGTCACGATGGCCTGGTCGCGATCGTGGTCACCAGTGTCAACACCGGCACTGGCACCAACACCGTCGGCAGTAGCCCCGCGAACGATCCCAGCAGCATCATCGGCAGCACCGTTGTCGCCCGCCACGCCGATCCCCAACGACCGACCATCAGCGTCGATAAGCTCACCCACTCGGTCAAGCATGTGGTGCGTCGACGACCCATCCGCGACGGCGCGTTCCAGTTCATCCAACCCGATCAGCGGCATTGCCCACGCTGGCATCTCGAGATCATCCGGTAGCGATGCCCCGCAAGACATCACAACACCAGCAACAACACCATGAGAGGCGTCGTCGGTAGTAACCCCTCCCAGCTCGTCGAACACGCTCCCGATGGTCCTGTCCCACTCAGTACTCAGAACATCGTTGTGGACGGGAGGAATAATGTCCCAATCAGTGGTCCCAGCGATACGTCCCCGGACGAGCGTGCCCACGTAAGGTTCCTCCATGTGCAGGACAATACGCTTGCCAAAGCGACGGTGGATCTCCGAAAGGTACTCGGCAACACCGCCGCTCCACTCGTCGTGAAAACCGCGAACTGCCGACCTATCCGACACAATACGGTGGCCATCCGATAACTCCGTCGCGACCGCCAGCGACCATGGGCCCATGACCTGGACCTTCATCTCCTGGCTAGAGAGCGCAGAACCTCCTTCCCACGCTTCCTCATGCACATCGATATCGCGATGGATCTCATCATTGCGCCGGCGTGAAGCCACCGTCGGGCCCGACATTTGCCACGATCGTGGCCCCTGAATATAGGAGGACGACAACAGCGACAACGTCGATCCCGACAATGACGACCCGACACCGCGGTTAATCAACTGCGGGATAAACGGCAGCGCAGCCTCCCCCGCGATAATGCGAGCCGCCTCGCGAGGATCGCGAGTTACCAGGGCTCCCCACCCCGACGCCCACGTCGCGCCACCCGAATTCTGGTTCATGGCCAGCATATTAGCTGTTCGAAGACGCGCCCGCGGTGGTTGGTTGCAGCTTAGAGACCGACACCGTGTCACAAATCGTTCCCGAGCCCAACACAATGTCGCCATCAGGGTCAGGACGGTAAATCACCGCGGCTTGACCGCGCGCAACACCGGTCAGCGGGGAATGGAGATCAATCGTTGCCACACCGTCGTCAATAGTTACCGTGGCATCGACAACACCGCCATGGGCACGAACCTGGACCTGGCACTCCTGCGTCGATCCTTCATGCTCGTCGAGGCGAATGAGACGATCGGCATACAACCGCCCAACGCGAAGATCATCGCGTGTGCCGACGGTGACAGTTCCGGTGTCAGCATCAATATCGGTGACATACCTGGGTTTTCCGTCGGGCGCTGGACCAGGTAGGCCGAGGCCCTTGCGCTGCCCGATGGTGAAACCGTAGATGCCGTCGTGATGGCCGATCACGTTGCCATCCTGGTCTTTCAGATCACCCGACCGGACACCGATGTGGTTGCCCAAGAACGCCTTCGTATTCCCATCCGGGATGAAGCAAATGTCATGGCTATCGGGCTTCGACGCCGTCACGAGTCCAGCCGCCTCCGCCTCTTTGCGGATATCAGGCTTGCGGGTGTCTCCCAGCGGGAATAAACAATGGGCCAACTGCTCATCGTTCAAAACCCCCAGGACATACGACTGGTCTTTGTTATCGTCGATGGCCCGGCGGAGTTCGCCATCCTTCAACCGCGCATAATGGCCCGTCGCCACGGCATCAAACCCCAGCGCGATACCGCGATCGAGCAGCGCCTGAAATTTGATCTTCTCATTACACCGCAGGCAAGGGTTGGGCGTCTCCCCCATCTCATACGAATTAATAAAAGGATCGACGACGTCCTCGCGGAATCGATCGGAAAAGTCCCAAACGTAGAAAGGGATTCCCAGCGCATCGGCAACACGACGAGCATCGCCGGAGTCTTCCAGCGAACAGCACCCGCGCGAACCGACGCGCAACGTCGTCGGCGTCGAAGCTAGAGCTAAATGAACGCCGATGACCTCATGCCCCTCGGCGACCAATCGCGCAGCGGCAACGGAGGAATCAACACCGCCGCTCATTGCTGCCATTACACGCATGACAATCCCATCTGTTGAATACGAAACTAAGCCACACACTTTAGGTAGTTGTGCTCACCAGGACAACCCTGCTTACGAAGGTACTGGCCCGGCTAGTTACTTACGCCATCCCGCGGCTTACGGCGTCCCGCCGATTTACGCCATCCCGGCAGCACGCGCCTGTTCGACAATCTTCGGGAGGACCGCTTCCAGAGCGGCAACATCCTTTTCCGACGTCGTCCGCCCCAAGGTAAACCGTAGCGTTCCGCGGGCGGCGACGGGCTCCACGCCAATCGCCATGACCACATGGCTCACCCGATTCACGCCAGCCGCACATGCCGACCCGGTCGACGCGTCGAAACCCGCTTGATCCAACAACATAATGAGGCTATCGCCTTCCGCGCCCGGGAAACTCACATGAACATGCCCCGGCAGCGCTGGCTCCGCCGTATGAATTAACGAATCCGGAATCTCTCGCTTTATGAAGGACAGTAAGCGGTCCCGAAGGCCGGAAAGCCGAGCGCGTTCGGCCTCCATCTCGCGACAAGCCTCGGTCAAGGCAGCAGCGGTCCCCGCCGCACCGGCAACATTCAGCGTTCCTGGGCGAATGGACCTTTCCTGCCCGCCGCCACGCAGAATCTTGTGAAGATTCGTCGCACGTCCGCACAACAACAGGCCGGTTGATCGCGGGCCACCAAATTTGTGTGCCGACGCCGCAATCGTCGTTGCACCCGACGAATGGAAGTCCACGGGAACGTGGCCAACGGCCTGCACGCCATCAGCGTGCCACGGGACGTTGTGCTCTGCGGCCAGCGATGCGATCGCATCAACCGGTTGTAACGCGCCGGTTTCATTGTTCGCCCACTGGAGAGCCATGAGTGTGGCTGGTCCGTCGGTAAGAACGTCGGCAAGAAAATCGGTGCGGTAATGACCGCTGGAATCAACGGGCACCTCGATAACATCAGCTTCTGGCCCCGGGGATGACGGATCTGTACCCAGCGCTTTGGCCGGTTCAAGCACCGCGGGATGCTCCACCGATCCGACGATGACACGGTGTGGCGACGACTTTTCTTGGGCACGTTCGGCATAAATCCCCTGCACAGCGAGGTTATCGGCCTCTGTTCCGGATGCCGTGAAAATGACCTCGATCGGCTCGGCACCGAGCAAACGCGCGATGGTCTCGCGGGCTTCTTCCACAGCTTTGCGTGCATCACGCCCTGACGCGTACTGGCCCCCGGGGTTCAGAAGATCCCACGAGTCCATGATAGCGTCTTTGGCAACCTGTCGGAGAGGACTTGTTGCGGCATGATCCATAAAAAAACGAGCTGTAGTCACCCTTCGAAGGGTAATACAGCTCGTTCAAGCCTTCATCTAGTACTCACGCACCGAGCGGTGCTGAGTCATCTAGCGGCTTTTAATGGCCTCCGTAGCCTGAGGAGCCACGTCGAACAGGTCACCGACGATACCGAAGTCGGCGATCTCGAAGATGGCTGCTTCCTCATCCTTGTTGACCGCAACGATGGTCTTGGATGTCTGCATACCTGCCTTGTGCTGGATAGCACCTGAAATACCGAGCGCAACATAGAGGTCCGGCGACACCGTCTTACCCGTTTGTCCCACCTGGAACTTGCCCGGGTAGTAGTCAGAGTCGACGGCGGCACGGGAAGCACCCACTGCAGCGCCGAGAGCATCGGCCAAAGGCTCGATAACGTCGGCGAACCCGTCGGCGGATCCGACGCCGCGGCCACCAGAGACCACGATCTTCGCTTCGGTGAGCTCGGGGCGATCGCCAGCCTCTGCCGGGGAGAAGGACGTGATCTTCACGGCAACTGGGCCGGGCTCAGGCATCTCGACGGGCTCAATATTTCCTGCGGCCGCCTGAGGCTCGGGATCCACCGAACCGGGACGGAGGAGGAAAATCGGGGAAGATCCTCCGACGGAGAGCTCGACGGTGTAATCGCCACCGAAGATAGAGCTGGCTGCAGTGTGATCGGCATTAATCTCTGTCACATCGCAGAGAACACCGGATGCTACGCGGGCACCGACGCGCCCACCGATCTCTTTGCCCGTCGCGGAGGACGAAATGATGACGGGTACTTCGAGGCCAGCTGCCAGGGCAGACAAGGCGTCGACAGAAGGCGTCACCAAGTAGTTAGCAGCATAATCATTTTCTGCTGCGTAAATGGTTTCCGCACCCGCAGCGGCTAAGTCGTCCTTCAAGGCTTCTGCTGTGCCCTCAGCACCAACAACAACCGCGCCCACGGAACCAAACACGCGACCAGCGGTAATCAGTTCATTGGTGTTGTTGGACAAGGCTCCATCAGCATGTTCGACGAGAACTAGTACATCAGTCATGGGAAAGTCCTTTCGTTACCGGCCATTACTGACCGAATATTCCTGTTAGTAAACAAACAACGATGGTGAGTTATGGTCTCGATGCCACGTTTAGATGAGCTTTTCGTTGGCCAAGAATTCCACGAACTTCGTTCCACCATCGCCTTCGTCGGTAATGATTTCACCAGCGGACTTTTCCGGCTTGGGTGCGTATCCGGTCACGGACGTCGCAGCATTCTCCAATCCGACGTTGGCAGCGTCGACTCCAATATCTTCGAGATCGACCTGCTGAATCTTCTTCTTCTTTGCGGCCATGATTCCCTTGAAAGCAGCGAAGCGGGGCTCATTGGCCTTCTCAGTTACGGAGATAATGGCCGGTGTCGGAGCCTCCAGGTTGTACACGCCCTCTTCGCGGGCGCTTTCGCCGGTGACCGTACCATTTTCGACGGAGAATGAACGCAGACCGGTCACCGCAGGGATCTGGCGGTATTCCGAGATCAATCCGGGCACGGTTCCCATATTGCCGTCGGTGGACTCGTTGCCGCAGATAATGAGTTCGATGTCATCAACCAAGTTGAGGGCCTGCGACAGTGTCCATGCAGTTCCCAGGACATCGGAGCCAGCGAGGGCATCATCGCAGACGTGGATAGCTTCGTCACAGCCGAGCGACAGTGCCTTCCGCAGTGCTTCCTTGGCACTTTCAGGGCCGACGGTCAGGGCGGTGACTGTGTAATCCCCTCCTGCTTCCTTGAGCTGAAGGGCTGCTTCCACGGCGTTTTCATTGATCTCGTCGAGAACCTGATCGGTGCTCTCGCGGTCAACGGTGTAATCGTCCTCGGTGAGCTGCCGCTCGGAGTAGGTGTCCGGTACTTGCTTAACTAACACGACAATGTTCGACATTCATTCACCTTTCTCATGGTGTCGGGGCGAAAAACCGGAGGCTGCAGTCGTCGCCGGCGTACCTCACATCAATATCTCGCTCGTTTTGAAGACCACTTTAACGCACTTTTGTGGCCTAGCACACAAAAGTGTGTTCAAACTCTCTAGACCCGTGACCAATGCCCCCGTTTGTGTGGACCACAGCGCCGACATCATTCCCGTGATCCGGTCGGCTTCCCGCGGTCTCACCGGGATTACTGGCGTTGTTGTCAATGGACCTTATTAATGGACTCGACGTGGCCCACAAATGAACGCAACCGAGGAATTCTTCCCCTGCCTATCCCCCACCTGCGTGATCACGATCGTGTAACTACCACCTGACGCCCCAGACGACGGTGAGTCCGCAGTCACCTCCGCTTGAGACAGTCGGTGAGCAGAGGCTTCTTTCTTGCGCTGGTTGCGTACCTTCTTCCCCGAATGTTTCCGCGCGGCAGACATGATTTTTGCCCGAACATGATCGGGGTTCGCTGCCACACCACGCACGAGAATTTCGATCTGCTCAGGAGCACGCTTCGCCATCGTCGACGTCAGTTTGGACAGTGGCACAGCATCCAGCACCTCACACGCTAAAACACCTGCTGGCGGTGTATCGCCAGTTAAGAAGGCAATATGGGGATCGATCTGACGCATCCCCCACCGGTACGCGGCTTGGCGCACCAATCCCGCCCGAACAATCGCTCCATCCGGATCGACGATGTAGCGATCGGCCAGGCTTTTCTTTCCGCTTTCCGTGGCCTCGTCTACATCCGACGACGGCGCCGAAGGATCTGCCGTTTGCGGGACTTCTGGATCCGTATCAGTAAACATGTCGACGGATCCATCCGCATGGATCAGAGTTGCCCGGCGCGTAATCCGTCGCTGGTGAACCGCGCTGTCATCATCATCCGTATGACCGTCGCCCGTGAGTAGCGCACGAATACCCGACGTTGACGCCGCAATTTCGGGCGTCCACAAACATGCCTCTTTAACAGCACCGACGACGGAAATAATCTCTACTTCCCCATCCCAACTGGAGTAATCGATTCCAGGGGCGCACTTCACGACGAGTTCCGGCGAACTATCAGGCCGCAGACCACGCCATATATCGATCAAGCCGGGTAGCGGCGGAATTAAATCCTGAGGCTGAGAGATTCGTCGGCCTTGAGCACGCCGTGCAGGATCAGCGATAACAACAGCCGGAAACGACACTGGACACAAGGCATCAGCGCGGATAATCAGCGGGCGAATGAACCGCGCCGGGTCTACGCCATCTATTCCCGAGCCTGCATCCTCCCGCGCGGCTTTCTCACACACCGCCTTCTCAAGCACTGCCATATTGTGCCGGGCCATCGCCACACGGCCGGGATCGATATCAGACCCGACCGCAGTCAACCCCTCACCAGCAAGAGCAGCAAGCTCACTACCAATGGAGCATGTCACATCGTGCACCAGCCCGCCTGCCTGCAGCGACGGCGCCAACGCCAACCGCCTCGCCCTGTACTGAGCAATCACCAGGGCGGTTGCCTGCTGAACGGACTCCGCGTCAACGAGCCACTCGTCAACAACATCCTCAGATACTTTGGCGTCCACCGGTCGAGGACCCCGCACCGACCGTCGAGCAATCATTAACTCAGCCAAAGCACGACCATATTGGCCATATTTCGAGCGCAACCGAGCCCCGTCGGCAAATTCAGTGGCCTTCGAAAACTCCAGCGGTTCTGCCTCGGCGCACGCGTCCGGATGGCTCGTTATCCACGCAACGTCGTCTCGCGATAACACCGTTAGGCCCACCCACGGGCATAGTAGGTGTCGAAGGAGCGTTCCACAGTGAAATATTCATCCATAAAGGGACGATCCCGAACCGCGCCGGTCACAGGTTCAACAGTCAGATCCGAGGCGTACCCCAGCACTTCATCAACAGTTCGGAATGTATCCAACATACGCAACTGCACCCACGTCGGCGGAAGGAGACGGATTTTGCGGTAACGCCAGCCATCGAGCAATGTTGACGGCCTAAACCACCCGCTCGACGCGGCCTCTATCGCATCATCATGGGTATTCTGGCCTTCCGGCTGCGCGGCCACAAAGAAGTGGGTGTCATAGCGCGCCGTGTCCCCGGGTGGGCTCACCCAGTTTGCCCAGGGTCGCAGCAGGTCAGCACGCAGATACAGACCGGTGTCGTCCAGGAAATTAGAGAACGCCAACTCGTGGCTTTCTAGGCGCGAGCGGAAAGGAATGTAGGGGTCGGTATCGCCCACAACATTGCCATCGTGCAGGCCGGCCAGCAGAGTTCCCGATTCTTCAAATGTTTCTCGCACAGCGGCACAAACCAGTGCACGGGCATCGTCTCGCGGAACTTTCAAATGACGCGCCCACCACGATGTATCGTGACCAACCCACCGAAGCTCCGGCGAATCCACGCCATCACCGTCAACATCCCCAGGAAGATCACGCTGGTCAACTCCGCCACCAGGGAAAACGGTCATTTCCGGGTAGTGGACCATGGTGGAAGCGCGTTCTTGAACGTAAACCTCCATCCCCCACACCGTGTCCCGCAGCAACAGAACGGTAGAGGCACGTCTCTCACCTGTCGGTGTCAGAAACATGACCCTCCCTTTCTGCCAAGCAGACAACTTGTACACCACACTGCTATCTCACAGTTTCGTCCGTGAGCATCTTCTGCGAGCATCGTTCTCAGTGAGCATCGTAGATTAGCTCAAACACTACCGGAATTATCGACGATGACGCCGCGACGATTTCACTCGGTGAGCGAAGAAACGACCGTCGACGGTATCCAACGTAATCGGCTGATGGAACGTCTTCGTTAAATTCTCTCCGGTGAGGACCTCGTCGATAGGTCCGGCGACAACCTGTTTGCCCTCGTCAAGGAGCATTGCGTGGGTGAATCCCTGAGGGATTTCTTCCACGTGGTGAGTAACCATAACGATCACGGGAGCATCAGGGTTATCTGCCAGTGTGGATAGTCGCTCGACGAGATCCTCACGCCCGCCCAGATCAAGACCAGCGCCTGGCTCGTCGAGAAGAAGTAATTCCGGATCGGTCATTAACGAGCGCGCGATTAATACCCGTTTGCGCTCCCCTTCTGACAGGGTCGACCAGGTGCGGTCGGCTAAATGCATCGCGCCGAGATCCTCGAGGATGAGCGTGGCTTGTTCCTTATCGACGGCGTCGTACTGCTCACGCCACCGACCGAGAATGTTGTATCCGGCGGAGATCACTAAGTCGAGAACACGCTCGCGGCCCGGAATACGCTGGGCCAATGCGGACGACGACATACCGATCATCGTGCGCACATCCCGCACATCGGTCTTGCCTAAGACCTCGCCCATGATCACGCTGCGGCCCGTCGTCGGATACGTTTCCGCACCCGCAACCTTCATCAGCGTCGTCTTACCAGCACCATTCGGGCCGATAATGACCCAACGCTGCCCGGGCTTCACCACCCAGTTCATGGGCTGCAACAGCGTCGAACCATTCCGAACGACGCTCACGTCGTCAAGGGAAATAAGAGCGTCGGGGTCAATCGGAAGTGCATCAAGCTCCTCACGAGAGCGAACCGTCGCGTGAGGCTGAGAATCATCGGAACCGTGCGTGTGGGAAGAAGTGTCGTGTCGAGTCACATCACCATCTTAGGGCTAACCCACGACACGTTCCGTCACTTTGCACAAAGCGTCGTCACTTTCGACGAACTGCCGCCGGAAATGATCAGCCCAAAAAGGGGTTCTGTGCTGCGCGATATCTGGGTTGTCCTCTACTCTGTTGGAGAGAACGAGTGCGGAGCACGACAAAAAGGAGATACCTGTGACCGGACGGCTCGGAACCGTTGGACGACTCGGCATTGACGACGTCCGCCCCCGCGTATCCAGTGGCGAAGTACCCGCCAAGGCAGTGGTCGGAGAGGTCATCCCCCTCAGCGCTGTCGTGTGGCGCGAGGGGCACGACGCGGTCTCTGCCACAGCCATCGTGAAGGGGCCTACCTCCGCGTCGGGGCCCTCCGCCGTTCAGCGCATCCCCATGGTGCCGGCACATGGTGATCCCGACCTGGTCAACGCCATATTCGTGCCCGATTGCCCGGGGACATGGACGTTCCGTATCGACGCGTGGTCGGACCCCTACCGCACGTGGCGGCACGCCATCGAGGCCAAGGTTGAAGCTGGTCAAAGCGCTGAGGAGGTCGCGAATGACCTCGAAATCGGTGCGCGGATTATGGAGGACACCGCCAACAACGTTGCCTCCGTCACCGACCGCCCCCACCTGTTGTCTGTGGCCGCGTCATTGCGGTCCGATCGCGATATTCGCGCGCGCATTGCCCCGGCACTGTCGGCAGAAACGACGAGCATTTTCCGACGGACACCTCTCCGCGAACTGTTGACGCGCGGCCGCACCTACGAGGTGTACGTGGAGCGTCGGCGCGCGCTCGTCGGATCCTGGTACGAGTTCTTCCCGCGCTCCACTGGGGGCGTGGAAAATGGCGAACCGGTGCACGGAACGTTTGCGACCGCCGCCGAGTCTCTCGACCGGATTGCGCGAATGAACTTTGACGTTGTGTATCTCCCGCCGATCCACCCCATCGGCCATATCAACCGCAAGGGGAAGAACAACACGCTCGACCCCACGCCGGATGACGTCGGTTCCCCCTGGGCCATCGGATCATCCGAGGGTGGCCATGACGCGGTCCACCCCGACCTCGGCACTCTCGACGATTTTGACGCGTTCGTTGCCCGTGCTCGTGAACTGAACCTCGAGGTAGCGCTCGATTTCGCGTTGCAGTGCGCCCCTGACCACCCGTGGGCTGCGCCTCACCCCGAATGGTTTACCGTTCTTCCCGACGGCACTATTGCCTATGCGGAAAACCCGCCGAAGAAGTATCAAGACATCTACCCCTTGAATTTCGATAACGATCCCGAAGGATTATTCGCCGAAATTCACCGAGTCCTGGTGTTCTGGATCAAACGCGGGGTCCACATCTTCCGTGTGGATAACCCCCACACCAAGCCCACCGCGTTTTGGGCACGTCTGATTTCCACGATCCACCAGACCTACCCCGACATCGTTTTCCTCGCGGAAGCGTTTACCCGTCGGCCAATCCTCTATGGCCTGGCAAAAGCTGGTTTCTCACAGTCGTACACCTATTTCACGTGGCAGACGTCGAAAAAAGAACTGGAAGCATTTGCTGAGGAAATTCGGGATGCGGCCGATGCCTGCCGGCCCAATCTCTTCGTGAATACACCCGACATTCTCCATGCAAGCCTTCAGCACGGCGGAAAGGCAATGTTCGCGATCCGTGCGGCTCTCGCCACCACCCTGAGCCCATCGTGGGGCATGTACTCCGGTTTCGAGATCTACGAACACGTCGCAGTCAAAGAGGGCAGCGAAGAATACCTCGATAGCGAAAAGTACCAGCTCAGGCCACGTGATTTTGAGGGAGCTCGCCTCCGCGGTGAATCACTGGAACCGTTCGTGACGGTGCTCAACACCATCCGCAGGGAGCAGCCCGCTCTTCAACAGCTCCGGACACTCAGGCTCGTGCCGTCGGATAACGACAAGATCATGGCGTACACCAAGGTTGATCCGCTCACTGGAAATGCGCTGGCCATCGTCGTCAATCTAGATTCTGAGAACGTTCAAGAGACGACAATTCACCTTGACCTGGAGTCGCTGGGGCTGCCCTCGACTGTTGAGGTTCACGACCTTATTACTGACCAACAATGGACGTGGGGTGAGGACAATTACGTGCGCCTCGATCCGACCTTCAACGTGTGTCACATCGTTAAATTGCCGGAAATCCCCACTAACTATCGCGACCGCAGCGGCTTTGCTCCTCACCACGAGTATCGCTACACCTGCTAAGACCTGCTAGAGCGACGGTACCTGTACACCCGCCCACCCCCTGAGGAGAGACCATGCCAACTATCGACCCGAATGACCGCGCACGAATACTTGCAGGTACCCATTACAACCCGCACTCCGTTCTTGGGGCACACCCCCACGACGACGGAACGACGACCATCACGGCGTTTCGGCCCGGCGCGGAATCAGTCACCGTGGAGACCCCGTCCGAGACTGTCGACGCGGTTAACGACGGTGATGGTTTCTTTACCGCATCCATTCACGGTGGAGCGACCGACCACCGGCTGCACATCACGTATCCCGATGGTGAGACCATAACGATTGCTAACGGGTACACGTGGCTACCCACACTCGGGGAAATGGATATCCACCTCATCGGCGAGGGACGCCACGAGCGCCTGTGGGAAGTGCTGGGTGCTCATGTCCGCCATTACGAGACCGAGATGGGGAGCGTCGACGGTACGTCGTTCGCTGTGTGGGCGCCGAATGCTCAGGGCGTGACAGTGACGGGTTCGTTTTGCGCGTGGAATAAAAACCAGTTCCCCATGCGCTCGCTGGGGTCGTCGGGAATTTGGGAAGTTTTCATCCCCAATGTCGCTGCCGGGGCGTACTACAAATTCTGCGTGACCACGCCTGATGGGAATCGGATCGATAAAGCCGATCCCATGGCGCGGCGGGCTGAGGTGCCGCCGGCTACGGCGTCGATCGTGGCTGATAGTGATTATTCATGGTCCGATGATGAGTGGATGGCTGAGAAAACGCGGAAGAATCTCCAGGACTCGCCCATTTCTATTTACGAAGTTCACCTGGAGTCCTGGCATAAGGGCCTTTCCTACACAGAGCTCGCGGATGAATTGGTGTCCTATGTTTCGGATATAGGATACACGCATGTGGAATTCATGCCGGTCACCGAATATCCGTTCTCGGGGTCGTGGGGGTACCAAGTCACCTCGTATTACGCCCCCACTTCGCGTTTCGGTACTCCCGACGAGTTCCGCGCCCTTGTCGATGCCTTCCACGAAGCGGGTATCGGCGTCATCATGGACTGGGTCCCCGGGCACTTCCCCAAGGACGAGTGGGCACTAGCCCGCTTCGACGGCCGCGCCTGCTACGAGCACCCCGATTGGCGACGAGGGGAACAAAAGGACTGGGGTACCTACGTCTTCGACTTCGGACGAGCGGAGGTACGCAACTTCCTCGTGGCGAACGCATTGTACTGGGTCGACCAGTTCCACATCGACGGACTGCGTGTCGACGCCGTCGCCTCGATTTTGTACCTGGATTACAGCCGTAAAGAGGGCGAATGGCTCCCCAACCAGTACGGTGGGCGCGAGAACCTTGATGCCGTTCAATTCCTGCAGGAGATGAACGCTACCGTCGAGAGGGCCTATCCCGGGACAATGACCGTGGCGGAGGAATCCACCTCGTGGCCAGGGGTGACGGCCCCCACGTACGAGGGCGGCCTGGGCTTTACGTTCAAGTGGAACATGGGATGGATGCACGACACCCTCGAATACATCTCCAACGACCCCATTTACCGCCCCTGGCACCATGGGGATATCACGTTTTCGCTGGTCTACGCCTGGTCCGAAAAGTTCATTCTTCCCATTAGCCATGATGAAGTGGTCTACGGGAAGGGGACGCTATGGTCACGGATGCCGGGCGATACATGGAATAAGGCAGCAGGGCTGCGCACCTATCTAGCGTTCATGTGGGCGCACCCCGGCAAGCAACTCTTGTTCCAGGGGCAAGACTTTGGGCAAACCACCGAGTGGAATCACGACGAGTCTCTGCCGTGGGGGCAGCAAGAGGGCTGGGAAGGCGAATACCACGCAGCCGTATCACGCCTGGTCAAGGACCTTAACGGTCTCTACTCGGCTACCCCTGCGCTCTACACACAAGACAACGAACCCAGCGGTTTTTCGTGGATTAATGCTAGCGACGCCCAACGCGGCGTGCTGAGCTTCATGCGGTACGGGTCGAACGGGCAGCGCGTCGCGTGCGTATTCAACTTCTCGGGAACCACATATCCCCAGTACCAATTGGGCCTCACCAATGCTGGACGGTGGACAGAAGTTCTCAACACCGACTCATCCGATTATGAAGGCGCCGGTGGCGGAAACCTGGGGCAGATCACGGCGAATAGTGGTGAATACGACGGCTACCCTGCCTCAGCGACTATCTTCGTGCCCGCCATGAGTGCCCTGTTCTTCCGCTTCGACGGGTAGCGGCGGGGATGACGTAGCACGGCTGGCGGGCTGGCGGGAACGATCGCTACCTGTCTGCTGGCCAACCAGGCTGGGGTTTTAGAACAGGGCGCTCGCCATTTCCCGTCTGGCTGTGGCTACGCGCGGGTCGGCGGGATCACACAGCGTGAACAGTTCGATCAACCGATCTTTAACCTGGGTCTTTTGATCTCCTGCCGATACCCGCAGGAGGTCTAGAAGCACACGAAAAGCGTCTTCCTCCTTCGACGAGATCATGTACTGGTCGGCCTGGGCGAAGGTCTTCTCTGGTTCAGACGTCGGGTGGTCGGATGCCTGCGCCTCCGACACTCGTTTGAGGAGGGACACGTTCGCGCGCGCAGCCTTGGCCTCAGCGTTGTGCGGCTCGGCGTCGATAATCTTGTCGTAGGCGGCGAGCGCAGCATCGAAGTCGCCGTTATTGAGAGCCTCTTCAGCGGCGTCCAACCGAGGGTCTGACGGCGGTTGTTCGTCCTGGGTCGTCGACCCCTTCTCGGCGTCGGGAATACCGGGCAATTTGTCGCCGACTATCTGCAGGATTTGGTCGATCCACCCCTGTAATTGTTCCTTCGGCTGTTGCCCTTCGCGAGCATCAAGCGGGCGGCCATTCGCCAATGCTATGACTGTCGGAATAGCGCGAACTCCGAAGGCCTGGGCAATCTGAGGAACTGTGTCTGCACTGACATTGGCAAAGATCCACTTGTAATTCGCCTGCCGTGCCAGGGCCTCAAGGTTCTGGACGATGTCTTGAGAATCTGGCGACCGCGTCGAACTGATCGCGACAATGACCGGGACCTGCAGAGACCGCTTCAGGACGTCATTTTCGAAATTGGCCTCGGTAACATCGACGGTCATTTGTGCTGTGCCACTAGTCGGGCTGTCACCAGGAACGCCGGCACCGCCGGGTCCATGACCGCCAGCGGATCCACCCGGCGTACTGCCGGTCCCGCGCGCTTGGCGCTGGCGTTGCTTTTCCGCCTCCGCTCGAGCTTCGGCCCGTGCTTTAACTTCGCCTAGATCAACTGCACCAGCTATGAACCGCTCAGGGCCTTTTCCCGGAGATGTCATTACTGTCTTGTACCCCTCTCAGTAAGAATGTCTAATTTATCTGTGCATCGTCACTATATTCTTGGCGATACTATCGGGCGGTGCTACGTCTCGACCAGGCACTGCTGCATATCCGTGCCGACGCGTTGTACCTACGTGGCACGATGCTCCGCCCATCCAGTATTCACTTTTCGGACGGAGACGCGAGGCGACGGTTCACCGCGTCCACCTTCTCGGTGAGCTGGTGGTCATAGCCCGGGCGAATATCCGCTTTCACCACAAGGGACGTTCTCGAGCTCACTGAGCTGACGGCTTCCGTTGCTCGCTTGACGACGTCGAAAACCTCGTCCCACTCGCCTTCGATCAGCGTGAACATGGCGTTTGTCTCGTTCGGAAGACCCGACTCCCGCACCACTCGGATTGCCTCAGCAGCCGCATCCGCGACACCGCCGTCGTCGTCAGTAGAAGTAGTTGGAGCAACAGAAAACGCAACAATCATGGCCCCGATGCTAGTCCAGCTCGGCGGACAATGTCGTACAAAATCACACCCCTGAATACGCCTGCGAAGAAGCAATATTGGCCGCGGGGGGCATAGCATAGAAGCATGAGTAACAACGAGTACAGCACCGAAGTACCGCACGAACTAGTCAACTGCCTGGATCACGTAGGTATCGCCACAGCTGACTTGGATGCCACGCTGGAGTGGTACCGCACGAACATGGGGTGGATCTGCCACCACGTCGAAACAAATGAAGAGCAGGGTGTTCAGGAGGCCATGGTTGGCCCGAAGACCCTCACGGAGCTGCAGGGAATGATTCAGGTTCTGGCTCCGCTGAACGAGAAGTCGACGATCGCTAAGTTCCTTGACAAGAAGGGCCCGGGTTTGCAGCAGATGTGTCTGCGCACGACCGATATCGACTCTCTCTGTGACCACCTGCGTAAGCAAGGCACCCGGCTTCTTTATGACGAGCCGAAGAACGGAACCGCTGGTGCTCGCATCAACTTCGTTCACCCGAAGGATGCAGGCGGAGTTCTTCTCGAACTGACTCAGCCAGGGAAGTAAGTTTTCCTGTCGCTGTGGGGTCCACCTTGGTGGGCCCCATTTTTGTTGGGTTCGACGGTGATGGCGGGACCTTTGTTGGGACCCCGTTTTCACTGGACGAGCGAGCGGCCCCGCCTTGGCACGCTAAACCGGCCGGACCCTGGCGCGCTAAAAAAGACGAAGCTCCTGCGACGGGGTACCACGCAGCTCGTCGTAGTCGACGGTCACGCACGTGAACCCACGATCCTCCGCGAGCGTCCGTGCCTGCGGTTTGATCTCTTGCGCCGCGAAAAGTCCCTGCACTGGGGCTAAAATTTCATCCCTGTTCAGCAACTCGACGTACCGTGTGAGCTGCTCGACGCCATCGATACCGCCACGCCGTTTCACCTCAACGGCCACAGTCTTCCCGCTAGCATCCCTGGTCAAGATATCCACGGGGCCAATAGGCGTCGGATATTCGCGGCGAACGAGCGTAAAGCCCTCCCCCAATGCTTCCGGATGCTGCGCTAACAGCTCCTGAAGATGCGCTTCCACACCATCCTTCGTGAGGCCTGGATCCTCCCCCAGGTCATACGTCGTGTCAGAAATCTTGTCATGCACCGTAATGCGGAGCTGTTCCCCTTTTTTATTCTCGACGACCCAAAGCTCCTCTTCATGCGCGGTGTGAGCTGAGCCGTCGGTCCCCTGTTCTTCAGAATTGCCGACGGAACTACCGTCGGTAAAGTCGGTGTCGGGATCATCTATAGCAATCGGGTGGACCGTGAGCGTACACGGCGGGGTCATCCAATTGAGCGGTTTATAGGCCCGGTCATCGGCGTGGACTGACACTGATCCGTCAGCTTTGACCATGAGTAGACGAGTCGCTTTGGGCAAGTGGGCGGTTAAACGACCAACATAATCGACGGAACACGTAGCGATGACAAGGCGCATGAGCGAGAGAGTACCAAATCGCGTTATCTCAGAACCTATTACGTCACGGCGTCGAGCAAGGCGCTGCGTCTAGCGATGTAGGCGATCAAGCCACGCTTGATACGACCGTCGTTAACTGTGCCTGTGGAACCTGTGGCCCCGTTCTTTAACCCGTCGGGGGTGTTTACTGAGCCGCTGAATCCTGGTGCTCGGGGCGGATTCCAACCACGCCACCAATGCCATATCCATAGCGTGTCCCCCGGCTACATCCACTCGTACATCCCCCGCTTGAAGTTCGACTATCCGAGGATCAGCTAATAGCCGTAATACCCCCGTTTTGACGTCTCGTCGGCCAACAATTTCTATATTGTGCCTTTCACACGATAAGTCTGCCCCCGGTTTAAGAGACCGCAGCAAGTAAAGCGTTGCGGCGTCTTCCCCCAAAATGATGACCCCGTGGTGCCAGCGATGTCGTCGGCCGTCACGATAAACGGCGGTACAGACTGGTATGCCACGGGGCCGGATCCACGAAAATCGCCATATGGCGACTCCCATTCCCCATACGAGGATGGCCATACACGCCATTGTCACGGTGAAGAGAACCATGGGCCACCTCTCCCATTACGTCCGGCGACGGCTCGTCATGCACGTCGTTCCTTGAGGTGAGTATAAACGACGAAGCCCCCGTGTTCCTAAGAATTGGCCTTAGAAACTACGGGGGCGTAGGTGAGAGCTATACAGTCGACCTACTTTTCTTTCGCACGCTGGACTGCTCGGAGCTCGGATTGAGCTTGAGCACGGTCATGCGAATCCGTGTCGGAGCCTTTGTAGCTCTGCTCTGCGCTGGAAACATCCACTTCTGATGACCACGTGGCGTGGTCCGCCAGAATAGATACCTTGTGCTTGCCGACGGACAGGAACCCGCCCTGTACTGCAGCGACTTTCTTTTCGCCGTCGGTGGTACGGATGATGACCACACCGTTTTCAACAAGCTGCCCAAGGATGGGTTCGTGTCCGGGAAGTATGCCGATTTCACCTTCTGTGGTCTGTGCGGTGACAGACGTCGCAGCACCGGACCATAGCGCTCGCTCAACGGAGACTAACTCAGTGGCAATTTCAGCCATGGTGTCCCTACCTTACTTCTCTTGCAGCTTCTTGTATTCGGCTTCGACGTCGTCCAAGCCACCGAGGCCGTTGAAGCAGCGCTCGGGGTATGCGTCGTATTCGCCATCGCAAATACGGCGGAAGGCGTCGATGGTGTCCTTCAGCGGAACGTAGGAGCCTGGCAGGCCGGTGAACTTTTCAGCAACGAAGAAGTTCTGGCCGAGGAAGCGCTCGATACGACGTGCACGCTGGACGGTGATCTTGTCTTCTTCAGACAGCTCGTCCATACCAAGAATGGCGATAATATCCTGCAGTTCCTTGTTCTTCTGAAGGATATTGATGACTCGCTGCGCAACTTGGTAGTGCTCCTCGCCGACGATTCCAGGCTCGAGGATACGAGACGTAGAGGTCAGCGGGTTCACAGCGGGGTAAATACCCTTCGATGCGATGGAGCGGTCGAGCTCTGTGGTCGCATCCAAGTGGGCGAACACGGTCGCAGGAGCCGGGTCGGTGTAGTCGTCGGCAGGGACGTAGACAGCCTGCAGAGAGGTAATTGAGCGGCCCTTGGTCGACGTAATGCGCTCCTGGAGCTCACCCATCTCGTCAGCCAATGTTGGCTGGTAACCCACAGCAGAAGGCATGCGGCCCAACAGCGTGGAAACCTCAGAACCTGCCTGGCTGAAACGGAAGATGTTATCGATGAAGAGCAGCACGTCCTGGTGCTGAACGTCACGGAAGTACTCCGCCATCGTCAGCCCGGAGAGAGCCACACGCATACGAACTCCCGGGGGCTCGTCCATCTGGCCGAACACGAGGGCCGTATCTTGGAGCACGCCCATCTCTTCCATTTCGAGGAAGAGGTCCGTGCCCTCACGAGTACGCTCACCGACGCCGGCGAATACTGACGTACCGGAGAACTCGCGGGCAATACGGGTGATCATTTCCTGGATGAGCACGGTCTTGCCGACACCAGCACCACCGAACAGACCAATCTTTCCACCCTTCACATACGGGGTGAGAAGGTCGATGACCTTAATACCGGTCTCGAGGATCTCGGTCTTACCTTCGAGTTGGTCGAAAGCCGGTGGCTTACGGTGGATGGACCATTGCTCGCCGTCACGGCCGAGCCCTGGCTCGTCAAGGCAGTCACCGAGGGCGTTGAACACGTGTCCCTTGACGGTGTCCCCGACGGGAACGGAAATCGGTTTGCCGGTGTCTTTCACTTCGGCACCGCGGATCAAACCATCGGTCGGTGCCATCGAGACAGCACGGACGATGTTGTCACCGAGGTGCTGGGCAACCTCGAGGGTAATTGTCTTGGCGACGGCCTCTAGATCAACGTCGACGGTCAGCGCGTTGAATAGCGCCGGTAGTTCTCCGCGAGGGAATTCCACGTCGACAACCGGGCCGATGACGCGTGCGACACGGCCGCTGAGGCCCGTCTGCTGCTCACTAAGAGCTGTAGTCATTGGTTAGTCACTTTCTCCGCTGTCGTCGAGCGCTCCCGCGCCACCGACGATCTCTGTAATTTCCTGGGTAATTTGTGCCTGACGAGCTTGGTTAGCTGTACGAGACAACGTGGTGGCAAGCTCAGTTGCGTTATCCGTCGCCGAACTCATAGCTGTACGACGAGCTGCGGACTCTGACGCAGCTGACTCCAGCAGCAAGGCATACAAAGCACGAGACACGTAGTGCGGGAGGAGCTCCGACAGCAACGTGGTCGCGTCGGGCTCAAATTCGTAGTTGGCACTAATTTCGGAATCGTCTGGGTCAGACAGCATGTCTTCGCCAGTCTCTACTTCCTCATAGTCGATGACGGCTTCCATCGGAAGCATCTGCCGTGCGACGGCCTTCTGAGACAGCATCGACTCGAACTTCGTGTACACGACGTGGAGCTGGTCGAAGCCTTGCACGCTCTCCCCCTCAGGCGCGGTGAGCCCGGGGCGCCACTCTGCTTTGCCCGATGAGCTAGCAACGAATGCGTCGATGAGGTGCCGACGCATCTGGTGCGTGCCTTCGTACTCGGGGTCCTGGGAGTATCCGGTCCATGCGCCTTCGAGGGCCTCACCACGGAAGCGGTAGTAGGTCAGGCCCTTGTTGCCGAAGACATAGAGGACAACCTCATAGCCCTGCTTTTCCAACAAAGCGCGTAGTTCAGCAACTTTCTTGAAAACGTTGTGGTTGTACCCGCCACACATTCCTCGGTCGCTGGACACCACCAAAATAGCGGCACGGTTTCCGCCTTCGCGTTCGCGGAGCATCGGGTGGTCCAGGGAACTTGCCGATGACAAGCGATGGACGACCTTGGTGATTTCCTCCGCGTACGGTTGCGAGGCAGCTACCCTGGCCTGCGCTTTCGTGATCTTCGAAGTGGCGATCAGCTCTTGGGCCTTCGTGATCTTCTTAGTCGAGTTAACGGACTTAATCCGGTCTCGCAGTTCACGTAACGTAGCCATTTACACTCATCGCCTCCCTTCGTTCTTATCCATTGCGCGCACCGCCCTTACTTGCCCGAGGACTTACGCGACACACTGATTTGTTCTTTACCCAACTCGGATTGCTCCATTGGGTCTACATCGGGCTCGTTGATAACAGGTTTGCCGTCGGAGGCCTGGAAGTTCTGCTTGAACTCATCCACAGCGGAGGAGAGCTCTGCCTTGGATTCGTCATTGAGTGGGGATCCACCCTCGACCTGCTCGAAGACACCAGCATGCTTCGAATGGAGGTGCTCAAGGAGTTCAGATTCGAACCGACGAATATCTTCGACGGGAACGGAGTCAAAGTCGCCGTTACCAGCAAGGTAGATCGACACCATCTGGTCTTCCACAGCTTGCGGATGGTTCTCCGGCTGCTTCAGCAGCTCAACAAGGCGAGATCCGCGCTCCAGCTGTGCCTTGGAGGAATCGTCGAGGTCCGAGGCGAAAGCAGCGAATGCTTCCAAGTCGCGGTATGCGGCGAGGTCAATACGCAGCGAACCCGAAACCTTCTTCATACCCTTCGTCTGGGCGGCACCACCGACACGGGAGACCGACACACCGACGTTAATAGCGGGGCGAACACCCTGGTTGAAGAGGTCTGACTCCAAGAAGACCTGACCGTCGGTAATAGAAATGACGTTGGTCGGAATGAAGGCGGACACGTCGTTCGCTTTTGTCTCGATGATCGGCAGGGCCGTCATAGAGCCGCCACCCAAGTCGTCGGAGAGCTTAGCTGCACGCTCCAACAAGCGGGAGTGGAGGTAGAAAACGTCACCTGGGTACGCTTCACGTCCCGGCGGACGGCGCAGCAGCAAGGAGATGGCACGGTAGGCCTCAGCCTGCTTGGTGAGGTCATCGTAGATGACCAGCACGTGCTTGCCTTTGTACATCC
The DNA here is from genome assembly GCF_000023145.1 of Corynebacterium kroppenstedtii DSM 44385. Classification (NCBI taxonomy): domain Bacteria; kingdom Bacillati; phylum Actinomycetota; class Actinomycetes; order Mycobacteriales; family Corynebacteriaceae; genus Corynebacterium; species Corynebacterium kroppenstedtii. The sequence continues at coordinate 1,521,028 of NC_012704.1, forward strand.
AGTGCTGTCCCAGTGCGGCACCGGCGAAGGGTGCGAGCCACTTAAAACCAGCTGAATCTGATGCGGGAGCAGCGACAATGGTGGTGTAATCCAGGGCGCCGTTGTCCTCTAGGGTCTTACGGACACCAGCGATTGTGGAGCCCTTCTGACCGATTGCGACATAAATGCAGCGAACCTGCTTTTCCGGGTCCCCGGATTCCCAGTTGGCTTTCTGGTTAATGATGGTGTCGAGGCAAACAGCCGTCTTACCGGTTTTACGGTCACCAATGATGAGCTGTCGCTGGCCTCGCCCGATCGGGGTCATCGCGTCGATCGCTTTAATACCGGTCTGGAGTGGTTCCTCGACTGGTTGACGCATCAACACTGAGGGCGCCTGCAGTTCCAGGACGCGATCTTCTTCTGCCTCGATGGATCCCAGGCCGTCGATTGGCTGGCCCAGGGGGTTAATAACGCGGCCGAGGAATTTGTCCCCAACCGGAATGGATAGGACCTCTCCGGTCCTTTTTACTTCGTCGCCTTCCCGCAAGGTCTCGTAGCTTCCCAAGACCACGACACCAACTTTATCGGTGTCAAGGTTTTGGGCGACGCCGATGACGCCACCTGGGAACTCGAGCAACTCATTAGCCATGACTGATGGCATACCCGAAACCTGGGCGATACCGTCAGCCGCACTAATGACCACGCCGACCTCCTCACGGGAGGCCTCCGCGGAGTAGCTCGAGGTGTAGTTCGCAATCGCGCTACGGATCTCGTCGGAGGAGATCGTCAGCTCCGCCATGTTCTTCCTGCTCTCGGTAGTCTCTTCCAGCATTACTTGTTTATTACGTCGTATTTCTGGTCGCGGTCACGACCGGCATTCCGTCCGCCGTGGGCGTCAGGCAAAAGCTCGCCGCAATTTCTCGAGTTTGCCCGATGTGCTGCCATCGATACGCTCATCTCCGACCCGGATGACCATTCCACCGAGGATGCTGGGATCGACCTCTCCGTGGATGGACATCTTGTGACCATAAATTCGACCGAGCTTGTCAGCCAGGGTGGATCGTTGGGTATCGCTCAATTCGCCGGCAGTCACAACATGAGCAACTTCGTACCCACGCAGCTGCGCTGCCTCCCGCGATAGCGTTTCACATGCTTCGACAGGACGTTGTTTAGCACGAGAAATCGCCTGCAAGGCAAGAGTTTCTGTAATTGAAGTAACTTTGCCGTACAAGACTGAGGCCAACAATTGGCGACGTCGGTCCGCACTAGCTTGTCGGTCTGCCAAAAGCATCTCCAGCTGTGGGGCGTCTTCAAGAACCCTCGCCAACTGGAACAACTCAGATTCGACGGTCGTGAGCTTGTCGTCTGCCTCGGCGGCGCGGAACAGAGCCCGGCGGCCAAGTTGAACAAGCCCATTGCGGAAATCGCGCGTATTCGACCAGTCTTTATCTACTGCAGAACGCAACACGCTGCGCGAAGCCTGATTGAGCTTCTCACCGAAAACGCGATCGGCAAGGTCTGCACGTTTCTCGGAGGACGCTGCGGGATCAATAAGCGCCACACGCAAGTCACGGTTGGAGTCCAAAACCTCAACGACGTCGAAGAGCTCGGGTCCGATTTGTGCGCCGTCGACGGCGGCGTTGGACTGAGCAACGGTGTTGTCGAGGGTAGTCGCCAACTCGGTCATCGATTCTCGGCTCGCTGCGTGCATACTGATCACTTCCCTGCCGGAATGTCATCCAAGGAAGACAGGAAAGAATCCACTGTCTCCGCGCGCTTGGCATCGTCGGATAGATGAGAGCCGAGGAGCTTCTCCGCCAGATCGACCGAATTCTGACCCATATCCTTACGCAGGTCAGCGACGACGGCATCACGCTGAGCAGCAAGTTGCTTTTCGCCTTGAGCGATAATGCGGTTGCTTTCCTCCGTTGCTTCGGTCTTCATATCCGCAACGATCTTTTGCCCGTCAGCACGAGCTTCGTCGCGAATACGAGCGGCCGCTGCACGAGCCTCAGCGAGCTGGTCATTGTATTTTTGCAACGCAGCCTTCGCCTCGGATTGCGCGGCCTCCGCACGTTGAATACCGCCTTCAATGCGATCTTCACGCTCAGAAAGAACCTCTTGGAACTTCGGAAGAACAAACTTCCAGAAAAGCCATAGGATCAGTACGAAGCAGACGATGGACCAGACGAGGTCGTATGGCAAAGGGAGAAGCGGCAAGTTGCCCTTTTCGAGAGGCAGCGTGTCCTCAGCCAAAATAAGTGAGTTCGTCATAGTCTCCAGCTTTCGCTATTTCGAATATCAGGATGTAGTGAAAACAACCTGATTAGAACAGGAAGCCGGCGACCAAGCCGATAAGGGCAAGAGCCTCAGTGAAGGCGATGCCCAGGAACATTGTGGTACGCAACTGGCCAGCCATTTCCGGCTGACGTGCCATGCCTTCCACCGTCTTTCCGGCGACAATACCGATACCGATACCAGGGCCGATAGCAGCAAGGCCGTAGCCGATAGCACCGAAGCCGTCATAGCTGGTGGAGTCTGCAGCGAGAAGGATCTCGTTCATGGGGTGTTCCGTTCCCTTTCAAAATGCCGTTGGTTTTCCAACGACGTATTCGTGAAAAACTTCGAGTGGGGTGTTCAGTTAGTGTTCGTCCGCATGCAGGGAAAGCTCAATGTACACCGCAGTCAGCAGGGCGAAAATGTACGCCTGCAGGAAAATCACCAAAATCTCAAACAGCGAGAAGGCAAAGGCTGCCGCGATGGTAAAGCCGGACGCAACAAGCCAGCCGTTCATCTGCCAGAAGAAGAAGTTGGTTGCCGAGTACAAGAGCACCAGCACGATGTGACCTGACAGCATATTGGCCATAAGACGAATGGTCAGCGTGACAGGCCTCAAAATGAAGGTCGAGAAGAACTCAATCGGTACGACCAAGAAATAGAGAAGGAAAGGCAACCCCGGAATTACCAGAGAGCTCTTCATGTACTTCCCGAACCCGTACCGCTTGGCACCTGCGTAGATCATGCAGATGTAGGCAACCACAGCCAAGAGCAGCGGCATACCGATACGAGCATTGGGGGAAACGTTCAAGAACGGGATCACCGATGGTGCGTTCATGAACAGCACAAGGAAGAAGATCGTGGAAATTATCGGAAGGAAGCGACGTCCTTCTTTTCGACCAAGAATCTCCTCACTGATGTGGATACGGACGAAATCCAACAAGTACTCAGCGACGTTCTGCACGCCACGCGGAACCAACTTCGGCTTCCGCATAGCGAAGAAGAAGAACAGCCCCATGAGCACCATCACGAGGAGTCGGACGAACATGATGCGGTCGATGGCGAACCAACCGTCGGCAAAATTACCGAACCAAAGGTTGATGTGATCACCATTCGACGCACCGTCGGGACAGCGTGGCTCACCGTCACTGCCGGTCCCGCAAACGAACCCCGGGAAAAAGTCGTGGTCCAGATCTGGGGCGTGGAAATGCCCCTTCATGGACAAGGTTGTAACGCTCAGCGTTCTCTCCCGTGTTCGGGCCGCTTTCTGCCAAACAGAAAGCGGTGCGATGGAGGTCTATGTGCATAGCCCACCGCGGATTCCGTCGCACATCATCGCGGGGGCCCGGGGGTTATTCGGGGGTGGCTACGCATAGCGACTTTTCCTTATAACCCGCAGTTGACGATAGCAGCTTAATTCAGGTTTTTCCCAAGCGATCTCTCAATCCGACCCCCCTAAAACTACACCTGATTCACCCCCATGCAGGCTATTGCTGGTGGTCCCGTTCTTCTGCCCATTCTCGGTCAGCGATATAGGTCACACGAGCGGTCAAAACACCCCATGTTTCTGAGACCAATCCGACGATTAACGCGGCGATCACCGTGACCGCCAACGCTAGGTGGTCATAGAAATACATGTTCTTCAGAACAACCAAGACGAGTAAGACAACGACAACTTTGAGCAGCCACGTCCCCATCACCACAGCCATCGTCGTTTGTGGATTAGTCCGGGAGGTGATGAGCACACTCACGATAGTGAGCAAAACGAAAGCACCACCGATGACAGAACCGATGAGCGCTCCCCAGACGCCTCGCATCCCTGATTGTCCACCCCAGGCCAACAACGAAACCACAGCTAGACAGGCAATTGCGATACCCCCCAGGCGCGCAGCCTTCAGCAGCGGCCACCGTGGATCCGACACGTGCCGGTTCCTCTTCGCAATCACGTCGTCGATAGGAGAAGCACCGTCGGTAAACGAGCTAGCCGACGAGTCCGACGTTTCAGAAGAGTTCTGTCCATCGGATTGTTCCGGTGTACTCGCGCCGGAACAATCCGATGCGAAAGTGGAATATGGAGACGTCGGCTTCGACGAGGCGCTGTTCGGTTTGCCAGAGGAGTGGGAATCAGTCACGCTGGCTGATTGTAGCGGTCCGGGTGCCGACGATCACGCGAGCGCGGTACAGACGTAATCCCGACGGCGATGATGATCGCTAACCCCACCGCAATGAGGGTAATGTCCGTCGGCAAAATTGTTGCTGCCACTGCGCTGAATGCGACGACGCTCACCCACGTGTAGAGCACAAGGACCACCCGTCGGTGTGTGTGCCCGAGCTGGAGCAGCCTGTGGTGCAGGTGCTTTTTATCAGGGGCGAACGGGCTTTTGCCATGACCGACACGACGGACAACAGCCATGATGAGGTCAAGCATCGGGATGAACACACTCGCTGCCACCACGATGATCGGGCTCAGCAGCGCGAAAATATCGGCGGCACCATAAAGCGACATCGTGATGCGGCCAGATGCTGAGGTCGATGCCGCCGCGAGGAGAAGGCCGATCAGCATGGATCCCGTGTCGCCCATGAAAATCCGGCTCGGCTCAAAGTTGTGGGGCAAAAAGCCTGCGCAGGCTCCGATCAAGACGGCGGAAATAATGGCCGGCGGATAAGCGCTCACCGCTCCCCCTTGGTCGTGAAGAATGGTGAGCGAAAACGCGAAGAGCGAGATTCCAGCGATCCCCCCGACGCCGGCCGCCAACCCGTCGAGACCGTCGACAAAGTTAATCGCGTTGATCAGGGTGACGGTGAAGACAACAGTCGGGACTGTGGACTGGACTTGATCCAGAATCACCGTGGTGCCCCCATGCCAGGGAACGTAGAGGAGGTACCAACTCAGCCCCAGCAAACTCATGACGGTCGCGCCCGCGATCTGCCCGACCAGTTTCACGAGAGCCGGAATGTCATACAAATCATCGATAATGCCAACAACAACGATGATGAGGGCAGCCCATAACACGGCTCTCAAGTCCGGAGTCATGGGAGGAAATCCGCGGTTCAACGCCGGTAATTGGTTGGCCACCAGTAAGGCTGCAATGACGCCGGTGAACATCGCGACTCCCCCCAACCGCGGTCGGGGCTGTTTATGAACGTCACGCGCACGCGGGATAGCTACTCTGCCGGTCCGCACCATGACGGATCGTATGCATCCTGTTGTCAGGAACGTCACGATGCAGCCCGTGCAGAGAACAAGGATGAGTTCCCGAATGGGCACACCGGTTCCCCCCACCGCTGATTGTGCACAAACGATCATGATGTTTCTCTACCCCGCATTCCCTGGACTATCCGCGCACGTGAGGCCGTTCTTTCCCCTCGAACTATCTCTGACGCAGCGTAGCAGGGCTCGTTCCGATGACCTCGGAAATGCGTTCTGCAGAAATCGCCCCTTCACGCAAAAGATGAGGGGTGGGCGAGGTCAGATCAATGATGGTTGACGGCTCCCCAATCGTCGCCTCCCCATCATCCAAATAGACGGATACTTCGCTTCCCAGCATCTGCTTCGCGGCAATTGCCGACGTCGCAGGCGGCTGCCCCGAAATATTCGCGGAGCTCACCGCCATGGGGCCTGTGGCTCTCAAAAGCTCAATCGCCACCGGCTGCAGCGGCATCCGAAGCATCACTGATCCGTTGGTATCCCCAAGGTCCCAGGGCAACGACGGAGCTTGCGTCACCACGAAAGACAGTCCCCCAGGCCAGAATGCTTGGACTAATTCGCGCATCCGCGGAGTGACTGTTTGCACCAGGCCGTCGACGGTGTCCCATGATCCAACCAGCACGGGAACGGGCATGTCAGGGCCACGATGCTTCGCCCGCAACAGCGCGGCAACAGCGTCGTTATCGAATGCATCGCACCCGATCCCGTAGACGGTGTCGGTGGGGATAACGACCAGCCGCCCGCCCTTTACTGCGCTCTGGGCAGCCTCGAGGCCACGACGTCGTTCGTCTTGGTCAGTGCAATCGTAAATTGTGCTCATGAGTGTTATTACGCTTTCCTCGTGTGTACGGCCCAAATGCCCGTCACAAACCTATCGCGTCCGGCTAAGTCCTTATGTATTTCTACATCGGTAAAGCCGTGATCGTTCAAGCATTGTGAGGTCACAGGCCCGTTCAGCTCGTCGTGTTCCACAGCCACGACGGTGCCGGGGCCGGACAAATCCTCAACCACGGCCATCATCGGCACGATCACGCTCATTCCGTCCGCACCTGCGAAAACGGCGTCATGAGGATCGGCCGCGACTTCGGGCGAAATCGCGGTGTTCTCGGGAACATAGGGTGGATTCGAAACAACGATATCCACCTCCAGCTCAGGCGTCGTTTCACGCGTCGGTTCAGGATTGTCACTGTCACACCTCTCCCGATCACACATGTCCCGGCCACACAAGTCCCGAATGCTTTTCACGATAGTGGGATCTGTGACATCCCCTGCGCACAGGCTCACCGAGAGCTGATCGACGTCATCCTCTGACAGGCCAGCATCTAACGCTTCGGCCCGCCAATTCTGCATGAAGGCCTCGACGTTGCGACGGGCGTAATCTAGTGCGACGTCACTCGTGTCAACGCCAACGATGCAGATTCGTGGGAGTCTGCCGACGCTTCCCACGTGCGGATTGACGGCCTTCTGCTCCCGAAAGTCGCGATGAAGGGACAACAACGCGTTACCCGCCGCGTGTGCAACACCCAACGCCAAGGTTCCGGGCCCGGTACACAAGTCAACGATGGTGTAATCCGTCGGCACAGGCTTCGAAGATCCGTCTTTATCGGACCGATTATCCAATGCCCTGCGGAGTTGTTTTCCCGCCCATTCCACGATCAATTCGGTTTCCGGACGGGGAACAAAAGCCCCCGGGCCAACCAGTAAGTCGATCCCAGCGAACCGCACCGTCCCCATAATGTGCTGCAGGGGTTCCCGCTGCTCACGTCGGCTAATGCACGATTCGAAAAACTCGGCCGTGTCGGGATCGACGTGGTCTTGGCGTCGGAAGAATAACGAGGACCGTGTGACCGGTTCCGCACCCGGCGCGCCCTTAACAGTGAGCGCATGTGCCATCAGTAGCTCAGCATCGACTCGTGGAGAATCCACCCCCGCAGCGCGCAGTCGTCCGCCGGCATTGTTGATCATCTGGCGAACAGATGTACGGGGATACGTCATTCTGCCTCGAGTCGCTCGGCGCGCTCTGCGGACTGCAGCGCAGAGAAGAGGTCATCCAGGTCGCCGTCGAGAACCTGGTCGAGGTTGTGCGCCTTGTAATTAATTCTGTGGTCAGAAATGCGGTTTTCGGGGAAATTGTATGTACGAATTCGCTCCGAACGATCCATGGTCCGCACCTGAGCAGCACGATCAGCCGACGCCGCAGCCTCTGCTTCTTCTTCCTTCATCTGTTGCAACCGAGCGGCCAGAACCTGCATCGCGCGTGCCTTGTTCTGGATTTGGCTACGTTCTTTCTGACACGTCACAATCAGGCCCGTCGGCAAGTGTGTGATGCGGACAGCGGAGTCCGTCGTGTTCACACCCTGGCCACCTTTACCGGATGAGCGATACACATCGACGCGAATGTCCTTGTCATCAATCTCGACATCCTCAATCTCATCCGGTTCCGGATAAACGAGGACACCGGCAGCGGAAGTCTGGATACGTCCCTGGGATTCGGTGACGGGAACTCGCTGAACACGGTGGACACCGCCCTCAAACTTGAACACGCTCCACGCACCGTCCCGGGACGGTTTCTTGGAGCGAATAGACATGGTGATGTCTTTAATTCCCCCGAGGTCCGTGGGAGCGTCGTCCAGGACGTCGATCGCGAAGCCGTGTTTGTCCGCGTAGCGCTGGTACATCCGCACTAATTCGCCGGCGAAGAGGGCCGCTTCTTCTCCGCCCGCACCGGACTTCACTTCCATCACAATGTCATCGCCATCATGGGGATCCCGCGGAGCCAAAAGGTCAGCTAGCTTATCCGATAGCTCCTCTTTTTCCTCCCGAAGACGCTCGGCCTCCGCAGCGAATTCCTGGTCTTCGTGGGCCATTTCCTCAGCGGCTTCGAGATCGTCGGTGACGGCATTTAACCGGTCATTCGTCTGAATGATGGGCTGAAGCTCAGAGAACCGCTTCCCCACCTTCCGCGCGCGAGCAGCGTCGTTGTGCAAATCAGGATCAGCTAATTGAGCTTCGAGCCCTTGATATTCCGAAACAATGTCGTCGACCGCCGAAACATGCGTCGCCATGACCCAGAGTGCTCCTTTAACTGCTCACTACAAATACCGGTAACTACACGAATATAGCGCGACGGCGGCGGCTCAACCGAACCACCGCCCGCACCGTGACCAGGAGAGCTTTACCTCCTGGCGCCACTACTTCACATCACTGCCTGGCTTCACCGCTTAGCGTCGCGCATAAGGGGACGAATTAGTCGTCATCATCGTCGGGAACACTCATGGGTGCCGACGATGCGATCTGCATGAGGAATTCGCCATTGTTCTTGGTCTTGCGCAGCTGCTTGATAAGCAAGTCAATGGCCTGCTGCGGGTCCAGTGCCGACAAGATCCGACGCAGCTTGTGCATGACGCGTGCCTCGTCGGGAGCCAAGAGCAGCTCATCCTTACGAGTACCCGACGGATTCACGTCGACAGCTGGGAAGACGCGGCGCTCCGAAATCTTCCGGTCAAGCTTCAGCTCTGCGTTACCCGTGCCCTTGAATTCCTCGAAGATGACGGTGTCGCCGGCGGAACCAGTCTCGACCATCGCCGTCGCGATAATGGTCAGCGAACCACCGTTTTCGATGTTGCGGGCTGCGCCCAGGAATCGCTTCGGCGGGTAGAGGGCGTTGGAATCCACACCACCAGACAGGATCCGTCCCGACGCCGGGGACGAGTTGTTGTACGCACGGCCCAGTCGCGTGATGGAATCCAGCAGCACAACGACGTCCTGACCAGCCTCAACAAGGCGCTTAGCCCGCTCAATGGCTAGCTCAGCGACGGTGGTGTGCTCGCTCGGCGGACGGTCAAACGTCGAGGCGATCACTTCGCCATTGACCGAGCGCTGCATATCGGTGACTTCCTCAGGGCGCTCGTCGACAAGAACAACCATGAGATAGCACTCTTGATTGTTGGTCGTGATGGCGTTAGCGACGTCCTGCAGAATCGTCGTTTTACCGGCCTTCGGCGGGGACACGATCAGCGCACGCTGTCCCTTACCGATCGGCATGATGAGGTCAATCACACGCGTCGTGAGCTTCTTCTGGTCCGTCTCCAGCCGCAGCCGCTGGTTCGGGTAGAGCGGTGTGAGCTTGGCGAACTCGGGGCGGGCCTTGGCCTCCTCCGGCGTCATGCCGTTGACCGTGTCAACGCGCGCCAAGGGGGCGAACTTCTGCCGGTTGCGGCCGCGACCATGCTGTGGGCGGCTGGAACCGTCCTCACGGACCTTGATCTGCCCGGTCACAGCGTCGCCACGACGCATGCCCTGGGACCGAACCATGTTCATGGACACATACACATCATTCGGGCCGGACTGGTACCCCGACGTGCGAATGAACGCGGTGTTGTTGTCGACAACATCGAGGATGCCCGCGATCGGCTGGAAGGTTTCACCTTCGCGCAGCTGGTTCGGGTTCTGGTTGTCGCGATTATCCCGGTTGCGGCGGTTGCGCCGATTACCGCGGTTATTACGGTCGTTGCGGTTATTGCGACCTCCGCGATCGTTCCGGTTGTCGCGGTCATTGCGGTTGTTGCGGCCGCCTCGATGGTCCTGGTTATTACGGCCACCGCGACCATTGTGGTCGTTGTTGTCACCGGAGTTGTCGTCATTGTGGCTATAACGGTCATCACGGTCGTCATTGGACCGTCGATGATCATTATTGTTGTTCCGATCATCATCCCGGCGGGAGTTGTTGTCATCCGAATCGTCGGAAGAATCGCGGGACGAATTGTTCCGGTCATCACCGTCATTGGAATGACCGTTGTGCCGGGCACGGTGACGACGTGCGCGACGTGCCTGGGAGCGCGATTTGTAGCCGTGGTGGCGGGAATCGTCAGAATCGTCGTCGCGGCCGTTGTCATTATCCGAGCCGGAGTCGGAGTGGGAGCCGGAGCCACCAGAGTGCTCATCCTCACGACGGTCGTCGTTGCCGTTGTGCCGGTTATCGGAGCCAGAACCGTGTCCGTCGTTGTTTGCCGACGATCCAGCGTTAAATGAATCGGCGTTCGGCGATTCAGAGTTATCCGAATGGTGGGACTCGGCCTTCGGTTCCCCCGCTTTCCGCGTGGATCGACGAGGCCGAGAATACGGCTGACCAGCGTCGGCGGCCTGAATGGCTGCGATGATATCCCCCTTGCGCAGCCCTGAGAGTCCTCGAATCCCCTTTTCGGCAGCTAGCGCCTTTAATTCCGGGATGCGCATAGCGGCCAGGTTGTTCGTGTCCGTATCAGTCACGGATGTCCTTTCGTTGCCAGCCCCTCCGGGACAATTGTCAGTATTTGTCAGTGGATACGTGTTTCATCACGCGCTGGAGGGTTAGCCCTGTGGTGTTGTCCTATCGCGACGCTGCTTCATCGCTCTACCGTCGGTGGCCTCACGATGGTGTTTCTCCGATGGTGCAGCATGTCAACGGAATGTGCGTCATTTCGTGTCCGCTTGTGCCAATGTGCCTAAAGGAAGACACGTGACCTGCCCGAACTGCTATCGCGGTTTTTACCATTAGCCATCGCGGGCGATGCAGATTCGCGACACTACGCGCGATTACGAAATGAAGGATTCTTTGTAGTGTCCGGTCATCGGTGTTGCATTCAGGGTGGATGAGTAATCCCCTGGATCCACCACACTTGCTAGGCCGGAAGCCGATGTTACACATCGTTCGGCTCGATGCCCTAGCGGAGAATACACAACCTGATGAGCAGTCCGAAAACTACAACCAAAGGAATCGCCCATAACCGTACCACTTTCCAGCACAAGTCGCTGCAATGGCACACGGATGGGCTTCACCTGTATTTACGGTCTGTCTGACTTAAAGTAAACGGCATGAAGTCGACGATGATGGACGTGCCTCTTTCTGTCACCCAAATTTTCACCTACGGTGCCACTGTTTTCGGGGACACAGAGGTAACGAGTTGGGGCGAATCCGGGCCAGAGACCATCACGTTTTCCGCACTCGCTGGCCGAGCTGCCGCGTGTGCTCATGCTCTACGGTCACTCTGCAGTATCGACGCCGACCAACGCATCGGAACCATGATGGACAATTGCGCGGAGCACCTCGAAGTGTTTTTCGCCTCGTCCTGTATGGGAGCCGTCTTTAGTCCCCTGAACTCGCACCTTTCCGACGATCAGATCGTCCACATCATTAACTATGCAGACCAGAAGGTCATCGTTGTTTCGCCTCGCAATGCACCCCGCCTGGCCAGGCTGATCACCGAGTGTCCGGGCGTCAACCACATCATCATCGCGTCCGGGTCGTCGGCACAGCGTGCTGAGGCCGTCGCGGCCTTCGATGCCATCCCTGACCCCCATTTTTCGGTCACCGATTATGAGGCTTTTATCGACGGTCAAGCCACCGAGTTTCCATGGCCGGATCTCCCCGAAGACACCGCTGCTGCCCTCTGCTTTTCGACGGGCACCGAGGGGGCGCCCAAGGGCGTGGCTTATTCCCACCGGTCTATGTTCTTGCACTCGCAATCATTGCTGGGTGTGGATTCCTTCGCCATCACTAATGGCGTGTCCTTCCTCTGTTGTGTGCCCATTTATCACGTCCTGAGCTGGGGCGTTCCCCTAGCCGCGTGGATGGCTGGCGCACCGCTCATTTTCCCCGGCGAAGATCTTTCGGCGCCTCGTCTGGCGCAGGTGATTGCAACCTCGATGCCTCGTACGGCACACGGGGTCCCAACACTGTGGGTATCGCTCTTTTCTTACTATTTCCAGAACCCGCCGAAGCGTATGAGCCTTCGGGAGATTTTCGCTGGTGGGGCCCCTGTCCCGCCGGTGCTCATCAAAGTGTGGGAAGAAAAGTTTGGTGTCGACGTCATTCATTGTTGGGGAATGACAGAAACATCACCTGTGGGAACAGTATCGCGCCCACCGGCAGGCTTGAGTGGGGAAACGCGAGATCTCTACCGCGAGTCCCAGGGTCGCTTCCCCGTCGCCATGAATTTCCGCATTGCCGACGACGCCGGCCGCGTGCTGGAAGGACACGACCGCAACCAGGGCGAAATCCAGGTGCGCGGCAACTGGGTAACCGGCTCCTACTTCCATTCACCGACGGGCGAGGGCGACGGCCCCGCTTCCCGCTTCCGCGGCGAACCCGTTGACTACGCCGATGATCGCTTCACCGACGACGGGTGGTTCCGCACAGGAGACGTCGGCTCTATTAACCGCGATGGGTTCTTAACGGTCAATGATCGCATTCGCGATGTCATCCGCTCAGGTGGAGAATGGATTTATTCGGCCGAGCTCGAGAACTATGTTGTCGACGCTCCCCCGGTTCTGGAGTGTGCCGTTATTGGATATCCCGATGAGACCTGGGGTGAGCGCCCGTTGGCGGTGACTGTCCTTGCCGACGGGGTTGAGCGGTCGGCGGCGACGGCGGAGCGTCTTCGCACACGACTGCGTGGGGTCATTCCCGGGTGGATGATCCCCGAGTACTGGGCGTTTGTTGACACTATCGATAAGACGAGCGTCGATAAATACGACAAGAAGGACCTGCGGCAGCACCTTGCCGACGGGAAGCTGGATGTCATTTCCCTGCAAGGGCCCCGTCGTAGTGGCGATAGCTACGGGGACAATGGTTCCTCTAGCTCAGCATCGCAGGCCTAGCGTGTGGGCGGGAAAGCCCGCCACGCGCTCATCATCCCGCGCATCTATCCCAGTTCTTTGCGATTGACCTGGATAGGGCCGGCGATGGGGAGCGTGATAACGCGAAGCCCCTCGGAGGACGCGGTGTCAACGATTTCAGCAGGCAGATCCTCAGTGGAGAGAACCATGATGGTGGGGCCGGCACCCGACAGATACGCCGCATAGCCCCGGTTACGCAGGCGATTCACCCATTCCGCAGAGACCGACAAGGCGTCGGCACGGTAAGGCTGGTGAAGGCGATCCCTCGTGCCCTCCCACAACAGCTCGGGGTTGGTACGCAGCGCAACCGTCATGACTGCCGTTCGTGACACATTGAATCGTGCGTCAACATGGCTCACATCACTGGGCAGCACTCGGCGCACTGCATTCGTCGACGCCGTGAAATCCGGGATAAAGGCCGTCGCGCGAATGTCGGGGTGAACATCCACGCCGATCGCGTGGTACTGAGGGGCCGTTTCACCATCGACAGGCGTATCCGTCCATGACACCACTGCCCCACCCAGCACGGATGCGGCCGCATTATCGGGGTGGCCCTCAAAAGAACTCACAACCTGAATAACCTGATCGGTGGTGAGGGCATTATCCGCTAAGGCATTAGCAGCACATACTCCAGCCGCTGCCGCCGCCGCAGACGACCCGAGACCACGCGATTGGGGAATCGCGTTTTCGCAGGATACCGCCAAGCCAGGCACGTCGGCATGGGCAACGCGGAGCCCTTCACGGATTGCCCGAACCACCAAATGCGTTCCGTCGAGAGGGACCTCGCCCGCACCTTCGCCCTGAACGTCAACGGTTAAACCCGACGCAGTGACCTCGACGGTCACGATGTCATACAACCCCACGGCCAAGCCGAGGGTGTCGAATCCGGGCCCTAAATTGGCCGACGACGCTGGCACGCGGACCGTGACTGAGCGCCCCACCGGGATATCGTGTGGCACTTAGTCGTCCCCCTCCATACGCAGCACGCGCTCGACGGACAACACCGTGTCGATGGATGAGACGTCGGCCACGGTTTTCTCGAGGTCGTCTTCCCGAGCCATGTGGGTGACAACGACAAGCCGAGCGCCGTTTTCGCTGCCCTCCTGGCGGACAGTCTTCAGCGATATGCCGCGGTTAGCGAAGCATTTGGCGACGTCGGCAAGGACACCAACCTGGTCCTTCACGTGCATCACAACGTGGTACCTGGTGTCGATAGAGCCGAATGATGCAATAGGCAATGACGCGTACACAGATTCTCCCGGAGCACGACCACCCAAGACGATGTTTCGCGACGCACCGATGACGTCACCCAAGACAGCCGACGCAGTCGGATTTCCGCCGGCACCATTTCCGTAGAACATCAGACGCCCAGCAGCTTCTGCCTCAACGAACACCGCGTTGAAGGACTGGGACACGCTGGCCAACGGGTGGTTACGCGGCACCAAGGCCGGATACACCCTGGCAGAGACTGATTCTTTGCCATCGCTATCGACAAGTCGCTCACACAGGGCCAGCAATTTGATGGTGCATCCCACCGCCTTTGCCGACGCAATATCCGCCGCGGTGATCTCGCGAACGCCCTCGCGGTAGACGTCGTCGGCGGACACGCGCGTGTGGAAAGCAATGGATGCAAGGATGGCAGCCTTGGATGCTGCGTCATATCCGTCGACGTCGGCGGTGGGGTCTGCCTCGGCATATCCCAAGCGGGTCGCTTCAGCCAGCATCTCGTCATAGGACGCGCCCGACTCATCCATCGCGTCCAAGATGAAGTTCGTAGTCCCGTTGACGATGCCCATCACCCGGTTAACGCGGTCACCGGCAAGGGAGCGGCGCAGAGGCCCCACCACCGGGATCGCCGCCGCCACTGCTGCTTCGAAGAACAAATCTGCGCCCGACGCGTCCGCTGCTTCGGCTAATTCGTCGGCATGGGCTGCCACCAGGGCTTTGTTCGCGGTGACGACTGATTTCCCGGCCCGCAACGCCGCCAACACAAGCTTTCGTGGCAGGTCAATGCCGCCGATCACTTCCACGACGAGGTCGATATCGTCGCGAAGAACCAAGCTCATGGCATCGTCGGTGAGGAGGTCGGGATCAACGCCTTCACGTGGGCGGGATAGATCGGACACCGCCACACCGCGGATTTCTATTGGCCCACCAGCTCGTTCGGTAAATTCGTCGGCATATTCGTTCATGAGCCGATAGGCAGCCTGCCCGACGGTGCCAAAGCCGAGGAGGGCAACTCCGACGGTTTCCCCGGCCCCTTTTCCGGTGTTGTAGCTAGTTTGCTGGGTCATATTCCTATCCCTTGTGTTGGTTCCCTTGTGTGGTGTTCGGTTTACAACGTTGCTGGCTGAACGTCGTTGTCCCGTATGCGTCGGCAGACAAAGCTGTATGAAGGATACTATATCTAGTATTTATGCTGGTCTACTCAGGTTTTAGGTGACCGACAGGTTCGATAGACGGATTCGACCTATCGTCAGCAGTGGTCAGCATCCGTCAGCAATCTTCGTCGAGCGCAAGAAGATCATCAATTGTTTCCCGACGGACCATCACGCGTTCGTGCCCGTCGCGCACCGCGACAACAGCCGGACGGCAGAACATGTTGTACCGCGACGACATAGAGAAGCAGTACGCGCCAGTCCCCGCGAGGGCGATACGGTCCCCGACCTCGATATCGTCTGGATAAATCCCGTCTTCGACGAGGATATCTCCGGATTCACAGTGCGATCCCACTAGGCGCGTGGGAATCGGGTTTCCGTGCATCAGGCGATTAATCACTCGGCCGTCGTAATGGGCGTTGTACAGCGCGGGGCGGATGTTATCCGACATCCCGCCGTCGACGGCGAGATAACGCCGCGTGGATCGCTCATCCGTGGGCACATCTTTAATCGTCCCCACCGTGTAGACCGTCACGGTCGACGGGCCGGCAATAGCGCGGCCAGGCTCAACCATCAACGTCGGTGGGTCAAAGTGCAGGTCATGGGCCGCTTTGTGGACGCGTGCTTTAAGATCGTCGGCCACCGAGCGGACATCGAGGGGCGAATCCGACGCACTGTAGGCAATACCGTAACCGCCACCCAGATCCAGGATGTCCAGGGAATCCTTGACATCTTTTTTCTCGACGCCACCGTCGCTGCCGTACCGACCGAGTTGGTGGTGCAGATCAGCCATCAAGCCAAGCAAACGTTCAGCCGCCAGCGAGAAACCGTCGGCGTCAAAAACCTGTGACCCGACATGACAGTGCAGGCCAGCCACGGCCAGCGAGTCGTAGTCCATCGCCGCAAGGACAGCATCCTTAGCTGCACCGCAAGCCAACGACAGGCCGAATTTCTGGTCTTCGTGTGACGTCGCAATGAATTCGTGAGTATCCGCGTGAACACCTGGTGTCACGCGGATCAACACTTCTTGGCGGACACCAGCGTCCCGCGCAATCTTTCCTAGCCGATCCACTTCCTGGCGGGAGTCGATCACAATGTGGCCCACACCTGCCTGAACGGCCTTGGTCAACGTGCTGTCCAACTTGTTATTGCCATGCACGGTGATGCGCTCGGGTGGAAAACCTGCGCGCAATGCCACGTCCAACTCACCATCGGAGGCAACGTCGAGGCACAATCCCTCGCTCGCCACCCATCGAGCAATGCCAACGGTAAGGAACGCTTTGGACGCATAGTGGACGTGTCCGGGACCGTCGAAAGCATCGGCCATGGCCCGGCATCGAGCACGGAAATCGTCCTCATCCACGACCATGAGTGGAGTTCCATACTTATTGGCCAAGTCGACCAGGCGAACACCGGCAATCGCCACCTGACCGTCGTCGTCGCGGTGTGCGTTCATAGGCCACACATGCGGTGGCAAAGCATTGAATTGGTCGGTTGAAAACTCGGGCAGACTCGCGTCGGCGTACAGATGCGCGAAGCCTGGTCCTTTACTAAGTAGATCCACGGGGGCTCCTACATGCGTTCGGGTGCGCTGACACCGAGAAGGCTCAATGCGTTAGCGATCGTTTGGCGCGTTGCCTGCGCTAATGCCAGCCGTGCGTGAACAATCGGCGCTGCTTCGTCGCCCGTCGGCTCTGATTTCTTGGGAAGAATTTGGCAGGAGTCATAGAACCGGTGGAATGTCCCCGCCAGCTCCTCCATGTAGCGCGCAATGCGGTGCGGTTCACGGAGCTCCGCTGCGGTTCCCACCACAGAGGGGAACTCGCCCAAAGTGCGGATGAGCGCACCCTCGTAGTCATTGACCAGAAGAGAGTAATCGGGGTCCTTGACCAAGATCCCCGCTGCCTGCGCCTTCCTCCCCAACGAGCACAGCCGCGCGTGCGCATACTGCACATAAAACACGGGATTATCGTTGGTTTGGCGGGCCCACAGATCCATATCAATATCCAGCGTTTGGTCCACTGAACTGCGGATAAGCGCATAGCGGGCGGCGTCGACACCAATAAGTTCGACAAGGTCATCGAGGGTAATGACCGTCCCGGCGCGTTTCGACATCTTGACCGCTTTGCCGTCGCGCACCAAGTTCACCATCTGCCCGATCAGGACCTCAACCTGGGTGGGGTCATAGCCCAGCGCCTGCGCGGCCGCCTTGAGGCGAGCGATATAACCGTGGTGGTCGGCTCCCAACATATAAATGCACAGGTTGTGACCACGTTCGATCTTGTCCCTGATGTAGGCGATATCGCCCGCAATATATGCGGCGTCGCCGTCGGATTTGATCACGACGCGGTCTTTGTCGTCGCCAAACGAGGTGCTGCGCAGCCACCATGCCCCGTCGGCCTCGTACAGGTTGCCGTTGTCTTTCAGCTTTTGTATCGCTTGATCCACCGCGCCGGACTCAAAGAGCGAGTTCTCATGGAAGAACACGTCGAAATCGGTGCCGAATTCGTGGAGCGTGCGCTTGATGTGCGCAAACATGAGGTCCACGCCTTCTTTGCGGAAGAGTTCCTGGCGTTCCTCGAGCGGCAGCTGCGTTGCTTCCGGGTGTTTGTCGACGACGGACGACGCGATGTCCTGGATGTATTCCCCTCCGTAGCCGTCCTCCGGAGTGGGCTGGCCGAGGGCCGCCGCGACGAGTGAGCGTGCGAAGCGGTCGATCTGCCGACCGTGGTCGTTGAAGTAATACTCCCTGGTAATCGACGCGCCGCGGAATGCAAAAATGCGTCCGAGAGCGTCACCAACTGCGGCCCAGCGTGTACCTCCCAGGTGGATCGGCCCGGTAGGGTTCGCGGATACGAATTCGAGGTTGATAACCTCGTCGCTGAGTTCTGAGCTGCTACCGAACCGTTCACCTTCGGCGAGGATGCGCCCGACGATTTCTCCCTGAGCGGCGGCGGCCAGGCGAATGTTAAGGAACCCTGGGCCGGCAACATCAACAGTCTCAATGGCGGAGTTGGTGGCTAAGTCTTCTGCCAGCCAACCGGCTAGCTCCCGCGGTGATGTTCCCACTTTCTTGGCAATCTGCAAGGCCAAGTTCGTTGCGTAGTCGCCATGTTCCGGGTTACGGGGTCGTTCTACGGTCACCGTCAGCGGTAGTACCGAGGCATCTTTCCCGTGGTGTGACAAAACGGATTCAGCACGCGTGGCAATGAGAGTCGACAATTCTTCGGGAGTCATAGGCCCACAGTGTACGGCACCGCGCCGGGGTTCCCTATCACTGCCGAGTGCTGTTCCGGCTCGCTGTCGGTTTCGGTTAATTGAACCGTTTGTCAGAGCTGAGCGCTGGTGCCAGCTCATCGATATTCACCCCGAAAGTGGGTACCTCTGAGTTTTTTATTTCCGAAACGTTGGTATTGCGTTAATACACGTACCTTTCTAGGGAATTTCCATGCACTGCGAGAATACTTAATAAAGTTTCTCGACAATCATTTTCATTTCATTATCGGCTCATTTACCTGCGTCGATACGCGCTGACCCCCTCTGAGGAATGAAGTTTTAGTCCTAAACTGATGATGACGACTTTAACCCTGAGGAGGGCTTGTGCGTATCGCACTATTTTCCACGTGTATCGGGGATGCCCTATTTCCTGACGCTTCCAAGGCGACGGCAGTGATCTTGTCCCGGCTTGGCCACGAAGTAGTATTCCCCGAAGGCCAGACGTGCTGCGGACAGATGCACGTCAACACTGGCTATCAAAGAGAAATCATCCCCCAGATCCGCGACTATGTTGACGCGTTCTCGGATCCTTCCATTGACTACGTCATCGCACCATCGGGCTCATGCACGGGCGCAGTCCGCCACCAGCACCAAATGGTTGCGGAACGCTATGGCGATAAAGCGCTCGTCGACGGTGTGAAGAAGACGGCACCGAAGACCTTGGATCTCTCGGAGTTCCTCGTTGATATCGAGGGGAAAACAAATATTGGTGCTTATTTCCCCCACCGCGTGACGTACCACTCAACCTGCCACTCGCTGCGCATGGTGAAGGTGGGCGACCGCCCCTATCAGCTGCTCAAACAGGTCAAGAGCCTGGATCTTGTCCGCCTGCCCGGCGCAGAGGAATGCTGCGGATTCGGCGGAACATTCTCAGTCAAGAACGCGGATACGTCGGCCGCCATGGTGGGCGACAAAGCTCGCAATGTTGTCTCGACCGGTGCGGAATTCGTCACCGCCGGCGACCCGAGCTGCCTCATGAATATCGGCGGTAGCTTATCCCGCCAGCGCTCCGGGGTCCGCGCCCTGCACATTGCGGAAATCCTCGCATCGACTGAAGAACACCCCTGGACGCCGGAAGGCGCGTTCTATTCCAAGGAGGCAATGCTGTGACCATCAGTCTTGGTATGCCGACGATGCCACCCACCGCCCCTGACGGCGTCGGCAATCTTCGTGGTACGGAGAGATTCCAGCAAGCTGCCCGCCATGATTTAAAGAATTCGGTCCAGCGCCACAACTTGCGGATGGCGACGCACACGATTCGCGATAAGCGCGCCCGTGTCGTCGGTGAAATCGACGATTGGCAGCAGCTTCGCGACGCCGGTTCGGCCATTAAGCGCGACGTGATGGCTCGGATGCCTGAGCTTCTGGAGCAGTTTGAGGAAGCCGTTACCGCCCGTGGTGGTCATGTGCACTGGGCCCGCGACGCTAAAGAGGCCAATGAGATCATCACCGGTCTTGTGAAGGAGACGGGTGAGAAGAAGGTCGTCAAGATTAAGTCGATGGCAACGATGGAGATCGGCCTCAACGATGCTCTCAAAGAAGCTGGAATTGAGGCGCGTGAAACGGACCTGGCGGAGCTGATTGTCCAGCTTGGTCATGACCGTCCGTCGCACATCGTGGTTCCTGCGATTCACCGCAACCGCGCTGAGATCCGGGACATCTTCATCAAGGAGATGCCCAACACGGATGAGAGTTTGACGGATAATCCTGCAGACTTGGCCGAGGCATCGCGACTCTTCCTGCGCAAGCAGTTTATGGATGCGAAGGTCGCCATTTCTGGCGCTAACTTCGGTATCGCAGAGACGGGCACGCTGTCCATCGTCGAGTCTGAAGGCAATGGCCGCATGTGCCTGACCTTGCCTGAGACGTTGATCTCCGTGATGGGGATTGAAAAGCTCTTGCCGACATTCAAGGACCTCGAGGTGTTCTTGCAGCTGCTTCCTCGGTCCTCCACTGGCGAGCGCATGAACCCCTACACCAGCCTGTGGTCGGGAACGACTGAAGGCGACGGGCCGAAGAACTTCCACATTGTGCTCATTGACAATGGACGCACACATGCGCTGGCGAATGCCATCGGCCGTGAAGCGTTGAAGTGCATTCGCTGCTCCGCGTGCTTGAACGTGTGTCCGGTGTACGAACGGGCTGGTGGCCACGCCTACGGGTCAACCTACCCAGGTCCCATTGGCGCCATTTTGACACCACAGCTGGCCGGTATGGAATCAGCCGAGGATCCCAATGCCTCACTCCCCTATGCCTCGTCATTGTGTGGCGCCTGCTTCGAGGTCTGCCCGGTCGAGATCGACATCCCGTCCGCGTTGCTGGAGCTTCGCCACCAGAAGATTGAGCACCACCGGCCGAAGTTCGAGGGCATGATCATGAGCAGCATGGGGCTTGTCTTCGGGAACAAACAGATTTGGAACTTCTCCGCCCGAGCCGCTGTGTTGGGACGCGCTCTCGGGTGGCCGAAGGGGAAGATCACAAGCCTGCCCGGCTTCCTCTCTGGGTGGTCGAATGTGCGGGATACGGCAATCCCGCCAAAGAAATCATTCCGTGCGTGGTTCGCCTCCGAGGAAGGCAAGAGGACTCTGGCCGCTGCTCGGAAGGAAGGCATCCCGGATAACAGTTTCCGCCATGCTGATCACAACACTGGCGACGCCGCCGAAGTGAAGGTGAGCGAACCTGGCGAGCGGAAGACGTCATCGAAGCCTCTCGAGCATGTGCTGGACGATGCTACTTCTAACTCACAGGAACACGACGACAGCAGCGCTAAGAATTCGTCGAAGGAGGGGAAGTAGTCATGGGATTCCGGTCTACGTCCGCTAAAGAAGAAATCCTCGGGCGAATCCGCAACGCAAACAAACTGGCCGGTGTGCCGTCGGAACCCTATCCCATTCCCCGGGACTACAGGACCAACCGCACGCGGTCCACCGACGAACTGGTCGATCTCCTCGAAGATCGATTGGTGGATTATAAGGCCGACGTTCACATCGTGAAAGAGGCTGACCTGCCGTCCACGGTGGCTGACCTTTGCGGCAAACATGGCTTCTCCAAGCTCGGAGTAGCCGAGGGCATCGACGAATCGATTTATTCCTCAGTCTCAGCTGACGTTGAGAAGGACGATCGCTCCACGGATCCTCATAAGTTGGGGCGCTTTGATGCGATTATCACGGAGTCTCACGTCAGTTCCGCGCAGACGGGCACGATCTACCTGGATGGGTCAGCGACGAATGGGCGACGTGCACTGACGCTGGTCCCCGACTGCCACTTGTGCATCGTGCGTGAGGAGTCGATTGTCTACGGTGTTCCTGAGGCAATTGATCGCCTCAACCCGGAGATGCCGATTACTCTTGTCTCTGGCCCGTCGGCGACCTCTGATATTGAGTTGAGTCGTGTAGAAGGGGTTCACGGACCACGAACTCTGATCGTGTTGATTGTTCGGAAGTGACTGGTAGATGGGGCATTCTCGCGTGATTGCCGACGCGAGTTACCCCGCGTGTTCGTACTTTCACGGCGGAGTGCTAAGGTAGTTTCGTCGTGCGGTGAACACCCCGTTATCCGTTGAATTAGTGTCAAAGGATCGTGGTGTTTTGCCGGTGATGCCTCCGTAGCTCAGGGGATAGAGCGTTGGTTTCCGGTACCAAAGGTCGCAGGTTCGAATCCTGTCGGGGGCACAGTAAAACCCCGCTTTGATCAGTACAGATACTTGGTCAAAGCGGGGTTTAGCCTTTATCTAACTAGCTTGTTGTCTAACTAGCTTGCTTAATCGTCTCTACCTCAATATCCACGTCATCTTCTTTTATTCCTGCAAGATAAGCGATCGCTTCCCGCATTTCATCCGCGGCATCATCGAGGTTTTCCACCTGAGACACGGCACCCACTTCGGGGCACACGAGGACCCAGACATCACTACTCGTTCCTGGTTCGGTTGTGACAGTAAAAGTAGACATTATTAACCCACCATCCTTCTTTTCTTCGGTCAAAGCCGGTATATCGCTTTCTATTGTATTGCTTTAAACCCGATGAGAATGAAGGTTTTTGGGGTACATGCCACGGAGGACGCCGTCGGGCGGGTTAAATCAATAGTTCCCCTAAAACAAAGCCTGAAGCAACAGCCGTCGCAATAGCCACCGTGCCGGGAATGAGGAACGGGTGGTTAAACACGTATTTTCCTATCCGCGTTGTTCCTGTATCGTCCATTTCCACGGCCGCGAGAAGCGTCGGATATGTCGGCAGAATAAACAAGGAACTTACTGCTGCAAACGATGCCACGGCTATAACGGGGCTTACCCCCACCGCCAACGCCGCTGGCATGAGAGCCTTTGTCGTAGCCGCCTGGGAGTACAACAAGGCCGCAGCAAGGAACAACACCACAGCGAGCATCCACGGATAGTCCTTCAACACGTTCCCGGCTAGATCTTTAATCTGACCCAGGTGCGCATCGATAATGGTTGTTCCCAGCCAAGCAACGCCCATGACGCATATGCACGCGGACATGCCCGACTTAAACACCTGGGTCGTCAAGATTTCAGCAGCCGGTAGCTTGCACACGAGCGTGATGATCGTGGCTGTAGCCAACATCAATGAAATGATGGCTTCATTCCTGGGCAATCTCGGATGCGAAATTAACCCCACTTGGTCGGAAATCAAGGTCGCATAGACCATCACCGCAATAATTGCGACAAGGAAAATCCACACCGAAAGTTTGGAATTCTTTGTGGGGACATAAGCTTTCTGACCCTGGGTCCGCTTCACCAGACCTTTAGCTAGCCGATCTTGATAAATCGGGTCATCGCTTAACTCTTTACCCAGGTGATTAGTAATGAACGCTGCAGGAAAAATAGCCAAGAAAGTGGACGGAATAACCACAGCGAGAAGCGTCAGATAGCTCACCCCATGCGGCTCCATTAACGACGCCATCAAAACGACCGCAGCCGAAATCGGCGACGCGGTAATCGCAATCTGAGATGCGACAACGGAAATGGATAACGGCCTGGACGGGCGGACACCGCCCTCTTTCGCTACTTCGGCAATCACCGGAAGCGTCGAAAACGCGGTATGCCCTGTACCAGCCAATAACGTCATTAAATACGTGACAATCGGGGCAAGGAATGTGACTCGTTTGGGATTCTTCCGCAAGAAACGTTCAGCAACGTGAACCAGGTAGTCCATTCCTCCGGCCAATTGCATTGCGGCAATGGCCGAGATGACGGACATAATAATGCTGATGACGTCGAACGGGATCTGTTCATGGGACACCGGAACTCCGGTCAGTCCGAGGACAAGTACCCCCAGACCACCGGCGAAGCCGATTGCTATTGAACCTAACCGGGCCCCCAGGACAATAGCTGCCAAGACGATCAATATCTGCAGTGCAAGCAAAAAACGAGACTTTCTACTCACGCGTAAACAGGTGAATCAACGGGCGCGACCGCGTCATCATCGCCAACGTTTACAACGGGCCGTAGCCCGGAACGCTTGTGATCCATCCACACACTAGTACCCCCGGATTAACATCCCCAACACCCCAGGAAGAAGCCACAATTACACTGACATTCGCTCTCGTCAGAGGTTCAGACGCGTGCCGACGCGTACCAGAAACGCGCTATTCGTCGTCGATAATCTCTTTATCGACGACGAATAGGCGCTCAATCTAATAACTGAATATGAGTTCTAACGGGCGCTCACCTGGCCAAATCGACTTGCGATCGGAGCCAAAACGAGCGGTCGTGCCGCCATCACGGCCGCGACTGCGACGGCAAGGCCACCGATGAACCAGAGGAACCCACCCCAGTTCGCTGAGTCATTACCAGCGAACATGTGATTCAGGTTCTCGCGGAAGCCCGTCGTGAAGACGAGGAAGACATGAACGAAAACGAAGAACACGAAGAAGATCATCGTCGGGTAGTGAATATGACGAGCGACCGGGGCCGGATACAGCTTGTTCAGGGTTTTCGCCTTCTTCGGCCACCATTCACTCATGCGCACGCCCGAGATCGCAGCTAGCGGGGCGGCGACGAAGATCACCAGGAAGTACATGATCTGCTGCAAACTATTGAAGTTCTCCCAACCATGTTCCGCCGGCCAATCGAACGCCGCATACTGTAGGGCTGCGGACAGGGCGTTCGGGAAAACTTTCCAGCTGGTCGGCACGAGGCGCGTCCAGTGACCTGTGGAGAACAGGAGCACAACGAAGACCACACCGTTGACCAGCCACAACACATCAAGTGAGGTGTGCAGCCACAAGAAAATGCTGATTTTCTTACCGCCACGTTTCGATTGCCACACGGCGGGAGGCTTTTGCTGATGACGCACTTGCAAACCAGTCCGGATAATCAGCAGCATGAAGAAGAAGTTGAGGTAATGCTGCCATCGAGCCCACAACGGGAAACCGGGATCCGGCTTCGGTGACGGGTCATATTCGCCGGGATACTTGTCCACCCATCGAGAGACGGCATCTAGGCTCATCAGCCATCGGGCGCCAACAACCACGATGACGCCGAGGACAATAAGTCCAGCGGCAATGAGGCCTGCGATCTTGCCCCACTGCATCAGACTCTTTTCACCGATCATGATCGGTTCGCGCTGCTTCTTCGAGTCCTTCTTCCCGGACTTCTTGGCAGCGTCTTTGCCGGTCTTGCCTTTTCCGGCTTTGCCAGCGCCCGATTTCTTATTGCCCGGTGCTTTCGGACCACCGGGTTTATTCGCAGCTGGGGCTTTTGCGCCCGGCTTGCCCGGCACGCCTGCACCTGGTTTTCCGGGTTTCCCTGGTGCGCCTGCACTCGGTTTACCTGGCTTCCCTGGCGCTCCCGGCTTTTTAGCACCAGGTTTACTGGGGGCACCGGGAGCGGCTGCTCCAGCCGCCGAGGGTGCCTTCGGAGCGCCTGGAGCGGACGGGGCTGATGGCGCTTTAGGCGCGCCTGGGGCCTTGGGAGCTCCCGCTGCTTTGGCGGATGCCGGAGCCTTCGGAGCACCCGGTGCAGATGGAGCAGACGGGGCTTTCGGTGCGCCCGGAGCTTTAGGCGCTCCACCCGCTTTAGCGGACGTCGGCGCTTTTGGCGCACCGGGGGCAGACGGCGCTTTTGGCGCACCGGGTGCCTTGGGGGCACCGCCTGCCTTAGCAGCCGACGGGGCCTTCGCCGCCTTAGGAGCCGACGGGGCCTTCGCCGCCTTAGGAGCCGAGGGTGCTCCCCCTTCCTTCACATCGCCAGATGCCGACGGAGCCTTCGGAGCGCCGGGAGCTTTCGGCGCGCCTGGTGCTGCCGGGGCGCCAGGAGCTTGCGACTTAGCGCTGAGCTTAGGTTTGTCGCCCGACCCGGCGTCGTCACCCTGAGTCGTTGCGCTATCAACCTCGCGCGGCTCCACCACGTCCTGCGTCGTGTCGTCGCTGTCAGACGCGGCTGGGGCACGTTTTTTCGAGGCCTCCGATGGGGATGGGCTCCCCGGTGGGGGTGGAGGAACTGGCGACATCGTAGATCTCTCCTCATCAATTCAAGCTCGTCATTAAGTCGCGGCAATCCTGGTCCCGGTGTCCGAGTGCGACGGCTGTACCCCACCGCCGGGTTGTCCACGCTGAGATAACCACCGATCAACGGTCAGCATCTTTCGTAGATAGCCCCGGCGAGCGGACTCACAGAACCGTCACGACTGATCGTCGCGATGAAAGAATATCAACAGCTTACTGTGAACAGTGTCACTAAAGGGTGAAAAGCCACAGATCTGAAAGTCGCAGCTCCCCCCCGGGGTGATGCTAAACAGCCATTACCCGTTGCTCTCCCCGACTATTACCCGTTTCTGAAAAAATACCCCGCCCAAGAAACGAGTAATCCCAGAGGACCTCTATTACTGTGGCTATAATCTCGATGAACGCACAGCGCAACAAATTAGCTGTCTCTATACTTGATACATAGCACTGCTTGATGTTCGGATACGACTGAATTCATTCGGTCAGCTACCGGAGTAAGCGTCGTCAATTGATTGAGATGAAAGGAGACAGCAATGGCAGATACCGTTATCGAGACCTACAACGAAGATGGTGAGTGGAAGAACCGCCCTCAGGGTAACGAGCGCGCGACCAGCACCCACAAGACCAAAGAGGAAGCTGTTGAATACGGCCGTAACCTCGCTAAAGAGCGCAAGGGTGACCACATCATCAAGAATCTGGACGGCACTATTTCTGAGCGTCATTCTTACTCGGAATAGTTCGGAGCAATAAAGAACGAGCCCACGAAGAGCACACAGCTTAATATCCCTCGCCACTTACTGTGGGGGAGCAGGGAAAGCGTAATAGCCGGTGCTCTTCTCATGGCTCCGTTAATCACACCACAATTCCCAGCAGTACCGCTCTCCCACTGCGCGAGCATCGAGTGACTCTGATGTATCCCAATACAACTGTTATCTCTCCTACTGACCCACTTCCATCCAGTCTTCGCACCGCCCGAGACCGAGCGCGCAGCGTAGAAGTATTCACGGGAGCGGGGATGAGTGCTGATAGCGGTTTAGACACTTTCCGTGATGCAGAGACTGGTTTATGGAGCCACGTGGACCCCCAAGCGATGGCCAGTATTGATTCGTGGCGGGAGGATCCCGATCCCATGTGGGCCTGGTATCAATGGCGGGAACACTGTGCGCGTGAAGCACAGCCGCATGCCGGACATAAAGCGTTGGCCCGGTGGGGTGCGCGCGATGGGGTGTCGATGCACACCACGACTCAAAATATCGATGACCTGCACGAACGCGCGGGAGCGCAGAATGTGGCGCACCTCCACGGCCGCTTGAACGAATATCGGTGCAGTGTGTGCAGAAAGCCCGCGCCTGGTGAAGAACCCCCTGCTCATCCCGTTGAACGCCTCGCTCCCCCTCGCTGCGCGGAGTGCGGAGGAACAGTCCGCCCTAGCGTCGTGTGGTTTGGCGAGGCCCTGCCGGCCAAGGATTGGTCAGAGGCAGAAGCAGCCATGAACGACGCCGACCTGGTGGTCATCATCGGAACGTCCGGCGTCGTTTATCCGGCAGCATCATTGCCGACGCTTGCCGCGCGCCGTGGCACCCCCATCGTGGAGGTCAGCCCGGCCGAGACTGACCTCACCCGGTTAGCTACGTGGTCGATCCGGGCGAACGCCGCCGAGGGTTTGCCCTGGCTCGTCGACCAATAGTCTTCTTCTACTCCTCAAATTCCCCGCAGGGATCGTGGACATTCCCCACAAGATCTTTGACTGAGTCAATCACGCGACTCGGCCGGTAGGGGAAGTCCTCAATCATGTCGTCGTCGGTAATACCGGACCGGACGAGGATTGTTTTCATACCGGCTTCCATTCCGGCCTTGATGTCAGTATCCATGCGATCGCCCACCATAATGGTGTTCTCGGAGTGGACACCGATACGGCGAAGGGCCGACCTCATCATCATCGGATTCGGCTTACCGACATAATAGGGCTCTTTCAACGATGCCGTCTGAATCAGAGACGCAACAGCACCGGTAGCGGGCAGCACCCCTTCCGGCGATGGCCCCGTGATATCAGGGTTAGTACAAATAAACTTTGCACCTCGGCGGATGAGCCGAATCGCTGTCGTAATGGCCTCGAAGGAATACGTGCGGGTTTCCCCAAGCACAACGTATTCGGGATCCGAGTCAGTCAGAATCCACCCTATTTCGTGAAGCGCAGTGGTTAATCCGGATTCACCGACGACGTACGCTGTCGACACTTCTTTCTGGCTAGCGAGAAAAGCGGCCGTGGCTTTGGCCGATGTCCAGATACGCTCGGCGGGAATGTCAATCCCCGTTCGCTCTAAACGAGCCGACAGATCGCGCGGGGTATAGATCGAATTGTTGGTGAGCACCATATATTCGACGTCATTTTCGCGGAGCTCATTGAGGAACTCATCCGCGCCGGGAATGATCTCGCCTTCTTTAACCAACACACCATCCATATCTGTGAGGAAAGAGATGGGGTCGTCGCGTTGGGGCGGAGTATTAAGGACATCGGTGACGGGCACGCGTGGCTTTTCGCCTTGATCGACGCTACTGGAGGTAACGCTTTCTGCTTCTCGCGCATTTTCCGTTTTTTTCTTGTCGTCTGACATGTTGTCTATTCTCGTCCTTTCAGCTATTGATCCACAATGTAGAACGTGGTGGGGTCGCGCCAGCAGTGGTCAGTTCCGGTGATTACTTAGTTCCGGTCATTTCAATCGTTTTCGCTGCTTGGACAGATTTATACCTTTCAGGAACACATGTCATGACGATGATCTGGTGTTTCTTTCCTGATTCCGTCAGGAGTTCATTCATTTTCGTGGCCCGCTCGGTATCCGCATAGCCGAGGGCATCGTCGAGGAAGACAGGCACACTTTGGTCTCCGACAAGCTCCGCGACTGCTAGGCGCTGGATAATCTGGAGTTGCTCGGCTGCACCACCGGAGAGCTCGGCAAGATTAACTGCTCGACCGTTGAGAACACGCTTCGAGATTGTCGACGCGCTAGCGGCTTGTTTGCTCCTGTTTTTCCTGCCTGTTGATCCGCCGTGAGCGGCATCGTCCTCTGAGGTAAATGACACGTCCGGACCGAAAACGTGGCCAGCCTTCTCGGTAAGAAGGTTGATATATGGCTCGAGGTACTCTTTCTTCGCATCCTCGTAGTGCTTTTCCACCAGCTCGTACAAGCGGCGAATAGCGTTGGCTCGCATCGTGACAGCCTTGAGAGTGTTTTCTTTTTGCTTGAGGATCGTCTTTTTCTCCTGAAGATCTGCATCAGGCGACCCAGATCCTTCAATCTGTCCTCGAAGATGATTCTGCTGTGCCTTCGAGTTTTCGATTGCGTGCAGAAGATCTCTTTCTCGGCGTTTGGCGTCCTCGAGTTTCTTAGTGTTCTGCTCAGGGTCAAGCGCCTTGAGATCGTGGACGGCTTTGTCATATGCGCCGCGTCGGTAGTCCCACTGTTCTTCCGCTTCATGGAAGCTATTCGCCAGAGCCTCGTCGGACAGAGCCTCCTGCGCTTCGGTTAACTTTTCTAAAGCTCTGTCGCGTTCCTTGTTCGCTGAATCGCGATTGGCTTTCTCACGCGATAGCTGGGCGGACACATCTTCTTGACGAAGTTTCTCCAGGTCGACGCGTGCCACATCACAAACGTGCTCAGCACGGTCCCTTTCCGCCCTAGCTAAATGAATGTCCTCACTCGACGGCGCACTGTCAACTTTTAACACCTCATGAGCTCGCCCTGTGGACGTAAGGTCACCATCTGAATCATGGTCAGAAGCACTCTGTTCCTCCCGATCGAGGAGTTCTTGATACTGCTCTTTACAGTCGTCGGCAGAACGACTCAGCTCTTGTAGCTTCGCCTCGATGGCTTCACGTGGTTGGTTTCCCCAGGCTATTTCTTGATCACGCTGTGCGACATCACGTTCATTGCGAGCCTGGGTATAGGCATTATGACGTTGTTCGGCGTCATCAAAGGATTCCAACCCATGCTTTTTTAACAAGCCTTTGAAGACCTCGTGAGCGGAATCGACATCTTTCCTTCGATCACTCATTTCAGCAGAGGGTCGGATTTCCAGTGTGTATTCCCCTAGTTCAATGCGCTGGGGTCTATCCATAGGGTATTCCCCTACAGCGTCGTCCCCGTCGGGCCCCTCGATATGGATAGTTCCTACCGCAAGACCTAGAGCCTCTTCTCGGCTACGCCACACTTCTTGACTCTTTTTCAAATCATCAAATGCGTCATCGTCGATAATGGATGAGCCGTTATTGAGTTTGCTCTCAGCTTCGTGACGACGCTTGTTAGCAGCATCTCCTGACAGTAGCTTGGTCCGAACCTGTTCGGCCTCCTGCGTGGACGCGGCCCAATCTCTGTGAATTTTGAGCTTGTCCAACTCTAAATCCGCACACGTTTTAACCCGCTGCGCATCGTCATACGTATCTTGAGCAGCTTTGAGTCGCCCCTCATAGGATTCAGCTTGTTTTGCTACCTGGTTATATCTTTCTTCTGCCTTCGCTGCCTGCTGTTTCCGTTCGGCATAGTCGTCGCGAAGCTGCGTCCGGCTTTGTTTTAACTCTTGCTGATGTTGAAGGGCAGATTCAGCGTCTTTCCGATCTTGTTCCGCTTGCTTCAGTTTCGCTTGAGCCTCATCGATTTTCTTTTTTTCATTTTGCGCACTATCCAGTAACGCACCCACGTCGATTAGTGTTTTTTTATTGTCGTCGAGTTTGTGGGTGATTCTCTCCAACTCTGCTCGCAAATTCGCTAATTTTTCTGCAGCATCTTTAGCATCTTTCTCATCATCCTTTGCTTCTTCATACCCACTGATAGCGTCTTTATGCACACCTGCTCGCGGTTTGCCCACTGCTGTGAAGTATTTGTCAAACTCACTCTTAATGCCTCCTCGCAAACCAATCGCGTCGCTATCGTCAGTACCATCAGATTCGGAGAGACTATTTTCGAGTGCAGCATATTTTCCGACGTCGAGGAAATCCCATGTCCCACTGGCCTGACTGACCGTCAAGGCGTCAAAAGGCAATGATTGGTCGCTCGAGGAAAACACCTTCTCAACCCATTTCTCTGCGTCTTTTCCGGTCTTGGTTGTTCGCCGCGGACTAAGAATCGTAAGTTCTGCTTGAGAGTTTTTCAGCCACCTCTTGTACATCGAGAAGTGCTGTCCATCAACAGTCATCTCCACGGTAACTTCGGGGGCAACATCCTTGTCCACGGGTTTGGCAGCTTTAACTTCCGCTTTTGAGCTTGAATACGAGGCAGATTTCCACATCGTCAGTGCTTTAACAACACTAGATTTCCCCACCTCATTCGGCCCAGAGATCACTGTTACACCAGCGTCCGGGAATTCTAAGGTAACGTGGTCGATAGTACGGAAGTTACTAATATCAATTTTGTGGATTTGCATGACCATTACTCGCTTTCCTGATACTTCTGATTAAGTTGGTAAAGAATTCTTAGCGCTTCCCTATCGGTATCATCTTCAGGATCAAGATCGTCGAGAACTTTCCGAAAATACCCGTGTAAATTAAAAGCATCCGCATCGAGGGAATCCGGCACAATGCTGAGTTTGGTTTTACCCTCATGGTCGTAAAAAGCCGCGAACTTAGAAGCTAAGCGTTGTCTGTACTCCTCTATCCGGCTATCTTGTTCAAGGCTGATTCTTCCGGAGAGTGTGCTTCGTACGACGGTCGTTGAGGCGTCACGCATGTTATTGAGATCAGAAAACCATTGTTCTATATCCGCGTCAGTGGTCACTTCGCGCACATCGGAATGGAAGGACCACTCGGCCACATGGACAGGATCAACGGTCAACGTCGTTGTTCCATCGGCAACATCAATATCAACAACTAAGCAGTATCCGGAGTCTCGTTCACGATCGTCCAAATCAGTTGGCTCAGGAGATCCGGAGAACCACATACCTCCATGGTCATCGAGTTCTTCTACGGAGTGGGTATCTCCCATGGCGATGTAGTCGACCTTATGAGTACTTAATGCATGATCAACGTTGTCCAGGTCGACCGCGTGATCTGCGTAAGCCGTAGACTCATACCAATCCCGTCGGGGCTGACCGTGTCCTACCAGGACCCGGGCCCCGGAAGACGGTTCAAGGTTGCGTAAGGCAGCCGAGACCGTATCTTCAGTTGGTTTATTGCTGGTCAGCGGTGCTCCTACAACTTCAATACCGCCAAGGTGGTGGATGGAATTGTCGGAAATAATGATTCCACCCGCCTCTTGTATGCGGGTAGCAAATGGCGAGTTCCACACGCTCCCGATCTGGTAGGGGTCATGGTTACCAGGTAAGAACACGATGGGGATCGGAGTGAAGCGTTCAATCGCCTCAATGAAGCGGTTCTGTATCCGCTCCCCTACCTGCGGCGAGTCAAAGACGTCGCCGGCGACAACGACAGCATCACACTGTCGGTCATGAGCTATGTCTGCCATCCGTTTAATGACCGTGAACCGAGCTTGTGTGTAGAGCGCTTGGGAATCAAGGCCACCGTCGTCATTGGCCGTGTTTTTGTCTTTTTTCAGGAACCACCGTTCCATTCCGAGCTGCCAGTCTGAGGTGTGGAGAATGCGAGCATGACCGCGCGCTGAGGAATGCCCATGGTTAATCGTGCGTGTTACTTTCTCGGGGTGAGAGTGTGAGGAAGCCATAATTATCCTTCGTCAGTTATCCTTCGTCATCCGGTGTCGTATCTGCGTGTTCTTGTTGTTCGTCGGGGTGAGCCATTTCTGGCGGTGCGGTCATGAGGTGGTGATAAGCGTCTTCGAGGTCACTGCGTGCACTGAGCTGCCCCACCGCCCCATACGAAACCCATCTGAGGACTTTCATGAGGGCTTGTTGGTCGTGGTCTTCCAGTGCTGATGCTTTCTTCACGTCCGGTGGATCTGGGTAGTTGGTGGGCACGCCCCAAAACGTCTCGGGGTCGGTCTGCTGGCCATCGACGCCATAAGCAGACAAATTGCCCCCACCTGCATCCCATCCACGTCGCGTTGTTGCGTTGTTCTGTCCGAATGCATCAGAACTGGGGAGATCTGGAGTCGATGACGACGTCCCGTGTCCAGTCTCTGGGTATCCCTGGGCCTGATGGACTCGCCGCGAGATGTCCGCTCCGGTGGTGGTGGCTACGCGGAGAATACTGAAAGGGTCAGTGGTGAACTGGTCTTGCAGATATAGGCCAACGGCATAGATATGTTTGCACCACGGATCCAGATCAGGGCAGCTGCATGACCACCGTGCATCATCGAACGGGAACAGCATGCTTTCTAGCCGACGATCTTCCTGCAGCTGCACAAAGCTGTCATAGGCCTGGTCATCGTCGGCCAGGTACTTAATAGCGTGGTCGACGGCATCGGGGTCATGCGGAACATACGCGTGGATGGTGAACGGCTCCGGCTGGGACCCCATCACCTGCGCGACTACCTGCCAATCCTCGATATCTACCCGCAGGATGGAGTCCTGTCGGAAGTAATCGCGGCCTCGTTTTTTTCTGCCGGCCTCGGTGTTGTCATCGAGTTGACGCATGATTACTGAGGCTGGCCACGGGTGCGCGCTGCGATCGTCGCGGCCACGAGGACGACGAGAACTAGAGCGTCGCTTTCCCGCTGACTGTCGGTTCGCTGACGTCGCGGGTACGGCACGCCGAGATTGACGTGACCGTCGGTTCGCTACCGAGTTTTCTTGCCCGCCGGTGTCGGCCTCGGTGTCCCGGTATCGACCGAAGTTCAGGTAGATAACGTTATCGTCGACCGTGAGACGGCGACGCTTATCGCCTGATCGCGAGTGATTATGTGGTGTGTCACTCATGGTGTCTCCAGGCATTGCTGGTCGTTGGCAGGCTATGCCGCGCCCGAGCGTTGGTGTATTCGGACCGAATTGGCTTTGTGGATTCCTTCATGGCGACCAACTGGATCAGCTCATCGTCTGACAGCTCGGAAATCCAGGCCTCACCAGTGCCGACAACAGCGCTGGCCAGCTGGAGTTTCCCTTCGATAATATCGTTGATTTTTTCTTCGATCGTTCCTTTACTAATTAGCTTATACACGCTGACGTCGTGTTCTTGGCCAATGCGATACGCACGGTCCGTGGCTTGATTTTCGACGGCCGGATTCCACCACCGGTCCATGTGAATAACAACACTGGCTCCAGTGAGGTTCAGGCCGGTTCCCCCCGCTCGGAGGGACAAAATCATGATCGGCGGGCCCGCCGGTGAATTAAAAGTATTCACCATGCGGTCCCGTTCTTTTCTTTCTACCGAGCCGTTAAGAAAAGGCACGTCAATTCCATATCGGTTGTTGAAATATGTTTTGAGCATATTCCCGAACACGACGAATTGGGTGAAGATCAGCACCTTTCGCCCCTGCTGGAGCGCTTCATCCACGAGGGGTTCGGCGGTGGCGACTTTGCCGGAACGATGGTGGGTTCCGTCCAAGAATGGTGAGTCGTCCCCCAGATACTGCGCGGGGTGGTTGCATATCTGCTTTAACCCCGTGAGCAGTTTAAATATGAGTCCACGACGATCCATTCCTCCCTGTTTGGACTCGAGTTCCTTAGCCACTGTGGCCGTGACGGCTTTATACAGGCTCGCCTGTTGTGGAAGCATCTCTGCCACCAACACGGCCTCGTTCTTTTCGGGAAGATCGTCGACCACAGCGGGATCGGTTTTCACTCGCCGGAGAATGAATGGTTGCGTGAGCGTTTTTAAGTCCGCTGTGAGGTTGTCGTCGTGGTACCGCTCAATGGGGATCGAGTATCGGTCGCGAAACTCGTTACGCTTCCCAAAGAGGCCTGGATTGCAAAAGTCCATCACTGCCCACAGCTCATCCAACCGGTTTTCGACGGGTGTGCCGGTCAGCGCAAGCCGGTGGGATGCCTGCAAGGTCCGGACAGCTTTCGCGTTCTTCGTACTGGGATTCTTCACTTGCTGGGCTTCATCTATAACAATCCGGTGAAAGTACGTCCGCCCTAAAACCTCTTGGTCACGCGTCGCAATGGCATACGTGGTGACAATGAGGTCGGTTTCGGCGATCTTATCCGTCAGCGCTTCACCTTCGAGCCGCTCCGGACCATGGTGTAAGTAAGTGCTCAAGCCCGGCGCGAATTTTGTTGCCTCCGCAATCCAGTTCCCTATCACCGATGTCGGAGCGATAACAAGAACCGGCCCTGAGGGCACCGCATTTTCTTTTTCATAAGCCAAAAGCGTCAGCGTCTGCAGTGTTTTTCCGAGGCCCATATCATCAGCCAGCACGCAGCCAAGATGTTGCGACGTCATCCACGCGAGCCAATCAAAACCTCGACGCTGATATTCTCGCAGTTCAACAGTGATTCCCGACGGCGTGTCCATGCGCTGAGGCGCTATGGCTTTATTTACTCCGATGAGCGCACTAATCCACGTCGCTGCTTCCACCATCACGCTGGGTTCGTCCGCGTTGGGGTCGTCGGGATCCTCTTCGCCGACGCCAGGTGACGCGGCTATTCCGTCGGCAATAATTGATCCTGTTTCACCATCGTCGCGAAGATCGCGACGAATCTCGTCGGTAGCGCGACGGAGCTGGCCTACTGTCACCTGGCTCTCGTCGGTACTGCTGTTGTCCTTGCCAGAAGTCCTGTTTACCAGGGACGATAAGTGCTTCGATGCCGCTTTGAGCACGCGAGTATCGGCCTGCACCCATTTCCCTCGGATGTTGACGAGGTCCGTGCTGGATTGGATGAGGTCATCTACCTCGGCGGGCGATAGTTGGGTGCCACCCATAGATGCGGACCATGAGAAGTCCAAGAGCTGGTCGAAACCCAGTTTCGCGTCACCTGGCCCGCTCACCACCGCGGGCTGCGCTGATAGTGACACTCGGACTTTTTCTTTTGTCCATGGCGCCGGAACGAGGACGCGGAACCCTATGTGCCGAAGCGCATCTGCACCCCGGTCAATGAATTCCACAATGTCGTTCGTGGATAAAAGGTAGTCACGCGTATCAGGGTCAATGCCATACGTGGCGAGTTGCGGCCACACATGGCATGCCCGCTCTAGTTGCTCGCCCACACGCTTGCGAAGATCAGGGTCATTGATCGGCTGCGGGATGGGTGCGGGCGCGTCGGTACCCGAGCGGTAAGCCAAACGGATTCGCCACTGGATTTCGGGTTCAGGCTCCGCGGTGGCACCGAAGTCATGAACGTTGTCAGTTGTACCGATCAGGCGGGACGCGCCTTCATCGCGAACTATGTCCGCCTCCGCCAGATCACGGGCTGCACGCGGATCCGCCGGGTTGAGACGCGGCTCTTCCGCTTCCACATCGTCGGGTTCGTGGACAATAAAGATGAGGTCATAGCTTTCCGACGACATTTTGCTACGCCACGTATTGATATCGACGACCATCGACCCAGTCGCCCGATCCAGCGGCGATCCGTCGATAAGTGAGCGGACCAAAGGTTGAACAATCTCCTCTTGATCGGGCATGGACACCAACGTCCGCCGTGCTAAGGCGTCGATAAGTGGGACGGAAATTCGTTCAGCGAGATCACGGCCGCCGGAAAGCGTCAGCACATCTGGTGTTGCTTCAACCATCTGGGCCAGCCAGACACGCTCCGCCATGCCGACGGCGGGCTGCCACATCGGAATCCATTCCTGGTCAACCCACTGCATTCGGAACAGGACGCGCCCGGACATGCGGAGTTTTTCCAATCCGCGCAAGAGTGTGAGCACGAATTCCGTTTCCGGTGCGATGCCCACGTCGTCCGGGAGCTCATCATTGTCCTGCAACCGGGCTAGCGCTATCAGGAACTCGACCGCCTGATCCGGAGTGAACTCCACTGTCGGGATCGTCAACTCACGGAGACGTCCTTTTGGCGTTGATAGCACAGCATGTGCACGCCGCGGCGCCACCACCCGTCGACCACGATTGGTTAACGCATCCAGAATGACCTGCGGAAATTGGTCACGCGGTAGGTCAGAATAATTCGCCACAACCTTGTGACCATCGGTCTCCTCCACCCACACATGCATGCCGGAATGCACCGGCCACAAAACATGGAGAAGATACGCAGTCATGGTTTCATTGATACCAGGCCCACGAGACAAACAGTCGATACATCCATATAACACCGTCGAACATATTTTCGATAAAGTCGCCAAAACCACGTGACAACGACGTGAAAACCACGAAAAAACTAAGAATCAGTGTGGGCAAAACAGCCCGCCGGATTTGATACGCCTACTTATCCGTGACACCCTGAAAACGCTCTTTTATCAATCCCCAATTTTTCTATTCGTATTTGTTCGTATTCTTTGTCCCTATTCGTAGCGGTTCATGATTGATAGAACTGCTGTCCCAGCACGCTAACCACCGAGGAGTCTTTGTGAGTCAACAAACGTGGTTCATTATCGCCATGGTGATTTATCTGCTCGCCATGCTTGCGATAGGTCTGTATTCGTTCCGCCAAACTGATGAATACGACGATTACATGCTTGGCGGACGCGGCCTGCACCCGTTCGTCGCCGCCCTCTCTGCCGGAGCGTCGGACATGTCCGGCTGGCTCCTCATGGGGCTGCCTGGCGCCATGTACGTGTCGGGCTTCGGCCAGCTGTGGATGCCCATCGGCCTCCTGATCGGCTGTTGGGCCAACTGGAAGTGGACCGCCCCACGGTTGCGTTCCTACACGGAGATCGCGGATAACTCCATCACCATTCCGTCGTTCTTGGAAAAGCGGCTCAACGACAAGAGCCATGGACTCCGCATCGCCGCTGGCCTCATCATTTTGGTTTTCTTCACCTTCTACGTCGCGTCGGGAATGGTCTCCGGCGGCAAGTACTTCCAGTCGACGTTCGGCGGCGACTACCTCGTCGGCATGCTGGTCATTGCGTGCGTGACCGTTGCGTACACCTTCATCGGTGGTTTCTTGGCTGTGTCCTACACGGATACGGTCCAGGGCCTGATCATGTTCATCGCGCTGATCCTAGTCCCCACCTTCGCTTTGCTGCACATGCACGACGCCGGCTCAATCTGGACCTACCAGACCCAGCACAACTACGGCTTCCACGAAGCATTGAGCTCCAACCCCCACTGGTTCTCCCTGTTCAATGGCGTGTCCTTCATCACCGCCATCTCAGGATTGGCATGGGGCTTGGGTTACTTCGGACAGCCACACATCATTGTCCGCTTCATGGCCCTGCGTAAGCCCTCCGAGGCACGATCCGGGCGTCGCTATGGCGTTGTGTGGATGTCCCTTTGCATCATCGGCGCAACCATGGTGGCCGTCATCGGGCCTTCCTTCTTCGGCCAGGACCCCTCAATCCACATCGACGACACCGTCAACTACGAAACGATCTTCCTGGACATGGGGCAGATCTTGTTCCACCCGCTGATCGCTGGTCTCATTTTGACGGCGGTTCTCGCGGCTATCATGTCGACGATCGCTTCCCAGCTGCTCGTTGTCTCCTCTGCGCTGGTTGAGGACATTTACAACGGGCTGATCAACAAGAACGCGAGCCACAAGACATTGATCAACCTCTCACGCGCTGCAGTGATCATGGTGGCCGTCGTCGCCGCGCTGCTGGCTTTGGATCCGAACAGCCAGATCCTCAACCTGGTGTCCTTCGCCTGGGCCGGCTTCGGTTCCGCGTTCGGCCCGATGGTGGTGGCCGCACTGTACTGGCGTCGTCTGAACTACCAGGGTGCGCTGGCTGGGATGGTCACTGGTGCGGTCGTAGCCTTCGTTTGGGGCCAGTGGATCGTTGACACCCCGTTCGGCAACGGGCTCTACGAGATGATCCCGGGCGTCATTTGCAGCACAATCGCTATGATCGCCGTGACCTTGGCGACGCCCGAACCTGACAAGAGCATCACCGACGGCTTCGACGAGGCCTCACGCCTCGCCCGTGTCGCGGAAGCCAACCCCGAGCTGAACATCGCCACAGCTCAGGAGAAGATCGAGGAAGGCAACATCAAGGCCTAGTTTTCCTTGGAACCTCACCACGTGGAGTGCGTCTAAACAGACGTGCTCCACGTTTTTTCATCTCCACATACTTATTGCCGACGCAGGCTCAGCGTCGTCACTCTCGTTCTGGTCGTCGGACTTCTTGTTGCAACAATCGTCGCCATTAAGCATCGCCCCGAGACCAGCGAGCGTCGCTCCTTGGACGCGCTTCTATCCTCGGCACGAATTATTGACTACCGGACCACAATTCTGGGATATCAGCGCGATAAATTCGGCGACGGGTGGGCACGATCCCCTACCCCACAAGGAACATGGTGCACCACCCGGCAACATGTTCTTCGTGAACAGCGTGATGACATAAAAACGGCTGACACCTGCGACGTTGTCGGCGGGCATGGACTCGATCCTTACACAGGCAAGAGCCTCACCATCGGATCTATCGACATCGACCACATCGTGCCGCTCGCTGCCGCGTGGGACTTGGGTGCGGCACAGTGGTCGCGCGAGGAACGGATGAGCTTTGCCAATGACAGGAAGCGGAATCTGGTGGTGACCGATTCCCATGTGAACAGGACAAAGAGCGACAAAACACCCGAAGAATGGATGCCGCCGAGCACGCGACAAGCCTGCTGGTACGCCACCACCTACGCGAAAGTGATTGTCGCATACGATCTCGCGCTGACTCAACGGGACGCGAGCGCCCTTCGGGAGGCCTGCTGAGAAAAACAAACAGCACACCGGGCCCAGCGCATCGTCACGCCACCACGCTCAACGTCGAATCTGACTTCGTGTCATGTCATCGACCCCTCGACCGGCCACTACCCGCTGGCAGGTACCCTATTGACAGACGACGTATTCATTGACGACCCCTGACCCCAAAGAAAAGGACACATCGTGCCTGAACATTTCATGGTGCTTATCCACGTCATTGCGGCGATCATCCTGATCGGCCCTGTCATGGTAGCCACCTCCCAATTCCCGAAAGCTGCACAGGCTGCGCATAACGGTGATGAGTTAGCGCGAGGCAGAGCCCAATCGCTGCACTCGATCACCAAAGCCTACGGATTGTGGTCCTTGCTCGTTCCCCTTATCGGATTTGGTGCCCTCTTTACCGTCGATGGTGCCCTCAAGAACTACTTCATCCACACCGGCATATTGCTGACGGTGATCGGGTGGGGAATCCTCTTCTTCGTGATCGTCCCTAAGCAAAGGACCCTGATCGCGGACCTCAATCTTCTCGACGAAGCCGACGACATCGAACCTGACGAGGTTCCGCCCGCACAATGGGACAAGACCCCGGGAATGCTCAACATGTTCTCCGGAATTTTCAACGCCCTGTGGGTTATCACCGCTATCTTGATGTTCTTCCGACCTTAAGTCGTTGACGCCACAGGACGTATAACTGCGACAAGGCCGACAGCGCAATGCTGCCGGCCTCCATTTGTTTTATTACTGGTCCAGGGCGGGTTCACTCCCGTCCAATTTCCGGTTTAGTACCGGTCGTCGCGACCACGCCCACGGAAACCACGGTCGTTAAAGCCGCGACCGCCTCGGCCGTTCCAACCCCGGCCACCACGGTTCCGATCATTGCGGCCCCCATCACGACGATCATTGCGACCACCGTCGCGGCGTCGGTCTCCACGATCCCATGAATCGCGACCACCGCGGCCGCGGTCATCACGGCCACGCCCACGGAATCCACGGTCATTGAAACCACGGCCACCATCACGACCACGTGAACGACGGTCACCATGACCACGATCATTGAACCGTCCGCCGCGACGATCGCCCGACTGACGATCCCGCTTGTGCGCACCCGGTCGTCCCGCTGGCGCACCCGGATCCGGCTCGATCTTAATGAGCTGGCCGGACACACGCGTGTCCTCCAACGCCTCAAAAACTTCCATCGGTAGATCCGCAGGAAGCTCAACCAAGGAGTGCTCCGAGAAGATCGAAATCTTACCAAAATCACGGGAGTTGAGGCCGCCTTCATTTGCGATGGCACCCACGATCGCGCCGGGGCGAACCTGCTGACGCTTACCCACCGCGATTTTGTACACAGCCATTTCTTTACCTGTGCGATCCGTGAACCGCGGGGGCTCTTTGCCGCTGAAACGCTCATTCAGGCTACGGGTATCGGGCTCGCGGTCATTCCGGCGGCCGCGTCGATCATTGCGACGATCGTTGCGTCGGATGGTGTCTTCCTTCAGCAGGAATTCGTCACCCGATTGCGATTGGGTTGCGAGAGCAGCAGCAATATCTGCCAGCGGTGTTTCGTGCTCCTCGGCGTAGGAGTTGATCAGGCCACGGAATAAATCAACCTGCGGGTCCGCCAAGGACTCCGTGATCGACTGCGCAAACTTGGCCTTGCGGGTCTCATTGACCTCATCAACCGTCGGCAATTGCATTTCCTCAATCGAGGACTTGGTTGCACGCTCGATGGACCGCAGCAAACGCCGCTCACGCGGGGTCACGAACAAGATCGCCTCACCCGAGCGCCCCGCCCGGCCGGTACGTCCAATACGGTGCACATAGGACTCCGTATCGTGCGGAATGTCATAGTTGACGACGTGGGAAATGCGCTCCACATCCAGGCCACGAGCGGCCACATCCGTCGCAACGAGAATGTCTAAGCGACCATCGCGCAACTGATCGACGGTCCGCTCACGCTGATTCTGCGCCATGTCGCCATTAATCGCGGCAGCAGAGAAACCGCGAGCACGAAGCTTCTCCGCGAGTTCCTCGGTGTTCTGCTTCGTCCGAGCGAACATGATCATCGCGTCGAACTCGGTGACCTCGAGGATACGGGTCAACGCGTCCAACTTGTAGTGGTGGTTGACCAGCAAATACTGCTGGTGGATGTTGTCCGCCGTGCGCTGCTGCGACTTAATCGTAACTTCACGCGGATCCTCCAGGTACTGCTTTGACAACCGACGGATCGACGCCGGCATCGTCGCAGAGAACAACGCCGTCTGCTTATGTTCCGGAGTGTCGGCGAGAATACGCTCAACATCCTCCTGGAAACCCATGTTGAGCATCTCATCCGCCTCATCCAAGACAAGGTATTTGAGCTCAGAAAGATCCAGGCTGCCGCGTTCCAAATGATCAATCACGCGACCGGGCGTACCCACCACGATGTGGGCTCCACGCCGCAACCCCGACAACTGAATGCCATACGACTGGCCACCATAAATCGGGAGGACATGCACGCCACCCAAGTGATCAGCGAACTCCTGGAACGCATCCGCCACCTGCAGCGCAAGCTCACGCGTCGGCGACAACACCAATGCCTGAGGCTTCTTCTGCGAGCGGTCCAACCGCGACAGGATCGGCAGCGCAAAAGCAGCAGTCTTACCGGTACCGGTCTGAGCTAAGCCGACAACATCCCGCCCCTGAGCGAGAATCGGAATCGTAGCCGCCTGAATCGGCGACGGGGTCTCAAATCCGACCTTTTTCACAGCACGGACGACGTCATCGCTCAAGTCCAGGTCGTCGAAAGACGGGCCCTCATCGTCGTCATCATCGGTGTCCGTTGATGCATCTTTGTCCGACGATTCCTTGCCAGACGCATCGTCGTCGGAGTTTTCTTTGTCCGACGTTTCTTTGGCCGGCGCATCCTGATCGGACGCGTCGTCCTGCTCAGGCGCATCCTCCGCACGGGTTTCGTCACCGCCGTTTTCAGTCGAAGCGGTGTGCGCCTCATCCCCGCTATCTGCCACGTCTGAGCTCGTCACCGGTTCAGACTTATCCTTCGAATCATCCACCGAATCAACGGAGATCACGTCGTCCAACGTCAACGCATCATCCTCAGCGCCACGTTGCTCGTCCACATTCTCATTCACACTCATGTCAGTGCCCTGCGTCGGGCCTTCACTCTCATTTCCCATTGCGGAGCTTCCGCTCTCGCCTCCCTTAACGGAGTCTGTCTCAAATTCGGTCGGGGTGGTGGGCTCGTCAGCCATATATTTTTACCCATCTATTTTCTGCCCGACATATCCGTTTCAACGCTCACATCCAACGCGCGTAACTTCATCGGAGGCCATCACTGGTGAACTCTCAACCGGGCTGGACACTCAACCGCACTTCGCCAACAGCTTTCACACTCGACTTCGCCAGAGCGTTCTGTCGCGCAATTTGCCCGCGGGTCACCCGAGAGCACAAAAGATCGCAACAGTAGTAAGGGGAAGAAGGTCAGCGTCGACAAGAAGTAGAACGGTGAACACAGGTCAGAGGTTCACGAGTGAGGACGTAACGGTATTCGTCGGTACTCAACAACGTTTCACATCACGATAGCCACTCATTGGTCACCGGCTGTCTCAACAGCAACGACGACAAGCAGCTATCACACTCCCACGGGCGGACCTTGTGAAGTCATCCCGTCGGGACCCAAACGCAGGTAAGGCAGGTGCCTATTCGCAAGAATGGTGGGCTCCAGCCGGTGCGCTCAGTCCCCAACAGGTTACGCGTCCGGCCAGAAAAAAGCGATTCGACCTGGTGACGCGCGTGGTGGCTAGGCTTAGTGGCTGGGCGTGGCCACTCCGGCGGCTAGGCCCGTTAAACCACCATCATCGGGTAGATCAGCAGCAAGAGCGGGGCGATCACG
Organism: Corynebacterium kroppenstedtii DSM 44385; assembly: GCF_000023145.1. NCBI lineage: Bacteria > Bacillati > Actinomycetota > Actinomycetes > Mycobacteriales > Corynebacteriaceae > Corynebacterium > Corynebacterium kroppenstedtii. The sequence goes on from NC_012704.1 coordinate 1,564,812, forward strand.
CCCATGGAAATCGCCAAGCTCAGCAGCAAACGGAAGGTCTTATTCTGCTTGTCTTCCTGCACCTGGGCGACGACCAAGGTGCCGGCGACGTGTACAGGGTTAACCACCATCAACGCTGCCGGCGCCGCAATCGCGGCAATCACCCACGTCATATGCTCATTCCCCGGGAACGACGACATCGCGATCGGCAACGCAAGCCCCAACACGCCCAACGTCGAGGATTCAATATTGCACAACAGGGTGGTCAAGTACACGATCGCGGCCAGGAGCAGGGCCGAGCTGCCGATAGACAACATGCCATGCTGGATCGTATCCATCGTGCCAATGTGCTTCATGACACCCAGGTACGTCAGCAAACCGGTCAACAGGATGATGGCATTCCACGGCACCGTCTTCAGCAGGGCCTTCTCCGGCGGGTCAAAGACCAGCTGCAAAATGACGACCATCGCCATCGCGGTCAATCCAACATCCCAACCGAAGGCAATCACGCAGACGACGAACATGATCAAGGCAAGGCCCGAACAAATTGCATAAACAGGCCGCTCCACGACATCGTCGGCCGTACCTTCGACGACCTGTTCAGGCTTCATATTCGCGCGCGCACGACCCCACTTCGTCGCGGTGAAAATAACCTGCAGCACGGCCACGGCAACCACCGCGGTTACCATCGCAACAGCCCACACGCCCCACTTGGAATAGGACACATTGTGGTCCGCAGCGATCGAACTAATCAGAGCACCAACGGGGTTCAACGGCGACGGCCCCGCCATATTCGCCCCGATAATCACAGCAAGCTCGTTAATGAAGAACATGTGGCGCGTTCGCGACGACACATAGGCCACCATCGGCACCAATAGCGCAATCGGCGCGGTAGCAAACGCGCCCGCCGTCGATAATGCAGCGCCCAAAATGAACACTGCCCAGGGCAACACGTAAACCCGGTCCCCTACGACGTCGAAAATTTTGACTATCAACCACGTCAAGGCGCCCGACTGTTTCATATGGGCGAAGAGCAGTGAAACACCGGCAATCAGAACAACCAGTTTGCCATCGAAAAACTCGAAAACTTGCTTGGCGTCAACCCCCGCGATCACGGCGAGCGGAAGTGTGGCAGCAAGGGCCAAGATACCGATATTCAGCTTCTTACTGATGGCCAGTAAGAACACAAGAACCAGGAGTATCAACGAAAGTAGCTGGTCAAAGGGCATGAGCGATACCTTCCATCCGTGCGCTCCAAGTCAGGGGTGAGCGGGTATCACAGACGTGCCACTGAAACCAGTAACTATAAGCGCGGACTTCGGGGCATCCTCCGTGAACTTCCCACGGCTCTCTTGTAACGGTACGCTCGAGTGGGTGCGATCCATTAAATCCGACCCCATCACAGCAACAGATACCACCATGTCAACTGGCCAACAGGCCCCCATTCGAGGGCGCAATTACCGACGCACGTCGCTGAAAGTCCTTGCCGCAGGTGGCTCTGCTATCGCTCTGTGTGGCGTCGTCACCGGATGTTCCTCAAACTCGGACGACGACAACTCCACCAGCGTCGTCACGTCGACGTCGACCAGGACTGCTGCCCCGTCGGCACAAAAGAGCCCGGCCCCATCGGAGGACAATGGCGAGGGCCCCTCAATTCCGCCTAGCTCCGCTGCAGACCCAGCCGAGGCTAAGCAGAGTGGTGCTGCAAACGACAACGCGCTGCTTAATGCTGTCGTCGGATCTGACAAGAAGAACACCGACGTCAAAGATGTCCGTGGAGCGGGCACAACCAAAGAGCTGGGCGAACCAGCCTTGGCTAGCGGTATGCCGTTCTATCCCCCGGGCGTGCAATTCACCCGCAATGGCAAAACGATGACCGTCTGTAGCCGTGGAAATGACGCGGCGATTAAAAAGGGCATCGAGCAGGTTGCAGCGCTGGATGGCACAAGTTGCGAGTTTGCTAGTGCCGCTGCAGGCGAAGCTTTTAACAAGGTGACCGGTTCCAAGAAACTGAGCCAGGTGACACCGCTATCGATTACCGCAACATCCCCGGTAAGCAATGAGAAGCTCACTTTGAAGTGCGAAAGCCAGGCGGATGTTACGGTCTGCGAAAGCAAGAGCGGCGCATCGGTCTTGATGTGGTAGCAGTGGTGCGGGTGCGCGACGCGGTATCCGTACCGCGCGTGCCGTAGCACTGTAGCCAGCGCTTACGCTTCGTTCACCCACGGATCACGCGCACTGCCTCCCCATGGATCGTTGGCTGAGTTGATGAGCTCAGCCTCCCAATTCTCCGCTTGGTCAACAGCGACACTGAGCACGTTGAACACCGTGTCATAGTCTTTGAATACGCCCAGATCCATGACTTCCACGGCGACGTCGCCAGAGAGATCGTCGTCGTTCTCAGATGTATCGAGGTCGGAGTCGTCTAGGTCGTCGGAGTCGTCGGAGTCATCAGGTTCATCCGTGTCATCTGCGTCGTCGGGGTCAATATAGGTCACAAACGCTACGCTGACGGACGGGGACGACGAATCCACCGTCGTCACCACTTCCAGGGACGACGACTCCCCCACATCCGCGGATAACAGCGTCGGATCCTCGTCATCTTGTTCAAAGTCCAAATCCGCAATACGCGCATCTGAGCCGTCGAGAAGATCTCGGATAATCGTCACGGCTTGGTCCGTCGCAACATGGAAATTGACCGTATCGACGGCATCCTCGACGGTAAATATTGCCGTGACCAGCATGGCATCGTCATCGGATGCATCGTCGCCCGGCGCGGTATTAGCGACGGCCACGTACACATTGGCTGCCGGAATGTCGGAATTGATCTCTTCACAACGGAGATCCACGTCCGGTGAGATGGGGACATACAGGGCCTCGCCCGATATACGGGATTCGATCCCTTCCCGGTCGAGAGCCGCCGCGATCAATTCTAGGAAATTCATGTCCCTCCACTACCTTTCCAACGCCGGCCGAACCGCGATAGGCGTTGCCACGAGTGTACGCCGAGCCCGAGCCTTTCTACAGGGCATAAGGATAGGGTGAGCTAAAAGTTAGATGGCTGCGGGAGCTGGGTTTCGCGTGGCGGGTTTCAGCGGGAGCGGATGATTCCGCACAGGGTCCAGCATCTATAACTCAAGAAGGTTTCGCCGAGATTCTTTGTCCTGACGCGGACAGTTCGTGCACATATCCGCCATTGGCGAGCGATACATCATGCAGCACGACGACCTCACGACGACGACACGCTCCTCCCCCATCGCATCGGTGATCCACTGGGAACGGAACGGAGGGACCCGCACGCCCCACGTCGCCGCTTCGTCGCGAAACGCGTCCTCACAGGTTGCCGCGCACTCCTCCCCTTCCGCCGGAGCGAAATCGTCGTTGCCCGCTTCCGTAGCAGCGCTTCCTAGAGCGTCGACGGCGATGGCCCGAAGCGGGGCCGGAGAGACCGAGGTCACCTCAGAGAGGGATTCGATGACGGGGCGGATGGTGTCGGCAAAAACCGCGCCGAATTGATCACGAGTTGTGGTTGCCCCGGGGTGGAAGCTCCACCACATGCCTTCTCTGTGCTGGAGGATCCCGTCGTCGATGTTCGGGCTAGGGCACACTGATTCCTGCACCGTGAGCCACAGCGAAGGGGCAACAAGGGTGTTGCAGAAACTGTAGAGCCACAGGTGGGCCGCGTCTTTTTCGGACTCTAGCTGGAATTGATGTTTAGCAGCGGCAACATTGCGGGTCATGACGCTGGGGTCTACGAGGTCGGAAAGGGTCCACCTCGCTCCGACACTCTCTTGCTCGAGAGTCTGGTCAAAGCCCTGCCCAGACGTCGGACCGATGGGGTGACGATTTTCATTACTCGACAGGGCACCCTCACCCGGTCTACTATGAACACCGTTGGGTGATACGCCACCTATTTCAGGTGCGAATCGCGGCTGGCGGGATATGAGCCGAGCGAAAGCCCGGTCTAGTGAATCAGTACCCATTCCACACACCGCCTCCCACTGTGAGAACACTCCGAAACAGGCTGGATAACGCTACCAACTGTTTCTGCGAGGCATCTTCCACAGTACCAATACGCATTTGCTCCCACAGCAGTATTCATTTTCCGTCCGGAGGTCCGGCGCCATGGACCGCACCTGAGTGGTACACAGACGTCCGTTAGGGCCTCTGATACAGGAAAATCCAAAATTTATATATTTAGATGTAACGCTCACATATGAATTTCACTAAATATTAAGTGGGTGCACCACAGTATCCCCTCGGACGCTGCCGAGAACCCAACACGATGTAACACGCGTCATTTGCTCATAGACCACATCGCGAGCCAGACCACAACCGACTCGCGCCCCGAGCAAACGACACTAAGGAGAAGAATTACATGACTACGACACCACGCCGTAAGACAATCGGCATCCGTTCCACCCGCCAGAGGGCAGCCGTCGAAGATACCCTCGCTGACCTTCCTCGGTTCGCCTCTGCGGGCGACATTCACCGTCGCATCGTCGACAAGGGTGAGAGCGTCGGGCTTACCACTGTGTATAGGACCCTTCAGGCACTTGCCGACGCCGGAGAAGTCGACGTTCTCAATAGCCTGGGTGGCGAGGCGCTGTACCGGAAGTGCAACTCCTCGACGCACCATCACCACTTGGTGTGCACCAACTGCGGAGCCGCAGTAGAAATCGACGGAGGCCCCGTCGAAGAGTGGTCACAACAGGCTGCCGACGAGCACGGCTACGTTCTTACCGGCCACACCGCCGAGGTGTTCGGCCTGTGCCCACGCTGCCACGGTAAGAAGTCGTAATACACGATGACTTGTTGTGCATGAGTGCACCCAGTGACAGCGGATACTAGCCGGCCGGAGTTGAGTTCTCTGGCCGGCTTTATCATTGTGTAGCGGTGTTTCGACGCTGGTGCTGCACATCTATGGGGCAATCCCACACGAACCCAACCAACGTGGCCGCTAAATTAACCCGAGAAAATACGCCCCAGAATGAAGGTCACGCTGGCCGCGCCAGCACCGATCGCGAGCTGGAATAACGCACGCTTGACCACGGATGTTCCAGAGAGCAATCCGACGGTTCCTCCCGTGCACAAAAGCGCAATCCCCACCAGCGTGCAGGCCACCACCACTGCGGCAAGCCCCGTCATACCCAACAAGAACGGCAACACCGGAATGATCGCGCCGGACGCAAAGAACAGGAAACTTGATATCGCCGCGCCCAGAGCAGTGCCCACGACATCATGCGACTCCGCATACACCGGATTAGCCATACGGCGTGCAGTATCACGCGCTCCCGGCTGTTCCTGCGCGGACATCGCACGGGTGACCTCATCAAAAACCTCGACAGCTTTACGTTGGGCCTTCTCCGCGTCGTACCCCCTCGCCCGATACACCAAAGCCAACTCATTAGCGTTCATGTCCAACTTCGGGACGATATGCTTCGCCTCCGGGTTAGGCTCTGACGCCGCGAGCAGTTTCCGCTGCGAGGAGACCGATACGTACTCCCCCGCCCCCATAGACAAGGCGCCGGCTAGCAAACCGGACAGGCCGGTCACCAGGACCGTGTGATGCGAAATCCCGGAGCCGATCACACCAAGCACCAACGCCAAGTTCGATACCAGACCGTCGTTAGCGCCGAATACAGCCGCGCGGAAACTCCCCGACATGTTTTCTCGCCCGCGAGCTGCCAGTCCACGAACGACCTCGGCGTGGATCGCTTCGTCGGCAATCATTTGCTCGGTAGCGTCGGTGTCTTTCAAATACGGGGAGCGGGTCTCTGCGGACTGCATAAGTGCCAAGACCCACACAGAGCCCATGTTTTTTGCCATCCAGCCGAGGAAACGCGTCCCCCAGCTGGGAGAACGCGGCATCCCCACCCGGTCACCCAGGCGCTCGAGCCAGTACTCTTCGTGACGGTGCTCGGCTTCGGCGATCTCTAAAAGGATGGTGCGCTCTTCCCCCGTTTTCTTCCGGGCGAGTTCGCGATACACAGCCGCCTCAGCGCGTTCATTCGCTAAATAGCGCTGCCACCGGTTGATTTGCCTGCGGGTAGGGGTAGGGACATCAGTGGTCTTCTTCGAATTCATCGATCACTCCTCGGTACACACCATCAACCCCACAACCATGCAGCCAGGCCCTGGCCGCTACATCACTCCGTCGCCACTATTTGACCCCACCGAAACGACGGTCACGGTGAGCGTATTCTTTAATAGCGGCCCAAATATGGTTCTTCGTAAAATCGGGGAAAAGAACATCTTGAAAAACATACTCCGCATAGGCGGATTGCCACAAGAGGAAATTCGACGTTCTTTTTTCTCCCGAGGGACGAAGAAATAAATCTACATCGGGCATTTCCGGATCATATAAGAATGATGAAATATTTTTCTCAGTGATATCCGAAGGAGAAATTTCACCACTCTGAACTTTTTCAGCCACTAATTTCATGGCGTCCGCAATTTCCGCACGACCGCCATAATTAATGCACATGTTGAGCGTCATGCGGGTGTTATTCACGGTCTGAGCCTCAGCCTTCTCCAGCTCGCGAATGACTACCCTCCACAACCGGGGACGACGACCGATCCAGCGAATACGAACCCCCTTCGCATCCAGCTCATCACGGTGATCGTGCAACACCCGACGGCTAAACCCCATGATGAAGCGAACCTCTTCAGGGCTGCGTCGCCAATTCTCGGTCGAAAACGCGTAGGCCGACAGAGTGTTCACACCAGCTTCGAGACACCCATCGACGGCGTCCATCAGCACGGCCTCACCGCGCTTGTGCCCCTCTGTGCGGGGAAGACCACGCTCCCGAGCCCAACGGCCATTCCCATCCATCACCAGAGCAATATGGCGAGGAATCAAATCAGCTGGAAGATCAGGCGAAGCAGAGGGAAGTTGAACAGATGACGAAGAATTCACACGGAATATTCTGCCAGACCGGTGTTGGTGTTCACGACCACCTGCCAACCTGGTCCGACGAGCAACCGGGCGCGGGCGCGTAATCACACGAAGCCGACAGCCTAGCCTTCCATGAGTTCGACGGTCCGCAGCTTCATGCCGAGATGCCACTGCACATGCTCAACGACCAAGTCGTGGCACCCATCAGCGATGCGACGAAACTCTGGGGAATCGCCCGACGACATCCACGCATCGCGAACAACCGCGTCGCGATCATGAGCAAGCCACCACGCCAAACGCAGGGACTCCTCGGGAACTGTCAAGGCTCCGGGCGGGCGGCACGCACCGCACACTGCCCCACCGATCGACGCAGAAAACGCATGGTGAGGGCCTGGTTGGCCACACCCGGCGCAGGAAAACAGTTGCGGTTCCCACCCCTCCGCGGCCAGGGCACGCAGAACAAACTTGTCGACGCGCAACGTCGGCAAGCCCTCGCCACGTACGCTGGACTGTTCCCCCTGTGCAGCTGAGTCCACCGGCCAGGAGTGGGCAATATCGCGGATGGCCGCTGCGGCATCATCACATAACGTCGCTTCCTCGCCCACCGTCAGTTTCTCGGCAACATCAAGCACCGCGCACGCAGCCGTGTACTTAGCGTAGGAATCAACAATCAACTGGTTGTAGGAGCGGACCGTTTCCGCCGACGTCAGCGTCGCCAGTGATCCCCGGCCAACATAAAGCTGCACATCGACGACGACGAACGGCGCGAGGCGACCACCAAACCGACTTTTGTTCTTCCGCACGCCTTTCGCGACAGCCCTGACGACGCCATGCTCACGAGTAAGCAAAACCACAATGCGGTCGGCTTCGCTGAAATCGTAATGGCGAACTACTAAGGCGCGGTCGCGATAATTCTGACGCATAAAAGAATTAAAAGCCCAATCTTCCTAAGGACTTAGGATCGGACTGCCAATTATCAAGCACTTTGATCCTCAAATCGACAAACACGTTTTGCCCCATGAGCTCGATGAGCGACTTACGCGACTGAGAAATAATCCGCCCCATCCGTCGATTATTTTTACCCAATAGGATTTTCTTTTGACCGGGGCGCTCAACATAAATAATGGCGTGGACATCAAGAACGTTAGGGCGGTCGGGATTGGGTAAAACCTCATCGACTTCCACGGCCACCGAGTGAGGCAACTCGTCACGCAGCCCTGATAGCGCGGCCTCACGGATTAATTCGGAGATGCGTGTGTCACGGTCTTCGTCCGTCACGTGCTCATCGGGATAAAACTTTGGCCCCTCAGGAAGATAGCTCGTCAAAACGTCGAGAAGAGTGGAAAGCTGAAAATTATCCTTCGCAGAACATGGAACAACATCGGCACCGTCGAGAAGATCATGGAGTGCGAGCAGCTGGGCACCGATTTCATCCTTCGATGCAATATCAGTTTTCGTGACAATGCCGATCAAAGGCATCTTTGGGGCGACTTTACGGACATTCTCCACAATCCACCGGTCCCCCGGCCCCAGTTTCTCATTCGCGGGAACACACACCCCGATGACATCGACGTCGGCGTATGTATCTTTAACCACTTCATTCAAGCGCTCACCCAAGAGCGTTCTCGGGCGGTGCAGTCCGGGAGTATCGACAACGATAATCTGCGCATTATCCTCGTGAATCACGCCGCGGATGGGATGCCGAGTGGTCTCTGGCTGGTCTGCAGTAATCGCAATTTTCTCGCCCACCAAGGCATTGGTTAACGTCGATTTCCCCGTATTCGGGCGTCCAACGAAGCTAACAAAACCTGACCGAAAACCATCGGGTTGATCGCCCAGGGAACTGCCTTGTGGTGCGTCCATCGCGTTTATTCTCCTTCTAGCGTGTGGGGCAATTTGTTATTTATGAGGCAATGATATTTAGCGTGATGAAATGTGCCCGCCATGCTTATCACTCATCATGATTCAGACTCGTGATCGCCCGTGCCACTGTGGACGATCCCATTATTCGAAGAATCATCACCATTGACAGGTTCACTCGACGTTGCCGACCGGCTCACAACGACGCTGGTAATCCGGATGCGGCCTCGACGATCGTGTCCTCCCTCAGCGCGGAACGTGAGCCCCGCCGTCGTGACCTGGGCACCCGGTAGTGGAACACGGCCTAGCTCAAACGCCAGCAAACCTGCAACAGTCTCGACGTCCTCGAGCTGCTCCTCGGAGAATTCGATGTCAATTCCCCGCTTCTCGTCGTAGAGTTCAACCAGTTCGTCTAGAGAGAACCGTGCAACTAGTCGGAATGAACCGTCATCGAGCTCCTCGACGGGGGCAACTTCGTCCTCGTCATATTCGTCGCTGATCTCTCCCACGATTTCTTCCAAAATATCTTCAATGGAAATCAAACCAGCAATGGCGCCGAATTCATCGACAAGAAGAGCGATATGGTCGTGGGATGTCTGCATGTCGCCCAAAAGCTCATCTAAGGGCAAAGAATCGGGAACAAATTCCGCCGGGCGCATGACTTCTTTGACCGGCGTCGAATTTTTACTGGGATCGTCATAGGACAAAGCCACGAGATCCTTTAAATAGACAACGCCCTCAATGTCGTCAACATTTTCACCAACGACAGGAATGCGGGAGTGGCCTGAGCGAACACACAAACGGGTTGCCTGGCGCGCGCTCTTTTCCGACTCAATCCACAACATATCTGTTCGCGGAACCATCACTTGCCGTGCACGCGTATTAGCTAAGTCGAAAATAGCCTGAATCATTCGTCGTTCTTCTACTTGAACAACACCGCGTTCCGAGGCTATGTCTACCATTTCGCGGAGCTCAACCTCGTTAGTAAAGGGCCCTTGTTCGAATTTCTTTCCGGGCGTAAAAACATTTCCTAACCAAATGAGCAACGATGCCAGCGGGCTAAATAACTTCACAATCGGCCGTAAGAAAAATGCCGCTCGCAAACCAACCGTGTAGGGGTTTTGGCGGCCGACAGTTCGTCCAACCACGCCCAAGAACACATAAGAAAGGAGCGTAAGCAGGACAATCGCAACAACAACGGCAGCCTCGTGAATTAACCGAATAGCGAGGACCGTAATAATGACCGATGCTCCCGCCTCGCACGCGGTTCGCACAAGAATAAGGGGGTTAATAAAACGGGCCCGATTATCCAATATCGCCAATAACGTCCGCGTGCTCCGTGTCTCATCCATATCTTCAACACGGGCGCGTGAAATCGAGATCAATGCGGTCTCTACTGCTGTAAAAATCGCGGCAATAGCCAAAAGAACCACGACAATAACGCAGTCAATAAGGCCTTCAGTCAGAAAATTCACGGGTCTGTAACGTCTTCCTATGACTTATCGCGATCAGTCGGCTCCGCGAGCATCCCACCAACTGTGGACTTAATCATGTCCTGATCCAATGCCTCCCGATCTGCCGCGGTGGGAAACGCGCCAGGGCCCGTCGGCTTCGGCCCATAGGAGACACCGCGTTCTTCAAGATCGGTGTACCAATCAGCGAGAATATCGTTCTGGAGGGCGAACATCCGCCGCTCCTCCTCGGGGGCCACATGGTCATAACCCAACAGATGCAAAATGCCGTGCACAGTCAGTAAAGATAGCTCATGGCCCAAACCGTGGCCGGCCCGATGGGCCTGACGCTCAGCGAAAGCAGGACACAACACAATGTCACCTAACATCGCCGGACCAGGGGCATCCGCATCTGGTCTGCCAGAGCCGGGTGTGAGCTCATCCATAGGGAAACTCATGACGTCCGTCGGGCCTTCCAAATTCAGCCACCGGACGTGGAGGTCCTCTATCGTCGGCTCATCAACAATAGAGATGGTCATATCTGCGGCCGGGTGAATATCCATCCGCATAAGAGCGAATTGCGCAACGTCGATAAGCGCTTCTTCGTTGACTCCGTCGTACCCGGATTCATTAAAGACTTCGATACTCACTCTGAGTCCTTCCACACATACCGCTGATGCTGAGGCCGTTCACCCTGCGCGTGGCCAGCATCATGGTGGCTACCGTGTCGCTTGCCTCGTCGCGACGTTCCCGAACGAGCGCTATCACCGTCATCACCCTCGAAGGCTGCGTATGCGTCGACGATGGCGGACACCAGGTGATGCCGAACAACATCCTCAGATTGCATACGGATAACGCTGATGTCTTTGACCCCGTCCAGCACATTGACGGCGCGCGCCAATCCCGACTCCTGGTGGGGCAAATCGACCTGGGTGAGGTCACCGGTCACAACCATTGTTGTACCAAAACCGAGACGCGTCAGAAACATCTTCATCTGCGCGGGCGTCGTGTTCTGGGCTTCATCCAAAATGACGAAAGCATCGTTCAGGGTCCGCCCACGCATATAGGCCAACGGGGCGACCTCGATAATCCCTGACTCCATCAGCTTAGGAATGGTTTCCGGCTCAACCATATCGCGGAGAGCATCATGCAGCGGCCGCAAATACGGATCGATCTTTTCGTGCAAAGTCCCAGGTAAAAATCCTAAATTCTCCCCAGCCTCAACAGCCGGCCGCGTCAGAATAATCCGATGAACCTCACGATGTTGCAGCGCCTGAACAGCCTTAGCCATGGCCAAATAGGTTTTACCCGAACCCGCCGGACCTATCCCGAAAACAATCGTGTTGCTATCAATCGCATCAACATAATCGCGCTGACCAGGGGTCTTGGGGTGAACACCCCGCCCGCGTCGCGTCACAATCGCAGCACTTTCCGACGGCAACGTCGCCGCCTCACCCCGAACCAATGTCACAGTTCTGGATACGGCATCAGAGGAAATGGGGTGCCCACGACGGGCCATCGACTGCAGCTCGAGGAAAATCCGACGGACCGCTTGGCAATCCGCGGGCCTGCCGGACACCGTGACCCGGGCGCCGCGAACATGGACATCGGCGTCCACTGACCGCTCCACGATGCGGAGGTTCTGATCCGCCGGACCAAGGACCTGCGGTGCGTAATCGTCGTCAAGATCAAAGCTTAACGACGATATAGCCGACGACACGACGCTCTCGTGATCATCACCGGCTAGGGCCCGCGGAGTGCCGGACCGTGGGGATTGACGTCGGGATGCCGAATTCGACGTACTCAGTGGAAACCTCCCTGGTTAGTGTGCTCACTCAGTGTAGCGTGCAGTGTGGTTCTCGTCGCCCCGACGCTCATATGCAGGCCTATCGCGCCTCGGACCAACGCCCGCACAGCACATTCACAGCACCCAAAGCGACGCTCGCTGCCGTGGCGGTTCGCAATACTTCGGGGCCAAGAACGACGGAGGTGGCGCCCGCACGAACGAAAGCATCATGCTCATCAGGAGCGATGCCACCTTCAGGCCCCACAATGAGCATGATCTGCGACGCCTGACGTAGATTTTCGGCCAACGAAGTCACGCGAACGGATTCCGATTCCTCCAGCACAAGAGCTAAGCCACCTGATTGCGTGACCTGTTCAATGGCATTGACGACGTCATCCGTCGTTGATAAAGCGGCGATCCGTGGAAGGCGCGCACGTCGGGACTGCTTCGACGACGCGACAGCAGTATCGGCCCACTTGCCGCCCGCTTTCTTCTCTTTGCCCTTCCACCGGGCAATCGAACGAGAGGCCGACCACGGGACGATAGCGTCGGCACCCGCCTGGCACGCTAAATCAACCGCGAGTTCGGACCGATCAGACTTGGGAAGAGCTTGGACGACGGTGATGGGCGGGGTGGACATCGGCGTGTGGCCGGCCTCAAGAACTGTGGCCCTCAGCCGGGTCTTTGACGGGGTGGACTCCACTGTGCACCGGAGCCAATCGCCCTCACCATTAACCAAGACCAACGAATCCCCCGCCACCAGGCGCTTCACGGTAACGGCATGACGGCCTTCCGAACCGGTGAGAAGAACGGCGTCACCGACGTCGTACTGCGTCAGTGACTTTTGCCCGTGAGCATTAGCGCCATCGCCAAGCCCTTCATCGCGTTGCCCGCCGAGTTGGCCGGTACCGTCGTCACGCGGGCCGACAACGTCAGCTAATGAGGGAAATGCTCCGTCGGGATATCCGGCGAAGCCATACACAAAGACGGGATCACTCATGTGAACACTTAACGCCCAACAAACCGGCTACGCAGCCTGGAGAAGAAACCGCCACCCGATTCCCTGTCATTCACGACGGCATCGTCCTTGCGGTGGTTCTTCACTTGCTTCAACAGCTTCTCGGTCTTGGAATCCAGCTTGGTCGGCACGGCGACACTGACGTGAGCCACCACATTGCCTTTGCGGTCGGACCGAATCCGCGGCATACCCCGGCCCTCGACGGTGATCGTTTCATCCGGCTGCGTTCCCGGAGCAATATCGAGGGGGAATTCCTCCCCGACCGGGTCCTTCACGGAAATCGAGGTGCCGAGCGCTGCATCGACCATGGGGACCGACACGCTCAAGTGGAGGTCGTCGCCCTCACGGACGAAAACGCTATCCGGCGCCACGCGAACCTCAACATAGAGATCGCCGGCTGGTCCGCCACCGGGGCCCACTTCGCCCTGCCCCGAGAGGCGAACACGCATACCGTCGTCAATACCGGCCGGAATATCGACGGTAATGGGGCGACGCTTCTTCACACGACCATCGCCATCACACTTCGGGCACGGATCTTTAATGATCTCACCAGTACCGCCACACCGGCTGCACTCCCGAACAGTTTGCACATTCCCTAAGAAGCTGCGCTGTGTTTCGACGACTTCACCTCGGCCTTGGCACGTCGGACACGTCACTGGCGACTGGCCAGACTGAGAACCTTTGCCCTGGCAGGCGTCGCACAAAATAGCCGTATCGACAGTGACCTCTTTGCGAACACCGGTGTAGCACTCGGCGAGATCGAGCTTCATGCGGACGAGGGCGTCGTTACCAGGGCGCACGCGCGGTTTCGGACCACGCATTCCAGCGCCCGCACCGCCGAAGAACTGCTCGAAGATATCTCCCAGGCCGCCACCGCCGAAGCCACCTGAGAATCCACCTGCACCACCATAATTAGGCTGTGCCTCGGGGTCACCGCCAGCATCAACGATGCTGCGCTTCTGCGGATCGGTCAGCACCTCTTGGGCGATTTTGAGTTCGTTGAATTTGTCAGCGGCCTCAGCGGAATCATTGACATCGGGGTGATACTTCCGCGCCTTGCGTCGGAAAGCTTTCTTAATGTCCGCGTCAGAAGCATTTCTGTCGACGCCTAATATTCCGTAATAATCTCGAGCCACAGCTCACGTACTCCTTGTTTACCTACGTCAGTGTTCAGGGGTTAGCTTTATTCACAAATTAATAATGGTTAAAAGCAGGGAATCTCGCGATAATAATACGTTCTTCCACTCGTGCTCAGTTTTAGCACTCTTGCACTTTGAGTGCTAGTTTTCCGACGGCCTCTGCCGCGAGTTTTCGCGACCCACTCCGATCGCTCCCCGCTGATCACTCCCCGCGGAGAACGTCACCAACATACTTAGCGACGACGGCAACGTGCGACATCGTACCTGGATAATCCATAAATGTTGGCCCGACGACACCTAAGCCACCCAGCCGCTCAGCCGCCCCGCCATACCCAGCAGACACAATCGACGCGCCCCGGAGCTCTTCGGTTTCGTTCTCCTCACCGATGGACACGTGCACGGACTCCAGATCCCGAGCAGCAGCCAGCAGTTTCAGCACCACCACTTGTTCCTCAAGAGCCTCCAGCACGGGCCGCAACGCGTTGGATCCCTCCTGAGTACGGGTCAAATTCGACGCCCCGGCAAGAATCAGGCGGTCGGACGGGCGTTCAACAAGGGTCTCGACAATCACAGTGGCGCACGCAACAATAACGGACCGCAGCTCACGCGGCGCATGAGCCACCAATGATTCCATCGCGTCCGGAGCTTCCGCCAGGGTCCTGCCGCTCAACGCGCGGTTCACCGCGTCGCGAACGCGCGGAACATCCTCGGTCGGAATTTCCGACGTGACCTCCACATTCCGCTGTTCCACACGTCCCGTGTCCGTAATTAACACCAAGAGAAGGCGGTGTGGCGTCAGCTGCACGATTTCGCAGTGCTTCACATGGCTGACGGTCAGCGTCGGCACCTGAACCACAGCAACTTGCCTGGTCAGCTGGGCGAGCAACTGGACGCTGCGTCGTAAAACATCCTCTAAATCAACACCATCTTGGAGGAAGGACAAAATGGCGCGATGCTCCGCCCTGGACAAAGGCTTAATGTCATGGATCGTGTCGACGAAAGCCCGGTAGCCCTTCTCCGTGGGAATGCGCCCGGAGCTAGCGTGCTGCTGCGTGATATAGCCTTCTGCCTCCAACACGCCCATGTCATTGCGGATCGTCGCTGACGAGACGCCCAATTTATGCCGCTCAACCAACGACTTCGAGCCCACGGGTTCCCGCGACGTAATGTAATCGGTCACGATGGCCCGCAACACCTCAGCACGGCGTTCTTGAGTTCCGGCCATCAGTACCTCCTTATCGTGTCGTCGACCAACCGTGGCCTTCGTGACAGGCCGCTGGCTCTGAGAGCCCGCTAGTCATCTTCACTCACCAGGATATCGGTGATGATCCCATCCGCTAATAAACGCCCACGATTCGTGACCGCCACCCGACCGCTAGAAGGACGCCACAACAACCCGTCATCAATAAAACGCTGCACGCACGAGGTTGTTGATTCAGGCAGCTGGGATTCCTCGATCCCCTCGGCCAACCGCAAGGCCAACATTACGCGCTCCTCATGACGTTCAGAGGGCGACAAGTCCTCAACACCCTTCAAGGCAAGCGCGTCCTCGCTCCCGCTGATCATCGCCGAGTACCGGGCGGGGTGTTTGACGTTAACAAACCTCTGGTTGCCGATGTGGCCGTGCGCGCCCGGGCCGGCACCCCACCAGTCGCCGTCGCGCCAATAGACCAAGTTATGGCGGCACTCACCGCCCTGACGCGACCAGTTGGAGACTTCGTACCAGGAGAAACCCTGTCCGCTCAGGGCGTCGTCGATAATGTCGTACCGACGGGCCAAGGTGTCCTCATCGGTTTCGATCAGCTCACCATGACGCACTTTGCGGAACATCGCTGTCCCCCGCTCGATAATCAGCGAATAGGCCGAGACATGATCAACATCAGCGCTGAGAACCGCATCGACCGAGCGCTTGACATCATCGTCCACTTCCCCGGGCGTGCCATAAATAAGGTCAAGGTTGACGTGCTCGAAACCCGCCCGGCGCGCCTCCTGAGCAGCGGCCACCGGCCTGCCGGGGGTGTGACGCCTGTCCAACACCCGAAGCACTTTTTCCGACGCCGACTGCATCCCTAAGCTCACCCGGGTGAACCCGGCCTCACGCAGTCCTGAGAAGAACTCTGGCGAGGTGGATTCCGGGTTGGCCTCCGTCGTTACCTCTGCACCTGGGCTCAAACCCATCGACGAGCGCACGGCGTTGAGTGCCCGCGTTAACCCCTCTGCCCCCACCAGGGATGGTGTTCCCCCGCCGACGAACACCGTATCGGCTGGTGGCAGGTGGTAGCGCTCGGCAGCTCGGGAGAGTTCACGCTCGACGGCATCGAGGTACTGGAGGACGGGCGAGGGTGCGTCGTCTTGAACACCCAATTCCCGCGGCGTGTAGGTGTTGAAATCGCAGTAGCCGCAGCGTGTCACGCAAAAAGGGACGTGGATATAAACCCCGAAAGAATCCTTCTTCTCAGGAGGCAAAGTGGCCACCTTGGCGGCGCGACGCCACACTCGCCACGATACGGTCCACCCGCGCACGCTCCTCCAAGAATGGCGGCGGGCAGGTTCCCCGCATCATCCGGGTAAACGGCGGATACGGCCAGGCCACGGTGTTCTTCCACGCGTCAATGGCACTGACTACATGGTCGTAGGCTCGCGCGAAAACGATCGACAAATTGGTTGACGAGGCATCATCCACGGCTAGGTTCGTCTGGTACTCCACCCAGCTGGCCACATCGGCGCACAGTCCCGACGCGGTCTCTGTGCGGCTCGTCAACGCGGTGCTCACCGCGTCCGCGTCCACCACCGTCGGGATGGGAAAGCGTTGAGCCAGCGATTCCGCGGTGACTTTGAGCGGCTCATTCGGCAGACCCGTCATCGGGCGACCAGAGCGTTCACGCGCCCCCGGCCCCGCCGAGAGCACCCCACTTTTTAGTCCCGACGTCAGAGCGCGGCGGATTCCGTCGAGTTCGGGTACCACGCTGCGAATATCCTCGCGGGCCTCGCGGATAATGACGTCACATTCTTCCAGGCAATCGTCGGCAAGATCTGCATCCCAATCAGCCAGGGCTTCACCGATGTTATCGATATAGGTGGCGACCTCGTCACCAATATCGGAGACCTCCTGAGTGAGCTCGCGAAGCCTTTCCGTGGCGCTACACCGAGCGGGAGACTCTTCAAGCACAGGCGAACTCCTCACAGAATCGACCGAACCAGGCGATGGGAGCAGGAGAAATCATGTCGGAAATGGGTGCTTCCGGACGATTGATCACTCTGCACAACCGGTATCAAATAGGGACGGGGATAACCATAAGGCAGCGGAGAGCCCATTGCACTGCGGCGCGCCGAGTGGTGGTTACTTCTGATACAGGTTCGCAATATCCCGAGCGAAGTGTTGCATCACCACATCCCGCTTGACCTTCAAGGTCGCGGTCAGTTCGCCCTCTTCCTCGGTGAAATCGCGGTCGAGAATATGGAACTTCTTGACGGCCTCCGCGTGCGACACCGTGCTGTTGGCGTCGTTAATGGCGTCCTGGATCTCTGCCCGCAACACCGGATTGGCGTGCAACTCGCGGTTGCTCACATTGTCATTAACACCGTGGTCGCGCTTCCACTTCTCCAGGGCGACCTCGTCGAGCGTGACGAGGCACCCGATGAACGGCTGACCATCGCCGACGAGCATCACTTGGCTTATCAACGGGTGCGTGCGCATGCGATCTTCCAACGGGCCAGGCGACACATTCTTGCCGCCCGCAGTCACCAGCAATTCCTTCTTCCGGCCGGTGATCTTGAGATGCCCGGAATCGAGGATCTCGCCTAGGTCGCCAGTGTGGAAGTAGCCATCGTCATCGAAGCATTCCTTGGTTGCTTCCTCGTTATTCCAGTAGCCATCGAAAATGATGGGGCCCTTTAGGCAGACTTCTCCGTCGTCGGAAATGCGGGCTGAGCAGCCGCCGGACGGGCGCCCCACGGTTCCGATGATGTTGTCGTCGTAGTTGACACAGAATGCGGCGGTGGATTCCGTCAGACCGTAGCCTTCGTACACGGTGGTTCCGATGCCACGGAAGAAGTGGAGGAGCTCGGGGTTCATGGCTGAGCCGCCAGAGATGCCATATTGCACTGCCCCGCCCATGGCGGCGCGCACCTTGCGGTAAATGAGTCGGTCGTAGAGGGCTCGACGCCATTTCAGGACTCGCGATGGACCTTCCTCATCTAAAGCCTTCGAGTACTGAATAGCTGTCGCCTCAGCGCGCGAGAACAATAGCGCCCCTAATGGGCCTTTACTCTTCGCTTGAGCCTGCACACCATTACGGACTTTTTCGAAGACTCGCGGGACGCCAAGGATCATATTCGGCTGCGCGCGCTGGAATTCGATGCTGATCGTGGAAAAGTCAGACCAGTGAGATTGCTGTGCCCCACCGATAGCCATTGCCAAAGAAATGGCCCGCGCAAAAACGTGCGCTAGCGGGAGGAACGTAATGTACCGCATGCCAGGCCGGGCGATCGTCCGGGCGATGTTGTGGGTCAACAGAGAACGCGCTTCGCCTAGCCAGTTAGCGTGAGTGAGCCGGCACCCCTTTGGCCGGCCCGTGGTACCGGAGGTGTACACCAGGCTCGCTAAGTCAGAGGATTTCGTTGCATGAATCCGCTCCCAGACGGCATCATCGGACACATCGCGACCTTCAAAAGCAAGAGTATCCAAGGCTGAGGAATTAAATTCCAGAATGCGTCGAAGTTTAGTTGGGGAACCTTTCAAGCGCGGTTTTCCGTCGCTATCCAATTCCAAGAACCGCATAAGTTCGGTGTGCTCACGAGTTTCCGTAATCGCGAAAACGGTTCCTGAATCCTCGATAATCCATTGAATCTGGCTTGCCGACGACGAACCATAAATCGGAACAGTCACCGCCCCCGCAGCCCAGATGGCGAAATCCATGACTGTCCACTCGTATCGCGTTTCCGACAGCAATGCGACACGATCGCCGTGCTCGACGCCGTTGGCAATCAGCCCCTTCGCCACAGCCATAACCTCGGCAATGAACTCTTCCGACGTCACACTGACCCACTCAAAATTCTTGGGGCGAGTGAATAACGCCAGCTTGGGGCGTCGTTTATTATTGTCCAGAACTGCGGTCAAACAGGTTTCATTCTCGCCCACTGAGTAGAGAGCCTTGGTCGAGCTTTCTTGCATTGTTCAATAACCTCCGAATACCTGGCTGTGTGACCTACGCTACTTTTGTGATTGGTGAATAATCTACGCTATTCCTCCCACTCAATGTGGGGGATCAAATAATTAATGCTATCCCCCACCACATCCAGGCCACCACCCCCACAAGCAGCACTCATTTTCCCGACGGCCGCCATTAACCCCCGCCAGGTCCCCACGCGAGCCTGTTCAGACATCATCTTTCTGCAAGAATGGCCCCGTGACCTACTCAGAAAAACTCCGCTCCCTCAGCGCACACTGTGGCGTTGCAACGTCCTATACCGACTATCGCGGCTCCCACGTGGACGTCGCCGACGAAACACTCGAGGACACCCTGCACGCCCTTGGCCTGAGTTTTTCCCACGACGACGCCGGCATCGATGCAGCTAGCCAATACTTTTACACCAAAGAAGCCACCCGCTCCCTTCCCCCCACTATTATTGGAGTCGAAGGCGAGGACGTCACCTTCCCCGTTCACGTTATCGACGGCGAGCCCGTGGACGTCTGGGTAGTCACCGAAGACGGACAACGATATGACTGCCACCAAATTGAGGATCTCACCCCCGCGAGACACGTCGATTATCCCGTTGACCATGCTGGGGAGCCACTTACGGATAGTGAATCCGAGTCAGGCGCGGCCGCTCATGCTCCCGGTGCGGCGAGCTACGGGCAGGCGTCATTTACTCTCCCGAAAGACCTGCCACTGGGATGGCACACCATTTATGCGTCCTCCCCCACACGCGGCCAGGCAGAAACGACGCTCGTTATTATGCCCGCCCGCCTCTCTGCCGCCGACGACCTCGTCGCTCATCCCCAAGCGGGCTTGATGGCGCAGCTGTATTCAGTTCGCGATTCCGGGGCCTGGGGAATTGGGGATTTCTACACCCTGGGTACGCTCGCCCGCCATGCTGCAGAGCAGGGGAGCTCGTTTATCCTCACTAACCCACTTCACGCTGCGGAACCTGCTCCGCCGGTGGAGGATTCCCCGTACCTTCCCACAACGCGTCGCTATATCAACCCGATTTATATTCGTCCCGGCGCGATCCCTGAGGCCGCTCACCTCCCCGACGACGCCGCCGAGGCTCTGCAGGAACGGGGTCGTCGTCATTACCCAGAGAACACGTCGTCGGCCTATATCAACCGGAACCCTATTTACGCCGACAAGTTGCTGAGCTTGAAAGACATTTACGACGTCGAACGGTCGGCGACGCGGCAACACGCGTTCGATACCTTTGTTGAGCATGAGGGCGAGGGCCTCACCCACTTTGCACAATGGTGCGCTGACCAGGCAGAACCGTGGTGGCGTGAAAAGCTCGGCCATGGCGAGGACGACGATTCGTTCCCTCCCAGCGACTATTGGGTTGGCTTTTACCAGTGGCTCCAGTGGATCGTCGACGAGCAGCTGGAAGCAGCCGACGTGACCGCACGTGATAGCGGAATGAGTCTCGGGCTGATGGCTGATCTCGCGGTGGGAGTCCACCCGGGTGGATCGGACGCGGAAGCGCTGGCCCCCTACCTAGCACCCGATTGTTCGGTAGGCGCACCGCCCGATGGGTATAACCAAGTGGGTCAGGACTGGTCCCAACCCCCGTGGCACCCGTGGAAGCTAGCGGAAGCAGGGTATCGCCCGTGGCGTGACCTGTTGCGCACTGTCCTCCGCCACGCCGGAGGTATCCGGGTTGACCACATCTTGGGGCTCTTTCGCCTGTGGTGGATACACCGCCCTGTACCTGGAGAGGCAGCTGATCCCCGCGCCGGGACGTACGTGAACTACGACCACGCGGCGATGGTGGGCATTCTTGCGCTGGAGGCGGAACGCGCCGGTGCCGTCGTCGTCGGTGAAGATCTCGGCACATTCGAGCCGTGGGTTCAAGACTATTTGCAATCGCGCGGCATCATGGGGACGTCGATTCTCTGGTTTGAAAATGACGACGATGCGCCGCGTCACTCCGAGAATTATCGACGCTTGTGCTTGGCGTCGGTCACGACTCATGATTTGCCCCCGACCGCCGGATACTTAGACGGCGAGCACGTGACGCTGCGCCAGAAGCTGGGAATATTGACGTCGGATCCGGAAGAAGAGGATGCGAACGACCTGGAGTGGCAGAACCGCGTTCTTGACACGGTGCGCGAGCACGGTGACTTCGACGGGACTCCTGCCGACGTGTCCTACAACGGGCTGGCGCGGGATGAACGGCCAGATTCGTCGGCCATTATTGCTGGGCTTCACAAATTCCTGGCGGAGTCGCCCGCGGCGCTGACCTGCACGAGTTTGGTCGACATTGTTCACGATCGGCGAGTACAGAACCAGCCGGGAACCACGGCTGATATCTACCCCAACTGGAGGGTTCCGTTGTGCGATGGTGATGGGAATGCAGTGGTGCTGGAGGACCTATTTAGGTCCGATGAGTGGGCGCAGCCCTATTTCCACTCGCGGCGGTGACGCGCACTAGAAATGCGCCACGAGGTAGGCGACCACGATAACCGCGATGAGGAGAAAGAGGAAGTTTCTCACCTGGGAATTCTTCACGAGTCCTCCTTCCCATCATCGCCGTCCGCTGTCAGGTTGCGATCGTTAATTGCATTCTCGATCGGTATACCGACCTTATCAACAAGGTGAAGAATGGCCCACGCCACACCCATCGACACAACGACGACAATCGGTATAACGATGGGAGCTTGGCCCCACACGGATAAAGAGATAATCCATTGCTCTGCCGAATTCCATGCATCCGCAATGGACTGAGACAACGACGAAGGGGCCGAGGAAACGAGCGCGGTGCCGTGTATAGCAGCGCCATGCACGTCCGCCGATGCTGCACCGGATAAAGCTAAGACATCAGGATGGATCACCATGGCACGATCCCCGCTCCTCCTCGATACAGTTTCTTGGTCACGTTCTCAGTCAAAGGACCTTCGGCCAGACGGCTCCTATTATGCACGCCTTCGACGCTCGGTAAGGCCTCAAGCCTCCTGCCATAAACGTGATTGAATGGTTCTATGACTTCGGAGCCGCCTACCGAACCGTCGAAGGATACGACGGCCCTCGACGACCGCGCGGAAGATAGCCACGCAGAGGGCACCCACTCGCCTTCCACAGGTGACGATGCTCGGGCTCGTCTCTACGCCTCCACGGCTGAACTCTACGATCTCGTGGCGGCTCGCTTGTCTTCCCGACTCATCCGCGCGTACTCAACGTCGTTTACCTTATCGACGCGTCTGCTTGGCCCACGAGTTCGGCAGGATATCCACAATCTCTACGGAATTGTCCGCGTGGCCGATGAAGTTGTCGACGGCGCAGCAGGCGGCCATGGTCTTCCCCCTGAGCGCATTCGGGACGTCCTCAACGACTATGAACAACGCGTTCGCGAAGGCTGCGCCACCGGGTTTTCGACCGATCCGATCATTCACGCGTTCATTGGCACAGCGCGGTCATGCGACATCAAAAACAGCCATCTTGCTGCTTTTTTCCAATCGATGCGCGCCGATATTCCCGCGTCGTACTCCGCCCACCAAGCACCCCAGTCCACAACGGTGTACGACGCCGAGACCCGCGACACCTACATTTATGGTTCAGCGGAAGTCATTGGCCTCATGTGCCTGTCGATTTTCTTGCGCGACGAAACACCATCGCCCGCCGACCGTCGGACGATGGAACAGGGTGCTCGCCACCTCGGGGCAGCGTTTCAAAAAATCAATTTTCTTCGGGATTATGCGGCGGATAAGGACGGCCTGAACCGCGATTACGTCGCGCACGGGCAGCCTCTCAATGACGAGACCAAAGACTCTTTTCTAACTGAGATCTACCGCGATTTATCTATCGCGCACCAGGCTATTCTGCTCCTACCCGCGAGCTCACGCCTCGGAGTACGCGCTGCATATGCACTCTTTTTGAAGCTTACCCATTCACTTGAGCACACACCGGCTCAGAAGGTGACCTCCTCCAGGATCCGCGTGGGGAATGCCACCAAACTTCTTACGACGGCACAGTCCATAGTGGCCGGAGAAACTCGCCGCTTCCGCACACGACATCGCCGCGGTACCAATTCTTGACGCTCCCTTCGTCTTCTCAACGCAACCTACGTCGCCGTGGCCAGCGTCGGCAATAATGACTAGACCTGCCAGAAGGATGAGGTTTACATGGGTGGGTTTGAGCCGAACTGCCCAGGTCATTCCCCTGAATATGTTTCATGTCACCGATAACGACTATCCTTGCTGCCATGCCTGGCCACCAACTTTCCACCCTCTCGATAGAGGAACTGCGTGCCCGCGGAACAAGGAAGTGGACTCATTTTCCTCCCGACGTGCTGCCCGTCTGGATCGCGGAATCCGACTTTGATACCTGCCCGGCCGTGATCGACGCTGTTAACGCCGGTGTTCGTCGGCAATATTTCGGTTATCCACCCGAACTTCCCGAGCTCGGGGAAGCCCTCAGTTCGTGGTGCCACGACGCATATGGGTGGGACGTTGATCCGACTGCCATCGTAGGCGTGCCCGACGTGGTTCGAGGTCTTCGGCTGGCCATCACACATTTCACAGATCCGGGTAGCCCCATCGTCATCCCTACCCCTGCATATATGCCATTTTTCGCACTGCTGGACGTGTGCGACCGGCCTGGAGTGTTCGTCCCCATGATCCAGGACACCGCGACCGGCCGGTGGGTGTTCGACCTCGACGGGTTGGAGCAGGCATTCGCCAGTGGTGCTGGCAGCATGATCCTGTGCAACCCGCACAACCCGTTAGGCACCGCTTTTACTGTCGACGAACTTCGCGCGGTGACTGACCTTGCAGCCCGCTATGACGTGCGCGTTTTCTCTGATGAAATCCACGGGCCCCTGGTTTACGATCGCCCGCATATCCCGACGGCGAGCGTGTCCGAGACCGCTGCCCGCGTGACGATCACCGCCACCGCTACATCAAAAGGGTGGAACACGGCTGGCTTGAAATGCGCGCAACTGATCTTCACAAACCCCGCCGATAAATACGTGTGGGATACGCGCATTAACTTCCTGGATAAGGAGGGTGTATCGACGCTCGGCCAGCTGGCAGCGATCGGGGCGTACACGAATGGCCGGAAATGGCTCCGGGAGGAAATTGATTACCTCCGCGACAACAAGAACCTTCTTGTTGAGGCTCTCAACCGGATTCCGAATGTGCGCACTACTAACCCAGAAGCAACGTTTTTGTTGTGGGTGGACATGACCGATGTGGTTATTCCCGCTGTGTCGGAGCAGGCGCGAGATGGCGAGGACAACGAGACCGCCGACGAGGGAATAACGTTCGGCGAAAGCATCCGACGCGGCGGTCTCAACCCCGAACAATGGCTGGTCAAACACGCGAAGTTAGCACCTAATGACGGTGCTGCTTTCGCTGCTCCTCCCTCTGAATCCGCACAGGGGAACAAGGCACAGGGGAACGATAACGAGCCCCAACCACTCCCCCACGGATTCGGATGTATTCGGATCAATTTCGCAACCTCGCGCGACATCTGTGAAATGATTGCCACTACGTTGACCCAGCTCTTCGGCTCCACCGAGGATCCGAATGGCACACCACGTCACACCACACCGAAAGGTGTCCCAGAGGCTCACTAACCACCAACGCTAACCACCAACGAATCACCCATGGTCGGACTTTTCACAGCACATACGTCGACAACCTCGACGTCGAAGCGTCGGAAATTGCAACACCTCGCCACAGTCACCGCAACAACCACGGTGGCGGCCCTCTCACTGTTCCTCGGCGGGTGCAGCGCGGGCCACACAGCGGTCCAAACGGGACGCGTCGCCTCCGACGACTCCGCCGTCATCGCGCTGACGGCAGCCCCCGCCACCCTTGACTTCACAAAATCCGGCGGCGCGGCGATACCGCAGGCGTTGATCGGGAATGTGTACGAAGGCCTGGTCCGAATATCGTCCCAAGGAGATATCGAACCCCAGTTGGCGACGTCATGGGACCTCTCCCCGGACCGCACCACCTACACCTTTCACCTGCGGAAAGGAGTGCATTTTTCCAACGGCGACGAGTTCACCGCCGACACCGCCAAGTTCAGTATCGACCGAGTGAAGTCAGACGCGTGGACCAACGGGCTCAAATCGGGGATGAAACCGGTGACGCGCACCCAGGCCGTCGATAAATACACGTTGGCTGTCACACTCTCCGCGCCCAGTAACGGCTGGCTGTGGTCCATGGGCACACTCATTGGGGCACAAATGACACCCCACGGCGTCGACAATTTAGCCACTAAACCCGTCGGGACCGGGCCTTTTACCGTCGACGAGTACAAAGTCGGCCGGTTCCTCACGTTGACGGCGAACAAGTCATATTGGGGCCGGCAATCGGCCACCCGCCATGTGGCGTTGCGCTATATGACAGATTCCACCGCGACAGCGAATGCGCTCCGATCGGGTGACGTCGACGCGATTGTCGGGATGGATGCCCCGGAGATGGTCTCGTCCTTCCGCGACAACAATCGGTATGCCGTCGATGTTGGTACGACAACCGGCAAAGTGCTGCTGACCATGAACAATAAGCGTGCGCCGTTTAACGACGTCCGCGTCAGGCGGGCGGTGATGTACGCGATCAACCGGCAAGCGGTGATCGATACCGCGTGGGGCGGTTTTGGTGAGGACACCGGTGGCGTGCCTGCCCCACCAACGGATCCGTGGTCATACCACTCCACCGAGTACCCCTACGATCCTGACCGGGCTCGGGAGTTGCTATCCGAAGCCGGCGTCCACGACGTCGATATCACCTTCACTGTCCCGGCCCGCGCATATGCAACCAATGCTGCAGAGCTCATTATTTCTGAGCTGGAGGACGTCGGAATTCATGCTCATATCGAATCGCAGGAATTCCCCGCCGTGTGGTTGTCCCAAACTCTAACCCAACATGACTACGACGTGTCCATCATTGAGCACGCTGAGGCCAGGGACATTCCCACATTGTTCGGAAACCCTGACTACTACCTCGGTTACGACGACGAGCAAACACGCACACTCTTGTCCGCTGCGGATGCCGCGCCACCTGATGAGTACGCGCCCCTCATGCGCAAAGCTGTTGATCGGATCATGAATCAAGCAGGTGCTAACACGATATTTATCTATCCCAACATCGTTGTGCGGGATAAAGATCTCACCGGTATCCCCACGACTATTGCCGGGCAGGGGCTGGAACTCGCTGGTATTAGCCGCACCCATCACTCGACCGCACGGAGCGAATCATGACAGCTCATGTACGCATCGTAGGCAGGATCGCTCTGCGCTATATCGTGTCCCTGTGGGCAGCGTCGGTCATCATTTTCATGATCATGCGGCTCATTCCAGGTGATCCCGCGGAGGTTTCCCTGGGTGAGACCGCGACGCCACAAGCTATCGAATCGATGAAGCACACGCTGGGGACCGATCGACCGCTGATCACACAGTACTTTTCGTGGATCACCGGGATGCTGCATGGGCACTTCGGGGTCTCATACTCCAGTGGAACGGACATCGGGCCAATACTGATGGACCGGACGGCGGTCAGCCTCATTCTGGTTCTGACCAGCATGGTTCTTGCCATTGCACTCGCCGTCCCCCTGGGGACCTGGGGAGCCATGCGTAACCACAAACCGGACGGCACGGCCCTGTCGGTGCTGGCGCACGTGGGTATCGCTATCCCCAGTTTCCTCGCCGGCATCCTGTTAATCTCGCTTTTTGCCGTCCACTGGAGCATCCTCCCCGCTAATGGCTGGGTTCCCCCGAACCAGTCCTTCACCGGTTTTCTCCGACGGCTCATCCTTCCGTGTTGCGCGTTGGCGTTCATTCAGGCAGCGATCCTGACGCGCTATGTTCGATCGGCCGTCTTGGAGGTTCTACACCAGGAATACATCCGTACCGCCAGGTCAACGGGCTTATCGACGCTTCATGCCCTCGTCGCCCACGGTGCGAGGAATGCAGCTGTGCCCATCGTGGCGGTCATTGGCGTGAACATGGCCACGCTTGTCGTCGGAGCTGTGCTCATTGAGCAGGTGTTCGTCATCCCCGGGTTGGGATCATACGTCCTTGATGCGGTGAATAGTCGCGACATGATTACCGTCCAAAGCTGCGTCATGATGCTGGTCACCATTACGCTCACCGTCACGCTGGCTACCGACGCCATAGCGGCACTGATTGACCCCAGAATGTCGAGGTCACGCCTTGTCTAACGCACGCACACATGCACCACGTTCCGGGAGACCGAATCCAGTGATGGCAGGGAAGAATGGACGATTGAAGGCGGTGACCCGCGCCAACCACCGCGTCATGTTTATGGTTGGGGCCGCCGTAGTGAGCCTGGTCGTCCTCGTCGCGCTGATATCGCTGGTCTGGACGCCGTATGGCCCGCAAGAGGCTAACCCGGCATCGGCACTACAACCGCCGAGTTGGGACCACTGGATGGGAACCGACCGATACGGCCGGGATACGCTATCGCGGATCATGGTCGGATCCCAGATCTCACTCGAAGTGAGCGTTCTCGCGGTCGCAATTGGTGCCGGCGTCGGCGTTCCGCTCGGGATACTTGCCGCAGTCCGCGGAGGGTGGCTCGATTCTTTCATCATGCGGCTGTCGGATTTAGCGCTGGCATTCCCGGCTCTCCTGTTGGCGATTATCGCCGGATCGGTTGTCGGCGTCGGCACGTCGTCAGAGATGGTTGCCATTGGGATTGCGTTTATCCCCAGCTTTGCTCGCGTATCCCGCGCGGGCACCCGCCAAGTTCTCAGCCAGGACTACATTTTGGCCGCGCGAAGTGCGGGAATGGGATGGCTCTCCATCGCGACGAGGCATATCGTGCGTGGAATTACCGGCCTCATCATTGTCCAGGCGACGGTTTCCGTGGCGCTCGCCATTCTGGCTGAGGCAGGGTTGTCATTCTTGGGACTGGGCACACCGCCGCCGCAGGCTTCATGGGGCCGGATGCTCCAGGACTCGCAAGTTTTCCTCGATTCGCACGCGGAGCTGGCTCTATGGCCGGGGCTCGCTATCGCCCTCACAGTGCTGGGGTTCAATCTTCTTGGCGACGGGCTCCGCGACATCCTCGATCCGTTTTCTCACCGGGCAATGTACGACGCTCCAGCCACGAGTGCGACTCATGGAGAGGCTGAGCAAGGGCCGAAATCAGAGGAGGCGTCGCGAGAAACAGCGCTGGAGTCAGCGGCGGACGAATCGTCGTCGGCAATTTTGCAGGTGAGAGACCTGTCATTGACCACTCCGCGTTCTGCAGATGCTGCCACGAACGCGCGTCGATTAGTCGACTCTCTGAGCTTCAGTCTCGAACCCGGTGCCAGGCTCGGGCTCATCGGCGAGTCCGGATCGGGGAAATCGTTAACGGCACTGGCGATCATGGGGCTTTTGTCCGACGATGTGCGCCCGTCCGGATCGATCATGTTCGCTGGCAACGAAATTGTGGGCGCTGCTGATAGCACCCTCAGCCAGTTCCGAAGCGTGCGCATGTCGATGGTTTTCCAAGAGCCTATGACCGCGCTGAATCCGCTCATGACCGTGGGCAAACAGATCGAACGCGCATGTCGGGCCGGCACCCGAGAGGACAAGCGTGCTGGGCGGAACCGCCGTTCGTCTGGTCACAGCCGACGGGAGCGTGAGGCTAAAGTCCGTGAGCTTCTTGAGTCGGTGGGGCTCCCCGAGCGCGCTTATTATTCGTATCCGTTTGAGCTCTCCGGGGGCCAACGCCAGCGAGTTCTCATCGCGATGGCGTTTGCGAATGACCCTGAGCTTCTCATTTGCGACGAGCCAACAACGGCCTTGGATGTCACAGTTCAGCGGTCTATTTTGATGCTGATCAACCGACTTGTTCGCGAAAACAACACCGCGCTGCTGTTCATCACGCATGATTTGGCGGTCGTTGCGAACATGTGTGACAACATCCTGGTCTTGAAGGATGGGGTTCCGCGCGAATACGGGCCGACAGAGCGCATCTTGCAGCATCCTCGGGATTCCTACACAACGATGCTGGTTCAGAATGCGCACGTTCATGACATTCGCGAGGAACACGATGCACAGGGTCACGATGCGTCCGCCGAACATGATGCACGCGACGAAGCTTCCCCAACGCCGTCGTCAACCGATCCTCTCCTCCAGGTCCGCCATGTAAGCCAGGTGTTCGATCAACGTCAGAACCGCTTTGGGCCGTCGTCGGCAATCACTGCTGTCGACGATGTGACATTAGACATCCACCGGGGCGAACGCCTTGGCATCGTCGGCGAATCTGGATCGGGCAAAACTACCCTGCTGAAGATCATGGCGGGGCTCACCCGGCCGACATCCGGCGATGTCCGTGTCGACGGGCGCGCCATTACCAATCCGCACGATATGAGCCGCTATGGGCAGGTTGTCTTCCAGGATCCGCGTGGTTCTTTGGATCCCACCATGACTATTGGCGATTCGCTCGCCGAACCACTGCGTGCGCAACCACATCCCCTCCCCCGAGACGAGCAGCGCGACCGCATAGTCACCGTGCTCGAGCAGGTAGGGCTAGACCCGTCTGCAATAGACCGGTTCCCTCATCATTTCAGTGGTGGCCAACGCCAGCGGATTTCACTTGCCCGCGCGCTGACTACCCACCCGCAGATTCTTCTTGCCGACGAGCCCGTCTCGGCGCTGGACGTCACCGTGCGGAACCGCGTCATTGCGCTTCTCGACGAGCTTGCCGAAGACTATGGCCTGACAATGGTGTTCTTATCGCACGATCTTAACGTTGTGCGGCACATTTGCGACACGGTCGCTGTGATGAAGAACGGGCGGATCGTCGAAAAGGGAACAAGCGATCAGATTTATCGCGATCCTCAGCATGAGTACACGAAGGAACTGATTAGCGCTGCCCGCCAACCGGTCTCACCGACATAAAGCTCAACACAAATCTCAACCGCCCGTGACAGGGCGGCTGGTAAGCTCGCCGGCATGAAAGCTAAGTATCATTCTGATCCTGAGGGGGACGATTCCATCACGAATACCAATGAGCATTACAACTTTTATGAGCAGCTCAACCTGGATCCGTCGCTAGCGCCGGAAGAGCTTGTCGACATTTGCACGTCCCGACTGCGTGAGCTGGAGGACAACGGTGTTCCTGAAACCGATGCGCGCGTGCAAGAGCTGTTAGCTGCTCGGACGATTTTCCACAATGACCGGGCGAAAGCCACCTACGACGATGCGCTGCAGCGGACTGATATCCCGGCGATGACTGTTCCGGCGCTGCGTCATCTTGCCCGTACAGGCACATTGCCGGACGAGTATGCCAGCCCATCGGCTTCCGGCACTCACGGTGATGAGGTCGGCGCACACTGGGGTGAGGGTAACGCGACTGCTGGCCAATCCTCGGAGGAAGGCCTGGACGAGCAGGCTGGTTCTGAGACCGATGCCCAGTCCTCCACCACGTCACTATCGCCATTTAACGCTGCTCCGACGCCGATCAAGATCAGTGTGACGTTGATCGGTCTGATGGGAATCATTGCGGTAATTGCCGTCGTGTGGTCCCGGTTCTCTGATGATGTTCGCGTCATTCAGTACAACCCCATGACTGGCGCTGTGATGTATAACCACCCAACGTTCACAGTCAACGAATCATGGGCAATGCTGACGATGGGGGCCGGCATTCTTATTCCCGCCCTCCTTGTGCCCCAGCTTCGACGCTTCATGCGCGTGCCCGTGCTTGCTTACGCTGTCACGGGTCTGATGCTCTCGGCGTTTCCGTATAAGTCCGTCGTCGTTGGTGAGGGCGACAAAATCGTGACCATCATTACCGCTCTGGCATCGGCAGCACTGATCGCGCTGGCCATGATGATGACCACTCGTACCCGCACAACAACCGACGCATCGGAGCAGGATGGTTTCACTACCCCGGATTCCGATGGCTCGGCTTTCGAAGCCGAGGCATCCGGTGCTGAATCCGCAGCGAACACTAAAACTGTAGCCGCTACTGAGGCCACAGCGGGTTCGCAAACTGCGAGCGACGCAGACGCCGCCGGCCAGCACACCTCTGGTACTACCGGCAAGCAGACTAACGAATAGGTTTGCCTTTCTCGTCGTACGTGTAAAAGCCACGGCCGGTCTTCTTTCCTAACCGACCGGCTTGAACCATCCGACGCAGCAGGGGCGGGCAGGCGTACGTCGGGTCGCCATATTCGTCGACCATAACGTCGGCAATCGATGCCACAGTGTCCAGCCCCACCATGTCGGAGAGCGCGATGGGCCCCATGGGATGTGCTGCACCATTGCGCATCCCAGCGTCGATGTCTTCCTTGGTCGCCACGCCATTTTCCAGCATGCGGATCGCAGAAAGCAGGTAGGGCACCAACAAGAAGTTGACGATAAACCCGGAGCGATCCTTCGCCTTGATCACCGTTTTCTTCAGCACCTCGCTGGCCCACTTTTCGGCCCGATCAGAAACGGCATCCGTCGTATCCAAGGTTCGAACGTGCTCAACCAGCGGAAGAACCGGGACAGGATTGAAGAAGTGCAGCCCCATCACGCGACCTGGGTTCGACGTTGCCGACGCAATCTGCTGAATGGGCAACGACGAGGTGTTAGAACACAAAGGCGCATCGGGATCCGAAACGATCTTGTCGAGCTTCCCAAAAATATCTGCTTTGACCTCGGGGTTTTCAACGATCGCTTCGCAGACCAGTTGGCGATCCGCAAACTCCTCCAAATCAGTGGTGATGCGGATACGCCCGAGCGCGGCGTCCTTGTCTTCCTCGGATAGCTTGCCTCGTGATACACCGCGCTCGAGGGACTTGGTGATCCTCTCGAGCCCTTTGTCGGCGAACTCCTGGGTAGCTTCCCACGCTACGACGTCGGAACCATGACGGGCAGCAACTTCAATAATGCCTGACCCCATTTGACCAGCACCGACGACACCTACACGCAACGCCGAAATGTCGACCGAGTCCGATGACTTATCGTTGTGCTTCTGATCTGCCATGAGTATGTTGTCCCCTCTTTTGCTCTTAGCCGCTGTGTTCAGCGTCTTATTCGTGGTTTCGCTTATTGGCGGTTTCCCTCATGGTAAAAACCTCACTGGCTTTTCGTCGGAAAACACGAAAGAAAATGGCAGTAGTATCCGCCCGGTGCCCATCCTCGTACCAGTCCCCCGCGCCAGCATGAGGGCGTTTACCAGGTCTTATATTGCTTATCGTTGACGAAAAAGCCGTGTCCTTCAGCGCTGGTACACGTCATTCCACGTGCCTTCGATGTGCATGTGTAGGTGGTTGCGTAGTTCCCCTGTACTGGAATTGTTTTCGATTGACCATAAGGCAGCACAGGTCCTGTCCGTGGGAACTCTCCCTGCAAGAGCCAGTGGCATGGTTCCGCGTCGGGGCCTCGACGGAAGCCAATCATGGTGTCATTTCTGGCCTCGACGCCCAGATATGGGCACCGGTTTTCGTCGCCCCACCGGGGGTGCTGATGGACATCGCAGCCATCGTCATCCATCCCGCGGAACTGGCACACGATGTTGCCACTAGGACTCTGAAATACCGTCCGCCCCGATGCCGTCGTAGTTGTGGCACCACCTGCTGCACCACTCCCGGTCCTGGGAGTTGTCGTCCCGTTCTGGGCGGTTCGCGGCGTTACTGCACGGTTCCCCTGGGTACCACCGCGTTGTTGCTGAGCAGTTCCATTCGTCGCACCCCGCTGCGTGCCACCATGACGGCTGGTCGTCGTCGAATTGAGACTGGGATGTGGGTTATCTTGCGGTGCCCCAGTCGCTGGCTGCGGTGCACGCGAGTTCGAGGTGGAATGGGCCTGCGACTGGGTCGCCGACGCTGCCGATGTGTGATCATGGGAAGAATTCGCAACGTCATCGCTGCTGCTACACCCAGCTAAGCCACCACCGACCATAATCCCGACGGCCACTGCGATGCTCGCGCCACGTCGTGCGTTCTGCATGATCCGTCGACAACCGGCACGTCCAAAAAGGCCACGAGACTGGGCCACCTCGGGGGTGCCCGTTAACTCGGGTTGGGGACGTCGACCATGGGGAGCATTCATATCACCGACAATACGTGACAACGCCGGGATAGGACACCCCCATTTCGCGGCACGAGATAGGTATGAGGTAGGAAGGAAAACTCACTACAGAGGCCATCGCGACAAGCGCGACCACTATGAAAGACGACCCCGGGAATCGCGTCTCCATAGTTTTCCCACGTCATCCCTATCCGAACTCGAGTTCGAATTTTGTGTGTATGATGTCCTTCATGCGAACGACGCGAGCACATTGTTCCAGCCATCATGGGCCATTGTTTTCCCACTATTCACTCTCAGCACTGGTGGGCATTTTTCTGAGCCTCGGCCTTGTTATGCCCCTTTCAGGCTGCGGAGACATCGCTACACAGGGCAACAATGGTTCATCTTCGGCGAGCTCTCCGGCTAACAATGATGCCGCTTCCGCGAACGATGGCACTGGACCAAACGACAATGGCTCAGCCGACGATGGCTCGTCACCCGCCGATTCTCCTGATCAAGGCGCTAATGAACCACCCGCCACGGATGCTGCTTTCCCCGGCTCCCCACGTGCTGAACACATCGGCCAGCTGAGCAAACAAGAAAGCACCGATGCACTCACCGCGCTGAATGTCCCCTTCCCCACCGGCGACATTCACGCACTCCTCGCAGCGCTGCCTGAATCACCGCGTCGTGGTGGCGCAGAGCGATACCAACGTAAGAATTTCGGCCCGGCATGGGCGGATGTCGATCGCAACGGCTGTGACACCCGCAATGACATCCTCCACCGGGACCTCACGGACATCACGACGAAACCGCCACAGGGATGCGTCGTTCTTACCGGAGAATTACATGACCCCTACACGGGCAACACCATCGATTTCCACCGTGGGAAGAAAACCTCGCAGGCGGTACAAATCGACCACGTTGTCGCGTTATCCAATGCATGGGCAAGTGGCGCCTATGCGCTGCCGTATGCCGCGCGCACTGCACTCGCCAACGATCCGCTCAACTTGCTCGCCGTGGACGGCCCTACCAACAACGCCAAATCCGACAAGGACGCCGCCGAGTGGATGCCGCCGAACACCGCCTACCGGTGCGGATACGCCGACCGACAAGTTCGCGTGAAGTCGAAATACCATCTACGGGTCACGCGGCAGGAGAAGGAAGCGCTCACCGCCGTGCTTAATCAGTGCGCGGCGTAACACCCCCGCAGAGCCCCCCGGCGCGACCTACTTCTTCCCCTCGTCGGTCGACAAGGCCGCAACGAACGCTTCCTGAGGAACCGACACAGAACCGATGCTCTTCATGCGTTTCTTACCGGCCTTCTGCTTCTCCAGGAGCTTCCGCTTACGAGAAATGTCGCCACCGTAGCACTTGGCCAACACGTCCTTGCGGACGGCCCGGACATTCTCGCGGGCGATAATTTTCGACCCGATCGCAGCCTGAATCGGCACCTCAAACTGCTGACGAGGAATCAGCTCCTTGAGCTTCGTCGTCATCTTATTGCCGTACCACTGCGCATTGTCCCGGTGCACGATGGCAGAAAACGCATCCACCGGATCGCCCTGCAAAAGAATGTCGACTTTCACGAGGTCAGCAATCTGCTCGCCCGCGTCCTCATAGTTCAAGGACGCATAGCCCTTCGTGCGGGACTTCAACATGTCGAAGAAGTCGAAGATGATCTCCCCCAGCGGCATGGTGTACCGCAGCTCCACGCGGTCCTCTGACAGATAATCCATGCCGCCCATCTGACCGCGCTTCGACTGGCACAGTTCCATCGTCGGACCCAAGAACTCCGCGGGAACGATCACCGTCATCTTCACGATGGGTTCGTAAATCTCCCGCGGCTTTCCATCAGGCCAATCCGAAGGATTACGCACCTTGGTCTCTTCGCCCGCCTCTGTCACCACGCGGTACACCACCGACGGGGCCGTCGAAATCAAATCCAAATTGAACTCACGCTCCAGCCGAGCACGAGTAATTTCCATGTGGAGCAAGCCCAAGAAACCGCACCGGAAACCGAAACCCAGCGCCACGGACGACTCCGGTTCGTAGGTTAACGCGGCGTCGTTGAGCTGCAGTTTCTCCAAGGCGTCGCGCAAATCCGGATACTGATCCGCCGAAATGGGGAACAACCCCGAATACACCATCGGCTTCGGCTCTTCATAGCCTTTCAACGGTTCCGTGGCAGGATCATTCACCACAGTCACGGTGTCACCCACCTTCGACTGGCGCACGTCCTTCACACCCGTGATGAGGTACCCCACTTCGCCGACACCCAAACCGTCGGTCTTCTTCGGCTGCGGAGAAACAACGCCGATCTCCAGCGTTTCGTGCGTGGCCCCCGTCGACATCATCTGAATCTTCTCGCGGGCCTTCAGCCGACCATCCATCACGCGGACATAGGTCACGACGCCGCGATAGGTGTCGTACACCGAATCGAAAATCAGCGCGCGAGCAGGCGCATCCGCATTCCCCGTCGGCGCAGGAACAACATCGCACAACTTGTCTAACAGTTCGGGGACGCCGTCGCCGGTCTTCGCCGAGACGCGCAAGACTTCTTCCGGCTCACACCCAATGATCAAGGCCAGCTCGTCGGCAAACTTGTCCGGGTCCGCGGCGGGAAGATCAATTTTGTTCAACACCGGAATAATTTCCAGGTCATTCTCCATCGCGAGATACAGATTCGCGAGAGTCTGCGCCTCAATGCCCTGAGCAGCGTCGACAAGAAGAATAGCCCCCTCACACGCCTCCAGGGCACGCGAGACTTCATACGTGAAGTCGACGTGACCGGGAGTGTCGATGAGATGCAGCACGATCTGCTCACCCGCATGATCCCCAGTTTTGGGGACCCACGGCAGGCGCACATTCTGGGCCTTAATCGTGATGCCCCGTTCGCGCTCAATATCCATGTTGTCCAGATACTGGTCGCGCATGTCACGATCGCCGACCACCCCGGTGAGCTGCAGAATTCGATCCGCCAAGGTCGATTTCCCGTGGTCGATGTGTGCGATGATGCAGAAGTTCCGGATACGCTCCGAGTCGGTGAACGTTGTTTCCGCGTAGTTGGTGGCCATAAAAGAGCTGTGATCCTCTCCGTCAGTACTCGGTGATCACAGTACTAGACGTTGGATTGCACCACTTTTCACACCGAATTATTGTGGGGACATGTTCGTACCGCGAGGAAATTCGGGCCCATTTTCATACGACTCTGAGCCCGAACGCCACACGCAGCGGTCTTCCCTGATCCGTCACATCACCGGCTTTCTTGCCCACAAGCGGGCAACCACGAGTGACGACGACTTCGAACTCCCTGACGCGGCCGGGAGGTCGCACTCACCACGCCGATCTCGTCGCGTTCCGACGTCATTCTCGCGGCCATTCCACCACGAAGGTGCCCTGGATCAAGGCCTTGCTTCACTGCAGCAAGGGCTAGGTATGACGGACTCCAGCGTTTCGACGTTTAATAACGAGGATGAGCCGGTTCTCGCACGGCCCACTGGTGCCTGCGCCTCTACGCTGATTTATGCGCCCGATATGGATGGGCAGGCCGATCCTGGCGAGGTCGTCTGGGTTCATTCCCCGAATAAGCAATCGGACGGCCGGGAACGAGCAATCGTTATTCTTGGCCACCACGAGCGATACATTCGCGGACTTCTCATTTCGACGAATGACGAGCACTCGACCGATAACAACTGGCTGGAGATCGGCGCCGGGGGCTGGGATATGCAAGGCCGCCCCGCATGGGTTCGGTTAGACAAGATCATCGAGGTTCCTGACCACATGATTCGTCGGAAAGGGACAGTGTTGCCACGGCGGCGGTTTGAACGCATCGCCAGCCGGCTGCGGACGGACTACAACTGGCGTTAGCGGCACGCCGGGTTGGCAGCGCTGATATTGGACGCAATTCTTGAAGCACTGTAAAGTGTCCTGGAGTTCTACCACGTATGTGGACGATGAGCCGGAACAAGCAGGACCTTGGGTTTGTTCTTGAAGGTCGCTCATTCACGGGCCGATGCCTTTATATCGCCCTCCACATGCTCTTCATATGAGAAATGACATGAAGAGTTGTGGTAGATCGCGTCGTGCGCACCCAGTGCATGACAAGCGTAGAGAAAGAGGTAATTCCCGTGGCAAACATTAAGTCCAAGAAGAAGCGCATCAAGACAAACGAAAAGGCTCGTCAGCGCAACAAGGCCATCCGTTCGCGCTTGCACACCGAGAACCGCAAGTTCCGTGAGCTGGTCGCTGCTGGTGACAAGGCTGGTGCCGAGGCTCAGCTTCGTCTGGCTTCCCGCGAGTATGACAAAGCCGTCACTAAGGGCACTCTTCACCGCAACAACGCTGCGAACAAGAAGTCTGCGATGGCCAAGTTGTTCAACTCGATGGACTAGTTTTCCGACGAGTCCGCTGGTTCGTGTGGGCAGCAAGACCGTGTGATCTGTTGGTCACCCGTCTTTAGGCCCGCTGACCGGGGTGTTCCCCGCTCCGCCTGGAGCGGGGTTTTTCATTGCGTCCCCGGCTATTTCATCCGCGGTCATCTCATCCGTGGCTATTTCATCCGCGCCAGCTCCGCCAGACGCCGCACACCTAGTTCAACGGCACTGTCTTGGTCGCCCGCAGCACCTTTAATCCCCGCTTCCATCTGTGCGGCAACCTGCACGGCCTCGGCGATTGCAGCTTGCGACCATCTCTGAGCTATCGGCGCTGTCCTTTTCAGTTTCCACGGTGGCATTCCCAACCGCGAGGCATCACGATAGGGATCAATACGCCGGTTGCCACTGAGCCGAGCGACCTCGCTGATCCCCCGGCACACCGCCGTCGAGATCGCCATGTGAGCCACTCCCAACTGGAGAGCCCGACGTACTTTTGCCACCGACTGGTCCACGTTGCCGGCGATAACGTCGTCGGCAATAGAAAAACTGCTAACTTCCGCGGTGCCGGTGTAGTACCGTCGCACGGCCTCGAGGTCGACGTTCCCGTCGTTATCGGCGACCAGCTGGCTCACGGCCGACGCTAATTCGCGCACATTGGAACCGACACTCTCGATGAGGGCAGAGACGACGTCCGGGCTCACGCGCACGCGGAATCGACGGAATTCTGACTGCACAAAAGTGGGCAATTCACGGACCGGAATCGCGTCAGCCCGGTGTTCTTCCCCCAGCTTGAGAAGCTTGGACAACATGGCCTTCGTCCGGCCTTCACCCGAATGTTGAATGATCAGGGTGATGCCCGGCGCGGGGTCTTTCGCAGCAGCAAGCACGAGCGATGCCGGCTCTTTACCTGCATCATTCATGTTTGTAATGACGACGATGCGATCTTCACCGAAGAGGCTGGGACTCAGGAGCTCGGTGAGCTCGGGGGCCGTAATGTCTCCTGCTCGGACTGTGGTGACGGTGAGTTCATCGCCGGTGGGCGAGTTCTCACGGACACGTTTGACGATGGCATGGCGGTGACGATCCGCGAGGAAATCTTCAGTTCCGACGATGATGTGGACGGGTGCGGGCGCACCGGATCCCTCCGCAGGGTCGAATGTGGTGCGTGACCTCCGTGATGGTGCCATGCCCGTCAGTCTACTGACCACCGAGGACACAACGTGCCTCACGGGCAGAACCTCCATGAACAGGTTTGTCCGTTGCTGCGTAGGACGACAATGCCTTCGTCGACAAGCGTGGTGACCGGTGTTCCATTGGCCAGTTGGGTCGGGCGAAAAGACTGATTACCCGTGCCCGAATGTGACGAGGGCGATGGTGACGTCGGCTTGGTGATGATGAACCACCGTGCAGACGACGACTCTGGATCGATCTGTTTTTTATCGCCGACGAATGCGATGGATTCCCTCTCCACGCGGCGTGAAGCGTCGTCGGCAACAAGGTTCCGGGAAGAAAGCTTCAGTTCACGGGCGCAATCTTTGATTCTTCGCTGGAGGCGTGAGGCCACATCATCAGGGGATGAGGGTGCTTGCTTGTCGACGGTGGCCAGGGCGTAGTGACTGTCTGGCCACATCACCACCGAGATGGCGGGCGAAAATGGACATACTGCGGCGGTCCACTGAGCCGGAGGGAATGAAGCGGACCTCACGAGGTGAGTCATGGCCCGCAGGTGGTCGAAGGCGTCGCGGGGTGGGCGCAACACGTACTCCGATGCTTGATTGCTCGATCCACCGGCCGTCGGTCCCACTCCCTCGGAGAACTCTCCGGATCGGTCGCGCTCCCCCGCAGTCCCACCGCCAGTTGCTGCTAGACACGTCGATATGGCGACCACAACAACTCCGACGCTCCCCAGTGCTTTGCCCCACCAGCTTGTGATCCGTCGGCTCGTCATCCCCCAGCTCGTCGTCCACGGTTGGAGCCGACGTTGCGCGGAACCGGTTCTCGGCCCAGGGGCCGCGGAAAACATCCGTCGGATAAAACCACCTGACCACAACGTCGACAAGAAAAAGTAGGAACCGACAACGGCAGTAATAACAATGATTGCTGAACGTGGTGATCCGACGACCAATTGGGCGGCCTCACACTTGGCTATTGCGTGCCCAACCCAGCGAATCCACCACAAAACCGGTGTGCATGCAGCCATGCCTACCGACGCCAGCCAAGTGGCTCCGTGGCAGAACGATTCGCTGAGCCATTGAACAATGTCACAGACCGTTCCCGCACGTGCTCCCACGGGATGAGCCACAACGCTGAGCGCACACAGAACGAGCGCGATAGTCCCGATAACCGTGACGGGCGCGACAACAAAGCCAACTAAGGAATTAGCCACGATCGACAGAGCAGAAGTCCGGCCAATAACGAGCAAGATAATCGGCTGAGTGACCACATCTGCAGCTACGCATACGGCGCATCCGGTGATGACAGCCCGAGCACGTCGCGATACCTCACCGGACTTCCCGCACGCAGTCAATACACGCACCACCACCTTTTCAAGGGCATCGGACAAAGGTGGCGCAAGACAGATAATGCCGACCGTCGCAGCGCACGATAAAGCAAATCCCAAGGACACAGCCATATCCGGGTTCCACACTACGAGACCGATAATCCCCGCACACAAGGCAGGCAACGCTTGCCGACGC
Source organism: Corynebacterium kroppenstedtii DSM 44385 (assembly GCF_000023145.1). NCBI lineage: Bacteria > Bacillati > Actinomycetota > Actinomycetes > Mycobacteriales > Corynebacteriaceae > Corynebacterium > Corynebacterium kroppenstedtii. Next base: position 1,605,182 of record NC_012704.1, read on the forward strand.
CTCCCCGCCATCGTGGCAAGAAGCCCCACCGTCCCCGCGACAGCCGCCCGCAACACGGACGCGTCCAATCCGATGAGAAGGACAAATCCCACCAATGAGCATCCGGCGCATAGATAACGAACACGTGGACGCTCGGTGGACACGATCGCGGCAACCACTCCAAGAACGATCGCCACATTCGCCCCGGACACCGCGGACAGGTGGCTCAGGCCAGAGGTGACAAAAGCTGCTTTATCGTCATCGGATTGTAACGACGTATCACCAATCACCATCCCCTGAGCCAAACCCTGCAGATCCTCGGGCACATAGCGACGTGAGGCCTCAAGGAACTCCCGATGGACTGCGGACATCGCATGGCACACCACTTTCCATAGCCGGCCGACACCCCACCCCATCGGCGACGATGGAGGTGCCTGCACGACGTGCAACCCCTGGCCTGACCCACTGTGTCCCGCAGATGACAGCGTTATTGGTGCAGTGCCCGGCTGGAAAGCCTCTTTGACCGACACGAGGCCTTCAAGGCGCTGACCAGGGTTAACTGCGCGAAGCTCAGCCCCGCCTGAGACAAAAATATCCGACGGCATTCCCTTGAAGGACACCGATACGCCATATCGCTCCTGCCCCGGCGCGAAGGGAGCTTCCGGGAGCCGACGTGAGTAGGACGTCGCGGTGCAGTCCATGGATGGGTCGATGAGCAGATGGCCGCCCTGCTTATGGGCTAACCAATGGCTCGACGAGCGACGGATGGCATAGAGCGATCTGACCCCTCCGATGATGGCGCCGACAGCCACCGTGAGAAGCTGCAGCACCCATGAGGGACGCACACTGCCCGCGATCCCCCCGCCGTAACTAGGTCGACGACGATTCATGTACCAGCGTGCAGAGATCACCGTCGCTGCTGCTAGTGCAGCACACACCGCCACAGCGGATACAGGGTGACCAAGCCACCAGCCAATAAAGCCCCCATCACCGTGAAAACTGACCGTTTCTGGCGTCCCCCATCTGAACCACACCACGACACCACTCGCTGCCCATACACCGGCAGCGCAGGGCAGTAACCGGCCATCCAGCGGAACTCGTTCTTTTATTCCTTCACGGTTGGAGCGTGAGGAATGGCTGTCACCCACAACAGACGGGTCGTCAGATCGTGACGGCATCGCGCATCGCGGCCAGTTTTGCGGGGCCTATCCCTTTAACTTCCGCCAATTGGTCGATACTCCGGAACGGCCCGTTCTGCTCGCGGTAGGCAATGATTGCCGACGCCGTTTTGGGCCCCACACCAGGTATGGCGGTCAGCTCAGCCTCACCGGCCGTATTGATATTCGTCCCGCCACCCGACTTCGCTGGCGGTCCCTGGCCCGGCGCGGATCCACCACCCGGGCCTCCCGCCGGAGCCCCCGGTTGCGATCCAGCGTTCCCGGGTGGTTCACCGCCGATAATGGTGCCCTCTTTTCCTTCTTCTCCGACGCATATTTGTTGCCCATCGAGTAGCTTTTGCGCACGATTAAGCCCGTCCCACCTGCTACGATCGGTCAACCCACCGGCCGCGTTGATGGCGTCGTCAACGCGGGCTTGGGCGTCCAGAGAGACTAAGCCGGGATGAACGACATTGCAGACGACCGCGACCGTAATCGGCTGCGATGCCGCCTCGTGACCGCCATGCGATCCCTCCTGAGCCCCGGCGTCTTTTTATCCGCTGACACACTTCGTGAACCCTGGTCCGACGATTCTGCTTCGGATTTCTCTCTGGCCTCCCCGCGGTGGGTCTCTGCATCGGCCGACACTACCTGCGCCGCTTTAGACACGGGACGCTGACTATTGTCCTCCCCCATCAACGCGAACCCGATCACGGTGGACACCACGAGTACAGCAAGGACCACTATCCCGACGCACGCCCGTGGCGACATCTCCTGGAGAAGCCGGATACCGCGCCGGGCATGTCCATCACGGGAGAAATCATAAAGGGCAACGTTGCTGTCACCCTCGGCGCGTTCGGCATCGAACATCCTGATTCGATCGCGACCTAGGCTGTTCCCCGGACTCTGCGGGGCAGGTAAAGGCGAGGTGTTCTGTGGTCTCGACCGTGGCACGAACTCGCCAGGAAGATAGCCATCCGGACTACGCTCAAGCACATCGGTCTCATTGGCGACGTCCGCCCGCATCATCCCCACACTGCCCCTGCTACTCATGAGCCGGAGAGTAGAGAACTCGGCCCATCATCGTTGGGTACATCAGCCATCAGGACGGCCATGTTGTGGATAAACAAAGTTATCCACAGATATGGACAGTGCCCGCTATTGCCCCGCTAGCCCAGATTGCAGCAGTGCCCACTACGACTCAGCAGCGTCGCGCGTATTGATCACCGAGACCGCAATCGCGCCGGCACCGGTATGCACCGCCAAAGCCGGGGAGAGTTCAGTCTGCGTCAGCACCACGTCCGCAGGCGGGGGCTCTTCTATCCCCCATCGTTTACCCAGGTCAAGGAACGCATTATCCGCTTCCAACGCCTTCTTCAGCCCCGCGCCAACAAGGCGTGCACGGTCATCGGCACCCGAGTGATGAATGCAGATACGCACCGGTTCCAGATCAGCATCCGAACTGCGGGAAACAGTCGAGCCAGCGTCCGCACCGGAATCCCCACTGGAGTCATCCTCATCGTCGGCACTGGTGGTCACGGTTGCAGCATCAACCACCATGTTGACAAGTCGCGTAAAGGCTTTCGCTTGCGTCCGCGTCCGGGCAACAACACCAAAACTGCCATCGTGCAGGGAAAACAGCGACTTCACGGGCAGCGCAGATGACATCAACGATGACATCGTGCTCATCCGCCCCGAACGTCGCAAACCGTCGGTACGCTCAAGGTAGAGGAACAATTGCGAATGGCCAGTGATCATCGACGCACGTCTCGCGCATTCCTCCAGGTCCTCACCATCCTTCGCCGCACGAGCAGCGGCCATGGCAGCTTCCCCCACCGGCATCCCGATCGAATCGGTTTCAATAACGCGGACTTTTCCTTCAAACACCGCGGAGGCTGCCACCGCCGCTGACCAGGTACTACTGAGCTTTTGTCCAAGATGAACAGCGACAACACCGTCGTCATCAGACCGTTCCATCTCCCGGCCATAAGCTGCGGCTAGTTCCAACGCCGTCAGTCCCGACGTCGAACTCGCGTCGTCGGAAGACACGACGTGCAGCGGGAGGACGGTAATCCCCCATTCCCGCGCGCTCTCGACGGGCAAGCACGATGAGGAATCAGTGACGACGCGGACAGTCACTGCAGCCCCTCGATCGACGTCCTGGTATAGGTCACGCCGACGCCCTCACTACCTGGTTGAGCAGGCGCAAAGGGAATACCCAGCGCGGACGCATTCCAGGCGTCCAGATGCCACTGCGCATCGTCGATAGTCGATTCAGAGAACGTCGCCACCGGGGTCGTATCCAACGCTGGATCCGCCGGTCGGTCACCGGAATTGTCGACGGTCGAGTGGTCGTAGTGGAAACGTGGGCGCGCCGTCAGCTGAGCCCAACTCGTATTCCCCAACCCCGAAAATGACGAGTAGTTGTCCGTCGGCAATCCCAATAATGAGCAGGTCAAGCCGGCGATCGTTCCTCCGTGGGCCACGCACACGACCGTGCCGCCTTCCCACTCGGGGAACGAGTGCATGAGCTCATCAACAAGGCTGCGGGCACGGGCAGCGACCTCAAGACGGGTCTCACCACCCGGCGGGGCCCAATGAGGGTTATGCCGCCACATCGCGCGCTGACCAGGGTGAGCAGCATCAATCTCCTCATGCGAACGGGCCTGCCACGCCCCCAAATGGGTCTCACGCAAGCGCTCATCGAGCACGGGGGTGAGCCCATGAGGGGCCGCAATCAGCCCTGCAGTTTCCGCTGCTCGCGACAGGTCAGAGGTCACCACTCGTCGGATATCCCACCGACTGAGTTCGCCAGCCGTCCGCTGGGCTTGCTGTCGCCCCAGATCGCTGAGGTGCGTATCCATCTGGCCCTGCATGCGGCCAGTGGCGTTGTAATCCGTCTGGCCGTGTCGAAGAAGAATAAGGCGGCGAGCCATCGGTACTACCTAGATTTCGTCCGCGTCGGGTTCACGGCCGGCCAGTGGTATGTCATCAATCACATCGGCCCGGTGCGCCGCGTCGCTGGTATCAGAGAACCCACCGCGCTGGGATGGTTCGATGCCTTCGATCTCGATCACGGGGCAGTCTTTCCACAGGCTATCGAGCCCATAAAAATCGCGCTCCGGCTCGCGCTGGACATGTACCACAATGTCGTTGTAATCCAACAGCACCCAGCGCGCTTCACGGCTGCCCTCGCGTCGGACCGGCTTGTGGCCCGCTTCGGCGAGTTTGTCTTCGATTTCGTCGGCAATAGACATGACATGGCGTTCGTTATCGCCACTACATACGACGAAACAGTCGGTGATCACCAGCTGGCCTGACACGTCCAAGACAACGATGTCCGACGCTATTTTGTCCGATGCGGCACGTGCGGCAATCTGCGCCATGCTCACTGATTCTTCTGATGCAGCCATAAAATCCTTCGTTATTGTTTTCGTTATTGTTGTTCAGTCTTGTCGGCGGGGAAGCAAAGTCTCATTGTGACACGGGACCCCGCTTACCGCCTAAGGCCTACCACATACTCGACGCCCCGACTTGTCCCGAGGGCAGGTACAGCTTTTCCTTCGCAATGTATTGCACCACACCATCGGGCACGAGATACCAAATAGGCCGATTCGCCCTTGCACGCGCGCGAATATTCGTCGACGAAATCGCCATAGCCGGCACCTCCACCATCGTGACACTATCCCCCAACGGGCCTAGCTCGGTTTTCTCCAACGAATACCCGGGCCGCGTGACGGCGACGAACGTCGCCAATGACATCATCTCGGTGCAATCGCGCCACGTTGCCATCCTCGCCACAGCGTCGGCACCGGTGATGAAGAACAATTCGGCGTGTGGGTATCGCTCGTGCAAATCATGGAGCGTATCGACGGTATATGTGGGGCCGCCGCGGTCGATATCCACCCTCGACACACTAAACCGAGGATTCGACGCCGTCGCAATCGTGGTCATGAGATAGCGGTCTTCGGCCGGCGTCACGGTGCGGTTCTTCTTCTGCCACGGCTGCCCCGTCGGAACGAACAGTACGCGATCCAAAGAAAAAAGATCCGCGACCTCGGAGGCGGCCACCAAGTGCCCATGATGAATGGGATCAAAGGTGCCGCCCATAATTCCAAGGCGCGGATAGTTCGTTGACGTCTGCATCACAGAATAAACTCTACGGGCGAGTGTGTCCCTCTCCGTAAATGACCCACTTCGTGGAGGTCAATTCCGGCAACCCCATGGGGCCACGCGCGTGCAGTTTCTGCGTCGAAATGCCGATTTCTGCACCGAAGCCGAACTGCTCACCATCGGTGTACGCCGTCGATGCGTTGACGTACACAGCCGCGGCGTCCACAGCAGCTTCAAATTCCTTCGCCGCCGACCAGTCCTGTGTGGCAATAGCCTCCGAGTGGCTCGTCGAATAGGTGCGGATCCAGTCAACGGCGTCCTGCTCGTCGGGAACAATCGCTGCGGCGATATCCATGGACAAGTACTCCGACGTCCAGTCCTTCTCCTCGGCTTCCACCACATTGTCGACGCCCAGGTCACGCAGTTCCTGACGTCCGTGGATGGTCACGCCCGCGTCCTGGAGGGCCTTGAGCACAGCGACTTTGTCCTCATCGGGCAGGCGCCCGTCGAGAAGAGCCGTTTCGGTCGCGTTGCACACAGAGCAGCGTCGGGTCTTGCCATTGATCACCATCGCGATGGCGTCGGCAAGGTCGGCGTCTTTGTGCACGTAGAAGTGGCAATTTCCGGTGCCCGTTTCGATTGTTGGCACCGTTGCGCCGGTGACGACGGCGTTGATCAGGCCGGCACCGCCGCGGGGGATCACGATGTCCACCAGGCCACGAGCCGTAATCAGATCCTGGACGCTGTCGTGCGTGGTGCAGGGCAAAAGCTGCACGGCGTCCTCGGGCACGTCCTGGTCCGCGCAGGCCTGCCGGAGTACATCGACCAGCGCGCTATTGGAATGAACGGCGGACTTTGATCCGCGAAGCAGCGCAACATTCCCCGACTTCAGCGCCAAGCCGAAGGCATCAACTGTCACGTTCGGACGGGCCTCATAAACCATGCCCATCACGCCGAGCGGGACGCGCACCTGCTTGAGCTCCAAACCATTCGGCAAGGTCGAGCCGCGAACGATATCGCCCACGGGGTCGGGCAGCGCAGCCACCTGGCGCAGGCCATCGGCGATTCCCTCGATGCGATCCTCGTCGAGAACCAGACGGTCGATGAGGGCCTCGGACATCCCCCGCTCACGGCCAGCTGCAACATCTTTGTCATTCGCCTCAATAATTGCCGACGCTGACTTCACTAATGCATCAGCGGCGTGATGGAGCAGCTCATTCTTTTGAACAGTTGTTAAACGAAGCGTTTGGGCAACGTCATGCGCACGCTGAGCCTTATCGAGGACCTCAGCGCGCTCCTGTGCGCGCTCGTCTTCGAGCTTTGTGTTCTGGTCGGTCGTCTTGGGGTCGGTCTGGGGATTCTGGCTAGGTGTTGTCATGAAGCCTTTCCTCATTGTGGTTGTCAATCACGGCGCAGTAATCAACGTGTATCAATCGCCGCCGTGATGTCCTCACGATGCTTTTAACCTACTGCCCCACCTAGGCGCGGGAAGCGAAATTCGACAAATAATCGCGGTGTACCACGGGACGGTGGAGGTATTCGGGCAGCTCCTCCGAGGAACGCCCAATCATGTCCGCCAATGTCGAGGAGTCGTAATTAACCTCGCCACGGCCAATGACCTGCCCCTTCGGGCCCACAATATCGACGATGTCACCCGCGGTGAAGTCCCCATCGGCACGACGAATACCAACAGCAAGAAGCGACGAGTGCTTTTCCGTCACGGCTTTCATCGCGCCGGCATCAAGGCGCAACGTGCCGCTGGCGTCGGCGGCATACAGCGCCCAGAATTTCCATGCTGACAAGCGCTCTTCGCGTGGCCAGAACGCCGTTCCGACGTCCGCATCATTCAGCGCCGGGCCGATGTTAGCCGTGGAGGTTAACAGCACCGGAACGCCAGCGCGCGAGGCCAACCGAGCAGCCGAAAGCTTTGAGGCCATGCCACCTGTCCCCAGTTTGCCGCCATCACCGGCGGCGACTTCCTTCAAATCGTTGCCGCTCTTGACCTCAGGGACAAAGCGCGCCCCCGGCGAGGACGGGTTGCGGTCGTACAAACCATCCACATCGGACAGCAACACCAACGCATCCGCAGAGACCAGGTGTGCGACCAGCGCGGCCAGGCGGTCGTTGTCGCCGAAGCGCATTTCCGAGGTCGCCACTGCATCGTTCTCGTTAACAATGGGAACGACGTGCATCCGGCGAAGGCGATCAATCGTGCGCTGTGCGTTGCGAGCACGGTCACGACGCCCCGCGTCGGACTGTGTTAACAAAACCTGAGCGATGGGCCTGCCGTAGCGGGCGAACGTCCGCCCCCACTCTTGCGCCAACAGCACCTGGCCGACGGCGGCAGCTGCCTGTTTCGTCGCTAAGTCGGTGGGTTTCGTCGGCAAGTTCAGTGGTTTCATGCCGCAGGCCACCGCGCCCGATGACACAACAATCACGTCACTGCCACGGGCCATGCGAGCCTCGAGCGCATCGCAAATGCGGTCCATGGCCTCCGGGTACACGGCCCCGTTGTAATCCGTCAACGAGGAGGACCCAATCTTGACGACGATTTTCTTAGCGTCGGCGATACGCTCACGAACGGTGGATTCGTGGCCAGCGGCACGATCATCTATGCCCTGGTCGGGGTCCGGGAATTGGAATTCTTTGGCTGGAACAACCGGGCCTGGCATATGTACGTGCACATCGTCACGCATGGGTACTCCCTCAGGGGCAGGTGCGTCTGACTGGAAGTTCGAAGGGAGTTCGGCGCCGGGCTGGTGACCCGACACTTCCTGGTCAGACGGTTGTGGATGGTCGGGTGCGACGTCGCTATCGGCGTTCGTGTGATCTGTCGGGTGATTAGTCGTTTGTTCAGGGGTCAGTGTCTGGGTAGAAGAAGGCATCGATCCTGATACATCAGATTGAGAACAGAAAAGTGATGAAGAGATGAGGGCATACGTCCTCTGCCGCTCATCAAGCACGCTATCCAGTATTAGCAAGAAAAGGAGGAACTGTCATATTCCATCCGACCGTTTTCGACGGTCTGCAGTGTCTTTTTCCTTGCATTTTGGCGGAAGATGTTGAGCGCGTCACAGCGCGCGCGGATCGGCCAATTCCCTTCCTCTACTCTTCGGTGTTTAGCCTTCCCATCGCTCGCGTGACGCTTCTTGTCCCAGGTCGTATTCATCAATAAGTCCACGACGAACCTGCGACGCCCGCTTACGCTCTTCCGCGGTACCACGATGGTTCTGTGACAAGCGCGCATCCGAACCACGACTATCCGGTGTGCGGTCGATACCCGCCGAGGTTGTCGGCTCCCACTCAAACGTGATGTCGCCAATAGTCACATCGCAGCCTGGCTCGGCGCCAGCATCAAAGAGAGCATCCTCCACACCGATTCGGGCCAGGCGATCAGCCAAGTACCCCACCGCTTCATCGTTCTCGAAGTCGGTCTGACGAATCCAGCGGTCGAGTTTCTTACCTTCGACGATAAAGCCGCCGAGCTCATTGTCCGTGCCATTATCCGTGTGAACGACGAAATCCTCACCGGCGTTTTTCGCTGCGCTCTTGCGGCCCAGTTTTCCTCGACGCTTGTCAACAGGCTCGGGCCGAAGAACCGCCACGGGCTCCTCGTCGACCGGATGCTCAGACCGATACTTCTTCACGATCTCCCATAAACCGAAACGAAGCTCGTCCAAGCCCTCGTGGGCGACCGACGAAATCGTGAAAATGGGCCACCCGAACTGTTCGAGAGACTCCTTCTCCAGCTCAGCCATATCACGTGCGTCAGGAACATCCATCTTCGTCAGAACAATGACACGCGGACGCTCACGCAAATCCCCCAGCCCCGTGTCATGATCCAACGCTGTTTGATACGCAGCTAACTCTTCTTCCAGCGCACGAATGTCATCGACCGGGTTGCGGTCAGCTTCCAGAGCCGCCGGATCAACCACATGGGCGATCACCGCACATCGTTCAATATGGCGCAGGAAATCCAACCCCAGGCCACGCCCTTCAGAAGCACCGGGGATCAAACCGGGGACATCCGCGATCGTGAAAGCGTCATTATCCACCATGACGACCCCGAGATTCGGCGTCAGCGTCGTGAAGGGATAATCCGCAATCTTCGGCTTCGCAGCCGAGAGCACGCTGATCAGTGACGACTTCCCCGCCGAGGGGTAGCCCACCAGTCCAACGTCGGCAATGGACTTGAGTTCAAGGACGACGTCTTTTTCTTCACCTGGCTCGCCGAGGAGGGCAAAACCCGGCGCCCGGCGCGCCTTTGAAACAAGGGCAGCGTTCCCCAGTCCCCCGTAGCCGCCCTCTGCGATGGTGAACCGCGTGCCGACGCCCATCAAATCCGCGACCACGGTGCCGTCGGGTTCCGTAACGACGGTGCCATCGGGAACGGGGAGGACCAGGTCTTCGCCCCGAGCTCCATTGCGGTTGTCACCAGCCCCATTGCCGCCACGGGTTGCCTTGATATGCGGGTGGAAGTGGAAGTCGACGAGCGTGTGAACCTGGTTGCTGACCTCCAGAATAACGTCACCGCCGTGGCCGCCATTGCCCCCATCGGGGCCGCCCAGGGGGACGAATTTCTCGCGGTGAATGGATGCGCACCCATGGCCGCCATCGCCAGCGCGGACATGCAGCACAACGCGGTCAACAAACTGAGGCATGAATTCCAATCCTTCCGTGAAACGGCTCGGGTGAGCCGGATCAAGCGCTGCCGATCTTACATCTGATGATGCCGGCTAATGTCGACATCGTCGAGGGGAACCATATGGGAGCGGGTGGAGAGCTTGTGCCCCACCCACAACGCAATGAACAGCGGTAGGCCGATATATGAGGACAGAATGGTAGAGAAACTAGACCAATCAAAGAGGGCTTGGTAATTCTGCCCGATAATCACCACTGCGCACATCACCAGCGCAACAATCGGCCCAGCGGGGAACCAGCGAGCACGATAGGGCAGATCAGCGGGGTCATTCCCTTGAGCGATATAGGCGCGTCGGAAACGATAATGGCTCCACGCAATCGACATCCACGCTAAGAAACCGGCTAGACCCGACGCGTTAACCAGCCACTCGTATGCTGCGCCCTCCCCAATCAACGAGGTGAGGAAACACAGCAATCCCACCGCCGTGGTGGCAAAGAGTGCCGGCCGGGGCACACCACGTTTCGATGTTTTTGCGAAGATGCGCGGTGCGACCCCATCCTTCGCCATCGCATACAGCATTCGTGTCGACGCGTACAGGCCGGAGTTTCCCGCCGACAAAATCGAGGTCAAGATGACCGCGTTCATGATGGTCGCAGCGGCAAGAACACCCGCATTTTGGAACACCAAGGTGAAGGGTGAAACCGAAATATTGTCGACGTCGGACCGAAGGAGGTTGGGGTTGGTGTACGGGATGAGGAACCCAATGACCGCAATCGCGCCGATGTAGAAAAGCATGATTCGGATGAACACGCTGCGGATAGCGCGGGGAATGTCTTTATCCGGGTTTCGTGATTCACCGGCCGCGACCCCGACGAGCTCCGTGCCTTGGAATGAGAATCCGGCGATCATGAAGACGTTGAGGATGCCTAGGAATCCGGCTTTGAATGGTGCTTCGCCGTGGGTCCAGTTGGAGAATCCTGGGGATTTTCCACCAAAGATCCCGGCGATCATGAGCACGCCTATGCCCAGGAATACGATCACCGCAACAACTTTGATGAGCGCGAACCAGAATTCGCCTTCCCCATATCCCTTGACGGAGGCGATATTCAGCGAAAAGAGGAGCGCGAGGAATATCGCGGACCACACCCAACCCGGCGTCGAGGGAAACCAAAATTTCATGACCAGGGCTGCCGCTACTAGCTCTGCCGCTACAGTGATCGCCCAGTTGAACCAGTAGTTCCAGCCTGTGGCGAAACCGAAGGACGGAGACACGTAGGTGCGGGCATAGTGCGCGAAGGCCCCCGACACCGGTGAATATGTCGCCATTTCCCCCAGTGACTGCATCAGCAGGAACACCATGAGGCCGATAGCACCGTAGGCGACGAGGGCACCGCCGGGGCCGGCGTCGGCAATGGTGGCACCCGAAGCGACGAAGAGCCCGGTACCGATGGCGCCGCCGATGGCGATCATGTTCATGTGCCGCGATTCCAACCCGCGATCCAGAGATTCGCTGTGAGGGGTTGTGGTGCTAGTCCGGCTGTGGTGGCTCACGAGTTCTCCCTCAACATCGTTGGGGTTGGGGTGGGGTGGGAATGCTTGGCATACCTGCCAGGTCATTATTCCACATATAAAAAGAACTCCCCCGGGCGATAAGACGCCGGAGGAGCTGCGGAGACGGCGAACTAGGCCTTGGCGGGCTCAGCTTCGACGTTCTCGACGATATTGACGGTGCGACGGTTACGCTTGCGAGCGAACTGAACTGCACCTGCTTTCAGGGCGAAGAGAGTGTCGTCGCCACCACGGCCGACGTTTTCGCCGGGGTGGAATGAGGTACCACGCTGGCGAACAAGAATCTCGCCCGCCTTGACCTGCTGGCCACCGAAGCGCTTCACGCCGAGGCGCTTTGACTCTGAATCGCGACCGTTGTTTGAGCTGGCCGCACCTTTCTTGTGTGCCATTGGTTGATTTCCCTCCTTGGAAAAACTCGGGCACGTGGCAGCTGTGGGTGATGAACCCGCAGCGGCCGCGAGACTTACTTGATGCCGGTGATCTTCACAACGGTCAACGGCTGGCGATGCCCGTGGCGACGCTTGTATCCGGTCTTGTTCCTGTAATGCATGTTGCGGATCTTCGGGCCCTTGGTGTGCTCGACGATCTCGGCGTTCACTGCCACTGAGGACAGATCATCACCTGAGGTGATTGAGGCACCGTCGACGAGCAAAACCGGGGAGAGAGCCACGGACGAACCCGGCTCACCCTCGATCTTCTCGACCTTGACGAGGTCACCTTCAGCAACCTTGTACTGCTTTCCGCCGGTCTTGACGATCGCGTACATAAGAGGGCTACCCCTTTTTATTTTTCGCTCGGCTCAGGGCTAATCACCCTGACTGGACTATTAACGTGTTCGCGGCATGAGACATGAACGGTTGCCCGGGCGCATTCATGAGCACACACGGGCCTAGACAGTCGGCCTGCGAACAGCGACTGCTCAAGACTACCCGGTCACCGATGGATAACAAAACCGTCTATATCATTGTTACCAGTGTGAAACGAATCGACGTTTTTTCCCGGGCGCCTGAAACTACCGATCACTTCTTCGTGGAGGCTCTCCGCCGCGCACGACGTCGGCCATTCTTGCGGGCGGATGACCCACTGTGAGAGTCGTTTTCCCGCTTGTCGGCGTGCTCTGACCGGTTTTCGGCCGATGACTTATCCGACTGTTTCTGGTCTGACGCGTTGGACGAACCACGTCCCGTTTTACCGGTTTTACCGTCTGAATAGTTTTCCTTCTCCGGCGGTACATCGGACCGGGAGTTTCCACGAGTAGCTCGCCGACGCCGTGGCGACCGGTCGAACTGTCGTTGTGCCTCCTCATACGTCTCCTCGTGCTGGGACGAGGTGTCTGCTGAGGAGGATTTCTTCCCTCGGGACCGTGACGATGAGTCTCCTGAATCCTTCGAGCGAGATTTGGTTCGGGACGCATCCTTAGTCTGGTGCTCGTCCTTGGCGTGAGAGTCGTCCTCATTGCGGGACTTCGATTGCGACGACGATGCTGCCTTCTTCGCCTGCGACGCACTCCGGCGGGTCGCGTGACGACGACCACGCTGCTTCTTACCGCGTGTGGTCTTGTCGCCGCTCCCCTTGTCCGCGTCAGCGTCAGGATGGTGAGCAGTTTCCTCGTCACGCTTCGTCGCGTTTTCCGGCGGGTTTGTCTTCGCACCATCGGACTCTGTGTGGTCCGCCTTTACCTGCTCCTCATGCTGAGAACGCGATGAGCGTGTTGTTTTACGACGCCGCCGGCGACGAGGACGCCCATCCTTGTCACCAGAAGATCCATTATCGCCAGCCGAAGCATTATCTGCGTCGTCGCCACCACTCCGAGAGTCTTGCGCAGCTGGGAGATAATCAGCGCCACTGGGCTCATCGGGATCTTCATCGTCGGCAAGAATTACTGCAGCTGCAGCGATTTCCTCGATGGAGCGCCGACGCGTGGTCGCCTCCTCAGAGTCGCCCTGTTTTTCAGAATGACCCTGCTTCCCAGAACCGCCCTTCCCAGCATGGTCCTTCTTAGAACGGCCGCCTCCAGAGCGACCACCCTTAGAGCGGTCGTTCTTGGAATCGCCTGACGTGGAATCACTCGACGTATCGTCCGCGTGATCGTCGGTGTCGTCGTCAAACGAGTACTCGGGCAGGTCATTGTCGACATTGTCCTGAAGTGCCGCGCTATCGTCGTCCGATTCATCATCATCCGTGCTGCTCAACAGGATGGGATCGTCGTGGACAATGAACCCACGGCCATGACACTCACTACATGGCGTCGAGAAGGTTTCAACCAAGCCTTTGCCCAGCCGCTTGCGGGTGATCTGCACGAGACCCAGGGACGTCACTTCACCCAGCTGATGGCGGGTTCGGTCCTTGGCCAGGGCTTCACTGAGCCGGCGGAGCACCAGTTCCTGGTTTTCTTCCAGCACCATATCGATGAAGTCAACGACGATCATGCCGCCGATATCACGCAACCGCATCTGACGGACGATCTCGTCGGCGGCTTCGAGGTTGTTGCGGGTCACGGTTTCTTCGAGGCTGCCACTCGAGCCGGTGAAACGGCCGGTGTTGACGTCAATGACCGTCATGGCCTCGGTCTTCTCAATGACAAGCGTGCCTCCGGACGGAAGGAACACCACGCGGTCCAGCGCTTGTTTCAGTTGCTTATCAATCCCCCAGTGGCCGAACGCGTCCTGCCCATCATGGTCCTGACGCTCGTACTTCGACAATTTCTCTTCCAGGTCCGGCGCAATCCGGTGGATGTACGACGACACCATCGACCACGAGCGGCCCCCGTCGACAATAAGCTCATCGAAGTCCTCATTGAAGAGGTCACGCACAACCTTGACCAGCAGGTTTGGCTCTTCATGCAGTGTTTGTGGGCCGTCAAAGTGCGGCTTCGATCCCTTCTTGCCGCCCTTCGAATTCTTCTTCCCGGAACCTTTCCCAGAGGAAGCCTGCGAGCCCGGCAAAGTACGGAGCTCGTCAGCCTTCTCAAGGATCGTGTCCCACACATTCTGCTGCCGACGAACATCACGAGCGATGTCCTCGGTATCGACGCCCTCCGCGGCCGTGCGGATAATCGCACCACCCTCATCAGGCAAAATGCCGGAAACCGCTTTCTTCAAACGCTTCCGCTCAGGCTCCGGCAGCTTACGCGATACCCCGTGCGCACGCCCCTCGGGCACGTACACCAGGTACCGACCGGCCAGCGAAATGTGGCTGGTGAGCCGCGGCCCCTTGTGCCCGACGGAATCCTTCGTGACCTGAACCAAAATCGGATCGCCCGGCTTGAGCGCTTTTTCAATCTTCCGCTGGCGACCAGTGTGCCGAGTGTGCCGCCAATCAATGTCTCCGGAGTAGATCACACCGTTGCGGTCGGTTCCGATATCGACAAACGCAGCTTCCATGCTGGCCAAGACGTTTTGGACACGCCCCAAGTAAATATTGCCGACGAGGGTACGCGTGCGTTCCGACGTCACGAAGTGCTCGACCAGCTGATCGTCTTCCATGATGGCGACTTGCGTGACTTTTCCGGAGCCGTCGGATCGCACTGAATCGCGAACGATCATCCGGCGGTGAACGGCATCCCGGCGCGCCTGGAACTCAGCCGTGCTGATGGTCTGGTGTTTGTCGCGCTTGTTTTCTTCGCGACGCTTCCGCGCAGCCGCAGCACGTGTAGAGCCCTTGATCTTGGTGGGCTCATCGGACTTCGGCGACTCCTGTTTCCCCTCGCCGGAGCCATCACCGTTGCCCGAGGAGTTGTTGCCCGAGGAACGCCCCTTCTTGTTCTTGTCCTTACGTTTGTTGGAGTCGTGCTTGTTTGAGTCGTGCTTGGTGTCTTTCTTGTCCCCCGATTTGCCCTTATCGCTGCTCTTCTTCGACCGCTTCGACGACGAACCACGCTCATCGTCCGAGGTGTCGTCCTCATTGTGGTCTTTGGAGTTTCGAGATTTCGGCGACTCGTCGACGTTCTTCTTGCCCCGGCCACGGCGACCCCGGCGGCGTCGATATGACGGTGAGTCGTCATTATCCTCATTGTCGACGTCCGATGTCTCCTCTGTGTCCTCTGACGATTCACCATCGGACGTGGAAGAATCACCTGAATTGTCGCGGGATTCCGTCGACTCCGTGGCGACCGGCGTGGGCGCCATGAAAATCGGAGTCGGAATGGAAATATGATTCGTTTCCTGGTCCTCAGCGGTGTCGGAGCTCTCAGTTTCTAGCTCTTCGGCGTCTCGCGTCTCAGTCTCAGTCTTTTCCGCCTCGGACTTATCGACGTTGGCTTCCCCAGCATCAGCGTCCTCTGCCTCGGACTTATCTTCCTCAGGTGTCTCCGCTTCAGGGGTAACCTTCTCAACCTCGGCCTTGCCGACGTCGGCACGCTCAGCCTTATCCGACTCAGTCTTATCCGCCTGCCCCTTATCGGTATCAGCGTTCTGAGAGTCGGCATCACGCGCGTGATCGGAGCCGTCTTTCTCTGCAGCTTGTACTCGGTCGCGGAATTCGGCCACTTGTTCACGAGTGACGGTCGATTGCGCACTGCGGACGGTGATTCCGACGGCACCGAGGAGGGCAATAACTTCTTTGCTCGTGTGCCCGATGAGTTTCGCTAACTGATGAACGCGTGTTTTCGCGGCGAGGTCACGCTCGTCGAGGGAAGAGATAACTGCTTTTGTCCCAGCAGATAGGGCACTTAATTCGGTCACCATCTCGGCGTGGGCCGCTCGGGACGCCCGAGCATTCCTCGACTTCGATTGTGATGATGTGTTTGTCGTTCGTTTTGCCGAACGTCGACGGGGTGTACGGCTTGTGTCAGCCACAATTCTCCTTTAGCAGCACCGCAGTGGTCGCGCCCCAGATAGTGGCACGGGCCGGTGGTCCAGTCCGTCATGCGCACGATGGCTTACTCATTCCGAGCGACGTCTGCTCGGCACCACCGAACACTGACTAGCACAGTGCGTGTATAAATCCGGCTGGACAGCGTGTGCAGTGCGGTTCTTTTGTCATGGTAAAGCTTGCTGGCGGAACAGAAACGGGGGCGCAGCTTGCAGCTATCTTCTAAAAGCTCGCGGTTATGAACACCGGGGTAATAGAGCAATCTCGGACGGCCCCTCGCTGTTAAACGACACACATGGGGCACACAATGTGCGGTCATGCGCTGCAGCGCAGCTTCGCCCGTCTGCATTCCGAATATTATTTTGTCATAGGCGGACCGGAGGGCGGCGGATCAGCAGCCCTCGCCCACTACAATTCCCCGCACAACCAGGCCATATACCTGGGCTAACGGAGTGTCGTTATCGTTCCCGCACCGTCAACATGCGATCATTCGCCATGTGGTCATCGTGCGGGTTCGATAAGAATTTAAAGGTTCGGGAACCAGATGCCGATTTCACGTTCTGCCGATTCCGGCGAGTCCGAACCATGAACGACATTGGCATCAACGTCGAGCGCGAAATCCCCACGGATGCTCCCCGGCGTCGCTTTCTTCACAGGGTCGGTACCCCCAGCGAGCTGCCGCCAAGCCTCGATAGCGTGTGGGCCTTCGACAACTCCAGCAACGAGCGGCCCCGATGTGATGAATTCAATAAGGTCTTTGAAGAACGGCTTGTCTTTGTGCTCTTCGTAGTGCTTTTCCGCGGTTTCCCGGTCTGCCACGCGCAGATCCAGGGCGGAGAATGTGAGCCCCTTACGCTCGATACGGGCGAGAATCTCTCCTACGAGGCCTCGTTTGACTGCGTCGGGCTTAATCAGAATGAGGGTACGTTCAGACATACCATCATTGTAAGTCATGAATCGCCTACGCTTGAAAGGCTTAGCAAAGCGTCTTGCACAGAGAGAGCCACTTGCCCACGGAATAGCCGAACAGCATTGGGGCGGTCGAACGGCATTAGGTTGCTCGGCCTATAACACCGACTGGAGGAAAGCTTGGAGTCGATCTGACTTCGGGTTGTTGATCACGTCCTGCGGAGCGCCTTGCTCCACAATCTGCCCTTCATCCATAAACACGACGTTATCGGCCATTTCGCGGGCGAATCCCATTTCGTGAGTCACCACGATCATGGTCATTCCACTCTCGGCAAGCTCTTGGAGAACCGTGAGAACTTCAGAGACCAACTCAGGGTCCAGTGCCGACGTCGGTTCGTCGAACAACATAATCTCTGGGTCCATAGCCAACGCACGCGCGATAGCAACACGCTGTTGCTGTCCACCGGACAATTCACCCGGATAGTGCGTCGCGCGATCCCCTAGTCCAACTCGTTCCAGGAGCTCAAGTGCCCGTTTCTTGGCCTTCTCTTTGGGCACACCTTTAACCCGGCGCGGCGCTTCCATGACATTTTCCAAGGCAGTCATGTGAGGGAAAAGGTTGAAACGCTGGAACACCATCCCGATGCGGGAGCGCTGCCGGGAGATATCTTTCGCTTTCAAACGCTGGAGTCGCCCGTCGGAAAGGGGTTCTTGCTCATACCCCTGCAGCTCTCCATCGATCCGAATCGAACCTGCCTGGATTCGCTCCAGTTGGTTAACGCATCGCAGCAGAGTCGATTTTCCCGATCCTGATGGGCCGATGAGCACGGTGACGTCGCCGCGATTCACCGACAATGACACGTCTTTGAGGATTACCAGCTCACCGAAGGCTTTCCACAGACCGTCGATGACAACCAATGGCTCACCTGAACCGGCCGTAGCCGTGGACGCCGACGTCGTACTCGTCGATGTATTCTGATCCGGGTTTACGGGCTTACTCACTGTTCAACCTCCGGGATTTTGCTCAGTTTCGACGGGTCAGACGCCACTTTTTGGATTCGTTTGGAGCTACGGTTTTTATCAAAACCGCGGCCGAAGTATCGCTCGAGGAAGTACTGCCCAACCATAAGCACGCTGGTCACGACGAGGTACCACAGCGCCGCGACAATCAGCAGCGGGATCGGTGCATAGAGACGGTTGGCAATGGCATTTGTTGCGTACTGTAGATCCAGAGTAAACGGAACGGCCAGAACCAGGGAGGTCGTTTTCAGCATGCCGATCGTTTCATTTCCGAGCGGCGGGATAATCACTCGCATCGCCTGCGGGATAATAATTCGACGAAGGACGGTGCTGTGCTTCATTCCCAAGGCTCGGGCGGCCTCATGCTGGCCTTCGTCCACGCTCTCTAAACCGGATCGGACGATTTCGGCAAGGTAGGCACCCTCGTTAAAACCAAGCCCCAGTGTTGCAGCCCAAAACGCCGTGATGATGTCGGATGTATCGAATTTGAAGAACTCGGGGCCGAAGGGAACCCCCATGGACAACTTCGGATACAGAACAGCCAGCAAACCCCAGAAAACTAACTGGGTGTAAACCGGGATTCCACGGAAAACGAAAATATAGGCCCAGGCAACGGAACGAAGAACAGGATTCTCACTCTGCCGCATAATGGCCGCGGTCACAGCCAGCACAATACCGATCGCCATGGCCAGAACGGTCAGCAACAGGGTCCAGCCAACACCTTTCACGACGTTCACGTCGCGGATGTAGTCGTTGACCACGTCCCACTGATAGTTGGTGTTTGTGATCAGGCCGTGGATGAACATCGCGACTAAGACTGCAACGATGACAGCTGCAATCCATGTACCCGGATGGAAGACCCCACGTTCCCGGATTCGACCGGGAATAGGATCGGTGTGATGTGAAGCCATGTTGGTGTCTCTCGTTACGTGATCAGTGCGGGTACCTATCGAGGGGTCAGCCCACAGGTCGCAATATTATTGATGTTTGAACATATTATTACATCACCATCCCGAAGACGAGGTCGGGCACTGGTGCGGATGCTTAACGAGCTTGCCGACGGCGGCCACGACGACGTTCCGTACGGTGGCCCAACCGACTCCCCCGATTCACCGATTACCGCTTGTCCCCCGACAAAAGGTCCCCCGAATCCCCCGATTCCAAGCACGTCCCGCGAACTTATGTGTGCTGGGTAGTTAGTAACCCGCGCTTCATCCGCTCAATCAAGTTCTTGCGCAGGTACACGATATACGCCCAAACGAGTGCGAAAACGATCCCCATCACACCCATTGCGGGATGAACAATGAACCCCACGATGGCAACAACCTGCAAAAGCAAGTCGACCCCCAGAGCCCACGACTTACCCTGCAGGAACGACATAACCAATAAGGCAACGCAAAATACGATCACCGACACGATGTTGAAAGGCGTGTTATACGCGCCTTCGTCAACTCGGGCTACCACGGGGAGAACCAGTAAGAAGGTGATGAACTCCATGATCAAGGTTCCGGCCATCACTCCCCGCAAACTTTTCAACGGGTCCTTCACCGGATCATGGCCGGGTCCTAGGGGGCCATACTCGATCGCGTCGTCGCCCTTGGCGCTCGGAAGCTGGTTGCCGTGCCGCTGGTTGCCGTCGCGACCCGAACCTGTTTCTCGTCGATCCACCACTACTCCGGTTCCTTTCCTAGCAGCGCACGCGCGCGGCCTGCTGAATACACACTGCCCGTTATGACGACCCCTGTTCCAGCCAAGCCATAGCCTTCTTCCTCGCCTTCCTCTTCGGCCAGGGCAACAGCGTCTTCAATGGCGTCGGCCATGGAGGCTGAAACGTGGACACGTTCATCGCCGAAAAGGGTGCGCGCGAGCTCAGCTAACTCGTCGACGGGCATAGCTCGTGGCGAATCAACCTCCGTGACAACGATTTCATCGAATGTGTCGCGCAAGGTTTCCAACACACCGACGACATCTTTGTCTTGGAAGATGCTGACGATGCCGATGAGGCGTCGGAAAGAAAAGTCGTCGTGAAGGGTTTCTGCTAAAGCCCGGGCACCTTGGGGGTTATGGGTGGCGTCAACAAATACCGATGGCGAGGTTCGGATGCGCTCTAAACGGGCTGGTGAGCTGACGTTACCGAAGCCCTCGCGGACAGTGTTGATGTCCAATTGCCGTCCGCCTCCCGCGCCAAAGAAAGCCTCGACGGCGGCAAGCGCTGTTGCGGCATTCCGGGCCTGGTAGGCACCAGACAGCGGGAGGAAGATGTTTTCATATGTTCCACCGAGACCACGGATAGTTAAGGTCTGGCCGCCAACAGCCACGGATCGTTCAACGACGCCATATTCACTCCCGGCGCGGGCCACCGATGCATCGACGGACACCGCTTGTTCCAGGATCACATTCATCGCGGCGGGGTCCTGCTCGGCGATAATGGCGACATTATCGGGTGGGGTCAGAAGGTCATCCTTGTCCCACCGAGACTTAATAATTCCCGCTTTTTCACCGGCGATTTCTTCAATGGTGTCGCCGAGGTATTCGGAGTGGTCCATTCCCACCGGGGTTATCACGGTCACGTCCCCGTGCACGACGTTGGTTGCATCCCAACGGCCACCCATGCCGACCTCGACGACAGCCACGTCGACGGGAGCGTCGGCGAATGCAGCGAATGCCATCGTCGTGAGCACCTCAAAGGTGCTCATACGCGGTCCCCCCTCGTCCTCAGATCGGCGATCGACCATTTCGACGAAGGGCTTAATGGATTTCCAGGTCTGCACGAAGTCTGCAGGATGGATTGGTTCCCCATCGATGGCAATTCGTTCCGTCACTGACTGCAGGTGAGGGCTGGTGGTACGGCCGGTCCGCCGATGGAACGCACGAAGGAGGGATTCAATCATCCGAGTCACGGACGTTTTCCCATTCGTCCCCGCAACATGAATAGATGGGTATGCGTGCTGAGGATCCCCCAAAAGATCGAGGACCTGATGCATGCGATACAGGGTGGGATCAATTTTCGTCTCTGGCCAGCGCGAATTGAGCTGGTCTTCGACGTCCGCCAGTGCCTCGAGATCGTCCGGTGTGATGGTGCGGTGCACAACCTCTGGCTTTGTTTCGTCACTCAAGGGCAACGTCAGCCCGGCATCATCGACTTTGAGGTCATCGGAGATCGCGGCGTTAATGTCCTCCGGACTCAGTGATGCCGGATCGACTGAATTGCCCTCGATCTTGTCGTGATGGGAATGGGGGATGCCCCCGTCGTTATCGAGGTCATCCTCGTCACGACCTGCCACCATTCATACCTTCTTCCTTGTATCCCGCTTCGTTCTATGCCGTTCGTCCGCATTCACCAGGGTTTATCCCCAGGAACTTATTCGAGGTCCGCCAACCGCGCTGAAATCCTGGCAACCTCTTCCTCGGCAATAGCTCGACGCTCACGGATCTTGTTCACCACGGCATCCGGCGCTTTCGTGAGGAAATTCTCGTTGGCCAGCTTCTTACCGGTGGTTTCCAGTTCCTTGTTCGCCGCTTTGAGGTCTTTTTCCATCCGCTTCCGCTCAGCGTCCTTATCGACGGTGTCGGAGGTGTCCAGTTCGACAGTAATCGTGGTTTGCGATAAGCGCAGTTCAATGGACGCCGTCGCAGAGAATCCGTCTGAGGGTTCATCGATACGAGCCAAATTACGGATGGCAGGTTCTTGTTCCTGAAGATCCGCAGCGGCGCAATCAACCCGCGCTGGTACCCGCTGTGACGGTTTCACACCCTGATCGGAACGGAAACGGCGGATTTCCGTCACCAATTTGATGAGGTCCTCCACACGACGTTGAGCAACGGGGTCGGCGTCGGCACCGTCTGTCGTCATCGACACATCAGGCCAGGAAGAAACAACCAGAGACTCTTTCTGCCCTTCCACACCACTGGTGAGCGCGGTCCACAATGTTTCTGTCACGTAAGGCATCGTCGGGTGGAGCAGCCGCAGAATGGTGTCCAGCACTCGGCCGATCACGCACTGAGTGGCCTGCCCGGTTGCATCATTGTCCTCGGGGTCGCGCGGAATCTGTGTCTTCGCGATTTCCAGGTACCAGTCACAGAACTCGTCCCACGTGAAGTGGTAGAGCGCCTCACTCGCCTTCGCGAATTCGTACTTGGCCAGGGACTTATCGACGTACTGACGGGTGGCCTCCAGGCGGTCCAGGATCCACCGGTCAGCGTCCGTGAGCGAGGAGCGCTCTGGCAACGGGCCAACCTGCGCGCCATTCATCAGCGCGAACCGGGTTGCGTTAAAGAGCTTCGTCGCAAAATTGCGCGAGGACTGCGCGGCGTCGCTACCGAGCGGCAAATCTGTTCCCGGGTTTGTACCGCGAGCCAGCGTGAAGCGCAAAGCATCGGCGCCATAATCGCGCACCCAATCCATGGGATCAATGCCATTGCCCAAGGACTTCGACATCTTCCGGCCCTGTTCATCGCGCACAAGACCGTGCAAGAAAATGTCCGTAAACGGTACCTGAGGACGGCCGTCCTTCGCCGTCGCACCCTGGCCATCATGAAGGGTTGAGTCCTCGAGGGTATCGGCATAGGTGGCGAACATCATCATTCTGGCCACCCAGAAAAACAGAATGTCATAGCCGGTGACCAGCACGGACGTCGGATAGAACTTGTCCAGATCCTTAGTGTGTTCCGGCCACCCCATCGTCGAGAACGGCCACAGGCCCGAGGAAAACCAGGTATCTAACACATCGGGATCCTGATGCCAGCCCTCACCTGTTGGTGGTTCATCATCGGGGCCACAACAGACGACCTCACCGTCGGGGCCATACCAAATCGGAATCCGGTGGCCCCACCACAGCTGGCGAGAAATACACCAATCGTGCATGTTGTCGACCCAATCGAACCAGCGGGGTGTCTGGCTTTCCGGATGGATGACGGTATCACCGCTGCTTACTGCTTCAGATGCCATCTTGGCAAGGCCATCGACTTTAACCCACCACTGCTCGGACAAGCGTGGCTCGATGGCCTCCTTCGTGCGCTCGGAGTGGCCCACCGAGTGGACGTAGGGGCGGATCTCCTTCACAACCCGGCCCTGTTCCCGCAGCGCCTCCGTGATAGCCTTCCGCGCCTCATACCGATCCATGCCATCGAACTGGGTTCCTGTGTCCGCAATATGCGCGGTCTTATCCAAGACCACGGGCATATCGAGGTGATGGCGCTGCCCCATCGCGAAGTCATTGGGGTCATGAGCAGGCGTGATCTTCACAGCACCCGTACCGAATTCAGGATCGACATAATCGTCGGCAATGACCTTCATCATGCGGCCTTCGATAAAGGGATGCGGCAACTCTTTACCGACGAGATCTTTGTATCGATCATCGTCCGGGTGGACGGCAACCGCGACGTCGCCCAGCATCGTCTCAACACGCGTCGTCGCGACAATGACGTGCGGCTCGTCGTCGTTGAGAGAACCGTAGCGGATGGAAACGAGCTCACCTTCATCGTCGGAGTACACGACCTCAATATCGGAGATCGCGGTCTCTAACTTCGGCGACCAATTCACCATTCGGTTCGCACGGTAAATTAATCCCTGATCATAAAGCTTCTTGAACATGGTCTGAACCGCACGTGAGAGTCCCTCGTCGAGGGTAAACCTCTCACGCGACCAGTCCAGAGAATCCCCCAAGGCGCGCATCTGGTTGCCGATTCTCTCGGCATAGTCTTTCTTCCACGACCACACCTTGTCGACGAATTCCTCGCGGCCGTAATCGAAGCGATCCTTCCCCTCTGTCTCCTTGAGAAGCGCTTCAACCTTGGTTTGAGTGGCGATACCCGCGTGGTCCATGCCCGGGAGCCACAGAACCTCATAGCCTTGCATCCGCTTTTGGCGGGCGAGGGCATCCATAATCGTGTGGTCCAAAGCGTGCCCCATGTGCAACTGCCCGGTCACATTCGGCGGTGGCAGAACAATGGAATAGGACGGCTTCGATGACGACGCATCCGCCGTGAAGTAGCCCTTGTTTACCCAGCTCTCATCGAGTTTCTTCTCAACATCCGCGGGATTCCACTGCTTAGGTAAGAGGTCTGCGCGGTTCGTCGTAGAGGATTTCGATGATGACGAGGAGCCTTGCGGCGTGTGACGGGCTGAATTCATGAGGTTCATTCTAAAACGGACCGAGGACATATGCGGTTTCGGGGCAACGACGGCACAAGGCCCGACTCTTCCACCAGGGAGAGCCGGGCCTTGAACAACCGGTTTTACAACGCGTAACGGGCGCCTATCAACCGTCTATCAGTCGTCGAGGACTGCCAGGGCTAGATCAAGCCGCTATCCTCCACGATCTTCTTTTCGTTACGGAGCTCCTCCACATTCGCGTCGATCAGCTTGCGCTGAGCGTCGGAAATCTCCAGGTCCTTAACAACTTCCCACTCGCCGTTCACCGAGCGGCACGGCACAGAGGCAACCAGGCCCTCGTCGATACCGTAGGAACCATCCGACGGAAGCGACACGGATACCCAGTCGCCCTCCGGGGTGCCGGCGAACCAGTCGCGCATGTGATCGATGGCCGCCGAGGCTGCGGAGGCTGCGGAGGACTTACCGCGAACCTCGATAATTTCAGCCCCACGCTTGGCAACACGCGGACGGAACTCGTCGGCAAGCCACTTCTCATCGACCTTGTCGGCAACAGACTCGCCATTGACCGTGGCATAGGTGACGTCGGGGAACTGCGTGGCAGAGTGGTTACCCCACACCGTCATCTTCGCGAAGTCTTTCACCGGGGCACCCAGCTTGTCAGAGAGCTGAGCCAGCGACCGGTTGTGATCCAGACGGGTCATAGCGGTGAAGTGGTTGGCCGGGATGTCGGGGGCGCTGGCCTTCGCGATCAGGCAGTTGGTGTTGGCAGGGTTGCCCACGACGAGTACGCGCACATCTTTGGCAGCGTGGTCGTTGATTGCTTTACCTTGGGGCCCGAAAATCTTGCCATTTGCTGCGAGGAGATCGGAACGTTCCTCTCCTTTACCGCGGGGCTTGGAACCAACCAAGAAAACCGCCTGAGCATCCTCGAATGCTTCCTCTGCCTTATCGGTGACCGTGATACCGGTGACCAGCGGGAATGCAGCGTCAAAGAGCTCCATCGCGACACCCTGAGCAGCGGAAACAGCCTGCGGAATATCGAGCAGCCGGAGGTGAACCGGGGTGTCCTTACCAAAGACGTCACCTGAAGCAATGCGGAAGAGCAAAGAGTACGAAATCTGTCCGGATGCTCCGGAAACAGCAACGTTGACGGGATTCTTTCCTTCAGCAGTCATTAAAACCTTCCCTACATATCGGTGTACCGCGTACCACCCGTTCACAGTCGGGCCATCCACCTACTACTCGAGGGGTCAGTTGCCCGGAAAAGAGCTACGGAACGGTAGGTCCGCACGCCTCCAACGATACTCCTTGACGCGACCGCCCTGCATATACAGACCTGCGTAGACAGAGTTGTGTTGCGGTCGGGACCGTCCAGACCGCGCCTTCCCCACGGCAACAGTCGTGGCACCTACCATTCCGTAGGTTCTTTCTTGGCAAGGGGGTAGTTGCACGCGTCGATCGTATAACGGTGGGCATTGATCGGGACGCTATGTACTTAACTACCCCCGAATAAGGTCAGAAACGCTCGGCGAACTGGGATACACCAAGAGATAATGCAGAAAGTAAAAACTAATGTCTACGATTGTGTTGGTAATTATGGCACCAGGTCGAGACCGTAACTGTTCCTCTACCACCGTTAGTCGATCAGCATCACTAGCACGTGGAGGTTGGGGGCGGACTGGATCATAAGCTCGTCGATAATGTGGATCATTCGATGAGGGATCAAGGAGCATGAGGCAACAGACTCAGCACGCCGCGAACTGAAGCCATAGATGTCAACCCCGTTCGAAGTAATGAGTATGTCAACATCGCCTTTACACAACGACTCCCCCTCAGCACCCGACCTCATTTCCATCGATACCGGCCCTATCTCGAAGAACGCTGAGACCTCAGCCCCCGAGCATGAGGAAATTCTCGACGCCGCGCTGACCGTTTTTTCTAACGTCGGCTATAACGAGGCTCGCCTGGAAAATATCGCGAGCGCATCCGGTGTCTCTAAACGGATGATCCATTACTATTACGGCGACAAAAAAGGCCTTTACATGGAGTGCCTGCGCTATGCGGAAACGCTCCTCCACCCGAAGGCAGAGGATCTTATTCCTGACAGTGACGTGCCGGTCGAGGCGATCCGGCAGCTCATTGACATCCTTGTGAAGAAGTTCTTTGCTGAGCCGCGGTCGGCCAGGATGTTAGCGATGGAAAACCTGCTCGGGATACTCCCCCAAGATGCCGATGTCCACATCTTTTCCGGTTCACCCGCCGTTCTGCAGATCGGGCGACTGCTGATGAATGGCCAGGATCACGGCGCATTCCGGCCAGGGGTGTCCGCGATCGATATCTACTTCATCATTTGCGCGTTAGCGACGTTTCCTGCGTATAACCAGTCGACCTTCCGGTCTATGTACGACGTAGCTACCGGCGACGAAAGCAACCGGGATGGCATTAATGCGCTGATTCAAGATACTGTGATCAGCCTTTTGACGACGACGATGGCCACACGCGAGGGAGATTCCTACACCGTCACCACCGAACAGCTTCGCGCCAGCGAGCGGGAGAATACGCCACTATATGGCGATGGTGATCTGTTGGACGGCAGTGACGCGCCGGCGTCTAATGAGACCAATAGGTTCGACGAACAATTTGGTCCGTTCTCGGAGTTTTACCGCGACTGATTGAACGTGATACGTCGGCAACCATTTACGGGTTGAGGTGGCCGCCCTTTGAGAGCAACCGGCTTTACGCGGATTCCCTTTCCGCCTCCGTGGACGAAATCAGCCTCGGTTCAGCACCTTCTGTGACGCATTCTTCTGAAATAACCACTTCGGTAACGTCCTCTGAGTCGGGGACCTCGAACATGACCGGTCCTAAGATCTCCTCCAAGATCGCCCTCAGGCCACGAGCCCCCGTACCGCGTTCGATGGCCTTGTCGGCAATGGCATTAAGCGCACCCTCCTCCATGGTCAGGGTTACGCCATCCATGTCGAGCAGCCTGCTGTACTGCTTGACCAGCGAGTTCTTTGGTTCGGTCAACACGCGAACCAGCGCTTCGCGGTCAAGATCATTGACGGTAGCGACGACCGGGAGACGCCCAATGAACTCAGGAATTAACCCGAACTTCACCAGGTCTTCTGGCTGAACATAGGAGAACGCATCGAGTTCGTTTTCCTCTTTAGAGGACACATTCGCGCCGAATCCGAGCCCCTGCTTTCCGCGTCGCTCGCCAATGACTTTCTCCAAGCCCGCGAACGCACCGGCAACGATGAACAGGACATTCTTCGTATCGAGCTGGATAAATTCTTGGTTCGGATGCTTCCGGCCACCCTGCGGCGGGACCGAGGCCACCGTTCCTTCGAGAATTTTCAGCAGTGCCTGCTGAACACCCTCGCCTGAAACGTCCCTGGTAATCGAGGGGTTTTCCGATTTGCGTGAAATCTTATCGACCTCGTCGATGTAAATGATTCCGCGCTGGGCACGATCGACGTCAAAGTCCGCAGCCTGGAGGAGCTTCAGAAGAATGTTCTCCACGTCTTCACCGACATAGCCGGCCTCCGTCAGGCTGGTTGCGTCGGTCATAGCGAAGGGAACGTCGAGCATGCGGGCCAGTGTTTGCGCCAGGTAGGTCTTGCCAGAACCGGTCGGGCCGAGCATGAGGATGTTGGACTTCGCGATCTCTATATCGTCGTCAGACTTATGGTGGTCATTCTCATCGGCTTGGATGCGCTTGTAGTGGTTGTAGACCGCCACGGCTAAAGTCCGCTTTGCGGCGTCCTGGCCGATGACGTAATCACCGAGAAAGTCGACGATTTGCGATGGCTTGGGTAGCGCCTTGTCCGTCTTCTGCGCGGGTGAGTTATCGAATTCTTCTTCGATAATTTCATTGCACAGGTCGATGCATTCGTCGCAGATGTACACACCCGGGCCCGCGATAAGTTTGCGGACCTGTTTTTGGCTCTTTCCGCAAAAAGAGCACTTCAGGACATCGGCGCTTTCCTGCATACCTGCCATAAATTCCCTTGACCCCTAACGACTTCGTAGGCGTACAACCGTTCATGGTTGTCTATCCGAGACCAAAGCCCAGAATAGCAGCGGAACTCGTCGATTCCGCGCTCATTCTGGGCTCGTTGTCATCTCATTATAAATCTGGGCAGCAAACCGGCGCTTCCGCTTCATAAACCCTGTTCGCGTCGGTGCTCCGCCCTATTTCTGCGCAGAGGCCTTACGGTAATCAAAGACTTGGTCGATGATTCCGTATTCTTTCGCACCTTCTGCGGTGAGGATCTTGTCACGGTCGGTATCGATGCGAATCTGTTCCGCTGATACGCCGGTATGACGTGCCAAGGTGGTCTCCATCAAGGTCCGCATACGCTCGATCTCTGCGGCCTGGATTTCGAGGTCGGAAACCTGCCCCTGCGTGCCCTGCGTCGCTGGCTGGTGAATAAGAACACGCGCATTCGGCAACGCAGCACGCTTACCCGGAGTACCGGCTGCCAACAGCACCGCAGCAGCCGACGCAGCTTGCCCCAAGCAGACAGTGACGACGTCGGGACGGACATACTGCATGGTGTCGTAAATCGCCATGAGCGACGTGAAGGATCCGCCGGGCGAGTTGATGTACATGGTGATGTCGCGGTCCGGGTCCAGCCCCTCGAGGACCAGCAGCTGAGCCATGATGTCGTTGGCGGAGGCGTCGTCGACCTGGGTACCGAGGAAGATGATGCGCTCTTCAAAAAGCTTGTTATACGGGTTGGATTCTTTGGCCCCAAACGAGCTGTGCTCGACAAATGATGGGAGGATGTAGCGGCTTTCTGGCATCTGCATGTGGGAAACCCCGTTCAGTTGAGAAGAAGAATACTGGTTGAGTTCATCGCTAGGGTTCATGGCCACTACTCTGTCTCCTCCTTCGCCGATGTAATCACGTGATCAACAAAGCCGTACTCTAAGGCCTCCTGGGCATCGAACCAGCGGTCACGGTCGGAGTCTTTCTGAATCCGCTCCAGCGACTGGCCGGTGTGCTGCGCGTTGAGCTCGGCCAAATCGCGCTTGGTGCGGGCGAACTGCTCGGCCTGAATAGCAATATCAGCTGCCGTTCCGCCTACACCTGCCGACGGCTGGTGCATCAAAATGCGAGCGTGTGGCAAAGCGTAGCGCTTGCCTTTTGTTCCCGCAGTGAGGAGGAACTGGCCCATGGAGGCAGCCAGGCCCATCCCGTACGTGGCGATGTCACACGGTGCGTACGTCATGGTGTCATAAATGGCCATCCCTGCGGTCACAGAACCACCGGGCGAGTTGATATACAACGAAATGTCCCGCGTCGGGTCCTCCGCCGAGAGCAAAAGGATCTGTGCGCAAAGCCGGTTGGCGATGTCGTCATTAACCTCGGTGCCGAGGAAGATAATGCGTTCCCGCAGCAGTCGCTCGAAGACGGAATCGTTAAGGTTCAATCCTGCTGTCCCATTGTCCATGGTGGGGGCAGAATATCCCTTCTGAGCACTAACTCCAGTGTCGTTTGAGGAAAAGTTCATTATGTACGCTCACTTTCCAATATTTTTGGGTGCACCCCAGACTAGCTAATTCGATGAAGTGTGGCTCGCCTTTTGCGCTCTGTTCGCTGTTAGCGTGCGTCGGTATGAGATGCCGATGCCCCCACACCTTTCAGGGCGTGGGGGCAGTGTCGGAATTATCCGCAAGTCAACGGTTTATTTTTCAGCGTTCTCTGAATCGTCATCGGTGGGGGTTGCCACGGGAGCTTCCGCCGCTTGATCGAATTCAGCCGATTCTTCGGTCTCGGTGCCAGACGGCGTTGCTTCACTGTTTTCCGATGCCTCGGCATCTGCGGACCCGGTAGAAGTCTCGTCGGTGTTTTCTTCTTCACCGAAGTATTCTTTCGGATCGATCTCGTTGCCATCGGTGTCCTTGACCGACACCGTGCAAATGGATTCAGCCAAAGCCTTGCCACGACGAACATCGGCGTAGAGGGCACCGATCTGGTCCGACGCCTGAATGGCCTGCATGAACTGCTGAGGCTCCATGCCGTACCGCTGGGCGGTGAACATGATGTGCTCGGTGAATTCCTGCTGGCTGACCTCTGGCTGGAGCTCATCAGCGAGAGTGTCGAGGAACAGCTGAGTCCGCACGGCCTCTTCTGCACTGGACCGGGTGTCGCGATCGAACTGTTCGCGGCTGCTGCCCTGGGCTGCGAGAAGCTGGTCAAAGGCTTTCTCATCACCATTGAACTGCTGGAGAAGCTGGTTCAACTGGCCCTTAACTTGCTCTTCGACAACGGCTTCTGGCAGCTCGAAGTCGGTCTTTTCCAGAGCCTTTTCGAGGACCTTGTCCCGGATCGACGACGCCTGCTCAGCCTTCTTGTTTTCCTCAACCTGCTTGGCCAAGGATTCACGAAGCTCGCCGATGGTGTCGAACTCCGATGCGAGCTGAGCGAAGTCATCGTCAGCTTCAGGAAGTTCACGTTCTTTGAGCGACTTCACAGTGACAGTGACCTCGGCCTCTTCGCCTTCGTGGTCACCGGCGACAAGGTTCGACTTAAAGGTCTTTGATTCATCAACCTTCATGCCCTCGAGCGCGTCGTCCAAGCCCTCGATGAGCTCGCCGTTGCCGACCTGGTGGGAAAGGCCTTCGGTCGTGGCCTCGTCAACAGGTTCGCCACCCACGGTTGCGGACAGGTCAATGGAGACGAAGTCGTCTTTCTGAACTGGGCGCTCGACTGCCTTCAAGGTGCCGAAACGTGCGCGGAGGTTGTCCAGCTCAGCGTCGACAGCGGCGTCGTCGGCAACGAGCGGATCGACTTCGACTTCGATGGTGGAGAAATCAGGAAGATCAATCTCCGGACGGACATCAGCCTCTGCGGTGAACTCAACGAGCTCGTTATCTTCCAGCCGGGTGATGTCAATGGTCGGTTGCGTGAGGACCTTGAGGTCATGCTCTTCAACAGCCTGGCTGTAGCGGCTGGGCAGCATGTTGTTGATGGCCTGGTCGAGGATAGCCCCCCGGCCAAGTCGCGCCTCAAGAACGCGCGGAGGAACCTTGCCTTTACGGAAGCCAGGGAGTGTGACCTGCTGCGCCAGCGAGCGGTAGGCTTGGTCGATCTCCGGCTGAAGCTCGTCAAAAGGAACTTCGACAGTAAGCTTTACGCGAGTCGCGCTCTGTTGCTCAACGGAGCTCTTCACGGATGCACACTCCTGTGGTGTCGTTGGTTATTTGGAATACAATTTCTCTCTATTTGTGGAGACCCGGCCTGCCAAACGTCGTGTCTGACCGGCCGGGCCACTCCTGGTCGGGGTAGCGGGATTCGAACCCACGACCCCTCGCTCCCAAAGCGAGTGCGCTACCAAGCTGCGCCATACCCCGGTATGAAAGAAAGTCCACCGGCCACGAGTGCCGAAGACAACTAGAGTCTACGGGCACCGTTTTTGCCACTTTCATTGACCCCCACTATTCAGCGTTATCCACCGCAAAATACGTGGTGAAAGAGCTTTTTGTGATGTTACACGGTCAGCTTAGGGGTTAGCAATGGAGCGAGGCTGCGTCATTTTCTACTCTCCGCTGTGACAGCAGCTCTATGCCTTAATTCCTATGCCTTACGTTCCCTGTCTCACGACGGGGACTGCCGCATGATGACGGCATAACCTGTCCAAAAAGTGTCCACACCGCGTTTTGTCGTACAACCCCCGGGAAGAACCCAATTCCTGGGCTCGAAACGCCGACGCACCGAAGAAGGAACCGGTACACGGAAAACTGCGGGAAACTACACCTAGAGCCTAAAAGTGCGGGGGGATACGCGTCCCAAAACAAAAGTGCGGGGCTATATGGTCAATTTTCGGCCATTTTTCGCCCATATCCCTCCGCAGTTTTCACAAAAGACCCCGATATACCCCCACAGTTGTCCCGCACGCGGACACACTATTGGCGTATAACACTGAAGAACCCGTGTGGTCATATGCATGGTCATACGACGAAACCCGGCTAGTTCTCCGCAAGCGTGGAAAACCAACCGGGTGATATTGTCGTCGGGACTCTCTATGTCTCCGACATAATGGAGGGAATGACGGGAATCGAACCCGCGTCTTCAGCTTGGAAGGCTGAGGTATTAGCCACTATACGACATTCCCATTGCGAAAAACGGTACCTGAGCACGTGAAACACGGCTGACGCGTACTTCAAGGCCCACGAACCTTCTTTCCGCGGTGTGTTGCCATAGTACATTTCGTTCGCGGTTTCGCAAAACCCGAACTCCCCACAAATTACGCATTCCCGATCCCGCTACAACGCTGCCTTTTAAACGCCGCTTTAACCGTCGCACGAACAAAAACGCTCACTAGTGCAGAAGCATCAGCTTCACACGAGCAGCCGCGTCGCCAATTAGGCAAGCACCACCAGCAGCAATAACGCCCAGAATGTCGGTCACCTAACGGCCCGTCGCGTAAAATAATGGTGACGACACTACCCCTGGAGGAACCATGCCTACCGATACTCCTGCTGCCCCACTATCAGGCGATTCTTCCGCATCACTGACGGCAACAACCCTCTCCACTGATTTATCCCAGACGCAGCTTATCGCCAACGGCGTCAGTTTTGATTATTCGGGAGTACCGGTTCTCCGCAACATCGACCTCACCTTGTCAGCGGGCGACGTTCTCGGGCTGGTCGGCGATAACGGCGCTGGTAAATCGACGTTAATGTGGGTCTTCTCTGGCCGACGCAAACCCACGAGCGGCGTCGTCACCCACATCGGGCAACGTGTTCTTGGTTCCCAGGAATTAGAGGCCCCCTTTGATTCGACCGGAGCGATGCTCATTAAAGAGGCACTGGGGCCGTCACTCCGTCGCTTGCAAGCATTCGAGGAGGCCACGGAAGCACTTGCCGACGCGGAGACAGACGAGGAAGTTGCCCGAGCAAATGAGCGGTATTCCACCATTTTCTCCGATGTCACGGCCCACGATGATTGGAATGCCGAACATAACGCGGACATCATTCTCGACAGCCTCGGCCTCACCAATGATGACTCAACGACTGTCGATGGCGAACCGCTGCTCTCACGAAGGACAGCCGATCTATCCGGTGGCCAGCGGGCGCGTCTTGGGTTAGCGCTCACCCTCATTCGCAATCCCGAGATTCTCCTCCTCGACGAGCCCACAAACCACCTGGACGACCGTGGCAGAGAACTTGTTATCGATCACATTCATAACCACGCTGGCGTGGTTGTCGTCGCTACGCATGATCGAGACTTTCTCGACGCGGTGTGTACCCAGATCGGCGATATCGTGCCCCGGCGCGAGGGAATTCACATTTTTAGGGGCAATTACACCGCTTATGACAAGCACCGTCGGCATGAGCGCGCGCTGTGGGAGCATCAATGGAAGACGGAGCAGAGGGAGAAAAACCAGCTAGAGCAGGATATTGAGGCGCATCATGAGTCGGCCGGTCCGAAGAAGGCGAAGCGGGACAACGAAAAGGTCATGTATGGGATGGCCGGTAACCGGGCCGAGCGTCAATTGTCCCGACGAATCCGTGCGGCGCGGCAACGTCTCACCGAGCTCGAGGAGAACGGTGTGGAACAGCCCCCCGCAGTTCTCGGTCTCGATGCACCCTTGACGGCGCCCGTACCGCGTCGTCGGGTCGCGGCAGGATCCGAGGAGGACTTCGCCATTAAATTACAAGGACTCGTCGTCCCTGATCGTGTCCGCGTAGGGTCTTTGACTATTCGCCCGGGTGAAAAAGTAGTGATCACGGGGCCGAATGGAGCAGGCAAGTCGTCATTGCTCGGGGCTATCTCCGGCGCGGTGCCGACAGAGAGCGGGCAAGTTCGCATTGGGGAGGGCCAAAGTGTCGGTGTTCTCCGCCAAGAGCAGCGATGGGATGATCCCACACAATCAGCAGAGGATCTGTATGCATTGGCACCCCACCCCACTGTGAGCTTCGACGAGCTCGGACTGCTGGCTCCTGAGGACGCCATTCGGCCCGTCGGGGACCTCTCTATAGGTCAGCAGCGACGAGTAGCGCTTGCGCTGATTGCAGCCGGCCCGCCTCATATTCTCCTTCTCGACGAGCCGACGAACCACCTCTCCGTGGACTTGATTGAAGAGGTGCAGGATGCCATCGCGAGTGCTGAGGGAACAGTGCTTGTTGTCACTCACGACCGTCGGATGATTGAGCGGTTGGAGGCTCGGCACCTGATTGTTGACCACCACGAGGTGGTGGAAGGGCAACGAGGGCACCGTTCAGTCGAGTTCCAATAATTAGTTTTGGCAACCATACCATTATCAGTACCCCTACTATGGGGTAATTTTTTACCGGCTCGATAACGAATAGTTAACGATTCTTTATCGGGCAGAAATCTGCAGATTCTTTGGTAAGCAGCGCCTTTAAACGTGGGTTGAACACATACGGGGGTGTAATAAGTAGTTTAACGGACTTCATGCCAGTTTAGCTGGAGTTTTGCTACATAGCGCTCCCCTATTTTTCGGGCGTACACTCCTGACTCATGACACCGATCCTTCTTGACAAAGACTCAGGACACGAGCTGTGGACCGCAGCGCAATGCGCTGAGTTTTCTGGTACAGCGCGGGGTACATTCACCAGCTATGCGGGTCGTGGTCGCGCACCAAAGCCTGTAGCAAAGTTTCAAGGATTGACTCTCTGGGATGCTGAAGACGTAAAGCATTGGCACGAGAATCGAGTTGACCGTAGGAGAAAAAACGACTCCGACACCGACGGTTAAGCGCCACCCTGACTAGGCCATAACCACGCTGTCCGATGATGAATGCTACTCTTCGGTGGAGGGCGAGCTGAAAGAAGATAACACCGGAAAAGGAAAAGCATCTCTTGCACATTGTTGCGCAAGAGATGCTTTCTTTTATGGCACGTTCGTGCCCGAGCCCCGACGGCAGCCCGAGCGGCCTACTGGTCTTCGGGCAACGCGGGTGCCATCCCCGTACGTTCATACTCCGCGAGGACGTCAAGCCGCCGCTGGTGGCGTTCCTCATTTGACCACGGCGTTTCGATGAAAGCGTCGACAATCTCGAGGGCTTCCTCCTCGGAGTGCTGGCGAGCCCCTAAACCGATGAGCTGTGCATTGTTATGCTCCCGGGCAAGCTTGGCCGTCTCCACGGACCAGGCCAAAGCACAGCGGGCTCCCTTGACCTTGTTGGCAGCGATCTGCTCACCGTTTCCGGAACCGCCGATCACGATGCCCAATGATCCGGGATCGTTCACGACCCGGGCAGAGGCTTCGATGCAGTAAGCAGGGTAATCATCCTTGGGATCAAAGGAATGAGCCCCGCAATCGACGATCTCGTGGCCGTTCTTTTCCAAATGAGCAGCAATAGTATTTTTCAACTCGAACCCAGCGTGGTCCGCACCAAGATAAACGCGCATAGTTCTAGGGTAGCTCAGCAGTCTTGTTTTCTGGCATCTCTGTGCGAGATCGTTTCAATTCGAAGAAATGCGGGAACGCTGCCAAGGCCACTGCCCCATCGAAGATTCGTCCCGCATCTTCCCCGCGCGGTACACGGGTGATCACTGGCCCGAAGAACGCGTTATCGCCCAACTTCAGCACCGGCGTCCCCACGTCGTCGCCGACCGCGTCCATCGCGCCCTGGTGGTGACGGCGTAGCGAATCATCCTGCTCAGTGGAGTGTGCCACCTCGAGATACGACGCCGGAAGGCCAATCTCTTCCAAGGCATCGCGGAGCACGTCGTCGAATCCCTCGCCGGCGTGAGCGTCCACTTCTTTCTTATCGTGAATCCGGGTGCCCATTGCGGTGTAGTAGGCGTCTAATTTCTCCGGATTTTCGTCGGCAATGAGGGCGGCAACGCGAGCTGGGCCCCACGTCTGTTTCATCATCTTCTTGTAATCGTCGGGAAGATCATCATTGTTTTCATTGAGAACCGACAAGCTCATAGGATGCCAAACCACAGTGATATCCCGGACTTTTTCTACCTCTTTAATCCACCGGGATGTTACCCAGCAAAACGGGCAGGAGACATCAAACCAAAAATCGACTCGTTGTTTGTCGGCCATGTCATTACCTCCATGATCTGTACGTTGGCGCTGTGCCCACCGAGGGCTCATTGCTCCCGCGATTTTTCATCACCTAGTAGTCTCAATATCTGGGAACTTTATGCTCTCGCATATTCCAAAGCCCTCCAGCGAAAGGACACAACGCAGGAATGTCATCAACTAATCTCACCTGGCA
Source organism: Corynebacterium kroppenstedtii DSM 44385 (assembly GCF_000023145.1). NCBI lineage: Bacteria > Bacillati > Actinomycetota > Actinomycetes > Mycobacteriales > Corynebacteriaceae > Corynebacterium > Corynebacterium kroppenstedtii. Next base: position 1,641,710 of record NC_012704.1, read on the forward strand.
AGAGGCCAAGGACCGGGCCGCACTCATTGGAGTGGACCGGTACTCCATAATTTTAGACCTTACTGACGGACATGGGCTTCCTGGAGAAAAAACCTTTACGTCAAAGACCACAGTGTGGTTCCACACACGCGACGGTGTGTCGGAGGGCGATCTGGAGCAAGGAACCTTCCTGGATCTCCGCGCCTCGCGGGTAACATCTGTGCAGCTCAACGGGACCGATGTCACGACCGATGCGATCCGTTATTCGGATAACCAGTATGACGAGGAAGCCGGTATTCAGCTTCGCAATCTGGAACCTGGCGACAACCGCGTCACGGTGTGCGCCGAATGCCGCTACTCGACCTCAGGTGAGGGACTTCACCGTTTCGTCGATCCCGCGGACAATGCGGTCTACCTGTACACACAATTCGAAACTGCCGAGGCCAAACGCGTCTTCGCGTGCTTCGACCAGCCGGATCTCAAGGCCACATACCGTGTGCAGGTCATCACGCCTGATTCGTGGCGGCTCATTACTAATGGCCCTGTCAGCACCACGGTGATCTCTCCCCGCACGGGTATTCTCACGACCGACGGCGACAACCCACAAACAACGGTCGCCATTCACGAAGCTGAGGTTGATTACCCTCTCTCTACCTATTTAATTGCTTTCATGGCGGGGCCGTACACCGAAGCCACCGATGTGTGGCGCGGAACCATTACTCCGCACCCCGAAACATCGGACAAATCAACCGAAACGTCGGACGAATCGTCCAGCCAGGAAGTCGAAATTCCCCTCGGTCTTTATTGCCGACGGGCGCTGGCCGAGCACCTCGATTCCGAAGAACTGTTTAAGGAAACAAAACAGGGATTCGATTTCTACGCTAAGCACTTTGGCATCCCGTATCCATTTAAGAAATACGACCAAGTGTTCTGCCCTGAATACAACATGGGGGCAATGGAAAATGCCGGGGCCGTCACGATCCGTGAAGACTATGTGTTCCGGTCGGCCACCACTCGGTACCTCTACGAGCGTCGCAATGACACGATCCTCCACGAGATGGCGCACATGTGGTTCGGCGATCTCGTCACCATGAAGTGGTGGAATGACCTGTGGCTTAACGAATCATTCGCCACCTGGTCCTCGGCGCAGGCTCAAACTGAGGTCAGCGAATTCACCACCGCGTGGGTCACATTCGCCCACGTCGAAAAGGCTTGGGCATACGCGCAAGACCAGATGTCGTCCACGCACCCGATTTCGACGGACGCGTCGGATATCGAAACCGTCGACCAGAACTTCGACGGGATCACCTATGCCAAGGGCGCGTCGGTTCTCAAGCAGCTAGCCGCTTATGTCGGGCTCGACGAATTCTTCGCCGGTGTACGTCTGCTTTTCCAGCGCCATCAGTACGACAACGCGACCTTCGATGATCTCCTTAACGCGCTCGAGGAATCGTCGGGACGCGATCTGTCCCAGTGGGCTGATCAATGGCTCAAGACCACCGGCGTCAATACCTTGTCCGTCGATGCGCAGGCTAAAGACGGGGCCTACACCTCAGTTGCTGTCAAGCAGAGTGGTGCGCAACCGGGTGAAGGCGAACACCGCGATCACCGCATCGGCGTCGGCGTCTATTCCCTCCAGGATGGTGACGTCGTTCGCACAGCTAACACCGAGCTGGATATCCACGGTGAGAGCACCGACGTTCCTGAACTCGTCGGCACTCCCGTCGGCGATCTCATTCTGCCCAATGATGGCGACCTGACATATGCGCTCATCGATCTCGATGATGCTTCCAACGAGTTCGTGCTGAATCACCTGCCGGCAATTAAGGATCCCATGGCTCGCGCTCTGTGCTGGTCGGCGGAGTGGGAGCGTCTGCGCGCTGGTCGTTTGCGCGCTCGTGATTTCATCGCGCTTGTTGAGCGTGATCTGCCTCATGAGACGGAAACCGCCGTCGTTCAGCAATTAGTTCGACAGGTTGTGTCCGCAGCGAGGAACTATGCCGACCCGACGTGGCTTGCCGACGAAGGCTGGGATGCGGTTGCTCAGGCTTTGGTATCGACGGCACGCGCGGCTGCTCCGGGTAGCGATACCCAGCTCGCGGCGGTCAAGGAGCTGCCCAATGTGGAGCCCACCGCCGAGACTGTTGCTATCGCGCGCGCGATTGTCGATGGCACCCCGGAGAGTGTCGAACTGGACGGTCTCTCCATCGATACCGATATGACGTGGCTTGCGATCAAAATGCTTGCCGCGTCCAGCGGTTCCCAAGGGGTGTCAGAAGATGAGGTCACAAAGCTTATCGACGAAACCTCCGCGAACGACCGTTCGTCATTGGGTGAACAAGCGGCGATTGCGGCGCGGGCGCTCCTGCCAACGCCGGACAACAAGTCTCGCGTGTGGGATGACATCATGGGCGAGGATGCGTCGACGCTGTCGAACCGCCAGTTGTTGTCGAATGTCGCAGGATTTAGGACTGCCGGCAGTGACGAGCTCTTGGCCGGTTACCGCGATCGTTATTTCGATGAGGCCCTCGGCGTGTGGGAGAACCTCAATGGCGAGATGGCTCTGCGCGTGCTCGCGGGAATGTATCCATCATGGGATACATCGGACGAGGCTATCGCTCGAGCCGAGAAACTGGTTGCCGACGAAGAATTGCCCGCTGGTTTCCGCCGACTGATCGCGGAGGGTAAGGATAATCAGCGCCGCTTCGCTGCAGCACGTGAACACGACCGGAGCTAAAAGCCATAGCCTCGATGTCTCCTGAACTGGGGACGCCGAGGCCTCCCCGGCCATACGGTCCGGGCTGGGCCTACATATTAAGTAGGTTCAGCCGATTCCTGCGTTGTGCAAGGACCGTTCCCAGCCTGGTATCCGTCCTGACCCAGAGAGGCGAAACGGAGACCCGCATAATATCGCCTCCGATAAAACCGAGGCTTCCCAAGGCGATAATGGCTCGCGACGTGAGCTGCGCCGTCTCTTCCGTCGTCGGCGATTCGACGGTCATAATCTTCTGGTCCAACAGCGATTGAGCTATCCCCGCTGGCCCCGATTCTGCCGTGGCTGTGTCACGGACGTCGTTATATAACGCCGCAACGGTGTCTATCGCTGCGTCATCAATATGGGTGAATGTCTCTGTCAGAGGCACAGGTCCGGGCCACATTCCCGGCGTACCGGGGTGCTCCAGCGAAAGAGTTATCGGACCACCCTCCCGAGAGTGGAAAGAGGTCGACGCATCGATGGCTCGCCGCACGTTCGAACAATGCGTGATGACGTCACGAGCCGAGTCATTCCCCCACACACCACGGACCCGTCGCAGCCCAAAGGGACCAAGTGGCGTGGTGACATAAACATCGAACCACTGATGACGCTGGTCACGAGCCTCGATGGCAGCACCCGCAGCATTAGGTTGGCGAGATCTGGTATTCGCAAGATGAATCCGAACCAACGCCGTCGAATCGAGGCGTTCTGCTCGAGACATGTATGTGAAGAGGTCTCGAGCAACGCCGTGCTCAATAGTTATCGGCATGGTGTCCCCTGGATGAGGCCGGTGGATTACTCCGTAGAATCCGGAGGCACGAGTTGATCAATATCGGGTTCATTATCTTGGCCTCGTTCGATTTCTCTCACGGGGCGAGTGATCATGGACTCGAGGAGCTGCCGTTCACTGTCCGTAATTTCGCGCGGAGAGCTCGACCGCATATCGATAGCAACCTGCGTAATCTTCACTTCGCAACACACGATCCCGTCGCTATCGAGGATCAGTTGGCGGACACCAAAAGATGTTCGGCCGACCCGGGTCACTTCTGAATTCACGGTCACGGTGTGGCTGGATGGGGAAATTCCGCGTCGGTAATCCAATTCGGCGTGGCGCACAAATACCTTTGGTACTGACCCGTTACCAGCTATGGACTCCATTTCGTTCAGAAGTGCGACGCGTGAATCTTGTGAGAACTCGAGATACGCCGAGTTATTGACGTGACCATACATGTCGAAGTCGGACCACCGAAGTGGCAATGACACTGTATGGACCCTGCCACTACGTCCGAGTACTTCACGAAAAGGCATAATTCACCATGACCTAACGAATTAGCGAGTTAACTTCCGGTGAGTCACACGGTGGGGACGCGCAGCTTCTTCACCGAGCCTATCGACCTTGTTCTTCTCATAGTCCTCGAAGTTACCTTCAAACCAGTACCACTGGCCTTCGGCAACATTGCCTTCCCAGGCGAGAATGTGTGTACACGTGCGATCCAAGAACCACCTATCGTGGGAGATCACAACAGCACACCCTGGGAATTGTTCAAGCGCATTCTCCAAGCTGGAGAGAGTTTCGACATCCAGATCGTTGGTGGGCTCATCCAATAGGATCAGGTTACCACCCTGCTTCAAGGTCAGCGCCAGGTTCAAACGGTTACGCTCACCGCCGGAGAGCACCTTGGCTGGCTTTTGCTGATCAGCACCTTTGAAACCGAAAGCCGAAATATAAGCGCGCGATGGCATTTCGTTCTGGCCGACGATGATGTAGTCCAGCCCGTCAGAGACGACTTCCCACACGGTCTTTTCGGGGTCAATGTTCTCACGGTTCTGGTCCACGTAGCTGATGTCGACAGTTTTACCGACTTTCACCTCGCCGGAATCCGGCTCTTCAAGCCCCACAATCGTCTTGAACAAGGTGGACTTACCCACACCGTTCGGGCCGATAACACCGACGATGCCGTTACGAGGCAACGTGAAGGACAGGTCTTTGATCAGGGTACGGCCATCGAAGCCCTTGTTGAGGTGGCTGACCTCCACAACCTGGTTGCCCAGGCGCTGCGGGGTCGGAATTTGGATTTCCTCAAAGTCGAGCTTCTTGTATTTCTCGGCCTCCGCAGCCATTTCCTCGTAACGCTGCAAGCGAGCCTTATTCTTCGCCTGACGTGCCTTAGCGCCCGAGCGCACCCACTGCAGTTCCTGCTTCAACCGCTTCTGCAGCTTGGCGTCTTTCTTACCCGCAACTTGCAGACGCTCAGATTTCTTCTCCAAGTACGTGGAGTAGTTACCTTCGTAGGGGTACAGCTTCCCGCGATCGACCTCACAAATCCACTGGGCAACGTGGTCGAGGAAGTAACGGTCGTGGGTAACAGCCAACACCGCGCCCGGATAATTACGCAGATGCTGCTCCAGCCAGAGCACAGACTCAGCGTCCAAGTGGTTGGTGGGCTCATCGAGCAGCAATAGATCTGGCTCAGCCAACAGAAGCTTGGCTAGTGCTACACGACGACGCTCACCACCGGATAGCGTCGTCACTGGCGAGTCTGACGGCGGACACCGCAGCGCATCCATAGCCTGGTCGATCTTCGAATCCAATTCCCAGGCGTCGGCAGTGTCGATCTTCTCCTGCAGGACGGTCATGCGTTCCATGAGCTCATCGGAATAATCCGTCGCCATCTTTTCGGCGATTTCTTCATATTCACGCTTGACTTCCCAGATCTCTCCGAGGCCTTCTTCCACGTTGCCGCGGACGGTCTTTTCCTCGTTGAGTGGAGGCTCCTGGAGCAAGATCCCCACAGAAGCGCCGGGATCGAGGAACGCCTCACCATTGGAGGGCTGATCAATTCCCGCCATAATTTTCAAGATCGACGATTTTCCGGCGCCGTTTGGCCCCACCACGCCGATCTTGGCCCCCGGATAAAAAGCCATGGTGACGTCGTCAAGAATGACTTTTTCTCCATGCGCCTTGCGCACGTTTTTCATTGTGTAAATGAATTCACCCATACAGTCCTCAACTCATTTTTCTATGCCGCACGAACCTAGCATTCTCTGCTCACCTACTATGGCCGATGACCATAGGGTTCACCACCTCGAAAGCTAATCTCAAGGATCAACCTCGAGAGTTAAGAGGTGGGATGGTCCCCGCGCAAGTTCCTCAGCAAAGTCTAACCGTTGAGGGTACGCAAGCACGGTGCTAACAACAACCAGTTACGACGACTCCTTCACGGAGGCACGCCCTCATGCGCTAGCCAAGGCGACATCCCGTGTGTATGAATCCTCCTGTTCGCTCAAATGCATGGAGTTCCTCAGGGCTGTGGAGTCGGCGGAAGTGCTCGAATCACTCGACGAGCCCTCGGGGAATGGATTTCCATCCGACGTGACCGTTCCGTCCCAATCGGTGGAGAGACTCGTCACCTCCCCTGATCCCTTGGCTGCTCCAGCAGAGGAGCCGATTTCCAACGGAACCAAACGTCCTAGGCGGCTAGTCATCGCGGACGTAATAACGATCCTGTTGAGGTCAACTCCAACGTGAGAGGCCTTGATTCTCACGGAGCTCCGCGTGATCTTCTCCCCCGAGTCCAACGTCGCCTCCCACGAATGAGTGATCAGCCGACCGTATATAACAACTGGCATCCTCTTCGTTACCGATTTCAAACAGTGTGTGGCTAGTGGACCGGACATCTGGACGTCGATAAATAATGAGTCAGATGACTGCCATACACCATCGTCGTCACGCCAACGACGATCCGACGCAACGCGCATAGTTGAGAAAGGGGTTCGACCCGATGGTGTTCGATCAACTGGGTCACTGACGACGTTTCCCACGACGGTGACCATTGCGGAATTTTGTGCCATGACGTACCTACTCTCCCTCCTACGAAGGGCGCTCCCGGTAACGGCTGAGTAGCTGAGTAGCTGATTAGCGCAGTACCGTGAAGTCCTCATCGATAGAGACGATCTGAAAATGACAAACTCAGAGTGGCACACGGTGGTCCGGAAATTAGGCCTGTGAGGAGCTCATCGGGGCGTCCGCTGTGGATAACCAAAGTTATCCACAGATTTTTATTCACCCGACTTTCTTATCCGCGCAGTGAATCCACACGGTGAAAAAGATCCGTGAAACAAAAAATAACGCCCCGTGCCGACAGAAGGGGTGAGTGCCGAAAGTAGGTGTCGCCGATACAACGGATAATCGCATAGCGATAAAGAAAAACCGGACCGCGCTATCGCACAGTCCGGCGCATGTCATCGGAAGGCCTCGTCATGACTTCCGATGACGAACAGGGAAACACGCTGCTGAAGCCCCGTTTAAGGGTTCAACTAGGCGCACAGTGAAGATCGATATGTACTACTTTCCAGATGGAGTACGGGTCTCGGCGCTGATGAACCAAGCCTGCTGCTCCAGCTGCTTGATGTATTCGTGCAGCAGATCAGCACTCGTCGGGTCAGCCTCGTCAACGCGGTCGTGAACCTCACGCATGGTGTTGGTTGTCGCGTTAATAGCCTCGACGACGTGGGAAATAGCGTCGTGAGTAAGGATCTCTCCTGCCGGGAACTCCGGAAGGGACGAACCTGCGGCTACAACAGCCGTGCGACCATCGGGAATGCCATTCAAAGCACGCATACGCTCAGCGATTTCGTCGGTGCCTTCACGAGCAACCGAAACAAGCTCGTCTAAGTTCAGGTGCAGATCGCGGAAGTTCGGTCCGAGAATGTTCCAGTGAGCTTCCTTGGCAACCAGGCTCAAATCGATGAAATCAACGAGAACCTTCTGCAGATCAGAAACAACGTCGCTAGGAGCACTAAAGGCTGGAGTTGTTTGAACAGAGCTTTCAGCGGAAGCCGAACGCCCAACAGATGCTTGCGCGGAAGTCATATCTTTTTCCTTCTCTCGATAAGTTGGTTTGTCGTCTCAGAGCTACGTGGACTGTGCCCGATACCGGGCTTTTCCTTCGCTCTGCCCCTAATTATACACCCTTCCTATACGCGTGGCAACTATTAATAAGCTGGCTTTAGATAGGGCTTAGCTATTGCCGACTTTGAGCCCCGGCGAGGCTAATCCGGCCGGTTATCAGCTCAGTCCCCTTCACTGGACCTACCGTTCCCTGAACCTTTTCCACTGTCATCCTGCTGCTCAGCGTCAACACTGCCGGTTGGCTTATCGGCAGGCGTTTTTGCTGATGAGCGGCGTGCCTTCGGTACGTTATGGTGCTCAAACTTCTTCTGGTGGAAGTAACTCCGCACCTCGTCAGACGAATAATCTGAGCTGTAGTAGTCCTGCAGTTCCCGATCCCCTGCGCCAGAGTTCAGCGCCGCGAGCATCTCGTTGTAGGCATTGAGTTCGGCCTCGTGGGTGCGGTCAGCCCGACGCTCATAGCGTACTGTTTCTTTACTATCTTCCCGACGCCACTGCAGGAAGTGAGCCGCTGTCACGATTAACAGCGGGATCTCGCCGGTTGCCCACGCGATCTTACCGCCCAGGTTCTGATCAGCCATGTAGTCGACGTGCCACGGGATACCGAAGGTTTCATACATCGGTTGCCCGAGCGGGTAATTCAACTGCATGAGGGCAATCGCAAACCAAGCGTGGAACGGCATTGTTCCTAAGATGGTCACCATTTTGATGAACGGAGACGTATGGCGAGGTGCCGCGTCGATACCAATTGATATCCAGTAGAAAATGTACCCGGAGACCAAGAAGTGAGCGATCATGAATAGGTGACCGAAGTGATACTTCATGAGAGCCTCAAATAGAGGCGTGAAGTACATAATGTAGAACCCAATGACGAACTGTGCAGCAGCCACAACGGGGTTCGTTAAAAACCGCGAAACCGGGTTATTGATAAAAGCAACAATCCACTCACGTGGCCCAGGGACACCGTCGCGGCCCGCAACAGGCAAGGCGCGGAGGAATAAGGTCACCGGACCAGCCAAAACCCAGGCGATCGGGATCGCCATCGACAAAATCATGTGCTGGATCATGTGCATCGAGAACGACACCATCGCGTACATCCCGAGGCCAGAAGACGTCGCGAAAAGTAGAAGAATGTTCCCTAGTGTCCACCACAACACTCGGCTAAAAGGCCACTCCCCGCCCTTTTTCCGGAGATGGACGTAGGCCCACACATATAAAACTTCCGCAATTATTGCGACGGTTCCGTAAATCATGTCGAACCGCACCATGCCGAACAGACCACCCCACGACGGTGGCTTCGTCAGGCTGAAGCCCAGCTCAAGCTCCATGACGTTAAGGTTCAGCTCTTTCGGCAAGGGTGGCGGAATGCGAGACAAAGATACAGCGACGCCGATTGTCGCCGCCATCACGACCAGTTCCACGATCGCAATTTGAGAAAAGGCGAGTCGGTCCGACGGATTCTTTTCCAGCTTGGGAATCGTCATTCGTCGGTGGAGGAATCCAAAAATGCCCAGGACGATGAGCAAAACCGCTTTGGCTGTAATTACTCGGCCATAATTACTGGTCAGGAGTTCATCGACGCGGATGCGGAGCAACGCATTAACTACTCCTGAGATTGCCAAAACAATAATCGACACCAATGCTAAGAAGCTGTATCGCTTGACGATAACGTCCATGTGGGGCCCTTTGCGCAGGGCGTGCTGGATCATTGCTGCCAAGCCGCCGACCCACAATGCACAAAACACAAAGTGCCACAGGTACGAATTAACGCCATAGTCGTGATTACCACCGGCCGCTGAGTGTCCTTCAAGGCTAATAGGTATCAACGTCACCAGGGAGAAAGCGAAAAATAGCATCTGGAAAATCCAGCGTCGCGTCCCTAACGACCACACGACAGTGATCAACGCGAAGATAGCGACCCACATCCAGGAACGCGCCACAGATACTTGGTCAATCGCTTCCCCCCAGTGCGCCGGGCTGAGCGTCGTCGACAATGGTGCCCCCGAAACGTCCGACAAACTCATCGGGATAAGCAGCAGTGCGAGAACAGCCCATATAAATAGGCACCACGTGCCTGTTCTGCTTGTTTTATACCCGTCGACGTCGAGGTAACCATCTTTCCGTGGTGGTGTGCCAAATGCCGACATCAAGAATGATCCGACCCCAATGAAGCCGAACATCGTGGCCAGACCACGGACAAAGGGAAGGCCGAAGGATACCGAGAAACCAGGGTCGGGAATTCCTAGCGCAGACAGTGATTCGCTATACAAGGAATAGCCGATGGCCGCCCCCACTATTCCCGCCACGAGCCCGGCGAGCACAAAGTAACCGGTAGCTGACCGCACAGGCACCGAAGAACCAGCTTTCGTCTTTACCTCCGTCATACTCCCAACCCTACCCAGCGCGGAGACGATCTAATCAACCCGAAGGACCAGTTATCAGCAAAGAGTTCAGTACTGTTATATTCGTCTAGTGGGTTGCGACGAAAGCGCAACCCACGATCGATAGAATGCCCCTGTAGCTCAGTGGATTAGAGCATCCGGCTTCTACCCGGAGTGGCGCGGGTTCGAATCCTGCCAGGGGCACCACACGACCGATCAGCTGTCGGATGCCCCAACATAAGTGTCTGTTCAGTGGTGCGGACAGAATCCCGGAGGATTGTGTCCGCACCACCCTTTGACACTTATTCACCAACAGGCACCAATACAAAAGCCCACGACAATCCATGAGCACATGTGAACCTTTATCTCCGAGTGCCGAGTATCTTTACTGTGTAGCGCTATTTCCTAGGCCTACTATAAATCAAATATATGACCCCGACAAGAGTTCCGAACACGACCGTTTTTCCCCAATCCTCCCACGAAAAGGGGTCATCTTTGAAAACCAAAGACCACAAGTAGAAGAAAACGAGAAATCCCCCGGCCATTCCAATCCACCATCGAATAGCTTTCAGGACGTTTGTGGTTCGCTTCTGCATCAGATCCTCCTTCCGATCAATCTCCTATTTCCAAAAGGCACACCTAGCTCCATAAAAAGCTAGCACGGCGGCAATAGCTGCAGCATTCCGCTTAACACCCTGTTTTGCTAGGTATGCAACCGCTTCTTCCGCAGCTTCGAAGTACTTTTCCTGTCCTATCAAAACAGCAATGGCATTGACATGAAATATTTCTTTAACATCGTCCTCGACCTTCCCTTCCATGCAAGAAAGGAATTTTTCAGTTCCACCGAGGCCAAAGGCGTATTCATTTGCTACTGTTTCGTCAGAAAAGAGTTCATCAGGAGTCAAGCCGACAACCGCTGCAGCTTCAGCCGTCTCCTCTTCGCCCACATTATCAACTAGGACTTCTTCCTTTTCTTTACCACTTTCCACTCGGGATAGTTCCTTAAACGACTTCGCAGCAAGTTCCACTTCGTGCGCCTGTTCAGAGGTAAAGTTCTCCAATTGTTTCTGATCAGTCGAATCCGTTACGGGCGTAGCGACTGCCATACCCGCTCCAGCCAAGGAAACTGATAAAGCAAGGAGTACTGAGGAGATAATCCGTCCGTGGCTCATCCATATTACAAGCCATTCCTTTCAGTGAATTTTTCAACCTACAACCTGTAGGCATCCTTACTTTTAATACCGAGACGTAAGCTGTCTATAGGTTTTATAAATTAGGTTGACCTACACTCCGAGCCGGGGGATATGTTAGCCTTGCACCAAATTTTTCAGATCATCCATTCACATACATCAACTGGACACTAATGACCGCCACGCCGCTGTTATGTAGCACAAACCAGACGCGCCCCGCCACATCACGCGACGCACGATACCTCCTGCTTGGGAAGTATGTTTCAGTCGTCTGACAGCATCAGTAGGTGCCCGGCATCGTTGATAGCCTCCACTCTCATGACACCCATCCGTATAGTACTCGGAGGCAGATCTGCACTAAGCTGCCCTAACGATTGGGTTGGATGAGTAAGCCACGCCCGGAAGGCTGTTCACTGCGAATACCCGGCGATCACCGTAAACCGGGCTGTATCAGGCAAAATGGCTGTATCAGGCAAAATAAAGTCAAGTTAAATAAAGCATGCGTACAAGCACTCAGCATTAACTGATTGAGGTTCAACTGTGGACAGTCGTGATGAGCAATCCCTACGCGCGGCAAAAATGTACTACCGCGACAACCTTAGCCAAGCAGAAGTTGCCCTGGCTTTAGGTATTTCGCGACCAACAACATCCAAGCTCATTCAGCATGCCCACGACCGCGGCTTCGTAACCATCACTATTCGCGATCCCCGGGAAGCGTCGTCCACCACCGCAACGGCACTAGCGACAAAATATGGCTTAACATCTGTGCGGCTCGCACAACCGGTATCGCAGACCACCGACGATATCGTCGATGCCCTCGGTCATGTCGGTGCGCAAGCCCTCCGTTCTTTTGTCGTCGATGGGTCCAGTGTCGGTGTGTCGTGGGGGCGAACAATGTATTCCATCGCCCAGCATCTCACTGAAAAAAACGTTCACGACGTGACGATCGTTCAGCTGAAAGGCGGAATGTCATATACAGACCGGAAAACGAACGATATCGAAACGATCACGTTGTTTTGTAAAGCCTTTCACGCATATGCCCACACTCTTCCCCTGCCCGTCATTTTTGATAACGCCGAAACAAAAGAACTTGTAGAAAAAGACCGGTTTATCGCCAATGTTCTCGAGCAAGGGAGAAAAACTGACATCGCCGTTTTTACAGTGGGGTCAGCGGGAGAAAACAGTCTGGCCCTTAACCTTGGCAGCGTTACTCCCTCCGAGCGCACACAGCTTCGTCAACGGACGGTGGGTGATATTTGCTCACGGTTTTTCGACGCGAATGCATCCGTCGCGGTGCAATCAGTGGACGAACGCACTGTCGGAATAACCATGGAAGATTTAGCGCAGCGCCCGGTCCGACTTCTCGTCGCGGGCGGATTACACAAAGTGCGCGCCTTGAAAGTTGCGCTGAAAGCGGGGATGGCAACGCACTTAGTCACTGATCAAGCGTGCGCAGAACGCTTACTTGAGGAATGATTGCCGACCCTAACTTGCGACGACGCCCACAATTGCAGCGTTAATCATATTGACGCAGAAACCTGCAAGAAGAGCAAACATTCCGAATTTGGCTATCTCACCACGACGCTCTGGCGCTAATCCACCCATCGATCCCATTTGGATTGCAATCGAAGAGAAGTTGGCAAACCCAGCCAACGCGAAGGTTGAGATCATGACAGCTTTGTCGGAGAGTTCATCAACGTGCTTACCGAACGAGGTGTAGCCCACGAACTCGTTGAGCACCGTCTTTTGCCCGATAAAGTTACCGACGTCAACGGCATCGTGCCATGGAACGCCGATAGCCCAAGCAAATGGGGCAAGCGCCCAACCGAATATTCCTTCCAGGCTCCATTCGGAATGGCCGAACCAGCTACCGATTCCTCCGATAATCGCTGACAAGAAAGCGATGACCGCGATAAAGGCGATCAGGAGGCATCCGACAGTGACAGCAATGCGTCCACCATTCATAGCACCGCGGCCAAGAGCATCAATGACGTTCTTTGATTCTTCATCGCGGACATCCCGGACGGTCGCGTCCAATTGGCTCTCTTCCGTTTCCGGGAAGAATGCCTTGGCCATGAGTAGCGAGCCGGGAGCATTCATAACGCTTGCCGCCAAGAGGTATGGAAGTGGAGCCCCCAAAAGGGAGTAGCCAATCAAGGTGGACCCTGCGACGGAGGCAAAACCGCCGGTCATACAGGTGAATAATTCGGATTTCGTCAGCTTTTTGATATACGGCTGAATGAGGAGGGGCGCTTCACTCTGCCCCAAGAAAATAACGGTTGCAGCAAAGACCGATTCAACCTTGGACGTCCCCATGAGTTTTCCGAGGGCACCGCCGACGTATTCAACAACAATTTGAATGACGCGGAGATAGTACAGAACACCGATGATCGCACCGAGGAAGATAATGACTGGGAGAACATTGAGTGCAAAGACGAACCCGATTTTGTCCCCAAACAAGGGACCAAAAACGAATTCTGTTCCTTTGTCGGTATAACCGATGAGCTGGTCGATGCCCTCAGCCAACCACTTGAGAGCGTGATATCCGGGCCCCCACTTCAGGACCAACAGAGCCAGGATGACTTGGAGGGCAAGGCCGGTGCCCAGGGTCCGCCAGTTAATTTTGGATCGGTGTTTAGATAACGCAACGCCGAGAGCAAGGATAATGGCAATACCAATTAGCCCTTGGGATCTTTCCATGATTACCCCTCCAGGTCTTCAGGGCCGAAGGAAAATGGGAGAATTGATTCAAAGGGTAATACAAATGGGCGCGATTCCTTCTCCACAATGACACGAGAACAACCGAATTCCCTCAAAACCTGCCGGCACGCACCACAGGGCCAACACGGTTCGGCTTTGAGACCAACAATGGCAACTGTGTCGATACGGGGAACATCTCCACTTTCCGCAATCATGCGAAAGGATGCTGTTCGTTCCGCGCAGTTCGTTAAACCATAGCTGGTGTTTTCTATGTTGCACCCAGTGATGGTCTTCCCCTCCGTGGTGCGAATAGCAGCACCGACGGGGAACTCACTGTATGGCACGTATGCACCTTTGGCAGCGTCACGCGCCTGTTCTAGCAGTGTGATATCCGCTGCAGCATCAGAAAATTCACCCCGAGAACTGCCGACGTCGGAAGCGTTCTTTTCAATCATGATGTGTCCTCACGATCAAGGAGCCACGAAGGGTGGCGTCGTCAAGTAAGCCTGCGAACATATGTGAAAAAAGATATTGACATACGTTCCGACTGTTATGATAATTGAGATCACAACGGGGAAACAAGAGTTGGTTACGTCACACTTTAAGCCTTATGACGCATCCCCACTCCCGCCTCACAGGTGACCTCACGGTACACCGGAACACTGATTGGAGTACTACATGGCTGAGCATTTCGATGCCGTCGACGTTATCCGCACCAAAAGAGATAAGGGGGAGCTTTCCGAAGGTCAGATAGATTGGGTTATCGACGCGTACACCCGCGGAGTCGTCGCTGATGAACAAATGTCTGCTCTCGCAATGGCTATCTTCCTCAATGGGATGAACCGGCGAGAGATCGCGCAATGGACTCAGGCGATGATTAATTCCGGTGAGACGATGTCCTTTAGCTCACTGTCGCGTCCAACAGCGGATAAGCACTCGACAGGCGGCGTGGGTGACAAAATCACCCTCCCCCTCGCTCCACTGGTGGCATCGTTTGGAGTATCGGTTCCGCAGCTCTCCGGACGAGGGCTCGGCCACACTGGCGGCACGCTGGACAAATTGGAATCAATCCCGGGCTGGCAGGCGAATCTGTCTAACGATCGCATGATGCAGATGCTCGAAGACCCCGGATGCGTCATCTGTGCCGCCGGCTCAGGGCTCGCACCAGCGGATAAAAAGCTCTATGCACTGCGCGACATCACCAGCACTGTGGACTGCATCCCCCTGATCGCAAGTTCAATCATGAGCAAAAAGATCGCGGAGGGCACGGGCGCGCTCGTTCTCGATGTAAAAGTTGGTTCAGGAGCTTTCATGAAAACTCTTGACGACGCGCGCGAACTGGCTCAAACAATGGTGAACCTGGGAACCGACGCCGGGGTCAAAACCGTCGCACTGCTCACAGATATGTCCACGCCACTGGGGAAGACTGTCGGAAATGCCCTCGAGGTCAGGGAATCGCTGGACGTTCTCGCTGGTGGAGGGCCCGCCGACGTTGTCGAGCTAACCTGCGAATTAGCCCGTGAAATGCTCAATTTGGCCGGAGTTCACGACGCTGACGTTGAAGAAGCTTTGAAGAATGGCCGTGCAATGGACACCTGGAAGTCCATGATCCGCGCCCAGGGCGGCGATCCCGATGCCCCACTGCCCACCGCGAAACACACAGAAACTGTGTACGCGGATGCAGATGGCGTGATCACCGAACTCGACGCTCTTGCCATCGGTGTGGCTAGCTGGCGATTGGGCGCCGGGCGTGCACGCAAAGAAGATCCAGTTCAGGCTGGCGCTGGGATTGAAATCTTGGTGGACCGCGGCCAAAAGGTCACGAAAGGCACCCCCTTGTTCACGCTTCATTCTGACGACACGGACCGATTCGAACGCGCTCTGGAATCACTCAACCAAGGCTGGAGTATTGCTCCTATCGACGAGAGCGTTCCTACACCACGTCAGTCCGTCGTTATCGAAAAAATCAACTAGCCCCGGCCGTTGTTCAGTGCCCGCAAACGGCATTGAACAACTTTTGTTCAATTCTTAGGAGAAACTGTGCCTACTACGCCAGACAGTCTTTCATCTGGTACGAACACACCCTCGCGCGACGAGGTCGCCTCCATCGTCGACCACACTCTTCTCAAACCTGAATCAACGCATCACAACGTCGACGAGCTTATCCACGAGGCTATTGAACTCGAGACGTATTCCATCTGTGTCTCCCCGTCGATGCTTCCCATCACCGTTCCCGACGAACTCCATGTGGCAGCGGTTTGTGGCTTTCCTTCCGGAGCCCACGCCAGTGAGATCAAAGCCGAAGAAGCCCGCCTGGCAGTTAACAATGGCGCAGATGAAATCGACATGGTCATCAACCTGGCGGCAGCAGCCGAAGGCGACTGGGCCACCGTCGAAAAGGACATTCGTGCGGTTCGGGATGCCGTTCCCTCGCCCACTGTTCTTAAAGTCATCCTAGAAACTGCTCTTCTTTCCGACGACGCTATTGTTGCCGCATGTAACGCTGCGAAAAATGCAGGCGCGGATTTCGTCAAGACGTCGACGGGTTTCCACCCGAGTGGTGGTGCGAGCGCTCACGCCATTCGCCTCATGCGCGAGACCGTCGGGCCTGACATGGGAGTTAAGGCGTCTGGCGGAATTCGAACAGCAGAAAAAGCACTGGAGATGATTGCTGCGGGGGCAAACCGCCTAGGGCTTTCTGGAACACGAGCCGTTCTGGATGGCCTCGCAGACTCCTCTGAAAGTGACGACTCTACACGTGACGATATCCTCGCCCGCGCGGAAAAATGGGCTGACAACGATGTTGATTCCACAGACGCTGAAACGATCCGTGAGCTCATCAAAACACGGAACATCGACGAATTAGCCGCACGCTTCTCTGGACCACTGCAATTCGGAACTGCTGGTTTACGTGGAGAAATCGGCGCCGGGGAATCACGGATGAACCGGTCCGTCGTCATCAAAGCCACTGCAGGACTCGTATCGTATTTAACCGAATCCATCGGATCCGCGCCCGTCGTCGTTATTGGCCATGATGCTCGCCACGGTTCGGCAGAATTCGCTACCGATGCGGCTGAGGTTATTAATGCTGCAGGGGGCCATGCGCTACGTTTACCGAGCCATTTTCCTACCCCGTTACTCGCGTTCGCGGTTCGGCATTTGAAGGCTGATGCCGGCATTATGGTCACCGCTTCTCACAATCCACCGCGGGATAATGGATACAAGGTCTATCTAGGTGGACGCATGACCGATCAGTGGGGCAACGGTGTACAAATCGTTCCCCCAGACGACAGCAATATTGCTAACGCAATCGCACAAACGGGCCTGGCGAAGGATATCCCGCGTTCGTCAGAAGGCATTACCTTCCTTGGCGAGGAAGTACGAGAAGCCTACCTCGAAGCTATCGAGACAGAAACCGAACCATTCCGCACGGCGGAAACCGCCAGCAAGGGCGATGACTCCCCCACATCCAACGAATCCCACAGTTCGTTCCACAGTGATATTTCCATCACCCTCACTGCAATGCATGGCGTTGGGGCCGAAACCGCCACAAAAGCGCTCAACAAAGCAGGGTTCACCAATATCACCCTCGTCAAGGAACAAGCCGAACCAGATCCGGACTTCCCCACCGTCTCATTCCCCAATCCGGAAGAGAAGGGAGCCCTGGATCTCGCTCTCAGCAACGCTCAACGTAGCCATGCTGACGTCGTGATAGCTCTGGACCCCGACGCTGATCGGTGCTCCGTCGCCATTCCTACAAAGACCAGCGACGCCACTGGGAGCGATGGACCATCGACGGAACCGACATATCGCCAACTGACTGGTGACCAAATCGGTGGTCTGCTCGGTGATTTCGTCGCACGTACAAAGTTGCGTCCGGTTCACCAGAGTTCAGGCTCGGATGCAGACGCAGCCTCAGGGGATACTACCGCTGAGACGTCGGATTCAGTCTTTGCCAACTCCATCGTCTCGTCTCGGCTACTGGGAGCTATTGCAAGAAAATACGGCCTCAATTACGGCCCTACCTTGACGGGCTTCAAATGGATCGGGCGTACCCCGGACTTGGCGTTCGGTTACGAAGAAGCGATTGGCTACTGCACCTATCCGAATATTGTCAGGGACAAAGATGGGGTGTCGGCAGCCGTTACCGTCGCTTACCTCGTCGATTCTCTCCATCGAGAAGGCAAAACGGTAGACGATCGTCTCACAGAGATTGCTCGCGACAACGGCGTCTACGCCACAACTCAGGCCGCGTTCCGGGTTGAGAACCGCCAACGAATCGTCGATGGCATGTCCAAGCTAAGGACAACCCCGCCGGCTGAATTTGCGGGATCGCCCATCACGGAATCCGCGGACCTCGCGAACGGTTACCACGGTTTACCGGGAACAGATGGTGTCCTGTTCCTCACGGAGGACAACACACGCGTCATCTGTCGGCCTTCCGGGACTGAGCCCAAGCTCAAGTGTTATCTCGAGGTAGTCTTACCCGTCGATGCGGACGCGACCGCAACTGAAATCATGGCAGTACAGACTAAAGCTCAGGCAAAGCTCGAGCAGGTCCGGGCAGAAATAACCGTAGCGACCGGGTTCTAAGCACCCGCCTGAATGAAGGCCTTTGTGGGTTTCCGGTACCCACTGACAATAGGTTTCGCACCGATTGTTTAATCAATCGGTGCAATCCTGTGCATGTCGTATAACCCTATAACCCGGATATTTTTTGGAGACTTTTGGCTATAAAGAATCCCCAGTTAGAGGCTTAAACGCTGTTCTAGCTGGGGCTTTAGTGCGCCATCAGGGACTCGAACCCCGAACCCGCTGATTAAGAGTCAGCTGCTCTGCCAGTTGAGCTAATGGCGCAGAAAACAACGATCACCTTGGTGATAAACATCGCATTGTTGCAATACAAGAACCGGGTAAATCCGCGGTGTTGCAACGAGAAAAAACTATAGCAACCTCTCTCGAAACCAACAAATGTCCAGCTCACTAGGATATAAAACGACACCGAACAATCGTCGGCAACAAAATTCATACCGGCTATGTAGCCCGTCTCGCTCGTGGGAAACTCAACAGACCGATCAATCATGAGCCCCACCCAGAGTGTTTGAGCAACCACATTGAATTCCACACAAAGCGTTATGGAGTCGTTCAAGGATTGTTCCCAAGTTGTTACCGCGCAAACACCCCGATCCTTCACAACGTCGCTTAAAGTTCTCTAGTACGATAAGAATCAACTTTATGGACACATCACTGAAGGCGAGTGATCCAGAAGGTGTAACGCGAGGACCCCTCGCTGATATATCGTGTATGAACGGCTGCACACACGCAGCGAATGACGAATGTGTAAGGGTGGAAAATGCCACAACGTAGGTTCATGCGTAGCAAGCACGCACGCATGATCATTTCCGCTTTGGTGGTCACCGGAGTGATGGGAGTATCGGGCTGCACACTCCAAAAGGTTGAAAGCGGAAGTACGTCCAACAGAGCGAAAACCTCTGAGATGAAAGAGGACGCCAAGCCTGTTGCCAGTGTCTCCGACGGCGATACCGATGTTTCGGTCATTGATCCCGTCACCGTTAAGGCTGGCAGTAAGCTATCTGACGTCTCACTCACCTCTTCGGATGGGACAGAAGTTAAAGGTCAATCAGAAAACGACGGAAAGTCGTGGAAAACTGACGAGGACCTCGGCTACGGCAAGACCTATACCTTGACCGCCACGGCCAAAGACAAGAAGCTTAATTCGACGTTCACGACGGTGTCTCCAACCTATCCAATGTCGCCAACCGTCACCCCTGGTGATGGCATGAAGGTCGGCGTTGGACAGCCCTTGAGTATCGACTTCGGCGACTACGTCACCAACAAGAAGAAGATCGAAGACAACGTTGAAGTCACCACAGAACCCCACGTCGACGGGTCCTTCTATTGGGTAAACGAACGTCTCCTGCGTTGGCGCCCCAAGGATTACTGGCAGCCAGGCACAAAGGTCACCGTCAAAACCAAGCTCTACGGTAAAGACCTCGGGGAAGGCTCCTATGTCAACGACGATGTCAGCTCCAGCTTCACGATCGGTGATCAGATTATTGCCACTGCCGACGACAACACCAAAGAAATGGTTGTCAAGAAGAACGGCGAAGTCGTGAAGACGATGCCCATCTCCATGGGGTCGGCTTCCTACCCCACTCCGAACGGCGTGTACTTCTTGGGAGACCACAACCCCTCCATGATCATGGACTCCTCGACGTTCGGTCTGCCGACCACCGCGGCCGGCGGATACCGCAGCACGGTGAACTACGCGACCCAGATGTCGTTCTCCGGCATCTACGTCCACTCGGCACCGTGGTCGATCGCGCAACAGGGAAATACGAATGTTTCCCACGGTTGCTTGAACGTCAGCCCCGAGAACGCGAAGTGGTTCCTCGAGAACACCACCATTGGTGACATCGTCGAGGTAAAGAACACGCAAGGTGGACAGCTTTCTGGCACCGATGGACTCGGCGACTGGAACATTCCTTACGACAAGATCGTGGAAAGCGGTAAGAACGGGACAGTAGTCCAGTAATTACCCAGTGCCCTTCACCCTAAAGATGGCCGACAGCTACGCCCCCTAGCTGCCGGCCATCATTGCATTCGTAGGCCGTTCGGACAGCGCCGTGCACAGACACAGCCCTCACGGGGAGGGCATGCCCACCCACGAGACGCATTCACCCACGGGCGAACTAGTGCGCCCCAGAGGTGCCGTCGAAAAGATGACGAAGGACTTGAACAACCCCCGCCTCCGTATTAGCCGGAGCCCAATAATTAGCTTCCTCCATGATCGTGGGATGCGCATTCTCCATTGCGAACGAGTACTGCCCCTCGGCAATCATTTCGCGATCATTGAGATAATCACCAAACACTGCAGTCTGCTCGCGAGTAACCCCCAGAGCCTCTTGTAACCGACGCAGCGCCACTCCCTTATTCACGCTGCTATCCATAACATCGATCCAATGTTGCCCGGACACTACCGGACGATAACGTTCATCGAGCGACCCAAAGATGCTTCCAACCGCGGCCTCGGCATCGTCGAAATCGTAAATAGCGAATTTGAGGAAATCATCCTCAACATCGGCGACATCGGGGACGACGTCTAACGATGCGTAGTATTTACGCGCTTCGGCCAGAAAAGCATCGTCGTCCCTGTCGACATACGCACCGTCTGCAGCGCACATGACCAGACCCAGGTTTCGCCCGTCATTTACTCCCCGGCGGACAGCATGGATAACTTCGTGGGCAATCGCTTCTGGAATAACGCTCTGCCACACTCTCTCACCCGAATGGATGACAAGGTTCCCGTTTTCAGCGATGAAGTCGTTCGTCCGCGGCAGAGACACCTCTCCGTGGGACCCTTCGACGTCTTCCACGTCGTCCACGCCTGTCGCACCACTATCGGCCGGCTGAAACATCGTGGTCAACGTCGCTAATTGACGCCCACTAGCTGGCACAAACGTGACATTGTGCTCGGTTAACAGCCTATAAACCTCCCAAAATTCCTCGGGAAGGCGCGAATCGCCATCCAACAAGGTGCCATCCATATCGCACACAATGAGGCGAATATCGAGCTCACGGGGATCTATATCCCTCCACATAATTCCGCGACGCTGCATAATCCACAGCTTACGGAAAGGCTATGTCGCCGTGTCACCGCGGCCCACATCATCGGGCGGACTTTGTCACTGAGGCGAACTACACTGACAGCCGGGAAGAAACCACATCAACTAACGACGAGCAGTACACGTAGGAGAGCAGCAATAATGACAGAATCCAACAAATCAAACACCACCAAACCAGCAGCACACAAACCTGAGGACTCGAAGCTGGACCGCATTGTATGGATCGACTGCGAGATGACCGGCCTTGATCCGAGCACACACGTCCTTGTAGAAATCGCCGCCATCGTTACCGACGCAAACCTCAATATCCTTGACGAGGGCCTCGATATTGTCATTCACGCCACTGATGACGAGCTGGCGAAGATGGACGATTTTGTTACCCAGATGCACACCAAGAACGGCCTCACTGATGAAATCCGCAAGTCCACTGTCTCCGTGGGTGAGGCAGAAAACGAGGTTCTCGATTACGTCAAGAAGTGGGTCAACGCGCCACGGACAGCGCCGCTAGCCGGTAACTCCATCGCTAGTGACCGGAAGTTCATTGCGGCTTACATGCCGAAGCTGGACGAGTTTTTGCACTACCGCATGATTGACGTCAGCTCCATTAAAGAACTCGCCCACCGCTGGTACCCCAAGGTGTATCAGAACCAGCCCAAGAAGGGACTGGCCCACAGAGCATTAGCCGACATCAAAGAGTCGATCAGAGAACTGGACTACTACCGCCGGGCAGTCTTCATCACAGATGATCAGGGGACCGACGAACGAATCACATCAGCCGCAGATGAGGCCTCTCGACGGTACCCGATTTAGCAGTTCAGGGCGTGATTTGGGAATTGCCCACCATCTGTTCTAGTATTTACAGCGCTGCGCAGCGTTCTTGCGAGAACAGCGTCGCAGCAATGGTGACTGTAGTTCAGCTGGTAGAGCACCAGGTTGTGATCCTGGGTGTCGCGGGTTCGAGCCCCGTCAGTCACCCCAACTAGTCCCTCCAGTACTTCGGTGTTGGGGGGACTTCCGCCATTCCGACGCCACTCTTAAATAAGAATCTCGCTGCTCTTCATAACAAAACCGCACTCCATGAAGAAGTGCGGTTAGTGCGAATCTGCTAAAAGGGCTAATTGCTCCGGTGAGCCGACAGGAGCTTCTGGATTTCCTTAATCTCCTTGGACTGCTTCCTCTTGCTCCGCATTGTCAGCAGAACCACACCAGCCACGGCGACGCCGATACCGATGAGAACCTTTTGAACCTTCGGGTCCTGAATAAGCGACGTTGCCTTCTCTTTGGCGTCGTCGGCAATCGCATTCGGGTTGGCCCGATCTGCGAGCTCATCGAGGGTGCTGGCTAATTGGTTACGAGTACGTTCAAGATCACTCTGGATTGCATCAATGCTGCGAGCCACAGGGTCTCCTTAATCCGGTCACGGATGCTAGTCCCACGGGCATTACATAGCCCACGAAATAGCACTTTTCTGCTCTTACTCTACGGTAATGGACAACCACAATGCACGACTAACCAGGGTGCGCCGACACCGAAATTTCGCAAAACAGAAAACTGCTCGTTCGCCCGTCGAGACCAAGACGAAGCCTCCGAGAAAAGCCCCCCATGCTGCATCCAGTCGGGGTGCACGCCCTCCCCCATGAGATGGATCGGCCCCGCGCATTCACTTCCAGGTACCCTCAAAAGCTATGAGTGGTTCAAAGTCACATACACAGCCATCGGCCGAGCAGAACTCGTCGGCACCCCGTCGGCTAGAGAAAGGCGATCCTGCCCCGCAGTTTTCGTTGACCTCAGACGCGCAAACGCAGGTGTCGCTGTCGGATTATTCGGGCAAGAAAGTGCTGGTCTACTTCTATCCCCGCGCGAACACACCCGGATGCACTAAGGAAGCATGCGATTTCCGCGACAATCTGTCTGTGCTTGCCGACGCGGGAATTGACGTCGTCGGTATTTCCCCCGATTCTCCAGAGAAGCTCACGAAATTCAAGGAGAAGTACGAGCTTCCCTTCCCCTTGCTCTCGGATCCCGACAAAGAAGTTATGAAAGCATGGGGCGCGTTCGGGGAGAAGAAGAATTACGGCAAACTTATCCACGGTGTCATCCGCTCCACCTTCGTCGTCGGTGAGGATCAGACCATTGAATTGGCCAAGTACAACGTCCGAGCTACCGGCCATGTTGTGCGCATCCTCAAAGATCTCGGCCTGAGCGGTAAATAGTTTGTGACGGTATCCGTCCCAAGTGCCTTATCCTACGAGTATCGTTATCTCTCGAGCCCCACTACTCCACGAGCCCGGCGCGGCGAAGCCATTTAGTCATCATTACCGTCGAAGCGCTCCTCAGGGCTGGTCCTTTGTTAGCCGCGTCGCTCCGTAGAGACACAATGTCAACACCATGAGCGCGCAGGTCGCTCGTGTGCCTGATCAACCACTTTTCGACGGAAGACGAGTCGAATTCCGGGTGGAATTGGAGCCCCAGCGCCCAGGTGCCAATGGCGAAGGCCTGATTGGGATATCCAGGCGTATTGGCGAGGTTTACTGCGCCCGGAGGCGTCGAAAAGCAATCGCCGTGCCAGTGGAGGACGTCGACGCCCGCAAGCGTTTTCATGGGCGACTGAGCGCCATCCTCGGTGACGTTGAGGGGCGAAAACCCGATCTCCATGGCGCCGGGTGAACCGCCTAATCCACTCCCCGCGGGGTTAACCGCGCCTCCCGCAGCTAGCGCCATTAGTTGAGCGCCCAGGCAGATTCCGATGATCGGCGACTCCTGCGACATCCGTCGCTTGATCGCGCTTTCTTCGTCGGCAAGAAATGGGTACAGCTCTTTATCGTGAACACCGATGGGGCCACCAAGAACAATCAGTAAAGCTGCATTCATGACCCGGTTTTCATCAAGAGGATCGGCACCCATGTCGACATAAGCAACGCGAAAGCCCAGTTGAGAGAAGGTTTCTTCCCAAGTTCCCAGGTCCTCAAACGCTAAATGTCGAAAAACGAGAACCTCGCGTCGTGATGCACCCTGACTGGGGTTATCGTGACCTGACTGTAATTGTTCCGAACCTTTATGTATTTTATGACCCTGTAACGGATCTTTCTGAGGATCGGCGCTGGTACATTTGCCGGGCTGTGGATGAGAGTTCTGGGCGGAGGCCGTATTCATGTGCTTATTCTAACCGCGAAACGCTCTACTCTGGAGTGCTTAGCGTGACATATGCACACGTGACGGATCCACTTAATAGATGAAGAACGCGAATCGGAGATTATGATAATGGAAATTAATGCCTACTCCACTCTCACGGAATAC
The DNA here is from genome assembly GCF_000023145.1 of Corynebacterium kroppenstedtii DSM 44385. NCBI lineage: Bacteria > Bacillati > Actinomycetota > Actinomycetes > Mycobacteriales > Corynebacteriaceae > Corynebacterium > Corynebacterium kroppenstedtii. The sequence goes on from NC_012704.1 coordinate 1,666,570, forward strand.
AGTGAGCCACGGGTGGCATCTAGCCCTGTACAAAGCCAGGGTTTGCCCCATATCAATCCCACTAATTCTTCATCTGATTATCCGGCTAGCTTCGAAAGCTCGGAGACCACCGAATCCCCCTCGGCCACATCAGAGGGGCAGGATTCGAGCGATGCCACAGAAAATCAAAAGCAGTCGAGCACTCTCGATTATGAAGCGCTAAATACTTTTAGCGCTCACATTCACGAGCTCTATGAATACATTTTTTCTCGTTTTAATGTCAGTGCGGGAAGTGGACAATTCCCTCAGGAAGCTTTAGATCTTCTGGAACACTTACGGTCGACGCAATGGCATTACAGTTTCGAAGCCAATGCATCTGATCCGTCTACTTATCGTCAGCTTTTGCAGTGGTCGGCTCAAAACAACGCCGTGCTCCTCATGGAAGACGGGATGTTTATTGACCCCGCCGGACAACCGTTGCTTCCCACGCCCAGTGTCACGACTTTAGGCCACCCGCCCATCATTGATTCTGCGCAGAAGCGGTTTACTACGATCCAGCACCAGATTCGCGACAATATCGGCGTCGATATTCCCGACACGTTCACGCCTGTGCGCGCTCCGGAAGAACTCGCGATTAAACCTGCGGAAGATATTCAGCTGCGCGCTATTGCCCTGTGCATGGTTGCGGATTACGCGGATTCCGTTCTACGCGGCGATCCGATTGATCCCGCACTTATGGAGGAAACATCCCCGGAAGGCTTTGCCGCACGAACTAAAGAAGAGAAGAAGCTTTTCGAGACCGCGGATCCGGGGCTTGCAGAAAAGCTGTCCTGGCGAAGTGAAGCCGTCGGGGCACTGACCTGGGCACTCGGTAGGTATGAACTGCCCTCGGCTTTCACCGGGGAACCAACCGACGGTGCAGAAGCATTCCCCACTGCCTTGGACATGGATGAGACCCCGACTGTCCGCGATATCGACGAACTGCTCGACGCACAACAGACGTACCGGAGCCTCATGGCGGCCGCCCGGCGCGGAATGGTCAGGGGCACGAACTTTGACCCCAACAGCGGCATTGAGCGTCTATGGGCCCTCAACTGGCTGCTCGACGGACACACCTTGGAGTGGGACACCACCGACGTATCGGTGTAGCGGTCGCGGTCGAGCGTGCGTCGGCCGTCGTGAGATTCACGACCTGGAACACCCCGTTCTGAAAACTAAAATACCCCTCACCTGCGCAAACAGGGAGGGGTTTCGTGCGCTTGGGGGGACTTGAACCCCCACGTCAAAAGACACTGGAACCTAAATCCAGCGCGTCTGCCAATTCCGCCACAAGCGCAAAACACATGAACATCCGAACCAATCAACCACAGCACCACACGGCACACCAGCTGTTTGAGAATTCGGAGATACGGGCCGACTAAATGACCCGAACATGCGCGACGTAATAATAGCTGACAGCACCAGCCAATGGAAACCTCCAGTACAAACACCACTCACACCCTGGCACAGCAACGGGTAGACTGTGGCACGTGAGTACAGAGGACAAAGCCGACCGCGTGCACGGGGACGATGCCCTGACCAGTGCAGACGGAGGACAGCAAGAGGTGCAGCCTCAGCACACGATGCCGTCCGTTCGGGTTCGCATTGTTCAAATCATTTTTCTCATCGCAGCAGTGGCCGCAACCTTATTCCTAGCCCACTGGCAATGGGACCGGTACACGTCGGACTCGGGTACCGCGCAGAATCTTGGCTATGTTTTGCAATGGCCGGCAATTGGAGCCTTTTTCATTATCGCGTATCGTAAGTATCTTCAGTACGAACGTGAACTCGCGGAAGGTAATGCCGAACCCGGCGCGAGGCGTGAAACCTCACGTTCTCGCCGTAAAGAGTCATCGCGCAAAGGAGCGACGGACACACCCTCCCGCGAGAACGATGCTCCTATGCGGGAGATACCTGAGGACTTCTTGCCTCAGCGATCCCGCCCCCAGCCTGAGCAAACCCCGGAGAACCCCAGAAAAACTCATTAAACGTAGGCACGCAGGAATTCCACTATGACTAACAACACCCCTGTGAATGACGCACAGTCGACTGGTGCGCCCAATAACGATGCACGCCAAGCCGATACACATCCATCCGACGCGAATCGCGCACCCAATCAACGGCGACGCGACACACCGCGGATCAATCCCGCTCGGCAGGCGCGAGTCGCTTCCGCACTTAAACGCTACTCAGTGGCCGCCTACGTCACAGGTGTGTGGCTACTTCTCCTCTGCGTGGAGATGGTTTTCGACCACCTGATTCTTGATAATCCCCCCGACTGGTTCATGTATATCGGCATGGCCCACGGTTTTTTCTTCATGGTATACCTCATCATGACGCTGGACCTCGGAACGAAAGCGCGGTGGAAGCCCATCAAATGGCTCACCACATGCTTAGCGGGAACCATCCCCTTCCTCTCCTTCGTGGTGGAGGCACGTCGTCGGCACGAAGTCCAGAAGGCATTCAACCTCTCGTAGCACCGCCAGCGCCTACATATCCCCTATTGATCGCAAAATCGGCACCAGCTGGGCCAAGGCGCGCCCTCGGTGTGATTGGGCATCCTTCTCTTCAGCAGATAGTTCGGCAGAGGTTCGCGGCGCAACACGCGGGCGTCGGTTCTTCCCCGAGTGATCTGACTGATTAACACCTTCGCCATCCTCATCACCCGCATCCCTCGGGGAATGTTGAATCTGGGCGCGGGTGTCTTCCTCCTCGGGAACAAAAATCGGATCGTAACCGAAGCCATTAGTGCCCCGAGGCTCGCGAATAATACGGCCCCGCCACTGGCCGCGAACAACGAATTCGCCAGGTTCAGCAGGAGCCGAGAGAGAAACACCCTCACTGAACTTTTGTAGCGAAGGAACCGTCAGGCCTGCCGCCTTCGCCCGAGGCATCAGGCTCTCCGGAATAACTAAGGCGCATACCGAAACGAACGCAGCCCCACGTCGTTCATCGGGGACATCATTCATCTGTCCCAAAACCAGGTTCGTGTTGGCATCATCATCGCCATGCTTACCTGACCACCGAGCCGAGAGCACCCCGGGCATGCCATTGAGCTCGTCGATAGCCAAGCCGGAATCGTCGGCAATCGATACCAAATTAGTGTGCTTGGCAGCTTCTCTAGCCTTCAACAGGGCATTATCACCGAACGTCCGGCCGGTCTCTGGGGCCTCAGGATACTCAACGACATCTTTCAAGCTGAGCAACTCAATCCCAGCAACATGCCGCATATCCAGAACCCTTTGGAGCTCCCTCAGTTTCTTAGCATTCCGACTGGCAACAAGGACCTGCACATTTCCTCCTCGTCCTGGGTTAAGCACTCGTCCTTTAGCAAGCACCCATCCTCTGTTACGCGTTCTTCGTTAAGCGTTCTTCCGGTTCGGCAAACGTTTCGGATACGGCTTCGACAGAGCTTCCTTCTGAGCACGAATCAGCTCTGAACATCCCTTTTCCGCCGCATCCATAAACTGCATCAACTGCTCACGAGAAAATGTGCTGTGTTCACCCGTACCCTGGATCTCCACGAACTCGCCCGATTCCGTCATCACGACGTTCATGTCGACCTCCGCGCGAGAATCCTCTTCATACGGCAGGTCCAGGCACACATGCCCGTCGATAAGACCGACGGACACTGCAGCAACAGGAGGAAGCAAGGCATTCTGAGACACCAGGCCCTCCGCTTCCAGGTATGTCAACGCATCGGCAAGAGCAACATAGGCACCGGTAATAGAGGCAGTACGCGTACCACCATCTGCCTGGAGGACATCGCAATCCAACGCAATGGTGTTTTCACCCAACGCCTTCAGGTCAATAGCAGCTCGAAGCGAACGCCCCACCAGACGGGAAATCTCATGCGTCCGCCCCTTAACCTTCCCCCGCATTGACTCGCGCGGCATCCGCTCCGCCGTCGCCGAGGGAAGCATCGAATACTCGGCCGTTAACCACCCTTCACCGCTGTCCTTTTTAAAACGAGGCACACGGTCCTCCACCGAGGCAGTACACATCACACGTGTGTTCCCGAATTCCACTAAGACAGACCCAGCGGGATTCGTCGTAAAGCCACGAACAATACGGACAGGACGCATTTCATCAAGGGCACGGCCATCAGCGCGTACAAAATCACTCATGGTCCCCACCCTACCGGTCGCCCCGGACACGACCGCTAAAACTCGTACGTCTTCTTGGGGGTCGCTACATCGATCTCACCCGAAAAATGGTCCTGAGCAGCGCCAACAGTGGCCAACGCATCAATCCATGGAGGGATGTGAGTCAAAATCAACCGCTCCACACCAGCTCGCGTTGCCGTCTTGGCCGCCTCCGGGCCACTCATATGCATGTCAGGTGCAGCATTCTCCGACGACACTCCCCATGACGCCTCACACAAGAGCGTGTGCGCACCCTTGGCCAAGTCCACCAGCTGATCGCAGTAGGCGGTGTCCGCAGAAAACACCAAGGTGTGGCCGGTTCCCCGCTCAACCGCCCGCAGCGCGTACGTCTCCGTCGGGTGAATGACGCGCACCGGCGTGAAATCAAAAGCCCCCACCGACTGAACAACACCCTCGCGCCAACTATGGATGACGAAGCTATCGGAGAAATCGTCCACGTCACCTGGTGCGTCGGCACTGGCTAAGCCCAAATGCTTAGCAGAGAAATCCGGGCCGACGAAGGTATGTTTGGACTTCGCTGCTAATTGGGGATGGAACCGACGCCACACCAGCAGCGACGGAAAGTCTAGGCAGTGGTCAGCATGCAGGTGGGTAAAGACGATATGCGCTCGACCAGGGTCGGTGACCTGCGGGAGAACCCCCATCGCCCCGGGCCCCAGATCCATGATGACAGGATCCGACCCATCGTCCGGCGTCAACAAATAACTCGATGCCGGAGACTGCGGACCAGCGAGGCTTCCTGAAGAACCGATAATCGTCAACCGCATGTGTTTATAGTGCCAGACCAGCGCACATCATGGCGATTAAAGCTGCAATTTTGCGCGCTTTTGTCTCGATCATCACTCCATCATCTGGCTGAGATGAAGATCACGGATCTACATATCCGTAAGGCCCTCAACGTGGCTCACTTGGGTAATCGACGGGCCCAAGAAACGCCTGGCCAGCCTGGCAAACCGATGGGGATCACCGGTCGACTCAAAGGTCCGAACAGGTTCAGGACCCGCATAGTCATTCACGACGTTGGCATCCACCACATCCAACGACTCCGCCTCAGGGTTAGCGTCGTTAAACAAATCCTCCTGATAAAGGACCCGCGGAACCTCCTTGCCCTCCTCCTCGGAGCTGCTCACCAGGGTCACGTTATCCCCCATCACCAGCTGAATCACCCCTGTGAGCAGCGGATAATGAGTACACCCCAGCACCACAGTGTCGACGCCGACATCCTGCAACGGCTCCAAATACGCCTCCGCTAAGCCCATAATCTGCCGGCCCGTCGTGATGCCACGCTCGACGAAGGGCACGAATTGCGGGCAATCGACGGCATGGACCTCGATGTTCGGATCCAGATTCGCGATGCATCGCTGGTACGCTCCCGACGCGATCGTTCCCGTCGTTCCGATCACTCCGACGCGGCCATTGCGCGTTGCCGCGACCGCGCGTCGCGACGCCGGCTCGATCACCCCCACGACGGGGACGTCGTAGAGCTCCCGCGCTTTATCCAAGAACACCGACGCGGCCGTATTGCACGCGATCACGATCATTTTGGCGCCGCGGGCGACGAGGTCGTCGGCAATCGCCGTCGAATACCGGATGATATCTTCGCGGGGCTTGGGTCCATACGGGGCGTGCGCGGTATCTCCGACATACATGATCGACTCGGTCGGGGCTTGGTCCACAATGGTCCGCGCAACAGTTAACCCGCCTACCCCGGAATCAAAAACTCCAATGGGGCTATTTTTCATGAGCGCCACGCTTCAAGTAAGGACTCCTGGCACACCGCCAGCCATTCGACGAAATTCCGATCAAACCCTGCGTCGGGGCCAGCTTCAGGCAAATGCCCCTCGTCGTCAATAAAGGCTGCAGCCTTATAGATGCGGATGTCGTTCAGCCCAGCTAACCAGCGTGGAACGTCGTCAAAGGTCAACGACACATTGACCGACCCATCGGGGCCTAAAGCGTCGACAATATAACGAAGATTCGTAAGCTTCTGGGAAATAATTTCCGGTTCGTGAAGCTGACGGAGCATCCCATTGTCGCCCTCAAACTCTTCGGCCTCCGACGTTTCAAAGTCGGGAAGCAAGCGCGCCAAGCCCGGGTCCTCCGGTTTTTCGGAGTGGCCCGAACTGATCCCCGTCACCTCCTCGAGCACATCCTTGGGAGCGCTCCGCTGGCGTTCAATTAATGCATTGCACAAGTCTGCCGCCGCGTCACCCAGAAGTTCCCGCTCCATGGGCTCAAAGGTCGTGTTTATTGTCCTCTTCTTCAGCAACCCTTTACGGGGTTTCCACGGCTCCACAGCTTATCCCTCACGTGATTCGTCGGTACGTCATACGAAGCGAGTACAACTACAAGCAGCTTACCGCCCTAGCTTTAGCCCTCAGAACGCTGCATGGTGGCCCATAAACCCGCAGTCTGCAGCTTCTTGACATCGACTTCTACCTTATCGCGCTCCCCCGACGACACGACCGCCTTGCCCTCCGTATGCACTTTCATCATCAGCTCCGTCGCTCTAGCACGCCCATAGCCCAGCACAGTTTCAAACACATAGGTGACATAACTCATCAGATTGACGGGGTCATCCCACACGATGCACAGCCATGGGAGATCAGGTTCTGTCATCGTCTGTGTGTCTGTTTCGGGGGTAGCTAAGGGAGCTGCGGCAGGACTCATGGTGTCCACTTTAGCCAGAAACCATGCCGACTCACAGGAACCCAGCGAACCGTGCCGACGCCTCGCACGGCGACCGAGGAGGCGGGTTATCCATTCATATACGTTTGTCCCCGGCACCCACTATCATGATCGCCATGAACGCTTCCCACCCCCAGGACACCACTCGACGCTCCAGCGCACTACTCACCGACAAATACGAACTCACGATGCTCGACGCAGCCATTAAAGATGGCACAGCGGACCGACAAGTGAGTTTCGAAGTTTTCGCCCGACGGTTCCCCGGACAACGTCGGTACGGAGTTGTTGCAGGTACCGACCGAGTTTTACGCACTGTCCGCGATTTCGTCTTTACCGACGAACAACTCGAATACCTCGACTTCCTTAGCGACGAAACAATTGAGTACCTACGCAATTACCGTTTCTCAGGCCATATCGACGGATACTCCGAAGGCGAACTCTACTTCCCATACTCCCCCATTTTGACGGTCCGCGGAACATTCGCTGAGTGCGTAGTGCTGGAAACAGTGATTCTCTCCATCATGAACGCCGATTCGGCCGTCGCAACGGCAGCAGCGCGAATGGTTACCGCCGCTGAGGGTCGGCCCATCATGGAGATGGGATCCCGACGCACCCACGAATATGCCGCGGTCACCGCCACCCGCGCCGCCTACCTCGCAGGCTTCTCCTCCACCAGTAACTTGGAGGCCGCGTACCGCTACAACATCCCCTCAGCGGGAACGGCAGCGCACGCATGGACTTTGGCGCACACCACCGACAACGGAGCCCATGAGGACGAAGCATTCCGTACGCAGATCGACACCCTCGGCATAGGAACGACGCTTCTCGTCGACACGTACGACATTGCCGCTGGCGTGCGCACCGCCATCGATGTCGCCGGCACTGACCTAGGCGGCATCAGGATCGACTCTGGCGAACTAGGCGTTTTAGCACGTCAGGTCCGCGACCAGTTGGATTCCTTAGGAGCAACGAACACGAAGATTGTCGTGTCCTCCGACCTCGACGAATTCGCAATTGCTGCGCTGCGTTCCGAGCCCGTCGACGCGTACGGCGTCGGCACGTCTGTGGTGACCGGTTCTGGGCACCCCACCGCCGAAATGGTGTACAAGCTCGTTGAGGTCGACGGACTGCCCGTGGCGAAACGCTCAAGCCACAAGATCTCGCACGGCGGCACCAAGCGTGCCTACCGCGCCGTCCGAGAATCTGGAACCGCGGTTGAGGAAGTTATCACGCACTTCGACGACGACGCCCCGAAACTGTACAACGGCCTGCATGCGCGCCCGTTGACTGTGGCCCTGATGCGCGATGGAGAAATAACAGGCAATCTCCCCTCGCTCGAGGCGTGCCGCGAGTACCTCTCTCAAGCGCTCATCACGTTGCCATGGGAAGGCCTCGCCCTGTCCGCCGATGAACCTGCTATTTCCACCCGGTTCGTCGGGTTCTAGGCGGCTCACCGGAAACATATGGGTTCGAAGACTCGTCAAACCGATGCTCAACCGAGCAATGATAATGAAAAGTACGACGCAGAGCGCTTGCTCGACACCGTCGTTACCGCGATGGGAGGTGCCCGGCGTGATGGCCAATCGCGGATGACCTCCTCCATCCAAAAAGCGATCAGGATGGAGAAGCATCTGGCGGTGCAGGCTGGTACCGGAACTGGGAAGTCGATGGCTTATCTTATTCCGGCGATCGCGCATGCTGTCGAAACGGATACCACGATCGTCGTGTCGACAGCGACGATTGCGCTACAGCGTCAGCTGATTTCCCGGGATCTTCCCCGTATCGCAGAGGCATTGAAACCCACGTTGGGCAAGATCGATTTCGCGATCCTCAAGGGACGGTCTAATTACCTGTGCCTGAATAAGCTCGGCGTCGAGGATGACAGTGAGAGTCCGCTGATTGATCCCGGCCAGATTTCGCGCGTCGGACGGCAGGTAAAGGAATTACACGAGTGGGCATCCGACACTGACGACGGCGACCGCGACAGCTTGGAGAGCAGCGTTTCCGACCTGGCGTGGAAGCAGGTCAGTGTGACCGCGAATGAGTGTATCGGTGCGTCGCGATGCCCGCACGGCGAGGAGTGTTTCGCGGAGCGTGCGCGCGATAAAACGCGTGATGCGCACGTTATCGTCACGAACCACGCTTTGCTGGCCATCGATGCATTGTCCGAGGGGCACATCCTGCCTGAGCATGACATTGTTATTGTCGACGAGGCGCATGAGCTGGACGGGCGTATCACGTCGGTGGCAACGCAGGAGCTGGCAGCACCGGGTATGAGGGCGACGGCGCGTCGCGTCGCCAAGTTTGATGACGAGGCGTCATCGTCGCTGATGAATAGCATCGATGATTGGCAGTCGTACATCGACGCTGTGGTGGATGATGGGCGTTGGAAACCGTTTCCGGATGGTGCTGCCGGCAATGTGGAGGATTTGCGGAAACACATCAATACTGCGTTTACAGCGGTGCATAGTGTGTCCGCCGATTCGTTGTCGAATGATCCGGAGAAGGCGGCGGAGCGGCAGGCGGTGCTTTCGGCCCTGGATGAGCTGCAGCATACCTGCACGCGGGTCCTTTCGTATGGTAATCAGCTCGAGCAGCAAGGTCGGAGTACGTCCCTGGAACCGGACGATGTGGTGTGGAAAGAGAATGGTGAGAACGGCAGAGTGATGGTGGCGCCACTCTCGGTTGCACCGCTACTGAGCAAGAATCTTTTCGACGCCAATACCGTGATTCTGACATCGGCGACGCTGGCCCTGGGTGGGAAGTTCGATGCCTTGGCGGCGCAGTGGGGTTTGCGTAAAAACACGTACACCACGCTGGACGTGGGGACGCCTTTTGATGCGCGACGCTCGGGGATCCTTTATGTAGCGGACCACTTACCTCCTCCCGGCCGGGACGGCATGTCGGAGCAGGCTATTGAGGAAATGCACACTCTCATTACCGCTGCTGGTGGGAGGACATTGGGCTTGTTTTCGTCCCGACGCGCCGCCGACGCCGCCGCACATGCGATGCGGGAAGTCCTGCCTTTCGACATTTATTGCCAAGGCGAGGATTCGATAGGCGCGCTGGTCACGTCTTTTTCCAACAACGAGAACTCGGTGCTGTTCGGCACGTTGTCGTTATGGCAGGGCGTCGATGTCCCCGGGCCATCGTTATCTTTGGTTATTATCGACCGGCTTCCGTTTCCCCGTCCCGACGATCCGCTCTTAAAAGCTCGTTCCGACGCGGCCAACGCGGCGGGACGCAATGGTTTCATGGAAGTCTCAGCAGCGCACGCAGCGCTTCTTATGGCGCAGGGATCAGGGCGACTGCTGAGGTCCGTGAATGATCGTGGTGTCGTCGCTGTTCTCGATCCCAGGCTCGCAACCAAACGCTATGGTTCGTTTATCGCAGCGTCTATGCCGGACCTGTGGCGCACGACCTCGCTCGAACAAACGCGGGATGCCCTCAAACGGCTTGTCAAGAAATAGGCGCGTCAGGATCAAATGCGACCGCGGTTCTGCTACCTGGGGCTACTTCGGTGAAACCAGCGTCGACCACCTCGACGTAGTGGCCAGCCCCATAGCGACGGGCAGCCGCCTCTAACTCGCTACCCGATACCTCGACGATGGTGAACCGCGGTTCATGGAGCCACCGTTCAACGGTCGGGAATGAAGCATGAGCAGCCCATAACATCGCTGCATGGCCCACTTGAGCTGCAGCTTTTCCGACTGACATCTCCAAGTCCTCATTTAATGCGATGGTTGGGTGCACGGGATCGCTACCACCTATGCGCCCAGTCTGCTCGGCGTCCTCGCGCGGAAGATCAGTACCGGAAATCTGCAGTTTTCCAATTCTCGGATCAACATCGCGGACCGGGCCGGGAAGAAATGCACGCGCAGATGACTCCCCAATCGTGACCGTGACTCCCGGAATGCTCTGCACTTTCGACCACTGCCCCGACGTCCGCGCACGTCGCGCAATTTTCCGGATTCGTGCTCCGTACCACCGAGATAGCGATTCTCGCCATGCCCCGTCGCTTCCAACACGGGAGTCGAGGCACACGAGTGCCGACGCTAACGCCGCGGCTTCCAACAGGTCTCGGCGACGGGGCGACGATGATTTCGGCATGTTCAGCACGATTGGCATCGCTTGAACAGTGTTGGGATCACGGGGGTCCTCCCCATCGGGCTGGTTGACGCCATCACCGAGAACCGACGCTAAGAGCGAATGTGCGTTTCTGACGCCGGCTGCGGATTCCATGTGGCCATCGTCATCAGTCATGATTTAACTCCTGAGACGTTGTTCCTTCGGCGTCAGTTTCTTTGGCATCAGAAGCGGCATCAACATCGTCGCGGTCAATACCCAAAATGCTCAACACTTCGTCAAGGAACGGGAAGTTCACGGACGCGTCGGCTACCTCTTGCAACGCTTTCTTAGCGTTAAAGGCGATGCCGAGCCCCGCCGCGGACAACATGTCGATGTCATTTGCGCCGTCCCCCACAGCCACGGTCTGATACATCGCTAGTCCCGAGGTCGCGGCGAATTCCTTGAGGTATCGCGCCTTAGCTTCCCGGCCCACAATGTCGCCGACGACTTTTCCGGTCAGCTTGCCGTCGACGATCTCCAAGGTGTTGGCCCGGACGAAATCGATATCGAGGTCATCAATCAACGGTTGGATAACCTGGATAAACCCTCCTGAGACGACCGCGGTGTGGTATCCCATTCGTTTGAGGGTCCGGATCGTCGTTCGCGCCCCAGGTGTAAGGACAATATTTTTCGCGACGTCCTCAATAACCGCGCTGTCTAAACCGCGCAGAGTAGCGACGCGCTCCCGTAATGATTCTTCAAAGTCGATTTCTCCCCGCATCGCCCGGGCCGTTACTTCTGCTACTTCTTGCTCTCTGCCGGCAAGGGCTGCCAGCATTTCGATCACCTCACCCCGAATCAATGTCGAATCGCAATCGAAGCAGATGAGACGCTTGGACCGCCGAGCCAAGCCGGCGCGCTCAATAGCAATGTCGACACCGATGCGGGTGCTGAGCTCAGCTAAAGCTTTGCGTAGCGCAATACTGCCGCCGGGCCGGGGATCCCGCACCGAAACCTTAAGCTCCACACCGGTGACCGGATAATCAGAAATGCCCCGGTAGGTATCAATGTTTGTCCCGTAATCAGCGAGAACTTGCCCGATCTGTGAGATGTGTTCCGCAGTAACTGGATTACCTAAAACGACGACGGCATGGCTGGAATATGGGCGTGACGGTACAGCCTGGTCGTCAAATTCGATCTCGACGGTGCAGTCGTAGGTGGCTAGCGTTTCGACAAGATCGTCACGTAGACGACCGATTTTGTGAGGTGGGCATCCGACGAGCGCGGCCAGGGACAAGTGGCCACGGAAGATGGACTGTTCGATGTCGAGCAGTTGACTGCCATGTGCGGCGAGGACACGGAACAGCGCCGCACTGACACCCGGGCGATCGGGGCCAGAGGCGATAACGACGGCGGGGCGGAAGCCGTCAATGAGATTAATGGAGAGCTTGGGGGCCATGGTGTATTTCAGTTGCTCCTAGGCGTGGTTGGCGAGGTGGGCAGGTGGGCGGTTCACAAGGCCTTGTAATCGTGCCTGAGTGGCGCTCGGATTCTAGTGGTGATAGCAGAAACGGCCCTCACCCATGTGGATGGGGGCCGTCTCATTTATTCAGGAGGTCTGAATACTATGTTTCTCACATTCAGTGAGCAAACACACAACCACTCTCATTAAATCTGCCGACCGATGTGAGCTTCAGCTCGCATCTTTTCAACCATCTGAGGATGGTGAAGCTCGAAGGCTGGACGCTCGGAACGGATACGGGGCAGCGAAGTGAAGTTGTGGGTCGGGGGCGGGCAGGACGTTGCCCACTCGAGGGAGTTTCCGTAACCCCACGGATCGTCAACGGTCACGATCTCTCCGTAGCGGAACGACTTGAACACGTTCCAGATGAACGGCAGGAATCCGATACCAAGGATGAAGGAGAAGATCGTGGAGAACTGGTTCAAACCGGTGAATCCGTCGGTCGGGAGGTAGTCAGCGTAACGACGTGGCATACCTTCGTCACCGAGCCAGTGCTGAACCAAGAACGTTCCGTTGAATCCGATGACTGTCATCCAGAAGTGGATCTTGCCCAGCCGCTCGTCCAACATACGTCCCGTCATCTTCGGGAACCAGTAGTAGACGCCTGCACAGGAGGCGAACACGATGGTACCGAACAGGGTGTAGTGGAAGTGAGCAACCACGAAGTAGGTATCCGACACATGGAAATCCAACGGCGGTGAAGCCAGCATAATACCGGTCAGACCACCGAAGAGGAATGTCACCAGGAAGCCCATGGTCCAGAGCATCGGGGTCTCAAAGGTGATGTGACCGCGCCACATCGTTCCCACCCAGTTGAAGAACTTCACACCGGTTGGCACCGAGATCAGGTACGTCATGAATGAGAAGAACGGGAGCAGGATAGCGCCGGTAACGAACATGTGGTGAGCCCACACAGCAACCGACAGAGCAGCGATCGACAGCGTCGCGAACACCAGCCCGGCGTACCCGAACATCGGTTTGCGGGAGAAGACCGGAATAATCTCAGACACGATACCGAAGAACGGTAGGGCCAAGACGTACACCTCAGGGTGACCGAAGAACCAGAACAGGTGCTGCCACAAGATTGCGCCACCATTAGCGGGGTCATAAATGTGGCCACCGAGTTTGCGGTCGTACAGCACACCGAGGGCAGCTGCGGTCAGCATCGGGAAGATCAGCAGAACGATGATCGAGGTAACCAGGATGTTCCAGGTGAAGATCGGCAGGCGGAACATTGTCATGCCCGGGGCACGGAGGCACACGATCGTCGTAATCATGTTGATAGCCGACGCGATGGTTCCTACACCACCAGCACCAACGCCGACGATCCACATGTCAGAACCGATACCCGGCGAGTGAAGAGCGTCGGACAGCGGCGAGTAAATGGTCCAGCCGAAGTCAGCGGCTCCACCAGGGGTAAAGAAGCCCGACAGCATCAGAATGCCGCCACCGAGTGTGAGCCAGAAGCCCAGTGCATTCAACCGAGGGAACGCCACATCGGGTGCGCCGATTTGCAACGGCATGATGTAGTTTGCGAAGCCCCACACCACAGGCGTGCCGTATAGCAGCAGCATGATGGTGCCGTGCATGGTGAACAGCTGGTTGAACTGTTCATTGGACAAGAACTGAAGACCCGGGCTGAAGAGCTCAGCACGAATCAATAGGGCCATGAGACCACCGAGGAAGAAGAAACAGAACGACGTGATGATGTACATCATCCCGAGCTGCTTATGGTCCGTCGTGGTCAGCATGCGCCAGGCAAATCCCCCCTTCGGGGTGGTTCCTGACGGCTTTGGCCTAGCAGGGGCGACCGGTTGGTCAACCTTAGGCGCTACAGCAGTCATACTTTCCTCCTGAATTCGGAAGCTGCTCCTTGCCTTCACGTGAAGCAGATTCCTCGTCATTGTCATTGCCGGCGTGCGTCGACCACGCCCCGCCCTAACCACTCAGAACGCTGTCACCAGCGCAAACAACGTCGAAAAGGTTGTTGCGATGTCCAACAACTCAACGAGGGCGCCTTAGAGTTTTCTGAAGATCGGCGGACAATAGCCTGAAGTACACCAACGATGTTCAATATAGTAACGCTGTGTACCACATAAAGGCCAGCCCTTTCGGCCATCTTCCACACAGTAGGGGGAAGAGACGTGTCGGCCTCGGGAAGTAAAAACCGGTTGTGGGCGTTATCTCCGACGCTGGCTTCGAGCCGCCTTAGAAATCCCAGTCTTCGTCGGTCGTGGATTCCGCCTTACCTATTACATAGGAGGATCCCGATCCCGAGAAGAAGTCGTGGTTTTCATCGGCTCCGGGGTTCAGGGACGAGATGATCGCCGGGCTCACGCGGGTTTCGTCGGCGGGGAACAACGCTTCGTATCCCAGATTGTTTAGGGCCTTATTAGCGTTGTAGCGCAAGAAACGCTTGACGTCCTCAGTCCACCCCAGCTCGTCGTAGAGGTCTTCGGTGTACTGCGTTTCGTTGTCATACAGCTCGTAGAGAAGGTCGAAGGTGTACTCCTTCAGACCATCGCGCTCGGACTGCGTCAGAGCCTCCTGGCCGCGCTGGTACTTATAACCGATGTAGTAGCCGTGGACTGCTTCGTCGCGAATAATCAAGCGAATGACGTCGGCAGTGTTGGTGAGCTTGCCGTGGCTGGACCAGTACATCGGCAAGTAGAAGCCCGAGTAGAAGAGGAAGGACTCAAGTAGTGTCGACGCCACCTTCCGCTTGAACGGATTGTCACCCTCGTAATAGTCGAGAACGATCCGAGCTTTGTCTTGAAGGTTCTCATTCTCCTCGGACCACCGGAAGGCGTCGTTAATTTCCGGTGTCGACGATAACGTCATGAAGATCGACGAGTAGGAGCGGGCGTGGACCGACTCCATGAACGCAATATTGGTGTAAACAGCTTCCTCGTGGGGGGTGAGCGCGTCGGGAATGAGAGAAACTGCGCCGACGGTGCCCTGGATGGTGTCCAGCATGGTGAGGCCGGTGAATACGCGCATCGTGGTGCGCTGTTCGAGTTCGTTGAGGGTGCCCCAGCTCTTGATGTCGTTAGAGAGCGGAACTTTCTCTGGTAGCCAGAAGTTCCCTGTGAGCCTATCCCACACCTCTTGGTCTTTGTCATCGGGAATGGTGTTCCAGTCGATGGCGGCGATGGGGCGATCGTGGTTGTTCCCGTTTGTCCCCCATCGGACCGGTGTAATTGCGTTGGTCTTCTTCATAAAAGTGCCCCTTTCAACACTGTAAATATCAACTGCCAGTATCCGTCAGTCCCGTACCGGCCAAGTCTAGCCCTTACCCGACGACATAGGCTCCCCTCTCATTACTCGAATCAAATCTTTAGCGTCGGTGGCAGTTTTGCGCGGGAAAACTGTTCGACTTTCTTTGGTCAAAGCCGCGAATTTTAGACTCATAGGACAACGCCCACTTCCTTAAAAACTAGACGTAGGTTTAATTCTAAAATTGTAAATCTTGAGAGAGGGTAGTGAAATATCGTGGAGAATAAACCAGACGGTAGCGAACCCTAAAACTCACATTCGGGTTATTTTTTGCTTAAACTAAAAAATTCAGTCCTGAAAATGTTTCAAAAATAATTGGCCAAAACAAAAAAGTTTTATATAATCGGGGCATGGCTATCAGTGACACAATGCAGAAAGCATTCAATGACCAATTCAACGCCGAACTCCAGGCGGCGCTCGTTTACAAGCAACTAGGGCTGGAGCTTGATCGCCTTAGCTTGGTAGGCATGCGGGACTGGATGCGTGAACAAGTCGATGAGGAATTCGGACACGCTCACGCTTTCAGCGACCACATCTTGGCTCGCGGTGGTCAGGTGACCATCTCGACCCTTTCCGTTCCTGAGCTCAACATTCAGTCAGCAAAGGACGCATTCCAAGCTGCCCTCGAGCACGAGAAGAAGGTATCGGGCCTGATTCGCGATCTTGCTAAGACTGCGGATGCTGAAGGCGACCTCGATTCCCGCCAGTTAATCGACCGCTTCTTGACCGAACAGATCGAAGAAGAAGACACAGTTAACGAGATTCTCGATCGCCTTGAGCTTGTTGGCGACGACGGTGCGGGCATTCTCCGCCTCGATGCCGAGCTTGGTCAGCGCTAAAACTAAGTCGGAAAAACTAGTTGGCATGTGCCGGCTAGTTAGGTAACCAACGGCCTCATATCATCGCGATATGGGGCCGATTTTTATGCCTGTTTCGGCCTTACTTGTTGCGGCACGGCTGTAACGGCGGGCGCGTAGCACGCTGTCACTGGCCAACCATTACAGCCCAACCGTTACAGCATGCAGGAGACGCAACCTTCGACCTCTGTACCTTCCAAGGCCGCCTGCCGCAGACGAATGTAATACAAGGTCTTAATCCCGTTCTTCCACGCGTAAATCTGTGCGCGGTTAATATCGCGCGTCGTTGCGGTGTCTTTAAAGAACAAGGTAAGCGACAGCCCTTGGTCTACGTATTTCGTTGCTACCGCATACGTATCGATAACCTTTTCATATCCTATTTCATAAGCATCTTTGAAATAGTCAAGGTTGTCATTGTTCATATGCGGGGCGGGATAGTAAACGCGCCCAATCTTGCCCTCTTTACGGATTTCAATTCTCGACGCGATCGGGTGGATCGACGATGTCGAGTTGTTGATATACGAAATAGAACCCGTCGGAGGAATAGCCTGAAGGTTTCGGTTGTAGAGGCCGTACTGCTGGATATCCTCCCGTAACTGGGCCCACTCCTCAGGCGTCGTTACCGAAATCGACGATTCCTCAAAGATGCGCTTGACCTTCTCTGTTTTCGGTGCGAAGTCCTTCGGATCATACCGATCAAAGAAAGCACCCGACGCGTAATCGGAGTCCTCGAAGCCGGTGAACGTCACGCCCCGTTCCTTGGCGAGGCGATTGGATGCCTTGAGGCAGGCCACCATGACGGCGGCGAAATAGGCGTTGGTGAAATCGAGCGCTTCTTCGCTGCCATAGTAGATGTGCTCGCGACCCAGGTAGCCGTGCAGGTTCATCTGGCCCAAGCCGATCGCGTGGGAATGTTCATTGCCCTGCCGGACGGATGGCACTGAATCGATGGACGTTTGATCTGAGACCGCGGTCAACCCACGGATAGCGGTATCAATAGTTCCGTCGAAGTCATCACTATCCATGACCATCGCAATGTTCAGCGAACCGAGGTTGCACGAGATATCGTCGCCAATATGTTGATACGTCAGGTCCGCGTTAAATTCCGACGGGCTATTGACCTGAAGGATCTCTGAGCAGAGGTTAGACATATTAATGCGCCCAGCGATGGGATTCGCGCGATTAACTGTATCCTCAAACATAATGTACGGATACCCGGACTCGAATTGAATCTCGGCCAGAGTCTGGAAGAACTGCCGCGCATTAATTTTCGATTTCTTAATGCGAGGATCTTCCACCATCTCGTCGTAATGCTCAGAGATGCCGATGTCTGAGAATGGCTTCCCGTAGACTCGTTCAACGTCATACGGCGAGAACAAGTACATATCATCATTACGCTTGGCCAATTCAAACGTAATATCGGGGATAACTACACCCAGTGACAACGTTTTAATACGGATCTTTTCGTCCGCATTTTCACGCTTGGTGTCCAAAAAGCGCAAAATATCCGGATGGTGTGCGTGTAAGTAAACTGCCCCAGCTCCCTGACGCGCACCCAACTGGTTGGCGTAAGAGAAGGAATCTTCCAGGAGCTTCATTACTGGAATGACGCCGGACGATTGGTTCTCGATCTTCTTGATCGGGGCGCCCTGTTCACGCAGGTTAGACAGCAGGAGCGCTACTCCCCCGCCACGCTTAGATAGCTGCAAAGCAGAGTTGATAGAGCGACCAATCGACTCCATATTGTCTTCAATGCGGAGAAGGAAGCATGAAACTGGTTCACCACGCTGAGCTTTGCCGATGTTGAGGAACGTCGGGGTTGCCGGCTGAAAACGGCCCTGAATAATTTCATCGACGAGACGACGTGCTAGAGAAATGTCACCATCGGCAAGCCCCAAGGCAACCATGCATACTCGGTCCTCATAGCGCTCTAAGTAACGGTTCCCGTCAAAAGTACGCAACGTGTATGAAGTGTAATACTTGTATGCGCCTAGGAACGTCTTGAAGCGAAACTTATAGCTATAGGCTTGCTTGAACAGATCTTTGATGTCGGAAAATTCATATTTCTCGACAACGTCACCGTTGTAGTAGTTGTTCTTGATCAAGTAATCAAATTTTTCTTCCAAATCATGGAAAAACACCGTGTTCTGATTAACGTGCTGAAGGAAAAATTGATTAGCCGCTTCGCGGTCTTTGTCGAACTGAATCTTGCCATTCTCATCATAGAGGTTAAGCATGGCATTGAGAGCATGGAAATCTAACTGCTCTGTAGACCGAACAGGTTCTGCTACTGTTTTGCCGAGATCTGACACCTAGAATCTCCTAATTGTTGAGGGGGAACTTCTGTACTGACGTTTCGTGATTGATGTTCGGTCTGTGATGAGAGTTCATACAGGCGGTTCGCATTACTTATGCTGCGTGCCGCCTCATCCCATTGGCCTCAAACGCGGTGAGGCCCTGTTTCACGATGGCCACGTCCTCCTGGGTTCCCATCAATTCGAACCGATAAAGATAAGGAACATGACACTTTTCTGCGATAATATCGCCCGCGACGCCATAATCTGGACCAAAATTGGTGTTACCCGATGCGATAACACCCCGAATCAAGCTGCGGTTTTGCTCGTTGTTCAGGAAATGAATCACCTGGGTTGGCACAGGCCTCGTTTCCTGCCGGCTTATCGACGCCCCACCACCATATGTTGGGCATATCAGCACATACGGCTCGTCGACGATCAGGTCAGGTTCGGTACGTCGAAGCGGTATCCGGTCTGCACGCATACCCAACTTATCGACGAACCGCTGCGTGTTATTCGTCGCCGAAGAGAAATAGACGAGGTACATGATTATTTTTCATCTTTTCTGGTGACTGAAACTGTTAAAATGGAAAGAAAAATGAAAATAAGGCGGGGCCACGCATTGCAGGGAACCGCCTATTAACTCTGCAGAACAACCAAAAGATAAGATTTCGCGCCACGCAAGTCCTCGTCGAACGGCGACGACGTGTGCAGCGGCGCTCTATGCAGCGGAGGTAACCAGGCTCTTAATACGATCCGGGCGGAACCCCGACCAGTGCTCATCCTGAGCGACAACGACAGGGGCCTGCAAGTAGCCCAGAGCCATCACGTAGTCGCGAGCGTCGCTGTCCATGGTGATATCGACAGTTTCGTAGTCGACGCCTGCACGATCGAGAGCCTTCTTTGTAGCAGTGCACTGAACACAGGCGGGCTTGGTATAGACGGTGACGGCCATAGAAAATTCTCCCTCTGTTGATGCACTACTTTTGCTGCGGCAATTGTTTATCGACGGGCACTTTTACCGCGAGAACGAGGTGATTATCCTGCGGATCCTCACCCTTTGTTCGGCCCGTGCAACGGGAATTAACTCTATCCCACCGACGACAAAAACACAATAGATAGAATTTAAATCGGCGCACCACCACTATATGTAGTAATTACAAAGACGAAATTCCAAGGTCGTCACTATTACGAATCACTACATGTATGCCGCACCGACTTAAGCATCAGTTTTGCTACATAGATGTTCATTATCGACGGAGTGCACAACGTCATCCGTGAAGCACGATGCCTCCCCCAGGAAGCAGAGCGCTTCCGGACCACCCTGCCAGCGAAACGCAAAAACCGGCAACCTTCCTAACGGAAAGCTGCCGGTTCGGCGCTTCTTCAGCGCTCAGCTCAATGTCGACCGTCGCTTTCTATACAGCTTTTGCTGCCTGCTGGCGACGGCTACTGAGTCAATTAACCCTGGCGGGCCTTGAAACGAGGATCCTTCTTGTTGATCACAAAAACTTTGCCGTGACGGCGCACAACCTGAGCGCCCGGCTTGTTCTTCAGCGACCGAAGGGACTTACGGACCTTCATCGGGCGCTCCTTTCTTCGTCGGCTGGGCTAGTAAAAGCCAACCACCTGTGGTGATCGGCCACTACACAACACAGTCTGGTGTGGATAATTCCTGCGAAATCATCGCAGTTCACCCACATGACTATGACACGAACCGCTATGGTACCGCGACCAGGCCGAAATCCAAAACTTTATGCCCAATTCCTCACCTACCCCACACCGGTGTACGTCAATTACCGACACCGGTGTACATCAGCTGCCCAACCGTTTTACCATGGGGGAATGACAAGCGATCTTCGCGACGACATACGACGCTCCCTCGGCGTCCAGTCCCCCATTGATCCACAGGAAGAAATCGGACGACGAGTTTCATTCCTGGCTGAGTACCTTATCTCCACGGAGGCTAGGGGCTTTATCCTGGGCATTTCGGGAGGCCAGGATTCGACGCTAGCCGGCCGCCTGGCCCAGCTCGCCGTCGAGCGTGTCCGCGAGCAAGAAGGAACCAAGGTACGCTTCCACGCGGTACGGCTCCCCTACGGAGAGCAGGCAGATGAGGACGACGCCCAGCGCGCTCTGAACTTCATCGAGCCCGATCGGACCGTCGCCATCAATATCAAAGATGCTACCCAAGCGTTAACAAAGACGGTATCGGCGTCGCTAGGAATTCACTGTCTTACCGATTTCAACCGGGGAAATGTCAAAGCGCGCATCCGCATGGTCGCCCAATATGCGGCGGCCGGGCAGCTTGGCCTCCTCGTCGTCGGCACTGGCCATGCCGCAGAAGCCGTGACCGGTTTTTACACCAAGTACGGTGATGGCGGCGCGGATATTCTCCCGCTCTCAGGCCTGACAAAACGGCAGGGTGCAGCGCTACTTCAGGAACTCGGCGCGCCCCCCAGCACGTGGAGCAAGGTTCCCACAGCGGACCTGGAAGACAACCGCCCCGCGCTGCCCGATGAAGACGCACTCGGCGTGACCTACTCACAGATCGACGATTACCTCGAAGGCGTCGACGGGCTGCCGCAGGAAGCCATCGACCGCATCGAGCATCTCTACACGGTGAGCCGCCATAAGCGCAGCATGCCGGTGGCCCCTACCGACACATGGTGGAAGCAATAATCTGTGCTAGTACTTCGTGCTCATGTACCGGTCAGGTTCGTCGCCGAGTTTGAAGTGACGGCCTGACACGGAGTCTGGGACGACCCGCACATAGTTGTATTTCAACGTGGGAAGCCACGGTTTGAGCTCAAGTTTGTCTGCTTCGTTGATCTCTGCCGTGCTGGTCAAACGATGTGCGCGACCGCGAATGACGACCGATGTGGCATCGGACTCGTCGAAAGAGTCAACCTCGAAAAGAACCTTATCGTTGACGGTCAGCGAGACCAGCTTTGACCCCTCTGACGTGCGGAAAAGGACGGACTTTGGACGCTCGCCGTCGCCGGGATCAACAACATAATTGACCGGGTAAATGTCAATGTCCTCACCGGACCTGACAACCAGGCGCCCTAGCTTTACAGAAGAGAGAAAGTCGAAGACTTCCTCGTCGGACAGTTCAGTGATGATGTTCTCGTCGCTCATGTGTCTATTCTGCTCTAAAAACACGTTCGTCACAGCGAAATCCCCCTTTCGGGTGCCGTCCCGACACGAGGAACGCCCTAGTCATGGTGTACGTTACGCGTCGGTTAGCGGGGTCGACGGGACCGTCTAACCGCTGAGCAGATACCCAAAAGCATAATCACTGCAGCCCACCCCATGACGTAGAGCAACGAGCCGTTACTGCTCCACGGTGGCTCGAGAGCTATCTCTTGGCCTGTGCCATAAATTCCGTTCAGAAACGGCATCCACCCCACAAGTTCACCCCCGTGAGGGACGAACACGACAGCGTTCTCGATCAAGAGCGACCACACCGTGATAACGGTAATCGCGGCCGCCGGGACCGCAACGAGCGCACCGATTCCCACACCAATCCCACACGCTGCGACCGCATAGAGCGGCGCCGCCCACAAGAACCGCACGCCCTCGACGCTTGAGGCGGACACAGACCCGTACACCTGCGGATATAACGCCGGCAAGGCAACCATCACCATGAGGACGGAGAAAAACGACCCGATGGCCGCAGCAACAGACACGACCAGCCAGCGAGCGATGATCGACGGGACTGGTCGTGGGTGCAGCACGGAGTCCAGCTCGCCAACAGGCCCTCGCATCGAGGAGGCCTGCGCGTAGGTCGCGACGACGGCATACATGGTGATTCCCAAGTAGATCACCCAATAGTTCGCGTTCGTCGTCGATACTTCGCGAACCTGAATCAAGCCACCGTTACCGTGCAGCGATTCCGCGACACCGCCGATAACCAGCGTCACCACCAAGGGCAGAACGATGCCCAATGGCACGAGGACACGTATGAAAGGTCCTCGCCAGCCGCTTAGCCGCACCCACTCTGAAGCCCATGCGGAATAGAACGCGCGCCAGGGGAACAGCCCCGACTTTCGCGCGGCACTGTTGATCTGAGCGCTATCAGATCTGCCGGGCATGACCACTCCCCCTACCAGCATTATTGCGGCCGACGGGCTCCGCGCCGTTGTGGCCAACAGCGACCGCGTGATTGAGCGCGCGGGGAATCGCGTCGATAAAAGCTTCTTCCAACGACGCATGAGTCCCGACAACATCGCGAACCGAACCTTGCGACACAATCGTCCCGCCTTCAAGCAGAACCACCCTGTCCGCAGTCCGCTCCACATCCGCGAAATGATGCGACGCCACCACAACGCAGTGACCGCGCTCGGCCAGATCCCGCATCAAGGACCGCAACCACAACATGCCCGCGAGATCCAAGCCATTCATCGGCTCATCCATAATGATGTTCCGCGGCCACCCGAGCAGCGCAGTCGCAACGCCCAACCGCTGACGCATCCCGAGCGAATAACTACGCACTGGCCTATCCGCCACGGCCCCAAGCCCGACCCGCATAATCATGTCGTCGGCTTCATCCCAGGACAGTCTTTTTGCCGACGCTACCCAATGCAAATGATGACGCCCCGACTGCTTCATTTCGCTCGCCGTTGTATCCAGGAACACCCCCAATGAGCGGCCGGGCCCGTCCCATTTCCGCGGATCGACGCCATCCACGCTGACCGTTCCCGACGCGACAGGCACAATTCCGGCCATGATCTTTAACAGCGTCGATTTGCCCACACCATTAAGGCCAACGAGATACGTGATCGTGGAATTATCAAAACGCAGTGACACATCGGACAACGCGAAGTCGAGCCACCTGCCCCGTGTGGCTACGCTCCGGCCCTGAGCCGATCCGCGATGTGCGCCTGATCCGCGGCGTTTACTACTCGCCGTTCTGGACAAGAACCGACGGCTACCTGAGCCGACTTCATAACGAATGTTATCCAGCAGAATCACGACGCTGACCTTTTCTGAACACTCATGACGCCGATAACCTCAGCGTTTTCCCTAAGCGTTGCAATAAATCGGGAGACCAACGGTTTTCACACCTTGACACATTGATGAACTAGCCAACCGCCAATTTCCATCCTTGTAAACAAAGTTGATAGGCATTGAAATGTCGGGAATTCCCGCAGAGAAAGAGTGAAGCTGAACAGTAATGGTGTCGCCGTTTCGCTCCATGGGCCCCGTCAGCCGGCTACCACCGCGTGGCGCGCGGAATAGACCGATCCTCGAGACAGTCTTTGGAACGACCACGGCATCGGGTGCCTCAATATTCGCTTTCTTGGCTTCGTCCGAGGCATCGGTAGCAGTCAGGAAGTAAACAATCCCATTGAGTTCGTCGAGCGAAGGATTGGGGTCCGTCACCGTGTAGTTAGCCGGCAGTGGTGACGAGGGCGTCCACCTGCGGTTTCCGGAATCCGAGTCCGATACGCCGCTATCGTCGGAGTCGTCATCCCCGGCATTGGACTCATCCTGCCCATTCTGAGATGAATCGGAGTCCGAACCATTATCACTGTCATTCGATCCAGACCCCGACCGTGATTCCAAATTCCCGCCCGACGACGACGCTTTCTTCCCCTCAGTGGGAGCGCCCAGGGCACCACCAGTGGATCCCTTGTTATTCCCGTTCTTATCGTGCCCGTTTTTACTGGAGGCATCTTTCGATTTCTTCGCACTTGACGGGACTGGCGACTTCTTGATGACCTTGTGCCCCTGCGCATCGGTGGTCTCTTCCGCGACGTAGGCGGCTGAATCATCGTCTCCGTGGCGGGACAAACCGACAACGCCGATCGCCAGGATGACCGCCGCGACGATAGCCGCAACTCCGCCTGCCATCATGACGGTCGGCCAGTTCACGCGACGGTTCACGCCGCTCTGCTGCGCACTCTCTTCCATGCTGAAGTTTTCCGTCGGATCATTATTGAGCTGGTCGCTGTAACTTGGCTCGCCATCGGAGCCTGGCTGGGATGGATCGAATTCTGACGGGCTGGACTGATCTGGACCCAGGCGATTGGAGGACATGAGGGGCGCCACCTATGTGCAGTTTAACCTTGAACAAAAAGGGAGATGTGTGTAGATTAGCCTAACTTTTTAAATACGCATAATAATTTCTCATTTAATATCTCGACGCGATCGAGGATTCAGACCTACCCTGGCGTCTATGTCGGATAAGACGTTGGAAAACACATCATCAAACAAACCAGGATCACCCGACCACCCCTACTACTTCGCCGTCGTCGGGCTCGGGCAGATCGCGCAACAAGCCTTCCTTCCTGGACTCGCGCAATTACCAGAGGCGCAGCTAGCCGCCGTCGTTACATCGAATCCCGCAAAGGCCGAGCGTTATGACGTCCCTGGCTATTCCTATGACCGATACCAGGACCTCCTCAACTCCGGCGATATCGACGCTGTCTACGTTGCGACGCCGGTTGATCGCCATCGCGAATTCACAATTCCCGCACTTCACGCGGGCATTCCCGTGTTGTGTGAAAAGCCAATGGCTCCGTCGGTCGAGGATTGTCAGGCTATGATCGATGCGGCCAAGGAAACGGGCACGACGCTCATGCTTGCCTATCGGATGCATACCGACCCGTTCATGATTGACCTGGTCGAGCTCGTCCGCTCTGGCAAACTCGGCGATGCGCGTTACTTCACGTCGCAGTTCGGCCACACGATTAACCCGGAGAATCACCGAGCCAACCACGGATTCTGGGGTGGCCCGGTCCCCGATCTCGGGGTCTATGCGCTCAATATGGTTCGCAATCTGTATGAAGAAGAACCGACGACCGTCTACGCAATCGGCGGCCACCACGAGGGCACCGGCCTGGACACCACCCCCACGGTCAGCGTTTCCCTTGGATTCGACAGCGGACGAACCGCCCAATTCACGGCGAGCTACTCGACATCCTCAGCCGAGGGCTTCACGCTGGCAGCCTCCAAGGGGACGGTGGTGTCCCCGTCGTCGTACATGTGGGGTGAAGGCTCTGACCTTCACGCGACTGTGTCGATTGCCGACGAAGAAGGCAGCGGTACCGACACCACCGAGGAATGGCACTACGACGCTAAGGATCAATTCGCTGGTGAGACGCGGTATTTCCTGACGTGCGTCAGCGAGAATAAGCAGCCTGAGCCCGACGGCGAGGAGGGTCTGCTCGATATCCGCGTCTGTGAAGCAGTGAAGGAATCGCTGGAAACCGGGCGTCCGGTCTCGCTGGAGCCTCGAACGCGGGAACGCCGAATTAGCGCTGATGAAGCACAAGAAATCCCCGCCCCGTCAAAGCCGGGCGAGGATGACATTGCTGTGAAAGCGACTGAGGAACTCTAGCTCGCCGGGGTCTACCTCACCGGGGCCAGTTCAAACTCACCGGGGATTTATTCTCGCGGCGCCCCTCACCGGCGGTTACCCCTCGTGACCGCGTAAGAGATCCTCAAAATCGCGGGAGTGGTAAACGTTGACGCCGTCCTTGCGCTCGGGGGCCGACTCCGTCAGGTCAGGGC
This sequence comes from Corynebacterium kroppenstedtii DSM 44385, assembly GCF_000023145.1. Classification (NCBI taxonomy): domain Bacteria; kingdom Bacillati; phylum Actinomycetota; class Actinomycetes; order Mycobacteriales; family Corynebacteriaceae; genus Corynebacterium; species Corynebacterium kroppenstedtii. The sequence continues at coordinate 1,692,980 of NC_012704.1, forward strand.
CAAATCCTTCCACGGCTCCCGTCGTCGCCAAGAGATAACCAGCAAGCTCAGACGCTGCGCGATTGGCCCGGCGCGTGAGGTCAGTCTCTTGGCCGAAATCCTCGGTAGCTGCGAAGACACCCGTGGGCATGACGGTGGCGCGCAAGTATGTAAACAGCGGGCGCATCGCGTAGTCGAGCATAAGCGCATGCCGAGGAGTACCCGCTGTCGCCGCGATCAGCACCGGCATGCCGTTGAGAGCATTGGTATCCAGGGAATCCATGAACATCTTGAATAACCCGGTGTAGCTCGAGGTAAAGACCGGAGAGGCCGCGATGACACCGTCGGCAGCGGAGAGCGTTTTCTTCGCTTGTGTGAGTTTCTCACCGGCCATACCGGTCGTCATCACTGTGGCTAGTTCGTTAGCAAGGGGCCGCAGGTTAATGATCTCAATCTCGACCGCATCGCCACGCTTGGACACCTGAGACTCTAATGCGCCAGTAATGGAATCAATGAGCATCTTGGTGTTCGAGGGCGTTCCCACCCCTGCGTTAATAACCGCGACTTTCTTCATTATCCGTTACGCCTTTCTGGTTCGCCGATGTATTAATAGCTAGCTAAGAATGCACGGTAGCTTAACTATTTTCTTCACGTGCCTTAACCGGCTGAACTAGATGGAACGGGGAATCCGGGCCTTCAGCAACCAGCGATGCGTGCGTCGGCGGATCTGACGGGACGTGCGCCGGACGTCGTGCCTCAAACTCGCGACGCAACACCGGAACAACTTCCTTACCCAGGATTTCGATCTGCTCCAGCACGTTCTCCAGCGGAACACCAGCGTGGTCCACCAGGAATAGCTGACGCTGATAGTCCCCGACCGCATCGGCGTACCCGAGGTATTTCTCGATCACCTGCTCCGGTGTGCCCACCATCAACGGTGTCATGGCTTCGAACTCTTCGAGCGACGGACCATGTCCGTAGACCGGGGCGTTATCAAAGTAGGGGCGGAAGAACTTCTTTGCTTCTGCTTCGGTATCCGCCATAAAGACGTGACCACCAAGGCCGACGATTGCCTGGTCTGCAGATCCGTGCCCGTAGTGCTCATAGCGCTCGCGGTAGAGCTTCACCATCTGCTGGGTGTGCTCGATATTCCAGAAAATGTTGTTGTGGAAGAAACCATCGCCATAATACGCAGCCTGCTCGGCGATTTCCGGCGACCGGATGGAACCGTGCCACACAAATGGTGGCGTATCGTCCAACGGCCGCGGGGTGCTCGTGAAGCTTTGGAGCGAGGTGCGGAACTCGCCCTTCCAGTTCACCACCTCTTCACGCCATAGCCGACGCAGCAGGTGATAGTTTTCGATGGCCAGCGGAATACCCTTGCGGATATCTTTTCCGAACCACGGGTACACCGCACCGGTGTTACCACGACCCATCATGAGATCGATGTTGCCGTCAGTGAGGTGCTGCAGCATGGCGTAGTCTTCAGCGATCTTCACCGGATCATTTGTGGTGATCAGCGTCGTCGACGTTGAATACAGGAGTTTCGGATACTTGGCCGCGAGGTGCGCCAGTGCCGTCGTAGGGCTCGAGGAGAAGAACGGAGGATTGTGATGCTCGCCGATAGCGAAAACATCTAAGCCAACTTCTTCCGCTTTCTTGGCCATCGCGTCCCACGCCAGGATGCGCTCATGCTCGGTGGGCGCCTTTCCGGTGGTGGGATCCGTAGTGATGTCGCTAACAGTGAATAGTCCGAACTGCATCGTTCAATCCTTCCCTCGATAATGGGTAAAACCGTTTACATGACATATCAACAAAACATCATGAAAAGTATTCCCACACCCCACTGACTGGTAAAACTGCAGCTAGCAAGCCTAGTTGAAGACCATGCCACCATCAATCAGGAGCGCTTGCCCGGTCATGTAATCCGAATCCGGGCCGGCAAGATAGGACACACACGCGGCCACATCCTCAGGCTTCGACAAACGACCCAGGGTGATGTTCTGCGCGAACTGTTCCATGCCCCATTCGAATGGCTTGGCCGCATTATCAGCAACTTCCTGAGCAATGCCACGCATCATCGGCGTATCCACAATGCCCGGGCAGTACGCGTTCACCGTGATCCCATACTTCGCGAGATCACGAGCAGCGGTCTGCGTAATACCCCGAATAGCGAACTTCGTCGCACCATAAACAGCCAATTCCGGGTTGCCCACCTGGCCTGCCTGCGACGACGCGTTGATGATCTTCCCGCCGGTCTCTTTCATGTACTTCATCGCGGCCTGGATTCCCCACAGGGTTCCGCCGACGTTGACGTCGAAAACCTTGTGGTACAGCTCGGGGGTGATGTCTTCCAGCGGCGTCGTCGGACCAAGACCAGCATTATTAACGACGACGTCCAGACGCCCCAGTTTCTCGACGGTCTCGTCGACAGCGGAAAAGACGGAATCGCGATCCGACGCATCAACGTGCACGGCGACGGCCTTGCCGCCATCCTGCGCCGAAATGTCGTTGGCGACTTTTTCCGCCGTGTCATTGTTAAAGTCCGCGACTGCGGTGGCGAAACCATCGTTGGCCAAGCGCTTTGCGATAGCCTCACCAATGCCCTGACCAGCGCCGGTGATGAATGCGACCTTCTGCATCATGAATCCTTCCGTAACGCTGCTTCCCCACTCATTCGAAGCAACATGACATCGATATCGGGGGTAAGCGCCCAGAACGACACACCAAGTGAGTAGACACTTACTTACACACTCAGTGTACGCGGAAAACGAGGACCCAGACCGATAAAAATTGCGCACTCGCGCCGACGTTCTATCAACTCGTTGGTGACTCATTGGCAACGGGCTGCCGGCGAAATCAACGTACCCACCTGGTGATTTGTCTAATATCGTTCCGATGAGTAAATTAATCGTGGTCTAAGGGGCTATGGCGCAGCTGGTAGCGCACCACACTGGCAGTGTGGGGGTCACGGGTTCGAGTCCCGTTAGCTCCACAAAGATTCCCTGGTCAGCGATGACCAGGGATTTTGTCGTATATGCCCAGGCCTTTACTTGCCTAGCACGTCCTCAACGAGCTGCTGCGCCTCGCGCTGAACTTCGGCCAAGTGATCGTCGCCCTTGAAGGACTCCGCATAGATCTTGTATTTATCCTCGGTGCCCGACGGCCGAGCAGCGAACCACGCGTTCTCGGTCACGACTTTCAGACCACCAATCGCCGCATTGTTACCAGGCGCTTCGGTCAACTTGTTCGTGATCTCCTCCCCCGCCAGGGTCGTTGCGGTGACATCCGACGGAGACAGCTTCTTCAGCCGATCCTTCTGCTCACGGTTGGCCTCGGCGTCGGTACGCGCATAGGCCGGAGCGCCGAACTCCTCCGCCAATTCCGCATACCGTTCGGACGGCGTCTTCCCCGTGACCGCTTTGATCTCGCTGGCCAGCAGGTTAAGAATCAGCCCGTCCTTATCTGTCGACCACACGGTTCCATCGAAACGAAGGAAGGAAGCCCCCGCCGACTCTTCCCCGCCAAAGCCGATCTCACCTGAAATCAGCCCCGGGACAAACCACTTAAACCCAACAGGAACTTCAACAAGCTTACGGCCGAGTTTCTCGACGACACGGTCAATCATCGATGACGACACCACCGTCTTCCCGACGGCCGTCGAGTCCGCCCACTGCGGGCGATGCGCGAAGAGGTAATCAATGGCGACGGCCAGATAGTGGTTCGGATTCATCAGGCCGGCGTCGGGAGTGACGATGCCGTGGCGGTCAGAATCGGCATCGTTACCCGTCGCGATATCGTACTTGTCGCGATTATGCACCAAGGACGCCATGGAGTTCGGGCTGGAGCAATCCATGCGGATTTTACCGTCGGTATCCAAGGTCATGAACCGCCATGTCGCGTCGACCAGCGGATTGACCACGGTGAGATCCAGCCGATGCTTATCCGCGATCGCACCCCAGTAATCAACCGATGCGCCACCCATCGGGTCAGCACCAATGCGGACCCCCGCGTCGCGAATGGCATCAAGGTTCACGATCGACGGAAGGTCATCAATGTAATCCGACATAAAATCGAAGGGCTTGAGGTAATCGCCCCAATCCGTCACACCGCTGACAGGGGTGCGCGTGACTCCCTTGAGCCCCTGCGCGATGTACTCATTGGCACGATCCGCGATCCACCCCGTCGCATCCGTCCCGGCAGGACCACCCGTCGGCGGATTGTATTTAAAGCCCCCATCCCGCGGCGGATTGTGGGACGGCGTGATCACAATGCCATCAGCCTTCGGGTGCTCATGCGTCAAAATCGCGTGGGACACAGCAGGCGTCGGCGTGTACTTCCCCGCCGAATCCGCAAGCGTCGTCACTTTATTGCCGACGAGGACCTCCAGAGCAGAAATCATCGCCGGCTCTGACAAACCATGCGTATCCCGCCCGACGAAGAGCGGGCCGTCGATGCCTTCCTTTTTGCGGTAATCGACGATGGCCTGCGTCGTCGCAAGAATGTGATCCTCATTGAAGGCGGTGTCCAGCGATGACCCCCGGTGCCCCGACGTGCCAAAAACGACCTGCTGATCGATGTTTTCCGGATCCGGATGCTTCGTGTAATACGCAGTGACAAGTTCGGCGAGGTCAATAAGATCCTCGTGCTGAGCTAGCTGGCCAGCGCGGGGGTGTGCCATGATGGGCCTCCTCAGAGATAAGACAACGCTGATAATTGGCGACAATACAAACTTTCATCCCCCAGTTTCCCCCTTTTCGACGAAAGCTGCACCCTCGTATCCCCACGTGGGGGCTTTTCACAACCGGTCAACGTATTACGCCAAAGCGGTGAGCGTATCCGCCACCGAAGACGCCAACGAGAACAAGTCGGACATAGAAAAAGGGAACCAGTCTCCTTTTTGACTGGCTCCCTTATGGTGCGCCTTAAACGAGGTTCCGGACGTTAACCGAAAGTCCCTATAGGATCAGCGAATATCGTTTATTCGACCTTGCCTGTTTCAGCCTGAGGGACCCAATCCTCGAATGCGTGCTGGTCAGAGGACTGCAACTTGAGCTCTTTACCATTGACGAAGACGCGCGGGCTAGAAACCTGCCCATCGCCTTCCTCGGTCAACTTCTTTTCATTGTCCTCGGCCATTTTCAGGGCGTCCTTGTGGTATTTCGCGTCCTTGATGTCTTTCACAACGCCCTTGGATGCACCCATATCCTTGGCAAGGTCTGCAAAGTTGTCATAGCCCCATGAGCCATAAACTTTCTCCTGGTTTTCAAATAGGCTGGCTCGGTAGTTCCAATACAGTTTTCCGTCACCGGACTTGGCCACCGCATACAGCGCCGTCAAAGCCTTGGTTGCTGGCCCCTGCTCATCAAGTTTTCCGTTCTGGCCTTTATCCAGGAAGTTCATCGTGCGGATGTTCAGGTTCAGTTTCCCCTGGTTAACAGCGTCGAGGAGAGACTGTCCAGTACTCGATTCCAAGTCAGCACAGTGAGGGCACGTCAAGTCGTCATAGAGATCGACGGTGGGAACGTCTGATTTCGCATCGCTGCTCTTGAAGTTCGCTGTCGAGCCGTCAAGATTGAACTCTGCGGTGACATCGGCTTGATCTTTCGCGGCGTCGCTTGAGGACGAGCTGTTGTTCTTGTCATTAATAATGACAAAGCCAATCACCACGGCGATAATAATAACGATGACGGCGATCGCCCAGATAAAACCGTTATTTTTCTCATTTGGTGCTTTAATCTTGTTACTACTCAATGAAGTCCTCGCAGTTTACTTTTCACATGGTGACGCGAACCAGCATCGCGCCCATAGCTTTACCTAGTTTACGGATTCCTTTCATGGATGGAACCCACCGGTGCCATCTTTGGAACCCCGCAGTGAAAACTACGGATGCAATGCGAACCTCTTATACGGCCGCCACACGGTCCATACCGAAAGTACTATAAACCCGAGGTCGCGTCCTATCTCGGTCAGATAGGTGGAGGGTCCCGCGTTGGGATTCGCTCCGCCACCGCCGAAACATCCGCAATCAATGCTGAGTCCCCGGGCCCAAGCGGAAATGATCGCGATAATAAATACGGTCAACAGACCAATGGAGATCACCGCAGCTGGGCGCAGGAAAATCCCGAGAAGCAACAGCACGCCCAGCGCGATTTCGAACACCGGCAGCCCTGCCGCGAGTGGTGAAATGACATCTCTCGGAAGAATTTCATAAGCATTGATTGCTTGCTGAGTTTGCAGTGAATCACGCAGTTTCGAAATTCCGCTGATAATCCAGACCGCAGCCATAGCCAGCCGAGTAATCAAGCTGATGATATCGAGAATGAGAGACTTATGGCCGCCTTGTGAGCCCACGTTTCCGCTCTGCACCACCGTATCCATGTACTTCCATCTTTCCTGTGACCGGCACATCCTTTTCCGGGCGCCTCGCAATGGAGCTCTAGCATAGCCTCACGCGCAGCACCACGGTAACCCGCTCCTGGATGTTTTTCCCGACGTTTTTCTCGTCGGCACTCTCCTTTTTCGATTGAGCCTGGTAACAACCATGTCGCTAACGTGTCGTGATGCTACAACTATGTTAATTCTTCACGTTTTCCGAGGATTTAATAAGTTTTCTCACAGCCAATCTGTATCTTCTTATCCATGGATTCCTTCTCCTCCTGGCTTTCCGACGTCGACTCCGTCGTATGGGGCCCATTCGTCCTCATCCCCCTGCTGCTGGGGACCGGCCTATGGCTCACCTACCGCCTACGAGCCGTGCAGTTCCGCAAACTTTTCTCAGCCCTGCGGCTGGGGCTCCTCGACCGCGAAGACGATGGCGGAGAAGGCGACATCACGCAGTACCAAGCCTTGACGACGGCCCTCGCCGCGACCGTCGGCGTCGGTAATATCGTTGGTGTCGCGACGGCTATTTCCGTGGGTGGCCCCGGCGCGTTGGTGTGGATGTGGATCACCGGCCTCGTGGGGATGGCCTCGAAGTATTCCGAAGCCTTCCTTGGGGTGCGGTTCCGCGAAACCGACCGGCAGGGCAATATGTCCGGTGGCCCGATGCGATACCTCACCAAAGGAATCCCCAACGGTTTCGGCGCATTTTTAGGATGGTTCTTCACCATCGCCGCGATCATCGCCAGCTTCGGTATCGGCAACTTGACCCAGGCCAACGCTATTGCGACGGGGCTTGAGAACTCGTTCCAGATTGACCCATGGGTATCCGGAATCTTCATGTTTATCCTGATCGGCGCGGTATTGCTCGGTGGAATCCAAGCGATCGGGAAGATCACATCCGGCTTCGTCCCGCTCATGATCCTGGTGTACATCGTCGGCGGCACGGTGGTTCTCGCTATGAAAGCTGACCAGATTCCTCACGCACTCAGCCTCATTTTTACCGACGCCTTCACGGGTACCGCCGCGGTTGGCGGATTCGCTGGATCGTCGATCATCATTGCCATCCAAATGGGTGTTGCGCGCGGTATCTTCTCTAACGAATCCGGTATGGGTTCTGCAGCTATCGCCGCTGGAGCTGCGAAAACCACTCACCCGGTGCGACAGGGCCTCGTGTCTATGACTCAGACCTTTATCGACACGATCATCGTGGTGACGTTCACCGGGCTCGTCGTCATTACCACGGGGGTGTGGGACCACGGTGAAGATGCTGCCGGCACTATGACAGCCGACGCGTTTTCCACCGCTCTGCCCGGCCAATGGGGTGGAACAATCGTGTCGTTGTCCATCGTGTTCTTCGCCTTTTCCACGATCTTGGGGTGGTCCTACTACGGCGAACGATGCGCGCAGCGTGCATTCGGACGCTGGGGATCCCTCCCCTACCGGATGGTGTTCACCGCCGTTGTGTTCGTCGGTGCGACGACAGAACTGAGCACGGTATGGACCTTCGCCGACCTCGCGAACGGTCTGATGGCCATTCCTAACTTGATCGGTCTTCTCGTGCTATCCGGACTCATTGCCCGCGAGACCAAGGCTTACCTCGACTGGGACCCGCGCTTGAAAGCAAATGCGGAGCAATGTGCGGCATTCCTCAAGGAGCAGGGAACCGACTGGCGGTGATCGCCCCCTCTGGGAAGACAGAGCCGTTGCTGAAACATATCGCGCTCACGATATGCCACACTCGAAGTATGTCTGGTCTACACAATGGGGATACCGCGCAGAATCGCCGTTCTCCTGACCTCGTAATTGGGGAAGACGGGCGAGCACGTCCTCCGTGGGCAGCGTCGGACCCGCTGCTGATGGAGTATTACGACACGGAATGGGGCGTACCAGTAAAGACAGAATCGGGTGTGTTCGAGCGCCTCACTCTAGAGGCATTTCAATCTGGATTATCGTGGTCCACCATCTTGCGTAAACGACCAGCTTTTCGAGAATCATTCGCCAACTTTGATCCAGACATTGTCGGTACTTTCGACGACGACAAGGTGGCGTTGCTCATGACAAACCCAAAGATCATTCGTAATGAGCGAAAAATTCGAGCAACCATTAGGAACGCACAGGCAATTCTTAGACTCCACGAAGAAAATTCTTATCTTTCCGACGTGGTCTGGTCTTATGCTTCCACGTCACTGCCCAGGCCTTTCCGATTGTCCGACATCCCTTCGCGTACGCCAGAATCAACGGCACTAGCGAACGACTTGAAAAAGAAGGGTTTTTCTTTTATCGGTCCGACCACAATGTTTGCACTTATGGAAGCATTGGGAATCGTCGATACCCACCTCGTCGGTGCTTTTGACCCCCCTGGATTCCGTAGATAAGTTCCGCAATGTACAAAAACCTATAAAATGATAACCAAGCAAGCCGATGAGTTACCCGTCTCACAGAAAATATGGAAAAGGAGAGCCATGACCGACAATTCATCAACACCCCACGGTCACAACGAGAAAGGAAAAGGTACTCCTGACGATCCCTTCGAGCCCGATGCCGTCTACGACCCAGATGGCCGGCGTGCTGACGGCGGTTCGCCGCACAATAACGACAACAATCCATCCTCATCTGGTGACAACCGCACCCAAGGGCGGTCCTCAGCGTACGGCTCCGCATTCAAGAATAATTCCGGCTTTAGCGGGTTGGGGTCATTAATGAGCGAGAGCCCCATGGCCACCGTCGCTTCCAAAGGATCTGGGTGGCTGGCCCTGCTAGGCGTATTAGCAACCATCATCGGTCTCGTTGTGGCCGTCTGGCCTCATGCTGGAATTAATGTCTTCGCGTGGGCCGCCGGGATCTTCTCCATTCTTGCGGGAGGCGCACTTGTTTGGTTCGGACTTACAACCAAATCCGTGCCTGTACTCCCCGGAATCGGTGCCTTTTTCGGCATTCTCTTGGTACTCGCCGGCATTGGCGCACTTATCTCACCACAAAGTTTTGGCGCGGTCATCGTCATTGCAATCGGTTTCATCGCTTTAGCTCAGGGGCTAACAACTTTTAGCACTGGCCGAGCGATTTCCCGAGTGTCCGAGACGTCCAGGTACCTGACGTGGAGCGGTGTCCTTTCCATCATTTTGGGAATCATATTTATCATCGCTCCTCTGACGAGCCTGTATAGCCTGACCATCTTAATGGGCATCATGCTCGCCGCCTTTGGGATCATGATGATCATTGCGGGTGTACGTGGCCGCAGGTTCTTTTCATCCTCGCGGGGCTAACTCTTTGAGGTGGGCATCACCTGGTATTTGGGCCGTAATAGGCCCAAGCTTCATGCTCTCTGAAATCACTTTGCCCCTGCGACACTAAAACCACAGGCTCCCGATTACTCATGCCCGATCCGTCGCCGAACCACGTGTTTTCTGGCGACGCCGCCTGCTCATTGCGACCGCGGATGGCGTCGATAACCAAAACCGCCGAATACCACAAGGCAACAACAACGAGAATAGCGATACCGGTGTAGACGAAACTTCCACGGATAATCGCTGGATCTGAGGGCTTATTCTCCTGGAAGTGCTTGAAGGCCGGCACGCTGTACTGACTGACAAATGGGATGTACATCACGCTGACAAGAGCCACAGCACATAACCCCGCCAGCTGGTCTAATGACCATCGCACACGCTCGTTCTGAATCAACCCGATTGGCGCCGTGAGACCACGCGTAATGGCGTCGATAAGCAAGACTGCAAAGGGAACGAGAAAAACCCAATGGTGGAACCATGAAAATGGGGCAATAATTGGTGCAGTTATCCCCGACAGGCACATGGCCATCGCTAAGTTACCGCGTTTAATAGCACCATAGGCTGCAATGCAGAACACCAGGACGATCGCGATCGACAGCTCGATCCACACCGTCATTTGGTTGTCAATATTTAGCCGATACAGCACTCCTCGAAGCGACTGAGCCCCTGGATTACTTTGGGGCCCGATTCGGTCGGTATTGAACATGTAATGTGTCCAATACTTCGCTCCGTCCGGAATGATGAGGCACCCAGCAACGACCGTTGCAGCAAAAACGACGACAGCGGTGACTAAAGCTTTCCAACGTCGCTCAAGAATAAAAACGAGCACCGAGAACGCGGGGGTGAGTTTTATACCTGCGGCAAGGCCCGTTCCTATTCCGCGTCCGAAATTCGTTTTGCGACGAAGAAAGTCCAGGGCCACCAGGCCCATCAAGTAAATATTGACCTGGCCGAAAAAGAAGGTGCCGTGAACTGGCGAGAGATTAAATGAAGCAAATACCGTGGCCAGAGAAATGATAATCAGCGAAAATGACCATTTGTAGCCGCGTTGTCTCAAAATCCCTATGATCACCGCACAAAGGACAACCAGGGAGCCTATCTGCCAATACACAGCAAGTGTTTTGCGGTCAACCAGTGTCATTGGGGTAAACGCAACAGCCGCGAAGGGCGGGTAGGTAAAGGGCAAGTTGAAAATATAGTTCTTGCCATACAAATTGTGCCCCTCGGAAACGTGCTGGACAGCCTTGTAATAAATGGAAAAGTCCAAAGGCCAGACAAACAAATTGCCGAGATCTTTATTCCGCACACTCGACGAGGTGTAACGAATAATCGCCCATGCCGCTAAAAAGATCATTCCGAGAGATATGCCAAGTCCACCTCGGATGGGCTTTCTCTCTGGAGCCGGTTCTTGAGTCGGCTCATATTTTTGCGGACGACGAATTTGCACAGCGTCGATAATATATTGTGACCTCGCCACGTCCTAGCCCAACCCGACCTCACTCATAAACACTGTTGAAGCAGGTTCGATACAACGTCGATGACTGGGGATTATGGCTTGTACGACGAAACCCCGGTCTGTTATGACCGGGGTGTGTCTGGTGGAGCCGCCGAGGATCGAACAAGTGCTAATAAAATACCTGTTCAGACGGCTTTTCTATTCGAACAGTAAAAAATGTTGCCTTATAGTTACCAATTACCCCTATAAGCGGGCTGTGGACCACCCTCAAGGAACAGGGAAACCAGCCCTGCTCTAGACCTCAGGGTAGTCGTGTACACGCAGTGGCAGTGTAGGTGAGCGCCTAAATCTCTGATTTAGGCGCTAGCTGTTTGGGAGGGTGTGCGGTTGCCGCATCCCCTTGAGAGGAACAGTTAGCGTGCCCCCCTATGACGGTTGTTCCTGTAGGTCGTGTTTGAAACGCGGGTTAATCATTGACGCGCATTGAACATTTAGCGGTTTGAGACCGCGAAACCCGATTAATCCAAGGGTCGGATTTAAAATCCGAAAGGGTAAACCCCTTAGTTCTGACAATTGCCCGAATTCGAGCGCTGCAGTTAAAGCCACAGCCCGGCGCGGAAACTAGTCTTGTGTCCAATAATCAGCATGAACGTTCACGTGGAATAAATGTTCCACCTGAGAGAGCTTTCTACTGATCCAAATGGAACACTTGAACAACTAGCCAGCGTGAGCCTTCACATGGGGCAAATGCCCCACCTGTGAGGTCATGATAACCCTCCAGCGTGAGCTTTCTACTGTGTCAAATGGCACACCTGAACAACTGCTATGACCGTTCATTCTGAGCCTTCACCTGATCCAAATGGAACAACCGTATGGTCATGACAACCATCCAGCGTGAGCTTTCTACTGCGAGAAATCTGGTACTTGAGCGGTCAGTGGTGAAAGGCATTGACAGTAAGACGGCCACCAGACTTTTACCGGTGTCAGTAAAAAAGGGAGCCCACGTCTGCACACTGGACAACACACTGAGCTGGCAGGTGTGCCCCACTTAGACGGGCACGAACTGGGGTCATTAAAAGCTCCGTCGCGAACTAAAGTTCACGACGGTTTGTAAAAAGTAGGGGGCAAGCAGGTTGCGCCACAGGCACAGATTCAACAACCACACAAACACAAAAAGGGAAGACACTAAAGCCGCGCGAAAACGGGCTCAGAAACACAACACCGTCGGGCCGACGTTCGCCCCTCGTGGCAACAGTTCAGCAGCCGCTGTATAGTCCAGTGCATGCTGACTATTTCTTCGCGCTTGGACGTGATGAACCGATTGGGCCGGGCGATGGCTGATCCCACCCGATCCCGTATTCTCCTGACCCTGCTGGGCGGCCCGGCCTACCCGGCCGCTCTCGCCCGGGAGCTGGAACTGACGCGGTCAAATGTGTCGAACCACCTCACTTGCCTACGGGACTGCGGAATTGTGGTCGCCGAACCGCAGGGGCGGAAGACCCGCTACGAGATCGTCGACGCCCATCTTGTCCAGGCGTTGAACTCACTGCTGGATACCACTCTGGCTGCCGACGAGAATGCCCCGTGTATTGACTCGGCATGTGACGTGCCCGGGTGCGCCACCGGAGAGGGGAGCAGGTAAGTGGTAACTGGTCTCCTGGGGGCGGTTGGTCTGTTTACCGCAACCAATATCGACGACATCATCGTGCTCTCGCTGTTCTTCGCCCGTGGGGCCAGCCAAGCAGGGACCACACTGCGGATCCTGGCCGGGCAGTACCTTGGTTTCGCGGGCATCCTCGCAGCCACGATCCTGGTCACCCTAGGGGCGGATGCCTTCCTGCCCACCGAGGCGATCCCCTACTTCGGGCTGATCCCCCTGGCCCTGGGACTGTGGGCGGCCTGGCAAGCCTGGCAGGGAGACGATGACGCGAAAGTCAGCGGAAAGAACGTAAGCGCCTTGATCGTCGCCGGGGTGACCTTTGCCAACGGTGGCGACAATATCGGCGTCTATGTCCCGGTTTTTCTCAACGTGGATACCGCCACCGTTATCATTTACTGCGTCGTCTTTCTAATCCTGGTGGCGGGCCTGGTCCTGTTGGCGAAGTTCGTGGCCACCCGTCCACCCATCGCGGAGGTTCTCGAACGCTGGGAGCATGTGCTGTTCCCGATCGTTTTAATCGGCCTGGGTATCTTCATCCTCATCAGCGGCGGCGCCTTCGGCCTTTAATAAGCTCATCCCCGTGCTGCTAGGGCTTCTCTAGGTTTCCTCACCGGCATCAACTGAACCGCCTATGAAGTTGTGAAAAATCGCTGCCGCAGGGACTCGACCACGCTAGGGCGACAGAAATTCTAAACTGCCCTATTGGGGTGTACCAAATGGGACAGCTCAAACGGCTAGCAGTAAACCCCTCTAGTGCGACAAATGGTGCATTAACCACCTCTAGTTCGGCAAATGGTGCAGTAGCCACTCTTCACGTACGAGAAATCTCGCACCTGAACGGCCATGACGACAGTCCAGACTAAACCCCTACTGCGACAAATGACGCAGTAGAACAACCCACCAATAGCCCCACCGAAATAGCACCAGGGGGGATATTAACCGCAAAAGTGGTGCATGGGGGGGCTGTGACCTGGGGGTTTGCCCCCCTGGGTGTGGTGGTGGCTGCATGTCGGGTGTGCGGGTGGTGGTGTGTCCTGTTGGTGTTGTGTGGTGGGGTGTTTTAGGCGTTTTCCCCGTATTCGGGCCTGTGAGGCCTGTAGGCGGGTTTAGCCCCTGTTTGTAGCTTGTCGCCCCGGCTGTGTTGTGTTAGGCCGTGAGAGGGCGAATGGTGGGGCCGATTTTTTAGTGTTAGTGGGAAATGTTGGTCTTAGTGACCTGTCCGCTGCCCTTTGGTGCTGTTGTTGAGCTGGCTGCGTGTTGTGTGGCTGTGTGGCAGTGACGTGGTAGTTGCCGGGGTTTTGCTCTTGACTGTCGCTGTGTGATTCGTTCACTGCTGTTTGTTTGTTGTTGTGTTGACTGAGAGTTTTTGAGGATTCTAAAGATTCAACATTCGAGTCGGTGAACGGTCTTGCTGCTGGTGTGTTCCACGGTTGTGTGTGACGTGAGCGCTCAATCTGTGCGCGTCACTGAAAAGACAACTCAGTGAGTTATGACCATTGTCCGCGTTGAGCAGATTGAGTTAAAGCATTCAGGGGCAGGGAAACAGCAGAGCATCTGTCAATGAAAGGGCGTGAGCGTGTGTCCACTAGTCGTGTCTGATAGGCGGTTGAGCGTTGCTGTGTGTCTAGCTCGGTGGCGGCTGTGAGACTAGTGAGCACTGGTCGTCATGGCTTTGCTTTCGTGAGTCTGCAGACCTGTACACACCTCTAGCGCCTGTGTCGCCCGGGGTGTGTGGTGGTTGGGGTAGGGGGTGGCCCCCGTGGGGTGGTGTGTAGGGGGTTGCCTTTTGGATTCGCCCCTTTGCAGTTGGAGTTGGGGTCATTATGACCTCAGTAGGTGGGGCCTGTGTGTGGGCCGGGGCAACCGTGGTCATGGTGCCCACGGTAGGTGGGGTTGTGGTTCCGTGATCCCCTTGGTGGGTCTTTCTCTCTACCCCCGTCCTAACCGTCCTAACCGTCCTAACCTGCAGGTCAGAGCACGTTTTAGGGGTGTCCTATGACCGTCCTAATAGGACGGTTTTGTCCTGTCCCACATCGAGAAATAGTAGGTAATAGTATGCGATAGTAGGGCCGGTGAAGTGGTAAAAACACCGTCTGACCAGGGGCTTAGTCGGATAGTAGCGATAGTAGCTACCCCGTCGAATAGTAGATCCCTACCATGAGTGTTCCTGTGGGACGATAGGACGGAAAAGGCCCGTCCAACGTCCCTACTTCACAGGCTGTGAGACATAGGGCAAAGGCGGGGCAAATAGGCGTTTATTCTCTAGGTACTTTCTCTCAGGGGGCGTACCTAACCGTCCTAACCGTCCTAACCTGCAGGTCAGAGCACGTTTTAGGGGTGTCCTATGACCGTCCTAATAGGACGGTTTTGTCCTGTCCCACATCGAGAAATAGTAGGTAATAGTATGCGATAGTAGGGCCGGTGAAGTGGTAAAAACACCGTCTGACCAGGGGCTTAGTCGGATAGTAGCGATAGTAGCTACCCCGTCGAATAGTAGATCCCTACCATGAGTGTTCCTGTGGGACGATAGGACGGAAAAGGCCCGTCCAACGTCCCTACTTCACAGGCTGTGAGACATAGGGCAAAGGCGGGGCAAATAGGCGTTTATTCTCTAGGTACTTTCTCTCAGGGGGCGTACTAACGGTACTATCGTACTAAATGCCTGCTCAGAGTTGGTTTTTGGCCGTACTATCGGGGTACTATCAGGGTACTAAAAGTACTATTTCACTGGATAGTACGAAACCAAAAAGTACTAATAGTACCCTCTTAGTACCCACCAAAACATGCCCTGACCTGCTGTTTAGTACGATAGTACGATAGTACCCAGTCGGATAGAAAGTACTACACAGCATAAAGGGAATTCCCGCTCAAAAGCCACAGGGAACCCCGCCGCCCTGAACCATCGCTACCTATTCTGATACGCCCCTCATCCCTCAATGCTTCTACAGCGGAATCGAACGCATCCCGGCACCTAATATTCACCCCATTGCGCATAGTCGTCCACCGCTGCCCATTACTCTTTTCCAGAGCAGTGATAATAGCTTTCTTCCGACGCTCCACCTGTTTCGTAAACCTGTCCTGCTCAGCCTCATCAGACATAGCCTCAACATGAGCACGAATAAACCGCTTCACCCGATTCGAATAAGCCAGAATCACCCCCGCCCGCTCCCAATCATCATGGTCAACACAGGTCGTGGAACGCAGAGCAGCGAAACCAGAGGCAACACGGGCCTGAATCTCCGTATCATGCGCACCACCGGTGCCAGTGAAACGCCCCATTTTCCTTGACATGTCATGCGCACGACGCACCGACTCCCGGATACCATCAGGGAACGTGAAATGAAGCGGACAATCCGAGTGCGTGAACGTAACAGTCTTTAACAGGTGGGGTCCATCACCACGCCTACTCCCCACAGGTGAGAACGGGTCAATCGTTTCCACCCACAAGAAACGCTCCGACAATCCATCATCCACACCACTGACCAACGGCCCTGCAGTGTCGTACTGGCACGAGATACGCAAAGAGGCCGAATAGCTGCCCCCTTGCACACGCAGACGCTCAGACTTATTCGTCACCCCCATATCCTCACCACTGAACATAGACAGCACACACGGCCTCAACGTGGAACCATCCCTGTTCATAACTTTCGTGAGCTTAGTGACCTCATTTTCCACAAACAGTGTGGGTGCTGGTGGTTCATCCTTATTAGCGTTCAGCTGCGTCAACAGGCCCTCACCAGAACCGCACGACGCCGTTTCCACATAGGTTGCTCTGCCGGCAACCTGGATAGGTGGCTGGTCGGTCGTCACCTTTGAGGCCCGCCCTTTCCCTGTCCCCGGCCGCCCTAGAACAGCGACATACAAGTTCAACGGTGACCGGCCTAACCCAATGTCGAAAGTCGTACCCGCTGGTAGGGCCGTACACACGTTCTGGATCAACAGCACAAGGGCCGTCAGCGGGGCAACTTGGTGGAAGCGGGCAAAACGGTAAACCATCTGCAGGGTGGCATTGTTCACGTCGAAGAGGTCACGTTCGAGACGGTCGTATTCGTCTACCGTCAGCGTCATATCAGGTGTTCCGTCTGGCTGTTCACGGAGGGCATAGAAATCGGGGAACCCCGCGCCGGGCTTGCCGGTCGGTGTCGCACCATCTGCTACGCTTTCATTGCGCACCAGGTGGGGCGTGTTATTCTTTTCTTGAGACATAGAGGGTGTTTCCCCCTTTCTGTTCATTGAGGGGCCTAGCCGGGGTCAAGTCAGCTAGCCCCTCATTTTCTTTGCATTAGGCGGCGTGCAGCGTGGGTCGGGTAAACATGCTGTTACGCCGTCGGTCTAGTTCCTTGATCCTCTGTCCGTGTGCGTCATACCACTGGACGTATTCCCCATCGGGCTTGAGTAGGTCAGCCTCACGCAGTTCACCAATAGCGTTGTTTATTTCCCGGTGTAGTGCGTCACTAATCAGGTCGTAGACCGCCGAATCGAACTGGCAACTGTGTGCGTAGCGGACGGTGACTAGTTCCCGTACCCACTCAGCCAGTGGGGTTCCCATCTTGCTGTAGAGGCCGGATTCTTTGAGATACCTATCCAGCACCTGGAACCGGATTGGTTCATCATCGGGCTGGTTTTCCTCATGGGATAGGTGAATGAGTGCGCCGATAACAATCGCCGCGCGGTCGTCGGTGAAGAGGTCCTGTGTGGCTTTCTTAGCCTGTTCCGGGATCAACCATGCCGGCGTGTTGACTAGGCACGCGACGGTGAACATTTCGGAGTCGGTGGGGTAGTTCATTGTGTCCCACCTGCCCTAGACGCCGTACTGTGTGATGTTGGGCTGTTTCTTGAGCAGGTTATTTACCTCATCGGGACGGACGCGGATTGTCCGGCGGCCGTAGTGGTAGGGGGTGAGGTCACCTCGTGCGATTGCGCGGCGTAGCGTTTTGACACTGAGCGCTACGCGTTGTGACGCGTCTTTGAGTGATTCAAACTCTGCTGTCACGGTAGTCGTGTTATTGTCGTGCATATCAAGACCTCCTAATGGGGTTTTGTGTGTGGACCTCCCACTGTTGATGAGTTTGCCGACTGACAACAGTGGGGGGCTTTTTCTATCTCTAGTACCCCCGGTTTGGCATTCAGGCACCTTTTGTGCCTTACCGGTTGAACCTATGTAAATGTATAGCACATTCGAAAATTAGCGGGACCGCACCTGTCTATATATGGGCCACATTTTGTCCACAATCTCGAGTTCAAGAGATTTTCCGGCCACTATATATGGTTATCCACTTTCCTTGTCTCCGTTGAACACGTTTTCGAAAATCACCATTACACCTTTACGCTACCCCCCCCCACAGTTACCCCCAAAACCTGCAGAAATATAAACGGTTATAAAAGACTGCGGGGACGGGGAACCTCAGCCGCCGTAATAAACAGTGACGACTCAGAGTCTCATCGGACAGAATCAATACACAGCGGCACCCCAATATCTAGTGGTAAACACTTATTTTTAACCGCTAGTTACGTGTGAGATATATCACTTTCCCTCACCTCTCAAAGACACTCCAATCCGACCATTAACCAACCCCAACCCCTCTTCCATATGATCCGGCCGCACCTGCATATAAATCTCCATAATCGTCGTCAAATCCTTATCTCCCATAAACCGACCAATCTCAGGCGGCAACAACCCCGCCTCAGCTAACGCCGTCACCGCCCACCGGCGACCATCATGCGGCGACACATAACCATCATTCGTTTTCACACCGACTACCTCACTAGCCCTACGCAGCACATCACGGAAGCGACGATCACTAATCGGCGTGCCCTTAGGAGTCGCATTCACATTCCTATCCCCGCCACGGGGAGCGAACACCCGCATATGCTCAGCCACCAACGAAGAAAACTCAGGCCACACAGGAACATCCCGGCGCGCACTCTCCGTCTTTAACTCACTGGTCCAATACGTCTTATTCTCCATCTCAAACAACCTGCACTGGCCCCGCACCTGCACCACATACCCCGATGACTCATCCCCCACCACATCACGACGACGCACACCAAGAGCTTCACTAATCCGCAACCCCATGAACAGCGTGAGCACACCAAGAAACCTGTAGCGTTCCGGCAACGCATAGAGCACAGCCGCCATCTCAGAATCAGGAATATTCTCCCGCTTTCTCGCTGGCCGCCTTTTAATCAAATTCTTAGGGGCCGGGTTGTCCTCAATAAGACCACGCTCTACAGCGTTATCCAGCGCGCGACGCAACAGTTTCGCGGCCGCCACATTCGTCTTATTGGTGTCATATTGGGAGGAAACAGCGTCTGCCCATTCGTAAATATCGGCCTTGGTCAGCTTTGAAAGAGGCCTATCTTTAAGCCGGCCGGCCTCACCTGTTACCTCAGTAATCCTGGCTATCCGTGTGCACTCTGCCCTGTAGGTGGATTCACGAATATCACCGGCATGCAAGCGTGTCGTGAGCCACTTTTCGCACCATTGCCCCACAGTGGTGCTGGAGCGTTCCCGCTCTAGGGCTGCCTGTTCCCGGCGTAGTTTCGGCGGCATCCAGGTGCCATTGTCAATGAGTTGTCGCTCATGGAATAGCCAGCCCTCAGCGTCAAGCTTGGTGTTGAATGTTCTGCCCGCGCTGTAGCGCACACTGTTGGGACCAACGTAGCGGGCTGAGAAACGTCCGTTTTTTAATCGGCGGACTGAGCCGAAACTGCGTCTTTCGCGCCGGGGTTGTCTCTTCCGTGGCATGGCTAGTTACCTTTGTTGCCATACTGTTGCCAATGGAAGGGGTCTAGCGGGGTCTTGAGTCCACATAGGTGTAGTGAACAACAACCCACATGAACTGTGCAAATACCAAAAAACCCCTGGCCAATAGTGACCAGGGGAAACAGTATTGGTGGAGCCGCCGAGAATCGAACTCGGGTCCTCCGTCATCGCGCCAGGGCTTCTCCGTGCGCAGTTCGCGCGGAGTCTCTGCTCGACCTTCCAGATCAGGCGAACTTGTCTGGATGACAGGCCCAGTTGTCAGTAAGAAGTCCCACAACGCCCCGACAACACAACGGTGTGGCAAGTTCCCTCAACGATGCCAGGATCCAGGCCGGGAACGAACCTGGGCTGACAGACACGCTTCGCTAGATTAGGCAGCGAGAGCGTAGTCGCGCTGAGTATTCTCGGCGCTTATCAATGTACTACGACGCTTAACGGTGGTCTCTAGCCTGCACCGGCACGCTTCCCCTGGCTTGAAGAACGGAGTCGAAACCAAAATCGGCCCCTCATCACACGTTTGCGGGTACGCATGCGAAACAAACGTGGAGACTCGAAGTTACTCCGGGTTCTCAAATGAGTCAAGGGGCTGGGAACTCGGCTCATCATTTTCGACGGCGACGTCACTCCCCTTGGGCTTCTTGACTGGGGTCGTGTTGTCAGAAGACGTGTTGTCAGGCTGAGCCGCTGCGAAGTTGTGTTTCGTGTTCTTCGCGCGCTCTGATTTCCTATGATTCCGCCATGCGGTCACACCCACGACGAGCCCGATGACGATGGGAACCCACATCCTCGGATGGTCAATAAGGAAAACAACCCAGTCCGGCAGTGTGATGTGCGGAAGCGGGATTGACGGTAGATTCCAATCTGGCCACGGAATGCGAGGCCATGAAATATGCGGCCACGGGATACGTGGCAATGATATCGACGGCCACGGAATATTGAAGTCAGGCAATAAACCGAGAAGCCAATCCATTATTCGGCCGAGGAGCGGAAGAACAATGAAGACAAAGATCGCCCATCCAGCCTTCGATGTGCCCGCGATCATGGGATAGAGAAATCCCTTCCAGGGCGATTCTTGCATCGCCGCAAATCGACGTGCCGACCGGGAGTCTGCAGGCGGTTCAAGGGCTAAAACAGTGTCCTTGTCTTCCTTGTAGAAAGCCGACATGAGCTCCCCCAAAGGGGTCACGTCAACCTGAACACGTGGTTTCTCTCTGGACGAATAACGTTGGGTGTATTCACCGGGCTTGAGGGGTTTCTCAGCGGGCAACACATATTTCGAAACTTTCTCTAAACGGTCATACGGCTTATCTTCAATCTCGAGGAGTAATCCCTTAGATCCCGCCGCTTCCCATCGTTCAAGAATGCTTTTTGCTCTACCGCCGACTCTCCCCCACTTCGTGATCCACTCGACTCGCCGAATCACCGAAGTCCTCATGTTGCGCGAAGATTCCGCGGATGATTGGACAACTTGTACTTGATCCCGCCGCTTGTTTTCTTCCTTATCCTTAGGGGCGTCCTTCTCTTTTTCGGCACCCTTCGAGTCCCCTTTACCCTTTGTGTCCTTCTCTTTCCCGTCCTCGTCTTTGTCGTCGGTGATGATCTCCGGCCAACCTGCGTCGATAGTGCGCAAATGTTCGGGAGTAGCGATGGTTAACTTGATAGCACCACGGGTCGGATGCTGGGCAGTCCAGACTTCGGGAGCGAACAGATCTGAGTCCCCCATCAGTACTCCTCCCTCGAGTGGGCCAGCACAGCTAAGTTTTTTCATACTCAATCACATCTGGCCAGCAATTACCCCAAAACCGGCCCCTAGCCTGTAAGGCCCTTCACGCGCCTACCAAGCGCACGAGTTGCTTCCCGCTCTTCGGTCCGGCGCTTGATATCTTGGCGACGGTCATAATCCTGCTTACCGCGGCCCAGAGCTAATTCCACTTTCAACTTCCCATCGGAAAAATAAAGGCTCAACGGAATCAGCGTGTTATTGCCGTCGCGCACCTTGCCCATGATGGAATCAATCTCATTGCGGTGGAGCAGCAACTTTCGCGTTCGCCGGGGCGAGTGGTTTGTCCAGTGCCCCTTCGAGTACTCCGGAATGTGGAGGTGCCGCAACCACACTTCGCCATCGTCAATCGTCGCGAATGAATCAATTAACGACGCTTTCCCCTCGCGCAACGACTTCACCTCGGTCCCGACGAGCTGAATCCCGGCTTCCCACGTATCGAGGATGGTGTAATCGTGACGCGCCCGTCGGTTAGTAGCAACAACCAACCGCTTATTCGCGTTCTTTTTCGACACCTTCGACTGGGCTTTCTTCTTACCCTTAGCGGCCCCGTGGTCAACTAAAGTCGCTTTTTTCGCCACGTCGAACTCCTCACAACTACGTTCCCATTATCGACACAGTGCGCTAATCTCTCACATACCAGCGCAACGTTGCTTGCGCGGTAATGGCCGCAAACACCACGCCCACAATAATGATGATCGGCGACACCATTCCAATATCGGCTAAAGTCAGCCGCGCAATCAAACGAGAATCATACAAGCTCTTCAGCGTCTTATCGAGAACAAATTCCTTGCCCAAGATAAGCCCACCGATTGCCACCAGCGATCCCATGAACGATGCCAACACCGCTTCCAGGACAAACGGGACTTGGGTAAACCAGCGAGTGGCACCTACCATCCGCATGATCGTTGTTTCTTGTCGTCGGGAATAAGCCGCAATTTGCACCATGTTCACGATCAAGAAGACCGCAGCAATGGCCTGCACAAATGCCACCACGAAGGTCGCAGTTCTAATGGCATTGAGATTATTCGTGGCACCACGGAGGTCATCGACCTGATCAACGACTTCAGAGACCTGCGGCATATCCTTCACGCCATCAAGAGGCTTCGTATTCAGCGGGTCTTTCAGCCGCACGTGCAAGGCAGCGGGCAAAGCATCGGGGCTCGTATCTGCTACGAGACGGGGGTCGGAGTCCTGGAACAGCTCCTTGAAATGCTCATAAGACTGCTCGCGGCTACGGAATGTCACCGATTCCACACCGTCGTCGGACTTCAGCTTGTCCTGAACTTCCTTACATTCCGTGCTGGAACAGTTCTTGTCATTGGCCGAAATGTTGTCATCAAGCTGGACCATGACCTCAACGCGATCCAGGTAAATGTCCTTGGTTTTTGCCGTCACAGAAGTCACCAAGAACCCAGTGGCCAGCAAAGCCAACGAGATCGCCGTCGTAATAATCATAGCGATAGTCATCGTCATGTTACGGGTCAGGCCCGAAAATGCCTCGCGAAAAACGAATCTAGTCTTCATTGAGCCCTCCCCTACTTTCCGACGCCATACAGACCACGGGCATCGTCACGAACGAGCTTTCCAGAATGGAGCTCCAGCACACGCTGCCGCATGGCATTCACAGCGCCGGCATCATGTGTCGACATAATCACCGTCGTCCCCATCTGGTTGATGCGGTTGAGCAGCGTCAAGATGTCGGCACTGGTGTCCGGGTCAAGGTTGCCGGTGGGCTCGTCGGCAAGAAGAACTAAAGGACGGTTGACTGAGGCTCGAGCGATAGCGACGCGCTGTTGCTCACCACCGGAGAGCTCATTGGGCATACGATTGCGCTTGCTCCCCAACCCCACAAGGTCAAGCACTTCCTTCACTCGCTTATCAATTGCCGAGCGTCGTGTCCCAATCACTTCCAGGGCGAACGCGACATTGTCGTAGACATTCTTCTTCGGCAGCAGCCGAAAGTCCTGGAACACGTAGCCCACCTTTTGGCGTAGCTGGGGCACCTTTTTCCTAGGCAATTTATTGACGTGGAAATCCTCAACCCACAACTCCCCGCTACTGACATTCTGTTCCTTCAACATCAGCTGAAGGAAGGTGGATTTGCCGGATCCCGACGGTCCAATCAGGAAGACAAATTCGCCTTTGTCAATGGTCACAGAGACGGCATCCAGGGCCGGGCGGGTGGACGTCCGGTACATCTTGGTAACCGCGTCATACTTAATCACGCAGCCAGACTAACGCACTACTGGGACAATTGGTAACCCCTGTTGTGAATGTGAATCATGTGAGAAAGCTAGTTATCGTCGTCGCCGCGCTGCTGAGCCATCCGCCACCGGATCCCGGCCTCCAGAAAGCCATCAAGGTCCCCATCCAGCACCTTCGACGGATCATTGACCTCATAATTCGTGCGCAAATCCTTCACCATCTGGTACGGATGCAGCACATAAGAACGCATCTGGTTCCCCCAAGAATTAGACCCATCCCCCTTCAGCGCGTTCATCTCCGCCTGCTCTTCTTCACGTTTCCGATCCAAGAGCTTCGCGGCTAACACCCGCATCGCCGACGCCTTGTTCTGGATCTGAGATTTTTCGTTCTGGCACGTCACAACAATCCCGGTTGGAATATGTGTCAACCGCACGGCCGAATCCGTCGTATTCACCGACTGCCCACCCGGACCCGAAGACCGGTACACATCAACCCGTACGTCATTCTCATCAATATCAATATGGTCAGTTTTCTCCACGACGGGCAACACCTCGACCTCAGCGAACGATGTTTGCCGACGCCCCTGGTTATCAAAAGGACTGATCCGAACGAGACGGTGAGTCCCCTGCTCAACAGACAGCTGACCATACATGTAATCGCCATGCACAATGAACGTAGCGGACTTGATACCAGCCTCTTCGGCGTACGAAATGTCAAACACGTCAATCTTGTGCCCATGCTGTTCCGTCCACCGCGTGTACATGCGCATCAACATCTCCGCCCAGTCCGCAGCATCCACACCACCTGCAGCTGACCGAATATTAACGACGGCCTCACGCTCGTCGTACTCCCCCGACAGCATCGTCTGAACCTCAAGAGATTCGATCTCGTGGCGCAAGGTTTCACGCTCGCTATCAGCCATCTCTCGCGCTTCGTCGGCAGCGTCGGTATCGCCTGCCTCGGTGGCATCGTCGGCAAGCTCATACATCACGGGCATATCGTCGACACGCTGGCGCAACGTCGTAACTTTCTTGATCTGCGCTTGCACATGGCTCAGTTTCGACGTCACCTGTTGGGCGTGATCGGGGTCATCCCATAAGGAGGGATCGGACGCCTGTGCTTCAAGTTCGCGCACCTGATCCTTGAGGTCATCGACGTCCACCACTTTTTCGATGGTCGTCAGGGTGGAGTTGAGGTCTTCGAGATCTTGAGAAACGTCCGGATTCACGTGGGTAATCCTAACAGTGTGTCGCAAGGGTAGTGCACAATAAGAGTATGGAATCTTCGGAGGAGCAGGTACCGCACACCATGACGGAGATGGTCAGCGCGCTGGCTAAAACCTTCGCCATTGCCCGCGAGGGGGTGGATGACCAACGGCTGGCACGCGACATTGTGTACAACGCTGGGCGCTTAGCGTGGCGTTTGCGTGAGGGAAAGCAGGCTCGCGGCGGGTTGGCCACGGAGTACAAAACGTCGGTGTCTGACGTTGTGACCGAGGCTGATCGGGCGGCGGAGCAATTTGTTGCTGAGGCGCTGGAACTATTGCGTCCCGACGATGGCGTCGTCGGTGAAGAAGGAGCGTCACGGCCCTCGAAGTCTGGACGCGTGTGGGTGATCGATCCGGTCGATGGGACCTACAACTTCACTCGCGGATCTGATTACTGGTGTTCGGCGATTGCGCTGGTAGAAGGCAGCGACGGTAGCCCGGAGGCCGTTGCGGAGAATCCCGACCGGCTGATTTTGGGGGCCGTCCACCGCCCGGCGATGGGATATACGTGGATAGGCGGGCCCTCGATCCCCACCACTCTGGACGACAAACCGCTGCCACGGCTTGATGCCACGAATCACTCGGCAGATCACGAGTGTTTGGGCACGTATTTGCACCCCACTTTTATGAAGCAGCCAGGAATCAGATCGGCGTGGATGGCCGTCGTCGAAGAGTTCGCTAGTGTGCGGATGCTGGGGTCTGGATCGGTCGATCTAGCGTCGGTGGCACATGGTGAACTGGGCGCATGGGTTCAGCACTCGGTGAAATCGTGGGATTGGCTTCCGGGTAAAGCACTAGTCGAAGGTGTCGGGGGAACGGCCCACCGTGTTGATGCCCAGGGAGTGACCTGGTCTATCGCTGGGCCCACGGCTGTCGTTGACACGATTGACCAGGCGCTTCGTACCGGTGGGACTAGTTCACCTGCTTCGTCTACCGCTGCCCCCGCCAGTTCATTTATTGCCGACGAGGGCGAGAGTGCGGATTCTGCTCGTGAGGACCCTTTGCCGTGGGCGAGCAGTGCATATGGCGAGGACGTTGATCGCGCTCTTCGGCTGGCAGATGCGGCCGACGCGATCACGATGAAGCGATTCCTCTCCTCCGAGTTGCAAGTCAGCGCAAAACCCGATATGACCCCTGTGTCCGACGCGGACTTGGACACTGAGCGCGCCCTCCGTGGGCTATTGAGTACGGAGTGTCCTGATGACGAGGTTCTTGGGGAGGAGTTCGGTGGCGAGCCGGTATTGCCGGGCCGCCAATGGGTGATTGACCCCATCGATGGGACGAAGAACTATGTTCGCGGGGTTCCCGTGTGGGCAACGCTCATTTCGTTGATGGTGGACGGCTACCCGAAGGTTGGCGTTGTGTCCGCCCCTGCTCTCGGCCGCAGATGGATTGGGATCACAGGTGAAGCTGCCTGGGCTCTTGGTAACGGCACCGCGTCGAGTAGCGCACTGCGGAAACTATCGGTGTCCACGGTGAGCAATGTGGGCGATAGCTCGATCTCCATGTCATCGCTTGAAGGGTGGAAAGATCGGGGTTTGCGCGAAGCGTTCGTATCACTTACCGACGACGCCTGGCGCTTGCGTGGGTTCGGCGATTTTTACTCCTACTGCCTGGTGGCCGAAGGTGCCGTCGACATCGCCGCTGAACCGGAAGTATCGCTGTGGGATTTAGCGGCGCTGGTGCCCGTCGTTGAAGGGGCTGGTGGAACATTTACATCCCTTGCTGGTGAGTCCGGCCCGCAAGGCGGCGATGCTCTGGCCACGAACGGTCTTCTCCATGAGGCCGCCCGGCGTCGGTTAACTGATCAGCGTTAACCCGTCGCTACCGATCGCGACGCAATGTGCCCCGGCGCGCCAGGCCACGCGCGACATACCACGAGGCGTCAAGCGGACGATGCTACCCCAGCCGGAATCCGTTTCCAGGGCCGGCCGTTGCGTTGAGCGAATTCAATATGGCCTGCATGTCGATAACATCGGTCGGAGTGAAGAACGGACCCTGCGCGGGGAAGCGGCAGGAAATAGGCCCCGGGCTTCCTTCAACAAGTCCAACAATTCTGTTACCCAGTAGAACGGGCGCTCCAGAGTCACCGTGTGTTGCACACACTTGCGTGAGATAGTGCGAATCTGCGGGCGCCTCCCACGATTGCCCGCATGTCCAGCCGGTAGAGATACCGTTCTTGCACAATTGAACGCCCGGCGCAACACCGCTACCACCGATGCCGTCGGCTGTGACTTGTCCATATGATGACGACACTCGAGCATTGTCTTTGAGCTCGATGACGGAATACTTGGGGTTCTCACTAGTGCGGACGACGGTACCTGATACTCCAACATCCTGCGAGTCCATCGAGGTCACCGGGCTTCCGACCGGTCCGCAGTGCCCAGCGGTAATAGCCATAGCCCGCCCATTAGAGTCGTGGCCAGCTGCAGTGACCGTACAAATCGCGTTACCCACAAATACCGGGGTTCCCGGGCCGTAGAGGGAAATTCCCTGTTTCGCGAGCTCTACTGCCTCAGTGGGTGCCGGTGGAGAGGGGAAATAAACGCCTTGAATTCGGTGCTCGCCAGCCATTCCGGTCTGCGCGAGGATGTCGTCGAAAAGGCCATACTCCGTCGCGGGCACAACGTCGGATGTTGTAGCTGCAACGTCGGAGTCACCGTCGTTAGCTATTGATGACTCGGAAGAGGCCAGAGTATCTGCCAGAGTATCGGCTGGCGCGTCCGATGCATGCGCTACCCCGCCAACACCGACACACAATGCCGCCGAGGCGAGTACCGCCAATCCAGCACGACTTACTGAGTTAACGAAAGACATTACGACATCCTTGCTGTACATGTCCGTTTATACCGGATCGAAAACCACTGGAATAGATCCAGAAAACATGGCTACACAGGTAATACCCCATGCTGTGCCAAGCTCAGTATATCCCCCTATTCACAGCATTCCCCTATCTTCTATGCAACAAATTAATAACATTGTGGCAACGTCACGTTGAAGATGCACGAGGCTGCTTCTACAGGGGCTACGATCAAATCCGTCTCCCGCTCCGACTGGGTCACATGCGGCAACATTGGTCCTATCGGCGCGTATGTGGTCGGCGACCAAAGTGCGTTAGACTTTGCACTCTGCCATCTCACTCACGAGCTAAACGAAACCTAGAATGCGTCTTCCAAAACTCTCACCTGCAGGTTTGGGCAAAGCTACCCGCCGAGCGGCACAAGCGGTGCAATCCGCTGCTCAACAGGGAGGATCCTTGTTGAGGTCTGCCTCCACCATCGGTAACTCACCGAGACCTAGCCAGTCCGCAACGGCTCAGCAGTCCGATTCTGAGCTAGGTCAGTCCGGTTCTTCTGCTTCATCCGCGACTTCCGCGAGCGCGTCATCCGGAGCCACTGCGACGGGATCGTCCGAGGGTGAATCGTCCAAGGCTGGATCGTCTGCGAACGGCTCCTCTACTGCCAGCTCCCCGACGACACGCTCATCCGGTTCGGCAAAAAGTGGTTCATTGGCCACATCACAACAATCGACGACGCCTGACGACGAAACTGCTAACAAACCCGGACGCGCAGGTAACAGCGGCGAGCGGCAAGGCCGTGGTGAGATTCGACGCCACGAGAGCCGGAACGACGGTCACGCCGGTGTAGAGACGCATTTTTCTGTTTCTTGCACGTCAACGCCCGTGAGTGCGCGACGTCGTACCTCGGCGTCACAGAGCTCAACTCGTGAGAGCGGCACACCATCTTTTCGGCACGTCGGCCGTGCTCCGGCCGGTGCTCGTCGTTTAGCTGACACACGGACTACTCCTTCAGGAACATCCGGGATCACGGGTGCAGGGTCCGTCGGGAAGAAAAATGCTGGGCGCAGCCGTGGTGTGGGATCATCTCTGTCACGCTCACACAGATCGTCTGAGGTTAATGGTGGTCTACGGCCGTCATTACGACGTCCGAAACCGCAGGTCTCGGGGTCCAGACCAGACGCATCAGTCTCCGCTGAGCCACGTGATACTCGGCCTAAGGGTTCGTCAGATAAAAAATCCGCACAGGCGACCCGTGCCAAGAAGGACCGTGCGAAGAAAACCGGCAGCGCGCCGGTAAAGAGAAAAACGGACGCCACACAAGACAAAGCGGACGCAACACAAGCGTACCCTGCCGATGAAGACGCGAGGGCTTCACAAGAAAATGCTGCAGCCCCACAAGAAAGTGCGAAGGCTTCAGGATCAGAAAAAGCATTTGAGGGAACTACTCCCGAGGTAAGCCGAAAGGCGCCTGCTCCCCCGAAACCATCTACAGCGGATTATGTCCCCGTCGAAGTCCCACGGTCCACCGGAATATCGCGCTTTACACAGGGCACCGCACTTCCACAGCGGATCGAACCGCGGTCGAAGCGCAAATCAAGCAAGGGACGCCGAAAGAAATCATCGCGGGCAGAGTCATCGCGGGCCGGCGTGTCCGCATCCCCGTCGAAAGCTGGATCGCAAGGCGTTAGTTCTTCCGCGGGAGCACCGTCGGCAAGAACTCAAACCGCGGTCGCACCACAGCCCAGCCCGGCCAGAGGCAAGGCCTCCACCGCGAAAAAGACGTCGGCGAAGGACAGTCCGACAGGGATTAGACATGTCCCCGGGATTGATGGGCTCCGTGGGCTCGCCGTTATTTCAGTGGTGATTTACCACCTTTTCGGCAATGTACTGCCCGGCGGTTATCTGGGCGTCGACGTGTTCTTCGTGCTCAGTGGATTCCTCATCACTTCCCTGCTGCTTAGGGAATTCGTTTATTCCCGCACGATTAGCCTGAAGAACTTCTGGATACGCCGTGTGAGACGTATTGCCCCCGCAGCCATCAGCACTCTCGTCATTTGTGCAGCTATTGCGGGAGTAATCGGTGGCGACGTCAATGTGAACCTGGGCAGACAGTTCTGGTCGTCAGCACTCTTTGTGAACAACTGGGTTCAGATTGCCCACTCGCAGAGCTATTTCGCTCAGTCTGAGCTGCCGATTTTTGCTCACTACTGGTCCCTCTCGGTTGAGGAACAGTTCTACATTATTTGGCCGCTTATCGTTTCGCTGCTCCTTGTGATCCTGCGCAAAACACCGCGACTGGTCGGGAAGCTAGCCCTCGCTGGCGCCGTCATCTCTGCAGGAGCGATGGCCATCATTGTCAACCCCGGGCACGACGCAACCCGCGTCTACTACGGCACCGACACCCACGCATTCGGGCTGCTCATCGGCGCGGCTTTGGCGTCGATCACCATTTCGTCGTCAATGGAAAAACGTGGCGACACCTGGGGATACCGCGAGGGACTCCTGCAGCATGGCCGGATCTTAAGTCTTTTGGCGATCCCCGCGCTCGCGGTACAGATCTTCTATTTCTTCTGGCTGGGTGACCAAGACACCTTCACGTATCGCGGTGGCCTCATCAGCAGTTCGTTGATCGTTGCCATCATCATTGCGTCCGTCGTGCGGAACACTGGCCCGGTCGCGGCCATTTTCCGGAACAAGGTTTTGCGGCACCTCGGGTTCATTTCGTTCTCACTGTATTTGTGGCACGTCCCGGCCAATCTGTTCGTCGTGTCGCTGTTCCAGGATTACGAGTGGGGACGGAAGAAATGGATCACGGGGCTCATCGCGATCGTCATTTCGTTAGTTGCGGCTGAGCTGAGCTTCCGCTTCATTGAGACACCGATCCGCCGATACGGGTTCATCGAAAGTACACGCAAACTCAGCTACGCGATCTTCGGAGAGCGTTCCACCAGTCGGCAACGGTTCGGCGGCGCGATGGTGCCGGCAGCCATGATCCTGTGCTGCGTCTTCGCGGGCCTAGCTATTCACAACACCAGCCACGGAACCGCGCTGGAATCCGAGTTGGAGCGTTTACAAGCGGAAAACCGCTCCGAGCGGGGTGCCGTCAAACCGGCTCCCAAAGTCGTGACACATGACATGCCTAAAGACGGGTCGAATATCAACGCGATTGGCGATTCGGTGATGCTCGCCTCCCAGGCCGAGCTGCAAAAGCGCTTCCCCGGCATCGACATCAACGCCGAGGTTTCCCGCCACTACCAGGCGGCCCCCGCGATCATTGCCGACCTCAAAGCACAAGACGCGCTGCGTCAATTCGTCTTCCTGGGGTTCGGTACGAATGGGCAAGCATTCCCCGGCCAGCTGGACGAAATTATCAAGTCGATCGGCCCGAAACACACCATCGTTATCGCGATGCCCTACGGCGACCGCTGGTACATGCAAGACGCTCAACAACAGGTTGTCGACGCTGCCAAGAAGTACCCGAACGTCTACGCAGCTGCCTGGTGTGCGTATGCCGAGGACCACGTGAGTGAACTCGCGAGCGATGAGATTCACCCACGCGGGAACGCCACCGTCGGCTATACCAATGCTTTCGTCGCGGCACTCAAGCAGTGGGCAAGTGGAAAGAAAGATGTACCACCGGTCTGCCCGCCAGCAGCGTAAAGAAATCGACCCCCAATGTCCACTACTTTCGGGGGCGACAACCGGATAGTTGCTATGTCCATCATGTGGGATTGAGCCTACGGTAAGGGTATGGATACCCAACAAGGACGCGTTCACGACAAAGTCACACTGATCACTGGAGCTGCCTCGGGCATGGGTGAATCCCACGCCCGGGTACTGGCTTCGCAGGGAGCCAAGGTTGCCCTGGCAGATATCGCAGATGACAAGGGCACCGAGCTCGCCAAGGATCTCAACGAGAAGTACGGCGAAGGCACCGCCGTTTTTGTCCACCTCGATGTCACCGATTTCGATAACTGGACCGAGGCAGTAAAAGAAACCGTAGAGGCCTTCGGGCACCTGGATGTTCTGGTCAATAACGCCGGAGTTTTCACCGCAGGTGATGTGGAAGAGGCTTCGCTGAAGGACTGGGATCTGACCCTGGCCATTGACCTCACCGGAACGTTCTACGGCATGAAGGCTGCTGTTCCGGAGCTCAAGAAGAGGGAGACGTCCTCGATCATCAACATTTCTTCCATCGCGGGGCTCGTCGGTTTTAAACACCGTGCGGCCTATGCCGCCGCCAAGTGGGGTGTTCAGGGGCTGACCAAGACCTCGGCTCTGGATCTGGGCAAATACGGCATCCGCGTCAATTCCGTCCACCCCGGCAGCGTGAACACCCCATTGACGGCGAACCTCAAGCGCGGATTCGGCCAGATTCCGCTCGACCGAGCTGCCGAGCCAACCGAAATCTCCCAGCTCATCGTGTACTTAGCCTCCGACGAATCCACGTTCGCCTCCGGCGGATCCTTCGTCTTAGACGGTGGAGAAACCGCGGGAAACAACTTACGCGACGATCAATAGATCGCGAATAAATAGCGCAGGATTCTCCATTCAGGGCGACCACGACCTACGCGGAATGCGGGTTAAACAACGCACTCTGCCCCGCAGGTCATGAGTCGCCCTTTTCCATGCATAAAGTGCGAGTCAATAACGTTTCCATGCTGAGCGATTGGCCGTCCACAATAACCTGCAAGAATCCCCATTCGGGCTTTTCTTCCTAAACCAATCTTTTAACGAACTCGGTTTTCACCCCCGTATGCGGCGGGCGTCGTTTGACCAGGCGAGACTTCCTTAGCATGCTCTAACCCACATCACTTTTCATTTCCATTTTCTCCCTTGCAAAAGACGTACCGTGTCCCGAACTCACTCCTCGCCCAGCCTTCGGCTCCCCTGAAGAAGTCGCGAAGCCGTTACATCACCACCGCGTTCACCGCTGTGGCATCCATGTCCCTAGCCCTTTCAGCATGCTCAACACCATCCACCGGCGGAGACGGCGGAAGGTGAGACAACGCCACCAAGCAATTCGTCGTTCTTGAAAACATGGAGCTGGGCAACTACAACCCGCTCCTTGGCCACGGGCGAAACGGAGAGTCCCACATCTACGAGTCACTCTACCGTGTTTCACCAGGTAAAAACTCCAAGCCGAAGGCAGTGCTCGCCGATGGTGAAGCCACATCCAACGATGACTCCACAGAATGGACCGTCCCATTAAAGAAAGACATTTCTTTCTCCGACGGATCGTCCTTCGGGCCGGAGGATGTCGTCGCCACTTATAAAGCGATCATTGATCCGCGCTTCGCCTCCACAGAGACCACGGCAGTTGAATCAATCGACGACGTCACACCGAACGGCGACCACGCAGTCAAGTTCCACCTCAAGCACCCTGATTCCGAGTTCGACCGTCGCATCTACCGAGCGATCGCACCTTCTGAAGTCTTCTGCCTTCACCAACCCGGTGAAGGCAGAAGACATGAAGATTAACTCAGATCCATTGGCACGGGGCCATATAAGGTCACATCGCTACGTCCAGATGAAGCGATTCTCGAGGCTCGCGACGGCTACTGGAGCGACGCCCCCGAGACCAAGAAGATCGTCATCCGGCACAACACTGACGACAACACTCGGGCACAGCAGATGCGCGTCGGCGAAGGCGACGGCACCATGCTCGAAGCCAAGCTGGCCAACACCGTCGCCAAGGCAAAAAACATCTCCGCGGAACACATCGAATCCCTGGATTGGCGAGGCATCTCCCTGCCCGCCGCTCACCCCGTCGCGGGTGATGACGCGATCCGCATGGCCGTGAACCTCGGCGTCGATCGGCAAAAGATGATTGACGACATTTATGCAGGTCACGGAACCCCAACCAGTACCTTCATCACGGATTCCTAAGGCGATGCCTACCACAAGGACGCGGAGATCCCCCACGACACAAAGAAAGCGGAGAAAATTCTCGACGACGCGGGCTGGGTTAAAGGATCCGACGGCATCAGAGTCAAGGACGGCCAGCGAGCAGAAATGGATGTTATCTACTTCCCTAACCGCGATGCCGCCCGAAAGGATTTAACCCCCGCCGCAGCCTCGGACCTGAAGGCTATTGTCATTCACATCAACCCGGTGGCCAAAGACTCCAGCGCGGTGACCGAAGAGGTGTACAACTCCACGCCGGTCATGCTGGGTGGCGGCGGTGAGCCTTACACCATCGACGGGCAGATCTATCACATTCTGCACTCGAAGTATGCGGCCGACGGCGTCGGCGCGAAATGGGATAATGCGTCGGACTACGTCAATCCAGAAATCGACAAGCTGCTGGACCAGGCGCGAGCCGAATCCGACAAGGACAAGCGCAACAAGCTATACAAGAAAGTCCAGCAGGGGTATCGGAAGAAGCCTGCCATGCTGGCGCTCACGTACGGTGCTCACTCCTACGTGCTCAATAACCACGGTATGAAAACTGGCGACCAGATTGTCGAACCACATTCCCACGGCTCCTTGTTCGGGCCTTGGTACAACATTGAGGAATGGCACAACTAAACCGTGTCTACACTGAGACTGCGCCGAATTTTCCCAGGCCACAGGCCTACAGATAACCCGATCGATCGCCATCGTCGACGATCGATCTCGGCGTCTAGCCACAGCCGCCGGCGTGACATCGGGATCCTTATGCTCCGCCGGCTCTGCTCCCTGCCGCTTCTCGCGTTGGCAGTCACGGCCGCGATGTTCTTCTTGGCGTCGCTCAGCCCCTTCGACCCGCGCGAAGCCTATACCCACGGCAACGCCGGAGCTTTAACCGACGAACAACGTGAGGATCTGGTCCGAACCCTCCATATTGGAGGCCCCTGGTACGCCTCCTGGTGGTCATGGGTGACCAGTGTCTGCACAGGTGAGCTGGGAACATCACGGTTCTATCGCATGCCGGTAGCCGACGTCCTCGCGCAGCGGCTAGGGTGGTCGATCCTTCTAAGGTCGCTGGCCCTGGTCCTAACCTTGGTCGTCTCATTCGTGCTCGGCATCATGGCGGGCCTTCGTGAAGATGGCATCGTCGACCGTTTCGTCGGTTTTATTGCGACTCTGCTGCAGTCTCTCCCGTCCTTTGTGCTTACACTTATTGCTCTGTTGTTCTTCTGCCTGTGGATCCCCATAGCCCCCGCCGGCGGGCTCACAGATCCCGGGCAACCGGTGACGGTGGCGAGCACGCTCCGCCATGTCACTCTCCCCGCCCTCATCCTGGGGATTAGCCAGCTTCCCTGGTTCCTGTTGAGCCTCCGGGCCTCAGTCCGCGAGGCAATTCAGTCGGAAGCAATCACCGGTACCCGTATCCGCTGGCTGAGCCACCGCACGGTGATGTTGCACCACATCGTTCCGCTGTCGTTACCCTCCTATTTTGCGCTCATCGGATCACGTCTCCCCGAAGTCATCGTGGGCTCAACCATCATCGAATCGATCTTCGGCTGGCCGGGCCTCGGGTAAGCGATGGTCGATTCCGCAGAATCCCTCGATTTCATGTTGTTATCGACGCTCACCCTCCTCATCACCATCGCCGTGCTGATCGGAAACATGCTTGCCGACGCCTGCGTCGTCCTCACAGATCCGAGGGTCGATGCCAATGTTTAAGCACCTATTTACGCCTCGGTCGTCGGGGTTATCACTTGCCTGGATTTCAGTGATCACCATTGTGGTGATCGTTGTCTATGCGATCATCGTGCCCATTGTCCTGCCAGAGGATCAAACGACGGTTAACTTCGCGAATGCGTACAGTCCCCCGAGCTCGGACTACTGGTTTGGTACGGATTCGGGCGGGCATGATCTATTTGTCCGCACCGCACAGGCACTGAGGATTTCGCTGATCATCGCGGTGATCACGGCCATATTCTCAGCGATTATTGGAACCCTGATCGAAGTGACCGCTGCCCTCGCCGATGGATTCCTTGACCGCCTGACCATGCGTTTTGTTGATGGAATGAACGCGCTCCCGCACCTCATCCTCGTCCTCGTCGTGGTCTCCCTTTTCAAAGGATCAGCCACCGCGATCGTGCTGGCCCTCGTTGCCACCCACTGGATTCCCATCGCCCGTATCACCCGAGCGCAGGTGCTCACCATGAGGCACTCGGATTACATCCAGGCCGCCTACCTCGGCGGACGCGGCCATCGGTGGGTAATCGGGCACCATCTTGTGCCCGGCGTGCTCAGCCAGTCCGTCGTCGGCCTTGTTTTGCTGGTTCCGCACGCGATTTGGCATGAATCAACCTTGTCGTTCCTGGATGTCGGGCTTCCCGCGCACAGGGCAGCGCTCGGTACCCTCCTTCGCGGTGCTCAGGGCGGGGTGCTCCTGGGCAGCTGGTGGATCCTGGTGTTCCCAGCATTGTTCCTTGTCGTGTTTTGCTTAGCAGTGTCGCATGTGGGGCACTCGCTAGTTTCCGTTGTTAATGACTATGGGCGAAGGGAGGATCTAGCTGATGCCTCTCACTCCGAATGAAAGCCTCGCCCCTGGTGAACGTCTTGCCCCCTGATGAAGGGCGTATTCCCTCCATCGACATCCAGAATCTGAGCCTTAGGATCCCCGCACCCGGCCACCGTGGGCGGTTCCGCAGTCGCGGCCATGCGGACCGTGGCTGGGTTCATGCAAACACTGACATTTCCCTTACCGTATGCCCAGGTGAAGTCCATGCGGTGATCGGGGAATCCGGATGCGGTAAGTCCATCATCGCGAACACCGTCGTCGGCACGGCGCTCTGCCCACGTGGAAGGCACGGTCATCGTTCAAGAATCGTCGCCTTCTCCGGGCTGGTCCCAAGACATGGTTGCCTACCACCGCGCCAAGCACGGCGATTGGCGCGACAAACCGAGCCCCCTCGCCGGCCAGCACGTCGGCCGGATCCCGCAGTCCGCGGCCACTTTTCTCACCCCGGTCCGAACCGTCGGTAGCCATCTTATCGAGACGATCACCGAGCTCACCCCGTCTGCGGACGCGCCCCAGAAAATCGAGACGCTGCTGGATCAGGTCCACCTGCCGAACCACGTGGCGAACCTTTACCCCCACGAATTGCCTGGCGGAATGGCCCAACGAGTAGCCGTCGCCTTCGCCCTTGCCGGCGATCCCGAAGTCGTGATTGCCGACGAGCCCACGGCCTCCTTGGACCCCGAATTGAAATCCTCCCTGTTCTCGCTTTTGCGAGATATTGCCCACGCTGACCGCGCGGTCCTCTTGATCACGCACGATGTGACGGAACTGCGGGACGCTGGGATCGCCGATCGGTTAAGCGTGATGTATGCCTCCCATTTTTGTTGAACAAGGTGCAGCGTCGGCGGTCCTGGAACACCCCCATGACCCGTACACTCGGGCTCTGCTTGCTGCACTTCCCTCCGGTGGCATGGTACCGATCCCCGGCTTCCCTCCCTCGTTGGTCGACCTGGACGATTCTGTCACCTTTGAATCACGCGTGGAAGAAGCGGAGCAGATTTCCGATGCTTCGCACGAAAGCTCGCCGGCAGAGTTAGCGTCGGAAAGAAAAACTCATCCCCAGGTCTGGGAAGGCTCGAAGATTACGAAGAGCTTTAGCGACAAGAAGACGTCGAGCCCCGTTCTGGACCACCTGGATATTTCTATCCACTCGGGAGAAATTGTGGGTCTCGCCGGACCGTCAGGATCTGGTAAGACGACGCTGGCCAGGATTATGTGTGGGCTGCTTAATGCTGACGAGGAAACCGTGACATGTGGCGGGGAGGAAATTCGGAATATTACGTCCGTTATCGGGGGCCGCAGGCAGGCGCGTGGAAAGATCAACATGTTCTTTCAGTCGCCGCGGAAGGCATGCAACCCCCGGTTCAACTTCCGCCACATTATTGAAGAAACCAGCCACGGAATGACGGCCGAAGAAGCAGCGACGGAGGTCCAACTAACACCGGATCTGCTTGATCGTCGCCCCTCGCAAGTTTCGGACGGGCAACTCCAGCGGGCGATATTGGCACGTGTGTTGGCAAGCGAACCGGACTTTGTCGTCTGCGATGAGGTCACTGCCATGCTGGACCCGGGAACAGCTGCGCACACCATGACCATGCTGACGTCCTGGGCGCGCGAAGGCGGAACTGGAATTCTGATCATCAGCCATAGCCCCGAGCTTCTTCGCACCTGCTGTGACCGGCAGATTCATATCGAAAGCCTTGCGCTAAGCCGTGGGTAACGGCGGTGCGGCTCAAACGCCAAAACCCTCTACCGGCATCAACTGCCGATAGAGGGTTTGATTTGTAGCGGGGGACGGATTCGAACCATCGACCTCTGGGTTATCGGATTACATTCGAGCCTAACAGGCGTTATTCGATTCTGACCATGCCGTTTAGGGGCATTTTCGATCATTCCGGATCATTTAGAACCATCCAGAATCATGCCCCTAGTGCACCATCTAGTGCACCACCCTCAAGCGCCGACTGCATGGCCGAAACGTCGGTCAGATCAGTGTAATTTCGGGCGTTCATAGCCTCGGTGCGGCCGAAGAACGCACTGCGGATCTCGGCAGGGACACCACGAGCGATTGCCCTGTTATTCAGCACCGTGCGCCAAGCGTGTGATCTCATGGAATAAACAGCCTCATCTTCAAGTTGAACGCCGATATCCTTATAGAGCGCCGCGCACGCCTTAACGGCGTTGTCCGTCCGCCAATGCGAGTGAGTGTCCCCTGGCGCTGGAAGGAGCGGATCGCCAGCACCGATCGTCTCAATTCGCTCTCACCAGAACCACTTACACCGTTCATCAAGCATAGGCACCGTGCACCCTCGGTGAGTCTTGGACGTTTCCGCCTACACCGTCACCGCCAATGAGTCCTGCGCAACTGCCACATCCCCACGGGTGAGCACAAGCGCCTCACTAATACACAAACCCATACCTGTCTGCAGCACCGCTGGAGCCGCTGTCAGTTCGTGCTTACTGATCGAAGTGTGCCGCCTATCCACTCCCGGCGGTATCGATGTGGAAAAGCCCAGGTTCTAAAACCTGCAACACTGAGACTTGACGATTCATCACCTGCTGAATTATGGTTCATCATATGATGAATAATGTTGAATCCGGCAACGCACTCGTGCATTGCGCAAACCTATCAGTCGCCCGCGGTAAATGGCCGCGAGCGCACACCGTCATCCACAACGTGAGCTTTGACCTGCCAGAAGGCTCTATCACGGGCTTGCTGGGGCCGAGCGGCTGCGGCAAGACCACACTGATGCGAGCACTCATCGGGGTCCAGAAAACCAGCGGCGGCACCATCACGATTGCCGGCCTGCCAGCCGGCAGCCGGAAGCTGCGCTCCGCAATCGGCTACACCTCGCAGGCACTGTCGCTCTACCCGGATATTTCGGTGTACGAAAACCTGCGCTACTTCGCAGGGCTCTACGGGCTACGCGGAGCGAAGCGAGATACCCGCATTGCCGAAGTACTGCAGCGTGTCGGGCTGGCATCGCACCGCGACCGCCCAGTCCAGCAACTGTCCGGCGGGCAGGCGGGCCGGGTGTCGCTAGCTTGTGCGCTGGTGGTGCAGCCGCAGCTCTTGGTCCTCGACGAGCCAACGGTGGGGCTGGATCCTTTAACCCGCCAGGAGTTGTGGCAGCTTTTTCGCGAGCTTGCCGACGCCGGAACCCCCCTGCTGATTTCCTCACATGTGCTCGACGAAGCAGCGCGCTGCGACAGTGTGCTGTTCATGCGCGAAGGCCGACTCCTAGCGCACGACACGATCGCGGAACTGCAAGCAACTACCCACACGAATACCCCGGAGGAAGCCTTCATCGCGCTCGCCGGGAAGGAAGGCGAGGTCTAGAGATGGCTACGAAGACTACTGCAAACCAGTTAGCGAGCTTCCGACGAATCATGATGCAGTTGCGCTCGGACAAGCCAACCATTGCGCTGCTCGTCGTGGTCCCGCCCGCCCTGTTGACCCTGCTGTATTTCGTGTATGACGACCAAACAGCCAACCCCGGCAGTAGGAAAATTTTCGCAAGTATTGGGCCCGTGATGCTCGCCATCTTGCCAATGGTGTTGATGTTCATCGTCACCTCAGTGGCGATGCTACGCGAGCGCAAAAACGGCACACTTGAGCGCGTGCTGTGCACGCCGTTGCAAAAATGGAACCTCATCGGCTCCTACGCTTTGGTATTCAGCTTCTTTTCTCTCATCCAGGCGTCAGTACTCACCTGGCTGCTCCTCGAAGTTTTCGACGTCCCCATCCAAGGGCAGTGGCACAACCTGTTACTGCTTGCGGCGCTCAACGCAATAGTGGGTGTGGCGTTTGGGCTCCTGGCGAGCGCGTTTGCCCGTAGCGAGTTCCAGGCAGTGCAGTTTGTCCCGCTGTTTATCGCTCCGCAGATTTTCCTGTGCGGATTGCTGGTCCCTGTTGCCCACATGCCTGGGGTGCTTGAGGGCGTCGCAAAACTCTTGCCCATGACTTGGGCGGTGGATGTTGTCAAAGACATTGTTGCCAACCCCGAACTTTCCGACGCTTCCTGGAGTAACCTTTGGGGACTGCTCGCGCTAAGCGTTATAGTGCTGGTCATCGCGGCGCTGACCATGCCACGGCGCACAAGGTAAGGAGGGCACACACTTGGACACACCAACCACGTTGGGGGCAAAAGCGCTGGAAACAAAGGAACGGATCGCGCACACCGCCGTAGAAATGTTTAGCCAGCGCGGATTTGCCAACACATCAGTGCGGGCAATTGCGCGAGAGGCCGGGGTTGACCAAGCGCTCTTACACAAGTACTTCGGCAGCAAAAAAGAACTCTTCGCGGCCTGCGTTTCCGCGCGGGCGCGCACCTTGTACCACGTCGAAGAGTTCGCGCACTGGCCAGTCGAGCAGCTGGGAAAGAAAATTGCGCTGAACGTGGATCGGGCGCTGTCCAGCCCAGAAGGCAACGTGATGTTAGCGATTATGCGCAGCATCCTCGACGAATCAGAAGCCGGGCCCCACGATCCCAACTCGGGGATCTCGACGAAGTTGGTGCCGCAGCTCGAAGCGTTGGTGCGACGCGCCCATGCGGCGCCGCTTCCAGAAGGCGAAGTGACGCTGCGCGCGACGCTGGTACTCAGTCAGCTCGCCGGGGCGCTCATAACCCGTCACATCCTGCGCCTGCCTGCCTTTACAGCGCTGAGCAGCGACGAAGTTGCCGCCACTATCGGCCCGACGCTGCAGCGCTACCTCGCCGAGCCACTGGAAGGTTCGCCCTTGCCATAAGCGCTACGCTTACGGCTCGACCGCCCCGCCGAGCTGACTACGAAAGGCACGCACGTCAGTGCTGTGAACACGCCGCGAACGCGCGCGTCGCCTAGGCGGGCGGCGATGGTGCGTTTGCCAGCCTCGGCGTCGGTGGGGATGTCGCGAATTTTGTTCACCGAGTTTATCGACGCCGAAATCGCGCCCACCGCCACCGCGACCAGCAGGCCCTCCCAGGACAGGGGCCCCAGTCTGGACGAACTCGGTGCCCATCACAGCGACGAGCCCGAAGAACACGAACACGCTGACCTCCCCAACGCTTTATGTCAAGTGCCTGCAAAAGCGCTGCGTAATGACATTGTCATACTAGTGCGCAACAAACGTGTTAATAAATGACGGTGTCATGTTATTGCGCAGTAAAGGATCGTTGTAGCGATGTGTCATAACCCCAGTGCCAGGCGATGACGTGGTCCAAAATGGCGGCGACAATTACGCATCCGCTTTGGTGTAGGTGCCGTCGATGAAGACTTGGTCATAGATTAGTCCGGTATGACCGGCCGTGGGGTCGGGAATGTCAACAAGCCAGCACCAGCTAAAGCGTCGTTTCATTGTTGAAGCACTGACACCACTTTGTTTGGCTAAAGCTTCCGGCGAGACTGTGGTGGTGCAGTGCTTGATGAACTGAGTGAATGTGACAGCTTTGGTGACATCTGGACGGCTTTTCTTGACTGAAGCTCCACAGGCCATGCACCGCCATCGGGTGGTACCTTTACTGGTTTTCCATTGTGTTTGTATCGCCGCCGCAGTGGCAGCGTGGTCGATTTTTTGGCTTAGAGCCACCACACCACCGCCTACTACCACAGGTTTGCTGCCACACCGTGTATTCCACGTCTGAAGCCGTCCCTCTACATGCCCCACATCATCGCCGCCGAATGTCGTTCACGGAAGATAGAGGCCGAAATTAGCACTGAATCCGGGGCTTAGTTACCGTGACGGTTCTTTGGGGTAAAGAAACGCGAACACGACTGAACCCCTAGCGGTGGAATTCCACTACTAGGGGTTCAAAAGGAAGTTGGTAGCGGGGGCTGGATTCGAACCAACGACCTCTGGGTTATGAGCCCAGCGAGCTACCGAGCTGCTCCACCCCGCGACAGTCGCATGGAGACGGTGTCTCCGTAAGCGACAAGAGATAACTTAACGCATCGAGGAACAAATGTGAAATCGCCTGCGCACTGGCTATGAACCACTGCCCGACAGCTTCGGCCCCTCGGTATCTGTCAGCTGTGTCGACCCACTGGAGCCAGTGTCACTCTGGTATTTCTCCAAGGCCTTTTGCAGCTCGTCCAAGGCTTTACCGTAGTCCTCAAACGATCCACTGTTCTTCGCGTCGCGGACCCTCTGAACAGCGTCATCAAGTTCTTTCACATCATCGCTGGATGGGCTGACGGCGGTGGAACTTGAGTCGTTCTTATCAGAGTCGTCCTTGTTATCACCAGAGTTGTCGTCGGAGTTGGATCCGGAATCGGAATCCGAATCATTCTGGTCGGACTTATCCTTATCGGATCCGTCCACTTCCTTCGTCGTCGTTGTTTCCTTCGGGTCGATGCCGACCTGGCTCAACGCCTCACCGATCGTCGGTGCGTACCCAACTTGCCCGTTGTAGAACACGAGCACACGCAGCAACTTCGGGAACGCGGATTCCTGCTCCTTGCGCTTCGAATACACCGGCTCAACGTAAAGGATTCCGCCGTCGCCCACAGGCAAGGTCAGCAAGTTGCCGTTGATCAACGTACTGGAGCCCTCTAACAAGGTACGCTCACGAGAAATCTGATCCGAGGACATCATCGTGTCCTGAGCCTGCTTCGGCCCCTGCGTCTGAGTATCCGTCGGCAAGACACGAACCGTGATTTTCCCGTATGTCTTCGGGTCCGACGATACCGCCATGTGAGCAGAGAGGAACTCGCGCTTCAAACCGCGCAATGGCGTAATCAGCTGGAAAC
This sequence comes from Corynebacterium kroppenstedtii DSM 44385, assembly GCF_000023145.1. Lineage (NCBI taxonomy): Bacteria > Bacillati > Actinomycetota > Actinomycetes > Mycobacteriales > Corynebacteriaceae > Corynebacterium > Corynebacterium kroppenstedtii. The sequence continues at coordinate 1,735,751 of NC_012704.1, forward strand.
TGGGATCCCCGGTCTTCGGATCCGACGCGACGACGTAGTAGGGCGGCTGGTTCTTATCCCTCAGCCCCTGCTCAGAAGCAGTCGGGTCCAGGGGAACCGACCAGAACGAGTCGTTCGTGAAGAACACGCCCGGGTCCGACACGTGATACCGCGTTAATAATTCACGCTGAATCTTAAACAGATCCTCCGGGTAGCGGAGGTGCTTCATCAACTCGTCAGAAATATCGGACTTCGGCTTCACCGTCTCCGGGAAACTGCGCCGCCACGACTTCAAAATCGGATCAGATTCATCAAAGGCATAGAGGTCAACTGTCCCGTCATAAGCATCCACCGTCGCCTTCACAGAGTTACGGATGTAACTCACACTATTGCCGACGGTGTTCTGCTCCGTCCCATCAGGGTTGAGAGAATCCTCCGTCGCGCCCGAAATCTGAGTGTGTTCCGAGTACGGCAAGTTGTTCACGGACGTGTAGCCGTCGACAATCCACTTGATACGGCCATCAATAACCGCCGGGTACGTCTGTGAATCCGTCGTCAACCACGGGGCAACCTTATGCACGCGGTCGCGAGGGTCACGGTCGTACACGATCTTGGAATTTTTGCCCACCGCGTCCGAGAGCAACAGGTTCATCGACTGATACTTCAGGGAATACATGGCGCGGGAAACGATATTTCCGATGCCGACGCCACCTTTACCTTCATAGGTGTAATTCGACCCGTCAGTGTCGTACTCACGCGGTTTTCCAGACCCGTCGTCGCCGACAATGGCGTAATCCTGATCAGTATCAGCCACACGGGGGCCATAATAAATACGCGGCTGATCAACCTTGATCTTCAACGTATCCGGGTCATCCGACTTAGTACGGTCCTTCGACTGCAAGTCAGCCACGGTATAAATTGGGTACCCGCCGCGGGACGATCCGACATCGCGGGCAACCTCATCGACTTTGTTCGCCGGCGCAGCGATAAAACCGTTACCGTGCGTGTACACCGTGTGCTTGTTTATCCAGTCTTGCTGGTTACCGGAAAGCGATTTGGGATCAAGCTCACGGGCAGCGACCACATAATCTTGCATCTCACCGTTGTGTTCATAACGATCAATGCTCAGATCACTGGGGAACCCGTAGAAATTCTTCAGCTGCTGCTGCTGAGTAAACGTCGCCGAAATCGCTTCGGGGTCCAGCAGCCGAATGTTCGAAATGGTTGCGGAATCATTCGCTACCGACTCGTTTTGATCCGACTTCGATTTCTCATCAGCACCCCAATTGCGGTCGTAGGTGACGTGCTCGTCAGTCAGGCCATAGTTGTACCGCGTCGACTTAATATTCCGCTCAATGTAGTCGCGTTCTTTAGCAGCACGGTTCGGGGACACATTGAACTGCTCCACCACCAAGGGCCATGCGACTCCAATAATTCCTGCCGACGCCACCATCAGCACCGCTGCCATCGCGGGAATCCTGAGATCCCGGAGGAAAATTGCCGCGAAGAACGCTGCGGCCACTACAACAGAAACGACGAGCAAGACAATCTTTGCGGGCAACACAGCATTGATGTCGGTGAAGGAGCCGCCCGTGAATGTCGAATGGTCCTTAGACAGCAAGCGATAGCGATCGAACCAATAGTCGACGGCCTTCACGACCATGAAAATTCCGGCGATCGACGCCATCTGCACGCGAGCTTGGCTCATCACCGTCGCCCGCTTACCGGCGCGGGGATCCCCCGTCCGGATAGCCCCCAACAGCCAGTTCATGACGAGGTTAACGACGAACGCCACAACCGTCAGCGTCAACAGGACCGAGAGCAGCCATGACCAGAACGGCACGCTAAATGCATAGAACCCGTAGTCGTGGTGGAACTGCGGATCCGATTCGCCGAAGCTCTCACGATGCATAAACATCAAGATCATGCGCCACTCGGACTGTGCAGCTAATCCGGCGAATAGCCCGACGACCAGCGGCAAACCCACCAGAACAGCCCGTGAGGATCGAACAATAACCTGCCGATAGGCCTCGAGCGGACTGTGGGGGTCTGCGTCTTCGGGAACAAGAGGGCGATACTTAATGGCTACCCACGCGGCTGCCCATATCGACGCGGCGGCAAGCAGCCCAACCACGACGAACAGCACGATCCGAGTGACGAGTTCAGTGACATACACTCGGCCGAAGTTCATGGAATTAAACCATGCAACATCAGTAAAAACAGCTACTGCGACAGGCAACAGCATGACGATAATGGCCAGTATCACCGCAACAACGGGCCACCGGCGGGGAGCCTTTCGCTTAACCGACTTGGGCACCTTTTCGCTTCTCCTAATCAGAGGGTCATTGCTGTTCACTGTACTTGAACCTGGGCCGGCGTCGATAACCTAGGAGTTCCGCGTGCAACCGAGCCCCGCGAGCGTGTTTCTTGCGAGCCCACCAGCGCGGCATGAATACTTTCTGTATGTCCGAATTTAGTCCTTTTTCCTCGTCATCAACGCCTGCTACATCACCCAATAGGACGCGATCTTCAACTCATACTTCGCATTTCACCCGGCACCAACCCACCACACAGCAGCTCCTAGAACGAGCAATGCGTGAAGCTGTTGACTTTATTCACGCCGAAGGGTGGGATCAGCCCCCAACATTGTTTGGCTTAGTTCCGGGGACAATTATTGCCCGAGAAACGGGAAACCTCATTAATGAGGAGGAGGAACAAAATTTAACGCTCGTTGTCCAAGACCTACCGGAGATCGGCTCCGGAGACGAGCTTCACGATTACGTCGCCCGGACCGCCTGGCCGCCAACCGTGGCTGGCGCGATCCTGGCCCACGAAATTATGTTCACGATTGCCGCGGAGCCAGGTTCACGTCCTCGCAAAGCTCGGCTATTTAGCGGGATGATTAACGGCGGGCCCGACCTTACCTTGCTTCAGCTACGGCCTACCGAAGAAGAATTGGATGCAGCCGGCGCGTTCAGTCAAGACAACATCGAACTCCTTGGAGGTCCCGATATCGCTCCCGAGATTGTTGAGCTCCTGCGTTCGACGTTTGAGCCTGTCGAAGACAGTGACGAGACGCCCGTCGATAACGCCTCCTTCACGACTGACTCGGACTACTAGAGCCTTACTCCCCTGTTGGTTGCCCGTATTACATCCCAACTGATGACACCGAGTAGTAACTAAGCAGTAGCTACCAAACCTAAAAAGAGCGCCCCGGCTATACAGCTGGGGCGCTCTGACATCAGCACACTAAATATCGATCGCGGGGTGTAACCGCTCCACCGTCCACTTCCGGTCACGGTAGGCACACAGCGCGGTGATGCCAATACAAATGGCACCAATGATGATAAGCGCCAGTATTGATTGAGGCAGACGCTGATCAATGTTGCCGTACATCAATTGGCGGAACCCGTTCACTGAGTAAGTCCAGGGGTTAACTGGGTGTAGCCACTGGAATAGTTTAGGCTCCGTCTCAACAGGGTAGAGCCCGTTTGACGAAAGAATCTGCAACATCAGCAACGCCATCGCTGCAACCTTACCGGGCCCAGGCCCCAATGCGACGTTCAACATTTGGTTAATAGCAGCGAACACAATGGAAACGCCGATTGAGAAGATCCATAGTGCCCACGGGTGTGCCACATCCATTCCCACTAGAGTTAGCGTGACCACAATAATCATCGTCGCTTGAAGGATAGCGATGATGCTGGCCGGCCATAGGCCATCAAGCGCCGCGCGCAAGGGGGCAACACCCGATGCTACGGCCCGGTTCTGAAGTGGCCGGAGCAATAAGAATGTAATGAGGCCACCGATGAACATTGCTAATGAGAAGAAGAACGGAGCTAGGCCGGAACCGAAGACTTGATCCCCTGAAAAATCCTTTGCCGACAACTTTGCAGGATCAGACATGACGCGCGCTGACGCCTCACGCTGAGGTGTCGTCCATGAGGGAACCTTCTTAGCCCCATCGCCCAACTTGTCCTTCAATTCACCCAAGCCGGTGGAAATCTTACCTGAGCCATCCTGTAACTTGCCGGCACCATCGGAAAGCTTATGCGCTCCCTGTTGAAGCCGGGTAGTGCCGCTTGACAATTGAGTAGCACCATCTTTAAGCCGATTCGTGCCAGCGGCCAGTTGCTTACCCCCATCGGCTAGTTTCGCAGATCCTTGAACAGCCTGGGGCATTCCTGCCTTAAGAGTCTGGGCACCAGAATCCAACTGTCCCAAACCGGAACTTAACTGACCCGAAGCGTTAACAAGGGGTGTTGTGCCCTCCTTACGCAGCTGACTTGACCCTGATGCCACAGTGTTAGCGCCTTCACTTAACTGGTCAAGCCCCGTGTTGAGCTCATTAATTTTACTCTGAATTGGTCCTGCACCATTAGCAAGCTGGTTAATCCCACCACGGAACTCAGCAGAAGGATCGTTAAGCTGATAAGCCAGCGCAGACGTCCCCTGTGAAAGCTGGTTAACTTTGGCGAGGTTTTCTGAATTCTTACCTAACCCCTGCGAGTCAATTTGCACCGCGAGCCCGTCAAGCTGGTTCGCAACGTTCTGTGCTGTAGGATCTGACGATTTATGCAGCTGACTAGCGATAGCCCTAACTTTGTCTGACTGACCAGTTTGGGCCTTCGACGCTTGCTGGGCGATACCGTTGATTTGCTGAACGCCACCGTTGACTTGCGTTGCGACGGTACCGAGCTGATCGAGGCCACCAGTGAGCTGCCCCATTTTTGCATCGATCCCTGCCAACGGCGCAGTACTTTGCTGGACCTGGGCCTTTATCTGGTCTGCGCCCGCCGCAACTTTAGCTGATCCCTCAGAAACCTCACCGAGTTTTTGATCAACCTGACCAATGCCGTCGTGAATCTTATCTGAGCCTGCTTTGGCCTCACCCATCTTTTCCGAAAGAGTGTTCACGCCTGTGCTAGCCTCGGCCAACTTGTCGTGCAGCGTCGATGCCCCTTGGGAAAGATCATTTGCCCCGCTATTCACTTTTGTTGCACCTGACGCTAATTGGTTCGCGCCATCATGCGCGTTGCCGAGACCAGAATCTAGTTGATCAGCTCCATCCTTAAGATCTCCCAGTTTGTCCCCAACTTGATTAGATCCATCCTGCAACTTGTCAGCAGCGTCAGCGGCCTGGCCAATCCCTGCACCAGCTTCTTGCATACTGACCAAAACTTTTCCTACAACCTGTTCTCCAAGGGTTGATGAAATCACGGGCACCATTTCACGCATGGTGTTCTGTCCGATCAGCGTTGCCAGGTAGCCGTTAGTCGTGTTGTAGTTAGTTTGAATAACGGCCTGCTCAGCTTTCGTACCACTGGGGGATGCGACTGCTTTAGAAAAGTCCGGCGTAAGACGGACCATAAAGTAATAGTCTCCGTCTTCAACCCCCTTCGTGGCCTTATCATTACTGACAAAGTCAAAGTCAATGCGCTTATCGTCTTTTAACTTATCGGAAATCTGGTCACCTGCACGTAACTCCTTTCCCTGAACATTCGCACCTTTATCGTCGTTAACGAATGCAACAGGAAGCTTCTCCACGTGCCCAAAAGGGTTCCAAAAAGCCCACAAATAAAGGCAGGAATAAAGAAGAGGAATAAAGATAATGGCACCAACTGCCAGACGCCCCAATTTGGAACGACGAAAACGGCGGAGCTCTGAGCCCAAATTCAAACCAGAAATCATTAAAGTGTCTCCTCATCGGATCCAGCGGCTACCGCATCAAACCTGGCAGTCTCGTTATTATTTATATCGTCCTGGGTATCAGGGGATGGATTAACGGATACAGAATCAGTGGAACGGGCAGTGTTTCTGTCTTGCAGAACCCCCGGGGGTAACTCCTCAACTATTGGAACAACGCTGTCGTTATCCGTATTAAAGAGTTCAATCAACGTGTGATCTGGCATGAGTGAATCTGGAATCGGATTGACCGTATTCACGATCACTGGCATTCGTTGAGCTAATCTCGAGAGAACATGAATGAGAACAAGGCGCAAGTCATACTCTCGAACTTGCTCGAGATCATCCATGACCAATAGTCCGATTTCTTCGGAATTTGCCGGAGCCAGCGCAAGAGAAATTCTGATCAAAATGTTGTCCAAGCTGGTCAATTCAGCGACATAAGAGTCTAATGACGGTAAGGCTCGGTCGCCGAAGACATCCCCGCACAAAGATTCATAGTATTCCTGATCAGCGGGCTTCGTCCACACTATCCATGGGTGTGACCAACTCTTATGCTCAGTCAACACCGTTCGGAGACGAACATCGCCATCCAGGCCATCGATCTCATCGACCCCGGCAATTGCCACCATTTTATTAATTTTGTTAGGCTTTCGCTCCCCAAGCACGGTCAACGTACCAGCATCCAACTTCATCCGCCCAGAAATACTCAACGCTAGTGATGTTCGGCCTGATCCTCCGCGGCCGGAAAGAATAGTCAACCCGCTACCGGGCACGGTGAGATTAAGATGCCCAAATACTCGGCCTTCGGCAGCTGACAGCGCGATATCTTCGGCGACCACTGCTGGAGCACTTTCGTCGTCAGCATGAGATTTTCTGTGTGTTCGAGCTGACGTCGCGGCAAATTTACCCACGCCTTTGATGGGCTGACTTCCGTCAGATTGACGCTCTCGCACGTTAACTCCTTCGTATAAAACGAAACTGTGAATCACGGGGCAACCCTGACTCCACAGCCCTTCAGATCTGACTAGACCAATTTAGCTATAAAGATATAAGCGTACTCATTGGGGGTTTGGCAAACGATACATGCCACTCTATTCCCACCATGTCCTTCCAGCACCATCCAAAATTGTGCCACTCGACATGTCTCCCGCATCGCGACTCGCCACCGGGGTTGAATACTGCTGCTCGACCACAAATGTACTCGGCCACGCCATGACGTTTCATGGATGTACCGTACGCATTCGTAGAAACTTAGCATCCAGTACGAAAGCCTTCTTTCCGCATGATAACCCCCATCTCTCCACGATCACACAGCATTATGGCGGCACACGGCATCCTGAGAGAGCGGGCGTTGTACATTTTCCTCTGATCGCTAACGATCGCCAACTGCTTGCCACAGGACACGCCGATTGCCAATACCGCGGTCCGTTACTCCGAACAGCTCTTCGGCTTCTTGCCCGCCTTGACCTCTTTCAACGCGGCAACAGCGTCGGAAAGGTTATTGACCTTCGCCAACACAACGCCATCATGATCACCCGACAGCGCCTCCGTACAGTTATCGGACGGAGTCATAAACATCGTCGCCCCCGCCTTCTTCGCAGCGTCAATCTTGTGGGAGACTCCACCGATCGGCCCAACGTCACCGTTCGCGTCGATCGTGCCCGTCCCTGCGATGAATTTCCCATCGGTAAGGTTGTCGGGGGTCAGCTTGTCGACGACCGCCAAAGTAAACATCAGCCCCGCTGATGGGCCACCAATGTCATCCAGGTGGTAGTCGATCGTCGTCCCGTCGGCAGGCTCTTGTTTGATGGTGATGCCCAAAATCGGAGTGTCATCAGACTCCCCTTGTCGCACGGGAACGGAGACGTCCTCGGATTTGCCATCACGCTGAACCTGAAGGGTGACCTGATCTCCCACTTTATGGTCACGTACAACCTTGACCAGATCCTGCGGCTGGTCGATTTCCTTGCCATCGATCCCCTCAATGATGTCCCCCTTATGGATCTGGTCGGACCCCTCGGGCTGGGACATCACCGTGACCGCCATCGGTCGATGAAGGTACTTCATCGCTGCGGACGTCGCATTATTTTCCGACGACGCAAACGCGGCCTGATTTTCCTTATTCACTTCCTCCGGCGACTGATTGGAGGGGAAAATCTGCTCAATCGGAACCAGTGTGTCGTTCGTTGTTGCCCACCGAGTAATCGCCTGTGGCAGCGACATGCCATGACGAACAGACACCGTGGTCATATTCAAATGGCCGGACGTCGGATAGGTTTTTGTTCCCGAAATGTCGACGACACTCTTACCGCCCGTTGTGCCCAGCGTATTAAATGTCGGACCAGGACCTTCTGCAGCATAGGGCACAGAAAGATCAATCGAGGTGCCGGGGATTTCCGTCAAACTCAGTGCAACAGCAGACGCAACCACGGGAATTGCACCGAGAATAATTGTCTTGTTGCGCAGACTCACAGCGATCAAGCGTACCGGATGCCACACCAGCAACGACGACGGCCGTTCGCTATTAGCATGTGGAGAGATGCTTTCCAAAGCCGGTACCGTAGAGGGTATGAGTAACCACGGCTTCGGTTTTTCTTCGAACAATAACGACAACAACGACGGTAACGACGGTAACGACCACAGCAACAAGAACAACAATAACCAGAACGGCGATAGCGGCCAGGGCAATCCTTCTAGCGGAAACAGTGGTCGCGGGGATAGCGGCAATGAACGCCACGAAGACAATGATGGCGGCAACTCCCCTGGTGGCAGCGGTAACCCTTTTGAGGCATTCTTCAATATGGGTGGTGGCTCGGCTGGCGATATACCCGGTTTTAGCGCATTTCCCGGCGGTTTCGCTGTAAGTGGATCCTCTGGTCAGGGCGGTTTAGGCGACATTCTTAGCCAGTTCGGGACGATGCTGTCTGGGATGGGGTCTTCGATGAACTCCCCTGATGCCAAAGGCCCCATCAATTTTGCGATGGCCGATAAGATTGCCGGCCAGACCATTAAGCAATCCAACCCGGCACCTGTCCGACAGTCTGATCAGAAGGCCGTCGAAGATTCCACGAGCCTGGTCGAACTGTGGCTCAGCAATGCGACGATCCTGCCGAGCAACGGAAAAGTCCCTGAAGTATGGGATCCGTCGGAGTGGCTGTCCCGCACGCTCCCCACCTGGAAGCGCTTTATAAATCCTGTGGCAGAAAGCCTTAATGAAGCACAAAAGGATGCCCTCCCCGAAGAAGCGAAGCAGATGGCTGGTTCGCTGCTCGGCATGTTAGCCCAGGTCGGTGGCATGAACATGGGGATGCAACTGGGACGCATCTTGGGGGATATTGCCACCTCTGTCACGAGCGTCTCCGAGTGGGGGTTCTCCTTAGATGAGAAGCATGGCAGCGCACTGCTCACTGGCCAGCTGAGCACTCTTGCCGAGGAATTTAACAAACCCAAGCGTGAGGTGCTTATTTACCTGTGCGCACGGGAACTAGCCCACCAGCGACTATTCGCCTACGTTCCGTGGCTCGAAGAGCGTCTGCTTCTCGCCGTCGAAACGTATTCACGTGGACTGTCGCTGGATACGTCCGCGATGGAAGAAGCCTCCCGGTCCATTGACCCCGAGGCACTCTCGGACCCATCGCGGATGCAAGACATGTTCCAGCAGATTCAAAACATGGATCTCTCGCCCCAAATTGTCGCCTCGAATGAACACGCGGGCATCCAGTTAGACACCATGCTGTCCCTCGTTGAAGGCTGGGTGGACAACGTTCTTGCCGACGCTCTCTTCGACCGCATCCCGGTCATGGAGTCGATCCAAAAATCCTGGTCAGCCCGGCGCGCGATGAAACCCGGATTGGAAAACATGGCGGGGAACACCGGACTGGACTTCTCTGCTAGCCACGCCGACGAAGCGGCAGAACTGTGGCGGCGGCTCACTGTTGCGGTGGGTATTGATCGACGTGACCATGTGTGGGACCACCCCGATTTCCTTCCCACGGCTGACGATATCGCCCATCCGGCCGAATTCATCGACGGCATTCTGGGAGAATCGGACGACGACGAGTTCAACCCTATTAGCGAAATTGAAAAATTAGAGCGTGAACTCAATGAACAGTCCGGTAACACACCTAGTGATGGCGATGATGCAGACGAGGATGGTTCTACCCGCGGGAAGGGCTCGAGTGGCGGTGATGAAGACAACACCGATGGGTCCGGCGACGACGACAAATAGACACTCGCACGACATACTCACACTAGATATTCACAGCGGAAGACAAGCAGCACATGAATAACGACCGTCGATGGGAGCGCCCGACCCCCGTCATAGGCGATACAACCTCAGCCACCGAGCGCGCTGAAAAACCAGACGGATGGGCGTTGCCAGAGGACGTGCGTGCTGCGTTGGACCGCGTTATTGGAGCACGACGCGATATACGCCGCTACCGCTCAGAACCGGTGCCTAACCACCTTGTCCGAACTGTCATCGACGCTGGCCATGCTGCACCTAGCGTCGGACATAGCCAGCCATGGCGGTTCATCATCGTCGACGATCCCGCTCTTCGCGATAAAGCCGCCATGCTGGCCGACGTCGAAAAGCTAAAACAAGCCGAGCTGCTGACACCCGATAGGAAACAGCGGCTGCTTGACCTGCAACTCGACGGGATTAAGGAGGCACCGCTGGGAATTGTGGTCGCCTGTGATCGGCGAACCCCAGCGTCCGGGGTCTTGGGGCGCAACACTTTTGTTGATACCGACCTGTGGAGTTGAGCGGCAGCCATCGAGAACATGTGGTTGACCGCGAGGGCCTATGGGCTCGGTATGGGGTGGGTAACACTATTCCGCCCCGATGACCTGGCCGAGCTGCTGCATCTGCCCGAGGGGGTTGAAACGCTGGGGTGGATGTGCATGGGGTGGCCGGACGAGCGCCCGCCGTCGCCTGGGCTCGAGCGGCGTGCGTGGTCCAAGAAACTTCCCGTTGAGAACCTCATTATGCGGAATGGGTGGCGCGACGGAGCCGAGTCACCAGCAAATGCGATCGCGACGCCCGATGACGGCCATATGCCAGATCAGGCGCATGTTGTCGCAGCTCACGATTCTTCCGACCGGCTTCTCACCCCTCCCGGTTCGCTGGGCATCCTGGATACGACCATGGACAAAGTTGCCGCGGTCGGTGATATACATAACGCCCAGCACATTCTTATCGGGGCTGACCATCCCGTGACAGCGCATGGTGTCTCATCATTTTCGCCGTCCGTCACGCGGGAAATTATGGACGCGTCAGCCGTTGGAGAAAGCCTGGGTGTGACGACGGCAGCTGGAGCAGGAATCCCGTCGCTTCTTATTGACGCGGGTATTGAGGGCGATTCAAGCCACGGTGACCAGCGGAACCGTAAATGTCGCGAAGGACGCAACGATTGTGCCCATCCTATTCGTTATGTCCACGCTCACGATGCGCGTGGGGATATCGCTACAGCCCCGGCCCTATCTGCTGCGGATACCCGCGCGTTTGTTGACTACGGGCGGAAACTTGCCGGTGAATTCACTGAACCCATGCTGTTTGCCGTCGGTGAGGTTGGAATCGGGAACACCACTCCTGCCTCCATTGTGGCAGCGCATTTCACCGGGCTTGATGTCGACGATGCTGTAGGCATTGGCGCCCACTCCGATACCGCCATGATGGAGCGGAAACGCGAGGTTGCCCGGCAGGCTCTGTCGCGCGTTCACCCCTCCTCCCCTATTGATGCTCTTGCCGAGTTCGGCGGGCCCGAGTTCGCGGTCACGACCGGACTGTGCTTGGGCGCGTTGGATAATCACCATGTCGTTGTCTTGGATGGGCTCGCTATTTCTGTGGCCGCGTTGGCTGCGGTGCAGATTAATCCCGCGGTTCAATCACACCTGGTCGCGGGGCACGTAAGCCGGGAAGCCGCTCATCACACCGTCATTACGCACTTGGGGTTGGAGCCTCTGCTCGCTCTTCGGTTCCGATGCGGCGAAGGGGTCGGCGCCGTTCTGGCCACACAGATGATCATGACGGGGCTTAGTGCTCGACGCCACACCGGACGCACCGCTTAGGCCGCCTTTCAACTAGTCCATCCTTTGGACTCGGCGCGGATCGTCGTCGTTACTACGAGGACTGTCTACCTCCGCGGCCCCACCGCTGGTAAGCCTCCAAGTACCCATCAGCGCGCTCCCAATAATCAATGCGGTGCGCCCACGCGTAAAATTCTGCCGAGTGGTTCGGAATGAAGGTATGCACTAGCTCATGAACAATAACCTGGTCAAGGACGTAATCGGGAACGTCCTTCAGGTAATGACTAATCCGAATTCTCCCCGTATCCGTGGAACATGAAGCCCACCGACGCTCCATATTGGTCACCCACCGAATATCCGTCCATTCCGCACGGTTTTCCAAATATTTCGCATTCAGACGACGGGCCCGCCGGTGGAGATCGTCATCTGACTTATCCGCGACGGACGATTTCTTTTCCACCCTACGAACAAGGGACTCAACAGAATCACGCAACGCTGCGGCCGACATTCTCGCCGGTGCCATGACGACGATCCGACCAGACTCTCGGCGGGCGGACAATGTTTTCTTCCTCCGCGACGACAGACGTATTTCTACCTCTGGCGCAAAGTCCTCCACGACCGTAGCGACGTCTCGCTTGACTCTGGGGGGCATAGTTTCACTCTACAGTGTGGCCAAGGGGGTGCCGGTACACTACACATAGCACTGTGCCGCAGAGCACAGCCGGGGGAAATCCAGATCAATGAATCGTTCACAAAACCAAGGGGGAGCACCGTGCGGTGGCCACACACTATCTGCTTATCATCCGGGACCCGCGTTTTTGTTCAACCCGACGGGTGGCTTCGCGTCGGTGCAGACACCTCTACGGCGGTAGTCATTCCCATGGCCGACCGACCCACCGCCCAGCGCGTCGCCCGGGCACTCCTCGCTTGTTCATCGCCGCAACCGACGTCGGCAATTATCGGCAGAATCGAGCGGGCGGTGTCTTCATCGTTCGCACTCACCCTTATCGACGAACTCCTGCGCACTCCCCTGCTAGTTGCTGGAAATGTCCGCCCCGGGCAAAGCAGAACGAGCGTCACGCCCCCACACAGGATCATTGCTGTAGAGCCGTTGTCGCACGTACTTGCCGATATATTCCCCGGTCAGCGCACCCTTTCGCCCAACGTTGTTGAGACTACCGGCGGGGCGCTGGCGTCCGACACGGACCTGCCTGAGCCGAATGAACCACGGGATTCGGAACGCACCACCCTCGGGCGAGTAACGTTGCGGTGGCTGTACCTTCCCCCGGTCTGCTGGCCAGCGTCGATGAGCCGTATTTATTCGTGACCATTCGTGATGGTGCGCTCAGGATTGGCCCTGCCATGACCGGGTCATCCGCACATCTAGTCGGCAATGCCAGCGGGTGCCCGCTGTGTATGCATATGGCGACGGTGTCTCCTGATCTGGTCGACGAGGCGATTTCTGGCCGCAGTGCTGGCACGCTAACGCTCACGTACGAGATGGTCACTGTCGCCCGCGGGATCATCTCGGCGCAGTGGTCGGTCTTTAGTGACTGGCTCGCTCTTCCGTCGCTCCCGACCCCGCCGACGGTGGGCGCGTCGATAAGTATGAATCCTCGGACGTTGGAGGTTGTGCGGACACCGATTCCCAGGGACTCGCATTGCCCTGTGTGCGGCATTATCGGTCCGCGCTGGCTGTAACAGCGCGGTGATCTAACATCGCCGTTTGCTGGTTACGTCAACCCCCTTCTTAATCCTCCGCCTTATGTTGAATCAGCGATGATGCGGAGAATATCGTCCCCGTAGAGTTCTAGTTTCGCGGGGCCAATGCCGCTGATGTCCAGGAGTTCTTGTGCGGTGGATGGTTGTTGCTCGGCAATGGCCATCATGGTGGCATTACTGAACACGGTGTAGCTAGGCGTTCTCTGCTGGTGCGCGCGCCTTAGCCTCCAGCGCTGCAGAGCGTCAACAAGGTTGGCGTCGACGTCGTTGCCACACCTGCTGCAATGCCCCATCACCTTCTCGGCTGGGGTTTGTAGCGTGGCCCCGCACTCCGAGCACAAGCGTGAACTACGCTTCCTTTTCCGCCGGTGGTCAGCCGAACTCTTCGACGTCGGGGCGATGCTGTCAAGGAACCGCGTGCGTTTCCGGGATGCCCTGCCCCCTGACTCGCGTGCCAGCGACCAGCTCAGTTGCAGATGCTCACGCGCACGGGTCACCGCCACATACAGTAATCGGCGTTCTTCTTCGATTGCCGACGATCCCAGGGCGATAGCCTGCCGGATGGGTAGTGTTCCTTCCACAAGGCCAACGACAAATACGGCGTCCCACTCCAGGCCTTTTGCAGCGTGGATCGTCGCCAGGGTGACGCCTTCTACCCCAGCTGGGGGCCGGTTCGATTGGGCGCGCTCGCGGAGGATGCTCATCACGGCGGGCATGTCCGCGCCGGGCGAGGCGTGAACAATATCCGCGATCAGGTGGTAGAGGGAGGATAACGATTCCCACCGCTCGCGTGCCCGCTCTCCGGCCGGGGCTTGGGCGGACAGTCCTTGGCGAGCCAACACGGCCTTGATGTCCGAAACCAGCGCATCGCCGGTGTGAATAGTCCCCGACTCCATGTGAGCACTGGCCAGACGCTCTAAGGCTGCCAGTGAACCGGTGATCTCAGAGCGGTCGAAGAAGCTCTTTCCACCGCGGACGTGGTGCGGGATGTTGGCTTCATCCAGGGCGTGCTCAAATTTTTCCGATTGCGCATTGAGCCGGAACAGTATTGCTATTTCCGACGGCGGGACGCCGGATTCAATGAGCCGGCGAATTCTGCGCGCGACGACGGCGGCTTCCAGGGATTCGTCGTCGAATTCTTCAAAGACGGGCTCCGGGCCGGCGGGGCGTTGCCCTTCGAGTGTGAAATCCGCCGTTGATACTCCGTCGCGTGACTGAGAAATAACTTTGTTGGCCAGGCCGACGACTTGGGGCGTGGAGCGGTAATCGCGCTGCAACCGGACGACGGTGGCATTCTCGAAGCGTTGGGGGAACCGAAGTAGAAATGATGGATCGGCGCCAGTGAACGAGTAGATCGTTTGGTTTGCGTCTCCAACGACGGTGATATCGTCGCGGTCTCCTAACCACCCGTCTAACACGCGTTGTTGCAGGGGCGTGACGTCCTGGAATTCGTCGACCACGAAGCTTCGGTATCGTGCGCGGAATTCCTCTGCGACTTCCGGCAGGTTTTCCATTGCACCGGCGACGTAGAGAAGAAGGTCGTCGAAATCGAGGAAGACGCCTTCCGGTGTCGCCTTAATGTCTTCGTAGACGCGGTACGCGTCGGCAACTTTGTCTGCCGCAATGGGGGGCTCACGGTGGAGTTGTTCGACACGTTTTTCGTAGTCGGCGGCGGAAATCAGCCTAGCTTTGGACCATTCGATTTCACCGATGACGTCGCGGATGGTCTCTTTCCCGGCTTTGATTCCGGTGTGGCGAAGTGCCCTGGACACCATGCGGAATTTGTCATCGAGGATTCTCCACGGCAGGTCGCCTGCTATTCGTGGCCAGAAGTAGGAGAGCTGTTTGCGGGCTGCAGCGTGGAATGTTCGTGCTTGGACTGCGCCTGCGCCCATGATGCGGAGGCGTTCTCTCATTTCCTCGGCAGCTTTGGTGGTGAAGGTGACGGCATGGACTTGTTGTGGAGTAACAAATCCTTGATTTATCAGATATGCGATGCGATGGGTGATCGTGCGTGTTTTGCCGGTTCCTGCTCCGGCGACGATGGCGAGGGGGCCTCGTGGGGCAGTTGCAGCTTCGTATTGATCGGAATCGAGTTCCTCGAGTGAGAGGTTAAGGCGATTCCCTGCCCCATTGCGGGGGCTACGATAAGGGGCCATCCTTCTCCTTCCCATGGTTGGCCATCGTCGTAGAAGCTTGCTATTTCTTTTCCGCCCCGGACTTGCGGGGTTTCACATTTTTCGCGCTGGGGTTGCGTGGGGTATTTGCCTGTCCGTCGCTGACTTCGGCGGGATACACGCGCCGCACGTAGAGCAACCGGTCGCCCTGTTCGACGACGTTGGCTTCGGGGGAATCGATGCGGTACAGCTCGCCGGACCGCACCACGCCGAGCACGATGTCGGAGAGGTTTCTGGGGTGGCCGCCGACTTCGTCGTCTCGTACGACGCGCTCAGCGATGGAGAATCCTTCATCGGGGCTGAGGAGGTCTTCCATCATCTCAACAACGGAGGGGGTCATCGTGGCCAAGCCCAACATTCGGCCCGCGGTTTCGGAGGAAATAACAACTGAGTCTGCGCCCGATTGCCGCACCAAGTGGACGTTTTCTGATTCGCGGACACTGGCCACGATAGTGGCGGAGGGGGCAATTTCACGGACCGATAGCGTGACGAGGACGGCGGTGTCGTCCATATTTGGCGCGACAACCACTGATCGGGCCCGCGACACACCTGCTAGGCGGAGGACATCGGCTTTGGTGGCGGACCCGTTGACTGTTACGAGACCTCTGTTTTCGGCGGCGGCCAAAGAATCTTTGTCGGTGTCGACGACGACGATCTGGCTCGGGGGAAGCCCGTCTTCAACGAGGGCAGAGACGGCGGATCGGCCTTTGGTGCCGTAGCCGACGACGACAGTATGGTTACGCAAGTGTCTCCTCCACCTTTGGATTTGTAATGCTCGACGGGATGCTTCGGTTAAGACGGACAGTGTCGTACCGACCAATAAGACCAGGAATACGATACGCATTGGTGTGATGACCAGGATGTTGACAATGCGCGCGTTTTCTGTGACGGGTGTGATGTCGCCATACCCTGTTGTTGTCAAGGAAACAGTGGAATAGTACAGCGCATCGATGAACGTCAGGTGCTCTGAGTACCCGTCTTTGTCCAACCAACAAATAACCGATGCTACAAGGAGCAGGACCAGCGCATAGAAGAATCGACGAACGATCAGCCACCAAGGACTCAAAGGTGCTTGCGAAGGAATCCGGACGATGTTGACCAGCGCATGCACGGGCAAATTGTTAAGGGGTGCCTGATCCCCGCGCACTTTGAAGCGCTCACGCATTATGTATCACCCGCATGGCGTTTCATTCTCCTTACTCGCTGGTGGTCGGTGTGCTGGTTTGGAACGTGGCTAATTTCAGGGACAGGTGCAAACTGTCCTCCCCCATTACGTCGCACGTTCACACGGTTACTCACTGCATACTATCGCCAGATTGTTCATTATCTGAGTCGTCCAGTGTAGAAAGGACACTCTGAGCGAGTTCGTCCGGGGATGGTAAGTCAGTGGGTTCGTAGGTCTCGTTAAGCCTGACGTAGTGAAAAGCTGCCCTGATAGTGGCGTTCGGTGTACCTGTGTCAGCTAACTGTCGGCGCAGAGCTTCTTTATACATCGCAAGTTGGATCTCTGCTCTTTTCATATCTTGACCAGTAGGTTTCTTACCAGTCTTCCAGTCGACGATGAACCATTCTGGTGTGCCATTCTTCTCGCTCTTGAAGATGGCATCCATGCGGCCACGGATGAAGTAGCCTCCCAGATTCAGAGTAAATGGGCGTTCAACGTCCCACGCTGTTTTCCCAGCCCATGGTGACTTCATAAATGCTTTTTTGAGGTGATCGAGTTCGGGCTGAGAGATAGGAATATCGTCGTCGCTATCCTCCATTGCGCCTAGCAATTCATCATCGTCGATGAGCGCAGAGGCACCGCCCAGCTCTGCCTCCAACCAGTTATGAAATGCCGTGCCTCTCTTGGCGTATGGGTTGGGTTTGAAGGGCACTGGCCGAGCACGACGACGCGCAAATGCTTCGGGGTCAGCTGAAGCTAGCATCATTTCCGAGGTCGTCAACTCCAAACCGAGGGGAACATCGGTGTGGCTCACGTAGGCGGCTCGTGCTTCTTCGATCAGTGCGGTGGTCTCATTTTCCCACGTGGCGGCCAAAGTACCGGGGTCCGCCTGTGGCGTGTAGCCCTTTCCGGGGTCAGCAGACTCAGCCTTGAGATCTTCCATAGCTGCCCGTACTAACTCAGCTGCTTTGTCGACGGCTTCACGACGCTCTCCTAGCGGATCGGATGGCCATATAGGAGCTTCACTCTGAGGTTCATCACTCACGGTCTCTAAAGGCGGTTCCGTGAGGTCGAGGTTCCACGTTGGGTGATCTCCACCGGAATGTGCTGTGATCCGAAGTGGCTCCTCTGCATGAGTTGCTTGGAGTTCTTCGAAACGCGCATTGACATCAATGCCCAATTTGCCTGCGACGATGTTCTGGACCTGAAAGAAGCGGTGTGACTTCTGAAGGTAGTTTTTACTAGCTGGGTTAACACTGTGCCCGGAAACAAGCAGTCGGCGCGCACTCCTAGTGATGGCTACGTAAAAGAGGAAATCAGAATCCCTTATGTCAACGCTCTGAATCTCTTTTTTATATTCTTTTTCTGCTGACTGAATGTCCTTCCATGTCGCCAGCTCGGTGTCCTTGAATACAGGGAAGCCTAGTGGGTTAGCGGGTGAACGGGGGTCGCCTCGGAGCGCGGAGGGCAGAATTTTCGAGCTTCGCAACCACGTCCCGGTCCAGTTTCCTTTTTTCTTTCCCTTCTTCTGCTTCGAACCTGAACTTAGATCTGGACTGTTATACGTTGAGTCATCACAAAACGGAACAGCAACGACATCCCATTCCAATCCCTTCGCACTGTGAACAGTGAGAATTTGAACCTGATCCGAATGAACAGAGACTTCTCCGGCTTCTATAGTCGTTCCCGGTGCCTCATCCGCCGCTCTTAGATACTCGAGAAATTCCTGTGTACTTCCCCCATGTGCTGTGAAGTCTTCGGCAACATCACGTAGTCGATCAAGGTGAATGGTTCCTGCGGCACCATCCTCGGACGGATCTTGGCGAGCAAGCACCTCAGTTCTGATGCTTAAGGTGCTCTCAATCTGGGCAAGAAGGTCCGGAAGCGGCACCGTCATACTCTGCCGACGCAGCCACCGCAGTTCAGCTGATAATGCCTGTAACCGCATGCGCCCTTCATTGCTGAACGCCGATTTATTTCCCTGGTCTGATGATATTCCAAGATCCGCAATTGCATCAGCCAGACTAACTTCCGTTCCATCTCCCGGAAGTTCAAGCTCGTTAGCTTTTTCTTCAAATACTTCGATGGAATCAATTTCTTTGTGTTTCGATTTCCTCGTCCCGGATTGATTGTCGGATCCTCGAGCAAGGTCCTTAGCCCTGTTACTGAGGGTTTTGATATCCCGGGTTCCCATCCGCCATCGCGGGCTACTGAGCACTTCGAGCGTAGCTTCATCATCACTTGGATCAACCACTACTCGCAGTACAGACAAGACCTCCCTGACTTCGGGGATGTCATCGAGTGAGTCTGGCGACATACCAACGGGAATGCCTCGCTTCATAAGAGCTTCAGCAAATGGGGTTATGTGGTCGTTTTTTCGCACAAGGATCGCGCCTGTAAATGGCTTAGTTGGCTCACCCTGTGACTTATTCTGCATCGCAGATCGGTATTCCTGTTCAAAAACGTCGGCAACCCACTCGACTTCATCGCGCTCATCTAGAGCCCATTTCACGGAGACGACCCCAGCGCTCCCTTTTTTACCGCTACTCAACGTCGGTGCAAGTGCCGAAGAGTCAGCGTCAACAGCATCAAAGCCACAGCCTTCCCCACCAGACAAGGCATCGTGCGATATAGCATTGGCTAGTTCGAGTACTTCATCCGGGTTGCGAAATGATTGAGAGAGAGCTCTCTTTTCACAGGGGACAAGAACACCACCCTGGTACCGGGGAAAATCATCCAGGAATTGATACAAATTGCCGGGGCTTGCACCACGGAAACCGTAGATACTTTGCATTGGGTCCCCCACCGCTGTCACCCCAACAGGTTTATCGACTGAACCCTTTTCCTCTAAGTCAGACTGAGAACCAAAAAGACTACTTAAAAAAGCATGCTGTGCGTAGTTGGTGTCCTGATATTCGTCGAGGAAAATAGCGTGGTACCGCATACGCAATTCCTGCCCTATCTCAGGATACTTTCGAACTAGCTGCGTAGCTTTTGCAGTAATCTGTCCATACGTCATCAGCAGTTTGTCAGAGAGTCTCTTGTAGAACTCTTGCTGATATTTAAGAAGCATCAAGCGATCATGATGCGGTGTACAGAGTTTACTTACATCGCTTTTCAACCGGCCACGGTTTGCACCGCGTGTGGAAATAACGCCTTCTGCGTTCACGACGTTGTCAATAAAGGCCTGGGATTCGTCAATCACTTGTTGAGGAGTCGCCAGGTGGTTGTCCATCGCTTCAGACAGCGCGAGCATGTATTGTCTGGCGGTCGATTTTGCCTGTGAAAAGCTACAGTCATCGGACTCATCCTCGTATCCGAGATCGCTGATGACTCGGTTAGCGGTTAACCATTGTTCCGGGCCATCAGCTACTTGAGCAGCTGGTTCAATAGGCAAGAGGAGACCGAATTCGTGAACGACCTTCTGCATAAAAGAGTCATAGGTGACCACCGTTTGTTGGATGTCCTGCATGTTTTTCCGGCGTGGGTCATTCGGAGGAAGGGATTGGATGAGGTCGGTCGCAGCCAGTTGAGTGAGACGATGGCGAATACGAGTATTAAGTTCACCCGCTGCTTTTCGGGTGAATGTTAAGCCCAGTATTTGATCCGTGGATACCCATCCATTAGCGACGAGAAAGACCGCACGTGCTGCCATCGTCTCGGTCTTTCCAGCACCCGCGCCTGCGACAACGAGCTGTGGCTCTAAATCTGCCTCAATGACAGCGGTTTGTTCGCGTGTAGGTGCAGGGCGGTGTAACGCCTCGGCAATGTCTTTCGCGTGAAAAGCAATCCCATCGGGAATGTGGGGCATGGTGATATCATCCAATCTCTTTAACAACGGTGTTCATAAATATGGTTGATGGAAGATGGTGCTAGGCATCGAAAACGTAGACTCCGGAATCGAGCTAATCGGCGTCTTCGATATTCGACGGGGTGAAACTCGGGGCCGATGCGGACTTTCTGACCAGCACACGGCTAAGGGAACGAGCGCGAGAGTTCTGATCTGGTTGAGAATCAGAACTGCCAGCGAAGTGTGGACCCGCCATAACAAGTGCAAGATCAACGAGCTGGCTAGCCCATGCGTCAACATCGTCGTTTGTCAACGGATCCTGGACAGTAGGCTTCCGCGGATTTTTATGAGGGTAAATAAGTTCCGCACCTGCCAAACAATTGTCCGCTGAGCATTCCTCCGACATACGAGAAGAAGACAGGGAGGACACAGAGCTGGAGGGAGTATTCTGCGGATCTATCGATTTGGCCACCGCGGTCTGATAAGTCTTGAGTTGTGGATTATCAGGTATATTCTTTGCTACCTGATTGCCTGTTTTGAAATCGATAATGTAGTACTTTCCAACGTCACTGATCTCGAGACGATCAATTTTCCCTCTGACATAGACATCGTCGCCTGAGCTTGTCTGGCCGATGCGGGACTCAATTACTTGTTCAACCTCTGCGTGGCCGGTTACAGCCGCATATCGAAGATGTAGCTTTTCCACCAGACGGTCGAACATGTCCGTCCACTTATCGATTTGATCGTGCTTTTTCCACGTGAGAGTCCCTAAAAGACGAGGTACTGTCGCTAAAAAGACATCGCGAACGTCCCCCTCATCGACCCCGCGCTCCATAGCCTCAGCCGCCATGTGGGTTAATGTACCTAGCAGAGTTGCAGTAGTATCGCGCCCTGCGGTTTCGACACTCTGTAGAAAAGCCTCAAGCGGGCATTCGAGGTATCTTTCCACCTGAGATGGACTAATAAAGTACGCAGTCTCGGGGTCATGCAGACTCTTAGTCGTCGATAACTCCTGAACACCCCACCAATGATCAGGGTTGGCTGCTGTGATCACCGATTCCCTAGAAGGTGCGTCACCCGCCGCTAAAGCCAGACGGGCTAGCTGCCGAGCAGCATGGTGTCGCTCATGACCAGACGAGTCCTCAGACTCAACTACACGCCTAAGTTCGGCGATGAGGGAATCCGGTGATAGAACTCGTGGAAATTCGCACTCTGGAAGTACTGACAGCGGGGACTGAGTCTGCGACCCACCGCTGCTTGTAAGAGCTCGTAAGTCAGCACTATCAGAGGACTCAGCATCGGGCTCACCGTGCGAACTCGCTAAAGCTTGATCGCCTGCAAGCTCTTCCAAGAACCGGGAGCGTATATCTGCGTCGCTATCAACTGTTCCGTCGTCTGAGACATGAGGTCCTACAGCTGTCACCAGCAAGGATCGGCGTGCGCGTGTCACTGCTACCAAGAACAGGCGGCGCTCTTCAGCCAAGCGATCGTCATACCGGCCACGCCTATTCTCGGGACGGCCCGGTTCGACACCACGATCCAAAAAATCAACAAATTCTTCTTGCCGAAAGATAGTTCCCGTCTCGGACAGCGACGGCCATACATCTTCCTGTAAACCAGCAACGACGACGGTATCCCACTCTTTTCCTACGGTGGCGTGGGCCGGAGACACGTCGACCGCTTCTCGAACCGGACCACGTCTATCACGAGCCCCCGTCGGTAATTCTTGTTCCACGATAAATCGAACGAACGAGGTTATCGTGCTGTGTGGATGACGTTCAACATAATCCCCAGCGGCATCAAATAAAGACATGACAGCGTCCAAATGCTGGTCGGCCATCGATCCCACAGCACCGCCCCGTAGCGATTGATTAGCCAACGCTTCCGACAAACCAGCTGCATCCCATACCGCCCACAAGATTGCCTCAACACTCTCACCGCCATAGAAGGCTTCCTGACCAGCTTGAATGACGCTGCGCACCCGCATGATCAGATCTTTTTCCCGGGCAGTGAGGTTCTCTGTGAGATCAATAAGCTCACCGCCTAAGAGAATGAACCGCAGGGCATCAATCGCGCGAAAAACCGAGCGGCCGTAATCTTCATCGTCGGTCGTAGTTATGGCCGTCAGCTCAGCCGCTCTTACGGGATTATCAAACTCAACTTTCATGAACCCACGACGAAGACCGCGCAAAATACAGCGGAAGGTAATTGGGTCCCCGCCACCGATCGGGCTGAGGACCAGTCGCTCTAGCTCGTCGTTTGTAAGGTCTTCACCAACCGCGCACCTGACCGCTTGCAGAATTGCCCGAACCATCGGTTGTTCCAACAAGACAATCTCCGTGGGATCATCAGCTACTGGCACCCCCGCCGCCAATAGCCCCCGCCTCATCGGTGCAGCTTGACTCTTTGAACGAACAATAACGGCAATGTCTTTCCACTGAACATTATCGACGATATGGGCGCGCCGAACGCGATCCACCACCGCAGCGACCTCCGCAGATGGTGAAACAAGAACCCGCACATCGGCCTCACCGAATTCGGCACTATGGTCGGATAACCGCTCGGCGTCCTGATGCCGGATTTCTTTCGCCCACCTTAAGCTTTCGGGGTGGCGCGTCGCGTCGGCTACGCGGGCAGCCAGTTCGGCTACCGGAGGAGCCAGTCGTTTGGTCCCCGACAAATGGATAGTATTTTCTGTTTTCGCCAGCTTGTCCGCGTACGTCGTGCTGCCACCACGAAATCGAAACACTGATTCCGATTGCTCGCTAGCAACTAGCGTTAGTCGCGCACGAGATCGGAAACGTTCCACCAGCTCTGACGACAGAGGATCGAAGAACTGGGAATCGTCGATAAGAATGACATCGAAGTTTAACGACTCTGCTAATTCTTCATCACTGTCCAGGGCATCAACTGCAGCACGGACGAGCTCTGAAGCGTTAAGAGCATTCGACCCCATGAGACGAGCCGTGGCTCGATACTCATCGTAAAAGTCAGCGGCAGCACTCCATTCATCACGAGAACAGCCCTGGCCATACTGCCGAAGTTCCTCCGACGTACACCCCCGCTCAGCCACACGTAGCAAAAAGTCACGGAGCTGACGGGCAAAACCAAGAGTTGTCAGAGCAGACCGCAACCGCTCTGGCCATATATCCGCCCCTCTTTCGCTGTGCTCACGGAGCATGTCACGAACCAGAGAGTCATGTTCTGCACCTGTTAATAAGCGCGGAGCAAGCGCTCCCGGTGTATGCGCCGCTTGATGGCGTAATACAGCAAAAGCAAACGAGTGCACTGACCGGGCGATCGAGCCGGAAAACACTCTCTCTATCGCAATATCATTATCGAACCCTTGTTCGATTGCACTTAAAAGCCACCGATTAGTCTGTACAGCAGCCTCTTTCGACGCAGTGAGAAATAAGATCGAATCCGGATTTGTGCCGGACATGATCTCCGCCCGGGCAACATCCCGTAAAAACGACGAACGCCCGGCACCGGGTCCACCTTTTACCACAAACGTCCCTGATGAAGAGCCTGCTAAGTTGATAACGTCCGACGCTATCCCCTGCCACTGGAATTCAGTGTGAGCGGCAGTTTCTTTAGTCGGGTGGATGTGGAGCGGTCTCCGTGTAGGCGTCGATGTCAACATGGTGCTGATTATTGCACTTGGTTAGGACACGCTAGATCATTTTTCGTTCACGTCACCTAGAAACGCTCGACGCAACCGCTGCCCTACGACGTGCGCGCCCCAGAACCGCGACGCGCACGGACGACCTCAACCATGCGTCCCAACCCCACCAGTGAGCTCTCCTTAGCATCGGGATGCAGCGCGTGGACGAACAACCGATAGAGCACCGCGCGAACCATCATTTCGTCGAAGTCCGGCAGGTGTGACCACCGCGCTGCTAAACCGTCGTCGGCATTTCCCCAGGCCATCCCGTCGACGACGGTCAACGCAACGGGCCACGCATGCGGATGAAACACCGGCGGAATCTCGGTCACAACGGCCGGGGAGGAACCATCAAACACCGTCGTCCCGACCATGTCGGAGGACACCACGCGGTTCGGAGCCTGCACTTCGTCACGCAATGCCGCCACCGAGGACGCCAACTCCAATGCCTGAGCAACGGTAGAACTCGCCACTGCGGAGACGTCGAGCCCCGGCGCGATCACCTGCGATGGGTCCTCGGAAAACGCCGCCTGATCGGCTGCGGCGAAGAGGTGTTGCGTTGTCCACGGGCGTTCGTCGAGGTCAATCTGCGGAAGTGGGTTCTCGCTGAAACGGTCGTTTCCGCCCACCCCCATCGCCTGGTCGATCGATTCCGACAGCAGAAGCGATGCGGCGGCGATTTCATCAAACCGCGGAGCGGGGTGCCCCTGTACCCATGTATCCGCGTGCCACCCTCCGAGGATGTAGCGTCCATCAGAGGAGCTCAGTGGGCGGACGACGCCAATCCCCGATGGCTTCAATTTGTGGCGCATTTTCGCCGACCAAATTGCCGTATCCGCATGGTGTGCGCGTCGAAGAACGGCGGATTGAACTTTCCACCCGTACCCCCATTCGCGCCCCAAGAGTTCGGGGGTTCCGCGATCTGCCCGGAAGCCCATCAGGATGGGGTCCGGCGGTGGGGCCATGTCATGAAGTGGTGTCGGCTCCGCTGAAGTCATGGGTTCCATCCTTAAGTACGTTCTGTCCCTTACGCACTACGATTTCGACGCTTGCGGGTACGGCCATGCATTGTATTTACAGACTTTATTGTCCTCGGGGTACACCTGGGCGGATTCTTTATCAAGCTTATGCAATGGGTTATTAGCCAACCCCAGTGTCTGCTGCATCATGATAGGCGCTAAACCGCCATCGTCTTCACATGCTTTGTGGTGAGCGTAGCCGATTCCGTGCCCGACCTCGTGGTTGATCATGTATTCGCGATATGAACCAAGATCCCCATTAAAAGCCCCAGAGCCACGAACCCACCGGGCCTCATTGAGAACAACACGATTACCTGCCGCGGTAAAACAACTTGTTTCTATTTTGATGCTATCCCCACATGCCTGGCGGGCTGTTTCCGGACTGGAAATCTGGATGCGCAGATCGGGCGACTGTGTCGGATCATCGATATCGATGTGTTCAAACGCGATATTCTTATCGTGTGTCCAGCTCCGAGGATCGGAAAGTGTGCTATCTATCATCGTCGAGATCGCGTCGTCCCCACCGTAACTATTGGTATCGAGCCCATTTTCAGCCTCGATAACAAATTTCACACGTTTGGTTTTACCCTCGCCGACCTTCATCCCAGGTTTACCGATCGCACGGTACGTCCCCTCACCAGCCTCGGTGTACGGGCCACCTTTAGGCAACTCCTTCTGCAGGCCTTTTTCTACCTCTGGCGAGGACGGAACCGGATTATCACCCAGCCCATGGGGGCCATCGCCTTGTGCCCCATCACCATCACCCTGGCTAAAGGGAGAATCTTGCAATGTCGACGCGCGAAATGGGTTCCCTACCCCTGTCATGGCAGCAACAATCAACCACAAGACAAGTACCGCGACAACAGGAATAACTAGCGCGCCCCAGCCCCATCGACGGGCGAGCAAGATTGGTGTGGATTCCGCAGGGGTGGCTCTCCCCGGCCGGCGTTTCTTCCTCAAAGGTGTACGGATCATCGGCGCAGGGCCGTCGGGGTCGATAGCAGAGTTGTTAGCGCGACCGGCACTAGCGCGATCACGGTGCACGTCGTTGTTGTGGCTCATTCGATAATGACTCTTTAGGGGATACCTCGTGGGGCGGAAACGCGAAGCCAGCGGGCGAATAGTAAAACAGCGGGTACGTTGTTTACGCGAAGCCGACGGGGCGGGCGGACTCTGTGCCGATTTCTACGTAGGCAATGGCGGCACGGCGAATCAAATGGGTATGTCCTTTGGCATCATCGATGCTCAACACAGCGCTGGTATCCGTCGGCTTGGACAAGGCGTCGTTAATTTTGTTGGTGATTTCTTCTTTTTTCCCCTTGGCATTAATGACCAGTTCACGGGGGTTATCTGTAAAACCAATCTTGATTTCCATCATCAATCCTTATCATCAACGTCAGGGTTTTCTCTATGGCACCTATGACCTGATCAGGACAGCACCATAACGGCTATTTTTGGCAGATGCGAACACGCCTCACCAGCCCAGCACCGGCCATTGTAGGCACCACGATAGGATAACCACCATGACGGACAAGCGGCGTTCGCAGCAAACACGTACATCATCGCGACGGCGGAGAGCTGTCCGGCGTTCATCACGCTCGGCAGCGCCTCGGACGACATCACCTAATCAAGGGACGAACAATACCACTCCCGCGGCCACCTTCGCTCCCAAGGACGCGCCCGACCCCAATAACGTGACCGCGAATGTTAATGCAGCCGCTTCCAACACCACACCACAGCCCATTGACATCGCACGCTGGGGAACAGCGCAATCGGGAACAGAGCAATCCGGAACACCGACGTTTGAGGAACTCGGCGTGGCGGCAGAAATCGTCGACGCGCTGGCCGAACACGGTATCACGCACACATTTGCTATCCAGGAGCTCACTCTACCTCTGGCCCTCGACGGTAAAGACCTCATCGGACAAGCGCGAACCGGGATGGGGAAAACGCTGGCATACGGGGTGCCACTGCTTGATCGCATTTTTGACGACGCGGCCATCCCCGAGCTGGACGGAACGCCTAGAGCATTAGTCGTCGCCCCCACCCGCGAGCTGGCCTACCAGGTTGCCGATGACCTCACTCTGGCCGCGAGGCATCTGGCCAATTTCAATGAGGAGCATCGTTCACTGCGCGTGACCACGATCTGTGGCGGCCATCCCTTTGAGAAGCAGATCGCCCAGCTCCGCGAGGGAACAGACTGCATCGTCGGCACACCGGGTCGACTGCTGGATTTGTGCAAGAACCGTGAGCTCAACCTCTCCCACGTCGCTGTTCTGGTACTCGACGAAGCCGACGAAATGCTTGACCTCGGTTTCCTTCCCGATATCGAGAAAATCCTTCAACAGGTTCCTGAGAAGCGCCAAACGATCTTGTTCTCGGCGACAATGCCAGCGCCAATCATGGCCTTGGCCAGGACTTTTATGAATAAGCCTGTGCATATCCGCGCTGAGGGTACGGATGATTCGACGACGCACACGACCACGAAGCAAGTGGCGTTTAAGAATCATAAGCTCAACAAGCTGGCCACCTTGTCCGCAATTTTGCAGGCGCATAATCGAGGCCGAACCATCATTTTCACGCGCACCAAGCGCTCCGCCGCTGATGTTGCCGATGACCTCGCCCAGCGTGGTTTCCTCGTCGGCGCGGTCCATGGCGATATGGCTCAGCCTGCGCGGGAAAAATCCCTTAACGCCTTCCGCAGCAAGAAGATTGAAATTCTCGTCGCGACGGATGTTGCAGCTCGTGGCATCGACGTGGACGACGTTACCCACGTCATCAACTATCAAGTGCCGGACGACGCGATGACCTATGTGCACCGTATCGGCAGAACTGGCCGCGCGGGGCACACCGGAACAGCGGTGACCCTGGTCGGTTGGGATGAGGTCACCAAGTGGAAAGTCATCGATGACGAACTCGACCTCAACATCGGCGAACTGGATGAGTGGTTTTCGACGTCACCTGAGTTGCGTGAGGCTTTAGACATTCCCGATGACGTTAACGAACGTGTCGGAGAATCCCGGCCGGTCTATGGCGGCGCAAAGGCGCTGAGCCCGCAGAGGAAGAGCGCGAAGCGAGCCTCTCGCCCGCGTCGTGATAACCGGCGTCAAGGCGATCCCCACCGACGGTCTGAGTCGCGATCGCGTCGTTCACGGTCCGGATCCCGTTCGCATTCCCACTCCCGGTCGCAACGTCGTTAATAACGATTCACCCCGCCGTGCTCGACAATGAAACGTTGTAAGCACTGTCGTAAGCAACAGTGAAGCCCAATGAGAGTGGCGCTGACATCACACGTAAGGTCACAGTTTATGAAGAGTTTCAGGCCCCGGGTTCCGGCGGAACGTTCTACGCGCACTGACCGGATCGCAGTAGCTGTAATCACGCTCATTGTGGTCGTGTGGCTCCTCGGAGTGTGGGTGACATCTGAGGCCCGTCATTCTCACCTCTCCACCGCGGACAGCGCACCCCAAGCTGAAGACCAGCTCACTAGTGTCCCCGCCCAACTACACCGAACGTGGACCCACGAGATTTCCGGCCCCGCCCCTGAAGGCCCTGTTGTCAGCGGCCCGACAGTTGTGGCAACAGAAGAGAAAAAAGTGGAAGGCCTGGACCCAGCCACAGGATCGGTCCGGTGGTCATACACCCGCAACCAAAACCTTTGCGGGATAACGGCATCATTCTCTCAAATTATCCCCGTCTTCAAAGGTCCTGGGGGCTGTGGTGAAGTCAGCTCTCTCGACGACGCGACTGGTGAATACTCGCATAGCCGGGAGTCGGCGAACTCGGGCCCCATCTCAATGGTGCGTTCCAACGATAACGTCGGTGTCGTCACACCTACCCGGATGGAACTGTGGCGTAATGATCTCGTGCGCACAGTTGAATTCGGCGATGTCGATGACCAAGCCGAACCTGATATGCAGCCTTTCCCCCGCTGCACTATCCGTTCCGCACTAACCCGATCTGACTTACTCGCCGTCGTCGAAAATTGTCCCGACGACAAAGACACCGAGGGCCACGCTATGCTCCGGCTGATGAAAGCTGTGCCGGATGATTCCCGCAAGCCTGAAATGATTAAGTCGTACAACCTAGGTGCCGACACCGCGCAGATTGTTGCCATTAGTGAAAGCAAAGCGGCCGTGTACGTGGACGCACCTACGCCCCGAATTGACGTCGTTGATAAGAAAGGCCATGTGACCTCATCCCAGGTTGTCGAACCATCCCCCCTAATCAAAGCCCACAAGCGTGCTAACGCGGATGCCGCTGGCAAGGGAGAACCCCAGAACACCTTCGAACCCGCTATTAACGATGGCCCTCACAACATGTTCTGGTGGGATGGAGAGCGTCTTTACGCCTTCGACCCCGAGGACCTTTCCGTTCAGTTTGTTGTTGCCGATGCGTTAGGAACTGGCGATGTCGTCGGCGATAATCACCTTCTAGTACCTGTTAAGGGAGGCGTTAGCGTCGTCGATACTAAGAAGGGCGAGGCGGGTAAAACTATCCCAGTCAATAGGGCTTCCAGGGGTGATGCCGTGTCTACCGGTGGGGATGACTCCACAGCCATTGCCGACGCCGTGAGTTTGCGCGTGGCAGGCAAAACTATTGTGGAACGGCAGGGTAACGCCCTGGTGGGATATCGTTCCGAGAACGCGGATTAATGCAGGCTGGTGGCCGGCTATTGACCGTAACGTGATGCCGCCCAGGACACGGCGGCGGGGTTAAAGATAAGCCCGAGGCCGACCAAGGACACAAGAAGGGTGGGAATACCCAGGTCCGGGCGGGATGAGGAGAGCATATACCAGGCCACCGGCAGAAGAAGCATATTCAGCATTGCCACCGGAGCGCGCCCCCACCGCTTACCACGCGTCAACGCCCATCCGGCCGCAGCAACAGCGCCGAAAATGATGACGAACCATAACGCCGTTCCATAACCATTGCCCCAGCTGGCCAACACTCCCTCAACTTTCGCATCGCCATCGCCTTTTCCCCGGGCGGTTTGAATGACCATCACAATGGCGGCGACCAGCCCCACAGCACCTTCTATTAGACCGACGTAACCTGCCCACTTCACGGTCGACGGGAGCGTAAATTCTGCCTCCCGGGCATCCTTATGTTGGTCGTGTGCCGCCTGTGCATCTTTGCGGGATTGTTCTGGCGACGGCCGCTGGTCAGATTTCCGTCGCACACCACGATTGACGGAACGCTTCTTACGGGAACTAGACACACGCTCACTGTAGCAACCTCGGCCCAGACGACGCCCCAGACGCGGGTTGACCGTCGTCAATCAGGCCGGCTGACATACCGCGGCTAACTCAGGCGGAACGCGAGTGTGAAACATGGGCATATAAAGTCGTTCCACCCCTCAGCTACCCTATGTTTACCTTTTATTTCCGTGATATTCACCTGAATATCCAGCGCTTTTAAGGTGACACTCTGTCGCTTTTTATCCTTAAGGAAGCTATTACAAATAATCCAAATAATGCTAGAGGCTGACGACTCACTGTCAAAACTAGTTCCTGTGACTTTTAACACAATTTACCCCCGAACCCTAGAAATGCTGGCCAAGCCGTGCCATAGTTTCCAAGTACGCACATCAGCGAGACACACGTTTCTGCTGACGAAGGTGCTGCTTCGAGGACTAGATCCCGGATTTTCCCGGTACCCCTCACCTAATCCGCATTCGACGCCATGGCCATGGCTGCTTTTGGCGTGCCTGCCGGCCGAAGCATCGGCCGAGTTAGCGATAACCGGACATAGTACCTTCCGCCCCCACCACACGTAACAAGGAGAATTTCATGGATTGGCGCCACAAAGCCGTTTGTCGTGACGAAGACCCCGAGCTTTTCTTCCCCGTCGGAAACTCCGGCCCCGCACTGGCACAAATCGCTCGTGCGAAAGTTGTTTGCAACCGTTGCCCAGTATCCTCGCAGTGCCTCGCCTGGGCCATCGAAACCGGCCAGGACGCCGGTGTCTGGGGTGGTATGAGCGAAGACGAGCGACGCACTCTGAAGCGCCGCCGCAACCGCAACAACTCGCGTCGTCGCGCTACGGTCTAAAGCTCATTCACTTCGCGACGCGGCCCAAAAACCCGTCAACTCACCAGGCGATCCGCGACACATAACTGAAACCCGGGACTAGACCGCGTTAGCTATCACAATGGCCATTCGATAAAATCACCTTCCTATGGCGTCGTGACCGCCCGCGCGTGGCCCGGCCCCTAAAAAGACGACGTGCACTGCACGTGCACTGCCCCCCAATCAAGTAAAGGAGAGCCGCGATGAGCAAACGTGGACGCAAACGCAAGGACCGTCGCAAGAAGAAGGCTAACCACGGCAAGCGCCCCAGCGCATAAAGTCCCTGGTGGAGCTGCCGAATAGCTTACGCAATTCATAATAAAAAGGGTGAACCCATCATCGGGTTCACCCTTTTTCGTCTCATGAACATCGTCTACGCAGCCGGTGGCGGAGACAGGATACCCCACTCACTCGAAACGAATTTGCTCCGTGATCGCCACGTGAATCCGGGCGCGCAACTCGCGTGACGCAGGCTCTGAGCAGCTGCGGCGAAGAAGGCTACGGACGGTTTGTTCAATCCCGTAGGCCTCAAAATACTCCGGGCAACTATTCACCCTTTCCATTAATGCCTCACGCCGCTCCGGATTACATGGCTCGTCCAGAAGATCATTCAGCTCGTCGATAATGTCGTGACAACAGCTATCGAGCGCATACCCACCGGCAGATGCTGAGGAGTCTGACGCGCCAGGCTCCTCATCCTTGGGTTCATTCCCGCAGTGATGAGTCATGGGGGTCGTTCCTTTCATACATGTGACGGTACTTATTTCGGGTTTAATTATGTATACGTACTCGTGGCGTACTCGCGGCCATCACCCGTAGTGTTAGGCACCTCAGGTACACAGTCCATCCTGAATCAAGAACTACCTTCAGAAGATCCAGCAGGTTGGACGCCGCCTATGCCACGTTCCGAGGCCACTTCTTTTAACGCTTCCCGCAGCTTTTTTCTTCCGCGGTGAAGGCGGCTCATCACCGTTCCCACCGGAGTACCCATCACATGAGCGATCTCCTTATACGGCATCCCCTCAACATCGGCATAGTAAACAACCATCCGATTATCCTCGGGAAGATCCATGAGAGCATCGCGGATACGCTCGTCGGGAATGTTCTTTAATGCTTCAACCTCGGTCGACTCCAGCCCCGTCGAGTCATGCTCGGCGTTGGCAGCCAATTGCCAATCGGTGATCTCATCAGTCGGCGATTCCGTCGGCCGGCGCTGGGCCTTGCGGTAATCATTGATGTACGCATTCGTCATAATGCGGTACATCCAGGCCTTCAAATTCGTGCCTTCTTTAAAGGACCCGAAATTGCGATACGCCTTCATATACGTTTCTTGAACAAGGTCTTCAGCGTCCGGTGGATTTCGTGTCATCCGCAGCGCACCCGCATAGAGCTGGTCCAACAGAGGCATTGCTTGCTCTTCAAAATCGGCTTGATTAGCCACAGAGAACCTCCTCACGACGTGCACCTTGAAGACTCTCTTCTGTGCTTAGACTCGCGAACGAGCCGCGTCGGAACGCAACGTAGTTGCCAGCGGGACGGCGCGATTGGTTATTCCCAATCACCAGCCGAGTTCCCGACATCGATCGGCACAAAACAGTCGCAACATTCGCAGTCATCGTTCTTAATCGTAACCGACATGATCGTAATCGACATGCCCCCACCGTGTATTTACTTTCGGTGACGGTGTACAAATAGCAGCCATGAGTGGCAAGAAGGGTCATGGGAAAGCAGCGTCAGGGAAGAAAACAGGCCGAGCCGCAACTCCCGCGCTACAAGTGTGTGCAGATGTCGGCGTCGATCATGAGGTTCGGGAATTCGACCATCACACCACCAATTACGGCGAAGAAGCTGCTGAGATGCTGGCGAGCGAAGGAATCGAAGCAGACCAGATTTTCAAAACCCTGCTCATCGACCTTGCTGCCAGGAAAGAGCCCAAGCCCGACCTGGCGGTAGCGGTTGTCCCCGTCACGGGGAGGCTGTCTCTCAAACACGCCGCCGTCGCTTTGAAGGAACGCGGATTCGGGCACGGGAAAGCCAGCATGGCGAAGCCCAAGGACGCAGAGCACAGCAGCGGATATATCACGGGCGGGATCTCTCCGCTCGGCCAGAAGCATCGCCTTCCTACCATTATCGACGAAACCGCCCTCCTTTGCGACACCATGTACGTCTCTGGGGGCAAACGAGGCCTCGATATCGGCCTCTCCCCGCAAGACCTCATTTCACTCACCGACGCCACGACCGCCGACATACTCGAAGGCCACTAGATTTGTGCCAACCCCCGCCATGACGCCCTTCTATGCAGTCCCCCGCCGATAATGCAACAATGACAACCGTGAAAGCGCAGTCACCCGACATCCCACTGTGGGAAGCCCCCACTCCCCCACGCCCTGTCACCGCCACCGTGACCATCCCCGGCTCCAAATCCATGACGAACCGGGCGCTCATTCTCGCGGCGTTGGCGTCGGACCCATCCACCATTACAGGTGCGCTGCGCAGCCGGGACACGGACCTCATGATCGCCGCACTGCGAGCCATGGGTGTCAGTATTGAAGAGAGCGATTCGTCGTCAGGCTCGTCGTCGGACTCGTCGGCAACAGACAATAATTGCCGACGAACACCACCGGCATCTCTTTCCCTCCTCGTCACGCCGACGCCTCAACTGCACGGAGCAACCGTCGACTGCGGACTAGCTGGAACGGTCATGCGCTTCCTACCTCCCGTCGCGGCTCTTGCCGACGGGCCAGTTCTTATCGACGGCGACCCGCACGCGCGCAAACGCCCGCTAAAAACCATGGCCGACGCGCTGCGTCAATTAGGCGTCACCGTCGAAGGCGATTCGCTTCCGCTGCGGATTGAGGGGGCGTCGGCGTCGTCGGATGCGCACTCGTCGACCGAGAATCCAAATGCGGCACACGTCGGCACTACTGAGGGACCACGCGGGAGAGCTATACGCATTGATGCGTCGTCAAGCTCGCAATTTATATCGGGCCTACTGCTCTCGGCGGCACGCTTCACTCACGGGATTACGGTGACGCACACAGGGGCCACGCTCCCCTCGCAACCGCACATCGAGATGACCATCGACATGCTGCGGGACGCGGGTATTGACGTCACGATGCCGGAACCTCACACGTGGCAGGTTGCGCCTGGGGAGATTCAGCCGAACCGGTGGGTTATCGAGCCCGACCTGTCCAACGCCACCCCATTTATGGCCGCCGCGGCAGTCACGGGAGGGCGCGTCGTCATCCCGAACTGGCCCACCAAAACAACTCAACCGGGAGACCAATTCCGCACCATCTTGGAGAACATGGGGGCTCATTGCGACCTCGTCAGCCACGACCTCGTCGTCACTGGTCCTGATGCGCCCACAGACCACCGCTCATCCGGCACCGGACTGACCGGAATCACGATGGACCTCCACGACATCGGCGAGCTCACCCCCACCATCGCGGCCCTCGCTGCCCTCACGGACACCCCCTCCCACCTGTACGGGATCGCTCACCTCCGCGGACACGAAACCGACCGCCTTCACGCCCTGGCCACCAACATCAACGCACTCGGGGGCCAAGTCGAGGAAACCGACGACGGCCTCATCATCACCCCAGCCCCACTTCACGGCGACACCTGGCCCACCTACGACGATCACCGCATGGCCACAGCCGGCGCCGTCATCGGTTTGGCCGTGGCCGGGGTGCGCGTCGAAAATATTGAGACTACTTCGAAAACCTTCCCCGATTTTGCACGAATATGGCTGACAGCCACGAATTCTGCAGAAGGCGGCCATGAATGAGCGCACGACGACGCCCCTCACGCGACTGGGATGAAAGCGATGTCCACATTCGCCCAGGTAAAGGCTCCCGGCCCCGCACGAAAGACCGCCCCTCCCACAAGAATGCGCAGTGGGGCATGGTCATCACCAAAGATCGCGGGCGGTGGGGAGTTGTCCTGGACGACAAGCCCGACGACGCTCGCACCGTCGTGTGCATGCGTGCCCGCGAACTCGGCCGAACCGCCATCGTTGTCGGTGACCGTGTGGGCGTGGTCGGCGACACGTCGGGGAACCCAGGGACGCTCGCGCGGATCGTGAAACTGGCGGATCGGCGCTCCATCCTCCGGCGCACTGCGGACGATAACGACCCCTACGAACGCATCGTCGTCGCCAATGCCGATCAGCTGCTCATTGTCTCGTCCGTCGCGGATCCGCCGCCCCGGGCGGGGTTCGTGGAGCGTGCCCTCGTGGCCGCTTTCGCCGGTGGTATCTCCCCCATCCTGTGCCTCACCAAGAGCGACCTCACCGATCCCGCGCCCTTCGCGCACGAATTCGAGGATCTCGACATCCGCATCGTCATCGCTGGACAAGAGGACGACATTACCGACGTCCGACGCCTGACGCGCGGGCATGTCACGGCACTCATCGGGCACTCGGGTGTCGGCAAATCGACCCTGGTCAACCGCCTCGTGCCGGATGCTGACCGAGCGACCGGGGAAGTTTCCGGCATCGGCAAGGGAAAACACACGTCGACGCAATCGGTGGCCCTCCGCTTGCCGACGGGCGCTTCGCTCGAGGACAACACTTCGCCAGATACCTCGGACGGCGAACCACCGAACGACGAACCACCGCACGACGAACCACCGCGTGACACCGCGCACGCCACGGCGGACGAACCAAGCGATGCCGGATGGATCATCGACACCCCAGGGATTCGCTCCTTCGGCCTGGCCCACGTCGATCCCGATACGGTCATCGCCGCGTTCGAGGACCTCGCCGAGCTCATCACCGACTGCCCGCGAGGATGCACCCACATGGGGCCGCCCGCAGACCCCGAGTGCGCGCTCGATACCGCCACCGGCGCCACCGCCCGGCGCGTCCACGCGATTCGCTCCGTCTTAGAAGCCCTGCGATCCAACGACGAGTGGGACCTCAATCGGGATGACTCGTAGTCACCGCCTCGCCGTCCTCAGTCTGTGCGTTGCCGGGGTCGCTGCGCTCACCGGAGTATCCGCAGCACTTTTGACCATCCTTTTCCTGGCCGTCGAGAAGCTCTCTTTCGGTGCCGACGAATCCACTGCTCCCATTCCTACCGACGCCACCTCCCCCGGCCGAATTCTGACCGTGTACATCGCGTCGGGTGTCGTCGGAAGTATTGCGTGGTGGGCGCTACAACGCTGGGGGCGCCCGCAACCATCAGTGCCACAATCGCTCGATGGACAGCCATCACCGATCCCCGAGACCAGCGCAAACGTTGCCCTCCAGGTAGCGCAGGTGGGCACCGGCGCGTCCGTGGGCCGGGAGAACGCACCGCGCGTCGCTGGTGCATTATGGGCCGACCGCGTTGCCGCGTGGGCACATATGTCTCCCGAACTCCGGCGACTGCTTATTGCGTCGGCCGCGGGTGCGGGGCTTGCCGCCGCCTATCACGTTCCCTTAGCGGGTATCGCGTTCGCCATCGAGTTGTGCGGGGTGGGAATCCGCCTTCACAAACTCGTCATCGTGAGCGCGACCTGCGTCATCGCGACTGTTATATCTGCTTTTATCGAGCCCACCGGCTTGCAATACAGCGCACCTCACGTGACCTGTTCATGGACAACCCTGCTGTTCGCCATCGTCGTGGGCGTAATCATCGGCCCTTTGGGCAGCGCGTTCCGTCGCCTTGCTCGGTGGTGTCAACACTGGGCCACCCACGACGCCCACGTGCTGTATCGCATGCCCGTCGGGTTCGCGCTTGTCGGTATCGCTGCAATGAGCCTTCCCGCTCTTGCCGGCAACGGAAAATACGCGGCGGTATCCGCGTTCGACGCCTCGATAGGGTGGAAAGCTCTTGCGTTGTTGTGTGCGCTCAACATCCTCGTCACGCTCATCAGCCTCGCTAGCGGAGCATTCGGCGGAATCCTGACCCCAAGCTTCTCTATCGGCGTGATGGCGGGGGCATTAGCGGGCGTTGCTCTCGCAGGGGTCATGGGCGCCGTCGGAAATACAGGAAGCACGACCACCGTCCTCACTGAAAATGTCCACGGAACACCAATCCTCGCGTGCGCGGTCCTCGGAGGGGCAGCCTTCCTAGCCACCGCGCAACGCGCTCCCCTCTTCGCCCTCCTCATCACCGTGGAATTCACGGGGCAAGGGCTCTCCAGCATCCCTGCCGTCGCCGTCGCGGTGATCGTCGCAAGTCTGCCCCTGAGATCTACCCCACATTGAGTAAAAATGCGCGGGGCAGGCACCTATTCTTTCTTGACACGCCAGTAAACCCTTAACCTATTTTCATGTGGTGGCGCAGGGTGGTGAACAACTGGCAACAGAGAAACACGCGCGCCACCGATTCATCGTGCGAACACCCCCTCCGTACCCGCTTGCGGTCGTACTCCATCGCGTCGGCCGGCGATGATGACATCTCGCAATTCCCGCCTGTGCCCACCTCCAGCGTGTCACGGTCCCCCATCGGGCTCGTCGCCGTCTACGCCACGATCATTGGGATTATCGTGGGAGCGTTCATCGCCGGGGTGGCCCAACTGATCTTGTTCACCGAGCGGTTGGTGTACGGCTCCGACCATCAACACGAGATATCTCCCCTCGATTCGCTCGGCCCCACTATCAATCTGCTCATTCACCTCGTGGCCGTCGGATTCATCTCCGGGGTGGGGTGGGCCGTGTTGCATTGGCGATCCACCCGGCGCGTCTCTATCCCCCAGGCCATGCAGGGCACCACGATGCCCGTCGGCTCCACGCTCTCTAGCTCATTACTACAGATCATCAGCGTGTCTGCAGGCGTTCCCATCGGCCGCGAGCAGGCTCCTCGTCAGATCGGGGCACTCATCGCCTCCGCGTTCTCTCGGCTGTGGGAGGTAGACCGACGGACCCTCCGGCTCCTCGTTGCGTCCGCAGCCGGGGCAGGCATGGCGGCGTCATTCCACTTACCCCTGGCCGGTGCGTTGTTCACCATCGAGCTGCTCCTGGTGTCCGCCTCCGTGCGAGCAGTCGTGACGACGATGACCTGCTCGGTGGTCGCAACGACGGTCTCGGGGCTCCTGGGCGCACCGCGAGTCACCTATAACGCAGCACAGTTAAACGAGAGCGCACTGACCTTGCTCTGCGCTGTTGTCGTCGGCGCGATAGCCGGCCTTGCCGGCGACTACTTTGCGCGCCTGGCTCATCGGGCATCCGCGCGGCCCGTGTCGGCGCGCTGGCAGTGGCTGGCCCTGACCGGCGTGATGGCGATCGTCGGGGTTCTGTCCCTCTTTTTCCTGGGATCCAGCGGGAATGGTGCGTACTCCGCCAACCTTGCGCTCACTGCACGGGTGACACTCGGCGGGGCCATCGCGGTGTTCGTCATCCGCCTGGCGGTGACCTGCGCAAGCTTCTGGGCGGGCGCGGTCGGCGGAATCTTGACGCCGTCCTTCGCCTTGGGCGCGTTACTCGGGTGCGTGTTGGGTTACGCGGGACAATGGATGTTCCCCAGCGTCGACCCGCGCGCGTGCGCATTGTTAGGCGCGGCCGCATTCCTCTCGACGACGATGGCCGCGCCGCTATTTGGGCTGGTCGCAGCCGTCGAGTTCACCAATCAGGGTGCTGACGGTTACCTCGCAATGTTCGTCGCTGTCATTGCTGCAGCACTCGCTGTCCGCGCGACACAGAAGGGCCAGAATTGGCTCTTCCGGCGCACTGTCACACCGAACAAGGCCGGCGTCGCTACTGCTCAGCATGGTCCGTTTGCCGACGATATGCGGTCGCAAAAGGCTGCACGGCCTTCACGAAGCACTCACACCACAGAGCCGGGGTGGCATCGGGTTGAAAAGGTGACGGAGGACAGCACCCAAGATCAGGGCGAGCACTCTCCGTCGGCAAGTTCTACAAAAGCTGGACCACCATCGGCAACTCCTGAGGGTCGTACCACGCGAGATCGTGATCCTCGCAGTTAGCCAGGAGATGCTCCGCATCGTCGTCGCCCAGGTCGGCTTCATCAATGACGCGCAACGCCTGCGCGGTGTCTTCTTCAGCCTGTTTGACGTCGATATGAATGGACGCCAGATCGTCGGCAGATAAAGTCGGTGGATCCAGCCGGACTGTTGATTCGCCCGCCGTCGGGTCCGGAGTCACTGTGGACTCCTCCACCTCAAAAGTGAGGATGACCCGGCGGTGAGGAAAGCGGTCCTCATCCCCAACCGATAACAAGCGCAACGAGGCCCGGCCTGCGTCTAAAAACGCCTGGTAGCCCAGCTCTTCGTCGTCACCCGAAGTGAAGTACTCGCGCAATGCCGGGGTGACGGCAAAGGCTACACCGCTACGCACCGGCATAGATTTGTTCTCCGCCAGCTCCTGCAACGTACTGAACGTGGCCGGCACGTAAATCCGCATTGTTGCCAACCTAGAAGTCACCATCCAGACCGAACAAGCCGGTTACCTGCACAACCGTGCGATCAAACTGCTGGTAGAGCACTCCGACCATGCCGGATTCCACAGCCCCCTTGACATTTTCGATCGAATCATCCACCAGAACACAATCGTTCAGTGGGAGTTCGATGGCGTCGGCGGCTGCCTGGAATACTTCCTCCGACGGCTTATCCGCCCCAACTTCGCCGGACAGAACGACGGCGTCGACGGTGCCAGAGCGCTCCCACTCGCGGATGGGATCTGCTTGGGGTCCGCCGGGATCATTCGACAAAATAGCGGTGGCCACGCCATTTGCTTTTGCTGCTTGGAGCAGGGCGCGCCACCGGTCCGCGTCCTCCTCGGACACGTCTAAAACGCCACAATAATCCACAATCAAACCTCTCATGTCGCACTATCGTAACCGAACTTCGGGTTCGATGCCCTGTCTCAGTGTGGGCGTGGCATATATAGCTGTGGCAGCGGTGATCTGGCCTGGCGATGTGGCCGGGCACGGCTTATACGGCGCCGGAGGGAACCATGTGCGCATTTTTACGTCAAACCAACTATGAGCACCGCAACCACCATGAACTCAGCAACGGAAGAAGCGATAGCAACCCGATCAAATGTCATAGTCCCTTCTCCCGCCCGACGTTTCACTGAACCGGACTGGCTAAAACCCATCCCCGGATTCACCTTGTTGCATCACGTCACTAGTCACACGACCCTGGACAACGGCAACCACACCAGCGGGTACGCGGACACCACCGAATTCAGTAAAAATCCCCCGACACAACCTGCTCTACTCAGCCCGACGCCATCCGAAAACGATTACTCATCGATTCCGATGGCAACCCCCACGGCCGTCATCCGAAGACTCGTCACCATCGCGCTAGAGACCGCGAGCGGCCACCGGCCACCATCCAAATTATCCCCCGACGATTTCGCCCCCGTTGTTCGGCAATCGCTCACGACGCTGTTCCGACTGAGCAGTAGCCCCCACGCACCCATCGTGGCTGGGCGGCTCATCATGGTTCACTGCTCGATGAATGAGGCCGAAGGAGAACGCCCCCGCTTCGTTGAATTCTGCGGAACGTGGCACGCACGACTCCCCCGGTCACACCAGCCAGGACGGGTGCGAATACTGGCTGGCAAAGCGGCGAAAACCCGGACGTCCTACCGAATAACGACGCTCCGGTTCATGTGACTACCGAGCGTGGCGTCCGCTCTTGCGCTGGGCCCGAGCAGCCGCGCGACGCTCACGGCGGTTCTTCGGCTGAGCCTCCGCATCGCCCTCGTTCACTGCCGACGCTGAACCGGTCTCATCCGGCCCAGAGTAGCTCATCTGCACTTCCTGGCGCTCACCCGCGAAGTCCGTCGCATCGACTTCACCGTCCCCATTAACGTCGGCATTTTGCTGCATCTTGTTGGCTTCGATCTGCTGGCGAACCATGAACAGCTGCCGGACGGCCTCTTCCTTAATGCCGTCCTCCATCTTGCGGAACATGTCGCCACCCTCGCGCTGGTACTCCACGAGGGGATCGCGCTGAGCCATCGCGCGCAAGCCAATACCTTCTTTGAGGTAATCCATCTCGTAGAGGTGTTCGCGCCACTTCTGGTCCACGACGTTCAACAGGGTGTAGCGCTCCAGGTTACGCATCTGCTCGTCGCCACCGATGGCCTCAACGACCTTCTCAAGGTCCTCGTACTGGGCCAACGCGTCATCAATTAATGCCCGACGCAGATCCTCGACAGGAAGCTCCCCGGCCGGACCGTATTCCGACGAATCGATGAGGGACTGCCAGCTCATCGTCGGCCCATAGAGGCTCTCCAGGGCGTTCCACAATGCACCCAGGTCCCAATCCTCGACGTACCCGTCGGCGGTCTCCGCATAGACGTACGCGGAAATGGTGTCGTCGATCATGGCGCGAACTTGGTCGCGCAAGTCTAGGCCCTCGAGAATCTGACGACGCTCTGCGTAGATGACTTTACGCTGGGAGTTCATGACTTCGTCGTACTTCAAGACGTTCTTGCGCATCTCGAAGTTCTGACTTTCGACCTGCGTCTGCGCACTCTTGATGGCGTTGGTCACCATCTTCGCCTCAATCGGGACATCGTCCGGCACGTTGAGGCGGTTCATCATGGCTTCCATCGACGGCCCGACGAAGCGCGTCATCAGTTCGTCGCGCATCGACAGGTAGAACCGCGTTTCACCAGGGTCACCCTGCCGTGCACAACGACCACGCAACTGGTTATCAATACGCCGGGACTCGTGACGCTCCGTGCCTAGCACGTAGAGGCCACCGGCTTCGCAGACCTCTTTCGCTTCCTTCTTCGAAGCATCGCGAACGCGGGCGATCTCCTCATCCCACGCCTGCTCGTACTCTTCGGGGGTCTCCACCGGATCGAGCCGACGCTGACGCAGGTTAATATCCGCGATAATGTCCGGGTTACCACCGAGCACGATGTCCGTACCACGGCCAGCCATGTTCGTAGCGACGGTGACCGCGCCCAAGCGACCGGCCTGCGCCACAACTTGCGCTTCTTCCTCGTGGTGCTTCGCGTTCAGCACGCTGTGCCGCACACCCTTCGACTGCAGCAGATGCGACAAGTACTCGGAGCGCTCAACCGACGTCGTACCGACCAGCACCGGCTGCCCCTTCTGCACGCGCTCTTCGATGTCGTCGGCCACAGCGCGGAACTTCGCTTCCTGCGTCTTGTACACCAGGTCGCTCTTGTCGATACGCTGGTTCGGCCGGTTGGTCGGAATCTGGTTCACGTCGAGCTTGTAGATCTGGTGCAGCTCAGACGCCTCCGTCTCCGCGGTACCGGTCATGCCGGCCAGTTTGTCGTACAAGCGGAAGTAATTCTGCAGCGTAATCGTCGCCAAGGTCTGGTTTTCTGCCTGGATCTCTACACCTTCTTTGGCCTCAATGGCCTGGTGCATACCTTCGTTATAGCGGCGACCTGACAACACACGGCCGGTGAACTCGTCGACAATAAGGACCTCGCCATTGCGGACAATGTAGTCCTTATCGCGAACAAAAAGCTCCTTCGCCTTAATTGCGTTGTTCAAATACCCAACTAATTGCGAATTCTGTGGTGCGTACAAGTTATCGATGCCCAGCTGATCCTCGACCAACTCGACACCTTCCTCACGAATGCCGACGGTCCGCTTACGCTCGTCCACTTCGTAGTGAATATCGCGACTCATCCGGGGCACAATCCGTGCGAAAGCCGTGTACCACTCCGACGTTCCCTCCGCGGGACCGGAAATAATCAGCGGGGTACGTGCTTCGTCGATAAGAATGGAGTCAACCTCATCGACAATGGCGTAATGGTGACCACGCTGCACCAACTCATCCAAGGAGTGGGCCATATTGTCACGCAGGTAGTCGAAGCCGAACTCGTTGTTCGTGCCATAGGTAATGTCCGCATTGTAGGCCTGGCGGCGTTCCTCCGGGGTCATGCCGGAAAGAATGACATCAACTTTAAGACCTAAGAAACGGTGAACACGGCCCATCCACTCCGAGTCACGTTTGGCCAAATAGTCATTCACCGTCACGACGTGCGCGCCTTTACCCTCCAGGGCATTGAGGTATGCGGGAAGCACGCAGGTCAAGGTCTTACCTTCACCGGTTTTCATCTCGGCAACGGAACCGAAGTGTAAGGAGGCAGCGCCCATCACTTGCACGGGGAAGTGCTTTTGTCCCAAAACTCGCCATGACGCTTCACGAGCGGTGGCGAAGGCCTCCAAGAGCAGGTCGTTGACCGTTTCGCCATCCTTCAGGCGCTGTTTGAATTCATCGGTCTTCGCGGCCAATTCCGCGTCACTCAACGCTGCATAATCATCTTCAAGGGCGATGACGCGGTCTGAGATGTTTTTCAGCCTTTTGACGGCGCGTCCTTCGCCAACACGGAGGATCGAGGAGAGTCCAAGCACAGGGAATGGTCCTTTAACAACTGTCGATTATGGATGGATAATGCTACCAGCGAGTGTATGCCCCACCAGGTGAGCATAGATAACACGGGCAGTCTACTCGGTTGGCAGTATACGGTGTTGACCACTAACGGGTGAACCACGCCAATTTTTCTGGCGACTTATCCCGACGTATCGGCCACCTTAACTGTGGCCAGACATGAGAAAACCGGCCCCACGTGGGAGCCGGAATAAGCGCTTTGCCAACGCTGCACAGCAGTCTGTACAGCAATAATGCTACCGCCGTGCAGCGTTTCCGCTACGCAGAGGCGTTACTTGTCTGCGCCGGCAGATTCTGCCGCAGCCTCTTCCTCAGAGCCGAGGGTAATCAGACCGTAGTCAAAAGCGTGACGACGGTACACAACCGACGGCTTGTTGTTTTCCTTATTCACGAACAGGAAGAAGTCGTGCCCAACCAATTCCATCTCGCTGAGTGCTTCGTCGACACTAATCGGTGTCGACGGGTGAGTCTTGCGACGAACAATCTTGCCCGGCTCGAAGTCCGCTGCGTAGGGATCAACGTCGTACTTGCCAGGCTGCTCTGTCTTCTGCTCATCCTTGGCGTCTTGCACCAGTTGGGCCGTCGCCTCGCCCACGGAGATCGGTGTGCGGTGGCCGGAACGGCTAATCTGCCGGCGCACTTTCACCTTCCGGAGGCTACGTTCCATGCGGCCAATTGCGCTTTCCAATGCCGCATAGAAGCTATCTTCCTTTGCTTCCGCCCGAGCGATATGACCTTTGCCAGACGCCGTGATCTGAATGCGATCAGCACGGTCAGCGCGGCGCGGGTTAGGTTCATGCAGCAGCTCGACGTGGAAGGAGGTCAACGTAGGATCCAGGCGTTCAATTTTGGCCAATTTCGCGTTAACCCTATCGGCGAAGTGATCGGGAATGTCAACGTTACGGCCAGTGAGGTGTACCTGGGCTTGTGGTGTGACAGCCTCATCTTTCTCAGCAGGTG
Source organism: Corynebacterium kroppenstedtii DSM 44385 (assembly GCF_000023145.1). Lineage (NCBI taxonomy): Bacteria > Bacillati > Actinomycetota > Actinomycetes > Mycobacteriales > Corynebacteriaceae > Corynebacterium > Corynebacterium kroppenstedtii. The sequence continues at coordinate 1,780,355 of NC_012704.1, forward strand.
TGGTCACGAGCTCTACCTCCAACACTAGGGGCGCCAGTGTCGCACGGACTGAATCGCAATAGCCTTATAGGGCTTCTATCCAGCTCTTTTCCTGCGGCACTGTGTATGGCGCCGGTTCCACGGCAACCCAATGGTTGCCTTCAAGGACACTTTCAAGACTACCTGGACGAACTCAGGTTCGGGGGTGGGGGTACCCACAATCACGGCCTTGAGGAGCACTAAACGGACATTATCAAGGGGGTTTAGTGGGCTACGCGCTACACAACGCTACCCCCGTCACCGGATGCCACCCGTGCGCGCGAAGGACGAGGACCGATTCCGCGCATGTCGATCCGGTTGTGACCACATCATCGACGAGGATCACCTGGGGCGAATGAGTACCCATCTGCCCCATGTTTGCCCGCGTATTCCTGGTGTGCCGCTCCCACTCACGCTTGTCGACGGCGACTGCACCGGACAGATTCTCCCTCCGCGCGGCGGCGGAGAGCCCTACTTGGTCTCGCTTAGTTCCTCTGCTCCGCAACACGGGGGCGACGGTGATATCGCCGCATATTCCCTGGGCGGTGTCCTGGCACCATCGCGTCACGAGGTCGCCTCCGCGTTGGCGCGACGCACGACGGGTCGTCGGTGCAGGAATAAGTACCCACGGCACCACGTGAGGATCGGGCAGGTACCCGTTAGCCCACAGCCACCGGAATGTGCCCACCATCAGCGCACCACACACGTCACGAGCATCGCGTCGGCCGCGTTCCTTCGCGCCCAAGAGCACCTGGCGGTGCACGCCTCCGTACGACCCGCTCACCACGATGGGGATACCGGGGTCCAGGCGTGGCGTCGTGAAGAAGGGAGGATCCTGCTGGCACAGGCGCTCGCACCGAATGCACAGCCCCGACGGTTCTCCCGGCACCGTGGGGTGCCCGCATCCCGGACAATCCGCGGGCAGGAGGAGGTCCATTGTTGCGCGAGCGACCGAGCCAATCGTCCACTGCACTGGCATCATCCCCCCCGTCGCATAGTGCCTGCGTTGTGCCGCGTTGTACCCGATCGCCTTACCTAGAGACGATCGGCTGCGCGCGAATGCCTTGCAGTCCCGGCACTTCACGCCAGTTCTGCGTCGCCGTATCCGACGAATTGTTCCGTTCCAGTTGCAGCACCGACCGCGAATCGGTGATGTAGAGCTCGTTGCGCGTGGACGCCACGGCCGACACCGGGGCCTGCACGTTATTCGAGGTCAACCTGGTTGCATCGGAGCCGTCGGGTTGAACACTCCATATCGGCGCGTCCTGCGACTGCGTGCCAATTAAGAGCGAACCATCTGGTTGCCAATCTAAGCTCGTCGCGGTGTCGCCCACAAAAACCTCACCCAGCTCGCGAGGAGACATGATGCGGCTCTTACCGCCCTCACCCGGCGCGATGATCGCCGTGAACACGCGGCCGCCGATGATCATGGCCGCCCGAACGCCGTCGTTGGCCACGCGGAATTCACTGATTTTGTGGTCGTTATTCTCGTCGTCGTTGCGGAGTTGGGCTCGGAGAGCGTCGTTATCCACGATGTATTCATTCTTGACGCTCCCGGACCCGGATTTGCTGTCCGTCCCGGTTTGGTATTCGACGCGGTGGATTTCTTTGCCATCGGCGACGGTCCAGGCCACTGTGCCGTCTTCTGACCACGACGGTCGGGTGAGCGTTCGACCGCGCACAATAGGTTGCGCCGCCCCATCGGCTTCCTCCAGGCTATTCCGGGTGTCGGCGTCGGTATCCATCACGTGCCCGATGCGCAAAACACTACTGTCGCTGCCTGACTGGCCACGTCCTTCGTCATCATCCGCGGTGTTGTCGCGTTCCACGACTGCAGCTAGACCACCATTCGGCGTAATCCCGGCAGAGAGGATCTTGCCGTCACGCCCGAATGGGCCACGATCACCAGTGGCACCCGAAGCCGAGATCGTCTCGAGACTTCCGTCCGCAACGGCGTGAAGGGTGTTCATCTCCGGCGGTTCGGGGTTGAGGTCTGAAACGTCGGACGCACTCAGCGACTTGTGCGCCTGGTCGAGCAGGGGCGCTCCATCTGCCATGAGGGTAAACGGTCCGCGCACATCGGCGTGAATGAGCGTCCACACTACTTGCCCGGCGATCTTTTGGCGATCGTCGCTACTGACTTGCGACAGCCCCTTGATATCGACGGTAGACCCGCCGACTTTGTCGCTCTTCGCGGTGATCGACGTTCCCGCAGGTAGAGCGGTGCCAATGCCGGGCGCGAGTTCCTGGCGCGGCCCACTGGCAAGGAGTGACATGAGGCTCGACTCAATCGTGTCCTGCTGGGAATAGATCCACCGTCGGTCGGATACCAAGTATCGCCCGGTGTGGTCCAAGAAGTACACCGAGTAGGCCCGATAGGTCTGTTCGAAGTCGACGCTCTGCAGGATGATGCCCTCAGGTACCGACGAGATCCTCCATTCCCCATTCACCTTCTTTAGTTTGAATTGTGAACGGTAGGAGCCGCTCCGTGGGGTGAACGTTCCCCCATCGCCCAGGACGCCAATTGTGGAGCCCGACACATCGAATGTCGCTTCATCATCCAGCGGTTGACCCGACGAATTAATGTTGAGCTGCTGGACGATGAACGCGTCATTGCCGTCTTTCCATGCATCTGACGACTTGCTGGTCAGGAACGCGCGAGCAGCCTTGTGACTGTGCGAAGGGTGAGCCGAGGCGGAGAAAAAGCCGCGGAGCACTTCGTCGGGGGCGTCGCCCTTTTGGGGCCCGGGAACAGTTGTCCCCGACTCCCCCGGCGCGTAGGAATGGATAGCTTTCGGATCACTATGGCTGGGCAAGGTGGCACACGCTGACAATGACGAGGCTACCCCGAGGCAGAGTGCAGTGCTGACGGCGACCACACGGCCGCGTCGAGACGAGGGCCACGGTTTGTTCATCATTGGTCCTCCTCAGCATCGGTGTGAGCGATTTCTGTATGGGGGTCAGCATTGCCGGGCGTATCAACGGGCAGCGATCCAGATGGTTCGGGATCGAAGTCGTCCATTTCGGCGGCCGCGCGGAGTTCTTCTTCGCTGATTTCCTCTAACTCCGTACCGTAATAATCATCCTCAGCAGGATAATCATTCCCACGGCCGTCGGCACCTGCACTATCGACGGCTTTCTCGCTGGTGGCAGCACTATTTTCGACGTCATGACCGGTGGCTGAGTCGGCAGCGGATCCGGAGTGTACCGTCGGCCACTCTTCATTCGGGGCGATTTCGCCTGAGATTACTTCATCGAGGGTTGCCGGCGGTTGCGCCGATTCGGCTGATGGTGCGCTCTCAGTTGCCGACGCGCTGACCTGACTCGGCTGATCTATTTCCGAGTTTTCTGCATGAGCGTTCTGTGTGGATCCGCTCAAAGAAGGTTCCGCCGACGGGCCAAATAACGCCTGTTGGCCATCCGATGACACTCCGCGTTCATCGGCCACACCAGAGTCGCCCGTACCAGAACCAAACGCGCTAGCATCACTCAACTTGCCACCAACGTAAGCATCGCCGCCAGCATGAACATCATCACCAGCTGGAACGTCACCGGCACTAACCTCGTCGCCGTCGGTTGGTTCAGTGACAGCGTGGTCCACAGCGCCATACGTCTTCACAACCAACTCCGGATAGGACGCTAATGCTGAGTCGGCCTTCTCCCCCACCGCGAGGTCCAAGGCAGCGTCATTCGCCGTCACGGGGACGTCGGGATCGATCGGAAGTGTCAGGCGGAAACAAGAGCCGACCTTAATCTCACCGATCGCGTCGAGCTTGCCGCCATGCAACGCAGCGTTCTCGCGGGCAATGGCCAGGCCCAGCCCGGTGCCCCCACGGTGGCGCACACGGGAGGGATCAGCGCGCCAAAAGCGGTTGAACACAAGGTCTTCTTCACGCGCTTTCAGCCCGACACCGTGGTCCAACACGATGATCGACACCGCCCGATCATTGCGTCGAACAGCGATATCGACGGGCTTCCCCTCGGCATGGTCCAGCGCGTTCTCAATGAGGTTGCGGAAAATACGTTGGACCCGTCGAGTATCAATGGGCATAAACAGCGGCTCGCTGGGCACATGGAAGCGAACAAGGACGTTGAGTTTCTTCGCCAATTGGACGTTCAACAGCCACGCATCATGCAACGCACCCAGCAAATCGACCTGCTCGAGCGACAACTCCTCAACGCCGGAATCGTGGCGGGAAATATCCAACAGGTCGCTGAGCAGCCCCTCGAAACGCCCCAATTCTTTATTCATCAACGACGACGCACGACGCATCACGGGGTCAAGGTTGTCGGCGTTGTCTTCGATGATGTCCGCCGCCATCCGAACCGTCGTCAAGGGTGATCTCAGCTCGTGAGACACATCCGACGTGAACTGTTTTTGCAGGTCACCATACTCTTCGAGCTGCTTAATCTGCTTCGATAACGAGTCTGCCATGGAGTTAAAACTCGTTGCCAGGCGCGCCATCTCGTCGCGACCATTCACCGCCATGCGCTCACTCAAGTGCCCTTGAGAAAACCTTTCAGCCGTGCGGCTGGCCGTGCGCACAGGGGTCGTGACCTGCTGCGCGAAGGTCCAGACGATGCCGACCAGCACAACAAGAAGAATGATCCCACCACTGGATATCAGCCCGCGCATCAGCGCCAAGGTGGATTCGTCGTTATCCATCGGCAAAATCAGATACAGCTCCAGGCCCTGCACATCAGAGGACACAGGCGAACCAATGATAAGGGCTTTATACCGACTGCCATCGGGGTGTCGCAGCGTATCGAACTGATACGCCACTTGATTGTCGTGAATAAAATTCCTGAGGCTTTTTGGGATCTGGGCGTTGTCAGGCGAAACGACGTCCTCACCATTGATATCGGGTGCGATCAGCACCGGCTCATAAGCCGAGTTGACCGGGCCTGATGACGAATCCGACGCGTCGGATCCACCACCGCGCTCGGTCAGGGCAGTCCTGGCCGCGTTGATACGAACCTGAATCGAGTTCGAGGTGTCCGACGCGTCGATCTGCTGCTCGACAGCACGCCGGGCCCTATCGATGCCATCTTGAGCGGCCTCCACTTTGGCTTGGGTAAGCCGGGTCGTCATAAAAGAAATGAGCGTGAAACCCAAGACGAATAGAACGATGGCTGACGCAATAAACATCCGCCCCACGGTTTTCACTTGGGCGGATGTCTGCCACTTGTCTGCTATTCGGCGCCAAAAACGCCGTATGCTTAGTGGCCAGCGGCTGTGGCCATCTGAGTCGTTATCACGCAGCGAGGGGCGGACAAGTGCACTAAGCCCCTCTTGATTGTTCGGATCAAAGAGGGGATGACGTAATCGTCCCGGCCGGGACTCTGGATTTCCGCTACTCACCGATCTTGTAACCCACTCCTCGGACGGCCTGGATCAGCTTCGGATTCTTGTGATCCTTCTCGACCTTGATCCGCAAGCGGTTGATATGAACATTCAACACACGGGTGTCCGTGGGCTGCTTGTATCCCCACACTTCCCGCAGCAGTTCCTCACGCGTGAGCACTTGCTTCGGCCGGCTAGCCAACTGGGTAAGCAGATCGAACTCGATAGGGGTAAGCGGAATTTCCTTCCCATCGCGCTTCACGATGTGCCCCGGAACGTCGATAACCAAATCGCCGACGTGGATGGTGTCCCCCGTGGCCTGCTCACGACGCCGCAACTGCGCACGAACGCGCGCCACCAGTTCTTTCGGCTTAAACGGCTTATTGATGTAATCATCCGCGCCGGACTCCAAGCCCAAGACAACGTCGACAGTGTCGGTGCGAGCACTCAACATCACGATGGGCACCCCTGACGTCTTCCGAATAGCCCGGCACACGTCGACCCCGTTCATGCTCGGCAGCATGACGTCGAGCAAAATGAGATCAGGATCCTCGTTGGATGCGGCGGTCACGGCCTCTGCACCATCACCCACCACGACCGTATCGAACCCTTCACCTTGAAGGACGATCATGAGCATTTCCGCAATGGCCGGGTCATCGTCGACAACGAGGATTTTTGTCTTCATATTTGTATATTCTGGCATATGGCTGAGACACAGTCGCAGCAACTTACGATAGCTCCGGGTATTACCCTTCATCAGATCCTGATAAAAGGAGTGTACGGTGCGGTTTAGCATCAAAATGCGGGCGAGCGCGCGGGTCTCGTCATCTCCCAGCACCAGCGACGGTTCATCCGGTGATCACACTGAATCACGTGATCGTGCTGATCGGCATATTTCTGGCGCGGAACGCATCGTGTCTGCGTCGGACATCATGCAGACAGTGACCGAATTAGAGCACCGAGCCTGGACGCACTCGAATGGGCAACCCGACGATGTTGTGGTCAGTGTCCACCGCGTCGATGAGGACGAAATCACACATATTCCCGCCCTCACCCGGGAGACGCGCCATACACACACTGTCGACGACGCCCACCGCACGATCACGGAGATCCTTCGCGACGCGGGAATTCGGACCGCGGAGCACGCGCTTAAGGCGCTGACGCGTATCCGGGGGATGCGTGGCGCAATGCTCCTTGACGCCGATACCGGCGAGCGTCGGGATACGAAAGATATCCGCGGAGTTCGAGTGACGGCATTGGATAATGACATGGCGACGGGGGCCGACGCTGCCGAAGAAATGTCGTCCTCAGCGGCGACGAAGCCATATTACTGTGAGGCACTGACGCTCGCGTCGAAAGTCCAGTACCACCCCGCCGTGTGCGCGGAGCTGTGCATTTCTGACGACCCCGATTACACGACCGGATATGTGAGTACATCGGGGCGCTACGTGCGGATTGAGAACATCAAACCAATGGGCAGTCCCCAAGGCGGGCGCGTGTTCCTTGTCCGGGGAACTGACGACGAGATTGCTGACTGCATCAACTACCTGGAAAACACTGCAGTCATTGTGCACGGAATTCCGTGGCCACCACAGGACAATCACTCGGCACACCGCGATGAACCCGACGCATTCGGTGCTATTCCTGCAACCGACATCGCAACTGACCTCACGACGTTCGCCGAACAATCCCTCACCGCCTGGGAAAACAAGGGTTTGCGACGCTACCCGCTGGAGTTCTCGTCGGCACCTATGCCCCGCACGACTGTGGCCGGGTCCGACACACTACTGTTCTCGTCCAGCAACTATTTGGGGCTCAGTGAACATCCCGATGTGATCGCGGCCGCGACTGAGGCACTCAAACACTACGGTGCCGGAACTGGCGGTAGCCGCCTGACCACCGGAAACTTCACCATCCACACCAGTACGGAACGAACCCTGGCCGAGTTCACCGGGTACGACGACGCGGTCCTGTTCGGCACCGGGTATCAAGCAAACGGGGCTGCTCTGGCCACCCTGGCTACTAATATTCCTGAGGCCCCCAGCACCGCCCCCGCCAACACACCCGGAATGACCATTTTCTCCGACGAGCTCAACCACGCGAGCCTGATCGATGGCATCCGAATGGCGACCCGGGGAAACGCGGCGGTACGCATTTACCCGCACAAGGACACGGAGCACCTCGAGAACGCACTCGCCCAGTGCGCAAGCCCCCGGAAACTCATCGTGTCGGACGGCGTGTTTTCCATGAACGGCGACATCGCCCCGCTCCCCAGCATTATGCGGCTGGCACGGGCTCATGGTTCATGGGTTCTTATCGACGATGCGCATGGCACGGGAACGCTAGGTCGGACTGGTCGCGGCATCGTCGAGTATTGGAGCGACGCTCGACGCCAGGATGCTGGCGCGGACAGCTCGCCCGGCGAGGAATTGCCAAATGACTCTGACCTGCAGCCGGATCTACTGGTCGTCACCGCGTCCAAGGCCCTCGGATCAGAGGGCGCGGCTGTGTGCTGTTCCACCCCCGTGGCTGAGTTCTTGCGAAACCGGGCGCGCGGCTACGTGTTTTCCACGTCCTCAGCGCCGGCCTCGGTGGCGGCGACACAAGTCGCCGTCGCGACAATTCTGCGCGAACCCGAGCGTGTTCACAGGCTGCAGGATAATTCCCTCTACCTGCGCAATCAGCTCCGAGAACACGGCATCCCACTGGTCGATGGGACCAGCAACAGCACCCCCATCATCCCGATTTTTATTGGCGACGAAGCCGACGCCGTCCGCATTTCCCAAGGGCTATCCGACCGCGGATTCCACGTCCCCGGGATTCGGTATCCCACGGTCGCTCGCGGGCAAGCGATTCTCCGCGTGACGACGATGGCGACCCACACGCGTGACGATCTTGACCACTTGGTCGATGCGCTACGCGACCTGATGCCTCACTCAGCGTGACGTTTTCATGGCGTTGAGCGCTGTCACGCATGTCGCAAGATGGCCTCGACAACCTCAGTGGCCTGTCGGGTGACTTCACCAGGCTCGACAACAACCCACGGAGACTGCCACTGATCGCGCGCTAACGCTTCATACGCTGCAGCCGTCCGCTGTTGCAGATCGCTATCCTTCTCAAACGCGTCGCGAGCGCGGGACGCGTCCTCGCCCTCGCGGGCCACAGCTCGCTCAGAAGCCAAGCGCGGTGGCGTCGATAAGAAAACGTGGAGATCCGGAACCGGAATACCTAGGCGCTCGAACTCGAGCTCAGCAATCCACGACACAGTGGGATTATCCTGCGACGGCGATTGACCATCCCACCCGGACCGCGCTGCAGTGTACGCGGCATTGGATGCAACGAAACGGTCGATGAGCACGAAATATCCGTCTTCCGACAGCTCCGCGATGTCATCGGCGATCTCCGCGCGGTCAAGGGCGAACAGGGTGGCCATTCCGCATGCCGAATCGACGACATCCCCCATCCCCCCATACAGCGCAGACCGGGCCAACTGCGCATGAACAGAATCGTTATAGCGGGGAAAAGACACCAGCGCGACGGGCTTTTCCCTCTCCACCAACTCTTTTTCTATGGCCGTGACCAAGGTGTTCTTGCCCGCACCGTCGATGCCCTCACACGCAACAATCATGCACCGAGCCTACCGCGAGGCCCGGACATGATCGGCAGTGAGGGCGATGCAAGTTCCGGACGCAGAAGCGCAGCCCTACACCCGACCAAGAATGTCGAGCGCAGCAGTAGCCGCCTGCTCGGACGAATTATCAACCTCATCGAGGTGCACGGACGTCTCCGACTCCCCAATGACGTCGGTCACGGACCGCACCGAAATAAACGGCGTCTCGTGAAGAACCGCCGTCTGCGCAAGAGCCGAAGATTCCATATCGACGACGGACGCGTCCGGGAAAATCTCCCGAATCGCGGCAGCCTCGGGTATGCCGACGAAGCGATCCACGCTGACGAAACCCAGCGCTTTCGCACCGAACGCATCTGCGGCGGCCAGCAGGTCGCGGTCGCCCGGGTAGCCCGCGGTAAGACCGGGGACCTGACCGCGCTCATAGCCGAACGCTGTGAGGTCAAAGTCACCCGGGACAACTTTCTCGCTCACCACGACGTCGCCGATCGAAGCACGACCGGGCACAACGCCCGCTGTGCCGATGGACATCACGCAACCGATCTCACCAGGTTGCGCCGGCTGGGTCGATGTGCAATCCGAATTTCCGTCACTCGTGGCTCCACCGTTACCAGTTCCGTCGCTCACAACGGATGGCCCTAAACACAGCCCAACAGTGGCGGCGTGCGCCGCGTTCACCAACCCGATACCGCTCAGAAGCAGCAGGATAGTCTTACCACCATGACGGCCGACAACGGCGTCGTGAATACCGGGAAACTGGACGCTACGTGCGTCGCCCAAACGTGCTTTGAGCGGCTCGAATTCCTCCGGCATCGCTGCAATAAGCAGGGCTACGGATGAATCAGATTCGCCATAGGTACGCCCCGGGCGTGGAACGTCGGACATGACCGATGGTTCGTCACCGCTCACGCGAAAACCTGATTCCACTCATCGCTGTGGGCATCAAAGTCCGCCAGCTCTTTCTTGGCGCCGTCGAGATCGTGATGTTCCGCCCAACCGCACGACTTAATTCCCGCGCCGGGCACGGAATCCCACTTCTCAATATCCGCAATGGCCTTCTTGACAGCGTCGGCAACTTCATCCCAGGTGGGACCGTCGGCAGTTGTGTCTACGGTCAGGTAAAAACCGGTCTGGCACCCCATCGGGCCAAAGTCGATGACTCCCTTTAAGTGGTCGCGGAGTGCCTCGGCCATGCTGTGCTCGATCGCGTGCATTGTTGACATCTCGATATGAGACTTGTTCGGCTGGCGGAACCGCAGGTCGTATTTGACGATCGTGTGGCCATCGGCGATCTCGTAATCGGATGCGCGCCGGATATAGGGCGCGGCTACCTTCGTGTGGTCTAGTTCAAAGCTTTCAACGTTCTTTGGCACAGTGTTCACTCCTAACATGGTGGGTAGATATCGAGTTGCCGTTGTGTTTCTGGACACCTTTCGAAGTGATTTTTATCACATTATAGATCATTTGGTGCCCCATTTATGGCTCTCTACCCACGCTGTAATCCAGGCTATCACTGCTTTGCCCTTACCTTCGTCGCCTGATGGGGCAATAACGCGGCCTCCCTTCGCTACCCACATAAACCAGCACGTCCGTAGCTATTTTGTAACTCTTTTGTTATTCTCTTCGGCAGTTATTGATGCGAGTACCAGTTCCCGCGGAAACAAGGGATGACGGCCGTCACTCAAGGGAGGCCACGGATTGACCAACAACAATCCAACCACGGGGAATAACTCCGAGTCCGAGCGACCGGACGACTCGGGGCGCACAAATCCGTCATCGCAATCAATGCCGTCATCACGCTCTGCATCATCGGCATCATCTTCATCTGCCGACGGTTCCTCGCTGTCTGCTTCCAGTGACGCATCTCAAACGGTGTCGTCGAAACGCGTCGTATATAACGGCGCTCCGCCGTCACGCGGCCGCCTCCCCATTTACACGTTCGTCGGGACTGGCTTGGTCTTCGCATGCGCTATCGGAGTAGGCGTCTGGAAGCTCTCTTCACCCGAGACGGCCTCGTCGACTACCAAGCACCCCACTACCGTCGAGACAGAGTCGGCATCTTCAAACGACAGGGCTAACGACGTTGAAGCCGCTGGTTCACAGGGGTCGAACGGTGGTGGCTCGGGCAACTCTGGGCAGGATAATAGGAACTCCGGGAACGCTCAGAACAATAGTTACAGTCAGCTAGGTAACCAGTCCGGCAACCGGGCTAACAGCGGCGATAAGAGCAACCAAGGCTCAACCGGAAACGGCGCGATCGAGAACAGCTCGCAGGGGAACAATTCGCAATCCAACGAGCAGCCGAACGCGAACGCTCAATGGGATGAGGATCCCATTTTGCCCCCTGGTACCAAGCGGGGTGAAACACATCTCGGTGCGCTCGGTGCCCCGCGCGACAACGGCAACACCGCGATGGGGCAGCACAGTGGCACATCTGATGCCAGCGAGTCCACGGATGACTCGGATAACGCGCCGGGAATCGGGCTGTGGTTCACCAACACACCCGAAAGTCTGCAACGCGTCCTGAGCAGTAGTCAGTTGCACCAAGCTAGGGAAATTATCGACGATTCGGCCGCACAGGCACAGTCCGAAGCTGTCCCCATGCATCGAAACAAAGATGGGGTCTGGGTAGCCGACGACAAAGACCGACTACCCCATGAGACCAAAGGGACCCCCAATCCCTCGGAGCCGCACAGCGTTCATCCGTCTAAGGGTGCGAAGCCCACCGACTCTGCGGATTCCCCCGGGTCATCGCAAGCGCCGGCGCCATCTGCCCAGCCGTCACACGAACCCACACCGGCGGGTACCCCGAATGGCTCGAATTCTCGAGGTGGAGCTGCCGAACCGACGACGACCCACCCGAGTGCGGTACAAGCGCCATCTGGCCAGGGCAATCAGGGTGGAGTGCCGACGCAGGAGCGTACCGCGACCACCACTGGCACACCTGGGGCACCACAACAACAGTCTGCTGGCAATGCTGCCACGACGACTCGCGAGGCACCCACAGCCACCGTTCCGTACACTACCGCCGGCACCGGGGCGAACAACGCCGACGACAGCTCTGGCGAGTAGCCGCGCCCACACGGCGCTTCTCGCGTCGCCACTTCTCACCGGCAGCCCGGCGAGTAGCCGCTCCGGCTAATCCGCGACCGTCGCGACGAAAACTTCAGCGAGCTCATCGCTGTTATTCATCACGAGAGTGCTCTCTGCATCGTCGGGAATCCACGCAGCCTTACTAGGCGTGAGATCCAGCGGCCCAAAACCATCACCGCGAATGTGGCCGTCTCCCTCGGCCTTTGAAGCGTCATCAACCGAGGGCTGCGAAACGTGAACGGTGCCGCGCGTACACAGGACAATCGCAGGCCCGACCAATGCCTTCGACAATGACTTCCCATCAGCGGCGACACTCGAGACCGCAACCGATTGACCCGGATTCAACTCCCAGCGTTGCAAGCGGAACTCCGGCGCCGGCGTCGGATAATAAACACCCTGCGCAGAGGACTGCGAATCGGCGGACTCACCTGAGCCCGAGGCCTCCGTCGTTAATTGATTCGGAGTAATCACGGGATCCGGCAAGGGATCGAACGAGAGCACGCGAACCAACTCCGGAACATCAATGTGCTTCGAGGTCAACCCGCCGCGCAGCACGTTGTCCGAGTTCGCCATGATCTCCACGCCCAACCCGTGGACGTATGCGTGCAGCTGGCCCGCATTGAGGTAAATCCCCTCCCCCGGTTCAAGACGAATGTGGTTGAGCAACAACGCGCACAGCACGCCCGGATCGGACGGGTAACGGTCGGCCAACTCGATCAGGTGATCGGCCACAATCGCGAACTCCGTCTTACCACTATCACGGTAGGCCCGAGCCCCCTCAACAACGGCAGCGATCAGTGTTTTGCGCTGGTCAGAGGGAAGAGTGATCCACGTCGTGACCAGGCTGCGCAACCCTTCAGAGGGAAGAATCCCGGAGATCAACACGCGGTAGCGCTCCAACTCCGGCACAGACAACGCGTCGAAAAGCTTGAGAGTCTGCTCAATCGGGCGGAAACCACACATCGCGTCGAACTGAGTGAGCGCCACGATCAGTTCGGGCTTGTGGTTGTCATCGCGATAATTTCGCTCCAGTGCATCACGCGCGATACCCAGAGTGTCCTCCCGCGCACACCCTTCTTCGGCCTGCTCTTTCGTCGGATGGGCCTGCAAACTCAATGGCTTATCCGCGGCCAGCAGCTTGAGCAAGAACGGCAAACGCCCCTCATATGCTCGGGACATACCAGCGCCCAGGGCACTGACGGAGTCCGACGCGATGAGAACATCCAGGGGTTCGCCGTCCACTGTTGCTGGGGCACCCGGGTGGGCACCAAACCACATTTCAGCCTCGGGGTGATCCGACGGCGTTGGCCGGCCAGCCATCTGCGCTATCGCGGTGCGCGACCCCCACGGATACGTACGAATTGCCCCAGTGAGCGGCTGAACCATCTAAACCTCCATTAAAAGTATCTATCGTGCAGCGTGACGTACTGGCCAAAACAATGTGCTGGCCACAAAACTCATGCGGACAAGCTACCTACACCGTCATCACTCCTGAGCGACAACATAGGCAGCAGCGGCCGCGCACCGCGCAGCCAACACACAGATGTACGCGACCGCGGAATGAAGATCCGACGCCGTCAGATCCACCACCGTCACCGGCCGCGCATCAAAATACCTCTCGAGTCTACTGAGCTCCTGCTCGGAAGGATATGCCCGCGACACCCCCGCATCAGGCTCATCATTTCTCCCCCGTACCGAATATCCCCCCAAACTCGGCACTACCACGGCAGCCAGGGGCTGGACCGCGGGAGCATCCAAAAATGGATCATAAAAAATTGACTTATCGACGTCACTACTGGCGCTGCCCGACCCAGCTGCAACATCCCCCGACGAATCGATGGCCGTATCCATCGACGTCCCCCGATGGAGATCCGAGTAGAACCGAGCTAACTCAGCTGTATCGGCGGTAGCAGCGACAATCCCATGATGAAGCAGCCGCATCGCCGCGAACGAAGCAACATGCCGGGTCACCCCATCGCCGGCAATGACCACCCGATGATCCTTCATACGCAAGCCCAGCTGACGCGCAGGATTCACGGACTCATCGCGCTCGGGACCACTAGCCTCCATCTCACGATCGACGGCATCGGCCGCATAATCCAACACGCCTTGAATCGGCAGTTGGCCGACAAGACCACACCCGCCCGTCACCGTGGCCACATACCGCCCCCACGATTCTTCCGTGACACCCGGAATGTCCGGGAGAACGAGGCCATACCCTTCGCCCGCCTCCGCAACAGGTCCCGACGTCGGTGCAGCCACCATAACCATCGCACCGACCTGCCGGCACCGCACCACAGCTTCCTCCGCTTCACGGTCCGCAGGATCCGGCGTCAGGACAATCACGCAATCCATGGCTCCCACGTACCGCGGCAGACGGTCCACCACCACGATGGGGACCGACGGGTCCGGGATGAGCGCGACCGCGGCACGGGCAGCGTGAACTGCGGTATCCGAACACGCCACAATCACAACGCCGCGAGCAACGTCGGGAATACTTTTCGCGAAAGAACGGAGATCCTCAGAGGAATCGTCGGTCGTGTCGTCGGCAATCCCGAAAAAGTCGGAGCGCAGACTTTCTGTGCTGGGGCCGTCGGGCGTGCTCTCGATCGTCGGGCGATCAAGGACTGACATCACGTCAGATAGTGATCGGGCGACGGCGCGGATGCGCGCGCCTTCTTGAGCTACCGTTACAAGCGTTTCGCGGGGGTACACAACGGCCTATTCTAGGCGCGAATAACCGCTAAAACATCCGAGGTGAGGGCATCGACGGCCTCACGGGTCTTGGCCTCTGCGTTCAACCTGAGGAGCGGTTCCGTGTTCGAGGCACGCACGTTGAACCACTCGCCATCCCCGAGCTCAACAGTGAGGCCGTCGAGTTCATCCATGCTCTCGGCGCGGTCGGCGTACGCTGCACGCACGGCCTCGACGCGCTCTTGCTGAGCCTCAGCGGAATCCAAACGCGAGTTGATCTCACCGGAGGCTTCGTACCGCGAGTAGTGGTCCATCAATTCCGACAGGGGCTTGTCCTGCGAGCCCAGCGCGGCGAGCACGTGAAGGGCCGCCAACATTCCGGAGTCGGCGTTGAAGAATTCGGTGAAGTAATAGTGAGCGGAGTGCTCGCCACCGAAAATGGCGCCGGTCTCTGCCATCGTCGCCTTGATGAAGGAATGGCCGACGCGGGTGCGCACTGGTTTCCCACCGTTCTCCGTGATCATTTCGGGGACAGTGTGGGAGGTGATCAAGTTGTGGATGATGGTCGCGCCCGGCTTCTGGCTCAGGTAGCGCTCGGCGATGAGCGCGCAAATCGCGGACGGCGTGACAGGGTTGCCTTTTTCGTCGACGACGAAGCACCGATCCGCGTCGCCATCGAAGGCCAGTCCGATGTCGGCCTTCTGGTCAACCACGAATTTCTGGAGGTCCACAAGGTTCTTCGGCTCCAGAGGGTTGGCCACGTGGTTCGGGAATGTTCCGTCGAGCTCGAAATACAGAGGGCGAATATCCAGAGGAAGGCCACCCAGAACGGCGGGGACGGTGTACCCACCCATTCCGTTGCCGGCATCCACCGCGACAACGAGGGGACGCGAGGAAGTCAGGTCGACGAGGCTATTGAGGAACTTCGCATAGCCGGGCAACACATCTTTGTCCGTCGATTCACCCCGGTCGCCGTCATACGCCGGCACACCGCGCACGAGGTCATCCTTGATCTCAGCCAAGCCGGTTTGCTCCCCCACCGGCCGAGCTCCCGCGCGACACATCTTGATGCCGTTGTACTGGGACGGGTTGTGGGAGGCCGTGAACATCGCCCCCGCGCACTTCATGCTCCCCGAGGCGTAGTACAGCTCGTCGGTGGAGCACAGATGGACTTTGACGACGTCGAGCCCCTGGTCCATGACTCCCTCGGCGAAAGCGTCGGACAGCGATGGTGAGCTTTCCCGCATATCGTGCCCGACGGCGACTGTGGATTCCCCCTCCGACCGGAGCAGACGAGCAAACGCGGCGCCGACCTCTTTCACAAAAGCTTCATCGATGTGCTCCCCGACGACCCCCCGGACGTCGTAAGCCTTGATAACGGAGTCAACAAATGAGCGATCGCGCGCAGGCACGGGAATCCTTTCGTCTGAATAATGTTCGCAGTTATCTTACACGGGCTTGACTTATCGATGTCACCTATCGCCATCCGGATCCGGGTCTGGAACGGCGTGGAGATGGCCGCGCTTACGCCCCGGAATGTTATGCAGCGACGGGTGCCGGACCTCCGACGAGTCCTGTGTCCGCGACCACCCCTGGGCGGGCTCGTGTGGTTCGGAGTGGTTCGACGCTCCCCACCGCATTGTCCTTGTCGACGGTTCCTGCTCGGTCCCGGCGCGGTGGGATTCAGCCCGGTTATGGGGTGCGACGTGCGACGCGTGGTGGTTGTCCGGCCTGCGGTGACGGCCCGTTTGCCCCGTCGTGATGACGGATCTCCCATAGGAAGACTCCACGGTGGGTTCTTCCCCGCGGCCACGCCACAGGCGACGACGCCGCTCACGCTCCTTCGCTGCTTGAAGGAGAGGGGATTCGATCTCCCACTCGGCGTCATCGTCGGAGTCGGTACCGGGGTCGTTGTTATAGGCGTCGGCTGCGTGGCTGTCGGCACTGTGACGGTCGGCTGACTGTCTCATGCTCGACGGTTCAGTCGAGAATGCTCGCTTCTCGTTGTGATGGCGTGTGGCCTCACCGCGGTGTCCGTTTAAGCGCGAGATAGTGTCTTGAATATCAGCAACTGCGCCCTGGGTTGCGTCAGCATGACGAGCGCCAGAACCGGCACCAAACCGAGCACCAGGACCAGCAACAGAACCGGCGTCGACACGGTGGTCGCCACCCTGAGGATCATTGACGCTATCTAAGAGCGCTGTCATATCGTCAACATCATCAACGTCGGGCTCGTCGCGAATAACTGTCCACCCCTCGGGCGGGCGGAACTGCGCGGAATGGCGCGCACACAAATCCCAACTGTGAGGATTGTCGTCTGAGGAGAGGGGGCCGACGATGACTGTTTCCTCCGCGTGCGAATACACCAAGGTCGCAGCTGCGGATCGGCCGCAACCGGGGCGGCAGCACAGTCGCTTCTTATTCACGCGCTTTTCGTTCACGTCGCATTAGTCTAGCTGCCCATGTCCTCAACGCCGACGGCGTGGATGATTCATCCTGCCGGCGGAGCCCATTAGGGTTGGTGGCATGGATTATTCCCGCCGAGCTGAGCGCCACGGTCGTGGCATACGTGGGCCGATCTTGCCCCCCGAAGTTCCGCGGTGGACCAGCCGCCCGGCAGAATTCGACCAAGCCGTTTTAGACGCCTACGCCCCGATCCACGAGCAATGGTCCGAAGAGTTAGAACACCTGGACATCGCGCTAGACACTGTGCCACGCATGCGCTCCCGCCAATTGACGACGGTGTGGCCCGACGAAGTTGTGGCCGACGGTGCAGTCCCTCTGGGCCGGCTGATACCTGCCGGTGTCGACGATGATGGCCGTCCGACGCGCCCCCGGATTGTTGTTTTCCGACGCCCCATTGAAATGCGCACACAAAATATGACCGAGCGCTCGGAATTGCTCCACTACATTATCGGGAAGCTGGTGGCCACGTATTTGAACGTCGAGCCACGCATGATCGATCCAGATCTGGAATGAGCCGGCTGCTTTAGCCGATCTGCCTCTTCAGACGACGACGCTCACGTTCGGATAACCCACCCCAAATACCGAAGCGTTCGTCGTGCTCGAGGGCATATTCAAGGCACTCGTCACGAACCGCGCAGGCTTTACAAATACGCTTTGCCTCGCGGGTTGAACCACCCTTTTCAGGAAAGAAAGCCTCAGGGTCTGTTTCTGCGCAGAGAGCTTGTTCTTGCCACTCTTGCTCCACAGAATCGAAAAGGATATCAAAGTCCTCGGCAAGGTCGGACGAGTAGGAGACGTCGCCAGGCTGGTCCGGCTGTGTAACTTCCTCTCCCATGAGCGCATGGAGGGTAGCGCGAGGGAAGTGCGCGGATGAATCAGCCATGCCTCTCCTTTTTGGTCAAACGACGTGGTCGCGCCGGGGTGGATGGCTACTGGCACGCGTCGCGGTATCCACATCAAGGGTCATTCATGCGGTCAACGGGCCGACAAGCTAGCACTGCATCTTGTGGGGTCTTATGTTGTGCAGGCCGGCACGCTTATCGCGCACTTTCCGCCCGATATGCGCCATTCGCCCTGATAGAGAGTCAGATTCGCCTGGAAAAACCAGGCATTACCACTCTCGGAAGGACAAACCAAGCACATTTTCCGTGTCGGCGGAAAGTCTTTCTACAGGACGATTACACACGTGTAATTCGAATACGTCAAGCCCAGTCACCTGCGTAAACACGCCACATAAACCCCTTTAGTCACATCTGTCACACAGGTTACATAGGGACGCTGACCCTTTTTCGGAGAAAACACGACATACCCTCATACTTAACCTGCAGACCACTAGATGTTGTGGTCTACCGACCTCGCATGATTAATATACGTTTCCTTACCAATTTTTCATCAATGGGTGGGATAGATCCTTCCCGCGGAGGCTAAACGTCGGTAGAAAACCTAATTCCGCTATCGGGGATATTCACCCCGGGCCACACGCGGACACCATCGATCAGTTCACACCGCGCACCGACCACGGCCCCCTCGCCGATCACCGCGTCGCGAAGAACAGCACGGGCGCCAATCCGGGCCCCGGCGGCAACGATGCAGCGCTCCAAGGTTGCGCCCGCCTCCACTTCGACACCGTCGAAAAGGACCGTCGTATCTAAGCGGGAGCCGCCGCCGACTTCACAGCCACGGCCCACGTAGGTGCCGCCGAGCAAGAGCGCACCTCCGCCGATCTGCGCCGACGAGTCCACCAGGGCTTCCCCGGTCTTCCCCACCAAAATCGGCGAATACGCAATGCCCCGCACCAGGTCCGAGCTACCACGGACGAAATCAGCGGGCGTACCCATATCACGCCAGTAGGCCTGGTCAACGTGGCCATACACGCGTAGACCGTCGTCAAGGAGTTTCGGGAACACCTCCCGTTCAACAGACACCACACGGTTCTCTGGGATACGGCCAATAATCTCGCGCTTAAAGACGTAGCAGCCGGCGTTGATCTGGTCCGTCGGCGGATCCATCGTCTTCTCTAAGAACGCCGTCACCCGGCCATCCTCATTCGTCGGAACGCAACCAAAAGCACGCGGATCGGGAACGCGCACCAGGTGCATGGTGACGTCCGCATCCTTCGTCGCGTGGGTCCCTAACACCGCGCGAAGGTCCGTGCCGCCCAACACGTCGCCATTAAAAACGAGGGCGTTATCGTGGCGGAGCGATGGCAGCACGTTACGGATACCGCCGCCCGTACCCAGGGCCTCTTCCTCCACGACATACTCGATCTCGAGGCCTAGGTCCGAGCCGTCACCAAAGTGCTCCTGGAACACTTCCGCTTTGAACGACGTTCCCAGCACGACGTGGGTCATTCCGGCTGCTTTAATCCGGCCCAGCAGATGCTGGAGGAAAGGCACCCCCGCCGTCGGCATCATTGGCTTTGGTACAGAATTCGTCAGAGGACGCAGGCGCGTTCCTTTACCCCCCACCAGAATGACGGCATCCGTGTTCTCCGCGAGATGCGCACCGACTTCTAGCTGCTGTTGATCTGCAGAATCCTGTGCCCATCCTTGGGCACCCCTGAAATCAACGACCATTTTTTCATGCCTTTCTAGACGTGCGTGACTCCAAGCCGGGTCAACGGCCTGTGTCACCGCTATCAATGGACGCGCGAAAAGTGGCCGACGCGCGTGCGTACAACGATTCGCGATTAAACTACCACTCTCCTAGGACAAAACTGTGCTCCCGCGCCTAGGGGCGACGACGTGCCCCGCACTTCCGTCGAGTCCCCCCTCATTTATAAAGCTTTAACTCTGATGCCCTTTGGTATGACTATCCAGCCCAGCCAAGGCGACAGAAATCCCCGTTCGCGCTTTCAATCCGCACCACAGCGCGACACGCAATGGCAACCACCGAAGTCCAGGATGCCGATCCGCCTGGAACCGATAGGCGCTGTCATGATGGGCTGGAAGCATCGTTGATTTGTGCTTATTCGCGGAATGGCCCTGCGCGTGAGTCACCGTCGCCTCTGGGGTGAAGATGTTTTGCCACCCGGCGTGGGTCATGCGATCGCCCAGGTCCACATCTTCCATATACATGAGGTACCGCTCGTCGAATCCGCCGATGGATTCAAACGCATCCCACCGCACGAGCAAGCAGGAACCAGACACCCATCCTGCTTCGCGTTCGCGGTCAAGGTCAGCGCCACGTCGGTACTTCTTTGACCAGGGGTTATCCTTCCAGATCGGGCCCAGTAGCGCGTGCCCGATACCACTAATAACTTCCGGTACTTCTCGCGCGGACGGATACACACTGCCGTCGGGCTCCACAATTTTCGGCCCCACTGCTCCGGCCCGTGGGTGGCGATGCGCAGCCTCAATCATGCGGTCAATCGAGCCCGGCGAGAACTCCACATCGGGGTTAGCAATCACAAAGAATTCGCTGTCCACCGCGTTGTCGTGGCCCCGCCGTCGGGTCAACAGACGAGCCGCAATGTTCACCGCGGTTCCGTACCCCACATTTCCGCCCGTGCGGAGTAGCTCCACATTGGGCGCCACAGCCGCTTCCGGAGCGCCGTCGGTCGACCCATTATCAGCCATCACGACGACGAACTCCCGGCTGGTCGCGTCGGCAAGAGAATCGAGGAAACGACGGAGGTGATCCCCTGGCGAATAGGTCACGGTCACGATGGCTAGCGGAGCCCGATCCCCCTTGAGCTGGTGTTCTGCTGGTGACTCTGCCTGTTTATCGCTCACAGGTTCCATACTGTACTCGATCCCGCGGTGAATCAGCACACACCGGTGACAGCGCGATGTACACCATCCTCCCAGGCCGGCAGCGGTGTCAGACCCAGCGCGAGCCACGACGAATTGTCGAGAACAGACCAGTGAGGGCGCGCCGCCGCCGTCGGGTAATCCTCACTGGAAATCGGGATAACACGATCTGGGTCTGCTCCGACCTCTGCGAATACTTGACGCGCCACGTCCCACCACGTGCACGCACCCGTACCCGTGCAATGTACGACGCTCCCCGGGGCAAGGATCGCGGGGAAATTGATCGTCGCGGACGACGCGCCCGAGAGCTCCCACAGGCCGCGAGCAAGATCAAACACATTGGTGGGGCTTCCCCACTGATCATTAACGACGCGGACGTGGGGACTATCGTCGCCACGGGACTGCTGCTCCAGGCGCATCATGGTGGAGACAAAATCGTGGTGGTCGGGCAAGGCCAATCCGGAATAAACCCACGCGGTTCGGACAATGACGCAAGGCACGTCGGTATTCTCAAAAGCTGCCTGAACAGCGCGATCGCCGGCTAACTTGGTACGACCGTAGACCGACTGCGCATGAGTGGGAGTGTCGACGCGCAGCGGTGCGTGCCCGCCGACGAAGGGCTCCGACGCGTCTGTCGGATTGGCTGGCTCGCCACCCCCGTCCGACTCGACGGCGTCCCTCTGGCCGTAGACATAATCCGTCGAGATGTGGATAAAAGGTATTTCTGCCTGGGCGGCCGCCTGCGCTAAATACGCGGCACCATCCGTGTTGACAGCACGTGCGGCGTCCTGATGAGCAGGGTCTTCGGCGCGATCCACGGCGGTGTAGGCGGCGGCGTTAATGATCAAGTCGGGCTGTTCCGAATCCAGAACGTCATGAATAACGTCCTGGTCAGTGATGTCCAATTCCGCCCGCCCCAAACATGAGATACGCCCGCTCCGTACCGGTGCCGGAGCAGTCATTGCTAACGCGGTTCCTAGTTGGCCTCGCCCTCCGGCGATGAGGATACTCACGGTCTTTACTCTCCTTGTGCCTGTGTACACGGGGCCGGGTCGCACCACCGTCGTTCGCTACCCATATGTACTCCCCTGTGTGCTCCGTCATAACGGTCATGACGTTCGACATGCCAAACGGTTATCGCGTCTCGCATAAACTACAGCGTAAGCTGTATATTCTCGAAAAGCTTCACGGTCATGCCGCCTTAATGTGTAGGCATAGCTATCGACCAAAGGAAATTTTTTGTATGGGTAGGACTGACGATTCTCGAGGCCAGGGCCCGAAGAGGCACTACTGGCGCGGTGACGACTCACATGGACGCTCGTCGCACGAACGCAGCGGCGACGCATCACGGCGGGGTTCCTATCGCCACGAGTCGGCATCCGGAGCCGGGGCCAACGACGCCACCAGCGAACAGTCTGGCGCCGGGCGTCGCGGCTACAACGGATCTACCCGCTATTCCGCCTCACGTCACACCCCTGATGACCACTCTGGTCACGAGAACCTGCGCGACCGCACCCCTCGCGAGCGCGGCAATCACCGCCACCGGTCCACCGACGCGTACCGACGCAGGAACACCTACGCAGAATCCTCCCGCCCATCGCGCGAGAGAAACCGCCCGGCGAATCGCGCCGCCGGAGCCCGCGTCATTCAGGCACCGCCGAACGCACGCCCCAGCCACAAACAGGTCGGCTCGCGGGCGGTCAAGTCGCTCTTAGTGGTCATGGCGTTGGTCTGCGTCATACTGCCCGCCGTCGGCTATAAAGCAATCGGCGGGTTGGGCAATGAGATGGCCTCCGCCGGGAACCTCAAGCTGGGCGAAAAGGGCAAAGCGAAGGACGGCGCCACCGATATCCTCCTCGTCGGCGCGGATTCACGCACCGATGCCAAGGGCACCCCCCTCACGGAGGAAGAGGCGAAAATGCTCCGCGCCGGGGATGACGTCGCAACCCTCAATACCGACACGATCGTCCTCATCCGCGTGCCCAATGATGGTTCGTCGGCAACGGCCATTTCCATTCCCCGCGATTCCTACATTCATACGAAAGACTTGGGGAACACGAAGATCAACGCGGTGTTCGGATCAACCAAGTTTGAGAAGGAAAAGGAGCTCCAGGAAGAGGGGAAGGATAAGGACGACATAGATAAGGAGTCCACAGAAGCTGGGCGTTCCGCACTGATCGACGCCGTGGCGAACCTCACGGGGATTACGGTCGATCACTACGCCGAGATCGGGCTTCTGGGGTTTGTGCTGCTCACCAATGCTGTCGGTGGTGTGGAGGTCTGTCTGAACAACGACGTTGACGACGACTTCTCCGGGGCGCACTTCAAGAAGGGCGTACAAACGCTTGATGGCGCGGATGCTCTGTCGTTCGTCCGCCAGCGTCACGGCCTTCCCCGTGGCGACCTTGACCGCATCGCGCGGCAGCAGGCGTTCATGGCGTCGTTGGCCCACAAGATTCTGTCGACGGGCACGCTGACGAGCACGTCGAAAATCTCGAAACTCTCCGAGGCTGTTGAGCGGTCGGTTGTGTTGGACAACGACTGGGATGTCATGAGCTTTGCGACGCAGATGCAGGATGTTGCCGGCGGGCATGTGTCATTCCAAACCATTCCGACGACCAGCCTGGATGGAACGGGCGACAATGGCGAATCCATCGTTACCGTCGATCCCGACCAGGTGAAGGCGTTCGTCGCGAAGACCGTCGGCGAGGAGCCGCCGAAGAAGAGCGAGGATAAGCACAAGGATTCGAGCGAATCGCCGTCCGAGAGCTCAACTGAAGAACCGATCGAACGGGACTTCATGGCGTCGCAATACACGGTGACGGTGACGAATGGTTCGTCCGTCACGGGCCTGGCCAGCCGGGTCTCGAAGATCGCGACAAGTGAGAGCTACGCGGAAGGGACCACCGCGAATGACACGGAGGGCAGCTCGCAGACCAGCGTCGTAAAGGCTGCTGATCCGGATTCGCACCCCGCGAAGTTCCTGGCTCAGAAGTTGCATCTGAAGGTGGAGCAGGACTCGTCGCTCTCGGATAACGAGATCAACGTGTACCTGACTAATGACTACAACGGGCCGGGCAAGACCGAGGATTCTCTGCAGAAATACCTTGATGGAGAAGAGTCCGGCGACAGCAACAACGCGGATGCGAACGCTGGGGCTGGGAGCGCTGGCGATGCCGGACCTGGTGAGAAGGGTGAGACCAATACTCAGCCTGGCGAGTCACCGAAGTTTGATGCTGGTGACAGCCCCAAGTGCGTGAATTAACGGGTGTGTGCCGGCGGGGCTAGGACAACCGATCCCTCGCCCCGCAAACGGCACGCAACCCAATAACGACGCAACCTTAGAAATGGAGCACCGATGGACCTGCTGAGAGCTGCGCTGAAGCACGACCCCAGTGCGCCACGCCTGACTGTCTACGTGGATTCCCCCGACCCGCGGAAATCGTCCCGCATGGAGTTCAGCACCATCACCCTGGATAATTGGGCGTCCAAGCTCGGGAATTATTTCCTCGACGAAGCCATGATGGAGCCCGGCGACTCTGTGGCCGTGGCTATGCCAGCCCGGTGGCAGACTGCCGCGGTCATCCTTGGAGCAGTTCGAGCTGGCATCACACTTATCGACGACGAGACCGCTGCCGACGCGGAGACCGTTGGCCTTGTTGCGTTTGTTGAATCTCTGCTTGCGTCCTCGGGCGCGGAGGGAGATAGCGTAGAACCTTCAGCGGACGCCGACACACGAACCGGCAACCCATTCTTGCGCTATACCGACAACGTAACGGCATATTCTGACGCCCCGGTTTATCTCTGCACCGACGACCCCTTTGGACGCTCGGTCGAAGACACTGGGGTTGACCTGGACGAACTCAACGTCGAGGAGCCGGTGGATCTCTTTGGCGAGGCCCGACTATGCCCCGACGCTTTTATGGGCGACGACTCGGCAGCGGACGATCCCGACCACATCGTTCTCCGCGACCACAACGGACCTCTGACAGTCGACGAGCTCTATGAGGCTGGTCAGCGGTGGTACGAGGCGCAGATTCACGACAATGATGCGGTGGCGGACGATAGCGATAACCCACCTCAGCCACACCGTGCGCTTCTGGGCGCGTGGCCAAGCATCCGTGACTTCTTAATCGTCGCCGTCGGGACCTGGATGAATAATGGGTCTCTCGTCATTTATTCCGATGAAACCAACCGGAATGACGGCCGATACCGCGATATTGCGGCGACCGAAAAAGCCGCTATCAGCGGTTACCCACAATAACGCGCAATAAGGGCACTATCTGGCGCACCTTCCAGCCCAGGCACAGACACCGGCACCATCATCACTGCATGACAAAAGCGGATGCCTCGTCGGCACCCGCTTCATCTAAAAATTACCAAGCAGAATTTACTTGGAGTGGCACTTCGAGTGGCACTTGGTCAGGAAAGCCAGCTTCCCACCGGTGCGGCCAACTTTCTGCAAGCCACTGCTCTTGGCTGATTCAATCTTGGCCTTACGCTCTGCACGTGCAGCCTTCTTCTCTGCCTTGCGGGCGCGGCGAGATTCCTTCTTGGAAACTTCCTTGTGCTTCGTGCGCGGAGCAGCAGCGATGTTCAGCAAACCACCGACGATAGCGGTGTTCAGCGCGAAGCTCAGGGCCTGAGTGTTCTTCTTCTCTGGTTCACTTTCCTCCCAGAAGCGGTGGCCGGCGTAAGTCGTCGGCACGAGGGAGCCCACCAAGCCAAGTGCTGCAAGGCGCGGGAAAATGCCGAGGCCCAAGGCGGTTCCCAGGCCCATCATCGATACACCGTTTGCTTGAACAAGAAGGTTGGAGGAAACCGGGAGTTCCTTAATTCCCAGCTTGTCAGCGGCCTGCTCAACAACGCCGGACAGCTGCTCGGAGTTGTCCAAGGCGTTCTTTCCGCCGACGATAAAAACAGGGGCGATGGCCGCGCGGCCAATGAAACGCAGAAGCTTAGACATAAATGTTCACCTCATGAGTCGGATTGGTTCAGTAATGATTCTGATGAAGGTCAGTTGTCGATTGTAGGCGCATTCAGGACATTAATCACCATCCACGCGCCTGTAGTAAGGTTTTCGTTGCAAACGCACCAGCACTGCGGACGCCCACACTGCGAACGTCCCACACTATTAACGGAACAAATTTTTCGCGTAGTGCATTCCTACCGCGGCATATTCCCTCAACAAGCTATGGTTCTGCACGCTACGCGGATTCCTCGCCCCCACAACCTCAACATCACATTTCCGGAAAAGCCCGGCGCGACGCAACCGCTCCACGATCATGTCAATGCGTATGCAGTGGAAATCCGTGCTCACCACCACGAGCGATTGCGGTTCCCTCCCCAACCGCTCCGTCATAATCGCGTGAGCATGCCGGAGGTTTTCCTCCGTCGTCGTCGAGGTGTCTTCAACCACAATGTGCTGCGGCTGCATACCTTGTTCGCGCGCGTACTCCGCCATCGCCTCCGCCTCGGGACGCGGCTCGTCGTTTCCCCGACCGCCGCAGAGAACCAAAACTGGTTCGTGTTCGAGCCTCTCGTCGGGGCCGCTTTCCGACGGATGTGTGTGCTCTGTGTCACGCCAGACTTCTATTCCCTTGTCGACGCGATACGCCAAGACGCGGGACACCCGACCTTGGATCAGCCCGGCGCCGCAGACGATGATCCCCTCCGGAACGCCTGCATGATGCTGGCCAGGACTGTCATGCTGGCTGTCATACTGGCGCGAACGATGCGACCAAGGCGTTGAGCGATGACGCCGCACGGCGCGCACAAAACACACGAAGCCGCCACCCAGCGCGACGAACACCAGCGAGTACCCGCCGGCGACAACCCTGACGAATGGCTGCACACCACTCGGCGTCAGCGCAATCCATACGGCCGGAATAACGGTGGACGTCCACCACGCCGTCGCCGTCACCGCGGCCAGGTGGATAGGCCCTCGGCCGTCGGGCGTGCGAAGGGCTCGGCCCATCTTCCGCGCTGTCCACGCCCCCACCGCGCCGGTCACGGCGAGCCCCGCGGGAAGTAAACGCCACGTTCCCGCGTCGATAAGAAAAGAGAGTGACCAACCGATCACCCCAGCTCCGGTCAGGGCAATCGCGGCTGCAGGAGTGCGCGCAGTTTTCCTCACTGGCAGCTCACTCCGCGCCAGATATGAGCTTCTGGCGGAGCGCAAGGTCCTTCTTCAGGACACTGGTCTCCATATCTTCCTGGTACTTCACCATTTTCGTGATTAACGACGGATCCCCTGCCGACAGAATCCGCACGGCCAGGAGGCCCGCATTTTTAGCGCCACCGACGCTAACCGTGGCGACGGGAACGCCGCTGGGCATCTGGACGATGGAGAAGAGGGAATCAATGCCTTCCAAATTGTCCAGCGGACGGGGAACGCCGATGACGGGGAGCGGCGTCGCTGCCGCCACCATGCCCGGCAAGTGGGCTGCCCCGCCAGCTCCGGCGATGATGCACGAGATGCCACGCTTGTGGGCCTGACGTGCGTAATCAAGCATGCGCTGAGGGGTTCGGTGAGCTGAAACCACACCGACCTCGAAGGGGACCCCGAACTCCTGAAGAATATCGGCGGCCGGCTTCATTGTTGGCCAGTCTGAATCCGAACCCATGATGAGGCCTACCTTGGGGCCGCTGGGCTGCGAATCAGCGCTGGCCTGTCCCGCGCTGGCCGAATCTGTGTGTCCACTGTTGTCACTCATGTCAATTGTCCTCTCTTGCCCGGAACTTTTATTGCCTAGTTGCGCCGAACCTAGTCGGCAGTCTCCGGCCAGCGCCCGTGAACCAAGAAATACGCAGCTTCCCGGGCCTTCTTCCGCACATCATCGGGAGACACAGCGTTCGACTGTTCGTCGGAGGTGCCAGCTGAACCTGCCGCTGAATCCGCAATCAACGACGCCGAGATGTTCACATGCCCTATCTTCCGCCCAGGCCGGAACCCCTTGCCATAGAAATGGATTTTTGCCTCCGGGAATCGCTCCCACACATGAACCATGCGCTCTGACCAGGCCATATCGGGATCTTCATCCCCACCCAGCACATTGGCCATCACCGTGCAGTCAGCGGTCATCTCGGTGCTACCGAGGGGCATATCCGCCACTGCCCGCACGTGCTGCTCAAACTGGCTGGTCACACATCCATCTTGCGTCCAGTGGCCGGTGTTGTGCGGCCGCATCGCCAACTCGTTAACCACGACGGCCGGATCGCCGTCCACATCCGTTGTCTCGAAAAGCTCGACGGCCATCACGCCGCTCACGCCGAGTTCCGTCGCAATGCGTGTGGCAATCCGCTGGGCTTCGTCGCGAAGAGAGGGCTCCAGTTCCGGCGCCGGAGCAATAGCCAACCAGCAAATTCCGTCTTTTTGCACCGATTCGACGACGGGCCACAGCACGGTCTCGCCCGATGGCGTGCGCGCAATCATCGCGGAGAGTTCGCGGACCAGGTGGACTTTGCGCTCGGCCATCGCGGGGGTGCCGTCGTCAATGAGGGTAGCGACGAGGTCCGCACATTCATCTTCGGATTCGGGGAACCAAACGCCATGGCCGTCGTACCCGCCACGACACGCTTTGATGCATACTTCCCCGTCCATCACGTGCCAGAACTGGCGCGCGTCGTCGACCGACTCCATCGCCATGAAGGGTGGCACGGGGAGCCCCATCTCGCGAAGCTTCTTACGCTGGGCCAGCTTGTCCTGGGCGTAAAGCAGCGCGTCGGGGCCCGGCTCCACATTCACCCCTTCGGCTTGCAATGTTCGCAAATGCTCCGGGGGCACGTGCTCATGATCGAAAGTGACAGCGGTCGCCCCCGATGCCACGCGATGCAAGTCGTCGAGATTCGTGTAATCACCAATGACCACGTCGGGAATGATCTGGGCGGCGGACGCCGAGGTATCTGAGGCAAGCAATCGCAAGGACTGCCCCAATTCCGCCGCGGCAGGCTGCATCATGCGAGCCAATTGTCCGTCGCCGACGACAGCGATGGTGGGCTGGCCTTCGATATGCGAGTCCGACGCGACCCGATCTGCCTTATCTTGATCTGCCTTGTCTACGGTATCTTCCGATCTAGCACTCACCCGGCTAAGTATAGGGGCCGCTACCAGCGGTGGCGCAGGCGTCTGGTGGTCACGCGTTTTACTCTGCGTACTTTTGCAACATTCGGGACCATCAAGGGGGGCATGCGGTAGACGTCGAAAATAAGGGTTGATCGACGACGGTGCAGCCCGGTGACCTGGTCTAATGGGATATCGACAATATCGTCTTTAGCGAACCTAGCGACGACGCGATAGTTCGTGACGACGAGGCGATTGCGCCACCACTTCATGACCGGGCGGGCGAAGAACCAGGCCATGGCGACGACCCACGCTATGAGGAGGAATTGGCGCAGTCCGCCGAAGCCACCATCGACGAAGGGGCCGGCGGCGCCATCGATCATGCCGATGATTCCCCACATGATTCCGCTGATGAGGATTGTCTCTAGGACCGGGAAGACGAGTGTGCCCCGTTTGGAATGGACGTCAACAAGAACTCTTTCATCGTCCGCAATGCGGTATTCGGGGAAGCCGCCGTTAAAGGGTGGGAGTGATTCCAACGAATCGTCATCGAGAGTCTCGCCACCGTCGTCCTGGCCCCACAGGTCGGAGCCTCCGTAACCTCTGCGGCCATCGCGTTCGTCGAGGTCATCCGTCGGTCGGTACGCGTGGCTTCGCATGGCCACAGTGAGGCACCTCCCTTCTCAGCGTGAGTCCCTTCGCGACGTGCATTGGTCTTTGGTGTATGCGGCTCGTGACGGGATCGTCGACAAAACTACCAGTTTTACCAATTGTCACATGTTTAACGTCAGTATCCCAGCGTTATCTCCTGCAACATCATAGTGGGCGACGGGACACAGCCTCATAAGGAGCGTTCGTCATGAATAGCGCAGGTGCGTGATATCACCGGCAGCCACGGTGTGAATTTGTCCCCTAGCATCGCGAATGAGCAATTCACCCGCGTCGCTAATATCCACCGCCGTTCCGGTTAGCTTGCCACCATTGGGCAAACCGGCGCTAACCGACTCGTTCAAAGTTGCCGACACCGACTTGTAATCGTCGATAAACGACGATGCCGATCCGCCCGCATTCCGCCATTGCCGCTGCCTCTCGAGCAGCGAGCCCAGGACGGCGATGGTGACCTCTGTCCGATCGACATGCTTGCCTTCCAGGGCAAACGATGTCGCGTTATCAATGGGCAGTTCCGCCTTCGTGAGATCAATATTGAGCCCGAACCCGACGACGACGGTGGGGTTATCAGACATGCTGACCGCTTCGGCGAGGATTCCGCACATCTTGTCACCACGCACCAAAATGTCGTTCGGCCACTTCACGCGCGCATCAATGCCATACGAGCGAACCGTATCGGCCACCGCCACCCCAGTCAGAAGCGGGAGCAATCCGAGTTTTGTCGGCGGTACTTCCGGGCGGAGCAGCACACTCAGCGTCACCTGGCTGTGCCGTGGCGCGCTCCAGGCTCGGCCCAAACGGCCGCGCCCTGACACCTGTTCTTCAGCAATCAGAACGGAAAGATCCGGCAGCGTGCTGGCCGCCGCATGAAGATCCGTGTTGGTCGATCCCGTTGACTCAACGATCGCGACATCGTTCCACCCCTGCTCACGCAGAGCCTTCACCACGCGCTCGTGATCTAACGGTGGCCTCACCCCCGCATTTTCACTTTCATTATCATTTGGCGACGTTGTGTCGGTGCGGTTTCCTTGCTCGCCGGAGCCCCCTTGCGAGCCCTCGGACCACTTCCCCGGCGGGACCTGGGCACCTTTCGCGGATGCGTCACCCTCACCGGACCACTTACCCGGTGGCACCTGAGCGCCCTTCGCGGACGGATCGCCGCCGTCGGACCACTTACCCGGCGGAACCTGCGCACCCTTCGCGGACGGATCGCCGCCCGCGTTCTGCGAGTCCCGTCGCTCGTCGCCTGTGTCGTCGTAATCCCTGCGCTTATCGTCGTGAGTCATGTTTCTTATTCTTCACCATAAGGATTGAGAACCATAAGTATTGATGACGCAGTGAGGTCGCCCAGCCGCCGTCGAGAGCACACACCAGCTCCACACACCTCTTTCCGTCGCTTTCCCTCTTTATGGGGGGCTCATCCGGGGGAATTGCAGACGTTTCAGTCTGTTCCTGTTGGTATTTGGGCCTAGACTTAACCACATGACAGCCGCCACACTCACCGCGGATACAACCGCACAAGACATCCACACCACCGCCGGCAAGCTGGCCGATCTACGGTCGCGTCTCGCAGAGACTCAGATGCCTATGGGCCAATCGTCCGTCGATAAGATTCACGACCGGGGCAAGCTTTCCGCCCGCGAGCGCATCGAATATCTTCTTGACGACGGTTCCTTCGTCGAAGTTGATTCCCTGGCCCGACACCGGTCCACGAACTTCGGGCTCGACGCAAAACGCCCTCTCACCGACGGTGTTGTCACGGGCTACGGAACGATCGATGGCCGCAAGGTCTGCGTGTTCTCGCAAGACGTCGCCATTTTCGGTGGTGCGCTCGGCGAAGTGTACGGCGAAAAAATCGTCAAGATCATGGACTTGGCCATTAAGACCGGGGTGCCGCTGATCGGCATCAATGAAGGTGCTGGTGCCCGTATTCAAGAGGGCGTTGTGTCCCTCGGCCTGTACTCCAAGATCTTCTTCCGCAACACCCGCGCATCGGGCGTTATCCCGCAGATCTCCCTGATTATGGGTGCGTGCGCAGGTGGCCACGTGTACTCGCCAGCGCTGACAGACTTCATCATCATGGTGGATAAGACCTCCAAGATGTTCATCACCGGCCCGGACGTCATCAAGACCGTGACCGGTGAGGAAATCACCCAGGAGGAACTCGGTGGTGCTTCAACCCACATGAGTTCCTCGGGTACATCCCACTACACCGCGGAAAATGACGAAGACGCCCTGGACTTCGTGCAAGAGCTCATCAGCTATCTGCCACAAAATAACCGGGCCGAAACGCCTCGTGTCCCCGCTGATCCATTCGAAGGCTCCATCGAGGACAACATCACCGACGCGGACCGTGAACTGGACACGATCATCCCGGACTCCCCCAACCAGCCGTATGACATGAAAGATGTCATCACCCACATCTCCGACGACGAGGAGTTCCTGGAGATCCAGGAAGGCTACGCCGAAAACGTCATCATCGGTTTTGGCCGGGTCGAGGGCCGCGCCGTCGGTTTCGTCGCCAACCAGCCCATGCAATACGCAGGATGTTTGGACATTAAGGCCTCTGAGAAGGCTGCGCGATTTGTTCGTACTTGCGATGCGTTCAACATTCCGATCATTGAGCTTGTCGACGTTCCGGGATTCCTGCCTGGCACGAACCAAGAGTTCGACGGCATTATCCGTCGTGGTGCTAAGTTGCTGTACGCCTACGCTGAGGCCACCGTCCCGAAGATTACGGTGATCACGCGTAAGGGCTACGGCGGAGCGTACTGCGTCATGGGGTCCAAGGACATGGGCGCGGATATTTCGCTGGCATGGCCTACCGCCCAGATTGCAGTGATGGGTGCTGCCGGTGCCGTCGGCTTCGTCTACCGCAAGGAACTGAAGAAAGCGGCTAAAGAAGGCAAGGACGTTGCTGCTCTGCAGAAGTCCTATGAGCAGGAGTACGAAGACACCCTGGTCAACCCCTATGTTGCAGCCGAGCGAGGGTTCGTCGACGCCGTTATTCCGCCTAGCGAAACTCGCGGCCAGATCATCGAAGGCTTGCGCCTGCTGGACCGCAAGGTGGAGAACGTCCCAGCAAAGAAGCACGGAAACATTCCGCTGTAACCAATGTGGCCGAGGGGCGACCATCTTTCCCCGCCCCTCCGTCGTTAGTAACCGTTATTAACGACGACTATTAACGACGACGGCCTCGACGGGAGTAACAGCGAGAAATGGAGTTTACATGTCTGACGGCTCACACGCGGACGACACCACACCCGGCGCTGGCGACACGGGCGCATCCGGCGACGGAACATCGACCGAGAAGAAGCCCGTGTTCCTTAAAGTGATCAAGGGAAATCCCACCGCGCCACAAGTGGCAGCCCTGACGGCTTTGTTTGCGGGGATGTCAGCTAACGCGGGCGACGATGGCGAACCCGAGACACCGAACAATTGGGGACGCTTCGACGAGAAGTTCACGAACACGCACACGTCGAATGCCGGGAACTTCCCCAACCTGAGGTTCTACTAAGCCCGCTGATCTCATGGTTCCTCGTGTTTTAATGAGACCATGATTATTCTGGCGTCCTCCTCCCCCTCGCGGTTATCCGTCCTCCGCTCTGCTGGCGTCGAGCCAGCCATCGAACCGCCTGAGGTCGACGAGGACGCCATTTTGCGCACTGTGCGCGACAAATCCCCCGAGGACCAAGTCTGCGCCCTCGCCCACGCGAAAGCCACGGCCATTGCGTCGCGGCACCTCACATCGGTCCACCCCGGAGGCGAAAACCCCACGCCACGGGTGGTTATTGGTGCGGATTCGATGCTCTACCTCGATGGTGAACTCCAAGGCAAACCCCACACTGTCGAGGAAACAATTCGTCGCTGGACTAACCAGCGCGGGAAAACCGCGCGACTCATTACCGGGCACTGCATTATCAACCTTGACACCACGGCAACAGATGAGGACACCTTCCTCCGCGCCGTATCCACAACAGTGCATTATGCGCAGGCTTCCGACGCCGATATCCGCGCGTACGCGAATTCCGGGGAGCCCTTGAACTGCGCTGGGGCGTTCACGCTTGAGGCTATGGGCGGGTGGTTCATCGACCGCATCGAAGGGGATCCGTCGTCCGTCATCGGCCTCTCGCTCCCCCTTGTGCGGGCGGCTCTATACAGCTTCGGTTACGAGGTTTCTGAGTTCTGGAACCGCTCTGAGCACGCGAATTAAGCCCACCGTCACTGTGCATCACACCCGGCGGTTACGTCGGCTCGTCGGGTGAGAAACATCAAATAAAACCTTATTGACACCCCAGCCCACCTGCCCTATATTTATTAATTGCTTTAATTTTTCATAATGTAGTTAGGGCTAACACATGTGGACGCAATCACGCAGAGGCATACATGCGGATCCACGAACCCTCGCGCTCTTCGTGATTGTCTGCAACCTCGTTGTGATGGGTAGCTCGTCGTTACCGCTCATCGCCCTGACCCTCATCATCATCGGAGCATTTCTCGCTGTCACTACTCCACTCCCCTTCTCTGTGGGTTGGGCACTTTTCGTCGTCGGCTGGGCTGGTTGTTTCTACGTCCTTCCCCACCTATGGCACTCACCAGTGTCGGTGTTCCTCACCTTCATCGCGTACTGGATGTTCCGATTCGCGGGAATCGTCGGTGCAACGGTTGCTGCCGTGTATGCCATCCGGATAGACGAGATCGGCGCAGTCCTCACCCGAATGCACGCGCCACGTGCGTTATTCGTCCCCATCATGGTCATCGTCCGGTTCTTCCCCATGGCCGTCGCCGAAATCCAGGCAATCCGTCAGGCCTTAGCACTGCGAAAGCTCAACACGATAGGCCCTCTTCGCACCGTCGAATACGTCATCATCCCCTTGCTTGCGGCAGGTGCCCGTCTAGCCGACGAACTCTCTGCAGCGTCCATCATCAAAGGACTCGGATCAGGCCCGCGAACGACGATTAGCCACCTCCGGTTTTCCTCCGCTGACCTCTGCATACTCATAGCGCTGGGCGTAGTGATGGCTTTCCGAGGTTACGAAATCGCTAACGGATGGGGGCTGATCGCATGACGACCTCCGCAGAAGCCCCAATCACGCTGAGCAACATCAGCTATCGGTACCCCTCTGACCTTTCTCCCGCCTATGGTCTATCGGATATCACTCTGAACTTTGCGCCGGGGTCAGTGACGCTCATCATCGGCGCATCCGGTTGCGGGAAGTCCACTCTCCTCCGAACGATGAATGGCTTGGTTCCGCACTTCTATGGCGGGGACCTCGATGGCGAAGTCTTCGCTGGGTGCGACGTCGCCACAACTCAGCTCCATGACATCGGGCGCTATTCGTCATCTATTTTCCAGAACCCCCGCACACAGTTCTTCACTTCTTACGTGAACACCGAGCTTGCATTTTGCCTCGAGAACTACGGCGTATCACCCGCGGTGATTGAGGAAAAGATCGATGAAGCCGCCCGACATACCCACATCACACAGTTCCTCGGCCGGCGCATCGACTCGCTCTCCGGCGGCGAACTGCAACGCGTCGCCTGCGCATGTGCCCTCGTCGCCGGGGTTGATCTGTACTTTTTCGACGAACCCACCTCGAACCTCTCACCCGAGGCCATCGCAGATTTCCGCGAAATAATCACCAGCCTCAAACGCGCCGGGAAGACGCTCGTCATTGCCGAGCATCGCCTCCACCTGTTCCGCGATCTTGTCGACGACGTCTACCGCATGGACCATGGCCGCGTCGTCGAGCACATGACAGGCGCTGAGTTGTTCTCCCTCGATCACGAGGAACGCACAAAACGGGGGCTGCGGGCACTATCTTTTACCGACGCCCACGTTCCTCCTCCGCCTCCTCCGTCGGAAAATGGCTTAGTTCTGCGGAATCTCCAGTTTTCCTACACACGAGATCACCCGGTGTTGTCGTATCCGTTGCTGTCTTTCCCGTCAGGAAAAATAACCGCCATCACCGGGCATAACGGAGTCGGAAAATCCACGCTGGCCCGCGCCATCTGTGGCCTCAACAAGGCGCAGGGGTCATTCGAATACGAGGGCCGTCCGCTGTCCCGTCGTCGCCGGCGACAACACTGTGCCTTCGTCCTGCAAGACGTTCGGCGTCAATTATTCAGCGACACCGTGACCGGGGAAATCACCCTCGGCTGCTCCGCCGACACCGACACGGATCACCTGCTCGAGGAACTAGGCCTCACCGACGTCGCTGACCGCCACCCCCTGTCCTTATCGGGCGGCCAGGCCCAGCGATTAGCAATCGCGACAGCCATCGCCGCCGACAAAAGAATTGTCATTTTCGACGAACCCACCTCAGGCATCGACGCCCACCACCTACGCGGAATTGCCTCGCTGCTCCGGCAGCTAGCGATCGACGGGCGAGTGGTCATCGTCATTACCCACGACTCAGAACTGATCAGCCTCTGTGCAGATCATGAATTACACCTGGAAGGATGCTCATGAAGATTTCGCTCTCCACACGCGATCTCATCAACATCGCTATCTTTGCCGTCATTGACTTCGTCTTCTTCTACATCTGCGGAATGGTCGGTTTTATTGGGCCAGCGTTCATGTTCGTCGGGTGGGCGGTAGGGATCATCGGCGGCGGGGTCATCATCGCTCTGCTGGTGTCCCGTGTACCCAAGTTAGGCGCGTTGACGCTCACCGGGTTCATCATCGGCCTAGGCATGGCTCCGGGGCACACCATATGGATCATCCCGGCCGGCCTCGTCATCTGGTTTATCGCCGATCTCATCGCCACAGAAGGCGGCCGTGCCACCCGTGTTCGCCCCACGAATTTCATCGTCGCCTATGCCGTCACACAGATCTGGATGATTGTTCCCCTTCTGCCCATGGTCTTTAACAGTGACAGCTACTACGAGCAGATCAGCGAACAAATGGGAGATTCCTACGCCAACGATATGCAGGCGCTGTTCTCCGTGCCGGTGCTCGTCGGGTGGGGAATCACTGTTGTCATCCTCGGCATCATCGGCGGATGGTTCGGTGTCCGCATGAGCCGTAAGCATTTCGAGCGAGCCGGCCTCGCGCGGTAATCCGTCACCAAGGAGAAAACAATGACTTCAGTTACCGCTGACAAAACCACACCATCACCGTCGCCACAATCGGCACCAACGGTCGACGCCGAGAGTTACTCGAACAAAAGGAAAGCCAGCCAAGCCGCACTCAAACAGCTGATCAAGCCAGTTCAGAGCCGGCTGCTGGTGTGCAGAATCCTGGCTTTCGCGTCGTGCATCGTCGCCGTCGCCCCCTATGTCGCACTCACCCACATCGGTGACCTTCTTCTTAACGACGGTAGCCATGACGACATCAAACGCAGCGCGATCATCCTTGTCTACGCCTTCCTAACGCAGGCGTTCTTGTACACGCTTGCGCTGGCTATTTCGCACTTCGCTGATTTGCGGTTGCGCGACACGATCCAAAGCAACATGGTGAAAACCCTGGCGCGGGCGCCGTTGTCGTGGTTCAGCGATACCTCGACCGGCAAAGTGCGCAAAGCAATTAACGACGACGTCAAACAAGTGCATACGCTCATTGCCCACGCCCCCGTGGAACAGACTGCGGCGGTCGCCGGGCCACTGGTTCTCCTCGCGTACGCGTTCATCGTCGACTGGAGACTCGGCCTGCTCTCCATCGCCACGTTCCCCATTTACGGCGCGCTGCAGGCACTCACCATGCGAGGGATGGGCACCAAAACCGCCGAAATGGACGACAAACTGGGCGATATTTCCTCTGCAGCGGTCGAACTGACCGAGGGAATCTACGTCGTCAAGAACTTCGGACGAACCGGAGAAACGCATGCCCGCTTTACTCAGGCATGCAGAGACTTTGCCTCCTTCTACTGGGAATGGTGCGGGCCGCTGATCCGCGCCTCTGCCCTGTCGCTTTCGTTCATTTCGGTCTCGACACTCATGGCGATCAACGTGGGGTTTGGGTTACTGATGGCGAGCGCGGGATGGGTTACGGTCCCCGAGGTTCTTACCTGCTCGTTGATCGCGCTGATTCTCCCGCGGACGATTGAGGTTCTGGGATCGACTGCGTGGGCATATCAGCAGGCAGGCAACGCAGCGCTCCGCCTCAAAGGGGTCCTGGATACGGAACAGATTCCTTATCCTGAGGAACACGGTCCCGAGGACGACAATGCTTCGGCAAGCGCCGGTGACCAGGACATCGTCTTCTCCGACGTGTCCTTTGCCTACTCCACTGCCGACGGCAAAGTTGACGCCCTGCGCGATATTAATCTCCGGCTTCGCCCCAACACGGTGACTGCCCTCGTCGGGCCGTCGGGGTCCGGAAAATCCACTCTCGCAACAATGCTCGCCCGCTTCCGTGATCCCGATTCCGGAACGATCACCATCGGCGGCACACCGTTAACAGAGCTGACCGAACGGGAGCTCTATTCCACAGTGTCGTTTGTCCTGCAAAACCCCTACTTGCAGGACCTCCCGATCCGCGACATCATCTCCCTACCTCGCCCTGACGCGTCCGACGAAGCGATACGCGAAGCCGCACGTCAGGCCAACATTCTCGACGACATTGAAGCGCTCCCCCACGGTTTTGATACCACCCTCGGCGGGCAAACGGATTTCTCCGGCGGCCAGAAGCAGCGGCTAGCCATCGCCCGCGCTCTCCTTGCCGACGCCCCCGTCCTGGTCCTCGATGAAGCCACCACCGCCACCGACCCGGATTGTGAGGCGGACATCCAACGCGCGCTCGCCCAACTTGCACGCAGCCGGACGGTCCTCGCGATCGGGCACCACGCCGAATCCGTCGCCGGCGCTGACCATATTTGTGTCATGGAGCACGGCCGCATCGTCGCCCAAGGCACCGCCGATGAGCTGGCCGAGCAACCCTTCTGGAAGCACCTCACACAAGGAGTCGCACAATGAGCGCTGAATCTCAATCCACCCTTGCGTGGGCACGTAACCTGCTTCTTATCAAGGACTTCCGGCACATCCTCACCGCCGATGGCTACAGAAGGTTTATCCGCAGCCTGTGGTTCGCCGTCGTCCTCGGCATCATCGAAGGTGTGGGTATCTTCGCGGTGATCCCCGCCATCACCGCCTATAACGACGGCGGCACCTCCATGGGGCTCACATGGCCACAATGGATCCTGGTGCTCATTGTTCTCGCCATCGCCAGGGCCGTCATGACCTACGCCCAACAAACAACCGGGTATATGGCGGCCATGGATCTGCTGCGCCATTGCACAATCAACGTCGGCAATAAAGTAGCTCGGCTACCACTGGGGTGGTTCGACCGCACGGTATCGTCGCGGTTATCCATCCTCCTCACTCAGTCCCTCATGCAAATCGGCGAGGGCACGGCACACTTCCTCGGGCCACTCGTCCGCGGCTTGACCACCATGATCGTGATGACCGTTCTTGCCTGGTTCTGGGCATGGCAGCTCGGGCTCGTCTTCTTGATCGCCATTCCGGTCATACTTTTATTAACGACGGCGACCCGCGCTCTGAAACGGGCCGGGGAACGGATGACTATTCCGACCGAAATCGACTTCGCCAGCCGCGTGGTGGAATTCGCGCACACGCAGCCGTCGCTTCGTGCCTCCGGGCGGGCACAGTCGTATGAGCCGCTCGACCGCGCACGGTCGGACAACTACCGCAGCCATGCTAAAGACCTGTGGGTGAGCCTGGCCGGCAATGTGATCTCAGGGATCGGCGCGCAAGCTATCACCGTGGCGCTCATTATCGTGGCCGCGGTGTTGGGCACAAGCGGCACGTTGACCCCCATCGCGACGGTGGCGTTCATCGGTGTGTCGCTCCGGTTCTCCAAGATCCTTGAGGAAATCGTCGGCAATACTCTGGCCATTGAGGTTGCACGTCAACCCATCGGGCAGGTCGACGAGATTATGTCCGCTTCCGAATTACCGACGCCTGCCGAGTGTGTGTCCCTCCCCGAGCCGGGCACAGTGGCGATGAAGTCAGCAACGTTCGGATACCAAAGCGGCAACCCCGTCATTCATGACGTATCCTTCACGGCACCTCAACACGGGCTCACGGCGATCGTCGGCCCGTCGGGAAGCGGAAAAACCACGCTCTTCCGCCTCATAGCCCGCTTCTGGGATGTCGACTCGGGCAGCGTCAGCGTCGGCGGCGTCGATGTCAAAGACCAGCCCACCGAGCAACTGATGGAACAGATTGCGATGGTGTTCCAGGATGTGTATCTCTACGACACCACCCTGTACGACAACATCAAAGTCGGAAACGACGACGCCACCGACGACGACGTGTACCACGCCGGAGCCCTCGCCGGCGTCCGTGAAATCGCAGAACGGCTCCCCGGCGGGTGGCACTCCACCGTGGGTGAAGGCGGAAACCGGCTCTCTGGTGGCGAGCGGCAACGCGTTTCCATCGCCCGCGCTCTGCTCAAACGGGCGCCGATTGTGCTGTTCGATGAGGCGACGTCGGCGTTGGATCCCGATAATGAGGCGCACATCGAGCAGGCCATTAATGACCTTCGAGATCGCTCAACGGTGCTGGTTATTGCGCATAAGCTCAACACGATCCGCAATGCTGACAAGATCGTCGTGCTCGATGAGGATGGTAACGTTGTGCAGGTCGGCACCCACGATGAACTCATTGCATCGAGTGGCATGTATCAACACCTATGGAGTGCCCGCGAAGCAGCACAAGGATGGTCATTAATTTGAGTCCCGGGCCCGGTCGCAAACCCGTCTTCGATAAGGAACAGGCTGTACAAGCCGCGCTCGAGGAAGGCGTCGCTACTTTCAGTCTCCGGGGTGTTGCCGACAAACTCGGAATTAAACCTCCGGCGCTGTACCGCATGTTTTCCTCGCGGGACGAGCTACAAGCAGCGGCGATGCAAAAGCTTGCCGAGCACATTAA
Organism: Corynebacterium kroppenstedtii DSM 44385; assembly: GCF_000023145.1. Lineage (NCBI taxonomy): Bacteria > Bacillati > Actinomycetota > Actinomycetes > Mycobacteriales > Corynebacteriaceae > Corynebacterium > Corynebacterium kroppenstedtii. The sequence continues at coordinate 1,820,974 of NC_012704.1, forward strand.
TGACCCGGCCGTGGCCACGACATGGCAGGACGCGCTCAGGCTGTTCAGCTCCCGATCATGGGACCTGTTTTCCCGCTACCCCGAGGCGCCCACGGTGATCATGACCAAACCCGAGGCCATCATTGGTGTGCTGCCCGGCTTCAGAAGGCTCATTGACCGGCTGGTTCGACTCAATATTCCCGGCGGATTCCCGTGCGCATCATTCGCCGTGGACTTCATTGGTGATATCACCATCACCACATTTATTCAGATGCGATCCTTCACAACAACCGACGACGCTGGAGAAACTCCGCTTGACCGGTACACCACCTCGGCCGACGACAACGACGATGTCTTCGGCATGAAGGACATGCCGGGAACAGGTTTTCTGGACAGCAAAGTGGAATTCATCATTGCCGGTATTGAACACGGAATCGGCCCAGGGAATAGCGAGCATGAAGCTAGTTAGCCGACGACGGTGGGCCTCGTTAATTAACGACGCGGGCACGGGCACACCGAAGGGCAGGCAATCCAGTCCCTAGCATTGTTATGTAGGCGCATTTAAACTGGGCCTATGAGTGAGCACCGTGATTTCCTAGCCCCCGCACCCGTCGAACTACCCGCCGATCCCGCAAAAGCGCTGATTGACGAGGGAAAGAACCTCAACGACGTCGTCGTCGCTGTGCCCACAAGTTCACTCGCATGGGCAGAACTTGCCGAAGATGCACTGCGTTCCGTCGACGTGACCGCTGCTCACAGCTCCGACGATCATCGCCATGCGGCTGTTGCCGCCTACGCGTATGCGAGGACTGGTTATCACCGTGGGCTTGACGCTTTGCGTGCGAATGGGTGGAAAGGATGGGGTTCGGTGCCGTGGTCGCATGAGCCGAACCGCGGGGTCCTCCGAGCCATTGCTGCCCTGGCCCTCGCTGCGCGAGCTATCGGGGAAGATAACGAATACGACCGCTGCCGGAAACTCCTCGAGGACTCTGACCCATCATGCGTTGCTGCGCTGATCGACGATCAGCTCGGCGCTAACTAGTCCGCGCAGAATAGACGGCATAAGGAGTGACAGCCGATGTCAGTTCTACTAGGTGTCCTATTCTTCTTCGGACTTCCGCTGATGGTGTGGTACGTCATCATCCGCGCGACCTACCGGATTGAAACAGCGGGTCGATCGGCTCACCGACGCGGAGCACCGGATACCCACAGCGGCGCCCAGGCGGCAGAGGACGACGAAGCAAATGGGGCCCCGAATGGGGTCCCCGCCACGCGTGAGTTCACCATTTTCCTATGGTCAATCGTGGCGTCCCTCGTCTCTGCCGGTGTGTGTTTAACCTGGTCACCAACAACAATGCCGACGTGGCCTCCCCCGACGGACACTACGCCGTACCAAATTGTTGCCTTCATGATTCTGTTGGTGGGATCGGCGTCGGCACTGTCCTGCCTCACGCCGCGCGTCTATACGGGTGCATACACCGCCGCGGCGGGAATTTACGCCGGGTTCGCCATTCCGTTCATCTACCTCGCGTACCAGGATCCGACCGGCCAAAGTGGCATCGGCGTCGTCATTCTCGACGTCTTTGGCAACATCGCCCTCGTCGTCGTCCTGTCCATTTTCGGCGCCATCCGCGTGTGGTGGTTACCTCGCAAAGGTCGTCGTCAGGCTGGCCACACAACAAAGCAGCATTAGCGCCAGATAAAACGGCGCATAAAGCGCCACACACCAATTACCCCCACCGATCACAGATCGATGGGGCACATTGTTATAGCAACCGGGTTATAACAACCAGTCAGGGTTGTTAGGCGTTGGCTTCCTCAACGCGACGGATTGCTTCGTCGGCAACCATTTCCTGGATGCCCATGTCCAGCTCAGAGGTGAAGCCCACACACGAGCAATTGATTTCGCCCAGGACGTAGGTGTCCTCGCCGTCCTCACCGTCGTCAAGCATGAAGTCAGCGGTCCAGATCAGCGGCACGTTGCCGTCGCCACCCAGCTTGTCGGCAATAACAGGGCGGACAGCGGCGAATTCGTCGATCAGGTCCTGCCACTCTTCCGGCTTGTCGTAGGTGTACTGCGCGCCAGAGAACAAGGTGGCCGAGAAGTTCTCACCACCGGCGGCTGGCTTCTTGTGAACGACGAAAACGGGCTTGTCGCCAACGAGGAGAATGCGGATTTCGCCCTCCACGATGCGGGGCATGAAGCGCATGTCCACGAGCATGCCGTTATCGCCGACGATGTACTGGTCACAGAAGTCCATGAACTCGCCGAGCTTCTTGTGCTCGGTGTGGTTGTCGACGGCTTCCGTGCAGACCAGCATGGTGTCGAGCGGAAGAGCGGTGCCCGGCTCAACGGAGTTGGCCAGTTCTTTGTCCTCGATGCGAACACGCCAGATACCGGACCCCGTGGATCCGCGGTTCTGCTTGAGCACGCGCTCGCCGTAGGAGAGCGACTTCGGGAAGGTCTCGTGGAAGCTCTCGACGTCGTAGTACGCTGCCGTGTCCGCGGGCACGAGCGACGTGTCGTTGAGCTTCACCAGCGCATCTTTCGCGCCGTAGTCCATCATCTTCTCGGGGCTCGACATGCCGACGAGGCCAGCGTCGCTCAAACGGGTGAGCAACTCGAAGTAGCCCTTTTCACCACCGGGAATTTTGCCGGGGTTCACGCGAGAAATGTAGCCGCCTGAGGACTTGGATACTTTATCGAAGATTTCGTCGGCCTTGGTGTTGTCGTAGTAGATGACCTCTGAATCCCAGCCGTCGTGAGCTTTAATTGCGTTAACGATGGGCATCGTGTCTTTACGGTGACCATCGGGTCCCTTGTCGTTTCCGCCTTCAACTTCGAACACAACGATGTTCTTCTGCACTGGCTATTCTCCTCGGTATTGCCGTCGGTTGGTGTTATCGACGTAAACCCGGCCCTCCGCTGTGGGATACAGGGTGAGCACCGTCTACGTCTCGCACCCCCATGTGGTGTGGGTGCAGGTCACTACCATCTTCAGAGTCCTCTAATCCCTACTGCACAAGCCCTGAATTAATGGATGTACCAGCTAAAACACTAATAGACCTCCCCTGGTCACACTGGATATTGAGTTGTGGGAAATAACACCACCCGTTTTCACCCCCGAGTGCGGTTATATTGCACCGCTGTTACTTGCGCGGAAGGGATAGCTACCCACTGTCTTCTTCTCCCACCCCAGGTTTCTTATAGGATTGGGAACCATGGCCGCGCCACTTGACCCCCACCCATTACTTCAGGACTACGCCCACCCGGAAAAAGTTGTTACCTCACAATGGTTGGGGGCAAAACTGGGCACCCCCGACGTCCGCGTCGTCGAATCGGACGAAGACAGTTTGCTCTACGATCTCGGCCACATCCCCACGGCCATTCGCATTGATTGGCGACGGGACCTCTCCGATCCGATCACCAGAAACGTCATCTCCCCCGAAGCGTTTGCTCAATTGATGCGCGATAAAGGGATCCGCCGGGAAGACACTGTCGTGATCTATGGCGACCATTCTAACTGGTGGGCGGCCTTCGCGTTCTGGGTTTTCACACTCTACGGGCACCCGGATGTCCGCCTGCTCAACGGTGGCCGGGATGCGTGGATCAGGGCCGAGCGGGAAACGACATTCGCCGTCCCAGAAAACCCGGAGTCCACCTACCCCGTGCCCGATGTGTGCACCACCGGGTTGATCTCTGTTGGCGACTTACGCGAATCCTACGAATCATCCCAGATTATCGACGTCCGTACGCCCGCGGAATACCGCGGCGGGACCTCCGATAACGCCTCGTCGACGGCGAAGTCAACATTGCGGACGGGCCACATCCCCGGCGCGGTGAACATCCCGTGGGATTCGACGGTGTATCCGAATAGCAATTTCCGCAGCATGGATGAATTGCGGGAGATTTTCGGTGCGCTGGATTCGTCGAACCCGACGGTGACTTATTGCGTGACGGGTGAGCGCAGTGCCCATACGTGGTTTGTGTTGCGTTATTTGTTGGGTTGGGATGATGTGAAGAGCTATTACGGCTCGTGGGCCGAGTGGGGGAATATGGTTGGGATGCCGATCGTGCGTGGCGATCGCCCGCTGTGATGTAGCCCGCGTCTCTCTACCACCCCCATATTTACCCCTTATTGACTTTCATCCTGAACTCTGCTTATCAGCCCGTGGCGCCACCGCTGCGGGTTATTTCATATTCAGCCCCCCTATTGAGGGCGATCAGCTCGCTAAAGTTCACGGGTCTTCGCCACCGCTGTGCCACAATTAAAGCTGTCCATTGAATTTGTGCATCTGGACACGATTACAGCGAGTTCGTCCCCGCGTGGCCGGAGTGTGAGCGCCCTTGATCCCTGATGATGGGGCGTTGACGATAGTTAACCAGCCCAGGCCTGCCCGCGTGACCGACTACTGATGCACACCAGCCGAGAGTTGCACAGCGAATACAGGAGGGTTTCGTGTCCGCCGACAGTAAGACAATCGAGACCAAAAAAATCACCAAAGTTCTCGTCGCCAACCGTGGTGAGATCGCGGTTCGTGTGATCCGCGCCGCCAAGGACGCTGGAATCCCCAGCGTTGCGGTCTATGCCGAGCCCGATGCCGAGGCGCCGTTCGTCCATCTTGCCGACGAAGCCTTCGCACTGGGTGGCCAAACATCTGCGGATTCGTACTTGAATTTCGACAAGATTTTGGACGCGGCGAAGAAGTCGGGCGCGAACGCGATTCACCCTGGGTATGGCTTCTTGTCTGAGAACGGTGACTTCGCGGAGGCCGTCGAGAATGCTGGGTTGATCTGGATTGGACCGTCTCCTGATTCGATCCGGAAGCTGGGCGACAAGGTGACGGCCCGCCACATTGCGCTGGCGGCGAATGCTCCTATGGCTCCGGGGACGAAGGAACCCGTCAAGGATGCAGACGAGGTGGTGGAGTTCGCTAAGGAACACGGGCTTCCGATTGCGATTAAGGCGGCGTTCGGTGGTGGTGGCCGTGGTATGAAGGTCGCTCACAGCCTGGATGAGGTCCGTGACCTCTACGATTCCGCTGTCCGTGAGTCCATGGCAGCGTTCGGCCGGTCGGAGTGCTTCGTCGAGCGATACCTGGATAAGGCTCGTCACGTGGAGTGCCAGGTCGTGGCGGACATGCATGGCAATTACGTAGTGGTCTCTACCCGTGACTGCTCGTTGCAGCGTCGTTTCCAGAAGCTGGTTGAGGAGGCCCCCGCCCCCTTCTTGACCGATGAGCAAAATGAGCGTTTGCACCAGTCGGCGAAGGATATTTGCCGCGAGGCCGGATACTACGGCGCGGGCACCGTCGAATATATGGTTGCCGACGATGGTCTGATTTCCTTCCTTGAGGTGAACACCCGTCTGCAGGTGGAGCACCCCGTGTCGGAGGAAGTGACCGGGTGGGATCTCGTGCAGGAGCAGTTCCGTATCGCTGAAGGTAAGGAATTGTCGCGCAAAGAGGATCCGATTCCGAATGGCCACGCCATTGAGTTCCGTATTAATGGTGAGGATCCGGGCAGCAACTTCATGCCGGCTCCCGGTACGGTCACGAAGTATGTTGAGCCTTCTGGCCCGGGTGTCCGTATGGATTCCGGTATTAATGAGGGCGAGGTCATTGGTGGCCAGTTCGACTCCATGCTGGCCAAGCTCATCGTGTGGGGTAAGGACCGCGACCAGGCGCTTGCCCGCTCGGCCCGTGCCCTGGACGAGTACCAGGTTGAGGGCTTGGCGACGGTGATCCCGTTCGACCGCCACATCGTGAAGAACCCTGCCTTCGTGGGCGACGGCTCCTCCTTCGATGTCTACACGAAGTGGATTGAGCAAGAGTGGATGGAGACCAACCCCATCGAGCCGTACGCGGGTGACACCGATGCGGACGATGACACCACCCCGTCCCAGAAGGTTGTTGTCGAGATCGACGGCCGACGGGTTGAGGTTGCGCTGCCGGGTGATCTGGCACTTGGTGGTGGCGGCAATGGTGGCGCCAAGAAGAAGAAGTCGAAGAAGCGTCGCGGTGGCGGCAAGGCCGTGTCGGGTGACGCCGTTGTGGCCCCGATGCAGGGCACCATCATCAAGGTCAATGTTGAGGAAGGCCAGGAAGTTCAGGAAGGCGAGACTGTCGTCGTCCTGGAGGCCATGAAGATGGAGAACCCCGTGAAGGCCACGAAGTCCGGTACGGTCACCGGGCTGGATGTGGAAGAGGGCAAGGGTGTCTCCAAGGGCGATCCACTGATGGAGCTCAAGTAGGCGGTGGACATCCGCGGGTGATGGACGTCTGCGGGCAATGAACGTCGGCAGGTGGTGCATGACTAACCTAAGTGTTTGTGAGCTCCCCTGCTAAGACCACATCACACTCGAGCCCTAACCACTCCCCCAACCCCTCGGGCCAGGCGATCGCCGTCGACGCCTGGCCTGGCACAGTCAAAGCGCTCATTCTCGGTTTCCAGCACGTGCTGGCGGCCTACGCGGGTGCGGTGGCTGTGCCTCTTTTTGTTGGCTACGCGTTAGTTGACGCTGGCCGGATGTCATCGTCGGACATTCCACATTTAATTGCCGCCGACCTTTTAGTCGCTGGTATCGCGACGATCGTACAATCTGTCGGTCTGTGGCGGTTCGGTGTCCGACTGCCCTTAATTCAAGGCTGCACATTCTCTGCAGCAATCCCCATGGTGAGTATCGGGTCGCACTATGGTGTGTCCGCCATTTACGGATCGGTGATCGCCTCCGGTCTGTTCATGATCATTTTCGCACCACTGTTCTCTAGCCTATTGAAGCTCTTCCCGCCGCTGGTTACGGGCACTGTGTTGTTAATCATCGGGTCAACCCTCATACCCGTGGCCGCCGAGTGGGTTGGTGGTGGCTCCGAGGCGAAAGGCACCCACGAGTTCGGCACCGGGAAGAACCTGCTGATCGCGACTTTCGTCCTGGTGCTCATTCTCGTCATTGAGCGCTGGGGGCCGGCGTGGCTCGCCCGCATTTCCGTGCTAGTCGGAATGCTCTCAGGCCTGGTGGCGTGCATCCCTCAAGGCATGGTGGACTGGCATTCCACCGCCTCATCACACTGGTTCGGCGCCACACAACCGTTCTACTTCGGTACGCCGGAATTCATCCCCTCGGCTATCGGCGCGATGTGCATCGTGTCCCTGGTCACCATGGTGGAGGCCACCGGTGACATCGTCGCCATCGGGGAAATCACCGAGTCCCCCATTGATGACAAGAGAATTGCCGACGGCCTCCGTGCCGACGGCGCTGCCACTGTGCTGGGTGGGGTCTTCAATACCTTCCAGTACACGGCATTTGCGCAGAATATCGGCGTGTTGTCGATTACCCGCGTGCGGTCGCGGTGGGTGACGTCGGTTGCCGGCGGGATGCTGATTGTGCTCGGTTTGATCCCTAAGACCGCGTCGGTGGTGGCCGCGATTCCGGCACCGGTGTTGGGCGGCGCTGGGATTGCGCTGTTCGGCATGGTGGCGGCGTCGGGGGTGAGGACGCTCTCCACGGTGCGGTTTAACTCGTCGAACATTTTGGTCGTGGCCATTCCGCTGGCTCTGGCGCTGCTGCCGGCGACGTCGCCGACGTTGTTTGCCCAGATGCCGTCGTGGGCGCAGACGTTCCTGGGGTCCGGAATCTGCATCGGGTCGGTGGCTGCGATTGTGCTGAACCTGATGTTTAACACCGGTACGCGGGCGCCCGCGTCGCACAAAGATGGGACGACGGCTCATGACACGCCTCGCGGGTCGTCGTATGGTCTTGCCGACGATGACCATGACGGCTTCGGAGACAACCCCACTGCGCTATCCTGAGAAAATAGAGGGATGTCCGGAGCGTGAGCTCGGATTTCCCACCAGCGACGCCGATGACACCAAGGAGCGCTTCGGATGCCTACCAATACGGGGCCTTTCCCTTCGGGCACCTACCGAGTAAGCGATGATGATCGCCAGCATGCCATCGAGTTATTGGGCATCCACTTCTCACAGGGCCGCTTGACCATTGACGAGTACGACCAGCGGGTGTCGTCGGCTTCTGCTGCGCTGAATAATGACGACTTAAATGCCCTGTTCACGGACTTGCCAGGGCTTCCGTCTGCCACTATTTCGAAGAGCTCTCAATCGCTGGTGACGATGTCCGATGGCACTGTCCTCCCTCCAGCGTCATATGGGCGGAATATCCGGTTAGGGTTGCTGCTGGGATCATCCACTCTTCTCGCTATGCCCGTCGCGATTAATGCTGCGCTCGCACCCATTTTGTTCTTGATCCCCCTGATTTTCATCCTGCTCTACATCATGAAGGTGGGGCCGGAATCGTGGCACACCGCGTCGCGGATCCGCCAAGCGAAGCGTCTGCAGCGCGCTCAGCTGCGGATGGACAAGGAAAAACTGGAGTTGGAGCGACGGAAACTGCGGGTGGAGCAGAAGCAGCGGCGGCGGGAAATTCAACAGGACGCGATGAGTTCGGCCATGAACTTTGCGCACACTGTGGCGAATTCCGCGAAGGGAATCTCTGCCCGCCGACGTCGGTAGGGTTCGCGGAGTTGTAGCGTGCGCTCAATGTCACTCGACGACGCTGGGTTGGTTTTCGCTCGGGCTCCTAAAATTGATTCTCATGGAACCCATGCAATTGAACGGCGGCCGCTTTTATCTGCGTCCTTTGTCCGCCGATGACCGCATTAACGACGTCCCCGCCCTGGCGCTAGCCGCCGAGTGGGCGGATCATTCCAGCAATAGTTCTGACAGCTCGAAACACAGTGGCGGTTCGGGCAGCGCTATTGATGAGAGCTTCATCGAACTTCGTCGCAATCAATGGTTGACGGGGACGGCGCTGTCCTGGGCAGTGTGTGAACAAACTCAGGTTGAGATGCTCGCGGAGGCCATTCTCTTTTCCGACGACGGAGTCATCGTGGATCCTTCGGAGGAGAACGAAGCCTCAAGCGACGATGCACACCGTGCCCCCAAGGCCACACATGCAACTCTCTCCATTCGCCCCGCGGGTGACCCGACTCGCGTCGTTCCTAATGAACCGGATGCAGAGAAGAAAACCGTCGGCGATGCTGTTGAGGAAGCCGAGGGCACAATCAAGCGATGGGCCGAAGGGTACCTCGGGCTCACCGTCACGCTGATTTAGCAGGAGTTTATGTGGTGCGGGCTCACGTTTAACGCGGGCCCCTTTTTAGCGGGAGCCCGGGGAATCCGTCGTTAATCCAGGTCGTCGTGAGCGACCAAGTGGCGGGCAGCCTCGGTCACCGAGCCGGAAAGCGAGGGGTACACAGAGAACGTCCGGCTCAGGTCCTCCACGGTCAACCGGTTCGTCACGGCAATAGCGATCGGCAAAATCAATTCGGAAGCCGACGGGGCGACCACCACACCACCAATGACGATGCCGGAATTCTTGCGGCAGAAAACCTTGACAAAACCGTGGTTAAGGGACCGCATCTTGGCACGCGGATTGCCTTTCAGCGAATAGGTCTCAATTCGCGCAGACACTTCCCCAGATTCAATTTGCTTCTGGGATACACCCACCGTTGCCAGCTCCGGGCGGGTAAACACTGCCGACGCCACCGTCCGCAACCGGATCGGGGTAACACCCTCACCCAAAGCGTGATACATAGCAATGCGCCCCTGCATCGCGGCGACGGACGCCAGCGGGAACAAGTCAGTACAGTCCCCCGCCGCATAAATGCCGGGGACCGACGTCCTGGATACGCGGTCAACCTTGATGTGGCCCGAACGTGTCAGATCAACCCCCACCTTGTCGAGCCCCAGATCACGCGTATTCGGCACAGAGCCGACGGTCATCAACGCGTGAGAACCCTCCACCTCACGCCCGTCGTTAAGAATGACCTTGATCCCGTTATCGGTGTACTCCACTGCCTTACACCGGCCACGCTTGACCAGGTGAACTCCCCGCTCGTCCAGCACATTTTCCAGCACGCGTGCAGCGTCGGAATCCTCATGCGGAAGAATTTGATCCCCCGAGGCCACCATCGTGACCTCTACCCCCAACTCAGTGAACGCCGACACAAACTCCGCGCCCGTCACACCGGACCCGACAACAATGAGATGCTCCGGTACTTCCTCCAGGTCATAAATCTGACGCCACGTCAGGATGCGGTTCCCATCGGGCTTCGCGCCGGGAAGGATACGAGGCGTGGCCCCCGTCGCCAAGAGAACAAGGTCACATTCAATTGTTTCTTCTGAACCATCGGCTTGCTCCACCAAAACGCGGTGAATAGTGCGGCCCGGCTCATAATCGTTCAACCTGGCGGTCCCCGGAATCAGGCGAATCTCCGAGGCGATCATCTGCCGCTGCACATCGTCCGACTGAGTCTGAGCCAGGTGTTTGACGCGCTTGTTGACTTCCGCGTACGGCAGCCGCTTGCCGTCGTAACCTGCGTGGAAGCCCATCGCATCCGCCCGACGCATGTCGGTGCGAATACCCGTGGCGGCAATAAAGCTTTTCGACGGTACACAGTCATGCAGAACACATGATCCCCCCATGCCCCGATCCTCAACGACCGTGACCTCCGCCCCGTACTTCGCGCCTGCTAATGCGGCTTCATAGCCCGCCGGGCCTCCGCCGATAATCACGATCCGTTTAGCCACCAGTTCGCTCCTCGATGTGGTGATGTTTCAGGGGCATACTCAGCGCCCAGAGACAAGGACCGAACCCGGCACACGGTCACATGCGCGAGGCTCACTACGGCCGTCGTCAAGGCGCAGCTCGTCTCTTTCAGAATAAACTAAACCCCACACATAACCCTGGTTCGGGCTAAAAGCAGACACCCCCGACGCCACAAAGAGGGGTAGGCCGTCGAGGCTGAGTGCCTACAGACCGCGCCTGTAGCTACAGATCGATATTTCGGGGACCATACAGACGGTCGCCCGCGTCGCCTAGACCAGGGACAATGTAGGCATCCTCATTCAACGACGGATCGATCGTCGCCGTGACCAACCGTGTAACAGGAAGGTCGGCGGCCTTCAACGCCTGCACCCCCGGTTCGGCGGCCACCATGCAGATGCAGGTGATGTCGTCCGCGCCCCGGCTGGCCAGCAGACGGATCGCGTGAAGCAGCGAGCCACCCGTCGCCAACATGGGGTCGACGAGGAAGACGGGGCGACCAGAAAGGTCATCCGGCAACGCCTCCAAGTACGGCACAGGCTTGTGCGTCGTCTCATCACGAGCCAAGCCGATGAACCCCACTTGAGCGTCGGGAATCATGGACAATGCTGGGTCCACCATGCCGAGCCCGGCACGAATAATCGGAACGATAATGGGGGGCTCGGTCAGGCGGAATCCATCAGCCTGGTCTACCGGGGTGGACACGGGGAAGGTATCCACTGAAAGATCTCGGCTGGCCTCGTACACCAGCATCATGCCTAAATCTGACAACGCCGCCCGGAAAACATCATTTGTGCTGCGCTTATCGCGCATGATGGTCAGCCTCGACGACACCAACGGATGATCAACGACCCTAATCTCCATAAAAACCAGCTTACCTGTGGGGAACCATAACGAAACTCGCGCGTCTAACCCCACCGCACGAGAAATATCACATAGCCCGGCAGGCAGGCCTGGCGCACCTGGCACGCCTCTGGCTCGACCGATACACAGGAGGACACCGCAATGATGGAGACCGGCTCGATTACCGCCCAGCCTGACGCTTTACGCACCGCTTCAGATCAGCTGGCGGGCTGCGCAGATACTGTCAGCCGCCTACGCGATGGTCATGAGGCCAATCCCCCGGGCTTTGCCAGGTGTTCCCCTCACATACCCGCTCTTCAGCGCGCTATCGAGTTGCTGGGGCAAAACCATGACCGGCTCAGACACGAACTGGGACAGTTCAGCGAATCGTTGTTCTCAATCTCGCAGGGTACGCGGACCCTGGCCGATACCGTCGATCATTCTGACACGGTAGCTGCCGTGCGTATGAACTCGCTGACCAGCACGATTCAAGGTAACCCCGAAGGAGGGCAACGATAACTCATGCCTTCGTTTATTGGTTCATCTGTATCGTCCGAGGCCGCAACGCTCATTGAAGACACCGTTCACTACATCACGTCGCTGCTCCCGATCACCCCGGAAACGCCACTACCAGATTTCACTCACCATTACCCGCTTTTCGACGCCACGCAACGCGAACTCGGCGCGATGCTATCCGGGCCGTGGAAAGAGAGCACGTCAACTGTTGATAGTGCGCTGGTTGGCGAGGCGGGAAACGCGTGGCATGATGGACTGGATCGTGCTGGCAAGGGGGCGGAATCGCTCCGACGCTCGGCCGAGGACGCGTCGCACGCGAGCATCCACATAGCCAGCACCCTCATCAAAGGCGCGCTCGATATCTCCGGGATTGCTAACCGATATCTCACGACCGCGACGTCACTGCTCACTGGAAGCATGAGCATCCCTATTCTTTTGGGCCCAATCCCGTTGAAGCCCGGGACCGGGATCATGCCGGCGTTGAAAAAGGCATCCGCTGAAGCGCGACACGAAGCCGACACCGCAGCGGAACGTATCAACACGGAGCTCGAAGGCGATGTTGCAGTACTTCAGCGGTTGTTGGAGGAGCCGTCACCTGCCTTCCCGCAGTGCGAAGTGGACATACCGCCCGATCCACCGTCGGCAGCGGTAACGACCCCCGCTGGATCCCCACCCACGCTTAACTCTGCGAATGATGTGGAGGCCGGATCACCGGGGGCGTCAGGATCATTAGGGGCGTCAACACCTGCACCGGGACCGGCGCTGAATACCGTGCCGGGCGGCCAAGCACCTGTCGCCCAGCCACCAGCCGTTTCGACACCACCTGCTGCACCACCGCCACCATCACATGCGTCGGCCAGCGGAGCCTCACCCCAAGCACTACAAGCGGTAGAAGCCGCGCGCAGTGCCATCGGAACGCCGTACCAATGGGGAGGAAACACCCCCGGCGTCGGTCTTGACTGCTCAGGGCTCACACATTGGGCGTATGCCCAAGCAGGAGTAGACATTCCGCGGCTCGCTGAGGCGCAAACCGTCGGCACACAGGTCACCCAAGACCAACTTCTCCCCGGTGATCTTGTGGTGTGGGATGGACACGTCGCGATGTACGTCGGCGACAGCATGATGATAGAAGCAGGTGATCCCGTCCAAACCTCGCCGCTACGGACCACCAACATGGGGATGAACTTCCTCGGCTTCTACCGGCCCACGGGGTAACTGCCGGCGCTAACGCACCCGACCTGTTAGCACTAACGATAAAGCACGCTACGATGAGGGATCATGGCCACCGAGAGCATAATCCCAGTCCAACTGGAACTGACCAGCGGAACGTACTACACCCTATGGGCACCGTCCTGGAAAGAGAACGGTGAAGAATGGCAGGCGTTTCTCGGATCAGACGATAGCCTCTACTTCTTCACCTCCCCCGCCGAACTCTTGGCGTATATCAACTCCGGCGCACCCATCGACCTCGCCGAGCACCCCAAGTGGCGCGCATTCCTACATAAGGACGCGGAATCACAGGCTGTTCCCACGCCCCGCCATGTCTACGACCTGGTTGCCGTTCCCGCCATGCTGGCAGAAAAACCCAGCTACGCCTCCGTCGACAAGGTCGAGCGAAACCTAGCTATGGCGCGCTCCCTCGGCCGGGTGTGCGGAATCGACCGCATCAACGGGTTCTTCAACAGCTACTCGCTGCTCTCCAACCTCAGCCGCGGAGCTGAGCACTTTACTGGCGACGACGGCAATGGCGAATGGTCTGCCATCGGCCAAACGATTCTCTCCAACTGGGGCCCTGTCCTCGATGCCCTCGACAACGAAGCCGTGGACGATGGAGGCTTCGACGACAACGCCAGCACGTCCGGCGATGCCGCGAATGTATCGTCTACCAGCACAAGCGTCCCCGTCGGCGCACCGACCGGCGACACGGCAAGCAACGCAGGCGCAACTGGAACGCGCACCGCTCCCGTCTTCGTCACTCCCGCCATTCCCGGGAACAACCCCACCGATTCCATCAATAATGCCCAGCGCAGCATCGACGATGCTATTGCCGCACGTGAGGACCACGAAAAAGAGGTAGCCGCGGAGCGCGCCTCGCAGGCAGAGAACGATGAGGCCAGCTCCACGCCGGCCACCGACCCCTATGACTCCACCATTTGGGCGTCCGTCGGCATCGATCCGATCACGATCGTGATGAATGGGCGTACTCTCTACACCCTGCGGTGCTACATCAACGATCGCCCCGTGTTCCTCGGCAAGTTCGGCCAGATTTACACGTTCACGTCCGGGCGCGCTCTCAGCCGCTGGATCGTCGACCATAAAGACCACGACCTGGCGACCGTTTCCACCTGGGGAGAACTCGTCAACAAAGCCAACGTCGGTGAGCTCAAGGTAGAAACGCACCCCACGAACAACTACGTCTTCACCAACTTGGCGGAGTCCATCGCCAAAGGGCCCAACGCCGTCGATACCGACCAGCTCGGCCAGGCCTACGAAGTCATTGCCGATGCTTCCGACTGGGCAGAGGACGACGCCGTGAACTCCGTACTCCTCGCCGTGCCCGAGCTGCAGGAATACATCTCGTACATGCTGGGTACGTCATCGAATTACCTCCCCTCGGCGCCGTACGACACCGAGGCCGACGGATGGCGTCGCCTGGAAGAAACGCTGAGCGAACGGTTCAGCAAGTCCTAGGCGCGGACCTAAAACCCACGCGCGGGCTAGGCGCGGACCTGCCCGAGCTCGTGGGATAGGGATTCGAGCTCCTCACCGCCAGCCATTTGCGCGGTGAGCTGCTCCAACGTGATGTCCTGGCGGCCCGCATCCAACTGCATGCGACCGTGCCCCAGCAACACAAAGTGGTCCCCCACCAAATAGGCGTGATGAGGGTTGTGGGTGATCAAGATAACGCCCAGCCCCCGTTCCTTCGCCTGCTGAACAAACCGCAGCACCATGCCCGACTGCTTCACGCCCAGCGCGGCCGTTGGCTCATCCAGAATGATCGCCCGCGCACCAAAGTGAACCGCTCGAGCGATCGCCACAACCTGGCGCTGCCCACCGGACAACGTCGAAATCGGCACCGTCACGTCGGGGAGATCAATGCCCATCGACTTCAGCGCAGTGTCGGTGGTCTTTTTCATGTGCTCCGCGTCCAAGGGAGCAACCATGCCCAGCCAGTTCGGCCCGCGAACCACCTCGTGCCCGAGGTAGAAATTGCGCCACACCGGCATATCCGGCACCACTGCCAAATCCTGGAAGACGGTGGAAATACCGCGGGCAATAGCGTCCTTCGGGGACTTCAGCGCAACGGTCTCGCCGTCGATAAGAACACGTCCCTCGGTGGGTTTGTGCAGGCCCGATAGCGTCTTGATCAGCGTCGACTTGCCGGCACCATTGTCGCCTAGCACGCAGGTCACCTCGCCGGCATAGACAGACAGCGTCATGTGCGAGAGCGCGACGTGCGTCCCATAGGCCTTGGTGACGTCGTCAAGCGCGAGGATCGGGGTCCGTGACTCGGCCGACGGCGACGGGGTTGCGGGTGGTGTCATCGCGGTATCGCTCATCGTGTGCTGTTCCTTTTCTCCATGGCTCGGTTCGACAGCACCGCCAGCAACAGCATGGCCCCGAGGAAGAACTTGAACCAATCGGGGTTCCAGCCCGCGTACACAATGCCCTGGTTGATCATGCCGAAAATGAACGCGCCGATTGCCGTGCCGATCGCGGTTCCTTTTCCGCCCTTCATCGACACCCCACCGATGACGGCGCCGATAATGTACAAAAACTCATTGCCGACGCCCTGCCCTGCCTGGACGGAGTCGAAGGCGAAGAGCGTGTGCATACCGACGAACCACGCAGCGACCGACACCCCGATGAAAAGGAGCACTTTGACCCGGGTCACGGGGATGCCTTGTGCGCGGGCGGAGTTGTGGTCGCCACCGACGGCGAAAATCCAGTTGCCGAAACGAGTGGAATACAGGACGTAGGTCGCGATGGCGACGAAGACGAGCCACCAAAGCACCGTGATCTTCACCGACACCGAGCCGATGGTGATGGACGACGCAAATACGTCTTTGGCGCTGCCGAAACCCTGCATGTCCGAGATCGACGGCGTCGAGACCGCGTTGGTGACCCACTTAGTGATCGCCAAGTTGAGGCCCTGAAGCATGAGGAAGCTGGCCAGAGTGATGAGGAAGCTGTCTAGCCCCGTCTTCATCACCAACACACCGTTGAACGTGCCGATCGCCACGGCGATCAGCAGTGACAACACCACGCCGGTCCATGAGTTGAGGTGCCAGTTGTAGTTCATCATCGTGGCGGCCAACGCGCCCGTGGTGACGGCCACACCGGAGGATAGGTCGAACTCGCCGCCGATCATGAGTAAGCCGACAGCCAAGGACATGATGCCGATGGTCGACGACGCATAGAGCACCGTCGAGAATGCGGCGAAAGAGCGGAACGACGGGGCCACCGCCATGAACAAGGCGAAGACAATGACAGCACCCAAGATGGAGGCTGCTTCCGGCCTCATGAGGGTTCGCTGCCACAAAGGCCGCCGCGCCGGTACGGACGATTCAGACGTCGGTGCGGATTCAGTGGCCGGCACAGATTCAGACGCTGTCGTCATCGCAGCCCCTCCTTAGCAGCATCCGCAATGGAATCCACGTTGGAGGAATCGACGAAGGATGGCCCCGAGTACACCGGACGGCCGCCTCCGATCGATGTCCCGTTGCGTTTGTGCAGCCACAACGAGTCCACGGCCATGTACCCCTGCAAATACGGTTGCTGGTCCACGGCGAATTGAACGTTGCCCGATTTAATGGCGTTGACCAGTTCCGCATTGGTATCAAAGGTGGCGATTTTGGCCTGCGAACCGGCGTCGCGGGCAGCATCCACCGCGCGGAGTGCGACCGGCGCAACCAGCCCCATCACCCAGTCAATGCTGTGATCCTGCGCGAGTTTCGATTCGATGGTGGCCTGCGCCGAGGGCAAATCTTGCCCATTAACGTAGAGGATCTCCGTATTCACTTTGTCTTTAATGCCACCGCAACGGGCTTCCTGGCTGGAATTGCCCTGCTCGTGAATGACGCACAAGGTGTGCTGGGCGCCTTGTTCTTTGAGCTTGTCGCCCACCGCTTCTCCAGCAACTTTCTCGTCCTGACCGAAGAACCCTTTCAGGCCGTACTTCTGCCAGACATCCATCCCGGCGTTCAACCCGACTGCCGGAATCTTCGCATCGTCGGCCTTCTTGGCGACGGGCCCGATGGCCTCCGGGTTCGGCATGGTGACAGCGATCCCGTCCACCTTGGAGTCGATCGCGTTCTGGACCAGATTCGCCTGGTTCGGCGCTTGGGGGTCGGAGGAATACCTGAAATCAACGTTGTCTTTTTTCGCGGCGTCCTCGGCACCTTTGCGCACGAGGTCCCAGAAGGTATCCCCAGGCGCACCGTGGGTGACCATCGCCACCGTCATACGGGGAGTATCGACGGTTCCTCCCCCACCGGAGCTTCCGGAACTCCGGGGCGCTCCGCCGGTGGATGAGCATGCCGCGCCCGCAACAGCTACGGCGCCAACCACGAGGGCGACGGCACACCGTCGAACGGTGTAAGAGACACGGTGGTGCACAGGTATCCCGATCCTTATGAGTGTCAGTGGTTAGATCCCGTCACCCGCGGCTGCGAATAACGGACATGTCTGATCAATCTCGCTATTTCACCCGCCTCAGTGGGGGTGGTCAAATCTGTTTCTGCTGGTGTTGAACGATTCAGATAATCTGAACAGGGATAGCTGTGACCAGTTAGCGTCACTTTTTACCCCCTTTTGCCCCGCGCCCTGTAGCTCGCCTCAGGCCAGCTATTCACGCCTATTACTTGCGCTCGTCGGGATTATTCACGCTTATCTGAACCGAGATCGCCTAAATCTAATCCGTCCAGACCGGCGAGTCCGTCAATGTCGTCGAGGCCTAAATCACCCAGATCGATATTTAATGTGTCCGCGCCCAAGTGGTTATGCCCATGGGCTCCATGAGCGTGGTCATGCGAGTGCCCCTCAGGATCGTGCTCGTCAGCACCATCGTCGTGGTGGCTGGAGCCGTCGGTTCGGCTAGTGCCCCTCATATCGGGATCACCAACCAGTTCCTCATACGCCGGGATGATCAGATCTCTGGCCAGGCGCTGCCGATCCGGCAGGGGGAGGAATGCTGCATCCATCGCGTTCAGGGTCAGGTGCAGCAGCTCGTCGTAACCGAAATCAAAACACTCGCCGAGCAGCAGCATTTCATCGGTCATCGTCGTGCCGGACACTGTCCGGTTATCTGTGTTCACGGTGCAGGTAAAACCCAGCTCATACAAAAGCGACAAGGGGTGATCCTCCATCGAGTCGACCAGTCCGGTCTGACGGTTCGACGTCGGGCACAGTTCCAAGGCAACAGTGCGGTCACGAACTCGAGCAGCCACAGGGCCCAATTCGATCCCGTCGAGGGACGCGCCGAAATCTTCGTAAATGCGAGCACCATGTCCGATACGCGACGCACCCAGGGCTAATGCGTCCTTCATCGACCCCACTCCGTCCGCTTCGCCCGCGTGGATCGTGAACGGAACGAGGTTTTCACGGAGCAGCTCCAATGCTTCAGCATGCTCACGGACCGAGAACCCTTCTTCCGGGCCTGCCAAATCAAAGCCGACAACATATCCGGACCCATCACCCGCATTATCGACGACGAGGCGCGCGATCTCCGTGGACCGATTGTTGTTCCTCATCGCGCACAGAATGAGCCGCGCGACGATCGGATTGTCCTCCGCGGCAGCACTCTGTTCACCAGTGCGAACACCGGCGATCGCGGCGTCGACAATGTGTTGAAGATCTAGCCCCTGCTCCTGGTGCTGTTCCGGCGCGAAACGGAGTTCCGCATACACAACGCCATCGCGGGCAAGGTCTTCGACGGCTTCGCGGGTCACGCGCTCGATAGCGTCGGCTGTTTGCATGACGGCGGTCGTGTGGGCGAATAATTGCAGGTACGACGGGAGATCCCCCGATTCGGCGGACGTGCGGAACCACTCCTCTAATGCGTCAGCGCGCGCGTCCTCGGGCTGAGACATGATGGCGTCCGGTAACCCGGAGTAGCCAGACTTCTGAGCAAGGTCGAGCAGCGTGGAAGGCCTCAGACCACCATCGATGTGGTCATGAAGCTCCACCTTGGGCAGCTGGGCGACCGTGTCACGATCGAGAGTTTTATGATCCGGACTAATCGATGGGCGCGGCCCCATGCTGGCGGAATACGGTGATTTCTGCGCGTTCATTGCCATAGGGTTCAGGCTAGCCGATGGGTAGGACATGCCGTCGAGGCCGCAACATTGGCGCAACCTGGCTGCACTCCGAAGTATCATATATATTCAGGGCCTAGTTTTCCTAAGATGCTAGATTATGGCTTCCCAGCGCTTTGCTCCCCACCCTCAACGGTCCGCACACCAGCGGCCCGTACAATCGCCGACCACTCTCCGGCGAACCATCGTGGCCAGCACGGTGAGCATCGCGCTGGGCTTCACCTCGTTTATGCCGGGGACGGGATTGGCCACACCGCCAGCAGCGGCAACCCCGGCTGCGGCGTCGGCACCCTCGGTGTCGGTGTTAGCCCAGGATGAGACCACTCCAACTCGTCCGATTGACCCGAACTGGATCCCCGTCGAAGCACCCCCTGACCAGCCACTACCCGACGATCCGACTCTTCACACCGAGTCTTGTCCCTTCCGGGAGCACACTCCCCCGGCCGTCGATGAGTCCGAAACGGTCCAACCCGGTGGCACCAGCCCCACCCCCATGCCGGTCAACACGGACCCCGAGGGCGGCAAAAAACTGCAGTCCTGCGGCGTCATTGTTCCGGAGGGGTTTAAGGTTCCCGAGCGACTCACTGTCGGATCATGGCTTATTTACGACGTCGACTCGGGCGATGTTATTGCCGCCAAGGACCCACATGGGCGGTACCGGCCGGCCTCCATTTTTAAAGTGTTGTTAGCTCGCGAAGCCATTGATCGTTTACCGCTGGATAGGGTTTTAACGGCCACTCAAGAGGATGCCAATATGGAGGGTTCTCATGCTGGAATTGGTCCGGACGGGAAATATACGGTGAGGCAGGCGCTGCAGGGGCTGCTGATGCGATCCGGTAATGACTGTGCCCATCTGCTCATGCGCGCCTTGGGTGGAGAGAAAAAAGTCCTGGCTGACTTGCAGAAACGAGCCGACGGGTCGGGCACGCAGGACACTCGGGTGACGTCGTATTCGGGGCTCGACGCGCCGGGGTTACAAACATCCGCCTACGATTTGGCGCTGCTGTATCGCGAAGCGTTCCACAACAAGACGTTTAACGAAATAGTCAATACGAAACTGGTTGATTTCCCCGGCTATCAAGATAATCCTGGTTTCCAAATCTCTAACGATAATGAGATGCTCTTCACCTATGAAGGGGCTTTTGGTGGGAAAACCGGGTTCACCGACGACGCCCGCCACACGTATTCCGGTGGCGCAGAGCGTAACGGGCGGAAACTAGCGGTCATCGAGCTGAACGCCACCAACGCTGCCGGAAAAGGGTGGGATCAAGCCACGAGGCTTCTTGACGCGGCGTGGCCCGTTCACGATTCCGTGGGGTATCTGGTCGGCTCCCCTGCTGCCGAGAAAGTGGGGAAGAATGATGGTCAGTTTGCTGGGGAAACCGTTGCCGAAGACCAGTCCGCGCCCCATCGTGGAAACGAGCTGCGGCGGCACCCGAAGGCGTTTGCTATCACATCTGGAATTGCCGCGCTCGTTATTGCCGGCGCAATCTGGAGTGTGCGACGCGGTCGGCGTCGGAAATGATAATTGTGCACATGCCCGGCCGCTAGATATAGCTCATACCCGGGATTCACACATCGTAAACAAATCGTTATTTTTATTCTTTTTTTATCACAATTGGCGCATAGTTGAGCATTCTGTTTACGTTAAAACGTCGCAGTGATTAAGTTGTCAGGTATGGATACGAAATCATCGTCCCCTCGTGAAACCGCCACTCCTGGTCATCACGGTGTCTCCACTCGGACGCGTCGCGTAGCGGCTTCGTCAGTAGCCATCATGGCGTCCACAGCCTTGGTGCTGAGTGGCGCTAATGTGGCCATGGCACATCCCACTTCGATGCCTGAGCACCCGGCTGACACGGCACTTGCGTCGGCCATTGACGGTGCTCACCACGATGCTCACCGGCTAGTCAAGGCTGAAGCTACTAAGGAATCCGCAGCTAACGCTGCGCAAGCCGCACGAAAAAATGATCGTATCGACGCTATTCACGGCCATGCTAAAGAGTCCGTCGGGACCGTGGTTACCCCGCTTTACGACTCTCTAACCAGCACCTATGACACTGTGGCACAGGCTAACGCTGATACCGCCACGCGCATTGCGTCCACAGCGAACTCGGTGCGCGAGCAGTCAGAGGCCCACCATAATCCGGTCGGCGCAGGTATCGCGGATACTGTCACGCAACGGACAGCCGCGGCCTCCAACGATTTCGCTGGTGCACAGCTTGCCGTCCACAATGCTGTCGGCTCCGCCGTCGACAACACTGTCTCTGTGGCTAACCAAACAATCGATGGTGTTGCAGACGGTGCACACGCGTCCATCGATAACCGCACTGCACAGAAGCAGGCATCGATTGATGCCGAAGCAGCTCAGGCCAATGAAGTCATCCACCATGTTTCTGACGCAGCGCAGGTAGCCGGTAACCAGTTCGCAACGGCCATCGGAGCTGCCCAGAACGTTGCCCCAGAAGCTGCCAAGCTCGCCCGCCAGGCAGTCGTATCCACGGTCAATCAGTTCGACCAAATGCTCATCAACACGGGTACGCAGCTCGGCGCTCCGAGCGTTGCCCACCAGGGCCCGGCACCGGCACAGTAAAACTATGCAGTAACAACGGAGCGATATTGCAGTAGGGCCATGAGGTAACTACTGCAGCCACATCGCTATATAACCAGCTAATGAGCTCTGCGGGGCGCGATGGTCATAGTCATCGCGCCCCGCAGAAGTACATGGATCCGGCGTCCCCGCTCTACTACGCGTCGTTCTTCTTACCGCGCGCTTTGCGCATCGCCGAGCCAACGGTCAAAGCCCCAACGAGGGCGCCAACGCCCACCAAACCGGCCTTCTTCGTCGTCGATGATTCTTCATCAACCTCTGTCCCGCGGATAGAAATGACCGCAGGCGGCGGGGTGTGAACGTCGACAACTTTTCGGGATTCTTGAGTCGTGGCGGCCCACGCCGAGCAATAGAGCACAACGCGCCAGATCAGGTAGAAGAGAACCATGATGGCGATGACGGGCCCGAATGCAGCGGCCGCTGGATTGTTCATCGTGGCGGAAATGAATACCGCACCGAACTGCTTGATCAACTCAAAGGCCACTGCGCCGATAATCGCCGCCTGAAGCACCGATTTCCACGGCACTTTTTCCCTCGGCAGGAATTTCAGCAGCCAAACAAACACAATATAGTTAGCGAGCAAACCAACAATGAATGCAACCAACCAGGTCACAAAATGAATTCCCGGTACTGAATCCAGCTCAATATATTCCAGGAATTTCTTGGTCAGACTCGACGACCCAATAGCGGTCACCACAAAGGCAGCCACAAAGGCAACCAACAGCCCGATCAGGCCGATAAGATCTGACAACTTCCCCTTCACGAAATTGTCCGGGGTGATCTTCACTTTCCACATCTCAGAGACACCAAGGCGAAGGTTGCCCATCCAGCCGAGACCGGTCCAGAGTGCGGTCAAAAGACCGATAACACCGATGGAGCTGCGCCGTTCAACGGCTGTATCCACCAGCGTTTGCAGCGTGTCTTTAAGACCGCTGGTGCCCAGATCCAAGATCTGCTGCTCAACTTTGTCCATGGCAGCGTCGTTCCCCGCCAGAACGAAACCGAAGCCGGCGAAAACGATCAACATAATGGGGATGAGGGAGAGAACGGAAAAATACGTGATCCCCGCCGCAAAGTGGTTGCCACCTTGTTCGCTATAGCGGTCTTGCATGCGCATGAGGTGGTCGAGCCACGGGAACCGCAGCCGAGCCTTTTCCATTTTGCTCAGTTCGTCGTCGTGCGACCGTTCCATGCCGGTGTATTCGTCCGCGCGCCCGGTATTTTTGTCTGCCGCGTTTTTCGCTGGAGCCACAATAGCCCTTCCTTTATGGTTTCAGCTTGTGATTCAGCCAAAAATGCGGCTGACTCCGCTTCGTATCGTTCTCTCGTATTGTCTCTTAGGGTTATTTATTTTCTGGCAAAAACCCAATTTTCTTATGCACTTTACGCAAAGTTTTGTGTGCCTCATAGCGGGCACGCTCTGCGCCGTCGGCAAGAATCTTCTCCAATTGCGCCCGATCAGACATGAATTCTTCGTACCGGGCTTTCAGCGGAGTGGTGAAGGCTTCAAGAGCTTCTGCTGTGTCCTTCTTCAATTCGCCATAGCCAACGCCGGACTCTTGGTATTGTGCCGCGAGGTCCTTGGGGTCCTTATCTGTCAGCGCACCCTGGATAACAAGGAGGTTCGAGACACCCGGCTTGTTTTCGCGGTCGTAGCGGATCTCGGCATCATTATCGGTGACAGCCGAACGGATTCGCTTTGCTGACACTTTTGGATCGTCGAGCAAATTAACAATCCCTTTGGGATTCGACCCGGACTTCGACATTTTCGATGTCGGTTCCTGAAGATCGTAAATCTTCGCCGCACCCTCCGGAATAAAACCGTCGGGAACAACAAATGTTTCACCGAAACGGGAATTGAAGCGCTGCGCCAAGTTTCGGGTGAGTTCCATGTGCTGGCGCTGATCCTCCCCCACAGGAACCAGCTCCGGCTTGTACAGCAGAATGTCGGCAGCCATCAACATGGGGTAGGCGAACAAACCAGCGCTTGTCCGCTCAGTGCCCTGCTTCGACGACTTGTCTTTGAACTGGGTCATGCGGCTGGCCTCACCGAAACCGGTCAGGCATGTCATGATCCACCCAAGTTGAGCGTGCTCGGGAACGTGAGACTGCACGAACAGCGTCGACCGGTCGGGGTCAATGCCCAAAGCCAACAACTGCGCAACACCAGATAACGTGCGCTTCCTCAGTTGCTGTGGATCCTGATCCACCGTGATCGCGTGAAGGTCCGGAATAAAGTAAAAGGCGTCATAGTTATCCTGCAATTTAATGAATTGCCGGACCGCACCCAGATAATTACCTAAGTGATACGAATCTGACGTCGGTTGCAACCCCGAGACAACACGAGCCTTATGTTCTTGTGCGCTTTGTTGTTCATTCTCACTAGCCATGGGGTTTACAGTACTTCTTGCCACACGCGTTTCTGCAACCGGCCGTCAGACAGCTTCGATACCGGGCACTTGAAATAGATATTTCTATTTAAAACCGACGACGACGGGCGAATGGTCCGACCAGCGAAGATCATAGGTATCAGCGACGTCGGTGCGGGCAGCGACCGCCCGCTCAGCCAGACTCCGTGTCGCCGCGTGGACGTCGATACGCCACCCGGCACCCGTGTCAAAAGCCTGACCGCGCCAGGTGTACCAGCTGTAGGGGCCTTCTTCGTCCTCGTGGAATGAGCGTTGAACGTCAACCCATTTCGGATCTTTCGCCGGCCCCCGGAAGCTCGCTGCGGACGGTTGGTAGTCCTTGGAGGCGAAGAAATCACCAATAGCGCCGGCGTTGCCCTGCCGTCGCCCATCGCTCAAGGTCACGCCACGGGGCGCCTCGGTCGCGTCATTGATCTCAGAGACCGTCACACCGGGGCCCGGACCGAAAATGGAGTCCATAAATGCGCGCTCATCAGGCAAAAAGCCGGCCTTCTTGCGGTTGCCCTTCCAGCTCTTCAGGTCCTCTCGACGGTGGCAAATGTTCCAGTCCCCGGCGACGAGCATCTTGTCGTACTGGCCGGCCCGCTGCTCCAGCACGGGGGCAAGAGAGTCCAAAAAAGCGTATTTTTCGTCTTGTTTTTCGTTCCACCCGCCACTCGGGAGGTACAAAGACGCGAGACGCACATCGCCTAATCCCCCACCGGCGTGAATCGTCCCCTCAATCCAGCGGCCTGCATCCTCAAAATCGGGAATACCGATCTCGACGTCGTCGACGGGGTACATCGACAAGATCCCCACCCCGGCGCGACCACGACTTGCCGCCGGCGCTACGGTAAGCGACCATCCATGGTCGAGGGCAGGTTTGAGAGCATCCTCGGCCTGCTTTTCCGACGCCCGCACCTCTTGCAAGAGCACAACATCCACGTTCGCGTTCTTCAACCACTCATGGAAGCCGAGGTTCTCTTCCGACCGATGCTTGACCGCCGCACGAATTCCATTCACGTTAATCGACGCGACAGTCAGCGAGGCGTCGGCAAATGATCCGGCGGACGCGGCAAACGAATTCCGGTGTCCAGGGGTGTTGTCATCATTGGGTTTTATCGGCGCACTGTGGGGAGGCATGCCGGACATCGTAGCGGATGCGCAGGACACGACTTCATCGGGGCAGCCGACGTCGGGGCGATAGGCCTGGTCACGGCTGATCGACGGTGGGCGTCTGCGCGACGTTGGTGGGGCGTCGGCAATTATTGGGCCGCTATTCGGCCACTGTTTTGCCCCTTTATGCTCCCCGGTCTAACTGGTGTTTTAGCTGGCTGGGGCCTTGACATGCTGCACCGACGCGGTTGATCGCTTACGAACCAGCGCGGTGGGCGCCCACACAATCATGGACAGCAGCGCCATGAGAGCACCGGCCAGGCCACCACTGGAGTAGCCGAACCCGGCGGACACGACCCAGCCACCGACCATTGCTCCCCCGGCATTCGCAAGGTTCAACGCGGACTGGTTGAGGGCGGATGCGAGGTTCTGCGCCTCACCGGCCGTGTCCATCAGCCGGGACTGCAGGTTCGGGGTGAGTAGCGATCCTGACATCCCGATCAGCGCGAAGTTGATGGTGCCGAGCCACGGGTTATGGGAGGTGAAGAAGAACGCGGTCAAAATCACCATCATGACGATGAGCGAGAAGAAAATTCCACGCTCCGGGTTGTAGTCCACCAGTTTTCCGCCGAACCAGGTGCCGATAATCATGCCGACGCCGTAAGACATCAGCACGATCCACATGAGGCTTGCCGGCAGGCCAGCGACTTCCGTCATCGTCCACGAAATGTAGGTGTAGACGGCGAACATGCCACCGAATCCGACCGTGCCCATGAGCAAGGTGAGCAAAACCTGCGGCTTAATGAGCGCACTGAGTTCGGTCAACGGGTTCGTCGTCAACATAAGCGTCATGTGCGGCAGCGCGATCCAAATAGAGACCAAGGTGGCGAGCCCGATCAGCGACACCATGGCGTACGCATAATGCCAGCTCATCGCCTGGCCGATCGCCTGCGCGAGCGGAACACCGATCAACGTGGCAATCGGCAACCCCAGGTTCACAATGGCGATTGCTTGGCCTCGCTTACCAGGCTTGGACAGGGACACCGCAACCAGCGAGGACACCCCGAAGAAAGCGCCGTGTGGGATACCGGCGATAAACCGAGCCGCTATGAGGAAAGGATAGTTCGGGGCAAAAACACTTAAACCATTGCCGACGGTGAACGCCCCCATCAACAGGAGGAGCAGCCGCCGACGGGGGATTTTGCCGGTCAGAGCGGTGATCAGCGGCGCTCCGACAACAACGCCCATCGCGTAGGCGGTGACGATCCGTCCGGCGGCGCCGTCGGAAATCCCGTAATCGGCACCGATGTACTTCAGCAACCCCATGGAGACGAACTCCGTGGTACCGATGCCGAACCCGCCGATGGAGAGCGCGATCAGGGCGAACAGGGCACGTCGGGACCCCATTTCTGTTTGCCGCGGGATCGGTTTGCGCTCTGGCATGCGCTCCACGACGACCTGCTTACTGCTGTTATAGGCGTGGCGTGAAGCCTGACCCGTTTTCACAGCAGCGGCGCGGGACGTGTGCGCGGTTTTCGCTGCGACGGCACGCGAGGTGTGCGCCGTCTTTGCTGCAGCGGCACGCGACGAGTGGGCAGTTTTCGCGACTGCTTTCTTCGACGCCTGCGTACTCTTTGCCACAACCTCTTTGCGCGCCTGAGCGCGGCGGGCTCGGTTATCGCGACGTTGCTGCGCTTTCGCCGCCTTGCGGGCGGCTTTGTCCTCTGCGGTGCCGTGCGTGGCAGCGCCGTGCTCGTCGTCACCTGCGTCGTCAAGGGAGTATCCGTTGCCGTGGGCCTGCGGGTGGTCATCGATGTCGATACTCAGCGACTGGTGGACCAGCGTTGCGTACGGCTCTTGAGGAGCCCCCGACGCGTCGCCAAATTCACGCCCCGATTCACGCTCGTCGGACGCCTCCATGCCCTCCGGCGCATGGGCATCTCCCGTAGCAACAGGCTCGGTCAATGCGCGTGGCGCAATGATGTAGTTGTCTGCGTCCATATAGTCGCGAAAAACGTCGACGGCTCTACGGATGAGGCTCCCCACAGGCATCACACTTCCTCTTCTCTTGACGTCGGTGCGTCATGTACTCGTGATCGTGTGTCGATGTAGTCGGTGTAAACGTGAATTTATCGGTCTTGCGTCGGTATTAGTTCGGTCGGAATCAGGGGGTTATGCGGACGCGGAATTAACGGAATTGGCGGGCGAAGCGACGCATTGTCATGTCTCCGGAGGTTTCCTTGTGGTCGCGTTCGAGTTGCCTACATTTGCACATACGTGTGCCATCGTGCAATGCGAAATGGGCATTTTCCCCTGCACAATTCATTACATTCCCGTGCGGAGTGTGATTCGTTTTACTTTGTTGGGCTTCGAGACGGGGTAATTTCAGCTCTTCTGAGCGAAGTATCTCAGCTGCAGCCGCGACGGGTCGACTGGCTCGGCTTTGTCCGACTGTATGACCCGACCGACGTCGTCCGTCTCTGTGAGGGAAGCCGTGTCCGGTTTTGTCGGGACCGACAGGTAATCTTGACTCTGAATTTAGGCACGACCTCGCGCCTTCATCACGCTGTCATCCCGACGCCCCCCAACGCGACCGCCCCCCCTCACTAACAGAAGGACCTCCAGTGAGCTCATCTGACGTGCGAACACAGGACACTCGACGCCCCCGCTTTTTCCTCACCCCGATGCGCCCGCGTGATCCTGAGCAACCCCATCGCGCTGCGACCGTTCTGGAGCTCTTCTTCGACCTGGTCTTCGTCGTTGCCGTATCGACGGCTGGCGTGCAGTTGCACCATGCCCTCACCGAAGGCCACGCGGGCAAGGGCATTGGCCTATATCTCATGGTGTTCTTCACCATTTGGTGGGCGTGGATGAACTTCACCTGGTTTGTCACCAGTTTCGATAGCGACGACTGGCTCTACCGCTTAAGCACGTTCGTGCAGATGGCGGGCGTGCTGGTCCTCACCGCGGGGATCGGCGACGTGTTTGAAGACCGCGATTTCAGCATCATGGTCATTGGCTATGTCATTATGCGCGTTGCCATGGGAGCGCAGTGGCTTCGCGCTTCTCGCGCTAAGGGACGGGAAGGCCGTTCGGCGTTAACCTACGCCATCGGAATCTTGTCGGCGCAGGTGCTGTGGGTGATCTCGGCGATGGTCACGTCGGGACGTATTCCCCTGTGGATATTCGTTATGTTCGTCATCGTGGAGCTGTCGGTTCCTCTGGTTGCCGAGGTCACGGGTGGGACGCCGTGGCACCGGGAGCATATTGCCGAGCGGTACGGCCTGTTCACCATCATTGTTTTAGGCGAGTCGCTGTTGGGTTCGGCCAATGCGATTATCGAGGCTCTTGATGAGGGCGAGCACATTGGTCAGCTGATCGATGTGTCGATCATGACCATCGTGATCAGCGCAGGTATTTGGTGGATCTACTTTTATCCACGGCACACGGAGCGGTTATCGAACTCGTCCATTCTGTTGTCTGTCCGATGGGGCTATGCGCACTACCTGATTTTCGCGTCTGCTGGTGCGTTCTCAGCGGGGATCGAGGCGCTCGTGGACTACGTGACGGGCTCGTCGGAGCTTTCTTATGTCGCTGTGTCATTGGCGGTGACTGCGCCGGTGGCAGTCTTCATCCTCGCGATTTGGGCGGTCGCGCACCCTGGGACTCCGCGAATTGTGCGGACCGTGATTCCGGTTGGTGCTGTGGTGACGGTCGCTTCCACCTGGGTGCCGGTGCCCGTCGCCGGAGTGGCCGTAGTCATTGTGGCGATGGTCGTTGTGTTGGTGTGTAATCCTGTCGACGGTGGCGACGACGCGGACCATGAGCACGAGGCCGACCAGGTCTGCAGCTGAGGAGGTGTTATCGGTGGGGTTTCCGCCGGACTTGTTTTTCCATCCCGCGGACATTGTCGCCCCGTACGTCTTGGGGTCGACGCTTCGCCGCGGCCCGGTCGCGCTGATGATTACTGAGGTCGAGGCGTACTTGGGGGAAGCCGATCCCGCGTCACATGCTTCTCGGGGGCCGACGCCACGCTGCGCGACAATGTTCGGCCCACCGCTGCATCTCTACGTTTATGCAAGCTACGGCATTCATCGTGCGGGCAATGTGGTGTGCTGCCCCGAAGGCGTCGCGTCGGGGCTCTTGCTGCGGGCCGGGCGCGTTATTGATGGTTACGACGTCGTTCGATCTCGACGAGGTGACCGCCCCGAGGACGATGGCCTCGCCCGGGGGCCGGGGAATGTGGGATCCGCGCTGGGCCTAGATCTTCATCTCGACGGGATGCCCATCGTCGTCGATGATGGCGTTGGGACGGCGGGTGAGCCCGATGCACAGGCGGATGTCGACGCCCACGTGGTTGACGTCGGCAATCCCGAAGCTCCCGAGCTGCGGCTGAGCCGTGCCCGCGATGAGGACGACATTGCCCCTTATGTCACGGGCCCGCGGATCGGGATCTCGAAGAACAAAGAGGCGCCGCTACGGTTTTGGATTCCTGGGGATCGTTCAGTGACTCCGCCTCGAGGCTGTCCACGCAGACCAACCGGCTAGCGCTATTCCTAGCAGAGCCCAGCAGGCCAGCACGATGCCGTGGGTAGCCCACCCGGCGCCGTCGAAAAATCCGACCGAACGTAGTGCTGAGCCGGCAGCGCCTAAGGGGAGGAATTGTCCGATGGTTCCCCATGGCGAAGGCAGCCAATCAGGGCCCGTTTGCATGCCGGAGAGCGGGTTCGACAGGAACATGACGAACACAGCGCCAATGCCCAATCCCGCGTAGCCGAACTTGGACTCCATGCCGAGTACGAACATCGAAACACCGACGATGGCCAGCGATAATGTGCCCACGATTTCCCAATAACTTCCGTCGACGACGTCGAAGCCGAAGCGCATCACAGCGGCCAAGATGAAGCCAGCGATGATGGCGAACGCCCCGCAGGCGAGAAATCGGCGAGTGCGTCCTCCGCGGACCTGGGTAGACAGGACGACTGCGGAGATCATGCCGCCAAACGCCATCGGGAGCGCCAGAGTAGCGAAGGCGGTTCCATGTTCGTCGCCGGAAGCTGGCGGGGCCACATCTGTGGTGGTGACCTGGGCACCTTGCGCCGTGAGCGTTTGGGTGACCCCATTCATGACCTGGAGATATGTAGTTCCGGCACCTGTCGCGGTAATCACCTCGGCAGTGGGAACAGGGGTGCCGTTGGGGCCGGCCGTCGGCTGTCCCAGCGCGATGCCTCCGATGGCCTCGCGGTCGTGAACGACCTGTTTGGCGTCGTCAACATGTTTGATCTCAAACACCCCGGGCTCGTTGTGCTCCATGTTTTGAGTGAGTTGGTTAACCGCCTGGTCCGGCCCGCTGACAGCGAGCGGGAGATCTTTCGCACCGGAATTCACTGCCGGTGCCAAGAAGGACAACAGCATGAGGGTGACGATGGCGGGGAGGCCGAGCACAATACCCACTACTTTTCCAGCCGACGTGTGTTCAGTGGTTTTCGACGTGTTTGTCGACGCCTCGTTGGTGGCGTTGTTAGGTGCCTGGTTCGTGGTGGATTCCGTGGTGTTAGTGGCGTGTGTGGTGGCCTGGGCGCTCTTGGTGGTCACCTCCGTGGAACCGCTGTTCATTGCCATAAGGTCTCCTCTTTTTCTGTTTTTCTGATTTGTTTCGCCGTGTAACGCGACCGTCGTCGTTTTCCGCGATGCTGTCTGTGTCGTGCGACGTGGCCGTTGACGTGCATGGACGTGGTTAACCCCTAGGTAGGACCCGAAAGTGCGACCTGTCGGCGTTACCCGAATAAACGGAACACTTCGCTCCGAATGCAAATGGAGCATAGCGCTCCGTTTAGATTGGCGCAAACGCGCCAGACGTGACAGAATGTGAACCCATCAACGGTTTCAAGCGCTGAGACCACACCACTAGGAGAAACATCGTGCGTGCAGACGCGACTGCCAGCCGTGCCGCCATCATTGACGCTGCGTGGCAAGGTTTTGCCACCAACGGTCCAGATATTTCACTGCGGTCCATCGCACAGGATGCTGGGGTTGGCATCGCTACCCTCTACCGGCACTTCCCTACACGCGAGGACCTCTTTGTGGGCGTCGCCGAAGAAATGGTGGCCCGGTTCAAAGCAGTGTGTGATCAGTACGTTGACGCGCCGTCCTGGGATGAAGATCCGGCCACTACATGGTCAGCTTTCATTGCCGACGATTACGAATTACGAATGGGCGCTTTGGTGGCACAAATAGCTGAAAAGATCGCTGTGTCGCCTGAACTTTATGATCGGATTACAGCTTTACGCACGAAGGCTTTGAGTCAGGTGGAACCCGTACTGAATCGCGCTAAAAACGCTGGGCTGGTTCGCCCAGAAATCAGCCCAGCACAGTTCCAAATGGGAGTGGGCCTTCTGAGCCGGCCTCTTCCAGCCACGTTGGAGCAACTCGAACCGGGCTTTTCCTCATGGTTACTGGACACCTTCGCGCGGGGAATAGCGCCCTAGGGGACCCCGCTCCAGCCAGGTAGGCACGCCCATCGCTCCCCAGCCCCAGCTGCGGGGACCAACCGTCACATCCCCACCTTCTCGACGAGCGTATCGTCGCCCCGTCTGTGGGGGTGCCTCACATCGTGGAGTCGCATTTGTGGCGTCGTCACGTACTCTAGAAAAAGGAAGTATCCGCTATGTTGATAGCTTTGCTACCCAGGCCTTGTCTAGGTGATGACGCACTGCACGAATCCGCAGATCAATGCTGTATATGCACATCATATGCAGATCACAACATCTGCACACCGTCGGCAGTAATCTTGCCCGGACACCGGCCTTGGCACGCACAGCACGCATAATCCTGAACAATATTTAGCGAGTAAGGGAGTTTTGCCCCACCATGGGAACAATTATCTACACCCGTACCGATGAAGCGCCTTTGATGGCAACGTATTCGTTGAAGCCAGTGGTGGAAGCGTTTGCGTCAACCGCCGGTGTCGACGTCGAAACCCGGGATATTTCATTGGCGGCGCGCACCTTGGCGGCGTTCAATGATGTGCTGCCGGAGGACCAGCGGGTCAACGATGCGCTGGCCGAACTGGGTGCGCTGGCAAAGACCCCGGACGCAAATATTGTGAAGCTGCCGAACATTTCAGCGTCGGTACCCCAGCTCAAGGCGACGATTAAGGAGCTTCAGGCCGCTGGATACGAACTCCCGGATTACCCCGAGGAGCCGTCGACGGACGAGGAACGCGACGCTCGCGCCCGCTACGACTCGGTCAAGGGCTCTGCCGTTAACCCTGTTCTGCGCGAGGGTAACTCGGACCGTCGCGCGCCGAAGGCCGTCAAGAACTTCGCCCGCAAGCACCCGCACACAATGGGTGAATGGAGCAAGGACTCCAAGACCAACGTGTCGACGATGGAGTCGGACGATTTCCGGCACAACGAGCAGTCGGCGGTTCTTGAGAACGACGATGAACTGCGGATTCAGCTGGTCGCCCCGAATGGCGAAACCACCGTTCTTAAGGAATCCCTCCCTGTTCTCAAGGGCGAGATTGTCGACGGCACCGTGCTGAGCGCGAAGGCACTGGACACGTTCCTCCGTGCCCAGGTCAGCCGCGCGAAGGCGGAGGGTGTGCTGTTCTCTGTCCACCTGAAGGCAACCATGATGAAGGTATCGGACCCGGTGATCTTCGGTCACGTGGTCCGCGCCTACTTCCACGATGTTTTCGACAAGTACGGCGAAGAACTACTTGCCGCCGGCCTCAATGGCGAAAACGGTTTAGGCGCCATCCTTGAAGGCCTGTCGGATCTGGACAACGGCGACGAGATTAAGGACGCGTTCGAGCAGGCCCTGAAGGACAACGCTGCTCTGGCGATGGTGAACTCCCACAAGGGCATCACGAACCTTCACGTCCCGTCGGACGTCATTATCGACGCCTCCATGCCCGCGATGATCCGCACCTCCGGCCATATGTGGAACGCCGATGACGAAGAACAAGACACCTTGGCAGTCATTCCGGATTCGTCATATGCCGGTGTTTACCAGGCAGTTATCGACGACTGCCGCGAGAACGGCGCTTTCGACCCGACGACGATGGGCACCGTTCCGAACGTCGGGCTGATGGCTCAGAAGGCGGAAGAATACGGTTCGCACGACAAGACGTTCGTGATGCCGTCCGACGGGAAGGTGCAGGTCGTCGACAAGTCCGGCACCGTGCTGATGGAGCACGACGTCGAGGCCAACGACATTTGGCGCGCCTGCCAGACGAAGGACATCCCGGTGCGCAACTGGGTCGGCCTGGCCGTTGAGCGCGCACGCCTGTCGGGAATGCCGGCCGTGTTCTGGCTCGACCCGGAGCGCGCACACGACAACAACGTGCGTGCGAAGGTCGAGGAATACCTGAAGGACGAGGACACCGACGGCCTGGACATCCAGATCATGGATCCCGTCGCCGCCACGAAGTACTCGATCGACCGCATCCGCAAGGGCGAGGACACCATCTCGGTCACCGGCAACGTGCTGCGTGATTACCTGACCGATCTCTTCCCCATCATGGAGCTGGGCACGTCAGCAAAGATGCTGTCTGTGGTTCCGCTGATCGCTGGTGGCGGGCTCTTCGAAACCGGTGCGGGCGGATCCGCACCGAAGCACGTGCAGCAGCTGCAAGAGGAAAACCACCTGCGTTGGGATTCGCTGGGTGAGTTCCTTGCCCTGGCGGAATCGTTCCGCTTCTTTGCCCGCAAGGACGGGAACGATCGCGCTGGGATCCTTGCCGATGCGCTGGATAAGGCCACCGAGAGTGTGCTGGAAGAGGGGCATTCCCCGTCGCGTAAGGTCAACGAGATCGACAACCGCGGCTCGCACTTCTACCTCGCGTTGGGTTGGGCGAAGGCGTTGGCTCAGCAGACCGACGATGCCGATTTGGCTGCGGCTTTCAAGCCGATTGCCGACGCTCTCGACGAGAAGAAGGATCAGATCGCGGAAGAGCTGCTCTCTGTGCAGGGCTCCGAGGTCGACTTGGGCGGCTACTACTGGCCGTCGGATGACAAGGTCAACGCTGTGATGCGGCCGTCAAAGACCTTCAACACGATCATCGACGTCCTGCACCGGTAGGGGTTTACCTGCGTTGAAGGTACCTAGTTGAGTCTGCCGCCACTGGCGGCCCGCGCTAGGTGACTCGGGGGGGACAGGTGCGACGGGGGCACCAGGCTGATTCGTGTGCCCCGCCCTGAGCGCGTCGTCAGTTTTTGGCGCACCCATCCCGAGCGCACCGTTAGTCTTCCTCGACCCCGTTGTATAGTTTTCCGTGGAAGCTGGGGCTCAGTAGGTTGTGATGGCTGAGGACATCGTCAAGCGTATCTCTATCCAGCAGCCCTTTCTCCAGAACGAGGTCGCGCACGGATCGGCCGGTCTGAGCCGCTTCTTTACCAATCACATCGCCCCAGTGGTGGCCGATCAGCGGGTTCAGATACGTGATGATTCCGATCGAATTGTCTACATAACGGCGGCAAACGGTCTCGTTAGCGGTGATTCCGATGACGCAGCGGGTGCGCAGCGTCGTGCAGGCCCGCACGAGGAACCGCACCGATTCGAACGCACATTGCGCGATCACCGGTTCCATCACGTTCAACTGCAATTGTCCGGCTTCCGCAGCCATCGCGACGGTGACGTCGTTTCCAAAGACTTTGAAACAAATTTGATTAACGACTTCCGGAATAACCGGGTTAACCTTCGCCGGCATAATCGACGAGCCCGCCTGGCGTTCGGGGAGATTAATTTCGTTTAACCCGGCACGCGGCCCCGACGACAGAAGACGCAAATCATTGCAAATCTTCGATAATTTCATTGCCAGACGTTTGACGGCCGAGTGCGCGTTGACATACGCGCCCGTGTCGCTGGTTGCCTCGATCAGGTCGCGGGCGGGCTTAATGTCCAGGCCAGACACTGTGCTTAGTGCGCGGATCACCGCTGCTTGATACCCCGCAGGAGTGTTCAGGCCGGTGCCGATGGCCGTCGCGCCCAGGTTCATCTCACGTAGTTGGCTTTGAGCACGTTCCAGCTGACTCCGCTCTTCCGCCAAATTGTTTCCAAACGCACGGAATTCTTGTCCTAATGACATGGGGACGGCATCTTGTAATTGCGTCCGCCCCATTTTCATAACGTCGTTGAATTCATTTCCCTTGGCCAGGAATGCGCGTTCCAGAGCGTCGACATGGTTCGCCAATTGTTCAATCGCGAAGTGCAAACCTAAACGGAAACCGGTTGGGTAAGCGTCATTCGTCGATTGGGACATATTGACGTCGTCGTTTGGATTAATAACGTCGTAATTACCCTTCGGCTCCCCCAGGTATTCGAGCGCGAAATTCGCGACGACTTCATTCGTGTTCATATTCACGGACGTGCCCGCCCCGCCCTGGAACACGTCGATAGGAAACTGATCCATCCCGCGGTGTTTGTCGAGAATCTGATCGCAAGCCCAGATAATCGCCTCCGCCTTTTTGGCTGGTAGCGCGTGGACTTCGCGGTTCGCGATGGCGGCGGCTTTCTTGACCATCACCATGCCGCGGATGAGCTCCGGAACGTGATTGATGTTCGTCCGCGAAATCTGGAAATTCTCGACCGCGCGCAGCGTGTGCACACCGTAGTAGGCGTCGGCGGGAACCTGCAGAGTGCCCAGTAGGTCGGTTTCCTCACGAAAACTCTGCGCGCTCTTCGCCCGCTGCGAGTGCGTTTCCGCCGACGTAATAATGTCCGTCGAGGTCATGACGACCCCGATTCTTTCCGACGACGACCCCGGCGCGGCTACCGGGACGTCCCAGGCTTCCGACGAAGGGGTGTGGGATTCCGAAGTGGTCGCCGTCGGAGATACCTCGTTGTGTTGATCAGTTGGTTCGTTGCCCTGATTGTCGGAGGGGCGGGATGCGGATTGCTCGGACACTGTAAACCTCGATCTGTTATCGGTGTAACAACATGCTGCATGGGTGCGCAGCGTGTTGACCTGGCTTATTCCCCATCGATGCGGAAGCTCTCCCCAGAGTGCCGACAATCCATTCGCACACCCTCGCATTACTGATCAGCTACTGATCACTTGCGTAAGTGCCATCAGGCTACCTTTGCCTCGAGCGAATGTTCACTTGAGACACGTCGAGGATGATCTACCTCAACGACGGGTTATTACCCCACTTTGTAGCAGGGTGTTTATTACAGCCCCACGGTTGGAGGGGCCGGTGCCTCAACCCCGCGGGTAGTGGGGCCGGCATCATAAACAAGTTCCCGCCGACATAAGGCCACTTCATCGACCCCTTTTCCTAGCGGGGTACCATCTTGTTTCACTGCCTTGCCAGCGGGAACTCGCTCTGCAACCAAGACTAGTCGCTCCCCACAGCCAGCGGGAAGGGATATTTGATTCCGAGCCCAAACGGGGGTGGATTCGTCGATGTCGCGGATATGCGTTCCTGAACTGCTCCCCGTTAGTTGGACTGAGAAATTAGACACCGACTAGTGGGGAGCAGTTCAGTTTTCACAACCGATCACGGTATACCTCCGCAGTTTTCGGCACGCGGACGTGAACTCCGCGTGACAGCAACGTGTTGCGTTCATCCACCAGCGCGTGAGCATCGCCAACACACGATTAACATCCCACATGCAGTGAACTATAAGCCTCGTACAACACACAATCTACATACCGCTTAGTCTAGAATTTTTCATAGCTCTGAGCTGGGCATATTTACGCAAAATAGACAGGGCGGTTTGCACTAGACCGAGCGGTACATTAATCTCTTTTTATGAGTTCGGAAGAGCTTACCTTCGGGTAACGACCACACCGTTTCTCCACAAGCGGCTACGCCACCTCGGGCGCCAGGGAAAACGTTTAGGGCAAACGTCCCGAGAGCCAGACGGCGAGAAAACCGACAGCCACACAAACCCGACGGCCACAAAACCACCACACAAGACCAACACAACGAATTTTGAGGAAACACCATGACAACCAAGTACGACAACAGCAACGCCGACCAGTGGGGCTTCAAGACCCGCGCCATCCACGCCGGCCAGCCGGTCGATAGTGAGACAAGCTCACGAAACCTCCCGATTTACCTCACGTCCTCATACGTTTTCGACTCCGCCGAGCACGCCAAGCAGCGCTTCGGCCTGGAGGACGAGGGCCCGATTTACTCGCGCCTGACAAATCCGACGGTGGCCGCCGTCGAAAATAGGTTGGCTTCCCTTGAGGGTGGAACGCATGCGGTGCTCTTCGCGTCCGGTCAGGCGGCGGAGACGGCGGCGTTCCTGAATATCGCGAGGTCGGGGTCGCATATCGTGTCGTCACCGCGCTTGTATGGCGGCACGGAGACGCTGTTGGCACACACGTTCCGTCGGCTCGGGATTGAGGTCACGTTCGTGGAGGATCCGGACGATCCGCAGTCGTGGGACGCGGCCGCGAAGGACAACACGGTGGCGTTTTATGGCGAGACGTTCGCCAACCCGCAGGCCGATATCCTGGACATTCCGGCGATCGCGGAGGTTGCCCATGAGCATTCCGTACCCTTGATCGTCGACAATACTGTGGCGACGGCGGCTGCTGTGCGTCCTTTGGAGCTGGGTGCCGACGTTGTTGTGGCGTCGTTGACGAAGTTTTACACCGGCAACGGGTCCGGGCTTGGCGGTGTGTTAATCGACGGCGGGAAGTTCGATTGGACGGTGGAGCGCGACGGCAAGCCGCTGTTCCCCGATTTTGTCGAGCCGGATCCCGCGTACCACGGGTTGAAGTACGCGGACCTGGGGAATGTGGCGTTCGGGTTGAAGGCTCGCGCGGGGTTGCTCCGCGATACGGGTGCGACGCCATCGCCGTTTAACGCGTGGGTCACTGCCCAAGGTCTGGATACCTTATCTCTTCGCATCGCAAAGCATAACGAAAATGCGCAGAAAGTCGCTGAATATCTGGAAAGCAATCCGAAGGTCACGAAGGTTAACTTCCCTGGGCTGAAGAGTTCGCCATGGTATTCGGTCAAGGAGAAACTGGGGCTGAAATACCCCGGCTCGGTGTTCTCATTCGACATCGATGGCGGGCGCGACACGGCGTGGAAGTTCATTGACGCCCTGAAGCTGCACTCGGACCTGGCCAATGTTGGCGACGTGCGGTCGCTGGTTGTCCACCCGGCCTCGACCACGCACTCCCAGTCCGATGAGCCGGCGCTGCGTGCTGCGGGAATCAACGAGTCAACCATCCGACTCTCTGTCGGCATCGAGGACATCGACGACATCATCAACGACCTCAAGCAGGCCTTTGAGCAAATTTAATCTTCTAGGTTAATTTTCTAAGGGTTAATCTTCTTGCCGACGAGGGGCTGGCCGCGCAACGATGGCCGGCCCTTTGGCCGTGTGTTGTGCGCCCGTGTGTTGTCGGGGTGGGCACGCCAGACAATAAGGAGGTGTCGGCCGTGACCGAACAGGTAACGCTTCCGCCCAATGGGCAGTACGTCGACGTGCCTTTCTCGCCGGCCGACGACCCATGGGTGACGGAGGCTGGTGTTCCGCTACCTGGCGCGTCGCTCCGCATATACGCGTTTTACACCACACCGGGCGACACGATGCCCGACTCAACACCGGGCGATGTCGCGCCCGACCTAACGCCAGACGCCACCCCTCCCCCAAACCCTCTCGACCGCCCGATAATCCTCATCGAGCATGCTCTCACGGGCGATGGCAACGCCGCCGAATGGTGGCAAGGGCTCATCGGCCCAGGCCTCGGCTTCGACACAGACCGCTACCTCGTCCTTTGCACGAATGTCCTGGGAGGCTGCAATGGCAGCACGGGTCCGTCGTCGATAAGTCCTGATGGAGCACCGTGGGGGTCGCGCTTCCCGGCCCTATCCATGCGGGACATGGTCGATGCCGAACACTGCGCGCTGGAGCAACTCGGCATCCGGCGGCTTCACGCCGTCGTTGGCGCATCGATGGGCGGGGCGCGGGCCCTGGAATGGTGCATCATGTTCCCCGACGTGGTCGCGTCGGCACTGGTTATCGCGGTTTCCGCCCGAGCGAGCGCGTGGCAAATCGGCATTCAATCTGCGCAAATCCGGTTCATCGAGGCCGACCCTGATTGGCAGGGCGGCGACTATTACGGCACCGGGCGGGCGCCCACTCACGGGATCGGCCAGGCGCGGCGCATTGCACACCTAACTTATCGGGGCGAGCTCGAGCTCGACGAGCGATTCGGCGCCGACCCTCAGCGCGACGAAGATCCATACGGCCCCTACCGGCACCGTGACCAGCGCTTTTCCATCGAAAGCTACCTGGATTCGCAGGCCTCCAAGCTCGCCGCACGGTTCGACGCCGGGAGCTACGTGATCCTCACCGACGCGCTCAACCGCCACGACATCGGACGCGGGCGCGGCGGCATGAACGCCGTCCTCGGCGAATGCACCGTCCCGATCATGGTTGCCGGCGTCGATTCCGACATCCTCTACCCGTTTCACCAGCAGGAACACCTGTCGCGCAACCTCGGCAACTTCATTGGGCTGTCAAAAATTACGACGCCGACCGGGCACGACGGCTTCCTCACCGAGACGCTGCAGACCCGGCGGATCGTCGAAAAATTCCTAAACAAGATTGTCGACGATTAAAAGCTCGGTGGGGGCCGTGGGGAATGTGATGAAACCGCAGTGCACATCGCTGGAGTAAACCGCGGGAAACGTGCGGATGAGGAATATAAGCGGGAAATTCCTAGGTTTTCTCGCGTCTGAGCTCGAAAACTGCGGCGGAATACGCGGCCCAACGAAAAGTGCGGGGCGATATGCCAGAAAAATGGCCAAAAATTGACCATATCCACCCGCAGTTTTCACAACCGACCCCTACATACCCCCACAGTTTTCCAACACGCGGGTGCGAACCGCGCAAACACCATCGCAAAGCAGAGTTAAAGCCCCTCAGACACAACAAAAGGCGCGCCTACCAGGCTGGTAAGCACGCCGTTTGTCTAACTATGAAAGAGAACTAATCCTCCGAGCGCCGTGAACCCATGAGATCACGGGACCATAGCTCGCGGACTAATAGTCCACTTGGACTACTTCTTGCCGTCCTTGGTCTCGTCCTGGAACTCGACGCGTTCCTTCTTGAGGTCCTCGGAAACCTTCTGCTTCTCGGTGACGGTCTCCTTGTTCAGGTTGATCTTCTCCACCGGCACGGTTTCCTTGTCAACGTTGACCTGCTCCTCGTGGAGCACAACGTCGGCGTTCTCTTCGCCAATGCGGGTGTTGCCCAGCTTCTTGGCTTCCTCCGGCGAGAGCTTCTCGCGCTCGACCTTCACCTCTTCGCGGCTGACCGGTACCTCGACGGTTTCGGTGTCCTCGACGACGTACTTGCGCAGGCGGGCACGGCCGGAGGCAACCTTCTCCTTGTTAACGTTGAGCTGTTCTTCGGAACGGATCACGGAACCGTCGTCGGAGGTAGCAGCCTTCTTGCCAGTGTCAGCGGAGGTCTTCTTCGTCTCAGCAGAGGTCTTCGTAGTTTCCTCACGACGACCCGTCGTACCAGCAGCGGTTCCAGCGGCAGCGCCGGTCCCAGCAGCAGTACCAGCCTGAGCAGCGTTTCCGCGGTCAGAGGTCTGAGTCTGAGCGGAGTCCTGCGTCGTCAAGCCGTAGTGCTTGTACAGACGCTCTTCTTCCTCGGGCTCCAGACCTTCGTCGGTGTCAGAGATGTTCGGAGCGTCCGAGATCTCATCCTTGGTGTGAGCAACATGGAGTTCCTCGTTGTTCAGCTTAGCGCCAGCCAGCGGGACGAGAGAACTATTGCGACCAAACAGTCCGGTGTTCACGGCTACGAACGTCGGCTCACCGCTATTGCTGTCGACGAAAAGCTGGCCAACCTTGCCAACCTTGTCGCCATTCTTGTCAAAAGCGGTGGACTCGAGCACGGCCTGAATGAACTTCTGATCAGCCACGTAAATCTCCTTTACTGATAGTTACGCAATATATCTAATAAAACTGCTAAAACAACGCAGCAGGCGTGCTACAAAGGACTTGACCGAAATGGGAAGCACGTCAAGCAGGAGCATGCCAATCTACGTTAGGTTGTCTGAACGCTTTCGCGTACCGAACACAACTCACATTAGTTGGCTTATCTCAGCTCCGCTACCATCTCGCAGCAAAAAGGGGCATTTTTGCCACTAATCTGCAGCTTTTAAGCTGGCTCTATAAAAAGTTTACCTGGTATTATAAGAACAACATAACGATCAAGTAACAATTAACTGATTCCCTTGCACTCCCGAAAATCACTTGCCGACGGGGGCTTCACCTCGTCACCTATTTGACCCTGATATCCCTTGCCGACGCTGCGCTAATGCTTGCTATATCAACCCCGTTCTCGGTACCCGCTGACGTGGAGGCGTTCGCCGCGCTGGAACCACCCTCCCCTTCATCCACGAGCTGGATATTCATCATCCCGCCATAAGGACGCGGCAAAACGACGACATCGACCCCCGGCACAATCCCCTTCGTCGCTAAGTAACGCAAAAGACCCGAGTCGCGGTCAGCAATGCGCACAATCCCCACCACGTCGCCTTCCTGCGCAGTATCCAACGGCAAGCCAGGATCGGTCTCAGCGACATTGCCCTCCTTGTCCGGGAT
Source organism: Corynebacterium kroppenstedtii DSM 44385 (assembly GCF_000023145.1). Classification (NCBI taxonomy): domain Bacteria; kingdom Bacillati; phylum Actinomycetota; class Actinomycetes; order Mycobacteriales; family Corynebacteriaceae; genus Corynebacterium; species Corynebacterium kroppenstedtii. Next base: position 1,862,983 of record NC_012704.1, read on the forward strand.
GGGATCGCCATGCGGATCGCGCGTGGGATTGCCCATGAGAGCCGCGATACGCTCGACAAATATGTCCGACACAGCATGCTCGAGGTGCTCGGCCTCGTCGTGAACCTCATCCCAGCTATAACCGACGCACTCGCACAGATACATCTCCAGCAAGCGATGCCGACGAACCATTTGCAAAGCCAATGGTCGCCCGGTTGAGGAGAGCTCGATGGGCTTATACGCCTCATGAACAATGAGCCCCTGCTGCACCAGCCGCTTCAACGCCTCTGACACCGTCGACGCTTTCTGCCCTAGGACTTCGCCGATCCGCGTCGACGTGACCGGGCCCGCGTTCCACTCGCCCAGGTCATAAATCACCTTCAGGTAGTCCTGGGTACGGTCCGGCAAATCAGAAACGTGCATGCCCCTCATCGTATTAGGTGACCAGCACATCAAGCTAGGGGTCCGAGGTCATCGGAGCAGGACCGTGGACATGCTGGAGCTATCAAACTAGGGCCACCGAACCAAGGCCCTTGACAGCCTCGGCGGGTGGACATAAGGTTCCCCCCAGTTTGAAAATACATTGCATTGAACTTTTATAATGAACACGATGAATTTTTTATTCAGGGGGTTGGTATATCCGGGCACTACCTTCCGCTAAATCCCTGATAAACGGACATATCCACCACGTCCCCAATCCCCAAGAAACGACAACCGAAAACTAAGAACTAACACCCGAACGTAAGGATTCACATGGCTCCCTCACTCGGCGCTTCCTCCCCGACGCATAATCCGCGCTCACGATCCACCGCATCCAAACACCCCCGTCGACACGCAAAAATCCTGCCCGCCATCGCCGCCGCGCTCGTCGTCGGGCTCACTGCCAGCGGCTGCAGCGCCCTCTCCGACGATGACAATGGGAAGAAAGACGTCTTGGCAACGTTCACGGTCCTCGCCGACATCGCCCGGAACGTCGCCGGCGACCACGTCAACGTCAACTCCCTCACCAAGCCCGGCACCGAAATCCATGGCTACGACCCCACCCCGTCGGACCTCAAATCGGCAGCAAAAGCGGACCTCATCATCTCGAATGGTCTCGGGCTCGAGCACTGGTTGGACAAGCTCACCAGCAATTCCGACGCCAAACGCGTCGTCGCCACGGATGGGATTGAGCCACTCCCGATCACCGACGGTGAAGCCAGCGGCGAGGACAACCCGCACGCGTGGATGAGCCCCACCAACGTGAAGAAGTACGCGACCACCATCGCGAAGGCTCTCGGGGACATCGATCCCGACCACAAAGACGACTACAACGACAACGCGAAGAAATACTCCGACAAGCTGGACACCATCGGTAACGACCTCCGCGCGGACCTCGAGACCGTCCCCAAGGACAAGCGCGCGCTCGTGACCTGCGAAGGAGCGTTCTCCTACTTAGCCAAAGACGCGGGGCTCACCGAGCATTACATCTGGCCCGTCAACGCGGAAACCGAAGCCACACCTCAACGCATGAAGGAGACCGAGGAGTTCGTGCGCGAACACCAGGTCCCCGCCGTGTTCTGCGAATCCACCGTGGACTCCGGCCCCCGCGAACAAATCGTCCGCGCCACCGGGGCAAAAGACGGCGGCATCCTCTACGTCGACTCGCTGTCCGACCAAGACGGCCCCGTCCCCACCTACCTGGACCTCATCCGGTACGACGCCGACACCATCAGCAAAGGACTCACCAGCTAATGCAGGCCGAAACACCGCGAAAACCCCTGGTCAGCGTCGATAATCTCGGAGTGACCTACACGCACAACTCCGGCGAACCCGTGACCGCACTGCGCGACGTCACCGCGTCGTTCTTCCCCGGAAGCATGACCGCGATCATCGGGGCGAACGGCGCCGGCAAATCGACGCTATTCAACGCCATCACCGGCCAACTGCGCCCCACCACCGGGACCCTGACCGTCGACGGGCGCATCACCTACATGCCGCAAACCGAGGCCGTGAACTGGGATTTCCCCATGACCGTGCGCGACGTTGTCCTCACCGCATTCCGGCACCCCACTCGCGACAACAAAACCACTGCCGACGAGGCGCTGGCCAGCGTAGGAATGACCGCCTACGCCACCCGCTCCATCCGGCAGCTCTCCGGAGGGCAGAAGAAGCGCGTTTTCATCGCTCGCGCACTCGCCACCCAGGCGCCGATCCTCATCTTGGATGAGCCCTTCGCCGGCGTTGATCAGGACACCGAAGAAGTCTTATTCCGCGTGCTCACCGCCCGGCGCGATCGCGGCGCCCTCATCCTGCTTTCAACGCACCACCTCGGCACGCTTCGCTCGATGGATCGGATCCTTGTCCTGCAAAAAACAATTATTAGCGACGGGGCACCGGACGACACGCTCTTCGCCGCTTCGCCCAGCGTTTTGTTGGGAACCGCGCTGATGGAGGATATGAGGAAGGACGGCGACGCAGAATGAACCCCTTTGCGTTAACCGGCGCGTTCCCTGACACGTTTTCTGGCGCACCGATCCACGCATCACTCGCATCAGCGTTTATCGAACCATTCACCTATAGCTTCATGCAGCGCGCTGTCATCGTCACCTCTGTGACGGCACTGTGCACCGGACTTCTCTCCGCCTGGATAATTCTGCTGGGATGGTCGCTCTTAGGCGATGCGATCTCGCACGCCGTCCTTCCCGGCGTCGTGATCTCCTACATCCTGGGCACCCCGTTCTCCATCGGCGCGCTGATCGCCGCACTGCTCACCGTCGGCCTTATCGGAACCATCCGCGGAAAAACAAACCTCAAAGACGACACCGCCATCGGCATCGTCTTCACCACGTTTTTCGCGTTCGGTCTGGTACTCATCTCCATGACGCCGTCGACAACCGACCTCCACTCCATCCTCTTCGGAAATCTCCTGGGTGTGCGGCAATCCGCCCTCATCCAAGTTGTCGTCATCGCGCTACTGGCGTCGGCACTTGTCCTGATTAAACGGCGGGACATTACTCTCTGGAGTTTCGACGCGATCAACGCCCGGTCGCTCGGCATCAATCCCACACTCATGCGCGGATTCATGCTGACCATGCTCGCGCTCGTCATTGTGGCGTCGATGCAGGCGGTGGGCGTGATCCTCGTTGTCGCCATGCTGATCACCCCCGGCGCGATCAGCCTTCTCATTTTCGCGCGCATGCGCAGCACCCTCATTTGGACGCCGGTTATCAGCTGGGTGACGGCCATGAGCGGCCTGCTAATCAGCTACTGGACCGACGTATCCAGCGGAGGCATGATAGTGGTCGTGCAGGGCTGCACATTCATGGTCGTATTCGCGACGAAACACTGGGTTTCGCGTGTGCGGCACCAGGCTCATCAGGCCTAACGTCGGCTATTTCTTCTTCCCTTTCTTAGCGGACTTACCTTTCTTCCCCTTCTTACGCTTCTCCGGCTGATGGGCCCTGAGCTCCGCGCGATCCTGCACAACAATGACCTGCCCACCATCACCTGGATCGGGCTTCGGAATAACATCCGCCGGGTCGATCAGATACACGCGCTTCCCGTCCAGAGTTAAACGGCGAGCCACCTCCAGAATCATGCGCCGCGCGACCCCATCCAACGCGTGAACATCGGTCAAGTCCAGGGCCACCGCCGGCTCTTTAATCGTCGTGCTAGAGAACTCGCGGACAATCTTCTCCGCACCAGCGAAACGCAAACTCCCCTGGATCGAATAGACCTTGATCTTTTGCGGCTTCACCCCCTGCGACTTTTCGTCGTCAGTCAGGTCCTGGACCAGCACCGTCGTGTTCCGGATCACCGTCTGCACCGACGGCGGAACCTCCATGAGGTGGATCCCCATATCCCGGGACATCCGCTCAAACAGGCGGACGCCACGCACACTATTGCCATGCTCGTCCAGCCGAGGCGAGAACGTCGCCACCCCAATCTGACCAGGCAACGCGCCGATCAAACCACCCGCGACGCCCGACTTAGCCGGGATGCCGACCTGGGTCACCCAGTCGCCCGCGGCGTCATACATGCCGCACGTCGTCATGACGCTCAACACCTGGCGGACCACGCGACCCGACACCACCTTCTCGCCAGTGATCGGGTTGATGCCCTTATTCGCCAAGGTCGCGGCCATGATCGCCAGGTCCCGCGTCGATACCAGAAGAGAGCAGGACCGCGTGTAGCCCTCCACGATCACGCGCGGATCCTGGGGGAATATGTCGTAGCTGCGGAGCATGTGGGCGATAGACAAGTTCCGGTGGGCATGGTCCAGCTCCGAGCCGCACACCCGCTCATCAACCTGCAGCCGACGGCCAGCGAAGGCTGACAACCCGTCGATGATCCGCTGCAAGCGCTGGCCCTGGGTCCAATCGTCGCCGCCCACCAAGGAATGCGTCGTCAGCGCGCCCGCATTAATCATCGGGTTGAGCGGGCGGCCTTCCTCGTCTAGGGACACCTCGTTGAAAGCCTCACCGGACGGTTCCACGCTGACACGCTTCAACACGTCACGAAAACCACGGTCTTCCAGGGCAAGCGCATACACAAATGGCTTCGCGATCGACTGAATGGTGAACTCGGTCTCGGTATCACCCGAGCCGTACACCTTGCCGTCGATCGTCGCCAAGCTCACACCGAATCTCTCGGGGTCAACATTGGCTAGTTCCGGAATGTAGCTCGCGGGAGCACCCCGATCACCTGGGCGAACGTCCTCGAGAACCTCGTCCAAATAATCAGTGACCATGGATTTCATAGAGTTTTGCTCCGATCATTAGTCCGATCATTCATACGTATGAACCATCACCGTGTATGTACTACCCTCAGACTCCCTTGTCGTCACGTAGCGAAAACCAAGTTTCTCATACAACGCCTGGGCACGGTCATTACCCTTCTCTACGCACAAACTCACTCCGGGGCGCCCATCATCCCGCGCCTGATCCAGGGCAGCCGTCAATAAGCGACGCCCGAGACCCTCGCCAGTGTGACCTGGTGCCAGAGCGATCGCCACCTCCGGATACTTCTCCTCCACGAAACCGGTCCCCGGATCCTCTGCGGTAAACGTACGCAACCACGCCGCACCAATCGGCTCACCATCCTGAACCACAATCACTCCGCCCTGGTCAGGGGTCCACTTGCCGACGTAGTGACAGTCCGATTCGGAAAAGTCCCGCTCCTGGGCAGCGTCCTCATCGCCCCACGTCTCCGTCAAGTGGTTCATGCGGATAAGGAAATCCCTATCATCCTCCTGAGCGCGCCGGATGGTCACATCCTCGTCACCACGGGAAGCCTCCGAAACCGCCGAAACGCGTGAATCGCCTGAAACGTGTGAAACCCCTGCCATTCTTCCTTTAACCTCCTCATAGATGAAGCGACGTGCTCACGGGCCGACCGCCGCCTAAGCACAACGCCCCTACCCTAACGCCCGAGCAGCTCCCCCGCGCCACACCGCGCATCGTTTGCAACACGTACCCGCGGGTTGGCGGCAACACATAGTCGCGCACTGTTCGCCATCATCGCAGCCGCCGTGCTGGTGGCGTCGGCAATGACTTTGATACCACGCACGGCCCAGGCCGGAAGCCAACAGGAACCGGCCTCCATCACCGCCCGAGAGCACATCGGGCAAAGCGGAAAATGGTACACCGACGGCAACGGCCGCGCGGTCCTTACCCAGGGCGTCAACATGGTGTACAAACACCCGCCGTACACCGCCGAAGCCGGTAGCGTCAACGAGGACGACGCCGATTGGCTTGCCAAGGAAGGTTTTGACTCCGTCCGCCTGGGCATCATTTGGAAAGCCGTCGAGCCCGAACCGGGACAGTACGACGACGCATACCTGGACTCTATCGCGAACACTGTCAAGATGCTGAGCAAACGCGGCATCATGACGCTGATCGACGCCCACCAGGACATGTACAACGAGAAGTTCGAAGGCGAGTTCGCCCCTGACTGGGCGGTTATCGACGACGGTCTGCCGAGCCTGCTGAAAGTCGGCTTCCCGACGAACCAAGCGGTCAACATCGGCCTGATCCGCGCCTATGACAACTTCCTGACGAATAAGCCCGGCCCCGGTGGCGTTGGCCTGCAAGAACGCTATGCTGCCATGTGGAAGCACGTCGCCGAGAAAATGGGGTCGCTACCAGGCATGATGGGGTACGACATCATGAATGAACCGTGGCCCGGCAGCGCATACCCGCTGTGCTACCTCGCTCTCGGCAATTGTGGGGCGGCCACCCAGCACCTCGACGCGCTCCACCAAAAGGCCGCGGATTCCATCACCGCCGCGGACCCCCAGGCGATCGTTCACTACGAGCCCTACTCCATGTGGAACATGGGCTTCAACACTCGCCCGACGGCACCACGCGTCCCGGCATCTGCAGGAACCGCGCTCAGCTGGCACGTGTACTGCCCCACCAACGCCATCGCTGGCACGTACACCGGATGCACCATCCCCGACGGCATCACTTTCGACAATGCCGACAAGGTGTCCGCTGCTAACAACTCGGCGACGCTGCTCTCCGAATTCGGCGCGACCGACGACGCCGACACCCTGCTCGGCGTCACCAACCTAGCCCGCCAGCACCTCACCGGATGGCAGTACTGGTCCTACTGCGGGTGTGACGATCCAACCACCCAAAACCAGAAGGAACAAGGCATTGTCGCTGATCCCACCGTTGGTGGGCCGGTCACTGCCGACGCTGTGAACAAGGACAAGCTCGCCATTGTTGCGGCACCTCACCTGCGTGCTGCTGCCGGTACGCCGACATCGACGCACTGGGATCCGAAGGCAAAAACCTACACGGCCAGCTGGACGACGGACCGCGTGGACGGCAAGGGAACGTTCGATAAGGACATCACCAGCGAGGTTGTCGTTCCTACCGTGAACTACCCCAACGGGTTCAGCATCAATGTTGAAGGTGGGACGGCTGAGGTCGCTAAAGACGGCACGACGGTGCATGTCACGGCGCACGACAAGAACGTGCGGATCACGATCACACCGAAATAGTGTTGCGAGGTCGACGGGGCGCGGCCGGTTGTGATGACCTGGCAGGTCCAGATCACGCGGCCGGCCTACCCGGCCATCGCGTCCATCGACACGGCTAAGTACAGCACCACCAGGCCCACGCCGAAACAGAAAGCAACATCAAAGCGACGAGACCGAACGGAGAGAACGCCCAAAGTTTCCGAATCGCACGTCGCGCGGGCGATGGCCAGCCACACCATGCTGGCCCCCATCACAAATGACCCCCGACGCCAGTGCTCGAACGCAACGAAGAGCGCGGCAACAGACATCCCGACCACAAAAAGGGCCACCACGATGCGCTGGTACACCAACGGGATCCGGGAGACGAAGTCCCCGTCGTGAGGATTCGACAGCATCGACTTCTGCGAGGTGGTCCCCCTCAGGTGGTCCCCCCACTTCACGTATGCGTCGGGAATGCGTGTCTTCCCAGTGCTACTCATTAAGCTATCCCCGCCAAACGCTCACCGCGTTCCACCACATTCGCCATCAGGAACGAACGGGTCATCGGCCCGACGCCCCCGGGGTTCGGGCTCACCCACGCTGCTTTATCCCACACATCGGGCGCAACATCGCCCGTCAGCTTGCCGTCGACACGAGAAACACCCACATCCAACACGGCGGCACCGGGCTTAATCATGTCCGCGGTCAACATGTGTGGTTTACCAGCTGCGGCAATAACGACGTCGGCCGCGCGAGTCTCGGCCACCACATCTTTCGTCCCGGTGTGACACAGGGTCACCGTGCTGTTCTCGCTTCGACGGGTGAGCATCAAGCCGAGCGGTCGGCCGACGGTAATCCCCCTGCCGATAATGACGACTTTCGCACCATTGAGCTCCACGCCGAAACGTCGCAACAAATGAATGCAGCCATTGGGCGTACACGGCAGCGGGGCCGGCTCATTCAGCACCAGCTTCCCCAAGTTCACCGGATGCAGGCCATCAGCGTCTTTCTCCGGGTCAATCTGCTCCAACACAGCGTTTTCGTCCAGGTGCTTCGGCAACGGGAGCTGAACAATATAGCCGGTGCAAGCATCGTCGGCATTGAGCTCATCGATAACGGCAGAGAGGTCCTCCTGGGAAATATCCGACGGGAGGTCCTTACGAATGGAGCGGATGCCGATCTGCTCGCAGTCCTTGTGCTTCATGCGGACGTACGCTTGGCTGCCGGGATCATCACCAACCAGCACTGTGCCTAAACCCGGCTGGTAACCAGCATCTTTTAACGCTGCGACACGACGGGTGAGATCCTCGATGATCTCCGAGCGGTACAAACGTCCATCAAGCGAAGAAGCCATGCCGACAGTATAACGAACCCGCTTATTCTCGTTTCCGGATTCATTCTGGGAGCTCTTCGGGTTCTTTCCGGGTTCTTTCCGGGTGGAAAATACGGGTACGACGTAGGCGCTTTAGTTTTTCGCAGCGCTCAGGAGTTGCCCCCCGGTTGTGCAGCACTGTTGCTACGCACAGAGTCCGATGGTGATGAGAATGACGGCGAGCAGAGGGAGTGACCCCTGTTTGACGGCTGCACTGCGCTTGTCGGGTGACCATATCCACAAAACGAGCGCCGCAGCAAGCATCGACCCGACGCCGGCGAGGGCTAAGGCACCACCGACGGCCGTCGCCCCTGCGACCAGGAAACCGAGGGCTACAAACACCTCGAAGGCGAGAAAGAGGTTATAAAATCCCTGGTTAAAGGCTAGTTCCTTTGTAGATACTGCTTCGTCTTCGCTCATCCCGAATACTGATCGCGCGCGAGAACCAGTCCACGCCACCGACTCTAAATAAAAGATGAACACATGAAGGAGGGCCGCAAGAGCAGCAACAACTGCACCTAAGAAGATCATGAGTGGATACTCTACTTAACGTCCCTAGCTAACGTGTCTGCAGATGTGGCAGGGCTGTCGTCATGCACGAGTTTCGTACTACACGGCGGACACACGCTGTCGATCGCACAATCCCGGCGCGAGCGGAATAGCGAGAGCGGTTAAGCCCTCGCCCGCTACTCCGCTTACCTCACTACTTCAGTTCCTTAGAGCTCAGCCCCAGCTCGCGGCGGGCAACAACCAACTGCTGGATCTGCTGCGTTCCCTCGAAGATGTCCAGAATCTTTCAGCTATTTTCATTTAACCTGCTACTTTGCCATATCTGCAGGTCAACGCGATTCGGTTAGTATGAGTATTACCGTTAATAGTGTGGCTACACGACCTCGTGCGGATTTTTTGCGGACTTTTTGCGGACTTTTCCACCCCGTCACAGACCGAAAAAGACAAAAAAGGGGACTCGAACGCACAGTCAGAGCCACCCTCGCAACACCCCACAAATAAAAGAAAGGGCCCCAGGCTGAAAAACAACCCAGGGCCACAGTCCCCCCTAGCGCAGCTGCACTCCCAGCATAACACACTATAATCGAACACGCATACGAATATAATCCCATAGTCAGGAGGAAAACCTATGCCAGGACGGGGACCAGCACCCAAAAACCCAAACGCACGTGCGAGAAGAAACGAACAAAACATTCCGCAACGGGAAATCGTTGTCTCCTTTGTCCCCCAACCCGCACTCGAAGACATCTACGGAGACACCAACCCGGCAACACAACAACCCTGGACAGACCAAACACTCCAATTCTGGGACACCCTCGCCACCTTCCCACCACTTAAAACGCAAGGCCTCCAACAAACACAGTGGCTCGACCTTGCCCGCACCATGGTCATCGACGACGCTTTCAACCGAGGCGACACCCGACTAGGCCCAGAACGACGACTACAACTCGCCCAATACGGCATCACACCCGACAGCCTGGCACGCCACCGCATCACCATGGCCACCGCTGACGAAGCAGAAGACAAGCGCCGCGCCTCCCGCGCCGCCGCCGACGTCCGAGGCCGCTACCGCAGCCTGAAAGCAGTTGATTAACCCATGCCATTTAAACCCAGCGAGGCCGGAGAATTCCCCTCTCTCGGGTGGGAATGCCTGGCCTGGATAGAGGAAAACCTCGCACAACCAGACTCCGCCGAATACAGGCCACTCATCCTGACCCCAGACCAAGCCAACTTCCTCATCCACTACTACCGACTCGACCCGGAAACAGGACAGAGAACATACACCCGAGGAATATTCTCCCGCCCCAAAGGCTCCGGAAAATCCCCACTCATGGGCGCTATCGGAGCACTCGAAGCGCTCGGCCCCGTCTGCTTCGGCGGATGGGACGCAGCCGGACAACCAGTCGGAATCCCCTGGTCTCACCACGTCACACCACGCATCCAATTCGCAGCTGTTAACGAAGACCAGTCAAAAAACGCCTACGGGCCACTCCTCGAAATGCTCCGTGATGGGCCAGCAGTAAACAACTACGACATCGACCCCATGGAGAGTTTTATCGCTCTACCTCGCGGCCGCATAGAATTCATCACCTCCGGCGCTTTATCTAAGGAGGGTGGCAGGCCAGTGTGGGCGGCCCTCGATCAGACGGAATCATGGACACGCTCAAATGGTGGTGTCGCACTAGCCGACACTCTGCGACGCAACCTCGGAAAAGTGGGAGGACACTCCATTGAAACACCGAACGCATTCCGCCCCGGATCAGGCTCCGTAGCAGAGAAGACATTCCAGGCTGTCGAACTTGAAAAACAGGGGCGGCTCAAGCGGGAAACCATCCTGGTCGACCACAGGGAAGCCCCCGCCGACACTGATCTTTCCGACCACGACTCCCTCTATCAAGGGCTGGTCTATGCCTACGGGGACTCAGCACGAGATCGGGGAGGCTGGGTAGATATTGAACGGATTATTACTGAAATATGGGACCCGTCGACCGACCCGTCCGATTCCCGACAGTTTTACCTTAACCAGATAGTGTCAGCCTCCGATTCGTACCTTTCTCACCTTGAGGTGGACGCCATCGAGGATCGTGGCAAAGCCATCCAGCCAGGCGATAAGGTCGTGCTCGGTTTCGACGGATCACGAGGCCGTGTCCGAGGCAACGCTGACGCAACCGCCCTGGTGGGGATGCGCGTTTCGGACGGGCACCTTTTTGAAATTGCAGTGTGGCAATCACCAACTCCCCGTGATCCCACCTGGGAACCAGATGTCAAGCAAGTTGATGCGGTTGTTCGAGACTGCTTTGACCGATACAAGGTGGTCGGCATGTACTGCGACCCGTCCGGGTGGACCGAGCATGTGTCAAGTTGGGAGGCGACGTTTTCACCGAAACTCAAGGTTCGCGCCACCTCGGATCATCCTATGATGGCCTGGCCTCGGGGGAAGACAGCGGCTGTATACCAATCGTTGACCCAGTTTCGGCAGGCGGTTGTTCACCGTGAGATCAGCTATGACGGTGGCGCTTATCTTCGGGCCCACTTGCTTAATGCGCGGCGGCGAGAAGTACGAACCGGATATTTGCTCTACAAATCATCTCCGGAATCTGCTGATAAAATTGACGCAGCATATGCAGCGGTCATGGCCTATAAATGCTACCTTGACGCTGTGTCACGGGGGATGACGAAACATAAGAAGAGAAGGGGGTCGTTTGTCCTATGACCGGTGGACTAACGCAAACGGAAGACGACATTCTAAGCCTACTGAGCAGTCAGGTCGGATCACACCGAGCCAGCAACGAGCGGCTAGCCGCCTACTATGACGGCACACACCGAGTCCGGCGAATCGGCGTAGCTGTGCCACGCACCCTCGGAGATATTGGGGTGGTATCAGGCTGGCCAGCAACCATCGTCGATACCTATGGCGACTTGCTACGCATGGACGGCTTTATCTCCCCAGACTATCCCGACCAGATGCGCACCATCACCCGCCGGTTCAATGTTCCGCTGCGCGTCTCAGAAGCCATTTTAGACATGCTGATCTTTGGGCTAGGCCTACTTGCTGTCGAGCCGGACACGACGGGCCAAGTCCGACTGCGCTCCGTGTCGCCTATGTCCGGATCACTGTTGTGGGATGATGCCACCAATAGTCCAGTGGCTGGCTACCGACGGTCCGGGGTTGATTCACAAGGCTATTATCGCGAAGTCCTCTACCTACGTGGGCAAATCGTCATCGTGCTGCAGGATACAACCCGGATTCAATCAGTCCAGAGATACCCCATCCCCGACAACGGGTTCCCCATGTTCAGGTTGCGCAACAGGCTACGCACCTCCCACTGGTCAGGGCAATCAGAAATCACGCCAGCCGTGCAATATCTCACCGACGCAGCAGCTCGAACACTAGAAAACATGGAATACAATTCCGAGTTCTATGCCTCACCTCAAAGGTGGGCTACGGGGGCCTCACCCGAAGACTTTGGTTACGACCCTGACGGCATGTCTGAATTTGACCGCGTTGAGATGGGGTGGCGCACGTCCATCGGCAAGATGCTCGTCCTCAATGGCGACGAGGACGACCAAAAGCAGCCCAGTGTCGGGCAATTTGCCTCCTCACCCCCGACCCCATTCATTGAACAGGTACGAGCCTATTCCCAGCTCATCGCCTCGGAATCGAAAATCCCGGCTCAGTACTTCGGATTCATGACGCAAAACCCGCCATCGGGTGATTCCATCCGCGTGTGGAAAGAGCAGCTTATTCGCGCCTCAGAAATCAAAACCGAGCTGATGAACCCGGACTTGATTGCGCTCGCTCAGGTACTAGCTTCGCTGACTGAATTTGATGATGAGGTGGATGCGGATCGGTTAGCCGATAACCTCGAGGTGGATTGGAGAGACCCGGCGACAGCGTCGAAAGCCGCAGATGCCGACTGGGCACTCAAACTCCTCTCCGCTGGTGTCCTCTCCCCTGATTCTCAGGTTTTGCTCGAAAACCTGCATTTCTCTGCTGCTGATCGTCTGCGAATTGAGCAGGAAAACCGGGGGAAGCGTCTCTCTGCTCTCGCGAAGGTCATGGCTGCATCCAAAAAGGACAGCGACCAATCCAGCTCCCCCAACGACACCGAAGACGGGGCGACCGAAGCAGAACAAGCCCCCTCTCCCGATGAGAACGCCAGCCAAGACGCGAAAGAGGGAAGATAAATGGCCACCGTGGATGTTGAACACCCGTGGACATCGATTACCCCAGTGGTCGATCAGATTACGACGCTGGCCATTCGTGAACTCAACATGGAGGCCGCTACCATCCCGGACGTCACCGACAACCCTTATGAGCAAAAAGACCTGTTACGGCAGCTAGCGCGGGAGACCATCGACGCCTATGGCCTATCAGTCACGGACGCGACAATGGCGTGGCTCGAGGAGCAAGAAGAATATATGGGAATGCGCCCGGTGGCGTGGGAGCCGAAGAAAGTTGATATTGATCGTGTGGAAGCCCGGATGGCCCATGACTTCGGACCGTTGTTCTTCGAAGAGGATGGGTATGCCACCACGGTGAAGAATTTGGGTTTTCTTGTCTCTGACGAGTTGTACGGTCGGCAGCGCAAGACGACGGAGTTGACGGCATGGAACGGTAATGGGGCGTGGGCTCGGGTGGCACATCCGGGTGCTTGTGCGTTTTGTATGTTGATGGCGTCACGCGGTTTTGCCTACAAAACGCGGGAAACCGCAGGCGGTGGTCATGCGGGGGCGCATTATCACGATCATTGTCGGTGTCTGGTGATTTGCAAGAAGCGAGGGAAGGTTGAGCTTCCTGACAGCACGATTCGGGCTCAGAAGATTTATGCCGAGGGGCGGGAGCAGTCTCCTACTGGCAAGCCGGAGGATATTTTGTCATCTATGCGAAAAGTTGGGAATCTAAGCCATTGAACGTATGTGCTAAAATGTGTGATGATTGCGGTACTGTCCGGAAGGGATGAATGCCATGATCGTAATTGACACAAGCACATAGAGGAGTAGCTGTGACTGCACATGAGGGGGATCACTCCGATCAGGAGGCCGAAAAGGTCTCTGGAGTTGAGGACTCTGCATCCGAGGCCGAAAAGGCGGAGTCGAATTCAAGTTCTAGTGACTATCGACAAAAGTATGAGAAGATGCGCGCCCATTCCCGCACATGGGAAACACGGGCAGAGAAGTCGCTTGAGGAAGTCAAACACCTTACAGCCCAGCTTGACTCGTTGAAAGATGAGAACGGCAAGCTTGAGGAAACGGTGGAGGCACTTCGCTCACAATTGTCGGAGGCGACGAGCCAACTTGCTGAGGCGACGCGGCATCACGATCTGACAACGCGCATTGCAGATTTGGGCGGCAACATTGGTCAGCTCTTTGATTCGAAGCGCTTTTGTAAAGCAGTAGACGAGTTGGATCTTGATGCCGATGATGCAGACTCCACGCTGAAAACGCTCATCAAGCAGCACAGCACTGCTACCGCCCCTAGCTCGTCACTGACATGGGAGCAGCCCGGCCAGGGCATTTCGAAAGGTGAAGAGCTGTGGAATCGCCGTAAGGCACGTCGGGGGGCGTAACATCATTCATCAACTATTCGGGGGGAATTATGCATATTCGGCCAACATTTGACCGGTATTCTCCTAGTGACCTGTCTTGGCTTGGTTCACGTCATGCTGTGGACAATGCGGAGACGGGAACATTGGGGGAAAAGACAACCCATATTCGACGGGCAGTTTTACCGTCGGGCACCGCTTTGCACCGTGACGGCGACTACTGGCTTCCGGTGACATCGAAAACGCAGTCTGTGGACGGTTTTTTGCTCACTGACCAGGACAATGTTCCTGGAGAGGTTGTACCCATTGTGTGGCATGGCCGTATCCGCGTTGATCGTCTTCCAGATTCAAACAACCGCGTGAAAATCGCAGAATGCGATCATCCTGAGTTCACTTTCGTTCACGAGCCGTCCGATTCTCTATGGAATGAGGATGGCTCGACGAATTTTGATCAGGTCGGATCACTGCGAGGTGATATTTAATGGGATCGTCACAGATTTGGACTGAGGTTCTTTCCCCTCAGGATTTAACGGTGTATGCCAACCACTACCTCACTGACCTTCAAGCCAACGGGTACTCCCTGTCCGCCTATTTCCCCGATCAGCTGGTCAATGACATTTTCTTCGCCTGGAAAACCGAGGAAGATACGAACCGGCTGGCGGAGGTACGTTCCGCCGATGCGGAGACTCCTATCGGGTCGATGGGCGGTGGCCATAAGGCCACAATGCAGCTGCCCCTCATTGGGCAGAAAGTCCGCATCAACGAGATGGACCAGCTGCGCAGCTTCCGGCAGGGCAATGCCGAGTTCCAGGAAGACGACATGACTAAGGCCACTGAAACGGTCGTCCGTGCGGTGGCTAATCGTGTGGAAGTGGCTCGTGGCGATGTTCTCACCACTGGCCGCGTTCGTTACGCCGAAAACGGCGCGATCGTTGATGCAGGTATTGGCCGCGATAAAGAGTTCGAGGTCACACCGAAGAAGCATTGGGACGATCCCAACGCTCCGGCGCTTGAAGACATCATTGATTGGGCGATGGCGTATGAGGATGCTAATGGCACCAAGCCGGGCACGATCATTGCTTCACCCAAGGTGATCCAGAAGCTGCAGGTTAATGCGCAGTTCCGGGACTCTGCGAATACGACAGGCGAGTTAGCTCGCGTCTCTTCTGGGGCTATTAATGCTGTGCTCCAGGACCAGGGGCTACCGGCTATCACCTCGTATTCGAAGTCGGTACGGGATGGGAATGGTTCTCGCCGCATCCTGGACGAGAACACCGTGTACTTCCTGCCTCCTGAGACTCAATCTGGGCTGTTGGGCTATACGGTGTGGGGCCAGACTGTGGAGATGAATTCTCCGGAATATCAGCTCACTGGTCTAGGCCAGATCGCTGTGGGTGCGTGGCGCGAGAATGATCCGATGGCGTATTGGGTTCGTGCGAACTGTGCTGTCCAGCCGATTTTGACGAATCCGAATATGGCGATGGTCGCTCATGTCGTCAAGCCGGAGAGCACACGTAAAGCTGCCAAGGTCTCGAAGTAGTCAGTGAGGGGCGGCACTGTGGATGTATATTGCACGGTCAGCGATGTGACGGATCGTTTGACGATGGAGCCTGATCGAGATGATCGCCGGTTTATTCGGGCGATGATTGATGAGGCCACTGTCGCCATTGATGCCTATATGGGTGGTCATGTGGGTGATGATGTTCCGTCTGCTGTTCGTGTGGTGTGTGCTCGGGTTGCCGCTCGTGCGGTCAGTCGTGGCTTATCCACTGCCCCGGTGGGTGCTGAGTCTCAGTCTTTTACTGCTGGGCCGTTTTCTGCCACGCAGAATTTCGGGTCGAACTCGAATGGTGGAGGCGTGTTTTTGACTGCTGAGGACAAGCGGATGCTTCGTTCTGTGGGAGGTGGCCGTCGTGGCGCGTTCACGGTCTCGTTGTACTAGGTCGGGGTTTCCCCTGCCTTTTACAGTGCAGGTGTGTCATCGCGAGGATGCGGGGGTTGATGCGTTCGGCAATGCCACGAGATCGTGGGGCGCGCCGGAATCTGTTCGGGTCGCTGGTTGGTTCATTGATAGCTCGGACGAGCATGGTCCTGATGATCGGGATGTTCGGCGGGTGGATTGGGCTGGTTCTTTGTTGGCTCTTCCTGGCTGTGTTTGTGCTGGGGATCGGGTGGAGCTTGGTGGTGCCTGGTTTCTTGTTGCTGATGGTGGCCAGGATTACACGCATGGGCCCTGGTGGGATCCGGGTGTGGTGGAGCATAAACTTCATGTTTTTGAGGAGGCATAGCCGTGAGTGACCGTGTTGAGTGGAAATTCAACCATCAGTTTTTTAACCGTGTCCTCAAGGAAGATGGCCAGACACGCGCGCTTGTCGATGCCAAGGCCGAGGAGTTCCGCCAGAGAGCTGGGTCGCATTGCACAGTGCTCCCTGCGATTCAGGGGAAAACGCGGTGGCGGGCTCTTGTGGTGCCCACTCCTCACGATTCGGAGGCCTATGCGTACGAGCTGAAACATAACTCGATGCAGAAGGCTGCGGGTGAGTATCCAGTCGCGGCTAACCATCCAAGGAGTACAGAATGAGGCATCCTACAGCCGTCGTGGTCTCGTGCCTAAAGAAATGGTTCGTCGGCTCGGAGTACGAAAAGGTCCATGTCGCCACCAAAGTGCCTGCGAACATTCACGGCCCTGTTGTGCGGGTGGACAGTGCGCCACCTAATCGGGAAACGCCGATCACAGACCGGACGCGGATCATGCTGCAGGCCTACGGGGATGACGACCAGGCCTGTGTCGATCTTCTGGCTGCCTGCCTTGACGGTCTAGAGATGGCGTATCGAGCTGATCTAGCCGTCATGGCGTGGGAGACCGATACCGAGCCATATAACTTCCCTGATCCAGATCGGCCGGGGGTAGTCAGGTGGCAAGCGGCCGGTACTTTGTGGACAACGTTAAGCTAATCAATATTCATGTATAATACGAGGTGGCTTGTGCTTTAAACGAGGAAAGCCACTCGGGGATTCATACTTTTGGGGGGATTCGCATGGCACGTATGCGACAAAATCTTGTTGTCGGCGCGCCCGAAGTGAAAAGTGGCGGGGCTGCTTGGATCGGGCAAGCTGACATCAATCCGCTTCAGACTCCGCATTCGGCGTCGATCCGGGTAGCAGCATTGCCTGCTGTCAATCGGTTCAGCCCGGCGGGCTACATTTCTGAAGATGGCGTGACGAAGACTGTTGACCGGGATACGGACAATGTTGTGGATTGGAATGGCGACACGATGGCTGTTCTGCAGTCAAGTCATTCTGTCCAGGTCAAGGCTAAGTTTCATGAGATTGTGAATTCTCATGTGGCGACAGCGATGCTTGGTGACGGGAATTTCCGTTCACGCCATGACGGCCGGGCAGTCCAGATGATTGATAACGCCACTGATACCCCGTACCGCTCCTATATTTTCGACATTCACGGCGGTGACGGGCTCAAAGGCAGATTGTTCATTCCGAATGGGCGCGTGTCAGAGCTGGATGACCAAGTGTTTTCTCGCTCTGAAGTAGTCGGGTTTGATGCCACGATTGAGTGTTTCCCTGACGATAACGATAACAAGCTCTATACCTACATTGATCGCCGTGAGGTCAAGCGCGATGAAGATGACCGCTTCCCTGACGATGGTCTGCCGGTGGTCTCACTGGCTGAGATCGAGGAGATTGTTCGCAGTGCGCTTGATGGCTTGCCAATCTCCCCTGACTTGGTTGCGGGCGTGTTCTATTCCCTTATCGATGGTAAGGGCGGGCTGGACCTCGATTTCATCGAGAAGCTTGTTAACCATCTGCGCCCGTTCGATGGCGTCGATGACATTCTTAAGCTTCTGGCCGATCTTTTGGAGGGAGCAGATACGTCCACGTTAATTCACGACGTTGAAGCCCTCCCGTTCACTCCGCTGAACAAATACAACCGCTGGTCCCAGGCTGTTGTTGACCTGCTCACCGGTGCCGGCGGTCGCCAAACGATAGATGACCTCACTGGGGGAATTATCTGACCTGCTCTGTTGAGCATTGTTCGTAAAAACGTTTTTGGAGGTTTATTCCTATGGCTGACAAAGAAAGCCTTTTGTCACAGATCACTGAGTCGATCCGCGATCTTCAGCAGCAGGGCGGTGTGGAAAAAGACACTGCCGACTCGTTGTCAGGCATGTTCACGAATTTCAACGGGCTGATCGATAAGTTAACTGAGTCGATCCCCCAGCAGGTGTCCATGCTGGGCCGCACGGTCAAAGACGCCAAAACACTGGCCGATGATGTCAAGCAGATTCTTGGTGGGCCGCTCGTGTTCCCTGGTACTGGTGTTCCTGCCGCTATCAAGAGCATCGAGGATGCAAAGACAACTCTTCGTGAGCAGGTTGCTTCCCAGTTCGGGGATGCTGAGGCTCTGCCGAAGCAGGTTGCCGATCATGTGGACGAGTTAGCGCAGAACGCTGGAAAGGTGGGCGCTGCCGTCGATGAGTTGGTGAACTCGACGTATGGCAAGAAGCTGTTCGACGGTATTACTCCGGGCGATGGTTTCCCGGAGTTGGTCGGTAAGTTCGACCATCTCACTGAAGGTGACCGTAAGAAGATCACTGACTTGGTGACCAGTATTGGCACTGCAGCGAAACCGATGGGCGGCACGATTGTCGACATTTTGCGCGCTGTTCACAACGAGAACGAGGGGGCTAAGTAAATATGGAGTATAAGTACACTGACCGCGATTCGTACGGTGAGTTTTCTCCGTCGACTCTGATTGATCGGTTGGAGTCTGCCGGCGTAATTCCGCACGAGATGGCAGACGCTCTCACCCAAGCTTCCAGCGCACTACTGAACTTGGGTGATGATACTCGCAGTGAGGTTGAAAAGGCCGTGTCTACTCTTGTAGGAGAAGCTGAAAGCGGACAGGAAGTTCTGGATACGCTCAAGGCCAATATTGATACCGCTATTCATGAACCGGACCCGCTGAAGAAGGTTGCAGACTTCACGTCTGCAGCGGATGAATTGGTGGATGGGTTCGAAGCCCAGCTCAACCACCTTGGTCTGGAGAAGGCTTCTGACCTTTCTGAGATTCGTTCTGTTGCCCGTGATTTTGCTGAGGCGTTAGATACGCTGAATGCTTCCGCACCTGTTGCTCAGGTGGTCAAGAAGTTGCCCGGTGGTGCGCTGCCTGGCCATGTTTTGGAAGCATTGGCTGAGCTTAAGCAAGATGAGTTGGACGAGCTGGCGAAGCATTTTGACGCTGTCACGGAACGTGGCAGCAAGCTTATTGCCGAGCTGGCTTCCTTGGGCGCTGATGAGGCTGTGCGTAAGGCTGTGAAGGCTGCTGAGGGGCTGTCACCCTTGCTGGCTGTGGCTTTGGCTGCAGGTTCCGTTGTCGCCCAGGGGGCCGAGGCGGTCAAAGGCATTGTTGACTTCGGCGTGGCGGTGAAGGCTGCGCTTGTCAAGGGCTTGTTCACCGCGGGTAAGGGTCTTTTAGCTGCTCCGGTTATCGCGCAGTTTAAGTCTGTGAAGAATCTGCCGTTTATTGTTGTTGCGCTGCAGATGTTTAACCACCATGAGGTACGCCAGGCGCTGCTGCACGTATTCAATGATGTGATTGTTAATACGTTGACGGCATTTAACACTAAGACGGTAGTGAAGGCTGTGCGCGCGGCGGTTGATTTCTTGGTTCTGTCTACTCCGATTCGCGTTGCGGTGCGTGATAATAACCTGTTGAGGATTGTCAACGGTTTAAACATTGGCCGTATCTTGTTTAACGTGTTCCTGCTGTCGCGGCTGCCTCAGCTGGGTCATTTGCCGGTTCGTGGCCTGGGTCTACGTGGTGTGGAGACTTTGGCTGCTGGTTTGTTCGCTAACTGGCGCATGCTGAAGACCGTGTTGACGCCGCTGGCGCTGAAGCCGAGTGTTCTTATCGGCGATGCGGTAGCATTAGTGGTGGTCGCGTACTTAATTGTAGGTGCACTGACCGTATAGGGAAATCCATGGAGACTAAGGGGCGAGGGTTTATCCTTCGTCCCTTTTCTTCTGAGTTAACTTGGCATAGTTAACAAACAGCCGCTCTTGGCGTTGACGCTCTGTGGTGAGCTTGCGGGGTGCGCCCCGTCGACGCTCTCTTCGCGCTGCGTTGGTACAGGTAGAGGTCGCGGGCGTTGACGCCGAAACAGTCGAGCAGGTCGCCCCAGAATTGCTGGTCGTGACTCGACTCGGTCGCAGGCCGATTTTCCGCCCTCCACTGCTCAATGTGGGCAAGCCACCGGAGCTTGAACTCGATGAGGTTATGGCGAATCATAGCGCGGTCGACGGCGGTGGTCATGGGAAATAGTTAGTATAGCTGACGGTATTTTTGCGGGTTGGCTATCACAAAACCCCCACACATGTAATGTGGAGGCCCTTTTCTGAAAAACGATAGCACGCACAGTCAACCACATTGACTGTCACTACAATGCTAACACGTAAAGTCGTGCTAGATAGCGCTCACGTTGATGTCCGGCAGGCTCAGGTCATTGAGGAAGTTAGACGGTTCGGTCTTCTCAATGGATGGGCTGAACTCATTGCTGAAGGAAGTGGTTGGGCTGAAGTCAACACTGACATTCTCGGGGGGTGCCGGCATGTTGATTTGCGGCAGGTTGATTTCCGGCTGTCCGGTGGAGAAGTGCACCATGAGGTCCTTAATAGGGCCGGATACAATGTCGTTGATTTGGAGCAGAAAATCCATGGGGTTTCCTTTTCTTGCGATGTTCGAGGGAGACAGTGTGGTGACTACGCCGTAACTGTCGTAAAAAATGTTAACGAAGGGGGGCGCGCTTGTCCACTGCTCGGGGAGATTTTCCTTTCTGATTGCGGGGCATCGGATGTTTTATACTGGGGACGTATCGTGACGCTATTTTGGGGGTTTTATGCGTAATCGGGGGAATCTTGTTCACGGTGTGCCCAACGTGTCGGCTGGTGGTGGAGCCTGGATTGGGCAATCGGTATCTAATCCCTTTGCTGTCCCCATGTCAGCACGGGAGCCCGTTGGCCGACTGCCTGGCGTCGGACTTACTCCAGCCGGGTATGTGTCGGCTGAGGGAGTCAAGGTAGATACATCGCTGGCCTCGGAGGAGACGAAATCCTGGTCGGGGCTATCGATGAATACTGTCTCGTCGCCGGATGGCGTTACGTTGTCAGTATCTTTCATGGAGCTGGGCAATTCCGCAGTGATGAGACTCACGCACGCCGATGGGGCAGTCAAAGAGCTATTCGATTCGTCTCGTGTTCGTGTTGAGGAGCGTCTGGATGAGCCTCTTCCGTATCGTTGTTTAAACTTCGATCTCCTGTCAGCAGATGGGCAGCGTACTCGACTGTTCGTTCCCCGCGTGGTGGTTACTGATATTGATTCGCAGTCATTTAGCCGCTCTGAGCTGGCCGCCTGTGTGCTCACCCTGTCGTGCACCCCGGATAGTAACGGCGTGTGTTTATACAGGCTGGTGGATCGCCAACCTCAGAAGCCAACTCCACGTGACCATGATGGACCAGATTTTGCCGTCGTTGGGCACGTGCGCGAGTGGGTCGAATACATCACTGGTGACGGACGACTTGCCAATCTTGGAGCTATCCGGGCGTCACTGTCCACGGCGCTCAGTATTATTTCCCGTATTTCTGAGCGGTCATTGGTCGATACCATCGATCAGCTGATTAATCGTGTTGAGCACACGGTCGCGGATATGACCGACTCCGAGCTTCTCCGCCTTATTGCTGATTGGGCTCCGCGGGATCTGATCACGGGTGCGAACCTGGATAATTTCAGGGCCGCGTTCGATAATGCCATGTCGTGGCTGCGTAGACGCACAAAGTCTATTGCCCATGCGGTGAAGAAGATTGCGACTCTGTGGTCGAGTGTTGGCATTGGTGGGCTCATCGCAGGTTTGTCGAACGGTGATGCGCAAAGGGCGATCGGTGACTTCATAGCGACTATTGGAGCCAATTGGCAAGAGTGGCTCACGGCTGTGATGAATGGCGATGTTGACCACATCATTGATAATGCGATTGCGTCGGTGAACGTCCCTGCTCTCGGTGACGCATTGGCGAATCTTGCCGATTCCGCGGGGCTGGGCCAGTGGTCGGGCCCGATCCGGGCGTGGGCCGGGTGGCTTGGCCAAGCGTCGGCAGAATGGGGCACGGTGGTCGGAGACTGGCTGCGTAGTTTTCTCAACAATCAGAGTGTCTCTGATTTAAACCAGTGGTTGGGTGATGCAGTTCAGCGGTGGAATGAGATCGCGGGCGATTTTGTTAATCGCATGGCATCAGGTGAATTATTGGCGGATTTAGCGCGTACCGGCGGTGATTTGTATCGGGCTGCCCAAAAACTGTGGGATACCGCTGCCAGTATTGTCCGCGAGAATTGGGGGCGTTTAACCCCGCTAATCTGGTTAAGGCGTATAGCGCGTTCGTCGGTTCTTTTGATGCCGCACAGTACGGTGATATTGCTAACCGTTTTCTTACTGACTGGGCTAATCCTCCGGCGTTGGCGAATGACTGGGCTTTATTGTCAGCTGCTCTAGCCGGTGACTTTACTCGTGGGTCGGTGGCTGCTCTTGATGCGTTAAATCTCGCCCAGGTGTGGCCACAGCTGACGGCGGCCTGGGATCAGTTTTTACAGGGGGCCAACGCGGCGCTATCTGAATTGACCGCGCAAGATTGGTTGCTGGCGTCAATCATGTTGCTCGGCCCGCTTATCACGCTGGCAGCTGGTTTTGCGTTAACGATCGCGTTGTTTGTCTTTGGGCAGCCACTTTTTGCCATACCTGTGGGATTGTCAACGCTGGGCCTGGTTATCGGCATGTGGCTTGTTGTTGCCCAGTTTGTCGGTTTCAGCCTCGGTGGGGCGTTGTTGCCGTGGGCCGCGGATCTGATCGTGATTTCCCTCTTGACGGGCCATCCGTTGGCGGCGTTGTTCATTTTTTGGTCTGTGCTTAACGGGGCACGGTTTATTATTTTGGATTTTCCGTTGCTGGTGATTGCGGGGGCAGCACCGGTCACGATTAAGGCTGCTGTCCTGTTTTTAGCGTCTGCCTGGATTATCGCGCATTTAGCGGCGTTGGCAGCGGTGACGTTGCTGGTGGTCGTTAAAGCCCGTGTGTTCTTGCGGCTGACTCGACCATTTCGAATGACTGGCCTGGAGCGGGCCGTGATTGCGGCGACGGTTGCTGTGATCACGTTTGTGATTGTGGCGTTGTTTTCGTCCACAGTGTTGGGGCTTATCGTCGTTCTTGCTGCACGGAACTTAACGATCACTGGGCGATCTGCTCTGATTAACATTCTTCGAGCTGTCGCTATTGGTGGCGTTGTGCTCCCTGTTGTTGCGGCGGGGGTCATGCTGTCGCTAGTGCGTTTGCTGCGTTTTCAGCTGGCGATGATTCCTCCTGTGTCTATTGCGCTGGTCATTGTTCTTCCTCTTGCCCAGGCTCTGTTTTTCCATCGGCGTATAACGCGACTTCTCACAGCCTCAGAATTGGGAGCATTGGGGAGTGTCCTAGTGCCCCTGTTGAATTTTATTGTCTCGGTTTTCGGTTTAGCTGTCACCACTGTGCGGGCACTTATCCCCGCTCTTTTCTCTGGTACGACCGCCCTTATCACAGGCTTGGCGGCTATTCCTGCATCAATTGCATTCTATGCGTCGTCGGTGACGTGGGTGCTCTCCCAAATTGCATCTTTTACTCTATTGAGGCGGGATATTAGGCCAGTTGTGCTTGTTATTGGCAGCGTGATGGCTCTATCGGCTCTCGCTGCGGCGGCGGGGCTGGTTGCTTCTGCCCCACTGTTGGCCCCACCACTGACGGTGATCGTCGTTAGTGGAGCTGTTGCTCTGGGTGTCGTCGGCGCTATTATCGCATGTTTTACGGCAGGACAGTTGTCTTTGTTCGTGACAGGTCTCCGTGGAGCGGCACAGCTACTACTGCGACTGGTGGTGGCATCCACCGTGGTGTCCGGCCTGTTTTTCATGTCGTCTGGGGTACTAGCAGGAATAGGACCGTTTATCTCGGCCCTGATTCTACGGGGTGTACGTGTCGCACGCTCGGCGGTATCAGTGGGGCTAATCCCTATCGTCGCTAAGATGTACCGCTTGGCTGCCCCACTTCGGTGGATTATCGATGCCAGCATTGCAGCCGCCGGAGCTGTGGTGTTTGGACTTGGGGAACTGGGTGCTCCACTTCTTCATTGGCCTTTCCGTGGCCCGACCTACCGGTTCTGGGTTCCGCTTATTCTGGGTTTTTGGCTGGTGGTGTGGAATTATCTGGCCACCGGCTACTACGCTCTATGGCTGACTTACCTAATAGCGTTGTTCTTGTCAGCATATGGCGGGTGGGTGGCCTGGCTGATAGCCGGTGGCGCGTCAACTCCCTTGTCAGCACCGCAGTATGCGTGGGCCACAAACTTCACGATCGCGTGGGGGTGGACCTTAGTTATTTGTCTTGTTGGGGCGGCACTGCTGATTCCGGGCCGCTGGTTCCGGCATATCGTCACTGCCCTGGCAACCCCGTGGCTCTTCTTCGACGCCGTCAGTATAGACACCCTCAGCATCGCTGCCGGCGGGCTTACCAAGGCAATCATGACACGACGAACAGCTGCTGGTGTGCTCTTTACTCCCCTCCGGGCTGTTCTTGCTGGAATTGCCGCCGCTAGCCTCGTTGCCGGGGCTCGCCTGCTGGGGTGGGGAGTTGCCATTCTCGCCGCCGATCTCTTCACTCCTGTAGCTATTGCTTTAGGCGTGAATCACCGGTTCCTCATGGCCGCCATCATCACATTGACCTGGATCGGCGTCCGACTAGCGGCACTACCCCGGTTTGTCGTCGCGGCAACGCTGTCAGCATTAACCGGGATCAGCGGTGCCTTTATCATCGGTCGGACACTACGCATATTGGCTGCCGACATGGCCGCCATCACCGGGGCGATACCGTGGCTACGGTCGCAGAAACTCGCCCAAATGGGTGTCATGCTTCTCGCCGTCATCCCGGTCGTCCTCTTTGTCGGTATCCCGCTTACGATGGTGGCTCGGCGATTAACGGCCCCTGTGCGTGTACTTATTGCTATTGCGTTCACCGCAACAGTGGCCACCTTCGCTGTGGCCACTGCCACGATTGTGCCTGGAGTCGGAGGGGCGCTCACAGCTGTTGTTGCCCTAGCCATTTTCGTCACGGTGCTTGCCCAACACCCAAGAGTTCTTCTCTCCCCACTGGCAGGACTTATCGCTTTATCGGCCGGTCTAGCAGTCGTGGCGGCCGTACTAATTTATTTCTCTGGCCAGCCACTTCGAGCTGCCCGCCGTGTGACGATCATGCTGCGGGCACTCATCACTGTGCTAGGGATGCCCATTATTATTTGGGGGCTGCTTATCGTCGCCGCAGCCGGGGTGATCATTGCAGTTTCGTCTCTTATCAACACAGGCCGCGTGGTTGAAGTGCTGGTGTCTTTAGCGGTGTTGTCTGTTGTTTTGGCAGTGATGGGGCTAGTCGTTGTCACGCTGCTTTTGACTGTTTTTAACCGTGCCAGTGGCCTGACTATTGCGGGAATAGTTACCGTAACAGTGCTGACGGTGGTGGGGCTTATTATCGTGTTCAGCCTGATTCCCCTCTATGTTCGAATAGTCAACACTGTATCGTTCCCACTGGTTGGCATCCCAGTGGACATCTTCAATATTCTGACCCGGAATTCCCTATTGGGACGAATCTCGCGCCTGTGGGTTCTGGTTCATCTACTGGTTATCGGTGCGATATCTCTCGGTCTTGTTGCTGTGGTCGTGGTGTTGGGACTTGCCGGGGCTATCACAGGATTCGCTTCGGCGGCGGGTATCGCAACGGTTATCGTGCTTGTCTACCTCTACGTTTTTATCCCCATCGTCGCTGTCATTATTATCGCGGCGGCATCCGCCGCGATTGCGTATGGATGGTGGTGGTGGGTGACCTTCGGCCCGAAGTAATCGAACGTATGTACTGCTATGATGTCAGTAGACCTAATGGCGTTTCATCAGGAAACTACCTCTATCTTCCTGTTAGGTAAAAGATAGAACTCGCATTCGACATAGGGGGGAAGGTTACATATGGCCGCCAAGAAGACAACGAAGAAACCAGTTCAGCCCAACACTGACTGGTTTGATTACACCACCCACAGCGGAGAATCGATCAGCCTGCCACCCATCGGCTCGGTCATTACCGCTGGGGATCGTCGCCGGGCGAAACGCGATGGTGTGGATGATGAAGAGTTTTCATGGATCATGCTGGAACGGGCAGCTGACAAGGCTGCCGAGGGAACTCTGGACATTATTGACGCCATGCAGATGGACGAGTTCAACACGTTTATGAAGGCGTGGAGTGACGGGGGCGACAAAAGCTAGCCTGTCAGAGATTATTTCCCTGATCGACGCTATGGATAGGGACCCGATTTTTTCTATGGCAGTCGAGCGGGAATTGATCGAAGTCGGCGTGCGATGGCGGTGGGTCAATGATGGTAGTGACCGGCTGTCGTGGGATGACGTGATCGCTTTGATCGCTACTGCGGGCCCTGATTCGGCTATCGTGCGTGATGCTCGCAAGGATGAGTGGGAGTGGGATTTAACCAACCAGTTACTCGCGCATATTGCTGATCAACAGGCGATGAGCGCCTGGGGTGGTAAAGGCGCGAAGCCGAAACCGATTCCTCGACCTGGGGTGGATGGTAAGGAAATGGAGACGGCTGGTGTGAAACCGGAGGGCTTGTCGAAAGCTGAGATGGACGAATGGCTGGGCGATGATTGGCCTGGCGTTAACGGGGGCTAAATAATGGCGGCGAACTTTGATGTTGGCACCGGATGGGTGAGCATTGTTCCGAAGATGGGCGATTTCTCCCAGATTCGTAAACAATTGGATAAGGCAGTAGTTGCTCCGTCCCAATCGTGGGGCGAACAGATGGGTAACAGGATCACGTCGGGCTTGAAGAAAACGATGAAGGTCGGGGCGATTGCCGCCACAGCCGCTATCGGGGTGAGCGCCGGTAAGGCGTTTTCCGATGGTTTCAGCCGACTCGCCTCGACTGATCGGGCCGAGAAAGCTCTTGAGGGTTTGGGCTATAAGGGTAATGAGATTACCCAGATCATGGGAAACGTTAATAAGTCTATTGAGGGCACGTCGTTTCTCATGGGTGATACTGCTCAGGTTGCGTCGGTGATGTTGGGCTCGGGTATTAAACCGGGCCAGGAGCTTCAAGACACGCTGAGTCATGTTGCTGATGCTGCCGCGCATTCGAATACGTCGATTAGTGAGATGGGGTCGATCTGGTCGAAGGTTGCTGCTCGTGGCCATGTTGATGGTGAGGTGATGGCCCAGCTGATGGACCGTGGTATTGGTCTTC
Source organism: Corynebacterium kroppenstedtii DSM 44385 (assembly GCF_000023145.1). Classification (NCBI taxonomy): domain Bacteria; kingdom Bacillati; phylum Actinomycetota; class Actinomycetes; order Mycobacteriales; family Corynebacteriaceae; genus Corynebacterium; species Corynebacterium kroppenstedtii. Next base: position 1,890,719 of record NC_012704.1, read on the forward strand.
AGGATCAGCTTGCCAAGCAGATGGGCGTGTCCAAGGATGCGGTGGCGGATATGGTCAGCTCTGGGAAGGTGTCGTTTGCTGATTTCTCCCAGGCTATGGATTCCATGTTCCATGGGGCGGCGCAGAAGCAGCGCGAAACGTTCCAGGGGTCTATGGAATATATGAAGGCTATGGCCTCCCACGTCACCGCTGAGATCATTCAGCCGTTCTATAATGGAATGATCCCGGTGTTTAATGCCATTTCTGATGGTTTCGCCGGTCTCGAAGGCAAACTTGGCCCAATTGCACAACAGATTAGTAATGCGATTGCGCCGGTATTTGAGCATCTCGCCAATGATGTTATCCCTTCGATTTTTTCTGCATTGGATAGCATCAATGTTGAGGCTGTTATAGGGGCTTTTGGGCCGCTCAAGGAGGGGTTAGCCCAGATGGGCCCCTTGTTAGAGCAGCTTGCTCAGGCAGCTATCCGTGTGGTAGCCGCCTTGGCCCCGGCGATTCCACCACTGGCAGCTGCACTCGTGGCCATTGTGAATGGGACACTGCCTGCGCTAACCGCACTATTGAATGCGCTGGTCCCGATCATTACTTCGGTGATTGTTCCCGCGATTACCGCGTTAAGTAACGCGTTGGCTAAACACCCACAGTTAGCGGCGGCGGCTGCTAACGGTTTTATGCTCTGGGCTGAAGCATTCGTCCCATTGAATAGGGGTTTTAGGGCTATTCAGGAGGGAGCTACCGTTGTTTCCACATTCGGGCCCCTAGTCGGAGGGATGGTTAAGTCCTTTGTTGGCGTCGGGAAAGCCCTGAAGTTTGTTATTGGTATGGGCCGTATCATCTTTACTGGTTTGCGGACGCTGCCTGCTTTGTTTGCCGCGATCTTTGATACGAATCCTGTCGGTCTCATTATCACTGCAATTGGACTTCTGACCGCTGGTATCACCCTGTTTTTGACGAAGACGAAGGCGGGTCAAGAAATCTTGGCCGCAGTCGGCAGCGCTTTTCAAAGTTTTTGGGAATGGTTGCAACCGATTTTTGAGACAATCGGCACTTGGCTGTCGTCGGCGTGGTCGTCTATTTCGGGGTTCTTCTCCCAAGCTGCGAGCGTAATCAGCACAATTGTTCCGTATATTGTGACGGCACTTCTCACACCAATCATGATTCAGGTGGAGATAGTAAAAGCCGCTATTCTCCTGGCGTTCAACTTGATTCAAGCCGGCTGGAACTTGCTTGTCACAGGCATGGTCGCATTGTGGGAGTCGGTTTTGCACCCCATGTGGGACTTCATGGGCATGGTTGTGAGCACCCTGTGGTCGGCGGTACTCCAACCAATTTTCTCTCTGATCGGTGCGGCGTGGAACATGCTACTCAGCGGCATGGCGGCTGTCTGGAATGGTGTTTTACAGCCTGCCTGGAACCTTATGGGGGCGGTGCTACAGGGCCTGTGGAATGGTATCTTGCAGCCAATATTCACCGCGATTGGTGCCGTCTGGTCTGCTGTCGTCAATGGAATTAAGGCGGTCATCGATAATGTTTTGATTCCTGCCTGGCATGGAATGTCGGACTTCATCTCGATGATCGTCGATAACTTTGTGAAACCGGCGTTCGACAGGATGGGCGAAGGTGTCCGCACCGTCCAGCACTGGTTCGAATCCGCCGCCGACGGTATCAAAAACGCATGGAACAAAGTGTGGGATACCGTTCAGAGTGTTGCGAAGAAGATCACCGATATTGCGTACAACCACGGGATTCTTCCGGCGTGGAATGCGATTGCGAATGTCACCGGTGTCGGCAAGCTCAATGAGGTGCATTTTGCTACCGGTGGTGTGATGCCCGGCTATACCCCAGGCCGGGACGTGCATACGTTCTTCTCCCCCACCGGCGGGATACTCAACCTGTCCGGTGGTGAGGCTGTGATGCGTCCTGAGTGGACGCGTGCTGTCGGTGGGCCTGCTGCTGTGGCGCGGATGAATGCGATGGCGCGGTCTGGTCGTGGTAGTGGCTTATCGGTGGGGTTTGCTGATGGCGGTGTTATTGGCGGTATTAAGCATGCGGCTGGTAAGGCCTGGGAGATTAGCGATGATGTGCTTGATAAGGCGATGGAGCTGGGGGGTGATTTCGCTAATGCGGCTAAGCGGTTGTTCTTCAGCAAGATTGATGGCGTGAAGGGGCAACTAGGTATTAGCAGTGGTACCGACTTGGCTAAGTCTGTTGCCCCTGCGTATTTGACTAAGGGTGCTGATAATGCGTGGAATTGGCTAAAGGAAAAGGTCTCAGAGGTCGCCAAGAAAGTCAAAGAAAGAATGACCGTCGGCGGCAACGTTGAGATGTACCGAGGGCTTGTCGAACGACTCCTTCGTGAAAAAGGCCAACCAGTATCCCTGACCAACAGCGTTCTCCGGCGTATGCAGCAAGAATCCGGTGGGAATCCCCACGCGGTCAATAATTGGGATTCGAATGCGGCTAAGGGGACGCCGTCGAAGGGGCTTATGCAGACTATTGATCCAACATTCCAGTCGTATAAAGACCCTGGATATGACGATATTTGGGATCCGGAATCCAATATTCGTGCTTCGATGAACTATGCCATGGCCACGTATGGTTCACTTTCTGCAGCATATGATCGTGCGGGAGGGTACAAGCGTGGTGGCGTGTTGCCAGCGTTCCTCCGTGATTCAGGCGGTGTTCTTCCCAATAATTCCATCGCCGTCAATACATCCGGAGACAGCGAATGGGTCCTATCTTCCCAACAAATGCAGGACTTCGCTCAGGGTATGACTGAAGCCTCTCAGCATATGGATGAAACCGCTAAAGCGTTTGCTGATGGTGTCGAGGCCTGGCTTAACGGCGAAGAAGACCGGATCGGGGCACCAATCGAATGGGGAGCGCAATTCCTCGGAGACATTCTCTCCGATGTGACCGAGGACCTTGGCTCACCCTGGGGGATTGACGGCACAAAGGCACCCGACATCCTTGATAATCAAGGCCGGGTGAAGGTCTCTGTCGCAGGCCCTGCTAACGATCCTGGCCGTAGCGTACTGCCACCCGTGGAGGTGCACGTCAATATGAACGGGGACAATATGACGGTGTCATCAGATGATGTGCGGCGTGGGGTCAATCAGGCTTTGGCTGACTATCAGCGCAGGATTGAGGCCTTAGAGCGCGGCGTTCAGATCAATACGTTCACAACACCAATGGTGGTGTAACACCAATTATCCAGGGGGCTGCTGATGAATATTCAGCTTTTAGACTATCGGGGGCAAACATGGCACCTGGCCGGAGATGACGAGGGTGCCGAGGGTATCACGCTCGGCAAGATCAGTAACACCGTCGGCAACATCAGTGACCAAAAGGATAAACACCAATCACGTTTCCAGTCACCAAGCCTAGATATCGGTGAGCTTGACCCTATCGAGCCGACACTCACCGTGCAGATCACCACAACACCCGAACTCACCGTCGAGACAGTCACCCGTCGGTTCCTTAACGGCTTAGACTTTTTCAAACCAGCCAAACTCATCGTCACGGAATCTCGCCAACCATCACTGTGCCTCTTCGTGCATCTTGCAAAACCGGTAGGCCTGCCCGAGGACACCACCGCCATAGACGGCACCACCATGGAGGTTGAACTTACCGCTAAGGACGGCTGCTGGTTCGGCCCCCAACATAGCGGCACCGGCATTGTAGCCATCGAAAACACCGGCGATATTCCACTATGGCCAACTGTTCGCTGGCGGGGCATGGCAGCACGATTCACCGAAGACCGCAATGGCCTCATCGTGCTCCCACCAGCCTTAGGCCGATCAGGACTGACGTATTACACCGACCCAGCCACCGGGGGCCTTGTCACCGACAACCAGGGCTACCCGAACCATACAGCCTGGGCCACCATGCGCGGCGTGGCCTGGACACGGCCAGTCATGCCAGGAGACGGCACAGCAGTGGAGTGCCACCATTGCCAAGTGCTGTGGCGAAACCGTTACCTTTCACCATGGGCGCAATCAGGGGGGATAATTTCTAATGCAGGAACATCAAATAACGCAAATGGCCGCGATTGGTCAGAGGCGACGGGACGACCATACGCCGTTCGTCTATTTGACTGACAAATACTTAACCCCACAGGTCATCGTCACCGGCTACGTCTCACTCAAAGCCTCAGATAAGGTCAACGATGCTGGCACCTTCGCACTCGAAGTCCCAGCCCATCACCCGATGGTTGATTTACTTATCCCACCGTTAGCCTTCGACGGCGACCCCAACTCGGCTTTACGCAAGCTAACCGACATACAACAATTCCTCATCGTCGAATACGGGCACACCCGCTACACCTACTTCGTCGACAAGATCGTCGACCATGCCCAGCGAGTCAATCCCACCGTCGAAATCAGCGGAGCCTCCATCTATGAAATGACCGACTATCTTGTCATGGAATCCAACCCGATGTCGATCAAATCGCTCCAACCCAAATATATGGACGTGCGGGCCGGGGACTCACTCCGCGTGATAAAAACGTTCATCCTCATGAACCTGCGCAGGCTCTACCAATTTGACCTTCTACCCGACCCCGACCCGTGGTCACCGATCGCCTGGCGAGACTATGCAGATTGGCCGATCATGGTCAACCCCTTGCACAAGTCAGTTGATACTCCCTGGACAGTACTTGCCGCACGCTTCGACTCACTAGCCGACCTGACAAAAGAAACCTTAGACGCGGCGGGCCTCAGGCTAACGATCACTCTATGGATGCCGTGGGATCGGCAACCGTTCCCTACTCACACGCGCCTATGGAAACCCACCTTCATTATCGATGTCGTCCCCGTAACAGCCGATTCGTCCGTCGCCGGCCATATCCGTGAGGGCGTGAAAAACATCAAGCGCAAATGGGATCCGGAAGACAACGTATCGACAGTCGGCATGTCCGCCCGCTCCAATCCGGACGGCTACAAACCCTGGGTGATGCTCCGACCAGACCACATCGACTACGCCACCTCGGATGTCACCATCACCCGCTCAAAGTACGCTGACGTCACCGTTGGTGGGAAAAGCCCAGGTGCGATTAACCAACTTTTGAAACGGGCAACAGCCTCATTTGTAGGCGGCGCTATTGCAGGAGCGAAAACGGCGTGGCCTGGGCACGATAAACAATTGGATGACTTGCAGTCGAAGCTGGAGAAAGCCGGAGGCAAGCTGACGGAAGATAAATTGTTGGCGTTTACCCACCATCAGGCGACTCGCCGAGCACATTATCTAGGCCCCTACCGGCGTCGTGAACTGGTCGCCTCGGGTGAGGGCTTCACTGTAGAAGGTGAACAACAGGCGTTTGAGGCGCTTACTAAGGGCAAAGGTGGGTTCTCGGCGGCGTTTAAGATCGCCGACGGATGCCCATACTCTCTCGGCTATGAGGTGAATGTGGGTGACCAAATTGGTGTCGAATGGCGAGAAATGGTGCTATCCACATGGATTGATGAAGCCACAATCACCTGTGAAGATGGCCACCCGCCGGAGGTAGAACTAGCCGTTGGTGAAGCAAAAGCTCGCCGATCTGCTCTACAACAACTCAACGATAACCAAAAGCACATATCGTCGGTCACAAAGCGACTAAAAACCCTCATCGGCTAGAATATAAGTTCGAACGAGTAGACTTCATGTTGTATAAAACAAGGGGGTGGAGCACATGGGGGTGTGCCTAAGCGAAGATACACCCGCGGGGGCATGGGTTGTAGGAAGACCCATGCTAAATGCGGTTAATGAGGCGCACGCATTGTTTTTCGGCCAAGACGACTACACCACAGGACGATCAGCGATGGAAGCGCTGATCCCCACACTACACACGTGGCTACCGAACCTACGTTCGATCAACAAGTAGAAAAGAGGTAACTATGCCACTGTACGGACTCGATGTCTCTGAACATCAAAACGGAATGTACCTACACCGCGCACAAGCCGAAGGATACGACTTCGTCATCATCCGACTATGCGACGGCACCTACCGAGATAAAGTCTTCGGCTCCCATCTTCAAGACGCGGAAAGCGCAGGACTGATCACGTCAGCATACTGGTATCTTCGCGCCCCCTCAGAAGGAAGCACCATCGCCCAACAAGTCGACGTCATCGACCAACAAATGGGAGGACGCCGCGACCTCGGCGTATGGATCGACGTCGAATCAGTCAGCAGAAACCACCAACTCCTCCTCACCGGCGACGACGTATGGGCCGCGAAACGTGAACTCGAATCACGCGGCTACCACGTACCCGGCATCTACTCGGGAGCGTGGTACTGGGAAAACATGCCCGGGGGTGAACCATCCATGGATGGGCTCGGGGCACTATGGATCTCCAACTACGGCACCAACGGCTACGGCACTGCCGCCCAACTCTACCCCGGCGACACCGACCAACGATGGAACTACCCACTCGGCAACCACGCCCCCGACATCCTCCAATACGGCTCCAACTGTTATGCCGCCGGCTACCCCGGCGTTGTCGACGTCAACGCCTACCGCGGAAGCCACGACGAACTCCGGCACCTGTTCACCGGCAACTAACCACCCCCTAGCGCAGCCATCTCACTCCTGACCGCACACCACGTAGAGGATCACACCATGGCTAAGCACGACATCCCACACATCAACAACATTCATCCTGGCGAATTCCACCTCGACCGAGGCATCACCCACTCCCCCTGGTACCTCCGGCAAGTCGTCTACACCACTGCAGGGATCATCGGGCTAGCCGTCACCGCCCTCGGTATTGCCACACCAGGACAAGTCAACGACTGGTTCCAAACCGCCGCCGGCATCGCCGCAGCTATCAGCGGCGCACTCGCCGCCGTCTCCACTGGAGAGCACTCCGACTATCGCCCCACAGGGCGCCCGAAAGACGCAGAAACCCAACCCGGCGACAACAACACACTCCACGCCCCACAAACACCCCCCTCACCACCCATCACCTACGCTCCTCATTCACAAAACCAGGCTAACCAGCCTGAACAAACCCACCGGCCTGACCAACCGAATCAGAACACGCAGACCAACCAGCCCAACGACACCTACCAGCCGCCCCGCCCCACCATCACACCCCAAGGCGGCACACCCGGCCACCCCACACCAGCCCCCGAACACTAACCCCGGCCACACATCCGAAAAAACACCAACTAACCGCACAGGGGGCACTATGCACGGGCCACTCACCACCCTCCTCATCACAGGAGTCTCCAGCGCCATCGCAGGGCTTGCCTCATGGTTCGCCGCCATCACCAACGCGCATGGCAAAGAAAAAGTCGCCAAAGAACAAACGCGCTACCCCGAATGGAAGGCGTTCGTCGACGCCATCCAAAAGGAAACCGAACGCACCAAACACGAACTCACCGGAAGGATCAACAACCTACAAACCCAAGTCGACACCCTCCGTGAACGAGTCAACACTCTTAGCAACAAATACGATGCTGCCCTCGGTCACATAGCCGAATGGCGCCACGCCCACCCCGACGAACTCACCCAACACCCCGCACCCGCCGCCATCAAACACGACCTATGAACACACACAACCCGAACAAACCCGAAACCCCCCGACACCTCCGCACTCTCATCAGACAACGAGACCACTACACCTGCCAACTCTGCGGAGCCCCCGGCAAAGAAGTAGACCACATCATCCCCACCAGCCAAGGCGGCACCCACACCCCCACCAACCTCCGCGTGCTCTGCCGCACCTGCCACACCCGCAAAACCACCACCGAAACACAAGCAGGAAAACACACCAAACACCAACTCCTCCACCTCCCCACCGAAAACCACCCCGGCATCACATAATTCCGACCACCCAATCCCCCTCGAGAAAGCCCCACCAGGGATGTACACTCACACACGACAACACCCCCCCAACAACAACGAAGGCCCCCAATGACAACCACCACAACAAAAACAGCCATCGCCGCCATCGCCGCCCTCACCACCGCAACCCTCATCCCCACCACCACACACCAACCAGCCCACGCCGACACCATCACCACCGGAGACAAATACGTCGCCCTCGGAGACTCCTACGCCTCCACCGGCACCCTCGCCCAACAAGTCCCCGGCACCCACCCCGCCTGCGTCCAAGACCAAGACAACTACCCCCACCAACTCGCCAACAAGCTTGGCCTCACCCTCGACGACGCCTCCTGCGCCTGGGCACTCACCTACCAATACGACCAACCACAAAACCACGCCCTACCAGGCACCGCACCCACCCCACAAAAAGAACACCTCACCAACGACACCAAACTCATCACCATCAGCCTCGGCGGCAACGATGCCGGACTAGCCGACGTATTCGCACAATGCGCCCCCCACATCCACATACCCGGACTGCCCGACTGCAAAGACACAGCAGAACCGACAGCCACCGCACAAATCAACAACCCCGACCCAGAAGGCCGAACCCTCCACCAACGCCTCGTCGACATCGCCAACAACGCTCGACAACGCTCACCACACGCAAAGATAGTATTCACCGGCTACTACACCGCCGCAATGAAAGACTACCAATGCATAGATGATGGCTTCCTTTCCCAAAACGACCGCGCATTCCTCGAACAATACGTCACGAACATCAACAACGTCGTCAAATCCGCCGCCCAAGACACCAACGCCACCTACGTCACCCCACCTAACCAACCCGACGGATGGTGCAGCCCAACTAACGAACGCAACTCAAGCTACTTCGGAATCCCCGAAGGCAGCCTCATCGCCCACCCCACACACACCGGACAACAACGCATGGCACAAACCATCGCCAACCAACTCTAAAACCACCAGAAGGAAATAAGCACCATGAAAAAGTCCCTCCTTGCATCCACCATCACCCTCTGCACACTAGCAGTAAGCACGGCCTTCACCGTCCAAGCTGAACCTACCGACCCCCAACCACAAACCAACCAACAACAACCCTCACCCGAAGAAGTCCAAAACCAACTCCCCACCCCACCACCCGAACCAGAAGGCGGCAAAGACCTCGTCACCATCGGCGATTCATTCACCGCCAACGGCCCCACATCAAACCCCCTCGTCCACAGCTACACCACACCGCCACGCGAACCAGCCATCGGCCCCAACGGCTGCAACCAAGACCAAGAAAACTGGCCACGAATAGCCGCACAACAAAAACAATGGTCCCTGGCCGACTACTCATGCAACGGAGCACAAGCAAAACAAGTAGCCACCTACCTCAAACAAGCAACCAACAACAAAGACCTAGGCACTAACACCAAAAACTCATCATCTCCTTCGGCGGACTTCAAAAAACCGAGCAACTCAAAACAGCAATCGGAACACTCAACCTCCCCACCCTCAACCCCGACCTATACACCGCATACCTCACCGCCATTAAAAACTGGCTGCCCACCATCGCACCAAACGCCGAACTCCTCACCACCACCTACCAACCACTCTCCGCACCCGGCGACTACATCTGCCCCGCCACCCCCGAAGCCAACAAACCCATCCCCCTACACGTCCCACTCAGCAACAAAGCCGAAGAAACACTCAACAACAACATAAAAACATCAAGCCAAAAAGCCGGAATCCGGACAATAGACATCCACAACGACGCCAAAGGCCACGACACCTGCAACCCCGACGACAACGAACGATGGGTTGACGGACGATGGGCACCAACCACAACACAAAACATGATCTACCACCCCACCATCACCGGAACCAACGCCATCGGCAGAATCGTCGCCAACCAGCTCTAACACAACCCCAGGGGACCACCCCCTACCCCAACCACCACACAACCCCCGGGCGACTAAGGCGTTAGTGGTGTGTACGGGTCTTGGGGGTGGGCTGCAGGTTTGTTTTATTGTTGGTTTTTATGGGTAGAGGTATAGTAGGGGGGCACCCTTTTCCTCGGGGTGTGATGAGAGAGGGGCCCCTGTGGGCGGCCGGGCGAGGCGCCTGCAGGGGTCTTTTCTGTTTTCGTGGTGCGGATGATGGCAGCGATGTCGCTGGTAGGTTAGCGTTCGTTGACCATGAGTTGGGCTACGTTGAGGTGATGTCTAGGGGTTAAGGCTGTGTTGGTGTGGTTTACGATATCTTTCTTGGTTCGCAATGGAGAAGCGGGACCAGCCCAGGTGCGGTTGGTCCCTATGGGTGGATGGTTGGTTAGGTAGCTTAGACCGTGGTGTGGCTGGTCACTTCGGCCAACGCATCAGGATCAGTTTATTCTTCTATTGTGCTATCCACGCGCAGCTCGGAGTAGCGGCTTTCTGGGATGGATGCGTCGAATGGGGCTCCTACTTCGTGCCAGGTCAGGTCTTCCCCGCATGTCACATTCTGGTTTGTGGTGTCCAGGATGAGGAATCCCCAGACCAGCCGGCCTTGTTTGCCAGCGGGAAGGTTGTACGGGCCTACGACTTGTTTCAGGGCCCAGTGCTCCGTGTATACGTAGTTGAAACCGAAGGTGTTGGTCATCAACTTCGGCAGTTCAGCTTTCTCTTTTATTTGGACACTGGTTTCAACCGTCTGTGTGCGAACATCCTTGATGTGTTGTTTTACGGGGACAGGATGATTGTTGTGGTTGGCGACGCTGGCGGCATCGGTCTGTTTAAACCAGCGGCGTTTAGCAATGGGATAGATCCCATTGCTGTTCGGTGTAGCGCATGACGTTCCTGGTTTGAAGTCATCGTTCCAGCGCTGTGGCAGTTCGAAATCCCCGGCGAATGTTCCGGGTGAGGATTTCTCCGTAGCGGTGGAGATGCCTGGTGTTGTCAGGCCGATTGCGAGTGTGCACAGTGTTACAGCAATTTTTCGACGGTAACGCATATGGGTTAGCCTTCGATCTTGTCATTGTCGCGCGTGCTGATGGCCACGTGACGTTCCTTCGGTAAGCTAGCGGTGAAGTTTCCACCGTTTGCCTTCCATGTGTGGTCTGCGCCGCAAATAGTCTTCTGTCCTTCGAAGTCAGAAACAATCCAGCCAGCACGAAGGACGGCAGTTTTGCCGGGGGCGATATTGTATGGTCCCACGGTTTCGCCAACCTCGTAGGTTTGCGTGTCGGTGTAGCTGGTGGAGAAGGTCATGTGGATTAAATCCAAGATGGGGAAGTCAACGCCAGCAGACACATTCCAGGTTTTGGTCTTGGTTTCTGTGATTTCGCGTGTGACGGGTAGCGGTTCGTCATTGTAGTTGGATACTGTCCAGGTTCCGGCGGACCCGTCAAAATAGCTACGTTTGATAGCGATGGTTTGCCCGGTATCGCCTGGGTTAGTGCAACGATCTCCGATGGTCGTCGGATTTGCTGTTCCTTGGTCACGGGGTGGCAGTGCGTGTGCGGCTGGTGCAACGAAAAGTGAGGCTGCTGCTGCGGTTCCTGCTGCTGCTGTTGTAATGGTGCGGATGATGTTTTTCATGGTGTCTCCTGTCATGGGTGTGATTAGTTAGATGATTGGGTGGGTACGGGCAATGTACGCCACTGGTCTGGTGTGATGTCTTCAGTTCTGGTTGATCCGTCCTTGGATGTGATTTTTGCCTGTGCCCAGAATCCACTGGGTGCTGACGCCTGAGGATAGTGGGAGAGCAAGGAGTATTTTCCGTCTTTTCCGCAATGGATTTCTTGGTAATTCACTCGCGTCATGGTTGTTCCGTATTCCACGCGGACTTTTTCACCGGGGGCTAGGTGAACGGGTTTTAGAGGAGTGCCCACTGGCATGTATGCGCGCTCAATCACTCCGATAGATTCCAACCAACCGTTGGGCAGGTGGTTTCTTACGTTTTTCCAGTTAGAGTAGCCGTTGTATTCTGCGCCAACCACGTAGTCTGTCTGTGGTGTGTACGTGTACTCGGAATCTGACCAATTCAGGAAGTCGTTTGAATAGCCTGGTTTTGCAAAATCTGGTTTTGTTGCTGTGATGTGATAGGGGTACCAGGTTTTGTCTCTGTTGTTGCATGTTTGACCTAGCGTAGGCCAGGACGAATCATGCTGTGGTTCCTGTGTGGGTTCGATAATTTCGTCGCGCTTGGGGTCTGCAACTTTTTCCAGGCTCGGCCCTGAGTGGCTGTTGTAGGTGTTTCCACTGGGCTTACTGTTTGCCCCTGGGTTGCGGGTTGGAATATCCATCGCAAGGTCTGAGACGGTGCCATCAGCTTTGATGATGTAGGCGTATGCGTAGCGTTCGGCGGGGCCGGTACCGCGAATAACGTTGGCGCCTTCGGCATTGGTAAGGACGCCGTCTTGGCAGGTGACGTACATAGCGATGAAGTCTTTTTCGACGACGCCGTATTCAATGCGGACGGATTCTCCCGGTCCTAGGTTGATGGGCCCGAAGGTTTCGTTGTCTAGCCACCCGTTGGATTCCTTTAATCCAATGTCGGATTTGGCGGTAGTGTTCCACCCGGAGGGGAGAGAGGCCTTGGAATTCGCGTCAATCTTGTGATTAGTTCCTGTTTCGATTGAGGCGGTGTAAGGAACTGTTTTGTCTGTTTTGTTGGTGAATTGGATGTTTCCATCACCGAGGTAGCGACGACCGGTTTCCCCATAGTGCCATTCAGGGTAGTGATCAGTGTGTGCTGATTCCGGAGTACAACTCTTGTACAGGTTTGTGATTGGGTAGCCTTGAGGCATATCTGGGATGGCCTGTGCGACGGGGGTACCGACTGTAGCCAGTGGGGCTGCGATGAGTAGTGCAGCTCCCAGCATCCGGGCACTTATGCTGGATATAGACATGAATGCTTTCCTGCTGGTTCATTTGCGAGGGGCGCTCCTTGATGGGGAGCTCAATGGGATCAGAATGCGATGATGCTTGCTCGATCCTTTGATAAGGATATAGCAATTCTTAAACATTACAACCGGAGCAGCCTCATGACAGGAACTATGGTTCAAGGTGCTGGTGGTGGTGTTGTACGGTGCTGGTGTGATTGGCGTGCCCTGGTTTTTGTTCCGTTTGAGTAGATGGGAGATTTGGAACATGCTGAGGAAATTTGATCAGGATGTGATGGGCGGCGTCGTTCGTTGAGTTGAGCATCGCATCCTGTCGGAGAGTCTTTCGGTGTGAGCTGTATGTCAGGCCATTGCGGTGTGTTCTTTCTATAGGTCGCTGTCGGGGCGGTCGCCGCGGATCAAGGCGACGAGGTCGTTGAGGGTCATCAACACGTATTGGGCGCCGGGGTTGGTGGTGCCCCTGCATTTGGCGACGACTATTCCCACCACGGCGTCATCGTTTTAACTTCGGTAAATCGATATTTGCATAGTTCTTAGTCGGGTATGACGGGTAGTTGAACCACTTCTACCCCTGCCTGATTAACGACCGAATTAATTACCTCCTGTTGCGCATTGGCTCGTCGTAGCAGGAACGGTGATGACGTCTCGGTTGCTGGGAGCGACTGGTTGATTACCCATGCCCACGGCTCGATACCTGCTCGCGATAGGTCGGCTGCGAGCGACTGTGCCTCGAGCATTGGCGTGGCTTCTGGCAGTGTCACGAGGATTGGCCGGGTAACTTCCGTATTTTGCAGGTGTTGGAGCGTGGTCGCAGAATCGTCACGTCCGGATTGACGCATGAGTTCGCGGTGGTAGGACCCAGTGGCGTCCAGTAACAGCAGGGTGTGCCCAGTGGGGGCGGTGTCGAGGACAACCCACTGGTTTTCGGCCGTTGCTACGATCTCCGAAAATGCATTGAAAACGGCCACTTCTTCTGTACATGGGGAGCGCAGGTCTTCCTCCAACTGTGCGTACCCGTCGGCATCGAGAGAAGCGCCTTTGCTGGCGAGTACTTCTTCTCGGTAGCTAGCCGTCACCGCGTCAGGATCGATAGATGACACCGTCAAACCGCTGATGCTGTCTTCGAGGGAACCGTCGAGGTGATTCGCGGGATCCGTGGTGGACAGATGTACCGGCTTGCCGCGCTTAGCGAGCTCCAATGCCAGCATTTGCGCCACGGTGGTTTTGCCAACCCCACCTTTGCCCATGCACAAGACGAGTTTCGGTTTCCCCTCTGCTAGCTCATCCACCAGATTGGATAAATCAACGTGCGAATTTGAAGTGGACTGCGTAAAGCCCGGCTCTAGTGCGGGACCCGCGTTCGAACTTTCATTACCGTCTGGCTCGCCCAGGTGTGATAGGCCGTCTACCCCCATCACCGGGTTAGCCTTCAACTCGAGCCGTACCGTTGGAATACTATTGATCGCGCTCAGTTCAGGATTTGTGGCAAGGCCATCAAGTAGTGCCTGTTCCCGGGCGTAAATAGACTCCGACAGCTGATCGGTAGCGGCGTTCGCTGGCAGGATTCCGTTGATCACCAACAGCGTCGGTTTGATTCCCATCTCAAGTAGTTCACCGGTGGAACGGTTAGCTTCTTGCAAGGTCGAGATTTGAGCTCTGGCCACCAGAACCAGTGAAGTTTGTGCCGGGTCAGCCAGAGCGGCGACCGCCTCGTGATAGGTTTGCCGGTTCTTCTCCAGTCCAGACATCGGCCCCAGACACGAGGCGTCACCCGCGCCTTTATCAATGAAACTCGACCAATCACCAGGTAAGGACAGTAACCGCAGAGTGTGTCCGGTCGGGGCGGTATCGAAAATGATGTGGTCATAGCGGCTAGTAATGTCTTCGTTTGTTAGATAGTCGACGAATCGATTAAAGCTAGCGACTTCAACGGTGCAGGAACCGGACAAGGTTTCTTCGGTTGTTGCCAGTACCTCGGGTGGCAGCAGGCCACGAACCGGACCCAGGATAGATTCGCGATACCGCGCCGCTTCTGCCTCCGGGTCAATCTCTACCGCATCAAAGCTGGTAGCGCCGGGCACAAGGTCGGTTAGCTCTGCTCCGCCCGACCCGATCTCACGGCCGAATACCTGCCCAATGTTCGAGGCTGGATCAGTTGACACTAGCAGCACTCGTTTACCTTCACTTGCCGCGCGGGTGGCTAGAGAGCAAGCAACCGTGGTCTTTCCGACTCCACCTTTACCGGTGAAAAACGCAAACTTGGTGCTCAGTTCAGGAAGGGACATTAGCAGCACCCACTTTCGCCACAGCAGCCAGACTCAACGACGGGCAAAGTGGTCTTTTCCTCCAGGGATACCCCGGCGAATTGACGGAGCTGATCAACTTGTGGGTAAGAACCAGTAGCAACGATAGTGCCATCGACCACAGTAACTGGCAGGCCGTCTGTACCCGCCACCTCGACATATGCGCGAACTGGCTCGCACGTCGCAAAATCAGTAGGGGCAGACGCCAGATTATGCCTGGTCACGGTAATGCCCTCCTTTTCCAGAGTGGTCAGCGCCGCATTGAAATCAACGAGAGCTTGGTCTACGTCGGTTCCGCAGAGCCCGGAAGAACAGCACAGGGCCGGTTCATAGACATCGATTTGACGCACAATTAACTCCTTACATTTCGATGGTTGTCGTACTGACTCGAACTCTATCACGTTTCGATGTTTATCGAAACATGATAGGGTTCTTGCATGACCAGCCAACATGCTCCGAATTGCTGCCCCGCACCTGCAGTTGCCGACGAAGGACGGTGTCGGGACGCGGCGAGTATTTTTGCGGCACTTAGTGATGTCACGCGGCTGCAAGTGGCTCTGTTCATATACCGCTGTTCACCGAACCCGGTGTGCGCATGTTCATTTCCCGAGGTTTTTAATATCAGCCGGTCAACCATTTCGCACCATCTCACCAAGCTGGTAAATGCTGGCATATTAGGCCGTGAACAGCAGGGTAAGTGGGCCTACTATTCGATCGCCTCGGAATTTGATACTCAATTCCTTGACGTTGTCGCTAAACACGTGCCTCAACAAACCACACGCCGAAAGGAAGCCGCCGTGACCAAAATCCTTTTCGCCTGCAGACAAAACGCTGGTCGCTCACAAATGGCAGCTGCCATTGCGCAAGAACTCGCAACATCTGACGTGACCATCATGAGCGCAGGCACCGAACCGGCCGAGGAAGTACACCCCGAGGTACGCGACGCCCTCGCCGAAATTGGGTTAGAGCCGTTTGCACAGCCAGAAAAACTGGATCCGGCGAAAGTGAAGATGGCCGATTGGGTGATCACGATGGGATGTGGCGAATCATGCCCAATTTTCCCCGGAACCCACTATGAAGACTGGGAGGTCGCTGATCCGTCGGGGGGACCCACAGAGGTCGTACGCGAAATCCGCGACGATATTACCAAGCGCGTAAAAGAGTTGTTGAGCCGAATTTCTTAAGGAAAATCTGCGCACCCCTAAGGGTATTTGCACACACCCACCCCGACCGGAACGGGGAAAACATGCATAGTCTGCGCCATCGGCGTCGTCGCATGTCAAGCCGGATACTCCGTGTCCTGCTACGGGCTGGACCGACTTGTAGAATGTGGTGCAGCGGTCACCATGCTGCTTGTGGGGGCCTTTTGTGTGGTGTTGTGGTGTCTATGATGGGTTTATGCTTGCTAAGCCAACTGTGACTCTTGACCGTGGGACCATCCGTCGTGGTTTGCAGGAGATGTCGGCGCATTGGCTCAGTCGTGTGGATGGGTGGAGGCAGGCCGGGGCGGGCCATATTGAGAAGTCGTATGCGCAGCAGTTTTGGTCAGATTTGTTGCGTTGTTTTGGGGTGATTCCTGAGCGTGTCAAGCTTTTTGAGCGCGATGCGATCCGTGCTTCGTCTGGGAGGACTGGCTACATCGACCTTTTCTGGTCTGGTGTTGTCATTGGTGAGGCTAAGTCGCCTGGTAGGGATCTTGATGCTGCTGAGCGGCAGCTGCTTGACTATCTTTCTGGTGGTTCGATCAGTCAGCATGAGTGGCCCCGCTACTCAATCGTTTCGGACTTTGAGCACCTCAGGGTGGCGAAGCTTGGTGAGGATGGTTGGAGTGTCTCGTTTACTATTGGCGAGATTGCGGATCATGTTGACCAGCTGATATTCCTAGCGGGACAGGAGACCGTCAGCAAGAAGGAGGAGGAGGAAGCCTCCATTCATGCTTCGAGGCTCATGGCGGATCTGTATACCGCGATGGTGGGCGATGACGATGCTGATGAAGCTGTTGGTGATGAGGCTCCCACGAATCCTGAGGATGAGGATTGGCAGATTCAAAAGACCTCCGTGTTCCTCACTCGCCTTCTTTTTTTGCTCTACGGTGATGATGCCGGTTTGTGGCAGGAGGATTTGTTCTACCGGTTTGTTTTGTATGACACGACTCCTGGCAATCTTGGTGGCCAGCTCTCGCAGCTGTTCCAGGTGCTGAATACGCCGGAGAGTCGCCGCCGTCACGTACCTGAATCAATGGCGGCTTTCCCTTACGTTAATGGTGGCTTGTTTGCGGATACGTGGCCTGCGGAGTTTTTCACTGAGGGGATGCGAGACGCCTTGCTGGCTGCGTGTCGTTTCCACTGGACACGCATTTCACCGGCTGTGTTTGGCTCCATGTTCCAGCTAGTGAAGTCGAAGGATGCTCGACGTGCTCATGGTGAGCATTACACCACCGAGACCAACATTTTGAAGGTCCTCGAGCCGCTGTTTCTGGAGGAGCTCCGAGATGAAGCAGAGCGGCTGATTGGAAATAAATCGACGACTGCTCGGGAGCTGCGGCAATTCCGGGATTCGTTATCTCAGATGGTTTTTCTTGATCCTGCGTGCGGGTGTGGGAATTTTCTTGTGGTGGCTTATCGTGAGCTGCGTCGTATCGAGACCGATATTATTGTCGCGCTTCGTGCTAAGGAAGGGCAGCAGACTGCGTCGATGGATGTGTCTTTGGATCAGCGGCTGTCGATCGGCCAGTTTTATGGTTTCGAGTTGAATTGGTGGCCTGCAAAAATTGCTGAGACTGCGATGTTTTTGGTTGATCATCAGGCTAACCGGAGGTTGGCGGAGGCTGTGGGGGATGCCCCGGAGCGTTTGCCGATTACGATTACGGCGCATGTTCGGCATGGTAATGCTCTTCGGATGGATTGGGCCCAGGAGGTGCCCAGTACTAAGGGTGATACGTATGTGTTCGGCAACCCGCCGTTTATTGGTCAGTACACAAAGACTGCAGAGCAGACTGCGGATATGAAGCAGGTCTGGGGCAAGGACTATGACGGATACCTTGATTACGTCACCGGCTGGCATGCAAAGGCAAAAGACCTTCTTGCCGAACGCTCTGGCGATTTTGCTTACGTGACCACCAACTCGATTACTCAAGGCCAGCCAGTCCCTGCGTTGTTTGGGCCTTTGTTCCGGGAGGGGTGGCGGATTAAGTTCGCCCACCGCACGTTTGCGTGGGACTCGGAGGCTCCTGGCAAGGCTGCTGTTCACTGCGTCATTGTTGGATTCACTCGCAACAGTAAGGCTAGTCCTCGCTTGTGGGACTACCCAGATGTGAAAGGCGGAGCCGTTGAGCAGCGTGTAGGCCAAAGGATTAATGCCTACTTGATAGATGGGCCAAACGTGCTCGTTGCTAAGCGGATGAAGCCACTCAGCTCAGTAATCAGTCCCGCTGTACGAGGAAGCCAACCAACAGACGGTGGGAACTTAATCGTAGAAAAGAAAGCCTACGGCGAGGTAGCAGCAGACCCAATTGCGGCAAAATATCTTCGCCCTTTCCGCATGGGCAGGGAACTGGTGCGCGGTCTTGACCGCTGGTGTTTATGGATGGGGGATGATGATTTCAATCCTGCGGATATTTCTAAATCGTCAGTGCTAAAAAAGCGGGTAGAAGCAGTGCGCGAAATGCGCCTTGGGAGTAAAAAGAAGGCAACACAGCAGTCAGCTAACACTCCCCATCTTTTCCAAGAAGACCACCAACCAGACTGTGCTTACGTGGGAATTCCAGCAGTGGTTTCCGAAACCCGGAAGTTCTATACTGCCGCCCATCTGGGAGCAGAAGTAATTGCCGGAAACAAACTTTATACAGCGGTAGATCCGGATGGACTTCTGTTCGGGCTTATTTCCTCGTCAATGTTTATTACGTGGCAACGCGCTGTTGGCGGAAGGCTCAAGTCCGATCTTAATTTTGCTAACACTTTGACGTGGAATACTTTCCCCGTGCCAGAACTCGACGAGAAAACCCGGGAGTCGATCATCAAGGCTGGTCAGGGTGTTCTAGCGGCGCGTGCGCGGCATCCAGACCGCAGTCTCGCTGATGCTTACAATCCGCTGGCTATGGATCCTGCTTTGGTGAAGGCGCATGACAGGCTGGATCGTGTGGTGGATAAGGCTTTCGGTGCTGGCAGGAAGCTGACTACGCAGCGGCAGCGACTGGAGATTCTTTTTGCTCGGTACACTGAGTTGGTAGGCTGAGTGCGCTTATTCGACGACTTCCGGCTCCCCCACCACGCGGCGGACAACGCGGGCATCATCCGCGCCAGTTCCCTCCATGATTTCTTGAGCGGTGTTTAGGTCACGGAACCATACGTCGGGGGCAGCTTCTGGACGTAGTTTGAGGTCGAGGTATCCGGGTGTCCATTCCCATCCGTAGAGGTATTTCCATTCGTCGTCCACGGCTAGAACTTGTACGGCGTACTCATAGCGTGGAGTTTCAGGCGCACTGTGTTCTATGAGTTGTTCCAGTTCTCTAGTCTGTTCGGCTAGCTTCTTAGCGTCACGCTTAGCGTCCACAATTGCGCGCATAATCTCCTTTAGCGGGGCGTTGTCATGCATGGACACGTACAGTGCATGGCTAAGACCGGCAGTTGTTATCTTTGCCTGCTCACGCATTTCATGAGCCTTCATTACTAGCGAGCATAGGAATTTATCTACGCGCCGGCCGGTAGCCTCGCATTGCTCCAGAGGTACGTTTATTAACCCATTTCGGTGATTGAATGACCACGCGAGGACGTATCTTCCATTGCCCCACTCGTCAATGACGACTATTTCTCCGTCACCGTATTTAGCCACCTGCCCTACCAGGTCGTCTGACCATTCAGTGATTGCACCCATTGTTCTTTCCTTCCTTAGAGGTCGTTGTCTGGTCGGTCGCCGCGAATCAAAGCGACCAGATCGTTAACAGTCATCAACACGAACTGCGCGCCAGGGTTGGTGGTGCCGCGTCGTTTGGCGACGACTATTCCGGCTACTGCAGAATCGTTGCCCATTTCGATGTGAGCTTCTTTGACCCATGTGCCTGGCTCGAGTTGGCCTCCGTAGTTTTTGCATTCGATGCATAGTCTTTGGCCGCGGCTGTCGCGTACTCCGGCAATGTCTCCCCTGTCGTTGGCGCCGCTGAGTCTGCGTCGCTCGATATAGTCGCTGTCGAGCTCTTCGGCTAGGTAGGTGGCGATCAGTGTTTCGAATGATCGTCCGGCTTGTTTGGCGGATTGTCTGTTACGCGACATGGGT
The DNA here is from genome assembly GCF_000023145.1 of Corynebacterium kroppenstedtii DSM 44385. NCBI lineage: Bacteria > Bacillati > Actinomycetota > Actinomycetes > Mycobacteriales > Corynebacteriaceae > Corynebacterium > Corynebacterium kroppenstedtii. The sequence goes on from NC_012704.1 coordinate 1,910,992, forward strand.
GTGTTCCTTTCTGCAAAGTTCATGGCGACAGGGCGTCTTTCAGCTAAAATCGTGGGGAGAAAGAGCCTGCATAAAGATGGTGGTGAGCAACGAATGAGCGGCGAGCTTTTGTATCACCGTGCGCGACGCGAGGCGGCTAGTCTTAACCCGGCGGGGCAGCCCCTGGGGTGGGATTCGTTAGTCGCAATCGCTCATAGCCTTGATATCCGTGTTGATGTTGGACCTCTACAGCATGATGTGTCGGGCATGATAATCATGCGCGGAGAAGAATCGTCACCACGTATTCTCATTAATGAGCAAGATTCGCCGATGCGCAGGAAATTCACCCTTGCGCATGAGATCGGGCACTTTATTGATCGGACCTCAGTGGCGGGTGATTTCGAGTTTTCCTTTGTTGATTACCGCAAACCGGGCGATTACGACTTGCACGAGTTTTTTGCCGATGAATTTGCCGGGGCGTTACTCATGCCCCCTGGCCGGTTTGCGGAGTGCTATCAATCTGACGGGCCGATTAGTACGGCTCGCATGTTCGGCGTGTCGGTGCCGGCTGTACACAAGCGCCATGAGCGGTTAATAAAGCAGGATTAGTTGTGGCTGACTTCAATGATTCCCCGGTTGAGGGCATCGCTGCCGATCGTCCTGTTAATCCTGGCGCTCAAGCTATTGAGCAGAACTTCGATGACTTAAAACGGAAGAGGCTTGCTCAGGCGCATAAGTTCCGGTCAGTGACGTTTTATACGATTCTTGGGCTTGTCGTCATAATGATTGTAACTAGTGTAGCAGCGCTTGTTCATGAGCTATTTCGCAAGGGCGGCCCCTCAGATGTAGTCATTGTTGCGTTTATTTCTGGGGCGACGATTCAGGTTATTGGTTTATTGGCGATAGTGACTCATTATCTGTTCCCTCGGGAAGAGCCTGAAAAAGTGTGATTGTCTGACTGAGTACACAATGTTGTCGGTTACGTGGCATGGGTGTGTTCCTTGCGTTGTTCGCCGGATAGCGTCATTGGTTGTGCCGTTCGCAGGTTCTGCAGTAGAGGTAGCCGCCTCGCATGGCTGTGGTGGCGAGGGTGAGTGTGTGGCCTTTCCGGCAGGTGACGTTTCCGGTGTCTCCCCACTCGCGTCCGGCGACAACCCCGGCAATGGGGAGTTTGGCTTTCTCGTAGGTTTGTAGGTAGGCCTCGCACTGGGCTAGTGCCGGGCACTGGTGGCAAGCTTGTTTGAGTTTGGTGCGTGCACTGTCGGTGAGTTTGGTGGCTGACCACTCGGGCCGGCCTGCGCAGAGTGTGCGTCGTGTAATAATCGGCGGGTCAATGGCTGGTAGTGATGGTAGTGTGCGTTGGTTGGTCATAATGCTCCTTTGTAGTAGGTTCGCCCGGCTACCACCCCAAAGATGGGGGCTCCTACTTGTTCATGGGCTTGTAGGTAGTCTTCGCACTGGTTGAGTGCTGGGCACTGGTGACAGATGGCGATGAAGTCGGGGGCCATGTCCTCCTTGTCGCTGTCGGTGGTCCACTCTGGGTGATCTTGGCATAGTTTGCGTTTGGTGATGGGGGGCGGAGTGAATCTTGATGGGGTGTGGATGTGGGGAATGCGGTTTGTTGTCATTGTTTGCTCGCCTTGCGTGGGGGTGTGATGTCGAGCCAGACGGGGTGTGGGGTGTGGCCGGGTTTGTGTAGTGCGGGGTCGGTGACGGTGGCTGTGGGGTACACCGTGTGGGTTACTTGCTGGAGTAGCACGTTGGTGAGTACGAGTCGGAGTTTGTCGTCTGTGCTGGCCTCTCTGGGTTGGTAGTGGAGTGTGACGATGCCGGGTTTGTGGGTGTGGTGGGTGCTGCACCATTTGCGGATATGAGCTTCCAACATTCGGCCTATGATCGTGGCCAATTTCCTGTTTTGTGGTGTGGGTCTGGGGTCGTGGATGGGTGGGCGTGTGTAGGGGATTTTGATGGTGCTCATTGCGGTGTCTCCTTGTTGGGAATGTCTATCAGAAGGGAGGTTCGTCGTCGGTGTTGAATCCGCCCGCGTTCCAGCCGTCACTAGCGAGGGTGGTGTTATTCCATCCGTTTCCGTTTGACGGGTTGTTGTTTTGGTTTCGGGGCTGCTTAGTGTTACCCCCGTTCTTGTCACCCGAAAATAGAACACTTGTTCCAACTTCGTCGGCGGTCAGCTCCAACTTCGACCGCTTCTGACCATCCTGCGTCTCCCACCGGCGCTGCTTCAACACACCAACCGCAACAACACGCTGGCCCTTGTGGAGGGTGGCCACACCCTCGGCGAGTTTCCTCCATGCTGTGCACCCCAGGAAGGTTGCTTCACCGTCTTCCCACTGGCCGGCCTGCTTATTGTAGACCCGCTGTGAGCTGGCAATAGTGAAGCTCGCGACGGGTTTGCCGTCGTTGGTGTAGCGGACTTCAGGGTCGGCAGTCAGTCGGCCGACAATCGTGGTGTGGATAGATGTTTGTGCCATGTGGGGCACTCCTTTCGAGAAAATAGGGTTTTAAGACGTTTGAACCCCCGCGGGTAGGCCAGCTACACCAGCGGTGGCGTGTTCGTGGCTCTGAGGGGCCAATGAGCGCGGATTTAGAGCTTCTTAGGGCTCCACCAGTGGCCAGGCTCCGCCCGATACGGCGGGGAATTCGTCCGACGCTCGGTCATCTCGGCGATCATGCGGGCAAGCTCCGGGTGGACACGCTGCTGGTACTCGCCCGGTGTTTCCTCGCGTTGAACAGGGGTTTTGCTGTAGTAGGCTTCGATCTCCGCCTGTGTGATGGGTTGCCCTCCCCGAGCTTTCGCTATCGCAGCCCTCCCCTCAGGTGACTGCTCCCAGCGTGTTTTAGCTGCTCTAGCTGCCTCGATAATGTCCAGCGGGGTCACCATCCGCTGAGTGATCTTCTCCGTGCAAAAGATCGTGACCGCCTCAAGCCACAGCCAGTCGGGCAGGTTGTAGCGGCCCACCACCTCCGACCAAGCCTGCACCGTCTTCGTGTCAGGGACGGGAAACCGGTCTTTCGCCAGGTAGCGGCCCTTTTCGAGGATGTCGAGGGCTAGTTCTTCGGCTTGGTCTTGGTTCATGGTTCGATCTCCTGCTGGTCCAGGACTTCGCCGTCAATAATGGTTGCTTGGTTGCGCATTTCTCGTTGTTGTCGCAGCTCACGGCGTACGTCGTCCCACTGCTCGGCTTCGCTCTTTCGTTGAGATACCTGCCTAGACGGGGAACGAGACGGGAGCGGTTCGTCATCCCAGCCGCCACGCTCTAGCCAGGTGGTCGGGTGAGGAATGAACTGCTTATCCGGGAGGTTGGGGTCTGCGGCTAGCCGCCTTGCCCCGTCAATGACGCGTTGAGCATCCCCGGCAGCCTTGATGGCCGCCGTGAACTTGGCGCGAGCTTTCTTCTTGCCGACCTTCCGTGGGTAGGCATCCCAGAATTCATCGAACCGATCAGACCGGGGTTCACGCTCGCTCGAACCGGAGGTTTGAGCATGATCTTCTTGAGATAACGAAGTTATCTCTTTAGTTTTCTTGGAATATAGTCTTCTTATGCGTCCGGAATTTCCGGATGCGGGTTTTCCGGATGCGGGTTTTCCGGAACCGGCCAAATCGCCACTTCCGAATTCCTCGGACACGGGGAAGTAACCTGAAAGCACTTCATAGTCCCAACCTGCAAACCTCCCACTTTCAGCACGTTTCTCAATCCGCCGCATATGGCCAGACTCGATAAGGTCATTAATAGCCTTAGCGACCGTGTCTTTGTTCATCCCCAGAGCGTGCGCAACCGACGTGGTAGTGATGTTCCACCCGTCCCTGTGTGACCGCATGAAGATGTAGACGGCCTTGGCCCTTGTTGGTAGCTCAGTAGATCTTGAGATGCTGTTTGGAATCAGCGTGAAGTCGTCTTCAGGCCCTGGGCCCTGAAATATTTGCGACATTACTTTTCACCTCCTACAGATTTCGCTAGCTGCATCCGGGCGAGCCAATGAGCGCGAAAATCCTCATCACTCAACCCGGCAATAAACCCAATCCAAGACTTCACAACAACCTCCAAAATCCGCACAATTGTTCGATAAAAAAGAGTGAGGTAGCCACAGCAACTAAACGCACGCAACTACCCCACCCGAAAAGAAAGTTCACACAACGGGGGTGACTATCCCTCCATGATCGAATACGTCACCCCGCCCGCATCATCCAACACAGCCGGGCGACCCCGATACGCCACCGGAACCTCCCCGGGCTCCTGCCAGGTATGAACACTCAACCCAATCTCCGCCGATTCTTTCGGGTGGGCATGGGCCCAGTCATGACAAGCCTTACAGATAAACACGAGGTTCGTTACCGTGTGTTCACCGCCACGTGACCTGTACTTACGGTGGTGAAGCTGCTCAGCGCCCCCGGTGCACACCGGAAACACCATCGCCTCACACCGGCCAGCAGCACGGTCACCAACAACACGGGCCACCTCAACAGGCATTTTCTTCCGCCTACCCATCGTGACCCGCCGCCTGATACGCCGCATTCACCGACTTCTGCACCGACTGCAACGCCGACAACTTATCCCTATACGAGCGCTGATAATCCACAATCCGCTTATACTTCGCCTCAGCAACACGAGCCGCCGTCGCAGCGTCATACGAGTTCAACACCGCCTTTTGTTTACGGTCCTCGACAGACCCCGACTCAGAGACAAAATACTCAGCGAACACCTTCTTAAACTCCAGCTCCGCTAGCTGCCATTGGCTATACGCCTCACTCGCTGGCTCGATACATTGAGCAATCTTCGTTGTCGCTTTACGTATCTCAGACTCAATCTGAACCGGATTCAACGGCGCATACTCACTCACCGTCCCCACCGCCTTCCAGCTCATCCGTGCGCTTCTTAAACGCCTGCCACAACGACTGATCAGTCACCTGAGCAGCCTTCGCGTCCTCCCACAACGCGCGCAAAGCCCCCACATCAGGCACCGACTTCAACCGGGAAACAATCAACCGGCGGTCCTCATCACGCTTCACCTTCCGCATTTCCTCACGGGTGACACGACGGTTCCCCCCATACCCCAGGTTCGCCAACGCACGCCCAATAGCCGACGTCTCGCACGTCTCCAACGCCGCCGTTTGCTGAGTCTTACCCGCACCATCAAGCTCAAAAGCGTAGCCGGTCGCATCCGGCATCCCCGTATTCTCAGCATCACGCCACACACTGGCCTTAATAATCCAGCGTGTTTGACCCGGATCACCCTCATAGGCCAGCTTAGTCAAACAACGGAAATTCGGATAATCCCTCCTAAAACGCAGTATGCGCTCCTCCACGGACTCATAGTTATCCAGATTGATCTCGTCCATTACGCGGCCCCCTTCCACTTCAATGTGACCCGCTGAGAAGGGGCCTTCCCCGGCTTCACAAACCGCTCATACAGCTCAGGCTCCGCCCTCTTGAACCCGGCGGTATCAAACCGGGACGACCGCTTCGGCGTAGAGAGGGTTACCTGCACCCGATCATCCGAATAGCTGAAATCCTCGCCGCCCGTGAACTCCCGAATCTCCGCTTTAAGCTCATCCTCCAAAGCCCGGGCCTGTTCTTTCAGCTTGGATAGTTCGCGGACACGATCAGCAAAGAAATCGGGCAGCGTGGCCTCAACATGGGTGGCCTCAAACTCCCGCTGCTGAGCCAACAGGGCCAACAGCCGATCCTGCATATCCTTATCCGGGCGAATGATGAAATAATCAATCCCCCGCGGCTCGAAATCCTCGTGATACTCAAACACAAGAACACACGCCTCAGCACCAGTCACCAACAACTGCCACTGAACCTGCCACAAGTAGCGGTCGGGAACATCCTCACGCTTCCACCACATGTTCTTCGTGGTCTTAGCTTCAGCCAGCACCGCCACGGTGCCGTCCTCGTGTGTGCCAACAGCGTCCGGGGTACAAGCAGCGTCTTCTATCTCTGTTGAGACGTAAAGGTCGGTGCTGTGAACCAGCCTCGAGTCCACATGCTCCCGCGCGTAATTCACCAGCACCGGCTCACGCTCATGCCCCCACTGCGTATACGAATTGCCGGCAAACGGCTTATTTAACCCTCGCCGATCCCGATACACCCGCTCACGGGCACCAGAACCACCAGTCGCCAAGTCAGCCATCATCGTCGCCGTGAAATACTGCTTCCGCGCCTCAAGCCACGATTCTTCAGAATCAAACTCCAATACCTTATATTTCTTCTCCGCCATTGCTAGCTCACCGTCCCTAACCAAATCAGATCAACAAACAACACCCCGATAGCCACAACACCGATCAGCGCCCGGCCAAACAACCCCCACGACCAGCGAAAACGACCCCGATTATCCTCGTAAGCCTCATTCGCCACATCAATAAACGTCATATCCAGCTCGTCGTCGTAGCGGGATGCGCGTTTCCCGGCCGGGTGATCCATCATCGACCGCAAAATCTCTTCATCACGAGTCATTTCGCCGACCCCCACATCGCGAACCGCTCAACCTCAGCCGCCGGAATCCTCCACCGACTACGCGCCACATGCTGCGTAGCCCTCAACTCCCCCGACCGACACAAGGCCAAAACTGTTTCCTTATGCATACGGAGCATGTCTGCGACTTCGGGGACCGTATAGATTAATTTGTCCCTCGCCTGTACTGTTTCCACTGCAGACTCCTTTCCTATTGGTCTGTGGATAGGAGGCCCCGCGCATTGATAGCCAAATCCATACTGCGGGGCCTCCTTGCACATCAGGGGACACAAAGTCCCCTTGTGGGTGGGTGGGGAATCGAACCCCACAGGTGGCCGTAGTGCGTTAACCACCCCGCAAACCTTGTTGCACGGGCACCAGCGCCACCCAAAAGTTTTGTTAACACCCCGTGTCGTTACCTCCACTGCGGCCGACGCCAGCAGCAGGTGTAGGAAGGTCATCGCGATCTAAGAAACACGCTCGCTCCCCGTATCCCACAGGACTATTCACTATCCGATTTTCAAATAACACGGGCCGTCAGGCCTTGTGCCCGGACACGGAATCGAACCGCGTAGTAACCACTCGGGCTAACATTCGTTTTATGAACATTGAGAACTGGATCGCAGCCGTATCAGCAGCAATCGCATTCGCCTCGTTCCTCTTGTCACTGTGGAAAGCACACCAAGCAAGCGAATCTGAGCAACAATCTAGAAACTCTGCTGAGCGCGCCACCTCCGCTGCCGAGCAAGCAGCGGACTCCCAACAGCGCATCGCGAATGCATTGGAAAAACTTGAATCGAGGTATTCCAACCCGTGGAAAATCAGACACCAAAAGGACGCCATATACCTGCTCATCAATGACTCCGATGAAAACGCTGTCGACGTCGAGTTCGCCACCGACTCACCCTCGGACCAGGGGCAGGTCCACGACGTCGGCACTCTCGGCCCCGGCGAGGAAGTGCAATTCTGGTATGAAGCAGTTATGGGGTGTGATCGCCAGATCGTTGTTCAGTGGCGTCGCCCCTCCGAGACGGAGCCTCGTCAATGGAGGGGTCATCTCCCCGCCTGAACTCCCATATAGTCACCGCCACCGTGCCTACAGCCGAGATGGCAGCGATAATCGCCGCGATTATTGTGATCATTTTTCCTTCTTTCTTTTTGTGACGTTATTTTCTCTGCGGCCCGTCGGCATGGGCCGTTACGTCAGGTGTGACGAAATAAAACGGCGTAGTTATTCACCCGTTCATGCGGCTTGCCCACCACACGAACCACAGCGGCCAAGAACTAGACGGCCCTTTCCTCAATCCCGAAGAGTTTGTCTATATGAGACCGGGGGAACACCGTGCGACTCCCACATCGGATTGGTCTCAACTCAGGACAGCGCCCTTCCCTCGCCTGCTGATATAGCGTTGTTTTAGGGATGCCACTGATATCCGAAACCTCCGACACTGTGTAAGCACGGGAAAAAGCCATTACTCCTCCCTGCCCGCATCTACCTGGTCTAAAATCTCCGCCAACACCGCTTTAGCCACCTTCGGCAGAATCTCGTACTCAATGAGAATCCCCTCCGGGGCACCATCAATATTGAGATTGATCCCCAACGAATCCGCCTCAATATTGAGCTTCGCAACCTTGCGCATCACTCACTCCTTTCACATAGTGTTCGGGCTATCTACGTTCATTCCGGATACGTACCCGTGGTCGGCTAAGAAGTCGGCAGCACGAAGAACCCTTACTAGGGCTTCAACATCCTCACCGTTTAGCCTTATGGACTTATCTCCAAGGGAGAGCACAACAACACCGTCACCGGTCGCTAGATGGAGCTCTGACGACCGAAACTCCAAAGCTGGTTTCATCACTCTTCACCCCTATCCGTGTAGTCGTATTCAATGTTTTGTTTTTCCATGATCCTTATCCTCTTTTCCTTTTAGGCGGTGACGGCAAAGTATTCGTCCCAAACCTGCTGCATCAAAGACCGGTCCGCCTCCGTGTAGCCATAAGCCTCAATCACCCGACCGTTCGGCAACTCGACCGGAACCTTCTGTGGAACCACGCCATGAGCATCCGTCCACGCAGCCTTCAAACGCTTCCCAAACATGGGGGCTTTAGCCGACAACTGTTTCTTCGACAGGCCCTTGCTCTTGAGGAAATCCTGCACATACAGCGGTTTCCGGGCCGGGTCCAACTGTGGGGCCTCCCCCATACCGCGGGCCAGAATGATGCGGGCTTTAGCCTCAAGGAAATCGTCATGAATGAGGCCTTTCGCTGCCTGCGCTAGCTCCATCTGAGAGCGCAGCTCAAACATCAACGCCTTCTGTTGGTGCTCGGTAGCGCGAGGGTTGATCGCCCCGCCTTCGTTGAAATAGCGGTCGAGAGCGTCGGCTGCTTCGTTTTGGAACGCTTCGAGCGTGGGCCGAGCTTCCGGGGCGACGCGGTTGGTGTCGATAGTGGCTAGCCACATCGTGAGTGTCCGACGATCAACCATGAACATCTCACGGCCTTGCCCGGATACCTGCATGGTCATCTTGACCACGCAGGCCCACGACTTGTCATGCAGCTTTCGATGCTGACTCTTCCAATCGAGACCTAGCACCTCGCAGATGTGGCGGGGTGACGCCCATTCTTTACCGTCCTCGGTTTGAACGGCTTTCAGTTCCGCGTTAGCACCCGGAACTGGTATAGTTACTAACTGCTCCATTTTGTTCCTCCTTTGGAACTCCGCGCCCCGGTTGCTGCCGGGGCATTTCTTATGCGGCTTGTGCAGGGGACAATGGGTCGATACAGGGCAATCCCAGCTTCCGGCGGATGAAATCAATCCCGCTGGGCTGCACATAGGTGGTGTAGCTCGTGCCCTGTGTCCCGTCTGAGCGCTCATAGTGGTGCGGCAGTACCTCGAAGTGGTGCATGTACTGCTGGTATGGGGTGTTCCGCATCGCCCCCTTAGTGATCAGTACGCCCCGGTTGCGGAGCTCCCGAAACAACCAGTTCTGCCCCTTGCCCAGCATCTTTGCCACCGCCCCGACCGAATACTTGCCGGTTGCGTCAAGGAAGGTGTCGTAGGCTTCCGCCTTCGGCGAGAGCTCCTTATTCTCTGCTTCTAGCGCGAGGCGTTCTTCCTCCGCGTTTAACGCAATCTGAAGAATCTCCGCGCGAGTCAACGCAGCCGGGTCAAAGGAAGGCTTCGTCTCCGCTTCGCGGGTACGAAGTGCAAAATAGGACTGGGCAGCCGCAACTTCTGGCTTATTCGGGTCGCCGTTCATCGCCACCAGGTAAGCGGCCAAGCGGTTCAGATGGAAGTCTGTGCGAGGTCGCCCTCCCTCTGGGGCTTTTTCGGTGATCACCGAAAAACCTCCCTGACCTGAGTTCTTAGCAGATGCCTCTGCTCGACGAGTGATCTTGTAGAAGTCTTCCCACCGCGCGTACCCCATGAGTGGCATAAGGTCGCGGGCTGACCAGTATTCGGTACCGTCTTCGCGGGCTCGTTTAATCTGATCGAACGGGGTTACCCCGTCTGATGTGGTATGCTGTAAGTGCTTCATAATTTCCTTTCTGGGACTCTTCGCCCCTCGTTTCCGCGAGGGGCATTTTCTTATGCGGCAACAATGTCTTTGACATACCGCGCCCGACGAAGACGAACTTGCTCTTCAGTGACATCGAAAGCGTCCTGAAACTGAATTGGAAAAGCCGTGAGCACGGCACCGATGAACCGAGGGCTAGCCTCAACTCTCTGGTTAGCGTGACGGCTAACAGTCGAGGTCGTGACGTCCATTTTTTTCGCTAGGTTCGCCATTCCCCCGGCTTCAACAATCGCGTTATCGAGCCAGTCTTGACGGATGCGGATTGTATGTATTGTTTCCATCTCAATCCCTCCAAGTTGTTTTATCCCTCCATCCTGTTGCGGAGGAACAATATTGACCATACACAAGGTATTGGAATTGCGCAACAGTACGTTGTGTTGGAACTCTCCTTGCGGTGTTGCAGACGCGCAACTATTATGGAGTTATGACACAAACCCGCTGGTGGAAATACGTAACCAACCTCATTGGCGACTCCTCATATTCCGCCGCCGCCAACAAAGCTGGATTCGACAAATCCGCTTTCACACGGTGGAAGAAAGGGGCGAAAGCAGACCCAGAGTTTGTTATCAAGCTCGCCCGCGCTTACAACACCAACGTGCTCCAAGCCCTCGTAGAGGCAGAGTTCATCACCGCGAAAGAGGCAAAACTGAACCTTGTAGACACAGGTGGAACAAAACTAGCCGAGGCCACCGACGACGAACTCGCAGATGAAGTGCTCCGTCGTATGAAGCTCGGCGTCGAACGCGACGGACCACTAGACACCCCCATAGACGAGCTTGCACAACGCCGTCATGTCACACCCGACCCCTATGATGACGACGACACCATGCCAGAAGACGCAGCCGCATACGGAGGCCCCGATGAAGACAAACTCAAAGAAGAACGGGGGGAATACGGTTTCGACACGTAACCGACTCGACAAACTCGCCAAAACACTAGGTGTCACCATCACCTACCACCAAGGAGGCCACCCAGGCTGGTACAACCACCACCGCAAACAAATCAACCTCCGCCACGGAATGAGCACCACACAAGAAAACAGCGTCCTCGCCCACGAACTCGGCCACGCCGTCCACGGCGACCTCGGCCACGGCGACACACGGCAAGAAGCCCGGGCAGACCGGTTCGCCGCCCGCCTACTCATCTCAGAGGACGAATACCGGCTAGCCGAAATACTGCACGGCCCCCACCCAGGGGCCATAGCCCACGAACTCGGCGTCACCAACCACCTCGTCACCGTATGGCAAAACACCCACCGGCCAGCCACCACACACCCACACCCGTGAATTAAGCCCAGAAAGACAACGCGCGTGACCACACCCGACATACACCATGACAACCTCGGCGAATTCATCATCTACACCACCGACGACGGAACCACCGAAGTCCAACTCCGACTCATCGACAACACCGTCTGGATGACCCAAACACAAATGGCCGAACTATTCGACGTATCCCGATCCAGTATCAGCGAACACCTCAAACACCTATTCAACGAAAACGAACTCAACCGCGTAGAAGTTGTTCGGAAATTCCGAAAAGACGCAGGTCGTACCCTAGACCACTACAACCTTGACGCGATCATGGCCGTCGGATTCCGCATCCGAGGCCCCCGAGGCATACAGTTCCGACGCTGGGCTACTGAAGTACTCACTGAGTACCTAATCAAAGGGTTCGTGCTCAACGATGACAAACTCAAAGACCCCCTCGGCGCGGACTACTTCGACGAACTCCTCGCACGCATCCGCGATATCCGCTCCTCCGAAGCTCGCCTCTACCTCGAACTACGCAACATCATCAGCCTTGCCGATGACTACGACCCGAACTCGCAACGCACACACCAATTGTTTGCCACAATTCAAGACAAACTGCACTACGCAATCACCGGTAACACTTCATCCGAAATCATTGCTACCCGCTGCGACCCCCAAGCCGACAACCTAGGCCTAACCTCTTGGAAGGGTGACATCGTCCGCAAAGGCGACATCCGCACGGCAAAAAACTACCTCACAAACAACGAGCTCAACCGCCTTAACCTGCTTGTATCCGGATTCTTAAACTATGCGGAAGACCAAGCCCAACGCCGGAAAGTTGTGCACATGAATGACTGGATCAAAAAAGCTGACCAATTCATAGAATTCAATGACTACGAGCCGCTAAAAGATCACGGAAGAATAACTCGCGACAAGGCCAATGAACTAGCACAACAACGCTACGAGATCTTCAACCAAGGGCGAAAACAACTGGAAGACGACAAAGCCGAACGCGAGCTAGTAGAAACCCTCCGCAAAGCTGATCGAGAGCTCCTAGCTCAACGTAAAAGACTCTCGCCACGCCACAAGTCGGATAGAGACGAAATCTCTAGATAGTTTTCGCCCACGAACTCGGCGTCACCATCCACCTAGTAGAGGTATGGCGGGAAACATGTGCCACCCGGATCACACCCCACCCCCGACCGAGCACACGCCCGCGAATTAAGCCCAGACAAGAATAAACAACTTTTACAACAACCAGGTCACGTTGGATTCATTAGATGAGTAAGCCCAACAAAACATAGAAAAAGTCCCCGTCCGTCAATGGACCAAAGACGAACGGGGACTCTGCTGCCCTTTGCCTCTCCGAAGAAAAGGCACCTCCCACTATACACAACAACAAGCCCAGCCACCCACCCCACAAGGAAACACACATGGCTATCAGCAAACGTACCACCACAACAGGAAAAACCAGGTGGGTTGCCCGCTACCGCGACCAGATCGGCACAGAACACTCCAAAACATTCCCCACCCAAAAACAAGCCAAAAACTATCTGCAAGAACAAGAGCGGGCACTCAGGCGCGGAGAATGGATCAACGAAAAAACGGCACCCACCCTAGGCGAACTGTGGGAAACCTGGGAGGCTACCGCCACCACCCCAGGTACTCTCACCGTCCGACAACGAGCCGGAAAAAACCTCGGCAACCTCGCCGAATTACACATCAACCACATCACCCCAGCGCTCCTCCGAACCTGGATAAACCAACTCCGCACAGGCAGACCCTGGGCCAAAAACCACACCGGACTATCAGAACGCACCGTGCGTAACTATTGGTCTCAACTATCCGGATGCCTACACATGGCAGTCGACGACGGACTTCTAGCAGCCTCCCCTACCAGCAAAGTCAGTATCGGTAGATCACCACGTATGGCCGTCGAACGATGCCACATCCCAGACATGGAACAAGTACAAAACCTTATTCACGTCTGCGACGCAACAGGTAGAGACACACTAGCCACTATGGTCATCCTGGCCGCCTCAACCGGAATGCGGTCAAGTGAAGTCGCAGGCCTGAGATGGAAAAACATAGACCGACGACAACACATGGTGCGGGTAGTTGAACAGGCCGCCTCATCACATATCAAAGAGCCACCCACCGGGGAGGCCCGCTGGGCGAAGCTAAAAACGCAGACCTCCCGCCGCGACATTCCTCTACCCGCAGCCACACTGCAACGGCTTCGGAAACACCGCCTCAAACACCGGACAGGACCCGACGAACCCATGTTCCTCACACCGTCGGGGAAGATGTGGCGAGCAGACAATGTCTGCAAGGCGATGGCCCCGTTTGGGTTTCGTTTTCACGATCTTCGGCACCTCTACGCTTCACATCTCATCCGGCAAGGGTTAGGGGTGAAAGCGGTCCAGGAGCTGCTTGGTCATGCGTCGGCGTCAACGACGTTGGATACGTATACGCATTTGTGGATGGATGAGACGGAGCGGGCTCGTGGTGCTGCTGACGAGTTGGTGCGGACTTTTTGCGGATTTTTTGCGGACTCGGCGGAAAAAGAGCACCTGCCGGAGGTGCGTTGAGGTGGTCTCCTGTGGCGACGACGACAGAAAATTTATGCCCTTTGACCTGCTATTTTAGTTCCTTGGAGCTTAGTCCCAGCTCGCGACGGGCAACAATCAACTGCTGGATCTGCTGCGTCCCTTCGAAGATGTCCAGAATCTTGGAATCGCGCCCCCACTTCTCCAGCAGTTCGCGTTCGGAGTAGCCCCACGGACCAGCCAATTCCACAGCCTTAAGCGTGACATGAGTACCAACACGCCCCGCCTTCGCCTTCGCAATCGACGCTTCCTTGGTGTTTGGCTTCTTATTATCCGCCATCCACGCCGCGCGCAGCGTCAACAGGTACGCAGCTTCCCAGTCGCTCTCCAAGTCGAGGTATTCCGCGACGGCAGCCGACTGAGCATACTTCGGCTTGTCATAATCGATGACCTCACCAGCGTCTTCCAGCACCTCACGGAGCTTTTCCAACGCACCGCGGGCACATCCGACAGCCATCGCAGCAACTAGCGGGCGCGTGTTGTCGAACGTCGCCATCGCTCCGGCGAAGCCCTTCTTCGTGCTCACCTCCGGCGAACCCAACAGGTTCTCCTTCGGAACGCGCACATTATCCAGGCGCAATACCGCGGTATCCGACGCCTTAATACCTAGCTTGTGCTCCAAACGTTCCACAGTGAAGCCGTCGGCTGACTTCGGAACGACGAACGACTTGATAGCCGCGCGACCTTTGGACTTATCCACACTCGCCCACACGACGACGTGGTCGGAACGCTCACCGGCCGTCACGAAGATCTTTTCACCGTTAATGACGTACTCGTCGCCGTCGAGAGTTGCTGTTGTTGACACGGCAGCGGAGTCCGAACCAAAACCAGGCTCGGTGATGGCCATCGACGCCCACACCTTGCCGATGCGCTCCAACTGTTCATCCGTCGCGACGGCCGCAATGGCGGAGTTTCCGAGGCCCTGGTACGGAATGGACAGTGTGAGGGCCACGTCGCCCCAGCACAGCTCCAGCACGTTCAGCACCGCGGCCATATTTCCGCCATTGCGGATGCCGTCGGACTTTTTCTTCTTATCTCCGCGACCACCCGACGCACCCGCCATTCCGCGGCCAGCGTCGGCCATGCCTTCCACCATGCTGGCCATGGTGTCCAGTTCGACGGGGCGCTCGTGCTCGGCGAGGTCGTACTTACGGGAAATGGGTCGGAAGATTTCGGCGGCCGCCTGATGCCCAGGGTTCGCACCCTTCTTCAAGAAGCCAGGAAGTTCTAGGTTAATCATGATTGTGTCCCTCCGGGGTCACATAAGAGCGTTCAACGCTGCGGGTTTTATTCGGTTGACAACATCGTGTTCATGTGTGCGTGCATCGCGGGCCAGGTGCCACCTAACGCCGGTGCTGCCTGGCCGTTTACAGAACGATCGTTCCTTCAGCGACGCCGATTGCACGCAAATCCCTGTACCACCGCTCCACGGGATGCTCCTTGGTATAACCATGACCACCCAGCAACTGGACTCCGTCTGACCCGATCGCCATGCCCTTCTCGGCCGCCAAGTCACGGGCAAGGGCGGCCTCGCGGTGGAACGTCAGCCCCTGGTCCGCGCGGGAACAACCGCGCAGCGCGACCAAACGCATGCCGTCGAGTTCAATGCGGATATTCGCCACCGCGAACGCCACCGCCTGACGGTGAGAAATCGGCTCACCAAACGCCTGACGCTCGTTGACGTACGGCTTCACATAGTCCAGCACCGCCGAACATGCCCCCACAGCCAACGCAGCCCAGCCCAACCGGGACCGCCGAATAATGTTCCGGTAGTCGCTCTCCCTGTCCTCGGCAGAGCGATCCGTCCCACCAAGAATGTTCGACGCGGGAACACGCACGTCGTTCAAGAGCAGCCGTCCCAGTCCTGCCGCGCGCAACCCCATGCTCGGATCAGGCTCCACCACGACACCATCAGCATCAGATTCGACGATGACCAGCGTCGGAGCGTCGTCAAGCATGGTAGCGACGACGAATAGTTCGCAATTACCGGCGTCGGGAACCAGGGCTTTGACGCCCTCGATCACTACGTCATCGCCCTCGCGGCGAGCAGTCGTCGACAAGGAGAAAGGATCGAACAGCGGCTGAGGCTCGGCGACGGACACCGCGGAGATCGGAATATCCTCGCCCGCGAACGCTGGCAAATACGTCCGCTGCTGCTCATCAGAGCCGTACGCAGTCAAGGTCGCGGCGACACCGGCCGGGGCCATCACGGAGAGGGCAATGCCCGGATCCGCGTGGGCTAGCGCCTCCGTGACGAGGAAATTCGTCGTGAGGTTGGACCCGGTGGCGATCCCCTCGAACTCCTCCGGCACGTTCACCATGGAAATGCCCAGGCCAAGCGCCTCTTTGCGGAGATCCTCGGAAACGGCTGCCGCTTCGTCGGCGTCGTGGGCCGCGGGGCTAATGCGCTTCTCAGCGAAATCCTTAATCGTCTCGACGATCATCTCCTGGTCCTCGTCGGGCGTGAGGTCCCACACGATCTTCTTGGATTCCGCAGCCTTTTCCTCGGCCTCGGCGTCGGGTTTTTCGTCGCCAATCTTCTTATCATCGCCCAAGCCGAGGAACGGGAGGCGGATCGGGGACTGCCCGCTGGTGACCCGCTTAAATTCGCGGGTGGCCGCGCCGAGAGACTTCATGCCTGTCTTCGTCGACTCATAGGTAATGCGGTCAATGCGTTCATTGAGGCCATACTTCGCGGCGAAATCGGAGCCAGTCACCCGCGTCAACAGGCGCATCGCCGTGCCCATCGCGTCCCGCTTAATGCTATTTTTCCCGACGGTCGAGTCGTTGCCGTCAGAGTTCTTGCCGCGGGATTTCGCAGCGTCGTCGCGGGGGCCTGCCGCGGAGCCAGAGCCATTGTCGCGTTCATTCGTTGAAGACATTAAAGGCCTTTCGGTCGTTCGTATCGGCCACGCACCGGTCGACGATGCATTGCCAGGAAGCTTACATAAGCATAACGCACAAGCGCGTGATCGGTATCACAATTACGAAAGAAAACCGACAAAGCCACGATCAGAACCCCAGTGAAAGCGAGCTCACGACAAAAGCCCCAGGTGAGTACTCACCCAGGGCCACGGCGCGCGGACTACGGCGTGCGGTTTACGGTTTCGCGGTTTACCGCTCCGCCTATTACCGCTCCGGCTTCACCAAGGGGAACAGCACGGTTTCCCGAATCCCCAACCCGGTTAATGCCATCAGCAAGCGGTCAATACCCATTCCGGTTCCCGCCGTCGGGGGCATCCCCTGCTCCATCGCCTGGAGGAAGTCCTCGTCCAAGACCATGGCTTCGTCATCGCCGCCAGCAGCTAAACGGGCCTGATCCTCAAAGCGCTGACGCTGGATCACGGGATCAATCAACTCGGAGTAGCCCGTCGCCAATTCGAAACCTCGGACATACAGATCCCACTTCTCGGTCACACCGGGCTTCGACCGGTGATCACGCGTCAACGGCGACGTCTCGACCGGGAAGTTACGGACGAACACCGGCCCATCCAGTTGGTCAGCGCACAGCTCTTCCCAGATTTCCTCGACGAATTTCCCGTGGCCCCATCCTGTGCCCGGTTCCACACCAATCGTGTCCGCGATCGCCTTCAATTCGTCGACCGTCGAATGAATGGTCACCTCGGGCTGGCCGGGGAACTTGCGCTGCAAAGCCTCGTTCAAGCTGTCGTACATGTCCAGCTTCGGCCACTCACCGCCAAAATCATAAGTGGAACCGTCGGCAAGAGTGACGACCAGCGAATCCGGGTCCTGCTCCGGGTCCCAGTTATCATGCACCAGCTTGTTGACGGCGCGCGCACAGTGCTGGATCAGGCCCTGCGTCGAGGCGGCGTTATCGTCATACGTCGCGTAGGCCTGATAGGTTTCCAACATGGCGAACTCCGGGCTGTGGGAGGAGTCGATCCCCTCGTTCCGGAAATTCCTGTTGACTTCGAAAACCTTCTCAATACCGCCGACGACGCAGCGCTTGAGGTACAGCTCCGGCGCAATGCGCAGGTAGAGGTCCATATCCAGAGCGTTGGAATGCGTCACGAACGGGCGCGCGGCCGCCCCACCATGCAACGTCTGCAGCATGGGAGTCTCGACCTCGAGGAACCCCAGGCCCTGGAGGTATTCACGCACAGCACGCACAACAGTCACGCGGGTGATCATCATGCGGCGGGCGTCGTCACGCATAATCAGATCGGTGTAGCGGTAGCGGATGCGGGTGTCCTCATTCATGTCGGCGAAGGACACGGGCAGGGGGCGCAGCGCCTTCGACGCCAATGTCCAGGTCGACGCGAACACCGACAGTTCGCCGCGGCGCGACGACACCACACGGCCACGAATGGACACGAAGTCGCCCATATCGACGTCGGACTTCCAGCGTTTGAGAGCGTCCTCCCCGACCTCAGCGAGCGACAGCATCGCCTGCAGCTGCGTCCCATCCCCCTCTTGCAGCGTGGCGAAACACAGCTTGCCGGTATTGCGCATGAAAATCACGCGCCCGGCCACGGCCACCTCGGTGTCCGTCTCATCACCGATACCTAAATAACGACGAACGGTCCCGTCGGCACGTTGTTCGGTGGTCCCTGCTTTGTCTTCATCGACGACGAAGGCGTCGCGAATTTGTTTCAGCGTGTGGGTGCGCTCGACGTCGACTGGGTACGGCGCAGTTCCCTCGGAGAGCAACCGCTCCCTTTTTGCCTTGCGAACTTTAACTTGCTCTGGGACATCCTGGTTTTTCGTCGCTTTACTCACGCGATAAAGAGTAGCTGACCTTGCCTCACAGGCAACCGGTGGGCCATCCCTAGCGGGCTTAGCGGGCGACGGTGCTGTCGTCGGCTGTGTCGGGGCTGTCGGCGGGAAGCTCCCCTAACATGACGCCGGCGTTATCAATCAACCGCACGCCACCAACTTTCGCGGCGACGAGCAGACGTCCCTCCCCGTTCTCGGGAGCCGGCCCCAAATCTTTCCCGCGGACGACGGTGTAAAGCACATCAATGCCTTCGCCCTCCATAATCCGCCGTGCTTCCGCCTCGACAGCGCGAGCACCGTCTTTTGCTTTGTATAGCGCAGCGGTCATCGCGGCCGAGATCGCCGTCGCGGTGACGCGAGCCTCCGGGTCGAGGCGCACGTTACGCGACGAGAGCGCCAGCCCATCATGTTCCCGCACGATCGGCACCCCATGCACGGTGACCTCCATGTTGAGGTCCGTGACCAGCTGCTGGATGATCACCAACTGCTGGTAGTCCTTCTCCCCCATCACGATGTCCGTGGCATGGGACAGGTTGAGCAGCTTGGACACCACCGTGGCCACACCGACGAAGTGCCCATCGCGGTCCCCCTCGAGCCCCTCGGCAACGGGTCCAGGGTGGACCATCGTCCGGGTCCCGTGAGGGTACATGTCCTCAGCCTTGGGCGTGAACGCGAGGGACACACCTTCCTCGCGGAGGATATCCAGGTCACGCTGGAGTGTCACGGGGTATTTTTCGAAGTCATCGGGGTTATCGAACTGGGCCGGATTCACGAAAACTGACGACGCCACCACGGCCCCGGGAAGTCTGTGCGCTGCTCGGAGGAGAGCACGGTGCCCCGCGTGCAGGGCCCCCATGGTGGGGACAAGAACAATACGCTTCCCGGTTTTACGCAACGCCCTCGTCGTTGCCGCGAATGTCTCAGCGGAATCATGAACACGCAGCTCGCCGGCCGCAAACCCGGGATTCGTCGGTGTAGACATGGTGGGTTATTACTTCTCGCTATTCTTCTTCAGCTGTTCAAGTAAGGATGCGACGGTGACGTTTTGGCTTGAGTCTCCGTTGTCTGCCCGACGCCGACGACCGCCCGAGGATGAATCCTGCGGCCCTTCGTGACGGCCTCTCGGGTCGGGGGTGTTCGACGAACTTGCCGACGAGCTATAATTCAGGCTCTCCGTGAACATGCCCTTGTGCGGAGAGCGGCCACTGGCTTGGCTACCGGATGCAGGTGCGGATCCTAAGCTGGGTGATTGCGCCCGGAAACCGCCCGTGGTTGGGGCGTGGGTTCGGTCATAGGACGGTGCCGAGGAGCGGCCCGAACCGAACGCAGCGAAAGAACCTGTATCGGGATCTGTGTTCCGACGAGATCCGCCCGTGGTGCTGCTGCTTTGTGTGGTGCTTCGGCTCGGCGTGGAATTGCCGTTCGGGTTAGGTCCGCGATGAGAACCGACATATGGCGTCGATTCCGTTCGAGACGACTGTGGCTGCGACGATCCGGATGCAGGCTGGGCCGAGGATGTTGGCGACGATCCAGCGCCGAATACAAAGAATTGCGAGTTGTCACGGTCTGCGCCGCGGTACACCGCGCTCCCCTGCGGCGCGCTCGACCGCTGGTTGTTCTGGGCCGCACGGTCAAACTGCTGTTGGGTTGCCTGCCGCGTGGGCTGCTGTTGAGCCTGCTGTTGTTGCTGCGGCCGAGACTGCTGGGTCCGCTGTTGTGAAGGCTGAGATGCCCGCTGCTGCGATGCACCGTACCCGGTCGACCGCTGCTGAGCCTGTGGGTTCGATTTCTTCTCCACAGAAGGCAACACCGTGGTTTGATCCGCAGAGTATCCCGAGTCTGAACGGCGCGATGGCTGAGCAGTCCACTTCACTGCATTAAATGAACCCGTGCGCAAGGAATTATCACCCTGCTGCGTGGAGGTCGAATCGGCAGCGCGTGATCCAGACGAGGACTGGTTCGCCCGTCCCGGCTGGCCGGCCGCCGTGTTCCCAGCACCCGATGTCTTCCTTGCACCCTGCGTTTGCCCAGCTCCACCACGGTTCTGCCCACGCTTACCCGATGGTGCGTGTGACGACGCCGGCACAGATGACGTCCGGGACGTCGACCCACTCGTGCGCGCTTCCGTCGTCGATGATGAATCTTTGCTGTCGCGTTCCAATTCCAGGATGCGCTGCGCCTCGGCCTTGAGGGCGGTACGCTCGGTGTCCAGATCGGTACCCATCATGGCGGACAGGTTTTCCCGAAGCACGGTGAGTTCCGCGCGAATATCGGCCAGCGTGTTCTGCTCTTGTTCCTGCAGCGAGTCGTAGTAGTTCTGCTCCAGGATGAGTTCTTGCTCGCGGTGAGTGGCCAGTTCCCGCTCGAGCTCCGCTTGGTGCAGGCGCTCAAGGTTGTCGGTGTCCCGCTGCTGGTTATCCACCTGTTTCCGCAGCCGTGCTACAGCAATACACCCGACAATGGCGGCCCAGAGGGCACACAGAACAGCGATTTTTGTCCATGTTTCGCTGTCCGTAAAGAGCATAAGGATCGTCGCAACAACGGCAAAGACCAGCATGACGACGATGGCTGCGAAGGAAAACTTGCCGCTACCACCTGTGTTGGCGGGCGGGTAATCGTCGCGATAGTCAGGCGACTGGTCATCATAGTGTCCCTGGTTGTTGGAGCTGTCGTAACCATCGTGGGATTGCTGTGGGCCGGTCATGAACTCCACACTACATTGCTAGACTGCGTATCTTCATCGTTTGGTGGGGGTGCCCCGCAACAACGCTCCAGCCATAAACCCGATGCGGCAACGAGAATGGCGGCAATTAGTCCGACGACGACGGCGGGCGTGTCCTCCCGGGCGGCGATCAGCCGGCTGTAATTGATCCACAGGTAGAGGGCGATACCCGCGTACGATCCTGCGCAAATGGACCCAAACCACGCTGTGGACGTTCCCATGACGAAGCATCGGGCAATGGTGAGCGGATGTATTTGTGATCGATCTTGCCCGACTTCGTTATCGGCGATCCGCTTTCTGATGATGAAACCCGCGATAGTGCAGATGACTGCGAGCACGATCAGGATGACCGGGAGCGTCAGATTGAACCCCGGGATGGAGCCATAAAAGCGCCAGATCAGCATGAATGCGCCGAACCCGACGATGAGGGCGGTGGCCACAAGGTAGGTGGGTTTGGTGGAGGTCATTGCGGTTTCACCTCTCCTACCTCGCGGGAATCCAGGTTATCCAACAGGGATGCAATACTCTGCCGCCCTAACCGAGCATGGGGTTCCACTTCCAACCACGGCTTGAGCACGAAGGCACGTTGGTGTGCCCACGGGTGTGGAAGGGTGAGGTCGTCCGTGTCGTAGTGTTCTTCGGAGCCGTTGTTAATGCTGGTGATGAGGTCGATATCGAGGGTCCTGGGCCCCCAATGAACCTCGCGCGTGCGGTGCGCGTCGCGTTCGAGTTCGTGCGCGTCGTCGAGAATATCGTGGGGTGTTTTCATGGTTTCGACGACGGCGACGGAGTTCATGAAGTCGGCCTGCTCGACGCCGCCCCAGGCTGGTGTCGCGTACAGCGAGGACGTGGCGATAACGCGGTAGTCCGCGCTGGTCTCAAACCAGTGCATGGCACGTTCTACCCGTTGGCCTGGGGTGATCCCGTCGGCAGTGATGTTGGAGCCGAGGGAAAGCACCACGTGGCGTAGGTCTTTTCGGCTTCGACGTGCGACGACGGCGACGTCCGCGAACGGGTGCGGGATGGGCGCGTCGGGTTTGTGAATGGTGACTTCGATGGCGTGGACGCGGTTGTTGAGGATGAGGGTGTCGGCGATCTCGCTGGCGACGGTTTCGATGAGGTCGCGGCTGGGCCCGCCGACAGTGGCGTGAATGAGGTCGGCGATGTCGGCGTAACTGATCGTGTGCATGAGGTCGTCGGTGGCGGCGGCCTGTCGGAAGTCGGTCCACACTGTGACGTCGGTGAGAAACCACTGGCCATCGCGTTTTTCGTGCGGGAATACCCCGTGGTGTCCATATACCTCGACGCCTGTGAGTTCTATTCGGTCAGCCACGTCGTGCTCTCCATCCTTGGGGTACGTCGGGTCCGTGGGCGGTGGCCCAGGCGTGGGCGACTTTGACGGCGTCCACGTTGGGGCGCACGTTGTGTACGCGGACGGCCCATGCCCCGTGGCTGGCGGCCAGTGCGCTGACGGCTGCGGTGGCTGCGTCGGCGTCGGCGGGAGCCGTGGGTATGCCGTCGGATCCGGCGATGAGGCTGGTCAGGAAACGTTTTCGGGAAACTCCGATGAGCACAGGGTATCCGAGCTCGGTGAGTTGGTCGAGGCCGTGCAACAGCGACCAGTTGCCGAGCGCCGATTTGGCGAACCCAATTCCGGGGTCGATGATGATTTTTCCCTTGTCGACGCCGTGCTCGCTGGCATACGTGGCGCGGTGGCGGAGGAACTCTACGACGCGGCGGACGAACTGCGGGCCGTGGTCGGCGCCCTGGTTGGCTCCTGCTGCGCCGTGAGAGTCGGCGTCGCCGAAGCGGTCGGTTTCCCAGTGCATGAGGCACAGGTAGGCGCCGGTGTCCGCAGCAACTCGGATCATGTCTGGGTCGGCTAGCCCTCCGGATACGTCGTTGATGAGCGTCGCCCCTGCTTGGACGGCTTGTCGAGCGACGGTGGCGCGCATGGTGTCGACGGAGAGCATGACGTCGTCGTTCGCGAGGGCTTCGACGACGGGGATCACGCGCTGGAGTTCGGTCTGTTCGGTGACACGGACGGCCCCGGGGCGGGTGGATTCGCCGCCGATGTCGATGATGGTGGCTCCGTCGCGGATCATGTCGCGGGCGTGGGTGACGGCGATGTCGGGGCGTGTGAGGTCGGTGGGAAGCCATTGGCCGCCGTCGGAGAAGGAGTCGTCGGTGATGTTAAGGACACCCATCACGTGTGTGCGCGGTGCATCCATGGTGTTTGTTATGGCTCCTTCCGCCTGTTGTGGTGCGTGTGCTCCGACGCTGACGAGGTTATCCGCGGATGAGGCTGAGTACTTCGGCGCGGCTGGCGGGGTTTGTTTGGAACCCTCCACGAACCGCCGAGGTGGTGGTTGTCGCCCCCGGTTTGCGGATACCGCGCATGGCCATGCACAGGTGTTCACATTCGATGACGACGATGACCGCTTGCGGTTGCAGGCGGTTGACCATGGCGTCTGCGACCTGCTTAGTCAGGCGTTCTTGCACTTGTGGTCGTTTGGCGTAGAGGTCAACCAGCCGGGCCAGTTTGGAAAGCCCGGTGACTTTCCCCGATTTCCCCGGGATGTACCCGATGTGCGCTTTCCCGTAGAACGGCACCAGATGGTGTTCACAGGTGGAGTACACGGGAATGTCCCGGACGAGCACGAGTTCGCGATGATCTTCGTTGAAAGTCTTGGTGAGAACTTCCGACGGGTCTTGGTGGAGGCCGGCGAAGATTTCTTCGTAGGCTCGTGCGACGCGCTCGGGGGTGTCAACGAGTCCTTCCCGATCGGGGTCTTCCCCCACGGCGATTAACAGGTCGCGGACGGCTGCCCGCGCCCGTTCATGGTCGACGGCCATTAGTGGTCACCGTCTTCACGGCGGTTGCCTTGCTCGGACGAACCGTTGTGGTCGGACCATTTGTAGCCAGAGGCGTCGTGGTTGTGTCCACTTTCGCTCGAGTTCTGCTCCCCGGTGCTGTGGCGTCCATCGTCCCAGGGGTGGTCTGGGCGCTCATTCTCCGGGAATCGGAAACCGTGGAGCCCATTATCAGCGGGTTCACTTGGTTGGCCGACGCCGTAGTTCTGCATTCCTGGGTGCTGACCCGGTTGCCCTGCTGTGGTGCCGCGGTTCTCGGCAGAGTGTCGAGCACCTGCCTGATGAGCACCAGAGGTCTGGGACTCACCTGATTCCGAGTACCGGGGGGCACGATCCGATGGTGGCCATCCCGGGGCAGTCCATCCGGCGGGGGGTGGGGTTCCACCGTAGACGGGTGTTCCGTCGTCATTGGTGGAGCCCGGTGTCTGCTGGTTTGTTGGCGTTCCGGCTGGGTAGCTTCCGTAATTCGACGATCCATTATTGCGAGGTATGACCGTCGTTTGGCCTTCATATCCAGCGTTGGAGTTGCCATTCGCACCAGTCGTGGCATCGTTCGCCGACCAGCCTCGGGCGTCGGAGCCCTGCGCACCAGGCCCCTGCGCGCCAGGTCCCTGCTGCACCGATTCTTGTTGGCCAGCACCCCCTGTGTTATTAGTGCCACCAGCATTTACCGACTGAGCGTTCGCCTGGTTGGCAGCGGATTCGCGTTCACGCCGTGCCTGCCGGGAGGCCTCCAGAAAATCGTGCCGCTTGGGTGGCTCTTCGCCACGTTCGCGTGCTAATTCCACAGGGGTCTTGACGGGATCTTTGTCATCCTTGGGGTGGAGGACGTCTTCGTTAGTGAAGATTTCCAGCCGCTCGCGCGGTTTCACATTCGTAAAGATGGCTTCGAGGTCGGGGCGCCGCAGAGTCTCTTTCTCCAGCAGCTTCTGTGCCAAGAGGTCGAAGGTTTCGCGGTTCTCTTTCAGAATCGCGTAGGCCTCGTCGTGGGCTTTCTCAATGAGGTAGCGCACCTGTTTGTCAATGGTTGCCGCGACATCGTCGGAGTACTCCAGCTTTCCGCCACTTCCCCGCCCGGAGAACGGGTCGCCCTGTTCCTCACCGTATTTCACGGCTCCAAGGTCGGGGCTCATGCCATATTCGGTCACCATGGCACGGGCGATTTTCGTGGCCTGCTCGATATCCGCGGAGGCCCCCGTCGTCGGGTTACCGAAAATGAGCTCTTCACCGGACCTGCCGCCCATGGCGAAAACTAACCGCGCGAAAAGCTCTGCTCGGTTATACATTTCCTTGTCGTCTTCGCTGGCGGTCATGGCATGGCCACCTGTGCGCCCGCGGGCCAGAATGGTCACCTTGTACACTCGTTCGATGTCTTTCATCGCCCATGCGGCAAGCGTGTGCCCACCTTCGTGATAGGCGGTGACTTTCTTCTCGTGCTCGGAGATGATCTTCGAGCTTCGACGCGGCCCACCGACAACACGGTCGGTCGCTTCTTCGAGTGCGTCGGCGGTGATGATGTTGCCGTTCACACGCGCGGTGAGCAGTGCTGCCTCGTTGAGCACGTTGGCCAGGTCCGCACCGGACATACCGGCGGTTCGCTTAGCCAACGAGTTGAGGTCCACGTCCGGCCCCAATGGCTTGTTCTTGGCGTGAACACGAAGAATCTGCTCACGGCCTGCAAGATCAGGGTTCGTCACCGGAATCTGTCGGTCAAAACGCCCCGGGCGCAGCAACGCGGGATCCAGAATGTCCGGCCGGTTCGTTGCAGCAATCAGGATGACGCCTTGGCGGTCACCGAAGCCATCCATTTCGACCAGCAACTGGTTCAGGGTCTGCTCGCGCTCGTCGTGGCCACCGCCCATTCCCGAGCCGCGCTGACGCCCGACGGCGTCGATCTCGTCGATAAAGATAATGCATGGCGAGTTTTCTTTGGCCTGGGTAAACAGGTCACGAACGCGGGATGCACCCACACCGACGAACATTTCGACGAAGTCTGAACCAGAGATGGAATAGAAAGGTACGCCGGCTTCACCTGCGACTGCGCGCGCCAGCAGGGTTTTACCGGTACCGGGAGGTCCGTAAAGCAGAACGCCGCGCGGGATTTTCGCACCGAGCCGCTCATACCGTTCCGGCCCTTGGAGGAAGTCACGGATTTCGGTGAGCTCCTCGACGGCTTCTTCTTCACCGGCGACGTCGCCGAAGTTGGTTTTCGGCATGTCTTTGGTCAGTTCTTTAGCCTTGGATTTACCGAAGCCGAACATGCCGCCCATGCCGGATCCACCCTGCATGCGGGAGAAGAAGAACATGATCAGCAGGAAGAAGAGGATCATGGGGCCGAGGACGGCGAACATCTGGCCCAGCCATGAATCCTGCGTCACCTTGGTTGTGTAGCTCTCAGGATTGGATTTCTGAACCGCGTCGAAAACCTGATCCGACGTCCTGGCCGGGTATTTCGCTATGACTTTGTCGACGTCCTTGTGGTCGCCTTCGTCAATTTTCTTCTTCAGGTCTAGCTGGAGCTGTTGCTCCCTGTCATTAATCTGGGCTTTTTTGACGTTGCCGTCTTTGAGCTGCTTCAGGGCGACGGAGGTATCGACATCTTGATACCCGCGCGTCGAGCTAGAGAACACCGAGAAAGCGAAAATCCCGAGCATGATGATAGCGATGACCGTCGCTATGCGCATGACTTTCTTGCGGTCCATGGAACCTCTCATTGGGAAAAATATGAATACCTGTCGTCGCAGGTACGGTGGCGATTGCTACCAGGGTAGTCGAACCCTAGGACACGTCGGCCAGACAGGCGTTCGCTGTGCGCGAACAGTGCGAATTCGTCCGCCGCTTGCCCGTTCTGACCTCAACGTCCTCCGGGTTACGCGTCCTCCGGCGTCGGCATCGTCGTGTTCAGTTGTCCTTGTTTGTTTGTCCTGAGCTATTTTTCGTAGACCTGGGGTTTCAACGTCCCTACCCACGGGATGTCACGATAGCGCTCGGCATAATCCAACCCATATCCGACGACGAACTCGTTGGGGATATCAAACCCGACGTCGAAGAGATCAATGTCCACTTTGATGGCCTCGGGCTTGCGGAGGAGCGTCACAATCCGCAGCGAGTTAGGCTTCCGGCTCTTCAAGTTCTTGATGAGCCAGTGCAACGTCAAACCGGAGTCAATGACGTCCTCAATAATGACGACGTTGCGCCCGTGGATATCACGGTCGAGGTCTTTCAGAATGCGCACGACGCCCGACGAGCTGGTGGCATTGCCGTAGGACGAGACGGCCATGAACTCTAGCTGAGTCGGGATGCTCATCTGCCGGGAAATGTCGGTGATGAAGTACACCGCGCCTTTGAGCACACACACCAGGATGAGGTCGTCGTCCTCATCGGCGTAGGTTTCGGAGAGGCGATCGGCCATCTCTGCGATGCGGTTATGGAGTTGCTCTTCGGTGATGAGGACGTGGTCAACATCGTCGCCATAGCCGTGTTCGGGGACGGGGACGGGTTGATGGGATTGCATCATTAGCTCTCGATCATGTGGCGTTGTTGTCTGTGTGGTCCGTAAATATATGGTCGCTTATAGGCGCCCGTCTGGCAATTTTCGCTGAACACTAACGGTCACCCGTACCCTCCGCGGTCAGCTGTAGTTCATCGTGACGACGAACGACGAGCAAGCGTCCAGGCGGGGCGGGCGTGCGCGCCCAAGGAATGGCGACTCCCCCCTGCCCATGCCATTGCGTGGCCAGCGCATCGATCGCGGTCACGTGTGCCCTGGTCAGCGGCCCAGCGCGATGATGCAGCCACTGTTTAATAATTCTCCCGCGCAACGCTTGCGGTTGACGTAGGTACGTGGCGATGTCCAGCCCGCTGCTTTCGGGACTGCCGGAGTTATCTACAGAGGAACCGTGGCACTCACACTCTTTGAGGGCGTCGGTGGCTCGTTGTGCCAGGTAGTCGTCGTCGGTGCGGGTCATGGCCGCGGTGGCAATGGCATTGTCGACGGTACCTTCCCCCAGGACAGAGCGAATCTGCGGAATAAGCTGCGTGCGGACCCGTGATCGGAGGTTATCCCCGGATGTGTTGGTGGGATCGTGCCACGGTGTGATGCCTAGTTCGGCGCACGCTCCGATGGTGTTGTCTCGGCGGATCGAGAGCAGCGGGCGTCCGAGTGCTGTGGCTCCGGCGTCGACGACGGGATGATGGAAGAGAACTGGTGGCATTCCTGCGATGCTTCCTAGGCCGGCACCTCGTGCCAGCCCAAGGAGTAGGGATTCTGCCTGGTCATCCCCGGTGTGTGCCACGAGGACGGGGAGACCACCACGCTCTTGCGCTACCTGGCCTAAGGCGCGGTAGCGTTCTTCTCTCGCAGCGGTTTCGGTTGCCTCGCGAGGGCTCACTTTTACCACCTGAGAGCTCGCCCCCAGGGCTTGGCACACGTTCGCAGCTCGCGTCGCGACGCCGGCTGAACCCGCTTGGAGTCCGTGATCGATAACTACGGCGTGAACTCTCCAGCCTTGTTTGATTGCACAGCCCACTAAAGATAAGGAATCGGCCCCACCCGAACATCCGATGATGCATGAAAAGCTCAGTTCATCGGCCTCAGATTGCTCCGTCGCTGTCAGCCGGGAACTCCAAGTCGCGTGCCACGCTTCGAGTGCATGGCGGATGCGCAACACATGGGGCCCGGGTTTGGTTGAGGGTGGCGAATAAGACGGCGTGGGTTCGCCGGTGTGGTTCACGCTGCAGTTCGAGTTCATGATGGTATTCGTCACGGCGCGTTCCCTATGACGACGTCCTCAAAGCGGACGCCAGATCATCCAAGGCAGAACGGGCAGGCTCAATATCGGAGCCATTCGACATAAACGCGAAGGTCAAGACGCGGCCTTGCTGGTTCATGACAGTTCCGACCAGCGCAGACACGCCATCCAGTGTTCCCGTCTTCGCACGAACCCATCCTGCTCCGGGCCCGGACGATGATCCGGGAGTGAATCGGCCGGCCAGGGTTCCGTTACCGCCGGCGACCGGCAGGCCGTCGAGAATGGGGCGGAGATCATGGCTTTGGCTATCTGCCGAGGACGAATCGGAATTGCCCTCGTTGGTCACCGGAGATGAGGCCTTTACCATGATGCGGTCGAGAAGGCGCGGAGTAATGCGGTTATCCGGGCTCATTCCCGAATTGTCTTTGAGGACCACGCTCTCGAGGGGGAAACCGTGCTGGGAGAGAACCTCTTTCGTCGCGGACGTCGCGCCCTCGAAGGTCAAGGGCTTGCCTTCTTTCTTCGCGATTTCTCGGCCGATCGCCTCAGCTTCCATGTTGTCGGAATTCACAAGCATGTCGTGGATCCTGATGTCTAGCGGTGCGGATTCCACAGCGCCGAGTTCGCCATCCTCGGTATCCACGGATTTCTTGGACACGGACACTCCCTGGGAGTTGTCGTCTCCCCCGCCCGAGTTGCCGGACTCATCATTGGATTCACCGAAGTCGCCGGAGTCGCCAGCATTGTCGGCACCGTTACCGTCGTCGGAACTGCTGCTAGAAAGCCCCAAGGCATTAGCCAACGCTTGTCCGGCAACCAACGCAGGATTATCGGTTCGCGGGGAATCGGCGTCGCTGGGATCCTGCCGTCCCCCGTTGAGCATGACAGAGTCCACGGATGTCACATTGCCCCCGGAAATATCCCCGCGGCTCCACGTCGAATTAAAGGTATCGCCCTGGCCAGCGCGCGAATTATCGACCACCACGCTCGTCACCGGCTGGCCGCCCATGTTTTTCTTCACTTGGCTCGCCAAGTCCTGAATCGTGGGGGCATTGGTATAAAACGCGTTGTCTTTCGACGCAGCGAGCGTCACGTCACCGCCACCAACCAGCACAATCTGCCCGGGCTTCGTGCCGCGTTTCACCACCGTGCGAACTCGATCCTTCGGGCCAAGAGTTAACAGTGCAGCCGCCGTCGTCATCATTTTTGTTGACGACGCCGGAACCATCGCGGTGGACGAATTCTTCTCCCACAACGTCTTCCCGGTGGACGCGTCGGTCACCTGGCCAGCCAGCTGACCCAAAGCACCATTGGATGCTGGCCCCTGGAGGGCTTTCGTGATGTCGGGAATAGGGGCATCCGCGTTCGGCCCAGACACGGAGACGCCACTATCGACTGGACCTGCCGGTTTGGCCGATGTATATGCGTTGCGCTGCTGGTACATGACCACAGCCCCAACGATCACCGCTGCCACCACGATGATGGTGAGCACGGTGAGGACAGAAGAGACAGCGGAACGTCGAAAAGAGCCAGTACGAACGGCCGTCGACCCACCAGAGTTCTTCTTACCTTTTTTCACGGTGGTGAGTTTAGCCGAGACCCCGGACACAACGCGGAACACTTCACCTTCCGGCCCGATGCGCGGCGACGGAAAAGTAGAAAGAAAGGCAGAAATAGCGCCGGTTCTCCAGCGTGGCACCCCCGGTTGCGCGGCGGTTCAGTACAGTAGGACTTATGAGTATTGAAGTTACGATCGAAATCCCGAAGGGTTCACGCAACAAGTACGAAGTCGATCACGAAACGGGCAAGGTCTACCTGGACCGGTACCTCTTCACCCCCATGGCTTACCCCGCCGACTACGGCTTTATTGATCACACGCTCGGCGAGGATGGCGATCCGCTCGATGCGCTGGTCATTCTTCCTGAGCCGGTATTCCCCGGCGTGATCGTTGAGGCCCGCCCGGTTGGTGTGTTCAAGATGACCGACGAAGCAGGTGGCGACGACAAGCTGCTCTGCGTCATCGACGATGTCCGCTACGAACGGTACCAAGACATCAACGACGTCGAAGATCACATTAAGGACGAGGTGGAGCACTTCTTCGTCCACTACAAGGATCTGGAGCCGAATAAGGAAGTCAGTGGCTCTGGCTGGGGCGATAAGGCAGAAGCCGAGCGCATCCTGCAGGAAGCTAAGGATCGCTACGAAGACTAGTTCTGACAGCTAGTCGCGCCTTTGCACCTCGGAGGGTTGGGTTAGGCATTGCTGTTTTCTTGTTTGCGGAGGGTGCGGATCCGTTTTTCTTCACCGTAGGCTACGAGGAGGAGCATGAGGATTCCTGCAATAGCGGAGACGTGGAGAACGGTAAATACTGCTTGCCAGCCGTGGAGGGTGTGGCCGAGGATGCTTAGGCCATTTTTCTCGGGATCGGCGATGGCTGCGAGGCCTACTTTGGCCATGGAGTCGCCGAAGAGGTAGCCGAAGGTGCCGGTCATGCCATTGGTAACGCTTACTGCTTTTTTGGGGACGAAGCCTACCAGGGATACACCGATGAGGAGTTGGGGGCCGAAAACGAGGGCTCCGAGGGCAAAAAGGGAGGCGTTCACGGCCCCTGGGGTGGTGGCGTTGGCATACCAGCTAATGACTCCGATGATGAGGACGAGGGCGCCAGTGGCGACGAGGGCACGGCGTCCTCCGGCTATATCGGAGATCCAGCCCCAGGCTAGGCTGGCAACGAGTGCACCTATTTCGAAGTAGAAGATGGTGTGGACTGCTTGGTCAATAGTGAATCCGAGCTCTTCGGATACATAAACTGGTGCCCAGTTGTCGATACCGATGCGCACAATGTAGGTGAAGACATTGGCTATACAGAGCAGCCAGATCCAAGGGTTGGCGAGGACGTAGCCCCGGAAGATTTCCCATTTGCTGAGTTGCTCGGCGGCTAGATTATCGGCTTCGATGGGTTCTTCGAAGATTTCTTCGCAGCGATTCCAGCCAAGTTCTTTGGGATCGTCTTTGCCGTAAAAGTAGCCGATGACGCCGATGCTAATGCCGATGATGGCGGGGAAGATGAGCATACCGGCTACGTGGCCTCCGAAGAAGGTGCGAGCGCCCCAGAGGGCGATAACGCCGGCGAGGGCGCCACCAATATTGTGGGAGGCGTTCCAGAATCCAAGATATTTGCCTCGTTTGGTGCGTGGTGCCCAGCGGGTGATGGTGGAGTAGCTGGCTGGTCCTCCGACAGATTGGAAAAGGCCGTTGAGGCCCCACAGCACAATAAAGATCGAGACGATTGAGCCGAAGGTTGCCAAAATGATTCCCATGGCCATGACAATCAGGGAGGAGAGTACCAGGAGGAAACTTACGAGTTTTTTGGTATTTCGGCCGTCGGCAAAATAGCCGACAGCAGTTTTACCGATGCCATAAGTAATAGAAAAGGCGAGACCAATGTACCCCAGTTGGGTGGTGGTGAGTCCGTAGTCTTCTTTGAGGAGTGGCTGTGCTGCTTTGAAGTTATTGCGCACCAGATACATGCAAAGGTAGACCACGAAAACCACTATGAAGGCTTTAAGGAAATTGTGAAGCCATAAGGCGCGTTGTTGTTTGATGCTTAAACCCGAGGGTGGAGGAGCATCGTGGGAAAAGAGCGTAAGCATATTTGCCCTTTCTAGAGAAATCATGCCCGAAGGCTTTCGATATAAGTTCTTTTTATTGTAAGTAGGGTGCTGCCTGAAAAATTATCTAGTGAGGTCAATCTCATATAGAACGTAGTGCCCCAGTAAGAGAGTGCTCCTATAGGTTTAGCGAGTCGTGATGACGTGGTTTCGGTCACTTTTAGTTTTTAGGTTGGGCGGGGGATTGAGCATCCGTTTTCCGACTTGGTTCGGGGTGGGGCATGGGTAGAAGCCGGATGTCCGCTTCGGATATCCGGCTTATTGTCTCGCCCGTTTTACGCTGCCGTGGGTTTGTTAACGGGTGGTTGGTTGTAGCTTTCGCTGTAGAAGGCCATGTTCTTCATCAGTGCGAATATGACGTTGCATTTTCTGCGTGCTAGGCACATGATCGCCGCATGATGATGCTTGCCTTCGGCTCGTTTTCGGTCGTAGTAGTGGCGGGAACGCTCGTGGTTTTTGATGCTGGCGAAAGCGCAATGCCATAGGGCCTTTTTTAGTGTTTTATTTCCACCTCGGTTAGGCCCCGAGTTGTTGATCGACACTCCCGACAGTCGTTGTTGGGGACAGATGCCGGCGTAGGAGGCCAGGTGCGCTGGCGTGTCGAAAGCGCTGAGATCACCGACACGCATGAGTATCCGTCCAATACCTAAGATGAGGTGATCTCTGGCGTCCATGGATACGCTTTGTTGCCGTATTGATTGGCACGTGGCGTTGATGAGTGATTCGGGTGATCGGGCGCCATGGCGCCGGGCAAAGCTGGTAAGCCGCCGATGTCCGACTCGGCGTAGACGTTTCGGGTTTTGGTCATGGGCGAGCAAGATAACACCCAAATGAGATGTAGTTTTGAGCCTCGTAGAGTGGGTGCATTCGCCGTTGGATGTGTCTGAACAGGCCGAGAATTGGCAACCACATGACGGAGGCTTCACTGCGCGGCGGGCAGGGGCCAAGCTCCTATCAGCAAACCTCGGACGCCACTGAAATCCGGCGGCAACACCCCCGGATCATCACGGACAGGGCAAAAAGAG
This sequence comes from Corynebacterium kroppenstedtii DSM 44385, assembly GCF_000023145.1. Taxonomy (NCBI): domain Bacteria; kingdom Bacillati; phylum Actinomycetota; class Actinomycetes; order Mycobacteriales; family Corynebacteriaceae; genus Corynebacterium; species Corynebacterium kroppenstedtii. The sequence continues at coordinate 1,944,664 of NC_012704.1, forward strand.
CCATACCGGAATCCAGCGACTAACCCCCTCCCCATCGAGAGGGAGCTAGACTCACCCTATTTCCACAACCCGGGTAAGAGGATCACCTAAAACGGTAATGGGATTACTACGACGGGGGATTACTAACGCGCAGAATCACCGGGGGAATTGATTCGGTTACCAGTTTCTGGGTCGAAATAGTGGGTTCGTGTCGCGCGAACAGTGATCACGTACCCGACGGCCACATCAGCAGTCGTAACCTGCCCATTATGTGAAGCGATGCCCGACGCGGCCTTGTTCTGCCCGCTTCCCGGGGAACTATCTCGCGGGAGGAGCACGGCAAGCGCGTCTCGGCCCGTCATGGGATTGATCTGCACACGATGCTGAGATCCTTGTGAGACCGTCGGCGTGCCATAGGCAAATGACTGCGCTCCGAGCTCCTCATTGTGCGTAACGGTTAGGTCCAACACGGGCGCATCGCCTTCCCCACCCGCATTCTGTGCGGCGACCTCCCCCGTCGATTCCGAGTTGTCACCGGACGCCACCGATAGAACTTCCCAGTCCTCCGGGCGCACACCCATAATTGGCCCATCATCAATCGTGAACAGGCCCATCGTCGGCGATCCAATAAACGACGCCACAAACGTGTTTGCCGGATTCTGATAAACATCGCGCGGCGAGTCGACCTGTTGCAGCACCCCATCCTTCAACACGGCCACGCGGTCACCCATGGTCATTGCTTCGACCTGGTCGTGCGTCACATACACAGTGGTTGTTCGCAGCTTCTTCTGCAGGGAGAGAATCTGGGACCTCGTCGAGACCCGGAGTTTCGCGTCAAGGTTCGATAGCGGCTCATCCATGCAGAACACCGCGGGATCGCGAACGATCGCCCGGCCCATCGCGACGCGTTGCCGCTGCCCACCCGAGAGAGCTGCAGGTTTGCGGTCAAGCAGATCGGTGAGCTCCAGCATCGCCGCCGCCTCGTGGACGCGCCGTCGCGTCTCCTTCTTCCCCATCCCACGGTTGCGGAGAGCAAAGCTCATATTCCCCTCAACCGTCATGTTGGGGTACAGCGCGTAATTCTGAAACACCATCGCCGCGTCGCGCTCGCGCGGGGGCACACCCGTCGCGTCCCTGTCGCCAATAAAGATTGACCCCTCATCAGCGGGTTCCAGGCCCGCGAGCATCCGCAGACTCGTGGATTTGCCGCAGCCGGACGGCCCCACGACAACTAAGAATTCACCATCGGCGATATCTAAGCTCAGATTATCGACGGCTTTACGGTCACCATAGATCCGGGAGACATTATTAAAACGTATCGACGCCATTCTTGTGCTCTTTCTTTCTGCAGTCACGTTCTGTGAACAATTACGTGGTCAACAGCGTGATGAGTGAAGGCAGTGCTATAAAAACCCATCACGACGGAATTATCGGTTTAATTTGCGCCTCATAGGCCCGGCTGATTTCCTTATCAACCTTTTTCATCGTGGACCGTATACCGGCGTTATTCGTGAGGATCGATTCGAAAGCACCCCCAATAACCTGGTCTGCGCCAGGAACGAATACGCGCGCCGGATCTTGAATACGCGTATGCGGGAGCTGATTGATCGCGGTCTGATAGTTGGGGTGTTCATCCAAGAATGTCTTCATTTCCGGGTCAGCCGATGCGTCTTTTCGAACCGGCATATACCCCACTTCCCTCGACCAGAAGCATGTATTAGCTGTGTTCGTGATGTAGTTGATAAAAGTTGCCGCGTTTTTCTTCCTTTTATCGGAAATGATGGCCGGGATAGCGAGCCCTGCCCCACCGGTCGGGCATCCACCTGTTCCCCGGGGATTAGGCAATGCTGCCGTTCCCACCGGGAATGAGGCATTGGATACGATGCCGTTCAAATCTCCTGTCGACGCAATCACCGAGGCATATAATCCGGCCGAGAAATCATTGGCCAGCGATTGAGAAATTGCAGCGTACCCATCACTCGACACGGTACGTTTGAGCCATTCCACCGCGGCGATTGTTTCGTCGGATGTAAAAGTAAAATCCCACTCTTTTGAGTACGCTCCGCCTTTTGTCCACAACGGGCCCTCAAACGTCCATGACAAATAATCGACGGCGTTGCCCCACCCGTGCCCTTTCTGCCGATCTGTCTGTAGGCGCGGACCCCACTCATCCATTTCATCCCATGATTCGGGCCCACGGTCGGGAAGGACTGCTCGTTTCCACACGTCTTTGTTGTAAAAGAACAGTGGCGTCGAGCGGGCAAAGGGCAGCGCGAAATGCTTACCGTTGAATGCATAGTCCTCATAAAGAGATGTCACATATGTTGACGTATCCAGCCCCACTTCGGACGCCACATCTTCAATCGGCGTGATCTGCTCATTCAGTGCAAAGTTGAACCACCACACATCCGAGAGCATGACGATATCGGGAACGGTTCGTCTCGTCAGCGCCGCATTGAACTTCTGGGCGCATTCTTCGTAATTCTTCCCCGCATCAATGAGATTGACCGTGAGATCCGGATGATCCTTTTCAAATCGGCGGATCAATTCTTGTTCCACCGGCTTTGATTGCCCCGGGTGCGACGACCACCACGTGATCGTGTTGTCATCCTGGTGCGCCTGGCCTCCTGGGGAGAATCGTGTTCCCGCGCATCCGCTCAGCGCCGTCGTCGCCAACGCGGCGCCCGCGAGCCCCAAGAAAGAACGACGCGATATGCCCGCGCGCTGTGAATCCGAGCGTTGTGAATCCGCGCGTTGTCCCCAATCCGAAATTTTCATTAGCCTTTCACTGCCCCCGTCGTTAAGCCTTTAATCATGTATTTCTGTAGGAAAATGAAGAGGAGCAATATCGGGACCATGGTGAGCAGAGTCGCCGCCATCACGGGACCCCAGTTCGTCACTCCATCTGAGTTTTGGAGTAATGCCAGGCCGACGGGCAGCGGCGCCACTTTGTCGGTATCTGCCATGACATAGGGCCACAAGTATTGGTTCCATTCATTGACCACGGTGATCATGGCGAATGCCACCAATGTGGGGCCTGACACCGGGAGAAGCACTCGGAAGAGCAATTGCATGGGGCCGGCACCATCCATCCGCGCCGCTTCAATTAACTCTTTTGGCAGGCTCATGAAGTGATTACGCATTAAGAACGTTCCGAATGCGATTCCGGCGAGCGGGATAATGATGCCTTGGAAAGTGTTTCTCCATCCCAATCCAGCAACCAATGCATAGTTAGAGATCACGGTGATTTCACTAGGAACCATGAGCGCAGAAATGATGATGATAAAAATCAGGTTGCGTCCGGGGAATCGGAGAATAGCGAGTGCATACGCACTCAGGACCCCCAGCGTAATTTTTACTGTGCACAGAATGACCGTGATGATGAGCGAGTTTCGCAGGTAATGCCAAAAGGGCACCCGCTGTGTTGCTTCATCATAATTTTGTGGATGCATGTGGTGCGGATACCACGTCACCGGGTTGGTATAGATCTCTGGATGCGTTTTCAATGATCCGCTGAGAGTCCAATATAAGGGCAGCCCGATAAGCAGAAGGATAAAAATCATTCCGGCGTAGCCCGCGGCTTTCTTTCCCATGTCACCTCTTCCTGTCTTGTTATGGCTCTTGTTATGGCCAGATGTATGGCTTTCCTTCACAGTCACCGTCTTTATCTCCCGTTATCCATTTGCCGGTCCATATAGCGAACCTGAACAAGAGTGAGGCACAACAGGATGAGGAAAAGGATGGTGGCGACGGTGGCTCCGTACCCCGCCCTGAAATTCGTGAATGTTTCCTGATAGACCTGGTACACCAACGTGGTCGTGCCGGTTGTTTGCGGGCCACCCCGGGTCATTACTGAAATGATGTCGAAGACTTGGACCGAGTTGAGCGTCACGGTGATCGATAAGAAAAAGGTGCTCGGCCGCAGCTGGGGAAGAATGACTTTCCATAATCGTGTCCACGGGCCGGCACCATCGATGGCTGCTGCTTCATCCAGTTCTTTATTCACGCCCTGCAATGCGGCGAGATAAATGACGAATGTGTATCCCAGGTTCTTCCAAATAAAGGTGAAGGTCACCATAAAAAGGGCCCATGCTGGCTCCGAGTAGAAGTTAGGCACGGGGATGTGAAAACGGCTGAGAATGTCCTGGATCAACCCAAAGTGAGGGTCGAAAATGAACTGAAATGCGACCCCGATGGCAGCCCCTGATAATGCGAAGGGAGCAAAAGCAATAGACCGGACAGCATTACGACCAAATAACTTTTGATCCAATATCAAAGCAAGAATAAGGCCTAAGGCCATGGAGCCGATCACGGCAAAGCCGGTAAACACAAGGGTGTTGAGAACAATGGTTCGGGTGTCATCCCGAGTGAGCCATTCCTTGTAGTTATCGAGCCCCACAAACGTCGCCGAGGTCGACGAAATATTCCACCGAAAGAATGATAAACGGATGTTGTCTATTAACGGCCGATACGTAAACACGGTCAGCAGCAGGAGATTAGGAAAAAGCAGTGTTGCAGCTAGCAGCCCTTCTTTCCGTTGAGCCCGCTTGGTGTCCGGTGCGTGAGTTGGTTGACTATCGAGCACCCACGCAGGCTAGCTCTCCTAACGAATCTTCCCGTGACCTTAGAGTAAACCGTCGAGAACATTTAGGTGAACAAACAGAAAACACTTACGCTCTTCCGTTTAGGGGAGGCTAGGGTTAGGATTTAAGTATGTTCTCTCGTTCACGCTCCCCACTAGTACTTTTTGCCAGTTCTACTGCCCTCACCGCGGCTCTCGCAGTGGGTGTGCCAGCACTAACGGCACCGGCGCCCGCAAACGCGGCACCCAGCATCCCGGATAACCTCCCTGTCTTCCCTCAGGTTCAGGAGAACCCGTCCATCACGGTCACCTTTGAAGATGGCACCCCCGCCGAAGGTGCAACCGTGCACCGCGGCGACGTTCTCCTGGTCCACGGTTCCGGGTTCTCCCCGCAAGCCAACAAGGGCGGCTTCCCACTTCCGGTACCCCCGGGCACGTCCAACGGCGTCTTCGTTCTCTACAGCGGGTTCCCCGATCAGTGGAAGCCCAGTGAAAACGCCGACTCCTCCACCCGCAAGCACCCCCACGATCAGATGGCGTGGGTCATGCCCAAGGGAACACTCGACGCAATTCCGCAGCAGCCGATTGACATGCACCGTTCCATCGCTCGCCAGGCTCAACCCATGAACGACGACGGCACCTTCACCGCTCGTATCGTCGTCGATCCCCCTGAGCAGACACCCGGTACCAACTTCGGCGTGTACACCTACGCCGGCGGCGGATCCGTCAACCCTGCCGAGGAGCTCTACGTTCCCATCAACTACTCCCCCGAGCCTGGCCCGAACACTCCGCCAGCACCCACGGAGGACCTCGTCGTTAAGGCAAACGAGCTTTTCACGGCGACGAAACTGGCACAGGGTGGCGTTAATCCCAAGGATGGTGCAGCCAAGCAAGACGATGCCCAGACGGTGTCGTTTAGCCGCGACCGTGCCGCCGAAAAAGCTGCAAACGATGGCATTCGTCGCTACAAGGGTTCCGTCACGGGGTCCGCACGGTTCAATGTTGTTGAGCTGACCGTCGCTAATCCGTGGATCATTACGCTGCCCAATGGCACCGAGATCCTGACTGCGGAGACATCGGACGGTAACGTGGGGCCAGACTCGTTGACTCGGCGCCCCATCGGCATCTTGTCGCCCGCCAATGAGAATGGTGCGAAAACCTATGGCATCGGGCCACTGCAGTACGGCGAGTTGACCGAGCAGCAGTAAGACCGCGCCGATGGTTGCGCCGGTAGGTACGCCGAGTACGCCGAGATCGAACGCCATATACCCGACAAGGAGCAGATTTATGGAAAGTGTGACAGTCCACGACATTCCCGACGGCGCGCAATTCGTCGACGTCCGCGAGGCAGATGAATATGCCGACGGCCATGCCGCGGGAGCTATCAACATTCCGCTCAGCGAATTAATGGGTCGCTACCAAGAACTGGACTTCGATCAACCGGCGTACATTATCTGTCTCTCCGGAGGACGGTCCACCCGGGCCTGCCAATTCCTGGAGCAAAACGGCCTCGACGTCATCAACGTGAAGGACGGCACCCTCGCGTGGCGCGAAGCTAATCTCCCCATGGAGACGGGATCCGGCGACTAAGCTCCGACAGTTTTGGCAGCTAGGTCGGCCACGAAACGTCGGCTAGCCCTTATAAACCTCGGTTACGCTGTGACAACTCGGTTGAGTTGCGCGCGCCGCCGAGGTTTTTCGCCGTCAATAATCGTTATTGAATAACTACGCTCTCGTAGTCAATACATAAGTCAATACACAATGGTCGAAGACGATAACGACATCATTTTTGTGGGAAATATCAATTGTTTTTAATACCCCACTTTCGGCTAAGATCAGCAATATGGCGAAGTCGAGCAAGAAAAAGAAATCTGGTCATAAGCCAGATAAATCAAACAAGGATGAGAATAAGGCTGCCCAAGGTGCAGATGGCACCGAAACCGCGCCAGCTACCCTCACCTCGGAAGTCGAAGACTCGCTTTTTTACCAGGTGTACCAGCTGAACAAAATGTTCAGAGAGGTCGCCGATAACACCCTCAATGAATTCGAACTCTCTCAACGCGCGTACTGGCTTCTTGAATGCGTCCGACGCGACAAGGGCTATTCCCAAAGTGAGCTCGGAGAACTCCTCGGCGTTGACCGTTCCGACATGGTCCGCCTCATCGACTCATTAGAGGAAGACAACCTTCTCCAGCGGGTACGCTCGACAGAAGACCGTCGAAAACAACTTATTACAATTACGCCAGACGGTATTACTGTTCGACACAAGATTCGTCACGCGCTGACCGACGCCGAAAATGATCTGCTCGACGAACTCAACGACAAGCAGAGCAACCGCCTACGGAAATACACCAGCAAGCTAACCACGGGAGTGTCATTGTGAATTCGCGGAGAGTGTTGGGGAACCATTCGCTCGCTTCACAACCACACACTCTCACACGGATTTTTGCTGATCAGGCCGACGCCACTCCCGATGCCCTCGCTATCGACACGGGCACCCAAACCATCACATACGCTCGCCTCTCGCAGCGGTATCACGAGATTGCCGACGAACTACGCACTGTCGCCGGACGTGGCGACCGCGTCGGTATCGCCATTGCCTACCCTATCGAGTACTACGCTGCCCTCCTTGCGACCATGTCTATCGGAGCAGCGTATGTCCCTGTTTCGGCGGATTCTGTACACGGTCAGGGACGCCAGGACGCCAACCGGTCCGACACTGAACTGTCTGCGGACCACACTGCCCACGACTCGGCGAACTCGCGGGATTCGATCGCTCGCCGGTCGGCCGCGGGAGAAAACCGGTCACGCGCTGGAAACAACGGAAGACAACAATCCCACGCCCACGGTGGAACGGTCCCTTACTCGGCGTTGACCTCGCGCCCACGCGCTATACCACGGTCACCCGAACCGGCCTCCGGATATTCCCTCGCCGAGGTGAGCGCCGGACTCCGGCTCACCGCCGCTGTAACAGACGCGGGCGTTCAACCCCTCCGGCCGGCAACGCGCCAGGCCCACAAGCCATCCCCCTCCGACGCCGCCGCTGTGTTCTTCTGCCGTCGATCATTGGTGCTCCCCCATCGTTGCGCCACCGCCGGAATCAGTGCGGAAACACACCTTTTTGTGCCCGACGAACCCATCGGCGCTGGCGACCGCATCGGCCAGATAGCGTCACACACGGATCCCCGCAGCATCGAAGAAATGTGGCTGGCCTGGTCCACCGGCGCGTGTCTCGTGCCCTACACAAATAACCGTTACACAAATAACGCTGCCCACGAATCCGTCGCCCCGATGACCATTGATCGCTGGATCGCAGACCGCAGCATCTCTGTCATATCGACGACACCGAGCGACGTGTTGTCCTGGCACACCGACCCCACCGCATTACGCCTACTCATCCTGGGCGGCGAGCCCTGCCCCGCCGACATCACGCGCGTCATGGCCGGACGCGAAGTATGGAATACGTACCGCACTGAAGCGACAGGGGTCACGTCGGCAGCCAAAATAACCCCGGAGACTCCCCTATCGCTCATGGGGCAGCCGCTGGCCGGGTGGGAAGCAATCGTCATTGACGAAGTGGGGCACCCCGTCGAGCCTGGGCGGGCCGGAGAGCTTGTGATCAGCGGTGTTGGGCTCGCCCACTATTTCGACCTCATCCACGATGCGGAGACCTTCGCGCCCGTGTCCCAATTCGGCTGGAACCGCGCGTACAGGACCGGCGACCTCGTCACCGTCGGTGATGACGGGCTGCATTTCGTGCGGCATATCGATGAACAGGCGCGCATCAGTGGGCACCGCGTGGACCTCATCCATGTCGACGCTGTTCTCCACGACCTTCCGGGTGCCGACGACACCACGGCGGCGCTCACGACGTCGACGCACGGGCCGAAGCTGCTGGGGTACGTCCAGAGTAAGAGCCTGACGGAAAAGTCGGCGCAAACGTATCTTGCCCGGCGCGTGCCACGGGCGCTGATGCCATCTATTCACGTCGTGAATGCGCTGCCCCACCAGCCGGAGGCCTCTCATCCGCCGACGTCATCTGGGAAAACGGCTTCTGAGCATGAGTCGCAGAGCTCCACCCAGAAGGCCGCCGATACTAAGACACATGATGAGGCGACGACAATTCCGTCGACACGTGATACGTCGACACCCCCGACCACGCCTCCACAGCAAAGCCCCACTACTGCGATCGTGCCGGCTACACAGGGCTCGTCGTCGCAACGAAAAATGAGCTTCCGCGGTGGATGGCGGAAGCTTATGGCAACGATCGGTCGCTGGTTCAGAGGGAACTAATCACCAGAAACTCATCACCGGGGACTAGTCACCGATTTGGTCGCGGCCGCGCTTGACAATCTTCGGATCGGGCTGGCCGACAATGTCGTAGTCCTTATCCGTGTACTCGAACTTTGAGAGCACATAGCGCATCGCGTTGATACGTGCGCGCTTCTTGTCATTGGATTTAATCGTGATCCACGGCGACTCGTTGGTGTCCGTGTAGCGGAACTGCTCTTCCTTGGCCCGGGTGTAATCGTCCCACTTGTCCAGGGACGCCAAGTCCATTGGCGAGAGCTTCCACTGTCGCACGGGGTCAACCTGGCGGATGGCGAAGCGGGTGCGCTGCTCTTTCTGCGTCACCGAGAACCACAGCTTGGTCAAGCTAATTCCGGACCCCATAATCATGTTTTCCAGCATGGGGACCTCGCGCAAGAACTCCGCGTGCTGCGACTCTGTACAGAATCCCATCACGCGCTCGACGCCGGACCTGTTGTACCAGGAGCGGTCGAAGAACACGATTTCACCAGCCGCGGGATAGTGCTCGATGTAACGCTGGAAATACCAGGACGTGGATTCACGCGGCGACGGCTTTTCCAAAGCGACGGTCCGCGCACCACGGGGATTCAAGTGCTCATTGAAGCGCTTAATCGTGCCACCCTTACCTGCGGCGTCACGCCCTTCGAAGAGAATGATGTGCTTCTGGCCCGTGTCCTTCGTCCAGTTCTGCCATTTCAGCAACTCGATCTGAAGGGCACGCTTAATATGCTCGTATTCCTTACGAGTCATGCGCTCGTCGTAGGGGTAGTTTTCACGCCATGTATCTACACGATGCCCATCGGGGGTAATGAGTACTGGGTCATCTTCATCGGAGTCATCGACGATATAGCCTTCGGTATCAGCAAGGTCGACGACGTGGAACTCCTCATCGTTCGAGGTTTTTCCCTCCTTAGCACCGTCCTCGGCGCTAGTGGTGTCCTTTTTCCGATCGTCTTCATCAGCCATATTCAAAGTCTATGACGAACGGGCGTTGAACCGGGCATCAACTAGGCAGGTCGGGGGGTTAATGTGGGGGTTACCTCCCCCACACCGCCGCTATTCGGCACGAATCACCAGACCCAACCGACATAACAAAAACAGACCGTTCCGAGATCGGAACGGTCTGTCAGTGCTTATCAGGTGTCACGGTCATTGACCACGCGGTTAGAAAACCCGCGGTCCAACAACTCAACCTTTATGTGGTTCTATTTAAAAGCCACCCATGCCGGCCATCTCATCGGCACCCGGTGCAGCCGGAGCAGCAGGCTCAGGCTTGTCCGCGACGACGGCTTCCGTCGTCAAGAACAGGGACGCGATGGAGGATGCGTTCTGTAGTGCGGAACGCGTCACCTTCACCGGATCGTTGATGCCAGCGTCCATCAGGTTGACGTACTCGCCGGTGGCTGCGTTCAAGCCGAAGCCTTCGTCGAGGTTAGCAACCTTGTCTGCAACGACGCCAGGCTCGAAGCCAGCGTTGACAGCGATCTGCTTCAACGGAGCTTCCAGCGCAGCACGGAGGATGCGAACACCGATGGCTTCGTCGCCAGCGAATCCGAGGTCATCATCCAAGACGGAGGATGCCTGCAGCAGTGCAGATCCACCACCAGCAACGATGCCTTCCTCAGCAGCGGCCTTAGCGTTGCGCACAGCATCCTCGATGCGGTGCTTACGCTCCTTCAGCTCAACCTCAGTTGCGGCACCAACCTTCAAGACAGCGACGCCACCGGCCAACTTGGCCAAGCGCTCCTGCAGCTTCTCGCGGTCGTAGTCCGAGTCGGAGTTCTCAATCTCTGCACGGATCTGCTTGACGCGGCCTTCGATCTGCTCGGAGGAGCCGGCGCCCTCAACGATGGTGGTCTCGTCCTTCGTGACGACGACCTTGCGGGCACGGCCCAGCATCGGGAGGTCAGCGTTCTCCAAGGTGAGGCCAACTTCTTCGGAGATAACCTGGCCGCCGGTCAGAATTGCCATATCCTGCAGCTGAGCCTTGCGGCGGTCACCGAAGCCCGGAGCCTTCACAGCAACAGACTTGAAGGTTCCACGAATCTTGTTCACAACGAGGGTGGACAGGGCCTCGCCCTCAACATCCTCAGCGACGATCAGCAACGGCTTGCCGGACTGCATGACCTTTTCAAGCAGCGGGAGGAGGTCTTTCACATTCCCGATCTTGGAGGACACGAGCAGGATGTAGGGGTCCTCAAGAACGGCTTCCTGGCGCTCCATGTCGGTAGCGAAGTAGCCGGAGATGTAGCCCTTGTCGAAGCGCATACCTTCGGTGACTTCGAGGTCAACGCCAAAGGTGTTGGACTCTTCAACGGTGATCACGCCGTCTTTGTTGAGCTTGCCGTCGCCCACCTTGTACATGGCCTTGGCGATCAGCTCACCAATGGTCTGGTCGGCGGCAGAAATGCCAGCGGTGGCGGCGATTTCTTCCTCAGTTTCGATGTCCTTAGCGGAATCCAGCAGCTGCTTGGTCACAGCCTTGGTAGCAGCCTGGATACCGCGCTTAATGCCCATCGGGTTGGAGCCCGCAGCAACGTTGCGGAGGCCCTCACGGACGAGCGACTGTGCCAGAACGGTCGCTGTCGTGGTTCCGTCGCCAGCGACGTCGTCGGTCTTCTTCGCAACCTCTTTAACGAGCTCCGCACCGATCTTTTCGTACGGATCCTCAAGTTCGATTTCGCGGGCGATAGTCACACCATCGTTGGTGATCGTGGGAGCGCCCCACTTCTTCTCTAGGACGACGTTGCGGCCCTTTGGCCCTAAAGTCACCTTGACTGCATCAGCAAGGGTGTTGAGTCCCTTTTCCAATCCGCGGCGAGCTTCCTCGTCGAAAGCAATGATCTTGGCCATGAGGCTTTCCGATCCTCCGTTTATGTTGACGACACACGATCCGGCAGCGGCGCCCGCGACGGCACGAGAAATATGTGTCTTCTATTTCTCTCACCACAGCCGGTGAACATTTGTTGTAACTCTCTGGCACTCACAGTCCCGGAGTGCTAACTCTTGTTTAGCAGTCTCGGGCTTAGAGTGCAAGGTTTCTGGTGGAGATGGTTGCAGTCCGACGCTGCCCCTCCCCTCGAGGGCGCTACCCTAGGGAGCATGACTCACGACGCTGCAGACAGCAAAGACACACACTCGACGGATACGGCGAGCATCTATTCTTCCGAGGAAGCCACCCGCTACGTCACCTCACGAATGGACGACGTTCGCTCGTGGTTAACCGAGCTCGTGGGCTGCGCTTCTGTCCACGACTTCGCCGGCCTCGAGGAGGAAACAACCCGCGCCGCAAACTGGGTGGTCGACGCGTTTACGGCCGCCGGCATCCCCGTCGAAAAGCACAAGACTGCCGACGGTTCCACTGCCGTGATTGGCTTGCGCCAGCCCAGCGACGGTATGCCGACCGTCATGCTGTACTCGCATTATGACGTCCAGCCGGCGACTGATACCGACGCCTGGGATTCCGACCCGTGGACGCTCACCGAGCGCAACGGACGGTGGTACGGGCGCGGCACCGCGGATTGCAAAGGCAATGTTGTGATGCACCTCGCGGCTCTCCACGGGCTCAAGGAGTGGGAGGAACTGCACCCGGAAGCACCGAAGCTCGGTATCCGCGTTGTCGTCGAGGGGTCCGAAGAGCGCGGCGGTGCCGGATTGGACGCACTATTAGAGGAGCGTCCCGAGCTTTTTGCTGCCGACGACATTCTGATCGCTGATTCCGGTTCCGATCGTGTTGGCGAACCGGCGCTGTGCACGTCGTTACGCGGTAGCGCAGGGGTAAAAGTCACCCTGCAGACGCTGGAAGGGCCTGTTCACTCGGGACAATTCGGCGGAGCTGCGCCCGATGCCCTTCTGGCGATGATCCACCTTCTCGGCACGCTGCACGATGAGAATGGGCTTCTCGCTGTCGACGGTTTGGACACCTCAGGTCATTGGGATGGTAACCAAGCCGATCCAGAGAATTTCCGTAAAGACGCGTCTGTGCTGGATGGTGTTGAGCTTTACGGAGCGGCCGGCACCACGCATGGCGACGGACCCAGCGTGACCGACCTCACCGTCGCACAGCCAGCCATTACGGTCACGGCTCTGGACGCAGTTCCCACCAAGGACGTCATCAATGCTGTGCCGGCCAGCTGTGCTGCCGTGTTGAACCTGCGTGTGCCCTCGACCATGGATCCCGTGGAGGCGCAGGACACACTCGTCAAGCACTTGGAAAACCATGTGCCGTGGGGTACGCACATCACCATCGAACGCGAGTCGATCGGCGAGCCTTTCCACGCCGACACCTCCGGGCCGCTCCACGCCACCCTCGGCCAGGCCATGACCGACGCTTTCCAGACGGACGTCGTGTACAACGCCTCTGGCGGGTCGATCCCGCTCTGCGCGGGCCTGCTCAAGGCCAATCCCAACGCTGAGCTCGCACTCTTCGGTGTCGAGGAACCCGAAGCGCGGATCCACAGCGCTAACGAGTCGGTTGATCCGTCCGAAATCAAGCACTTCGCGATCGCGGAGTTGCTCTTCCTCGCACGATTCGGGAGGGACTGACCACACCCCACCCACTACCCCCGCTATAACCCCCTCAAGCAGATATTCCGCATGGCGAGAATCTGCATGTTCAGGGGGTATTTTTATGCACTTTTTCTCCAGCTACAGCTCAAGCGCGGCGTCGTTTTACCCCCGATCCACAACCGTGTATCCAAACCATGTTGCGTGGGCCACACGACGTCGATACAGTTGCCACCATGCTTAAGGCGAACCTTAAGGGACTTCGCAACCTCAAGCACTCGGCTCCGGCCACCTCGGGCACCCTCGAGGTCACCGCAGCGTCGGCCCTCATCGCGGCCCCCGCGCTACGAGTACTTAAGGCTAGCGACCTCGGTGGCGAGCAGGACTGACCTCGTCCACCCAGGATTGAGCCCAGAACCCCAGGCCCCGTCAGTCCGCCCGCCCGTGATGGCCACCGCGCTATCACCCCGGCTACAACTGACGATGGCACCGTCCGATAACGACGGATTCGCTCGATCCTGATGGCCCACACACGGCCCCTGATCACACTGAGCGACCACCACGACGACTGGCCAACATTTTCCAGCGTCATCACAACACCATCGCGGTCCCGTCGACACAAGACAAAGTCGACACAGGACAAAGCTGTACCCAGGGTGAAGCGCCAAAGAAATAAGGATTCCGCCCCCGTGTATATCTACACCCCCAGCCGACGCCGCACACACTCATTCACCCGGGACACCACCAGAGCTTTCTCCACACCCAACCAGGGCACGAACTTCGAGGCGCAACCCACCCGTCGCACTTTTGCCGACGACCCCTTCCGCGCCCGATTCGGCCACCGACTGCCCCGCGGATTGCGGGAACAAGCCCACGGCATGGCCTGGCGGACGTTCACGGAAACATTTTGCGCTCCCGGTGGGGCGCTGAGCTTACAATCGCTGAACCACGAGCAGCTGCGCGCCGGGCGTCGTCGCTACACCATCACCCTGGCTGACAGCTCGCAGCCGTCCTCCCAGCGCACCTCCACCCACACCATCACATCGATGGGTGCTATCAGCGCCATGACCCACATCCTGGCTGACGGTGGGCGTCGCGTCGAGATCCTGGAATTCCACCAGTTCACGATCTTCGAAGCAACCGTCACCATGATCTATGCGGCCCATGATCGTCGGAAAGTCTGGACCGTCGGCTTCGGTTCCAACCCCGATATCTCCGCTGCGAATTCCCTGGTCAACGCAGCCAATCGCCTGTACCCGACCGTTAAATAAGCCGGCCACCCGTCGGCCGGGAATCGCCAGCCGGCAATTACCTCTCGTCGGGGAAGTTCTCCTTCAACTCTTTAATCGACGCGCGCACGGCGGCCTTCCACGCTTCCGGCGTCGCAAACCCATCCAACGCCCCGGCTTCGCCTGCGAGACGAACACCGGGCTCGCGGGCGGCACCTGCCGCACGAGCGATCTTTCTCTGCCGCTCATACGATGCCCCCTCTTTCACAATCGTCAGGACATCCTCCAGCTCGCGTCGGCACGATAAGTCGTCAGCGACCGGCCGGAGCCGCTCAACCCACTCGCGAATATCGTCGCGCACATCTTTTTCATTGGTGCCACGATCCACAATGACGATCGCATCCAGGCCATACCGCGCCGCGCGCCACTTATTTTCGACGATGTGCCACTGCTGCAGACTCGGCAAGTCCTCCCCGCGGTCGTAGGCGCGATCGAAATACACCACCGCGCAATGAACAAAAGCAACAATCGCGCTGAGATCGCGCATGTTGGTGGTGGCGTCGGCAAAACGGACCTCAATGGTTCCCCATTTACCGGCCGGACGGATATCCAAATGCATAGCGTCAGGCTTGTCGATGACCCCGCTGCGCAGCTGGTCGCGGGTGAATTCCTCCCACTCGGCCCAGGTTTTCATGGGGTACGGGAGGCCCGCCGTCGGCAATTGTTGGTACAGGAGCGTCCTATTGCTGGCGTACCCGGTGTCCATACCCTCCCACGCGGGCGAGGAAGCGGACATGGCTAAAATGTGCGGATACAACGTCAGCATCGCGTTGATGATTGGCCATACCCGATCCTTCGAGCGGATCCCCACGTGCACATGGATTCCCCAGATCAGCATCTGACGGCCCCACCACTGGGTGCGCTCGATGATTTGCTGATAGTTCGTCTTATCCGACAGTTCCTGGTCACCCCAGTGGGCAAAGGGGTGAGTGCCGACGGAGAGCAAGTCGACGCCGATATCGTCCGCGGCCCGGAGCGCGAGATCGAGGGATTCCCGCAGGTCATCTTCGACATCGGCCACCGTTTTGCACACGGCCGTGACGAATTCAATCGTGTTCGAGAGGAATTCGCGGACAACGCGGTGATTCGGATCCATCGTGGACATCACTTGCAGCAATTCGCCTGCACGCGGGGTGAGGTCCAAGGTCGTGGGATCCACCAGGGCCAGCTCCCATTCCACGCCCAATGTCGGCGCAGGAGAGGCGTTAAATGCGACAGTGGGAGGTTTTTCCGATGTCACTATGGTCTACCTTCCGGGCGTAAGACGACGACGCCGGGCTTTTCAGCCAAGCGTCGTAATGTTCATAAGTCGTGCGGTAGAACCGATCGGTCAGCCCGCTACTGATTCATATCAGCCGTCGTCACAACAACCACGGAGCCCGGGTGCTGGCCGGACACCATTTCCGCGTTGGCCAATTGCTGGTTGGTTTGGTCTGTTTTCGGCTGAGCTTTGAGCCCCAATGCCGTGGCTACCTCAGTTGCAGCAGCTTTGCTATCCGCGTTGTCGTCATACAGAACGACCGAGCCAGGGAAAGCCGCAGCTCCGTCGGCAGGCAAGTTACCGAACGAGGTGTTGCTCCAGCTATCGGCGTTGAGGTTTTTGGAAACCTTCTCTGCCAAACCTTGAACTCTCGAGTTGTTCAGAACGGTGACCTGAACTTTACTCTTATCCACCTTTTTATCGGAACTAGTACCGTTGCTTCCGGTGTTTCCGTCCTGTGCAGCCGCGCCATTCTCAGCGGTGTTCTGCGTTCCTTGGTTGCCGGCCGTGTTCTGCCCCTGGTCGGCGGTGCTGTCAGGATTATTGGCGTTTTCACCAGGCTGCTGCTGGTCCGTCGCAGCCCCGGCCCCTGGCGCACCGGTATTCCCCGGGTTCACGGGTGCCGACGACGACGTTGAACTTGCCGATGAATTGTCATCGTCCTTGTCGCCGCTTACCAGGTGGTAGATGCCGAAAGCGATCAGCGCGACGGCCACGATTAACAAGATCACGCCGATCGTGCGCAGCGGAACTTTGGACTTCTGAGTCTTCTTGGGCTGGCCCTCTGCCGACGCTGCACGTGCGGGCTCTGATGCGCTAAGGTCCGACGCGAGGGGCGCTGCTGCTTCGTCGTAGTTAGTGGGTTCGTCGTATTCGGCGCGGTCGTCGTAGTCGAATGGTTCGGCGGGCTCATTGGGTTCGACGGGTTCCGACGCGGCCGCGCGCGCCGTTGATGCCGAGTCCCTGACGGAGCCGTCGTGTGGGGTGGCGTGGCCATCGTGGGCGCCTGCCACGGAGGCAGCCTCGGGGCTGGTGCTTTCGTGATGATGCGGGGTCTCGTCGTACGAACCGTAACCGGCAAAACCGGTATACCCACCCTGAGCAGCACTTTCACCTGCGGAATAATCGCCTGATTCAGTGGAGGAATATCCAGATTCCCCCCGGTCAGCGGAGGATCCGTCGTTAAACGCTTGATCCTCATAGACGCCATCCCTTGCGCCGTCGGTGTGCACGTCGTCGTCGAATAAATCATCGTTATCGCGATGATTATCGGTGCGACCATGAGAGCGGTCGCGATGGTTGCGGGGTGATTGTCCAGGTTCGTTATCGAAATTCACAAAACAATAATAACTTATTTCTCATTAGTCACTTTTATTTCATTCCCTGTGTCGGCAATACAGACGCACATCCGCTGCATCGCATTGGAAAATGGGGCCGACGGGGGCGGTCAATGGAGCCGGTCATTACGGGCGATCAGTACGGACGGTCAGAATTCGCAATGCGCAGCAACCGGGACACCGTCGTCGGGAATTCCTCAAGAGCTTCTCTACGCTGAATTAACCGGAAAAGGCGCTGGTAGTAGCGGATCGGGCTCAGATTGAACCGACGACGAATTAACTCGTCTTTCGCAGAATCTCTCCTCCACACACGCCGCTCAAATTCCAACATGCGTCGCTCGTCGTCAGTGAGTCCACGTTGTGTCTTGTCCTCATTCTGGGAATCATTATGGGCATCACTAGTGGTGTCGTCCGCATCATGCGCGGTGGCGGAATCCTGTGCGCTGTCGGAAGTATCTCCCTCGTTATGCGCAGATCCCGCGTCATTCGTCGTCACCCTATTGTTCACCCCACAATCACTAAATCCATCCACTACATCCGTCGGCACCCCGCAAACGATACCCGCAGGTCAACCGCCCTGAGCATGGCAGATAGGGCGCACGTCTTCCCTATCTGACCGTCCGTATCTGACCATGTCCGGAACTGCCACTACTCTATACCCCATGACTGTGCGCCCAATTGTTATCGCTGGTGATCCTGTCCTCCATAACCCGACCGAGCCTGTTACCGAATCCCCCGAGGAAATCGCGGAACTCGTTGCCGATATGTATGAGACCCTGGAGCTCTCTCATGGGGTTGGTCTCGCAGCCAACCAAATCGGAGTTGCCAAGCGCCTTTTCGTTTACGACTGCCCCGATATCGAAGGTCCCGACGGCGACTCCAAGTCAGAGGAAGAACTGAAAGCTCAGGGCGGACCGCGACGCAAAGGCTGCGTGGTCAATCCGGTTTTGGAAACCTCCGAGATCCCCGAAACAATGCCAGCCACCGACGGATCCGACGCCGAGGGCTGTCTCTCCGTACCCGGCTTGGACTTCCCCACTGGACGCGCACACTGGGCCCGCGTCACCGGCACCGACGAGCACGGAGAACCAGTTCGCGTCGAGGGCTACGGGTTCTTCGCGCGGTGCCTGCAGCACGAGGTCGGCCACCTGGACGGCTACCTCTACACCGACATGCTCATCGGCCGCTGGGCACGCATGGCGAAGAAGAAAATCAAGCGCAACGGGTGGACCGTGCCCGGAAATACCTGGACACCGGGGGTCGATCCCGATCCCTTCGGCGAAGACGATGAGTAAAACGATCAAGACGAGTAAAGAATGATCGCCCATGGCTGACTCCACACCGGCACATCTCCCGATCTCCCGCTGGTCCGACCCGGCCTCACTCGTCGTCGGAGCGCGCGTTGTCATCCGGCGACGGCTCACCGACGCCAGCCCCCACGGAGACCACTTCACCGACGTCATCGGGACGCTCGTCTCACTGAACCCGCTGGTGGTTCGTCGGCAAAACACCGGGACCCCCGGCGAAGAGATCACCATCGACCCACAACTTATCGACGTTATTAAACCCCTGCCGGCGAAACCTGTGCGCAACAGCGATATCCGGGCCGTGGAATACGCCTACGCGCTCGCGTTCCCCGGCGTGATCCACCACGAGTGGGTTAACGGGTGGCTGGTTCGCGTCGGCGATGGAGTGACCGAGAGGTCAAACAGCGCTGTCCCCTTGGAACCTCACACGGCGTTTGACGACGTTCCCGTGGACGCGATCCGGGACATATATAAGAAGTATGGGTTGCCAACGCTGATTGCCGCGCCGGATCGCATCGCACGGCCGGCTTTCCGTATGCCCGGCGCGTGGACCCGTGGGCCCGAAATCATCACGATGACTAAGGACCTGGAGACCGCGCCATCGTCGAAGGGGGCGGCGACGGAGGATGCTTCCGAGGAAGAGAGCTCAGCGGAAAACGCTTCAGCGATCAGGAATATCGCCGCGCACACTGTGTCCGATGACCTTCTCTCGCGGAACATCACGTGGGAGGTTGCCCAGCAACCGAATGACGACTGGCTGTCCCTCTACCACTTCCGCGGCCAACCTCTGCCGGAATCAGCTCTACGCCAACTATCGCACGAAATCGACGGACTTCTCGGCTTCGGACGCATCGTTATTGATGGAGAGACCGTCGCTATCACCAGGGGAACCATTACTCACTCGCCCGACAGCCGCGCCTGGTTGGGATACTCCGCCGTAGAAGTAGCCGAACGCTACCGTCGGCAAGGGTTGGGCACACTCATGGGTGCCATCATGATGGATTGGGGCCGTCGGCACGGGGCGGACACCGCATACCTGCACGTCATCGAATCGAACACTCCCGGACGCAATCTGTATCACAAGCTGGGCTTCGGCGAGCACCATCGCCACCGCTACCTGGCGGATGCGTCCACCGCGCGCATGGAAAGTGCAGACACGACCGCGCGCACCACCACCCACCCGGATACGTCACACACGAAGTAGGCTCACCCATATGCGATTGGCCACCTGGAACGTCAACTCCGTCCGCACCCGACTCCCACGGATCATCGATGTCCTTAACCGACATGACATCGACGTCCTCGCCATGCAAGAAACAAAATGCAGCGAGGACCAGTTTCCCCGCGACGCCTTCACCGACGCCGGATATGAGGTCGCCGTCAGCGGAACGAACCAGTGGAATGGTGTCGCGATCGCCTCCCGCGTTGGACTCACAGACGTCCACACACTCCCCCACCAACCCGGGTTCTCTAAGGAGCTCACCGCGGAGCAAGCTATCGAGCCCCGATCGATCGCCGCGACCTGCGGCGGCATCATCGTCATGAGCCTCTACATCCCCAATGGCCGAGAAATCAGCAATATCCACTTCACCTACAAACTCCGGTTCCTCGACGCGGTCCGCAACTATGCCGCCACGGCCGTCGATAATGATCCCGAATTACGCCTGGCCCTCGTCGGGGATTGGAATATCGCACCCCATGACACCGATGTGTGGGATCCTCAGTTCTTCGTCGGGCACACGCAGGTCACGCCACGCGAGCGCAACGCTCTGACTGCGCTCGAGGATGAAGGATTTACCGACGTCACCCACAACTCGGGCTACACGTACTGGGACTACACAGCGGGGCGTTTCGGGCGGAACCAAGGCATGCGCATCGACGTGCAGTGGGCATCACCTGCGCTCGCGGAAAACGCCGGGGAAGTCAGCGTCTATAAGGATGAGCGTGCTGCGAAAGGTAGCAGCGACCATGCACCGCTCATCGTCGATTATGACGGGGTGTAACCAAGATGTGACGACTATAACCCTCAAATCGAGGCGCTAGTGGTTAACAATTTCCATTAATTTTCTAAAATAAAACTTGTGACTTTCGACAGCATGACCACAGCCTCCCCGGGCGCATCACGATCCCATACCGTCCACCACGGCGGCCTCGATAAAGAAAAGCGCCCTGACCAGGACGTGAACGTCGCGGACGGGTACCTTCCACCGCTCACCAGAGAAGAAACTCATGTGCTCTCTGCCGCGATGTACAACTTCCTCTCGGCCACGCGGCGGCTCGTGGAACAGCCCCTCCGTTCCATGGAGGTCAACCAATCGGAAATCGAAGTCCTTTACTTCGTGCACAACCACCCCGGTGTCGGCGTGTCCGACATCGCGCGCATGAGATTCCTACGCGTCTCTAATGTCTCGACGACGGTCCGCGCACTCATTGCCAACGGTCTGCTTAACCGGGCATCGAACCCCGACGATAAACGCGCGCAAATGCTGCAAGTGACCGATAAGGGGACCCGGGTTCTCGACGATATTGCCGAGGGATGGGCCGCATTAATCAACAAAATTACCGACGAAATGAACCCCGACAGCGTCCGCATCCTTCACGAAGCATCGGAGCGGCTGAACGAAACAGCGTTCGCCACCGAGCACGTGATCGACGTGATGCAGGGCCAGTCGGAGCCTACGGCGAACCAGCAGTAAGAGAGGGCCGCGCCGCCGCACAGGGTAGCGCCGTGCGGGAACGTAGCTGCGCTACGCGTCCCGCTTCACTAACACGGCCACCCCAATAGCGAAGAGAACAAGTGCCCACACGGCGAAGTAGATTACGCTGCCCGTCGACCCCCATGGTGCGCCATCGAGTTTCGCATCACTCACCCACGCACTGAGGTTAGCGAAGGGACGATAGCCTTTAATGTGGTTCCCCACCTTCGGAATCAAAGTGATCAGGTCCTCAAGGACGAGTTTCCACAGCAGCATGATGGCGATAGCACCCGCAGTCTGTCGGATAAGGAACGCTACACCAATTGCCATCACGACGACCAGCAAAGCCTCCACTGCCGATGTCACATATACTCGCCCCGAAGAGCCGGAGAACACTTTCATCTCTGAGCCGTAGCCACCGGCCAACCACTTAAAGATTGGCACACTGATGATTGTCGAAAAGAAGGACAAAACTACTGCGACGACCCCATAGACGATCGTCTTGGATATCGCAATGATCGGACGCTTCGGAGTCATCATGATCGTCTCGTTGATGGTCTTGAAGCGGTACTCCGTGGTCACCAGAAGGGTGGCCATGATAATGATAACCATGACGCCGAATAGTTCGAACCCCTGGGTAGCAGTGATTGCGTTAAAAGTCGATACTTCCCCCATATCTTCCGGATCCATCGAATCCAGGGCCGTTTTCGACCCCCACCCCATCAGAGCGGCGAACGCCCAGCTCAGGACCACAATTAAGATCGACGTCCACGCGAACGATTTTGTCGACGCTAACTTCGTCCACTCAGCACGAATCGAGTTAACCAACATCAGTTCTGTCCTCCCTGAGCTGCCGCGCCCTGATATTCGACGTCATCACCTGTGAGTTGCAAGAATGCGTCTTCCAACGATCCGTGGTGTTCTTCCAGCTGAAGGACGGGGATCCCATAGGAATAGGCCACCTTGCCGACGTCGTCAGTGGACACCCCAGAGACGACGAACACCTCACGGCCGACGTTATCGCGGTCCATCGTGAAGGTGATATTTTCTTGCTTGAGGGCCTGCAGCATGTGGTCGTGATCACCCACGCGCAAGCGCGTCGAACTACCGCCCCGCGAGGACGTGAAGTCCTCAACCGTCGTATCGGCAACGAGTTTGCCCCGGCCAATGACGACCAAGTTATCCGCCGTCAACGCCATTTCAGAGAGCATGTGAGAGCTCACGAATACTGTGCGCCCCTCGGCGGCAAGATTCTTAAGGAAGGTGCGCACCCAGCGGATACCCTCCGGATCTAAACCGTTGACCGGCTCATCCAAGATCAACGTTTCAGGATCACCTAGAAGCGCCCCAGCCAATCCCAGCCGCTGGCTCATCCCCAGGGAGAATCCCCCCGCCTTTTTGGAAGCCACATCGGTTAATCCCACTAAGCGCAGAACTTCGTCGACACGATCAGCAGAAATGCCACTGGCCTGCGCCATCCACTTCAGATGAGTGCGAGCGGACCGGTTCGGATGAACCCATTTGGCCTCTAACAGCGCCCCCACTTCCTTGGCTGGGGCCGGAAATGACTGATAATTCTCCCCGTTCACCGTCGCTGTGCCCTTTGTTGGGCGGTCCAGCCCGGTAATCATCCGCATCGTGGTCGATTTACCAGCCCCATTTGGCCCAAGAAAACCAGTAACGACACCTGGCTTCACCGTGAAGTCGAGCGAATCTACCGCTACCTTGTCCCCATACCTCTTTGTGAGGCCATGTATTTCGATCATAGAAACTAGTTTGCCATATCCTCAGCAATGGCGACAGGCTTCAATCACACTGATGTCCGTGTAACGCTTAGACTAGGGAGACAGATGTGACAGTTGTGCTACCGCGCGCGAACGGCCTTCCCCACCAACCACAACGATCGCGCGCACCGGACGTGGCACAAAAAACTGGCGACAGGCGCAACACGTAGGGGGCCCGTATGGCACGAGAACGAGGAACAGGGCGCAACCGCGGTCCCTCACACTCCTCCGACGCCAGCCACATTCGGCTCAGCGCCATGGACGATTCCCTCGAGCCAGACGATGCCGATGTACAGCCAAGACGCTGGCACGTCCTTCACGATGCCCTCGTCCCCGCCTTGAAAGTTCCCGGCCGGATGTGGGCCTATCTGCGCACATCGCCAGGCCGGCTCATGGCGATGACAACCATCCTGGTCATAGCCATTGTTGCCGCCGGTGGTGCGCTGACCTACGCCTCATCGACCCGACAAGACCAGCTCAACAACTTGGTGAAGAACACCGAGCCGCTCTCTAACGCCGCGCAACGGCTGTACGGGTCGCTCTCCGTGGCAGACTCCACCGCCACCATTGGATTCCTTGAGGGTGGCGTCGGGTCCCAGTCGGAAGACGAACGCTACAACACAGCCATTCAGACCGCGTCGACCGCGCTCGTCGAGGCCGGTGCCGGCGCGAACTCCGATGACCACGAGGTCCTCCAACTCCTCGCTGTGGTTAACCAGCGGCTTCCTATCTACACGGGGCTCATCGCGCAGGCCCGCACGAACAACCGAGAAGGCAACCCCATTGGCGCCTCCTACCTCACCGAGGCCAGCGCCATCATGCAGAACTCCATCATTCCCGCAGCGTCGCGCCTGTACACCATCACTTCTGACCGCGTCCGCCACCAAGCCCGGTCGCTAACGAGGCCCATGTGGTTCCCCGCGTCGGGGCTTCTCGCGGCCATCATTCTCCTGGTCATTGCGCAATTGTGGCTCGCTGCACTCACTAATCGACGCCTTAATGGTGGTCTGCTCTTCGCCACCGTCGCCATCACCATCGCGCTGTTTTGGCTGGCGATTTCGTCGATCGTCATCGTCGCGGTGGGGAATGCGGACTTTAACCGGGCGTCTGATCCCCTTCACGAGCTGACCGCATCCCGCATCAGCGCACAAAAAGCGCGAACCGACGAAGCACTTATGTTGGTACGGCGGAGCGCGGATCAATCGTCGGCAGATTTCTCCACCACGGTGAGCGACGTCCAAAAGGCACTGACAAAAATGAAAGATGACGGCACGCTGGACGACGCGGACGACCAGAACACCGACACGTCGTCGGACAAAAAACCGTCCGATGCCCTCGACGACGCCATCGTCGCCGCGAACTCGTGGAAAGTGTCGCATCAAGAACTAGCGAACCGTATCGGCCGCGGGGACTACACCGGGGCCGTCAATATCGCCGTCGGTCGTGATGAATCCACCTTGAACTCGGAGCGGCAATTCATTCAGCTCGACCAGTCGCTGCGGACACTGATTCAGGACACGCGCAGCAACCTGCGGACCTACCTGGAAAATAGCCAGGACACCTCGCAAAACATCACCCGCGCGGTGCTCATCTTGTCCGTGCTCTCTGTTGTTGGTGTCCTCATTGGCGTTCGCCCCCGGATGCAGGAGTACACATGATTCGCCTGCCACACAGCTCAATTCGGTTGAGAGAGCGCAGCTCAGCCCGACTCCGCCCCCAACTCCAACTCCGCGCCCGACGCACCCGTCGTCCCTGGATCGCGGCCGCCGTCATTCCCCTCGCGATCCTCCCCCTCGCGGCATGTTCCGGGATCAGCGATTCACACCGTGGCCACAACGGCATCTTTATCTCCGTCGCCCCCTTCACCCCCATTCCCGACGGGGCAACGTGCCTCAATCCGCCGCATGAATCGTCGGCAAGCCAAACCCCCACGCCAGACACCACGACCGACGCCGACGCATACGACACACTCGCCCCCGACAACTCCACCCCCGAGGAGCGCATACCGGATATCGTCCGGCGCGGGCGCATCATCGTCGGGGTGTCGTCGTCACTCAATTTTCTTGGTTTCCAAGACCCCAGTAGCGGCAATCTTGAGGGCTTCGACGTCTCCCTCGCCCGTGAAATTGCGCGCGACATTTTCGGCGATCCCGAGCGGATCGACTTCCGTTTTCTGTCCTCGGCCGAACGCGTTGACGCACTTCAGCACGGCAATGTCGATATTGTTGTCCGCACCATGACCATCGACCGCGAACGCCGAGCCAAAGTGGCCTTCTCCGCACCATATCTGCATGCCCAAGCGCGGATTTTGGCGTCGACAAGCTCCTCTATCCAATCCGCCGACGACCTGCGCGACGCCACCGTCTGCGTGCCTAAGGACTCGACCTTCCAACACAATGCGCAGGTTATTGCGCCGCACTCGCGGTTCCTCATTACCAACGACTGGTCCGACTGCCTGGTGGCCATGCAACAACACCAAGTTCAAGCCATTATTTCCGACGATTCCATCCTCTCCGGGCTGGCGGCGCAAGACTCCAACACACACCTGGTTGGCCAACCCTACGGGTCCAGCGATTATGCCGTGGGAATCGCAAAAACCACACCGGGGAAGAACACCGACGGGCTCGTCCGGCAGGTGAATTCCACCCTGATGCGCATCCGATCCGACGGGACATGGCAACGTCTCTATGACAAGTGGCTAGGCAAATATCTCGGGGATTCCGGTGTTCCGCCCGACCCCACCTACGTCCAGGAGGAACCACAATGAGCGATTCCGAACCGAACGTCCGCGATGAAGGGCTAGGCGCCGACGAAACGCGGGATTCCGAGGCGGGGCTGAATTCCGACGCCGCGCAGGATTCCGAGGACAACGCGCGGGACACCGACAACGGCCGCCCCGATGACAATGACCACCCCACCGAAGCTGCCACGGTCATGGGAACACGGGCTGTCCCCTTTGACCCGTTCGCCGATGATGACGATGACGACGAGATCGATATCGACATCAACGACATTGGTTCACTCTTGCAGTCCGACAATCCGGCGGATACTCCGTCGTCGGGCGATGGAGTAACGGGCCCGGGCCCTGGTAGTGCCAAAACCGTGGCCCGCCCACGTGGGGCCGATGGTGCCAGCCATGACCCCAGCCAGGCTTCCCGTGAGCGTGCACTCTCCACGTTCCGGGAGCGCAGAGCGGCTTCCCGGCGCGGAAAAGTGGTTGCCGATGGCATGGTGCCGTTGCCGTTCATCGTGCCCACGGATCCGCGGGAATCTGTCATGGATTCCGACACGATTAAGGAAACGGATGCCAAGGCGCCGTCGCTCCACAAGGGGGATATGGTGGCGGGCCAGTATGAGGTGGTCGGGGCGCTGGCCAATGGTGGCGTCGGGTGGATTTATCTGGCCATTGACCACAATGTTTCGGACCGGTGGGTTGTCCTCAAGGGGATGAAGGCGACGGCCAATGAGCAGGATCGGGCGGTGGCTGGCGCCGAGCGCGCGTTCTTGGCGGATATTACGCACACGGGCATCGTGAAGATTTACAACTTCGTCGATGATGACCGCTCCCCCGGCGGGTTCATTGTGATGGAGTACGTTGGTGGGCCGTCGTTGCGCTCGCAGCGGAAGAAGCAGCGTGACAGCCTTTTCGCGGTCGATGTCGCTATTGGCTACATGCTTGAGGTTCTCGAGGCGCTGGATTATCTGCACTCGCGCGGCGTCGTTTATAACGATCTCAAGCCGGACAACATCATCATTACGGAGGAGCAGGTCAAGCTGATCGACTTGGGTGCGGTCACGGGGATCGGCGCGTTCGGGCACATTTACGGGACACCAGGTTTCCAGGCTCCTGAGATTACGGAAACTGGGCCGACGGTGCGCAGTGATATTTATACGGTTGGCCGCACGTTAGCGTCGCTTATTGTTCATTTACCGACGGTTGACGGGCGGTATGAGGACGGTTTGCCTACTCCGACTAACGAGCCGGTGTTTCGCCGCTACTTGTCGCTGTATCGGTTGCTGCTGCGGGCGACTGATCCGGATCCGGAGAAGCGTTTTGCGTCGGCGTCGTCGATGGCGAATCAATTGACCGGTGTGCTGCGTGAAATTCGTGCGGTGCGTGACCAGGTGCATTTCCCGCATTTGCATTCACAGTTCGCTCCTCAAAGGACAACGTATGGAACGAAGCACTTGGTTTTCCGTACCGATCAATTAGTCGATGGCATTGAACGATCCATTGAGATTACGGCCCCGGAGGTGGTGGCCGCGCTGCCAGTACCTATGGTGGACGCCACGGATCCGGGCGCTTATATTCTCTCGACGATCAGCTACGCCGAGCCCTCTGAGGCCATTGATTCGCTGTACGCGAAGATGAAAATGCCTGAGTATGCGGAGAGCGTGGAAATTCCGCTGTCTATTGTGAGGGCGATGCTTGATCTCGGGCTTGTTGATGAAGCTCATAATTATCTATCGACATTCGAATCGTCTTTTACCCGAGATTGGCGATACGAATGGTATTCCGGAATCACCGCTTTGCTGCTCAACGATTACGAACAGGCGCAGCGGCATTTTGAAAAAGTCATCTTCATTCTTCCCGGGGAGCCGGCGGCCAAGCTTGCCATCGCGGCGACGTCGGAATTGTGGCTTCAGGCCAAGGGGTTGTCGATGACCTCGGTGCTGGACAGGCAGACCGCCGTGGCGGCGGCAACCTTGGGACATGCGTCCGCGTTGCCGTCGGATAGCGCTCTGGAAGCGATGGGTGATCGGTGGGATCCCGTCGGCGACGACCCCGTTGCCCTGCGCTTTCACGCCACGCGGTTGTACGGCCTGGTGTGGGCGACCAACCCGACCACGGTGTCGTCGGCGTTTGGTTTGTCCCGCCAGTTCATCGCGGAGGGCGATGTTGCCCGGGCCGTTGAGGCGTTGGACCAGGTTCCGCAGGCGTCCCGTCACCACCGATTAGCCCGCTTGACGACGGTTCTCCACCTCATTTCTGGCCCCCCGAAAGATCTGACTGAAGAGCGAATTATCGACGCCGCGCAGCGCCTGGATGAGATCCCGACGAATGAGCCGCGGATGGCGCAAGTGCGCGTGGCCGTCATGTCCGCTGGGCTCAACTGGCTGCGTGAGACGAATCGGACCCACGCTACCGTGCCAACATTGTTCGGCCAGCCCTTTGAGGTGCGCGGTTTGCGGCTCGGGGTGGAGGCGGATCTGCGCCGGATGGCGCGGAGTGTTCAGTACCCTAGCCACAGGTATCACCTGGTGGATATGGCGAATGCGATTCGGCCGCGGACGTGGTGGTAGGGCATAGGTTCTGCGTCACATTTTGTGTTTTCCGGGAACCGATCGCCGTCGGCAATGGGTGGTTTTTCAGGTGTAATTTTGGTAGAGAGTATGCTAGAAAATGCGTTTCAAGTAGGAAAACCCTGTCAAACAGTTTAAAGTAAGGCACTATGTCTAAAGCTCATCGCCGAATTTCCACCCGTATCGGCGTCTCCGCAGCCGCGTCGCTCACCGCCATCGCAGCTCTCGCGGGCGGCGCCACAGTTGCTAACCCTGCTCCCGCTCGTGCGGACGACTTGCCGGCTATCTCGTCGACGAACCCGCAGGATTTCCTCAACCAGGCGCGGGATCAGTTCAATGAGTTCGCCCGCACCGCGTCGGACCGCGGCAGGACCATCGCCCTGGATTGGCGCAACAGCGTCTACCAGAACACTGAGCAGCTAGACCCGAACGCTGCTAACTGGATCCGCACCACCGTCGACGGCTGGATCAACGCCATCTGGCCGAACGCCATTGCTAACCAGGAAGCTCAGCAGGCTGCTGCGCGCGACGCCGCTGCCCGTGCTGCTGAGGAACAGGCACGCCAGGCGGCTGAAGCAGAGGCCGCTCAGCGCGCTGCTGAACAGAACGCAGTGACTGCACCCTGTGAGGATGGCGCAGAAGCTTGCGTTAACCTGGGCGCTCGTCGTTCCTGGTTGACCGATGGTCACAAGAACATCACCTACGGTCCTGTTCCGATCACTTCGGGCGCTCCGGGTCAGGAAACCACTCCTGGCTGGCACAAGGTTCTCCGCAAGGTGAAGGACGAAGTGAGCCACGAGTTCAACAACGCTCCGATGCCTTACTCGGTGTACTTCACGAACTCCGGCATGGCGTTCCACGAGGGATCGCTGAACCGCGAGTCTGCAGGCTGCATCCACCTTTCCCACCAGGATGCTGAGCACTACTTCAACACCCTGCAGGTTGGCGACGACGTCTACATCTTCTAAACAGCGTCGTTGTTAGTGCCTTGGTGTCGGCTTGTGCGTCGACGATGAGCGCAGCCGGCCTGCCGCCTCTGATGTGTTCTATTGGACACCCAGGTGGTTGATGTAGCACCATGTAGTCCCCGTTACGGCGGGGACTTTTTGATAACCCCAGACGACGAGAACTGGACGGTGGAATGTGACGATGCGGTATAACGACAAAGTCTTCGCAGCCGTGATGTTCTTCGCTGGTGCCCTGTTATTGATCGTTCGCGCACAGGGTTACATTGACGAGTCGTGGACTAACCGACTTTTCGCGGCACTCATCATTGCTGCGTCTGTTTTCCAATTCATCCGCTGGTCACTTAACCGTCGGGCTGCTCAACCCGACACAGTGGACACGCCGCCACAGGCGTAGCGCCACCACCACACGCCAAGTCAGGGCTCACCAGCCCGTCGTCGCTAGTGGTGGGCGAAGCCCGCGGCATACCGCGCGATGGCTAATTCCTCATTCGTCGGGATAACAAATACTTTCACGCGGGATTCGTCGGAAGAAATGAGCCGCGCTTCACGGGATGGCGAGTTGTTCCGCTCGTCGTCGATGAGGATGCCGAAATTCTCCAGGTCAGCCATGGTGTCACGGCGAATTCCGGCGTGGTTCTCGCCCACCCCCGCCGTGAAGGTAATGGCATCGAGGCGGCCGAGGATGAGCATGTACGCGCCCACGAAACGCCGAATGGAGTGCACATACATGTTGTAGGCGCTCCAGGCGTCCTGGTCCTCGCGGTCAATCTTTTCCTGGAGAGCGCGGAAGTCGTTCACGCCACTCATGCCTTTGAGGCCGGACCGTCGGTTGAGTAGATCGTCGATCTCGTCGATAGTCATGCCGTTGCGAGCGAGGTGGAAGACAATGCCGGGGTCGATGTCGCCGGAACGGGTGCCCATCATGATGCCCGCCAATGGGGTCATTCCCATTGAGGTGTCGACGGCGTGGCCGCCACGGATGGCGGCGACGGAGGCACCGTTCCCCAGGTGCAGCGTAATTTGGTTCACCTGGTGGGGCGATTTGCCCAGGAGATCGGGCACGTGTTGGGACACGTACTCGTGGCTCGTGCCGTGGAACCCGTACCGCCGGATGGCGTAGTTCATCGCCGTTTCGGCGTCGATGGGGTACAGAGCGGCCGCGGGCGGGAGCGAGTGGAAGAAGGCGGTATCGAAGATCGAGACATGGGGGATGTCGGGAAGGATTTTCCGCGCGACCGTGATGCCGTCCAGGTTGGCTGGGTTGTGCAGCGGAGCCAGCGGAATAAGGTCCCTAATCAGGCCGACGACCTCGTCGTCGATAAGGACGGGGCTGTTAAACAGGCGTCCACCGTGGACCACGCGGTGCCCGCACGCCACCAGGTTCAGTGTGGAGAGCCCGACGCCGAGTGAGTCCAGGAAGTTCAGCGCTTCGTCGAGGCCCTCGGTGTGGTTGAGAATGGGCAGCTCGCGGGTGTGCTTCTCCCCCGCGTATTTGATGGTGATGTGCCCGGTTTCCTCACCGATCTGCTCCACGAGCCCAGAGACGAAGGGGTCATCGGTGGCGTGATTAGCCGGGTTGACCAGCTGGAATTTGATTGACGACGAGCCCGAGTTGAGCACGAGGACGAGTTCGTCGTTCTCGTGTCCAGATGTTTCGGGAGCGTTGGGTGCGGTGGCCGGGGCGCTGTCTGCCGGGGTCGGTGTGTCGCTTGTCTTCATCATGTCGCTTCTCTCTGTGGCGGGTCAGGACTGTGCGGAATCGCGGGTGCTGGTCTGTGCGGCCACTTGCACTGCTGTGACGGCCACAGTGTTGATGATGTCCGGCACGGTGGCCCCGCGGGAGAGATCGTTGACCGGCTTGTTCAGGCCCTGGAGCACCGGGCCCACAGCCAGCGCGTTCGCGGTGCGCTGGACCGCCTTGTACGCGATGTTCCCCGCGTCGAGAGTGGGGAAGACGAAGACCGTAGCCTGCCCAGCGACGTCGGACTCGGGCATTTTCTTCTTGCCGACGGAGGGCTCGACGGCTGCGTCGAACTGGATTGGCCCGTCGATAGCGATGGGGCTACCGTTCCGCGACGTGTCGGCGGCTTTAGCCTGCGCCAGCTCGACCGCGCGAGTGACTTTATCGACGTCATCGCCCGCTCCGGAGGATCCCGTCGAGTAGGACAAGAGGGCAACGCGGGGGTCGATCCCGAAGCTGGCGGCAGTGTCGGCGGAAGTGACGGCGATTTCTGCCAACTGCTCGGAGGTGGGGTTGGGGTTCACAGAGCAATCCCCGAAGGCCCAGAGTTTCCCGCGCATGACCATGAGGAAGATGGAAGAAACGACGGACGAGCCCGGCGCGGTTTTGATGATCTGTAGCGCTGGCCTGATGGTGTGCGCGGTGGTGTGCGCGGCGCCGGACACCATGCCGTCGGCTTGGCCGTCGTAGATCATCATGGTGGCGTAGTAGGAGATGTCTTTCATGGTCTCCCGGGCGTCGTCGAGGGTGATGCCTTTCTTTTTCCGCAGCTCAGCGAAGGTAGCGGCGAATTTTTCGGCCTGCTCGACGGATTCGTCGTCGGTGCCTTGGGGGTCGGCGATGGTGGCGTCGCTGAGGTTGAGGCCGAGTTCTGTGGCCCGCGCAGCGATGTCGTTGGGGTTGCCGAGGATGGTGAGGTCGCAGACGTGGTGCTCGAGGAGCCAGTCGGCCGCGCGGAGGATGCGGTCGTCGTCGCCTTCGGGGAGAACGATGCGCGCTCCGGAGGCGCGGGCTTGGTCGATGAGGTTGTGCTGGAACACTTCTGGGCCGATGACCGGTTCGAGGTGGCCGCTCTCCCCTATTGCCGACGACACCGCGGAGTCGAGCGCGGCTTCGTCGGATGCTGCGATGACGGGGATGCTGGACGGGACGCCGTCGATGGGGTTCCCGTCGCGGGTAACGATGGCCGCGACCGTGGCCCCTTCGCCCTCGACTGTGGAGATGCTAAGTGAGACGCGAAGTGCGTCGGGGGTGACGTCGGCAAGGAAAAGGAGGACGACCGGGACGCCGATGCTGGCCGCGATGCGCGAATCGACGGTGATGTCTCCGGTGGCAACGAGCGCGCCCTGCAATTCGTCGGATGGGGAGGCCTTCTGTTCGGATGCCTTCCCTTGGGAGACCTTCTCCACTGCCTCTGCAACGAGCGCTGAGGGGTCAGCGGGTGATCCCGGCTCTCCGGAGATAATTCGGGTGACATTTCCCTGAAGGGGTGCTGGTAGGGCGTCGCCTGCCGACGTTCCAAAAGCTCCTCCGACGTCGATATATAGGGCACACGGCATGTGATTAAACCTCCACAATTACTCAGCGTTACGTGATGATGACGCAGTCTGGTTACTCGGCTTACTCGCTGTTCCGGCGCACGTGTGCTGAACCACCGATGATTCACCTTTGTGGGGTTTGGCACATATGCGGATATGCCCTTCATTATTCCGTTTGTGTGTGTCTTTCGCGACTATTTGCCACTTTCGCGGGGATTGACGCGGCATGAATTTGCAGTAACGTACCAACGGGCAGCAGGTGGGGCACCCGACCCCACAACAAAAGTAGACAGAGTGGTATAGTTTCGGATTCGTGGAGTTCAGTCGTCGGTAATCGCGTTCGTCGATCGCGCCGGCTCACGATTCCACGAATTACATAAACGCAACGTCGATGCTCCCCGGCTCGTCGTCGGAAAGAATCCGGATACAAGCGCATCGCATTACAAATCTCAATTACATCGCAATAAAAGGAGAACCTCAGTCCATGGATCGACCTCTACGTGTGGCCGTCATTGGCTCCGGACCAGCTGGTATTTACGCTTCAGATGCCCTCATGAAGAAATACGACGGCGACGTCGCCATTGATCTTTTTGAAAAAATGCCAGCCCCCTTTGGCCTTATCCGTTATGGCGTTGCGCCCGACCACCCGCGCATCAAGGGAATTATTAAGTCTCTCCACAAGGTGATGAACAAACCTGAGCTCCGGTTGATCGGGAATGTGGAATACGGCAAGGACATCACCCTTTCCGAACTCCAGTCTCTTTACGACGCCGTCATCTTCGCGACGGGGGCCACCGGGGATCGTGCCCTCAACGTCCCTGGTGAGGGTGCCGACGGTTCCTGGGGCGCGGGAGAATTCGTCGGTTTTTATGACGGCAACCCCCTTTTCCAGCGCGATTGGGATTTACACGCGGAGAAAGTCGGAGTTGTGGGTGTCGGTAACGTCGCGGTCGATATTGCCCGTGTGCTAGCCAAAACTGCCGACGAACTGCACGTCACTGAAATTCCGGACAATGTGTACGAGGCGCTGAAGAAGAATAAGGCGACGGAAGTCCACATGTTTGGGCGTCGTGGACCTGCGCAGGCGAAGTTCACGCCGATGGAGCTCAAAGAACTGGACAAGTCCCCCACTATCCAGGTGATCGTGGACCCCGAGGACATTCAATACGACGAGGCCTCTGAGGCGACTCGTCGGAGTTCCAAGATCCAGGACATGGTCTGCAGCATTCTGGAGCAGTACGCGATCCGTGAGGCCGAGGACCGCCCCCACAAGCTGTATATCCACTTCTTCGAATCGCCGGTTGAGATTTTGACCGACGACGGCAAGGTCACCGGGTTGCGCACCGAGCGCACCGAGCTTGACGGCAACGGTGGGATCCGCGGCACCGGGAAATACAAGGATTGGGAGCTGGGGGCCGTTTATCACGCCGTCGGGTACCGGTCTGACCCCGCCGAGGAGATCCCCTTCGACGACAAACACCACGTGATTCCCAACATCGCTGGTCGCATTGTGCGCGAGCCCGGGTCGGAGGAAACTCTCGATAGTTTGTACACCACGGGATGGGTTAAGCGCGGGCCGGTCGGCTTGATCGGAAACACGAAGGGCGACGCGAACGAAACCGTCGACTGCCTGCTGGAAGACCTTGATAATGGCGTGCTAACCGAACCAGAGACGACGGATCCCGACGCCGTGTTGGGGCTGCTCCGCGATAAAGGTGTCGAGGTGACCTCCTGGGAGGGCTACCACGCTCTCGAAGCGTACGAGCATGAGCTCGGCGAGAAGGAAGACCGCGAGCGGAAGAAGGTTGTTGAGTGGGACGACATGGTGGTTCACTCGCGCGTGAGTGAGTGATGGTGAGCCCCCGGGCTTCGTAGATGACGAAACTCCGGGGGCAAGTTGCTCTTCGGGGGATCTATTACGCTGAGCACGCCCGATCTGCGATCATGGGCGCTAAATCGACTCCAAGTGGGGATCCGCACCGGAACCTGACATCGGGAACGTCGAGTGTCTCATATGAATAGCCAAGCGTCTGAGGAATATCACCTCGTCTGGAGGTGAGACGCTCGCGCAAGGGTTGTGTTTCGACCGACGGGGGTTGACTCTGTCTGTGGGTTAATTCCTTGGTTGCCATAGCCCACAACTTTCCAGGCGCCACGAACAAGGGCTGGACAACGACCAGAGGGTCGGGGGGCGGCTCGCCCGATTCCGTGGCGACCCGATCTTTCTTTCGTTTACCCTGGTCTAGGCCACCGTGGTTGGCGTTCCCGTGGTGGGCAACGATGTGGTCAATGGCGGCGACACCTTTCGGATGCTCACCCGTTGCGGCAACGGACGTTGCACCGATACTCGCAGCTAGACGACTGACAGCATCGTTGGCCGCAGGATCAGAACTGCCCACAGAGTAAAGAACGCGGATCACCGGGGCGGGTTTTTCCCCTGAACCAAGCGTGGTCTCGGGCGCCCGCGCTGAGGAGTCACCGAGCACCGCAGAAGCCTCACCATCAGCCCCTTTATGAGCCTTGAGGCCACTCCCCGAGGTCGACTCCTCAGGAACCAATCGACTGAAACGCTGCTCCAACACTGCAGCGAGATCGTCGTCCGTCCCCAAACCACGCGCAATCGACATCGCCAGTCCGGAGGCGTCCTGCGCTTCCTTCACCTGCGCGGGAACGTCGACACGCGAGTGGAAAGCGTCGGTAAACAAAAGTGGCACGACAACAGCGTGATCGTATCCGAGCTCGGCCAATCGGGCGCTCACCTGCACGAGGTCGGGCTCGGCGTGGTCCAAAAACGCCATGTGAACCCCGAAGCGGCCGGCGATGCGGGATTCGCGGGCCACGGCGTCGGTAATGTCGCGAAGCGCGTGCGTCACGTGGTTATGGCGACTGCCGTGGGCGAGCAAAATCAATGCGGAACGCGTCGAACCCGGGCGCGCCGATCCCGAGCGCTTCGATACAGAGTGGTTCACTGTGCCCCCCTTCCTAACGATCGTGGCTGATCAGCGTCTCTACCAGCACGTTCATAACTCTCACGACTTTTCACGTCTCTCAGGCCGTCGCGCTATCCGCTTGCTGACCTTCCCGCGGAAGGACCAAGCCGGCGGCCACGGTATCGCCCGTCTGATCGTCGATAAGCAGGAAAGACCCGATCTTGCCGCCAGGTTGGTAGGGCTCGAATGGGATGGCGTCCCGCGTTTTGATCGTGACGCGCGCGAGTTCGTTGGATTCCAGCGTCGTCACGGGTTCGTCGTTGAATTCGCTGGGGCGCGTGGGGAGCAATTTGCCGGAATCGACGTCGATAATGCCTTGAATATCTAACAATTGGGCTTTGGTGGTGTGCGCGCCGTAGCGGAGTAATAACCGACGACGGACGACGAGCGGACGCTGGCTGGTGTGGACGATGGTGGCCTCGACGGTGTTTGTAGTGGCGGGATGGGGAGTTCCGGCGATCAGCGCGCCGCGCGACAAGTCGATGTCCGTGTCCAGTTCGACGCTCACGGAGCTGCCGGCAACCGCGCGCGCCGGCACCTCGACCGGATCACCAGCAATACTGAGCGTTGTTATTCGGGCGGTGCGGCCACCGGTGACCGTCACTTCGTCACCGACGCCGACGGAACCTGCCGCGATCCGGCCGGCGAAGCCTCGGTATTCGGAGTCGTGGTCGCGAATAACGTAGTCCACCGGCAGGCGGAGAGCCTGGTCAGCGGCGTTATCGACTGTAGCGGCGTCGTCGACTGTAACGGCGTCGTCAATGTTTTCTAATATTTCGACGATGCTGGGGCCGGTGTACCACGGCGTTCGGGCGGACGTTTCGACCACATTGTCACCCTTGAGCGAGGAGATCGGGACGACGCGGACGTCGTTGAGGTGCGCGCGGTCGGCCAGTGCTGCGACCTGGTCCTCGATGGTGCGGAGGGTAGCTTCGTCGTAGTCGACCAGGTCGATTTTGTTGACGGCGACGACGACATGCGGGACGCCGAGCAGCCCCGCGACCGTCGCGTGACGATTAGTTTGGCGGACTACGCCGTTGCGTACGTCGATAAGCAAAATGACGACGTCCGCGGTGGACATCCCGGTGACGGTGTTGCGCGTGTACTGCTCGTGGCCGGGGCAGTCCGCCAGGATGAATTTGCGCTGGTCAGTGGCGAAATAACGGTAGGCCACGTCGATGGTGATGCCCTGCTCGCGCTCAGCGCGGAGGCCGTCGACCAGGAGCGAGAGGTCCGCCTCGGCCAAGCCCCGAGCTTCCGACGAGCGCTGAACCGCTTCATATTGATCGCTAAGGATCGATTTCGTGTCGTGAAGCAGGCGGCCGACGAATGTGGATTTGCCATCGTCGACGGAACCCGCGGTGCAGAGCCGGACGGTAGGCAGCTGGTTATTGGCTGGGGTGGGGGTGGAGCGGGTGTCGGCGGACGTGGTGGTCGTCGCGCGGGTGTCGTCGGCAACGGTGTCGAGCGTCGCGGTTGTACTGTGAGACATCAGAAGTACCCATCTTTCTTCCTATCCTCCATGGAGGATTCGGACAATTTGTCATCTGCGCGGGTGGCGCCGCGTTCGGTCGTGGTTGAGCGGCGGATTTCGTCGATAATGTCGGCGTTGGTGCGGGCTTCCGACTCGACCGCTCCCGTACACGACATGTCACCGACGGTGCGGTAGCGGACGGTCTTCGTGACGATTTCTTCGCCGTCGCGCGGGCCACCCCACTCGCCCGGTGAGAGCCACATCCCGTTGCGGTTGAACACTTTGCGCTGGTGGGCGTAGTAAATGGGGGCGAGTTCGAGGTGGCGCGCGTCGATGTAGTCCCAGACGTCGGCCTCCGTCCAGTTGGAGATGGGGAAAACGCGGACATTCTCACCGGGCTGCACTTTTGCGTTGTAGATGCCCCACAGTTCGGGGCGCTGCCGGCGCGGGTCCCACCCGCCGAACGAATCACGGACGGAAAACACGCGTTCTTTCGCGCGGGCTTTTTCCTCGTCGCGACGTGCTCCACCAAGGACGACGTCGTAACCCTGGTTTTCAATCGTCTCGACGAGGGGGACGGTCTGCAACGGGTTGCGTGTGCCGTCGGGACGCTCGTGGAGTTCACCGCGGTCGATCCAATCTTGAACCTTAGCGACGCGAAGAGTGACGCCGGGGCGGGCGGCGATCGCGTCACGGAACGCGAGGACCTCGGGAAAGTTGTGGCCGGTGTCGACGTGGAGAAGTTCGAAGGGGATCGACGCGGGAGCGAATGCGCGACGGGCGAGTTCGAGGACGACGACGGAGTCTTTGCCGCCGGAGAACAAAATGGCGCCGCGATCTGCCTGACCGGCGGCTTGCCGAATGATGTCGATGCCTTCCGCTTCGAGTAGCGCTAAATGTGGAGGTAAGGAGGACGCGACGCGCGTCGGGGCGGCTGTTGTCATGGGGTTTTCCTAACTGTGGGGTTGGGGTGATGACGAGCGTGGGTTTTGGGGGCGGACGCCAGCGCGGGCTAAACATGCAGGCCACACTCGGTTTTCTCCTTCCCTTGCCAGCGCCCGGACCGCGGGTCCTCCCCCGCTTGCACCCGCGCCGTGCACGTTGCGCACCCGATGGACGGGTACCCCTGCGTCGTTAAGGGGTGCCGGATCAAATCGTGCTCAACGATGTAGTTCTCGACGTCGTCGTCGGTCCAAGTAATGATGGGGTTGATCTTCAGCCGCCCAGCCTTGTCGATTTCGAGGACGGGAGTATGCGCGCGGGACGGCGCGTCGACACGCTTGAGTCCCGTCACCCACGCGGGGTAGCCGGCCAGCGTCTCCTGGAGCGGCACGACTTTCCGCATGTGGCAGCAGAGGGTGGGATCGGTTGCGTAGAGATCCTTGCCGTAGCGTTGGTCCTGCTCACGGCGCGTGAGATGCGGAACAACCCGAAGCAGCCGGTTCGAATACCGCCTCTCCACGGCATCCGCGACATCCAGCGTCTCGGCAAAGTGGTAGCCGGTGTCTAAAAAGACGAGGTCGGCGGCTGGCGCGTACTTCTCCGCGAGATCAGCCAAGACAGTGTCCTGCATCGATAGCGTGACCGCCAGCTTCGGGACATAATCATGCGCCCATTGCATAATCTCTTCCGCGCTGGCTTTTTCCAGTTCCGCGGAGTAATCGAGAGCCAGATTCAGCATCTCAGCCTGATAATCATTGCCGACGTCAGGTGCGTTTCTCTCTGACGTATTTCCGTCCCGCGCCTCGACGATGGGGTCTTCGATGCCACGGGTGTGCCGGACGATCGAGGTCTGCGCGGCCCTCTCTGATCTCCGGGCGTTGGGCGCGTTGTGCTCCGCGCTGTGGGAATCAGGCACATCCGTCGTCGATAAATGTTCGCCGTGATTCGTTGTCGGGGTGGACATGGAGAGTCACTCCTTAGTATTCACCGGTATCACCGCGACAGGGCTCATCTCGAGTAGCTTCCTTATGAAACTTATGAACGCTGCCGATGTGTGGTGGTTACTGCTGGTTTTGTTTGTTTACGTTTCTGGGTAGGTATCCATGGAATTTCACGCTGAAAACATGGCAACATTCCCGGCATTCCCAGGCGTATTCGGTTTGCGTATCAGGGAAAAGCAATTCCGAACCGCAATAGGGACAGTTATTAATGATGGCCCGATTCGGATTCGAATGGCCTTTCTTTCCGGGAACATCACGATGAAGTTTCGGCGCCTTATCCTCCTCCGGAATATCCGTGTTGTCGGTATAAGAATTCGTAGGCGAGTTCATATCAGAATGGTTGCCGACGTCGTTTTTGATTACTGCTGCGCTCATTGCAAATCCTCGTCTGGGGCGCGAAGGACCCATTCGCGAAACTGTTCACCCTTGTTTCGATCAGCTTTATATTTGGTGACAAGCCTTTCGACGTAATCGGCGAGTCCTGCACTCGTGACTTTGTGGCCACGGAGTTTTCGTCCAAAATCGGGGTGGAATCCGAGGGCCCCTCCGAGGTGAACTTGGAATCCTTCAACGCGATTGCCATCTTGGTCGGTGACGATTTGCCCTTTGAGCCCGATATCCGCCAATTGCGTTCGGGCGCACGAGTTGGGGCAGCCATTAAGGCTGATCTTTAAGGGAACATCGAGATCACCTAAGCGTTCTTCGAGTTCGTCGGCTAACCGAACTGCGCGTTGTTTTGTCACAACGAGGGCAAGTTTGCAGAATTCCAACCCCGTGCATGAAATGATGTCGCGTCGAAAACTCGAAGGCTTCGCCGATAGTCCCTCATTATCAAGGGCATGAAGTAGATGGGGCACGCGACCCCGTTTGACGTCGAGAAATAGGAGTTCTTTATTCGGAGTGGTTCGAATTCGACCCGATCCAAATTTATCGGCGAGCTCAGCCAAGCGAATCAGCTGACGCCCTTCAGTGTGCCCAACCGTAGGTTTCACCCCCACATACTTCAGCCCATCCTGCTGGTCGTGAACGCCGATATGATCCCGATAACCTGGGGCAACCGGCGGCTCCACACCGTCGCGGAGCGGATGACCGAG
Source organism: Corynebacterium kroppenstedtii DSM 44385 (assembly GCF_000023145.1). Lineage (NCBI taxonomy): Bacteria > Bacillati > Actinomycetota > Actinomycetes > Mycobacteriales > Corynebacteriaceae > Corynebacterium > Corynebacterium kroppenstedtii. The sequence goes on from NC_012704.1 coordinate 1,984,768, forward strand.
GTAGTCGTTTTCCAAAACTGAACGCAGCTTTTCGACGCCCCAATCAGCGACGAGGAACTTCAGGCGAGCGCGGTTACGCAAACGTCGATAACCGTAATCGCGGAAAATGGAGACGATGCCCTCCCACACATCAGGAACCTCGTCGAGAGAAACAAACACGCCCAAACGCTGAGCAAGCATGGGATTCGTCGACAAGCCCCCGCCTACCCAAACGTCGAAACCAGGCCCATGCTCAGGATGCCTAACACCGATAAACGAAAGGTCCTGAATCTCATGCGTCACATCTTGACGAGAGTTTCCCGAAATTGCAGTCTTAAACTTCCTCGGGAGATTTGAATACTCCGGCTTAGGAAGGCGATTGTTTTTAATCTCCTCAATCGCCGGTGTTGCATCAATAATTTCATCAGCAGCGACGCCGGCCACCGGCGAACCCAAAATGACGCGCGGAACATCACCACAACCAAAATTCGTGGACAAGCCCACACTGTTTAAGCGATCCCAGATCTCCGGGACATCTTCGATTCGGATCCAGTGGAGCTGCACATTCTGACGGTCCGTAAAGTCGGCGGTTCCACGGGCGAAGTCGCGGGAAATTTCACCGATGACCGTTAGTTGCTCGGAATTAACGACGCCACCGTCTAAACGGATCCTCATCATGAAGTAATGGTCCTGGAGTTCAGCATTACTTTTGATGCTTGTTTGCTCTCCATCCATATCCTGGCGGCGCTGGGTATAAAGGCCGATCCATTTAAAACGCGGGGCGAGGTCATTCGCCGGAATGGAATCGAACCCCTGAAGCGCGTAAATATCGCGGACGCGCTGGGCGACGGCGACACCGGCGTCCTCAGCCTTGATCTTTTCGTCGTCGTTGAGGGCCTCGTGACCATCTACAGCCCACTGACCTTGGGGCTTCGGCTTTCGACGAGGACGAGAACACCCACCGGCAGCGCGTCCACCTGTGGTGCGTCCGCTGGCTCTCTGAGCGCGAGGCGAATCAGTCGACCGAGCTGCAGATGCGGCTTTTTCCCGGGTGGGAGTCGCGTCTCTCGTGCGGGACTGGGCGGAATCGTCAACGCCGGTAGCGGAGGCCTCGTGCTGAGCTGTTTCGTTACGAGTGGGGGTTGTCATGGCTTTATCCTTCGTTTCGTTGTGGCAAGAAGCCGGATCAATTGGGCTGCGTTGAGAACTCGGGGTTTCACATCGCGGGGCTATCAGATCGGGTGCCATTAGCTGGTCGGCTGGCTGGACGGCAATTGGTGGGGCCGCCGTCGGCGAGGAAGTCAGGTGAGCATCGGTTCGTCGTCACTTCCTCGTCGGTCGGAATGGTGGATTATGTACTCCACCGTCCGCGGCAGGGTGATTGTTTCAGCTTCCCCGTGAAAGGACGACCACAACTCTTCGCTTCCGAAGCAGTTATTATGTGCCTCACAGGAGCCTGTTTCACCTGATAAACGGGCTTTTATCCAACCAGCACACTGCCTGACTTCAGAGTTCCGATCGATCCCCTAGTGATAGACCAAGTTGTTTTTGATTGTGCTCAAATTCTAGACCGCTCTGTCTATTCTTTCAACTTTTTAGAGACATCGTGCCCCTGACACTGAAGCAGATGCCTGCTCAGCTGCGACATCAGAAGGACCCGTCTTGATCACTTCCGCCCCACGCGTCTCCGCATGCACGCCTGGGCGAGGATCGCGCGAAGAGGACTCGCTACGTGAGCCAGCGTCGTTAAGCGTCGTTAACCGGCTTGAAACGCGCTTTTCCTCTCGAGACTGGGCATATTGCCGAGCCCAATTGCCTGCGATCATCCCAAAGCCAGCGGCTAAGACGACTGCTTCCCACTGGGACGCGTGACCGATACCGAGAGCATCGAGCAACACCTTGACATTCAGCCCGACGAGCAGCACGCCGACCGCGCCACCGAGGACCGACGCATTAACTTTTCCGGCGAGCCACGCGGCAAACGGAGCGGTAACAATCCCGCCGATGAACAGGCCCAATGCCGGCGCAGCGTGGTGCTCAACTTCCCTGCTCAACACCGGTATGAAGCCCAGCGTTGCCGCGGTGGCGACGAGGAATTGCGCGGCCAGGACCGTCCCAACTATCCGCCTCGGCTCGCGTTTTCCGGCCGCCATCAGCGTCGATGTGGTCATCGTTCCCCAGCCACCGCCACCCGTGGCATCCAGACCGCCGACCACAAAACCAAGAATGCCGAGACGCTTCGGTCCCCACACTGTTTTCGCCTGGATGGTGACGAGCCCGATGAATCGCAAAACGATGAATGTCCCCAAAGCGACAAGAATCGCGGCGGTCAGCGGACGCGCTGCTGACGCGCTCGCCTGGCCCAAAACACGTGCGCCGATAAAGGCTCCGAATGCGCCCGGAGCGCCCAGCGATAGAGCTAGCTTCCAGTCGACATTTCCCATTTTCCAGTGGCTAAGCCCCAGCGCAAGGGTGGTGCCCACCTCGACGAGGTGAACGATTGCCGACGCCGTCGCGGCCTGCACGCCAGTAAACACCAGCAGTGTTGTTGAGGTAACCCCGTAGGCCATCCCCATGCTCCCCTTGACCAGCTGTGCACCGACGCCGATCAGGAGAAAAATAATTATCGCTTCCATGGGTTCGCCTTCGCACTACGTTGTCTAAGGTCCGTCAGCCTACAATAGACCGAGCGGTCTAGGTATTGAAAGCGAAACTACCCCTCCCCGTGCACGACGTCAACATTTCTGCGACACAGTGTCCCCCCGGTCGATTTTGCCTGGATGTACCGACCTGCGCGTGAAACCGAGAAGTCTGAGCGCGACTTGGGCGCCAGCCCCTGCCCTGGATGTCTTCTATATCCCCGATACCCCAAATCCGCACCGCAGTATCTATGACTTGCAGTTAATACCGCAGAGTTAATCCTGCAATAGCGATAGTGATGCCGGGATACCCATCCCCGTCGACTCCTATTCACACGAATAGGCTGCCGAAATCCTAAAAGTGCTGGGGTATATACGGTGCTCGTCAGAAAAATGCGGGGATATATGCCAGAAAAATGGCCGAAAATTGACCATATACCCCCACAGTTTTATTTCACCGGCATATACCTCCGCAAAAATCCGGCCTAGTATCTCTCCGTCAGGTCCGGACCATCTTCAGCAATTCCCGATTCCACCTCAAGGATTCGAGTCCTTACATGTTGGCCCGGCACCACACCAGGCCAGCAGCCTAAGCGTCTCCCTTAGAGGACGTCGCATAGCTACCCGCACTCGAAGCCTCCTGGCTCGCAGACACTGTTTGCTTCGGATCCACAGCATAGAGCTCGTCACCTGACGTAATCTCGCTGGGCAAAGACTGAACCAGCCGATGCAGGGGGCCAACCCGTCGATAGTTACTGACAACAACCGGGGTCGTAACTTCGTACCCGGCTCCAGTAATCCCCTCAATATCGAATTCGCCCAAAACTTCACCGGCTTCGACAACATCACCTTGTTTCTTGTGAGGTGTGAAGTACTTACCTTTTAGGTTCACAGTATCGAAGCCAATGTGCATCAAAATGTCCAATGGTTTTCCATCTTCGCCTTTACCGCGAACGGCGAATGCATGCCCAGTCGGAAATGCCACAATAATTTTCCCGCTGATCGGAGCCACGAGTTTTCCTATCGATGGCTTAATTGCCACGCCCGGGCCAAGTTTTCCTTGCGCGAACATTGGCTCGCTAATGGATGAAAGTGGAGATACTTCTCCGGAAAGCGGAGCATAAACCGTTGTTGCATTTTCCGAAGGCGAATCCGAAGCATCGTAGTTGGTGGCCTCGGAAGCCATCGAACCTGTCGGGACGGCTGCATTGTTGCCGGCTCCCACATCAACACCGTCGGGAACATCCGGATCGATCGTGCCTTTTCGGACGAGCGAAAACTTCCCATAGCTGAAAGCCGCAATGAAGGAAAGCACGAAGGTAATAACTGCACAGATCAAGAAGTTGCCCCAGTCACCGGCGCGCATCGAAACCACACCGACGAAACCGGCAGCACCTAAAGCCATGGCCTTCACATTAAACAGGGCGATGAGCGCGCCACCGATAGCTCCGGCACCCATCCCGATATAGAACGGCCAGCGCAAACGTAAGTTAACACCGAAAATAGCTGGCTCGGTAATACCGAATACAGCCGAAACTCCGGACGCACCTGCGAGACCTTTTAATTTTTCGTTCTTCGCGAGGAAGAAAACAGCTAGCGCGCCCGCACCTTGAGCAATGTTTGCCATCGATGCGATAGCAAAGATAAACGATCCGCCTTGGTTCCATAACATCGTCTCGACGGGTGGGAAGCTCTGGTGGAGACCCGTGATAACAATCGGAGAATAAATCAGACCGAAGATGAAACCGCCGATCGGACCACCAGCGTCGTAAATATTTTGAAGTCCGATAGCGAGCTCATCACCGACCCACCGCAACGCGGGGCCGACAGCAATAAAGGTCACAAAACCGGTGATCAACAGGGTAAGAAGGGGCGTGACCATAAAGTCGACGGTGCCCTTGAGCCTCTTATGAAATGCCTTCTCGATGGTCGCCAAAATCCAGGACACCGCGAGTACAGGAAGTACAGTTCCCTGATAACCCGCCTGAGCAACATGCAATCCGAAGAGATCCCAATATTGCATGGATCCTTTATCAATGGCCTCGGCGACGTCATAGCCATTCACGAGAGTTGGCATGACCATGGCCATACCAATGCCGGCGCCCAAAAACTCGTTACCGCCGAAGCGTTTAGTCGCCGTGAAGCCCACCAAAACGGGCAAAAATGCGAAAGGAGCGGAGGCAAGGAGGTTTATCATCTCCGAGACTCCGCTAATTTGTGGGTACATCGCGACTAACGAACGGGACCCGAAAAGCCCTTCGGCAGTCAATACATTATTGAGGGCCATGAGCAGACCCCCACCGACCAGGATCGGGATAAGGGGAACAAATATATCGGCGAGGACTTTTACTCCCCGTGTGAACCAGTTGCTTTTCTCAGCCGCAACGTTTTTCAGTTCCTCTGTCGTCACGGAAATATTCTTGGAGGTAAGCTTATCCAGTTCGCTGAATACTTCATTGACATCCCCCGGGCCGACAATAATCTGGAACATTCCCCCGGTCTCAAAGGTCCCTTTTAAGTCGGGGTCATTATCGAGGGCTTGGGAATCCACCGCCTCGGTATCATTGAGAACCATTCTTAGCCGAGTAGCGCAGTGAGCTGCAGCCACTATGTTAGATTCGCCACCGATAGCGTTGAGAACCCTATCGGCAACCGCCTTGTGATCCACTATTTCTCCTATTCATCCCTGCCAAAGCTAGTGACGATCACTACCTGGTAGTACTACCTGGTATTACTACTAAAAAGATATCTACTTGTTTTGCTGAAACGTGCCGAGCCACCCTTTGCTCTAAAGCGTTTACTTATTATTATTCTGAATTTAAAAATATGACCTATACACAGGAACAAAGTGCTCCTGTTAAGAAGTCACTAACACTCGTTAACAGTAACAGATGCTGCAGACGAAATATTGATGGCTTATGAGGCACGCTTTTTAGACGCACGGGACATTTATCTGCACAGACAGATCTTGGTAAGACAAAGATCTCTAGGAGAGTTTCGCACGGCCGTGGGATACGTCACACATAACGGGGATATATCACGAATTTCTGAGATAAATGATGCATCCGGCATGAATCAGGGACCCTTGTAAAAATCAAACACCTCTGAGATATACCCCGAAAAACACTCAGACATCAGCCGCACTCGAAGTGCTATCTAAAAACACAGCTCAGTCATTTTTAATGGAGTAGAACAAGGCGCAGTAACGTCGATCACAAATAGCATCGTCTAATGCATGAAAGAACGAAGGAATCGGACCACGCAACCAATCACATCGAACTCGCCTCTTCGTGCAATTCGCACCAGGTCTCCCCTTCCGAAGGGTAAACCATCGACGACAGCGCTATTTGCCCGCCACCAGCTAAAACCTCTAACGTGCAGCCGTCGACGACTATCGACGTCGCGCCTTGCATGTATTCCGTATCAACATCAGCCACCCGCACATCACCATTAATCTCGACCGATACCCTGCTACGTCCAACGTCAATCCGTGCTGCTTGGTTGCCGCCCGTGTCGGTAAGGAACACGGAATGCACGGCGTCACTATCGCTCGGCGCAGCGACCTCACGATGTTGCACCCAAAACGGTCCGTAATTATCTACCTTCGCAGCCTCGGCTGCACATGAACGTATTGTCCCCACGTCCGGCAGGAATGACTGAATCAGCCGATGATCCCGCAGCACTACACGACGCGGCATCGTTAGCGAATGAACCCATCCCGCGGCTGACACCGTGGGCGCATCATCGGCATCGGGTAACCCCATCCACCCCAGCATGACAGCAGAATCCCACGCGCCAGAATCCTGCCGTGGCCGTCGTCGGTAATAAGCACTCTCTGACGAGCGGAAATTATCAACCGGACCACTCTGATCGCTTAGAGACTCTTCCTTAAGTACATCAGTTTTCTTATTAACTTCCTGCAGGTCAGCAATACACGATCCATCCGCGAACTGCGGAGCATAAAAAGTGTGACCATAATCAAGCTCCGAAAATCCCCGAATTACAGAAAACGTCGTTCCTTCTAGCTTGCCGACGATGTAACCGCACTGATCACTACTCGCGTAGTGACGAACCCCATTGATCCGACGCTCAGAAAGCCCCTGCGGGCACATGACGAGAACGTCCAAATCCTCTCCTGTGCTGCGGTCATGCATGCGGAAGAGGTTTGGACACTCCCACATATAGCCACGCGGAAGAATGTCCGGAGCAGAACCAGACTGCGCAGAGTTTACGTCGAAAATAAGCTCACCTTCGTAAGCCCAGTGAACTAAATCGTCGGAACGATACAAAGCAATCCCACCGGTGAGATCATTTCGCTGCGCACCAATGACCATTCGCCAGCGTCGTTTTCCCCCATAATCTCGCGTCACCATCGGGTCACGGAAATGCTCGGTAAACCCCGGGGCAGGACCATCGATCACCGGATTTTCTGGATAATGGCGAAACTCCATACCAACAACCGGATCATGTGTCGCGCGAACCAAGTTTTGAGTTGTACGCCGACGAATTTTTCCATTTTCCACCGGAACCTTGACATTTCCAGTGTAAAAAATCGCTAACGAATCCTTATTGTCTTTATTGTTTCGCCCATTTTCGTTAACGCCGACAGCATTTCCGGAATAACAACCCTGCATGTCATATGGATGGCCCGGATACAGAGAATCAGGATGGTGAGTAATCCGCCATGCATTTTTTCCAGTAATAGGTACGGACGCGCGGGCCCAGCCGGTGCGTTTAGGCGTACGAGGAAAAACCGGGTCGTGCTGATAAAAGATGTGGAGTGTGTTGCCGACGATGCACAAACCATTCGGGTCGTTCAACCTGCCCTGGATAGGAGTGACATGCAGAAAGGGGCGCATCGAATTGGCTTTCATGGCACCTATGGTAGCGGTTTGGCGCTGTAGGTTGACCTTACGTATGGGGGTTGCATCCGATGATTGATCGCCACTAATGGTGGGGCAGCTCCGGGAATAGTAATCGATATCCCCTAGGCGCGGCCGAAAGTGCATAATTTCTCGGAATTGTGAAAGTGATCGTGGTTAATGTGGCTCCATCGGGCCATTCTCAAGCTCAGGTGCCTTCGTCATAGGAAAACTGCGGGGAAATATGGGCCGTTCCTGAGAAAAATGCGGAGGTATATGCCAGAAAAATGGCCGAAAATCGGCCATATATCCCCGCAGTTTTCTGAACCTGGCATATACCCCCACAAAATTCAGGCACCGAGCCGGTCTTGGGCGGAATAGGGACTACGCACAGCACACCACCGAACGAGGTGTCGCAACAGCAGCCTCGCACCAACTACTACCTCACACGAATAACCGCATCACCCAGCTCAACCAGGTAAAACCCCGCACAGCCCCCATCAAAACCGTGCATCTCACCCACAATTCCTGCCACCCCACACAAGGCCGAAAACCCCACATGTTTTATTTCCAGCTTGTTACTAGCGCACATTCCATCAGCCAAAACGCCAAGAAATATTAAGTTATTGTTTCCGATACTAAGAATTATTCCGGGGAGGTCTAGCGTAACGAACAATTAATTGTTCACACGAAGGGAGACCGAGATGGCATCGCCTGAGGTCACACCAAAAATGTCGGGAAACGCACCCCGCACCAAAAACACCCACCCCACCACACGCCAAGACCACTCCCTACACCGAGGCGTCGGCAGTATTGGCCTGCTGTTCGCAAGCGTCGGATCCATCATTGGATCCGGGTGGTTGTTCGGATCAATGGTCGCTGCTCAAGCGGCCGGCCCGTCGGCAATAATCTCGTGGTCACTGGGCGGGGTCATGATCCTGTTCATTGCCCTGTGCTACGCAGAGCTCGGCACCATGTTCCCTCTTTCGGGCGGGGTCGTGCGCTACCCGCACGTCGTGTTCGGCGGGTTCGCGTCATACATGACCGGGTGGATCAACTGGATTGCGGCGCTCGCGCTCCCTCCGATCGAGGTAATGGGCGCGCTCACCTACGCCACGAAATACGGCCCGTTCACGCACGAACATCTGGTCAGCGGACAGACTGTTCACACGCTCACGCCGTTGGGAATTGCACTCGCGGTCCTGCTCATGGCGGTTTTCGTCGTCATCAATTACTTCGGAATCCGTTGGTTCAGTCGTATCAATAACGTACTTGTGTGGTGGAAACTCGGGATCATCACTTTGGTCGTTGTTTCCTTTGTTGCCCTAGGTTTTCACGGCACCAACTTCACCGCGGGCGAAGGCTTCTTCTCCCACGGGTGGCACGGAGTCTTCACCGCCATCGCGACTTCCGGAATCGTCTTTTCTTTCCTCGGTTTCCGGCAAGGCATCGAATTGGCCGGCGAAACGAGCAATCCGCGCCGAAATGTTCCCCTGGCCGTCGTCGGCTCTGTCCTTATTTGTATTTTGATTTACGTTGCGCTTCAGACAGCTTTTCTAGGCGTTCTTCCGCATAGTGTGATCGCGAATATGGGCGGACACTGGTCCAGCCTCAACTTCAGCGACTCATTCGGTCCACTCGCCGCAGTGTCGACGATGCTCGGGGCGGGCTGGCTCGCCGTCCTCCTCTACATCGACGCAATCGTGTCGCCCGCGGATACCGGACTGATCTACGTCACGACCACCGCCCGCATCTCGCATGGCATGGCTCGGAACGGCAACGCCCCAGCTAAACTCGCCACAACGAACCGTCACGGAGCACCCGTCGTCTCGATGATCGTCGCTTTTGTCGTCGGGCTCGTGCTCTTCCTCCCATTCCCGTCGTGGCAGCAAATGGCCGGATTTATTTCGTCGGCAACCGTCCTATCCTTTGCTTCGGGTCCGCTAACAATGGCGGCGCTGCGCAGCCGACTCCCCCACCACCAGCGCACCTTCAAAGCGCCGTTCGGGCATCTGCTGCCGATGCTGGGGTTCATGTCGTCGAACTTGCTGGTGTACTGGACCGGGTGGACCACCGACCTCAAACTCTTCATCGCGATGGGGCTGGGGCTGGTGCTGCTCGCGGTCAACAAAGCGTTCAGCCGGCACGAGGCGATGAACCGCTACAACATGGCGTTCCGCGCGGGCTTCTGGTACATCCCGTGGCTCACCGGGCTCGCGATCATTTCGTACCTCGGGGACTACGACGGCGGGATCGGACTGCTCCACTTCGACACCGCCGTGCCCGTGATTATGGTGTTCTCGCTGGCAATTTATTGGATGGCGATTCACTTCTCGTTCCCGGCCAAGAGGGTTGAATTTCTTGCCGACGCTATTTCGCGGGAAGCCCGTGGCGACGCGGTGGCAGAGGACGCGGCGGATTCGGCGGCGACAGACGCTGAGGCTGGGGATCCCAGTGAGCCTGAGGGGGAGGCTGTCCTTGCTCCGGTAAAGGCTTAGGTTGCCTGAGTGACGGGGGTTGGGGTCGAGTGCGTGGGCCGAGATGGCTGGGAGATGGCCGGTCCCCGGGGCTTGAGCTTGGGCGCTGGGGACCAAGAGCGGGGGCTGCCCGAATCTCGGGGACTCGGCGCCGACACTAGCGAAAAGTGCGGGGGAATATGCAAGAAAAATGGCCAAAAATTGACCATATACCCCGCAGTTTTGAACTGGCCCCCATATCGCCCCGCAAAAATCACGCGCCGATCCGCTTTACCCCGGTAAAACTGCCAGACCACGCCCCAAAACCCAAAACCCCCACGCCCACGTGACCGACACACCTCAACGCTCTACTGTGATAAGTATGCATTCAACGAAACTTGTGGTGGTAGGCCTAGGCCACGTGGGCTCGTCCGTGGTCACCTTTGCGATGGCGTCGGGGTTGTACTCCGAGATCGCCGTTATTGATACGAAGGAGGGGCTGGCTCTCGGCGAGGGGCTCGACCACTCCCAGTCAACCGGCGTGCCCGGGACAACGAATACGTACATTCATGAGGGCACCTACGACGACACTCGCGACGCCGACGTGATCATTTGCGCAGCTGGGGCGTCGATTGTGCCTGACCCGGACCGCCCGGATTACGTTCCTCCCCGTTCGCTCCTGGCCAAGGTGGGGGCCCAGGCCGCTCGCGACGTCATGAAGAATGTGTCCGAGCGCACCAAGGAGCCTGTCATCATTTTCATCACGAATCCTTTGGATGCCGTGGTCCATATTGCGTCGACGGAATTCGATTACCCGGCGTCGAAAGTGTTAGGTACCGGAACCATGCTTGACTCGGCGCGGCTGCGCTGGACTGTTGCGCAGGAGCTCGGCATCGACCCGAAGTCGGTGACCGGCTACATGATGGGCGAGCACGGGACGACAGCGGTGCCGATCCTGTCGAACCTCAATGTGCAGGGCGTTTCCTGGTCTGAGCTGGAGCGTTGGAGTGGCAAGGATCTGCCGTCGCGCGACGACATTAAGCAGCGGGTCGTTGATTCGGCTTACGACGTTTTCTTTGCGAAGGGATGGACCGACGCGGGTGTGGCTCGCTCCGCCAACGTGCTGGCCAGGTCCGTTCTGCTGAACGAGCGCTCCGTCCACCCGGTCTGCTCGCGCCTCGATGGCGAGTACGGCCTGGGTGATATCTCCATGTCGGTGCCGGCGGTGTTGGGTTCCGAGGGGCTGATTCGTCGCCTTCCTCCGATTGTCGACGCTTGGGAGCAGGAGAAATTAGAGGAGTCGGCTGATTCTATCCGCGCCGTGTATGCCGAGGCGACCAGCGAGAGCGACGAGGGTGGCGAAACGAGCGCGACCAGCGAGGAGGCCTAGTGAGCGTCTATCTCACCGGCAAGCGCCTCATGGACATGACCGCCGCGCAGGTCCATGAACTGTATAAACTCCGCGTCGATATTTTTGTCCACGAGCAGGAAAGCCCCTACAAAGAGATCGACGACACCGACATCCACCCCGGGACTCAGCACCTTCTGGCGTACGAGACCGAAGGTGGCGTGCACCTCATCGGAACGGCCCGAGTTTTCGGGAAGCCCGACGAGGGGCAGCACATCGGCCGCGTTTGTGTGGCTAAGGATGCGCGCGGGCACGGGATCGCGACGCAGCTGGTAAAGAAGGCCCTCGAGGTGTGCACCGAGCGGGCGGCGGGGATCGACCCCAACAAAGGCGCACTGATCGAGCTCGACGCTCAGTCCCACCTGGTCGATTGGTACGAGCGCTTCGGGTTCGTGGTCGATGGTGAGGAATTCGAGGAAGCTGGGCGGCCGCATAAGCACATGAGCATGCGGATTTAGGTCATCGATTTTCGACGATTGACGACGGCACACGCTGCGGTAAATCCGACGCCGCGCACCCACCCCACACGCCACTGATCTGCAGCCACACACCGTCCCGTGTACAACGGAAATATGAACGCTACCGACATTTTCGTTGATTTCGCCTCACGACCCATCGACGCCGCGAAGGGCCTCCCCAACCTCACCCCGGCCCAGCTCAACGCGCACCCCGGCGGCCACGACAATTCCATCGCGTGGCTCCTCTGGCACGCTGGCCGAGAGGTCGATATGCAGTTATCGCAGCTCAACGGCTCCGAGCAGATCTGGACCACCCAAGGTTTCAAGGAGCGTTTCGCCCTCGACAACGGCGATTCGCTCGGCTACGGGCACTCGGCCGAGGAAGCGCGGTCCATCGTCGTTAATGATCAAGAGCTGCTCGTGTCCTATGTCACTGAGACTTTGAACGCGCTCATCGCGTACGCGAAGTCGGGTGTTGATTGGGATGAGGTGATCGACCGCGATTGGACGCCCGAGGTCACGCGCGGTGTGCGGATGGTTTCGATTGTCGACGACGCTGCCCAGCACGTCGGACAGGCGGCGTACATCGCGGGGATGCCGGAGCTGTAACGGACCTGGTCAGAGGGCTTGGGTGGCGTGTGCCGGGACCGGGCGCGGGGGGATGATTAGCGATGCTCCCAAAAGTGGTCCAAAGGCGCATTCCCGTTCACGTGAGCCGGCTCGGGCGTACCGCTGCTATCCCTGTTGCGGTGGAGCCCGATCGCGAAGTCAAGGGTGTCCGCCGCGACTAACGCCCGGCGCGTCCAGGTCGCTGCATCGTGGACTGCGGCTCGCCAATCGCAGGCGGATACGCCGGGATGCGAATCGGGGTCCGCCGAGGTGTCGGCCTGATGAACCCGTCGAGCCGCGAACGTGGCCAGGGCCGAACTAAACGTGCAGCCTGTCCCGTGCGTATTCGTCGTCGCCACCCGGTCGTGGCTCAGCAACGCCGTCTGCTCGCGATCGGCAACAACCTCGGTGACCTTCGGCCCATCATCGCCGAAGCCATTATCGGGGCCGCCGGTCACAACAATGACCGTCCCCAAAGCCTCCGACAACGCCGACGCTGCCTCCGCAATTGTCGACGTCAGGGCTGAGCTATCTGCCGCGGCTTCCTCATCATTACCGACATTTTCATTGCAGACATTGTTTTCGCTTTTACTGGTGTGCTCTTCACCGGGGCCAACACTTTCTTCGCTGTGGTCTCCAACTGCAGCCGACGCGCCTGGGTCACCGCTATCCGAACCCTGAGAATCAATAGCGTCAAGGTGCTTCCGAAGCGTCGCGGGCACCGCTACCCCCGCCATGTCGCACAGCCCGACGAGCTCGCGCCCGTTGGGAGTCAACGCGTCCGCACGTCGGGCAAGGTCAACAAATCCGCTGGTCGCCGTCGTTTCGTCGTCGACAAGCGAGCTACCACTGGAGGCCACCATCACCGGATCCCACACCACCGGTCCAGCAAATGATAGCGCGGTGAGCTCCGCGACAATGGCGTCGGCAATGGAAGAACTGCCGACCATCCCGATTTTGATCGCATCAATCGGGTAATCGTCGGCTACTGATCGAATTTGCTGGGCGACGAATTCCGGGCTCATGTATTCGGCGGCGTCGACGCCTCGTGTGTTTTGCGCGGTCACGGCGGTGATGGCGACGCAGCCGTAGCCGCCCAGTGCGGAGATGGTTTTGAGGTCGGCTTGGATTCCAGCGCCGCCGGAGGAGTCGGAGCCGGCGATGGTCAGGACGACGGGTATGGGTGAGGAGGAAGAGGTCATGTTTCCACACTAAGCGCGCGCGTTACCCGACAACAGGTTTCACAAATAAATTCACACATACTCACACATACCAGCGTGCGATGACCGCTACGAAAACCATGACAAATGGCACTGTTCCGCGCTGCCGACGTCGGCTGTACTTGGTTTATGACCAGTTCATGCACCGCCATCGAAGTCCACGACGTCACTCGCAAGTTCGGGGCAACTACCGCAGTCGACGGTGTTTCGCTATCGGTTGATGCCGGCGAAGTCGTTGCCGTACTCGGGCCCAATGGCGCAGGTAAATCGACACTTCTTGACCTCATCCTGGGTCTCTCCCAACCCGACACCGGCGCGATCTCCGTGTACGGCCACACCCCAGCGAGCGCAGTGCGCGCCGGGCTTGTCGGTGCCGCGCTTCAAGACGGCGGCCTACCCAGCACCATGACCGTCGAGAGAATGGTGCGGACACTCACCTCCGTTCACCCCCAACGCCTGAACCCCAGCGCGGTCCTGTGCGATCCCTCCCTCAACCGGCTGAGGAAACGCAAAATCGGGAAGCTCTCCGGGGGTCAGCGCCAACGACTGCGGCTGGCTTTAGCCACCATGTCGGACCCGCGGGTCCTTATTCTCGACGAGCCCAGCTCTGGGCTAGATGTCACAACACGGTCTGAGCTGTGGAGCGGCATCCAATCCATGGCCGACGACGGCATCACCGTGCTCTTCGCCACACATTACCTCACGGAGGCGGAGCGATATGCCGACCGGGTTATCGTCCTGAACGCTGGAAAAATTGTTGCCGACGGGACACCGGAGCAGCTGACCTCGTGTTATCCGACAATCATTCGCGCTTCACTGACCATTGCCGACGACGAGGGTGCGCGGAATAGTTCAGCGCCCGGATCTGCAGTCAGCGCGGACGAGATGGCTACGCCCGGCGCGACGCAAACCGAAGCGACACAGCCTAGCGCTGCTATGACCGCCGATGATCATATCGACGCTCGTATTAAAGCGTGCCTCGCTGCAGACGACACTTATGAGCGGCACGGCGACGAGGTCATCATCCACACGACCAACCCTGACCAGGTTTTACTCCACACGCTGCAGCAAAAGTTGCTCATCCACCCCACGGTGAATCGCGCTGCGCTCGACGATGCGTTCAGTGAACTCACCCGATGAAACCACCCAGCGACCAACGCCTACACCAGGAGTTACAGATGAATTCCACACGCTCAATGCCGACAACGCCATTACAAAACACGCTGCCTCACGCACGTTCAACGCAGGACACGACAGAATCCCGACAGCGTTCAGGTTTCACGTCGACAATGTTGTACAGCTGGCACTATTTCACGGAGCTGCTTCGTCGGCCAGAAACGCTTGTTTTCTGCCTAATCCTTCCGGCGGCTCTATACCTGATGTTCGGGACGGCCACGGAGAACTCAGACTCCGCGCTCAGGGAGGGCAACGTGGCGGCGTTCATCATGACGGGGATGGGGCTCTATGGATCCGCCATCGCCATGACCTCGATCTTTGGTAGCGCGACGCAGGCTCGTCAGGAGGGGTGGAACCGCCAACTTCACCTCGCGGGGCTCACCACGACGCAGTCCGTGGCTGGGACAATTATCGCTATGGTCGCGTTCGCGGCTCTCCCCATCCTGGTGACGTTCGCCACCGCGCTCGCAACGGGTTCCCAGTTCGACCATGTATGGCAGTGGATAGCAACGGGCGTCCTGAGCTGGCTCGTTACTCTCCCATTCGCTGTTTATGGCCTCGCCGCTGCACTCTGGCTGCGCACGGAAACAGCAACGGGCATCTCCTCAGGATCACTGGTCATTCTGGCGTTTTTCGGTGGAGTATTCATGCCCCTGCAGGGAACGCTTTTCGACATTTCGCGTTTCACACCGTTCTACGGGCCAATCACCATCGCACACTGGCCACAGATGGCAGGCGATCAATTCGGCAGCAACGGCAACCTCATCATGAGTGAATCTCCGGTTTTCGCGTTCTCCGTTACACTCATGTGGACCGCGATCTTCGCCCTCCTGTGCGTCGCAGGGGCACGAAGAGCCATCAAGAAATAAGCGCCGAAAGCGTGGCCTCAGCAGCATAAACTTCATTGCCGACGCCAGTACCGCCGGCGCGCGCACCGTCGGAAACTCGGCACCACAAGCATCACCACATCCACACGGAGACAGCAACCATGGCCCGACCACACCCCCGCACCTGGAGGAACACCGAGCTTCTGTATCCCGCCGTGTGGCTCATCTACCTGACCTTCCCTCTTGGGACATGTCTCACCGCCGACGCCAGCATATTTGCTCGGATTATCGCGTCGATACTGGTCATAGCTTTCGGCGTCGTATACCTCAGCGTCTACCGGTATGCGCACAAATTCGAGGACAACAAGGCGCTCAAACTGTGGGGTGTCACGGGGATCCTTATTGCCATCGGTGCGGTAACTTACCCCGTCACTGGCCTATCTTCTGTGTGTTTCATTCCATATATCTGTGCACTGTGGGTCTTTATCCGATCCGGTCGGCAAGGGATCATAACAGGGATTCTCGTATCGACGGTTCTCGTCATCTGCGTTCTTATCGCCTCCCCGCAGCTTCACGGTCAGACGATGCCCATCGTCCTTGCCGTCGGAGTGGGTGTCGCGATAGTCATTGGAGTAGGAGTCGCCCACGCCGACGAAGAACGACGCCGGGAACTCGAGCGCCAGCTGGACCGCGCGCACCAACGCGAGGCCTATGCCACCGCCATGCATGATGTGCTGAGTCACAGCCTCACCGTCATTGCAGTCAAAGCGCAGCTCGCGTCGCGTCTCCTCGATGCCGAAGCGGACAAGGCCTGCAAGGATAAAGCTCGCGGGGAAATTGACGACATCTACGAGCTATCCCATTCTGCGCTCAACGACATGCGATCGGCACTCGATGAGCTAGCTCCGCCATCGTTGACGGAAACGGTCGAGGAAGCGCAGGCAGTGTGCACCTCCGCGGGGATTTCCCTCGGCACGCACATCGGCAACGACATTCCGCCGGCCACCGCTTCGCTCTACGCAGCAATAGTGAAGGAAGCGACAACCAATATTCTTCGGCATTCCGGGGCGCTATCCGCATCCATCACCGCGACGCCTGCCCGACTCATTATTGCCGACGACGGACATGGTTTTGAACAGGAGAAACGTCGCGCTATCAAAGAGCTACACGACGAGGAGAATGACGCTCAACAACACGGGTTGAACAATGTGAAACAACACGGGCTGGAAGGAATGAAACGTCGCGCCCACAATATCGGCGCCTCGTTCTCGATTCGTTCAACGCCGGGTGAAGGGACGACGGTCACCGTCGAAACCGCACCGGGAAAGACCGCACGGCGAAAGACCACTCCACGAAGGGCCACGCCAAAGGAGACAAAACCGCAGGAGAGAGAGTCATGAGCACCGACAAAGCCGACGGCAACGCCATCCGCGTCTTCATCGTGGACGATCAATCGCTCATTGTGAGTGCTCTCGAGTCGCTCCTCACTCTGGAGCGCGATATCGACGTCGTCGGGACCGCAACAGACGCACATGACCTTACCCATCGCATTGCTGACAGCCACGCCGATGTTGCACTCATCGACATCGAAATGCCAGGTATCGATGGTATTCAAGCCACCGCGGATCTCACCGAGCACGGCCACTGCCGCGTCATCATCGTCACGACTTTCGGCCGGCCCGGATACCTGCAACGGGCGCTCAACGCGGGCGCGCGTGGTTTCGTCGTTAAGGACTCACCCGTAGAAACGTTGACCAGTGCGATCCGGGACGTCTATGCAGGCGAAACCATCATTCCCCTGCAACTTCATGACAAAGTGCGCGCCACCGGGGACAATCCGCTCACCGCACGCGAACGCGATGTGCTCCGCAAAGCGCTCACGGGAGCGACGATCGCGAGCATAGCATCGACGCTGTTCCTCTCCCCTGGCACCGTTCGCAATCACATATCCCGAGCCATCGCGAAAACTAACACCACCACCCGCGCTGAAGCAGCTACCGTCGCACGCGACGCCGGCTGGTTGTGAACTCCGCTGTCGGCGCGCAATGCCGTCCGCACACCACCGCCACCGCACCCACTTACCCCCGGTTGTAACATTTTGTCGCGAACGTTCTGACTACTCCACCCACCTGACATACACTGAGCCACGACCCCACGGGAGCCCATGGCACGGGCTGAGAGGGAGCTGACGCCGCTCCGACCGTCCGAACCTGTCCGGATCATGCCGGCGAAGGAAGAGAGGACCTTAGGCATGTCTGCACCCACCGATTCATCACCGCGCCCACACACCGTCCACGGCGAAAACCACCCCAAACACCACGAGAAATTCGTCGAAAAAGACGGACTTCGCGTACCCTACACCGAGGTCAGTCTCGACGATTCGCCCACGGGCCCCAACGAACCGGCACGCATCTACCGCACAATGGGCCCCGACGTCGACCCCACTCGCGGACTCCCCGGCTTGCGAACACCTTGGATAACCGACCGCGACGACACCACCACCTACGAAGCACGCGGCAAGAAACTCGAAGACGACGGGCGCTCCGCCGTCAAGCGCGGGGCGTCGTCGCAGGAATGGCGCGGCACCACGCGCCGACCCGTCCGCGCGAAAAGCGGCCACCGCGTCACACAGATGCACTACGCCCGGCGCGGCATCATCACGCCCGAAATGAAGTACGTAGCGCTGCGGGAAAACTGCTCCCCCGAGCTTGTTCGGGACGAGGTCGCCGCCGGTCGCGCAATTATCCCCGCCAACGTTAACCATCCGGAGTCCGAGCCGATGATCATCGGGCGTCGGTTCTTGACCAAGGTCAACGCCAATATCGGCAACTCTGCGGTGACGTCGTCGATCAATGAAGAAGTCGAGAAGCTACGGTGGGCCACAAAGTGGGGAGCCGACACCGTGATGGACCTCTCGACCGGCGACGATATCCACACCACGCGCGAGTGGATTATCCGGAACTCGCCCGTGCCCATCGGAACCGTGCCTATTTATCAGGCGCTGGAGAAGGTCAATGGCGAAGCCAACGCGCTGACCTGGGAGATCTTCCGCGATACGGTGATTGAGCAGGCCGAACAGGGCGTCGACTACATGACCATTCACGCCGGGGTGCTGCTGCCGTATGTGCCACTCACGGCGGATCGCGTCACCGGCATCGTCTCCCGTGGCGGCTCCATCATGGCTGGGTGGTGCCTGGCACACCACAAGGAAAGCTTCCTCTACGAGCACTACGACGAGCTGTGCGAAATTTTCTCCCACTACGATGTCGCATTTTCTCTTGGCGACGGACTGCGTCCAGGGTCCATTGCCGACGCGAACGACAAGGCGCAATTCGCTGAGCTGCGCACACTCGCCGAACTGACGCGGCGGGCGTGGGACTACGACGTTCAGGTCATGGTTGAGGGCCCGGGACACATTCCGCTGAACCTCGTCGAGCAGAACATCCGCGTCGAACAGGACTGGTGCCACGGGGCGCCGTTCTACACGCTGGGGCCGCTCGTGACCGACATTGCGCCTGGTTATGACCACGTTACGTCCGCTATCGGTGCGGCCACTATTGCGATGGGCGGGACGGCGATGCTGTGTTATGTCACGCCGAAAGAGCACCTGGGCTTACCTAACCGTGACGACGTCAAAACGGGCGTGATTACGTATAAGATTGCGGCCCACTCGGCGGATGTGGCCAAGGGGCATCCGGGTGCACAGGCCTGGGACGATGCCATGAGTAAGGCGCGGTTTGAGTTCCGGTGGAATGATCAGTTCGCGCTATCGCTCGACCCCGACACCGCGCAGGCCTACCACGACGAAACATTGCCGGCCGAACCAGCGAAAACCGCGCATTTCTGTTCCATGTGCGGGCCGAAGTTCTGCTCTATGCGGATTAGCCAAGATATTCGCGACGCTTATGGCGAGACGATGCTCGGTATGCCTGAGGTGGGTGACCCGATGGGTGATGCGACGGATGTAGAAGCAGGCATGGCGAAAATGGCTGAAGAGTTCCGCTCCCACGGATCCGAGCTCTACATGCAAGAATCCAAAGCGAAAGACACCGCTGAGGACATCGACCACGACCTCGCGAACATGGGTGCACACCACCGCTGATCTCACGGGTTAAAAACCGCGGAGTGAAACGTACGGGGTAAAACCTGCTCCGCGAGGTTTGCAGGATCCCCCAGCGAGCGAAACTGGCACACGACGGATAGGACGATAAGAAACACATGGCCTCTACCGACACGGATTTCCGCCTCTACCTGGTCACGTCTGGGACGGACCGGCACACCGTTGACACCGCAGCGAAGGTCGCTGCGGCTGGGGCCGGCGTCGTCCAGGTGCGCGCGAAGGACCTTTCCACGCGGGACCTGCTCAGCCTTGTGACGGAATGTGCCACAGCTGTTCACCGGGCAAATCCCCACACGAAAGTCGTCGTCGATGACCGTGCCGACGTGGCCTACGCTGCTCGACGCGCCGGGACTCCGGTCAATGGCGTTCACCTGGGACTAGATGATCTTCCCCCGGATGCGGCCCGCGACATGCTCGGCCCGGATGCCCTCATCGGGCTGACGACGGGGACTCTGCCGCTTGTCGAGGCCGCGGAAGAGTTCCACCAATCGCATCCAGGGGTGATTGACTACATCGGTGCGGGGCCTTTCCGTCCGACGCCGACGAAGGATTCGGGGCGTGCGCCTATTGGTGTTGACGGTTATCGGCCGCTCGTGGCGGCAACATCCTTGCCCATTGTCGCCATCGGGGACGTGACACCCGACGATGTTGCGGCGCTGAGCGCTACTGGTATCGCCGGGTGCGCAATGGTGCGAGCACTGATGCACGCTGATAACCCCGGCGACCTAGCCCGACGTGCGTTGGAGAGTTTCCGTAGCGAGTGAGCGCGGAAATGGGGCGATTTAGCTGCTACCGGGGTGTTTAGGCCCCTGGTTGCGGCCTTCGTCGGAACTGGTCATTGGCCGTCATTGTCCAGGCGTTGTTTCATCACATCTATTTGTGAAATGACTTCATTATCGGTGGGCCCGTTATTCGGGCGGAAAGCAGAAAGCACCTGATCAGTGTCAAAATTCGCTTGCTGCCCATTATGGGAAGCACTGCCCAAATAAATGTATGACAGCGACTGATTGATATCCCTGAATATTGTTTCCTTGCCAAGTGAACTAGGTGCTACTACATGACGTTGGTCCTGTAAGCCCACAGATAAAACATTATCGTGTTTCACATCGAACACGGAGTTCACCATTACAAATTTACGAGGAAGATCGTCCCGGTATGACGTTTCTTGGTATATATCATCCAGAGTTGCCGCCATGGGCTTAAGGTAACCGGAATTTGGTGCCGAACCACACACTTTAATCGAGAATTTTTCGGATGTTGAACACGATGAAAAACCATATTCTTCATCCCAAGCACGATCGACGCTCGTGGAAGAGCCCACAGGAACTGATATAAAGAACACCACGCCAAGGAATAAACACAGTGGTGCTATCCAGATGCCCCTGAACAGAGAGCCTAGGACGGTGCCAATCACGCACGACACCAGTAAGAACCCAACAATCATCAAGAAGGTCGGGGTCCCTGCCCAGAGTTGCCTGATAGTAACGTGATAAGAAACCCCGGATAGAATTGCACCAACAAAAGAAATCGCTATTAACACTAAGGCGAGAATGACGAGGGGGATAAAGGTGCTTAACGCGGATATGCGAAAGGCGCTAACTAACCTCTCTATACGACTTCTGGGGGACGTATCCTCCCAATCAGCATTTCCACTCCGCCATCGTGACTGACTAGATATCACACTGGCGCATAGAGTCGCAGGAGCGAAAAAGAGTATTAAGACGGTTAGCCCTTGCACCATCAAGAGTTGTGGACTACCCAGCCATGACGATGCACTCGCCAGAGGAGCGACAACCGAAAAGACGATGAGAATCAGCGCAATAGGGATTGCGTATGACGCTCTCAGTTTTCCTTTTAAAACTAGTGAGGAGTAGCTCTTGCCGGTGCGGAAGCTTGCTCGGGAACGAGGTTCCTTATGGTCCGAATTCTTCGACCATCCTTGAACATAGATGACAGACCCCAGGGCCCATATCACGATAACAAGTAGCGCACTGAGGTTCGGCTGCCCACCAGGCATAACAAAACTGCCCGGTGCACGCAGAGCACCCCAAAGACTGTGCCCAACCGACGGCTCTAAAGGCCAACTGAACGTGAGTGACCCAAGAACCGCGAATACTGGAACTACCCAGATAAATGTCTTTTTCAGGACGTAGGTGGACACTAGTCCAAGGCCAATAAGTCCGATATTGTTCCTTATGACCGTAAGAGAGCCATAGTCTGAAAAATCTCCCCAAAAGCACAGAAACCCTACTAGAGCAGCCCATACGGTTACCAGTGCCAGGAGTATGAGCCGTCTATTTCGAATGGGCCGCGGGGAGACACGATCAAAGTCATCCTCATGAGTGAATACAAAGAGGAGTGGAATCGATGTCAGAGCCGACACCCACACGGTGTCGATATCGACAGAATTCCCGTTCTGCTCTAGCAATATCCACGTGGCGGATTTTACAACAAGCGAAAGTATAAGGGACGTCAGAAAGAAGTAATGAACTCTATTATGACGTAGCCACAGACCTGTTCCAGAACTCATGATTCCAGCAGATCTAGATACATCGTGTTGAGTTTGTTGATGTCTCTTCCTGCTCCGAATTTTTCCCATGGCCCCGAGTATTCTTTTACCCCGTTTTTCATAATCGTCAGGGTGTCTGCATTTTCAATGACATCTTCGACTATGTGTGTTGAAATAATTAGTGTAGAGGACTCCGACGAGTGATGAAGTATTCTCTTACACGCTGACCGCTGGGATAAATCGAGCCCTGCCGTTGGTTCATCGAGCAGGATTACCGGTGGCGATGAAACGAGGGCAGATGATATTCCAACCCTTCGTCGCATACCACCAGACAAATGCTTGATGAGTGAATCGGCTTTATCCGCCAGACCAGCGAGTTCTATCAGCCTATCGACCTCATGGGGGACCTTATGCTGTGGGACTTTCCTCAGCCAACACATGTACGCGAGGTGTTCCCGCACGGTAAAGCGTGATTTTTCGAGATTGTCCTGAGGAAGGTAGCCGACCAAACCACTACGTGGATCATTAACCCGGCCATCTATATACACACTGCCACTGCTCGGTTGAGTAAGCCCGGCTATTGCCCTGAGCAGAGATGATTTCCCTGCACCATTGGGGCCGAGTAATGCATGAAATCCGGTATCGACATTTAAGCTGATGTGATCAACCGCGATATGCGAGCCGTATTTCACAGTTAATTTATCAGTTGTAAGTTTCAACCAGCTTTCCTCCTCAGCTTTTTAGCCAGGCTACCCTACAAAAGTCAGTAACATTTAGCGTAGAGCTTTTTACTTCGCTTCGGAAGTCTAACCTCGGAGTGCGACTCCTACTGCTGCTCCCAATAAAAAACCTGCTCGTCATCGACGGTCACCACTGCACGGTCCGGATCCCGACTAATCATCGTCCGCAACGTCTGATGCTCCGACGCCTGATCGCCCTCCGGCTGCCCCGTCACAGCAAACGTGATCGTGTGATCTTCAACGTTTTCTACAACAAGTTCGCCACGCGCGATCCACGGATGGTCCCTACGAATCCCAATGAGACGTTGATAAATCTCATGCAGCCATTCCCCCGTCGGCAATAAATCTGCTGGGGAATCCGGCAGTGGCGGTCGAATGTCGGCGTCGGCATACAAGCCATCCTGCTTTTCACCCCGAAACCCCTGTTCATCGCCGTAATAAATGCTCGGCATACCGGGGAGCGTCAACTGCGCGACGGCAGCGAGCACCGCGCCGTTATCCCCCACCACCGAAGCAATGCGCGACACATCGTGATTGCCAATGAACGTCAACGGAAGGATCGGCCGCTTATCGGGCTGATTATTGGCGACGGCCGCGCCCTGCTCCACGAAGATTTGGTGCCGACCGAGCGCGTGGTCCAGCTCCCACATGTTCGCGTTTTTAATGCTGCTCCAGATGGCCTGCCACACCTCATATTGTGTGATCGAGTCCATGTGAGACTGAGCGGCGAACTCGATGTACCCGCCCTGTTCCTCGCCGTGGATAATTTCGCCCAGGAACACCGCATCCGGATAGTGGGTGCGCACGCGGTCGATAACGGTCCGCCAAAATTCGGTCGGCACGGAGTACGCGGCATCGAGCCGCCATCCGGTGATCCCGCGATCCAGCCAATACTCCATGATCTCCACGACCATGTCGGCGACGCGCGGGTCGGAATGGTCCAGCTCAGCCAGGTCGAGGTTCCCCTCCCACGGGACCGACACGATCTCCCCGTCGTGTGTGTGCGTCTTCACCGGGGTCTTCTCCACCCCTGCACGCGCCCGCTCAATCGACTCGGCCACCAGCGGATGGTGCGTCCCGACGTGGTTAAACACCCCGTCCAGCATCACCTTGAGGCCACGCTTCGAGCACTCCCCCATTAGGTGATCAAAATCGTCCAGCGACCCTAACCGCGGGTCGATCCGCAAGTGATTCGTGGTGTCATACCCGTGCGCCGTCGACTCAAAAATCGGGCCGAGCAAAATCCCAGAACAGCCCAGCTCAATGGCATAATCCAGCCAGGCTTCTAGTCGGCGCAATTTTCCAGGCTTATCGACGCCACGCTCGGAGGGTGGTGCGGATGATGCGTCGTCGGGCGTCGGTGCGTCGGGCGTTGAGCCGCCGGAAGATTCGTCGTCCAGCGTTTCGCCGTCGGATGGTCCATCGGATTGGGGGCTGAACATGTCCGTTCCGCACGCTCCGAGGGGGTAGATCTGCCACCATAGCGCGTAATCAAGCGTGTCCATTGCCCTTGCCTGCCTATCCGACTTCATTAACCAACGAGTGCGGGCGGGGTGGCGACCCCACGTCTCACTACCCTTCGAGCTTACGTCAGATACCGGACATACCTCGGCGCTTATTGCTCACTTGTCGTCCCTTGACTTGTCACAACTTGTCATCCCATTGACGACGATTGACGCGCGGTGTCGCAACCTATTTCGCTACCGTTTTCATCGCGGTGATCCCTCCGGCCAGCGAATACACCGGAATACTCAGCGTCTCCCGCAAAATGTCGGCCACTTGCTGACTACGTGCTCCACGGGCGCAGTACACGGCCACCGCCGTCGCTGATTTAGGAATACGTACCGACGCCGCATCGGCTTTCACCACGCCCAAGGGAACATGAATATCGCGCGGGTTGGCATCCGCAGGCGCAGTGCCACCCGATTCGACGTCCCCATCCAACGTGATGCGCTCAATTAAACGCTCGTGATCTTCGCGGACATCCAGGAGCACGTGGTTCTCGTCGGCAAGAAAACCAGGTAGATCCGACGGCGCAAGATCTCCAGATTCGTGCGTGTGATCCTGAGGTTGGTCACGACGGTTCCGAAGCTCCCCTTCTGACGAGCCTTCTACCAAGGGGTTTCCGGCTGACGCTTCGCATCCCACTTCACACACTGCTTCCGCGTTGGAGAGTGCAGCCGTGTCACGAATCGTCGTCGCCGGTTCACGCGACGGGTCACGACGCAACCGGAGCGTGCGCGTCGTCGCTGACGTGGCGTTATACGTCAGAACCCGCCCCACGAGGGGCTCACCGATACTGCCCATAATCTTCAGCGCCTCGGTAGCCATGAGATTGCCGATCACGGCCGTCGTCGCACCCAAAACGCCTGCTTCTGCACAGGTCAGCACTGGTTTCGTCGGCGGCCCGTCGAAAAGATCGCGAAGCCCAGGTCCGTGAGGAGCCCAGAACACCGAGACCTGCCCCTCATAGCGCAGAACAGCACCCCAGACCAGCGGCGTTTCCGTCATTTCCGCAGCGTCGGCCGCCACGAACCGGGTGGCAAAGTTGTCGCTGCCGTCGATCAGGAGGTCGTGCTCGTGGCACAACTGCTCCGCATTATCGGGGCCGAACCGCCCCTCCGTGCGAATTCTCATGGAGGGGTTGAGCGCGTGCATGCGTTCGCGGGCGACGTCGGCTTTCGGGCGTCCAACGTCGTCGACACCGAAAAGTGTTTGCCGCTGGAGATTAGTAAAGTCAACGACGTCATCATCGCAGACCGTGATATGTCCATTCGTACCGACGCCCGCCGCGGCCAGCGCGTACAGCAGCGGCGAACCCAATCCACCCGCGCCGATCACGCACATCCGCGCGGCGGCGAAGCGCTGCTGGACGGCTTCATCGAAAAGGGCCAGGTGACGCGCGGTACGGACGCGTTCATTGTGCGGGAGAGGCGCGAGTCGTTCGTCGGGAATCAGTGGGGGCAACCCGGCACCGGAGCCAGCTGCGTCCGTGCTAGATGACGGCATCGGCCCACGCCCTCCCCTCCAGCGGCGAGGACGCCACCGCGTGATGCCGCTTCGGAATCCTCCCCGCCTGATGCGCCCAATAACCAGCGCGAACACCGCTGGCCATCGCCTTCGCCATCGCTTCCGGATCGTGACTGCGCGTGACGGAACTGGCCACCAACACCGCGGAGCACCCCAGCTCCATGGCCAGCGCCGCCTCCGACGCGGTCCCCACCCCGGCGTCCAGCACCACGGGGATATCGCCGGCTTCTTTCACAATCATTTCGATGTTGTGCGGGTTGAGAATCCCCAGGCCCGTGCCGATCGGAGACCCACCGGGCATCACGGCGTCCACGCCCGCGTTCACCAGCCGTCGCGCAACAATGGGGTCGTCGTTCGTGTACGACAGCACGTGGAATCCGTCGTTAACCAGCTGTTCCGCGGCGTCGACAAGTTCGACAGCATCGGGCAGAAGAGTGTCGTCATCAGCGACAACCTCGAGCTTGATCCAGTCCGTGTCCAGCGCTTCCCGCGCCATTTTCGCGGTCAGCACGGCGTCGCGCGCCGTTTTGCAGCCGGCCGTGTTGGGCAGGATGTGGACATTGTGCCGGCGAAGCATCCCGAAAACGTCGGCTTTTCCCGCTTGGTGTCGACGCATCGCGACCGTTGCCACATTGCTTTCCGACGCCACCAGCGCTTTTTCCATGATATCTAGCGACGTCATTCCGCCCGTGCCAAGGAAAAGGCGCGACGTGAGGTCCCGATCGGCCAGACTCCAGTGGTCGGGGTCGGTGTGGCCCGTGTCGGGGGTTCGGTTATCGTCGGCGTTCGCCGGTGTGTTGTTTGTAGGATCATCGTCCCTAGTTGCGTTGTGTGTCATTGCCTAGCCTCCTTGAACAGCGGTGAGAAGTTCGATGCGATCGCCGTCGCTAATAGTGGCGGTCTGCCAGGTGGATTTGGGAACGATCTCGTCATTAATGGCGATGGCGTATCCGTCGAAATCGTCATCGGTTCCGGTGTCGTTGCTGGTGGACGGATTATTCGCGGCGTCGGTGAGAGCGGTGAGGTCGGCGTTATCACCGTCCACTGACACTGCTTTGACGAGCGTCCGGACAGTAACGCCGCGTGCCACCCGGCGCGATGTGCCGTTCAGTTCGATGCTGATCGTTGGACTGGAGGTATCTGTCATTATTTCCTCTGGGTTTCCTCTGTTTTGTTCGACTTAGTTCATGGTCTGTGGTGCCTGGTTGGCGGGCTGAGGTCACTGCGCTCGACGCTGTGTGACGTGCGCATTTTCCTGCACGTTGTTCCGACACATCACTACACATCACGGTGAATATCCGTAGCTGCCAGAATGTCATTCAAGGTCAGTTCCGGAGCATCGTCATCGTCCGCCCTGGTGAGGAGCTCGTTACCTTTTACTAAGCGCTCTTCTAAGGATTCGTGTGCGTCGGCCACTGAATACGAGGCGGCCGCTGAGGTTTGACCATCCGCGGAACCGGACGGATCAGCAGCACCTTCCCTGCCAGCAATGGCAAGCGCCGCCCCCACCCGGGCGCCCAGCGCAGTCAGCAAAATACCGTGACGGAAATAGCCCGTCGAAACAACCGCGCCAGTACCGTCGTCGATACCGATATAAGGCAGGTCATCCGGCGTGCCCGGCCGAGCCCCCGCCGTGATCTCCTCAATCGTGCACTCGCGAATCCCCGGGCAAATCGTGTCGGCGTCGCGCATGAGGTCCAGCGCGCCACCCACCAGCGGCTGATCACGGCCGTCCTCCCGGCTCGTGGCCCCCAACACCAAACCGCCATCGATGCGCGGCACCACATAGACCGGCCGATCCCGCACAAATCCCCGAATGACCGACGTGACCAGCGGGTCGAGCTCCGCCGGCACGCGCAAACGGAGGACGTCACCCCACACCGGGCGCAACTGCAGGTACGGGAAGAACTCGGACGCGCCGAGACCATTGGCGACGATAGTGACGTCGCTGGAGTTAACGTCCAAAGGAATGGCCGATCTCTTGACGATCTCCACGCCACGATTTTTCAGCGCACCGATAATGAGGTCGCCGAACACTCGTGGATCGATCTGGTGATCGCCCGGGATATGCACGGCACCGGACAGGTTCGGGCTGAGCGCCGGCTCCGCTTTCCGCAGTTGACGAACGGTCACCTGGGTGGCCTCCATGCCGAACGATTCCTGGAAATCTCGCGTCTCGGCGAGGTGCACCCAATCGGCAGAATCGGCGGCGACGACGTAGGTTCCGTCCCGACGGAAACCGGTCACGTGGGGGTCATCGGGGTCGGAATGAGCGGCGAGAGCGACGCGTCGAACAAGGCTCGGGTACCACAGCGCGGATTGGCGCATGAGGGGGACCAGCGCATCCTGCTGATACTGCATCTCTGCGGCCGGGGCTAACATGCCCGCCGCGTGGTGGCTCGCCCCTGAAAGCGGAGCCGGGTCCAGAATCGATACCGAGCACTCCGAATCGAGTTCAGTCAGTTCAAACGCGGTGGCCAGCCCCACAAGACCAGCGCCGATAATAGTGATGTGCCGGGACATAGGCTCCTTCCCTCCGGCGGCATTATCCGCATCAGGTTTACGGTCGGCGGCGATGCCCGCCCTCTCAGCCCACAATCACTGGGCTCCCGTAGGTCGACGATGTCGATGTTCAGTTTTCTATGGTTACTTCTTAAGTATCCTCATCACTCGATTATATTCCCCGGTGGGACATCGTGAGTTTGTAGATGATAATCGCCGGCTCGAAGGTAGCGATCATATCCTGGTCGGTGCATACGCTGCCGGTAGTACATAACCTGCACAATGCTTATCAGAATAATGAAGCAAATCTGGGTAGTCTTGGTTGTAGCCGAGCCTCCTCATTTCTTACCTTTCGATAACGCTTCGGGTGGACGGTGGAGGTGTTCGGAGATGCTTTTCGGCGGGGCTGAAGAAAACACGTCGCAATATCACTCAACGTGAGCATGGTGATGAAATGATGTACGTAAGGAAACATTCTTCGCGTCAACGTGGTGCAGTAACTTCTTTATTCATCGCTCTTACCACCGCAATCATGCTCAGCGGATGCTCATCCTCGTCAGATTCATCAAATACCGAGAAGGCAGAAAGCGCTATTTCAACGACAAGCGCAGGGCAATCGTCTAGCGAAGTGTCACATTCTGATAGCTCGAGCACTGCACCTTCGAACTCTACGCACTCCTCCACCGAGCATTTTGTTAAAAGTGATGGGACGTGTAACCCCGACGTCATCGATATCAATCACGAGAAAAACACAGCGGAGACGCACTATCACGGCCTCCCCGATGACCAGGTAGCGATGAAGTTTTACGACATTAATGGAAATAATATAAAACAGACGGGCAGCAACTTCTCAGCAGGAACAACAGGTGAGGGACCAATTTTTAACACCGGCGTTCTCAATGCCGATATCAGCTATATCGGCGTAAAAATTGAGCACAAAAATGGGGAATCTCAGGAATGCAAAATCCTGGTGGACTAACACTGGTGGAGCAACCCTAGTGGGGTAACAATCGTTACCGTTGCTCTCGATTTTTCTGGAAATAGCGGACTAGCGCCCCCACACCCCGAATCACAAAAATAAGAGCCACGAAAACTATGACCCTAAGAACCGGACTTTGATCCGCCATGGCGGTGGTCATGAAGACCGCCACCGCCACGCACCCAATAATGATGGTAAAAAACGCACTCAAACTGGGGACACCAAAGAACTGCCGAAGTTTCTCACCCACCGGAATCCCTCCTTCTTATTTATGTTAAATCCACTCTATAGACACGGATTTATTGCAGCAATAAGATTCGGAACAGAAGAACGCTCCCGTAACAGAAATACTGGCGTCTACGAAGGGACCCATCATGACGACACCCTCATCACCCAACCGAACTAGCCCTCCCCTCTCTAAACAGGTCGTTTTAGTCACCGGCGGTGCTCGGGGACTCGGACGCGCAATTACCGAAGCGTTCCTCCGCGAAGGCGCCCGCGTTGTCGTTAATTATTTTTCCAGCGAAACCGCTGCACACAACATCGAAGCAGCTCACCCCCACCGCGTGCTGGCAATACATGGCGATGTGCGTGAAAGAGATGACATGGACGCCATCTTTACCACAGCGCGCGAAGAATTCGGGCAACCAATAAGCACAGTGGTCAATAATGCGCTCACGAACTTCTCTTTCAACGGGGAAGCCAGGCCAAAAGCTGACCACATCACCTACGAGTCATTCCAATCACAATTTTCGAGTGCAGTCCAGGGAGCAGTTAATGTCATCCAAGCTGCGCTACCCAGTTTCGAGCAGGCCCACGGTGGTCGCGTCGTTAATATAGGAACTAATCTTTTCCAGAACCCCGTCGTGCCCTATCACGATTACACAGCCGCCAAGGCTGCCCTACTGTCACTTACCCGGACATTCTCAACCGACCTCGGCCCTATGGGGATTACTGTCAACATGATTAGTGGCGGGCTTTTGCGCACTACCGATGCCAGCGCGGCAACACCCGAGGAAGTCTTCGACTCAATCGCAGCAACAACACCGCTACAGTCCGTAACAACCCCGGAGGAGCTTGCCGACGCCGTACTCTTCTTCGCCTCACCGTGGGCGCGGGCAGTCACGGGCCAAAACCTCATCGTCGACGGCGGACTCGTCAAAGACTAAGCCCGTCTACTCCCCCCGGTCCTCGGATCCGCGCGGGCTATCGCCCCAGCCATCCTCCGCATCAGGCACGAAAGGATGCACCGTAGATGCCGCCTGCGTCGCCCGTGACCGCGCCGTCTCAATATCCTCGGCAGTCGCGGTCACAACGCCCATCCGTCGGTGAGGAAAAGCCTCCGGCTTGCCAAAGAGACGCAGGTCAGTCTCCGGCACGGCCAAGGCCTCCTTCACACCCGAGAAGGCCACGCCGTCACCCCTCACACCGCCGTAAATCACGGCAGACGCGCCCGGCGACACCAGCGTGACGTCGACAGGCAATCCCAAAATCGCCCGGGCGTGCAGCTCAAACTCGGACAGGCGCTGGGTCCCCATCGTCACCATGCCCGTATCGTGCGGGCGCGGGCTGACCTCGGAGAAATACACATCATCGCCCTTCACGAACAGCTCGACGCCGAATACACCGCGCCCGCCCAGGGCGTTGGTCACGCGCGCCGCGATGGACCGCGCGTTCTCCGCGGCCGCGTCGCTCATCGGCGCAGGCTGCCAGGACTCCACATAATCGCCGGAATGCTGACGATGCCCCACCGGCTCGCAGAACCACGTGGCCACCTTCCCCGTCGAGGGGTCCACCGCGCGCACCGTCAATAGTGTGATCTCATAGTCGAAATCAACGAACTGCTCGACGATCACGCGTGCCTGGTTCACGCGGGCGCCGCTCATCGCGTAATCCCACGCCTCGTCGAGGTCCTCCGGACCGTTGAGCACGCTCTGCCCCTTGCCAGAGGAGCTCATCACCGGCTTCACCACGCACGGGAAACCCATGGCGTCCACGGCGTCGTCGAACTCGTCGCGGGTCGACGCGAACGCGTAGCCACTCGTCGGCAAGCCAAGATCTTCCCCCGCCAACCGACGAACTTCCTCGCGATTCATCGTGACGCGCGTCGCCTCGGCCGTGGGAATCACCGTGTAATCCGACTCCAAATCGCGCAACCCGTCCGTCGCGATCGCCTCAATCTCCGGCACAATGAAATCCGGGCGGACATCGTCGACAAGGTTTTTAATGGCATCCGGGTCCGTCATGTCGATGACATAGTGAAACTGCGCCACGTGATGAGCAGGCGCGCCGTCATACCGATCGACCGCGAGAACTTCCACCCCCAAACGCTGGAAAGCTATTGCGACCTCTTTGCCCAACTCCCCCGAACCAAGCAACATGACCTTGGTCGCGCTGGGGGATAAGGGTGTTCCGATTGCATCTGGTGTGTACACGCTGGTCAGAGTACCAGCCGATAGTCCGAAAGCTCGGAATACGGCCCGTTATGGCACGTCCACACCACCGATTTAGGCTCGCCTAATGTGCTGCCGCCGTGGGCACGCAGCACATCATGGATCTCGCCGGCGACGAACCCGCGCATGATGCGCTCCAAGGTGCGATACCCGTAAACGTCCAGGCCAACGGTGGGCTCGTCCAGGAAAAGGAACTCCGGGCCGCGGGCCAGTGCGCAAGCCACCGACACAATTCTTCTTGCCGACGACGCTACGTCCAGCGGATGGACGCCCCCGACATCTTCAAGCCCGCAATACTCGATCAGCGCGTCCGCGTTGCGGAGGGTGGAGCCGATCGCGATTTCGTCCCTGACCGTTTTCGCAGAGAACGAGGTGTCCATTGATGTGGGGGCCCAACCGTAGTGGAGGGGGTGGGGTGGGGCGACAACCTGCTGCGACCCGCCACTGTGCTCAATCAAGTCCGCCAGGGCGAGGAGAAGCGTGGTTTTCCCCGTACCGTTTGGCCCCGCGATGTGAGTAATCCCGCGCGGAATTCCCGCCGACAAGGGGCCGAGCGTAAAAGCATGGCGCTCGACCACAAGGTCGTTGATCATCAGAACAGGCGAAGGAGCATGGGCGGAATGGGTGAAGTCAGCAGATTCGGCGTCGGAGCCGCCAGCGGAGTCCTCGTCGGGAGTCTTGCTCAACTCGACCGGCGAGTCATACGCCGCCCCCGCAACGGGATTCAGCCCGACACCCCCGGGATAACGCGATTCAACGTCGCAGAGGTCGGCTAAGTGGTTCCACGTGCGGTCAAAAATGGTGACGTCGCCCGGAAAACTATCCACGACCTGCACCAAAGCGCGCGTTGCATCCATGTCACATCCGTCCAACGGGCAGTCCAACACCAGATTGTCAGGATTACGTAAGAGAGCGGACGCGATGGCCACCCGGCGCGTCTGGCCCGTCGACAATTTGGATGGATCGCGCTGGAGGAGCGTCGTCAACCCCCATTGACCAGCAACATCCTGGATTCGCGCGCGCATGTCCGGCACGGGCACACCCATCTGCTCCATGCCGAACGCGAGCTCCTGCTCCACCGTGCTCCGCAGCAACGTGATGTGGGCTGCCGCATCATTGCCCACCCACGCGGCACCCGTGTCCTCCGCGAGGGCCCACGCCTCTTCGCTCATCCCCGAACCGCTCGGGGCGCACACAAACTCCTTCATCTCTATCCTGCTTATCCCTGCTCTATCCAGCGATCCCCCACACGCAGGCCACGCACATCAGCGCAACCATCCCGTAACGAACCACGCGCTCCCACGCGCGATCGCGGACCGGGTACAGCACCGTCCGCCGCCCCGACTGAGCAATCCCCGTTCGCGACAACGGCCGGGACCGCTGCGCCGCATCCGTCACCAGCCCCACGACCAGCGGAATGACCAGCTTCCTCCGTTGCGGTTTCACACCCCTCGATCGCTGAATCTGCTGGATGGTCCTCATTCGCGACGTCGCCAGGGGGATCAACCGGACGACCGAACCCACCACATACACGATCGGCGCCGGCAGCCACGTTTGCAGGGCGCGCATGAGCGCATCCGGGTTGACTAGCGAACCGAACATCACGCCGCAGCCGACCACCGCAGCGAAGCGCAGGCTCAGGGCAGCGGCCGTCGACCATGAACCAAAAAGGCCGTACATCAGCGAAAATGACACACACGCTGGGATGATGATGGTGACGGCAGCCAG
Organism: Corynebacterium kroppenstedtii DSM 44385; assembly: GCF_000023145.1. Lineage (NCBI taxonomy): Bacteria > Bacillati > Actinomycetota > Actinomycetes > Mycobacteriales > Corynebacteriaceae > Corynebacterium > Corynebacterium kroppenstedtii. The sequence goes on from NC_012704.1 coordinate 2,018,463, forward strand.
GGTTGCTGCCTTATTCCTAATTATTAGCGACGCCACCACGGCAACGCCTATCCCGATAGCCGACGCCCACGGCGCGTTGAGCACGGTGACGCTCACCATCAGGCAGGCGGCGGTCACGAGCGGGGTGTACGGGTGGATGTTGGGCTCCTTAGGGTGTCGCGGTGGTATGGGGTGGGGGTTGGAAATCGGGACCAACGGCGTCGGCAAATGTGTGCGGTGCTGGATCAACAGCGTCGGCAATTAATAGGCTAGACGGCAACGGCACATCAAGACCATAAAACTGCGGGGGTATATGGAAGTTCAGGGAAAGTGTGGGGGTATATGGTCGAAAATCGTCCGAAAAAGGCCCATATACGCCCGCAAAATTCGAGCAGGAACATGAGACGGGCGATCGCCACTCTGGTTCGCTGCTACGCACGACCGTCACCAGGGATTTTTCACCGAGCTGCCAAGCCAGGGTTTCCCGCCGGAGGGGCCAGCAAAACCCCTACGACTTCTTCGTCGAAAATGAGCGGATGGTCCGGAGTGGAAGAGCCGCAATAATCGCCGCCACCAGCGTAAACACGATCACTTTATCGATCGGGTCCGAGGTCAGCGACTGCAGATAAACCGCCGTCATGGGGCTGAAACCGAGCCCGCGATACGCCGTCACCAAGAGGCCCGTGCCCGTACCAGCCGTCCCGCCGAAAATGAACGACGCCACCGGCGCAGCCATCAACGCGGACAGCAAACCGACGAACACGCCGGCAATCGGGGGAACCCAGCGCTTCGTCCACGGCACCAGCCCCGCGAGCAAACCAATCATGGCGTAATCCGCCGCGAAGGGGACCACGGTCGGGTTGAAGGTTCCCCAGATCAGAGCCGACAGCACACCCGTTGCCATGCCCGCCTGCGGACCTGCAAGGGCGGCGATCAGAACCGTCCCGATGGAGTCCAGGTATAGAGGAACCGGCAACGGCATCGTGCCGATCACCTGCCCAACCACGATGTTAATGACCAACGCCGCAGGTAGCAGGGCTAACGACCGCGGTGGCAGCTTGGGCACAATCCCGATCAGCGCGATCAGCGCACTCACACCGAAACCGGCCAGCGCGATGATCGACCCCTTACCATCGGCAAGCGACTCCCAAGGATCGTCCGGCTGCATCAGGACCAGCGTCAACCACGTCGCCGCCATAATGAGAATCGCGATGGCGGTGCACACATTCGCGGTGTTGAAGACGCGTCGCTTGGGGGTGTTCGACGCTGTACCTTGTTTATGGCCATTGTGGTCTGGTGATGTATTGGGCTCGACGGGGCCGTTGGTGCTCATAGGTTCTCCGTATCCGGCACATTCTCGGACTGATTATGCACGTGCGGCACGTGAAACGCAGCGCAACTGTGCAGCTAGACGCGCTTCGCTTTGCCAAGCACGCTTTCAGCAGCGTTCCACCCGTTTCCGCGCGGCTGCTGGTACAACGCTCTATGTCACCTCGAGCTGTCAATACTTTAACCCATGGGACTTTAATCCATGGGAACACCGACCCCGGAAACCCGTGTTGACCTCGAGCTTATTTATTGTCGACGGGTGTGCGGTAGGCAATCACGCCCGCACAGCCTCCCGTAAATACCGCCCCGTTAATCCGGGCTCCTTCTGCTCGACCAATTCCCGCGGCGTGCCTTCAAACACGACCTGGCCACCCTCGTCACCCGCGCCTGGCCCCAGGTCAATGAGCCAATCCGCGTGCGCCATCACCGCCTGATGATGCTCCACCACCACGACGCTCTTACCCGAATCCACCAACTTATCCAGCAGAGTTAACAACTTGTCGACGTCCTGCATGTGCAGCCCGTTCGTCGGCTCGTCCAGAACGTAGACTCCGCCGTCGTCGGCCATGTGTACGGCTAACTTGAGGCGTTGGAGTTCGCCGCCGGATAGCGTCGACAATGGTTGTCCGATAGTCAGATAGCCCAAGCCGACGTCGGAGAGCCGACGAAGGATCGCGACCGCGCTGCGAACCTTCGCTTCTCGACAGAACGGGAGGGCCTGGTCGACGGTCATTGCCATGACGTCGGCGATGGTGGAGCCGCCCAACGTGTAGTCCAGGACCTCCGCGGAGAAGCCCCGGCCGGCGCAGTCTTCACAGGTAGAGCTGGCGCGGCCCATCATGCCGAGGTCGATGTCGATGGTGCCCAAGCCGTGACACGATGGGCACGCGCCTTCAGAGTTGGCGCTAAACAGCGACGGGGGGACGTTGTTTGCCTTTGCGAACGATTTGCGGATGGGGTCCAGCATTCCGGTGTACGTGGCGGGGTTGGATCGACGGCCGCCCTTGATCGGGGACTGATCGACGTAGACGAGGCGCTGGTCAGAGGTGGGTAAGTTGCCGGATGCGTGCTCAGCACTTCGCCGCCGCAGCTCGCTCATCAGCGAACTCTTCCCGGAGCCGGCCACGCCAGTTACAGCCACAAGCTCCCCCAGCGGAATCGACACCGTAACGTCGTCGAGATTATTCAACGAAGCATGATCGATGGTGATCGCGCCGGTCGCTTCCCGGACGGCGTCCTTCAGGCGAATGGAATCGTGCAGATGAGTGCCCGTCGCGGTCGAGCTCTCACGCAGCTCCTCCACGCTGCCTTCGAAGCACACCGTCCCACCGTCCTTACCCGCACCCGGCCCCATATCAATCACATGGTCCGCGATCGCAATCGTTTCCGGCTTGTGCTCCACGACGAGTACCGTGTTCCCCTTGTCCCGCAGGCGCAGGAGCAGGGCATTCATGCGCTCGATATCGTGCGGGTGCAGCCCGGCGGTGGGCTCGTCGAAAATATATGTGGCATCCGTGAGCGCCGAATTCACGTGCCGCACCATCTTGGTCCGTTGCGCTTCACCACCGGATAACGTCCCCGCGGGGCGGTCCAGCGTCAAGTAGCCCAGGCCACTATCGACAAATGTGTCTAGCATCGCCAGAAGGTTCTCAATAACCGGCTTCACCTGGGGTTTGTCGAGCGACGCCACCCACTCGGCCAGCTCGTTGATCTGCATTCCTGCCGCGTCGGCAATAGAAACTCCATCGATTGTCGACGTTCGAGCCCCCTCATTGAGCCGTGTGCCGTGACAATCGGGGCATGGCTTGTATGTCACCGCACGGTCGACGAACTCGCGAATATGCGGCTGCATAGATTCACGATCTTTCGACAGCATCGAATTCTTAAGGTGTAGAACTAAGCCTTCATACGTTCGGTTGACGTTATTTATTTTTATGCGCTCCGGCTCGCGATAAAGAAAATCGTGCATTTCTTTATCCGTGAATTCCTTAATGGGCTTATCCACATTGACGAATCCCGATTCCACGATTTGCCGAACTGACCACCCTCCAGCTTTGTAACCAGGAATGGTTAAAGCACCATCATTAAGGGATAGCGAGTCATCAAAAAGTTCGGTCAGCTTTAAATCGGAGACGGTGCCCATACCTTCGCACGTCACACATTGCCCGCCGATCACGGTGAAACGCTTGGCCTTACCTTTCCTCTGCCCCGCTTTCTTGATTGCGCCGCCGCCCGTCACCGTCGGCTGATTAAATGAATATGCTTTAGGCCCACCAATATGAGGTTCGGCAACACGGCTAAATAACAGGCGTAAATAAGCCAAAGCATCGGTAATAGTGCCGACAGTGGACCGTGGACCCCCGCCCAACGATGACTGATCCACACTGATGGCCGCCGTGATCCCCTCAATACGATCGACGTCCGGCCTGCTGGGGGCCTGCATAAACCCCTGCACAAACGCGTTATACGTCTCGTTAATGCTGCGCTGCGCCTCCGCGGCGATCGTGCCGAACACCAGCGAACTCTTGCCCGACCCCGACACACCGGTGAAAACGGTGAGCTTCCGTTTCGGGATATCGACGGTGACGTGGCGCAAATTGTTTTCCGACGCCCCGACGACGCGAATGACATCGTGCAATTTCGACGTGTTCTGAGTAGCCATCCCCACCACTGTAGCTGCACCAGCACTGCAGCCACTCGTGCCTCTGTAACCGTCCCCACTGTGGCCATCCCTACAGATTCAGAAGCTTTCCTCATTTCAGGAGTGATTCGGGCCACCACCTACGACACCGCCCACCACCGTTTACGATAAGTAATGCGATAAGTTCTTCTGCCCCGCGAATGGTTTTGCCCCTCTCGTGAAGCAGAAATACCAGGGAATCCGGTGCGAATCCGGAACTGTCCCGCAGCGGTATGTGAGAAAACCAAACGACACAATGACGCACTGGTGACCCTCCCCAACCTGGAGAACGCTGGGAAGCAGTGTCAATTAGGTTCCGCCCCGGATGGCCACAACCTCACGGCCATCAGGAACAGCATCAGGAGCAGCGCACTACATCGCGCACCAGCGGAGTGCTCACGAGTCCGAATACCTGCTTATCGTCGCGGAGCCCGCCGGGCCCGTGTGTCCACCACTGACGAGGATCAGGAATGACATTCACAACACTTGGCGTGCCACGCATCGGTCCACGCCGCGAACTCAAACGCGCTTGCGAAAAATACTGGAAATCAGTCTCTGCAGATAAAGAGCGCGAAACCCAAGAACACGCTTCCCACCTGGCCCGTACCGCGTGGGAACTCACCACGACCTACACACAGAACCTCGCCTCAGCCGGCATGGAATCCGTCCCCACCATGGGGCGCAGCTACTACGACGCCGTGCTCGACATGAGCGCCTACCTCGGCGTTCTCCCCGCACGCTTCAACACAATCCCGGACCATACAGCCCCCGACCACACGCCAGCACCGTCGATAGAAAACCGACTACCGCGCGACATCGATCGTCGCTTCGCCACCGCCCGCGGGACGTCGGATCTTCCCCCGTCGGCAATGACCAAGTGGTACGACACCAACTACCACTACATCGTTCCTGAGCTCACCGTCGACACGAAGTTTGATCTGACTATCGACGATTTTCTTGCCGACGTCGCCGAGCTGCGGAACACCGCCAACGTGCGGCCCGTCTTGGTTGGCCCGTTCACCTACCTGACCTTGGCTGATCAGGCATCCAACGATGACCTCGGCGGGCTGTGGCAACCGCTGATCGATGCATACGCAGAATTCATCACGCGCTTAGGTGCCACCGGGACGGAATGGGTGCAGCTGGACGAGCCGCAATTGACCTGCGACGTCACCGACGCCGATATCGAACGCGTCCGGTCCGCCTACACGAAGGTTGCCGAGGCCGCCGGAAAAGCCGACGTCAAACTGCTGGTAGCCACCTATTTTGGCCCAGGTGATCATGCTCTCGCCGCACTGAGCGACACTGGCGTCGATGGCATCGCCGTCGACCTCATCCCGAGTCAACAAACCACCACAGGGAACACTGCCGCCAGCGCCGACGGCGCCGTCCCACACTGGCTCGATGCATGGACAGGCGAGGAGACTCTCGTCGCGGGCATCGTCAATGGCCGCAACGTCTGGCGCACCGATATCGAACAAGCCTTGCGCACGCTCGAAAAACTCGCCGAGCACGGGCCGGTGGTGGCCTCGACGTCGTGCTCCCTCCTCCATGTTCCCTATCGCCTCGGGCGCAACGCCGACGGCACCGACGCACAAGAGGGTAGCTCGGAACCCGGTTTGCCCGTCGACGTCCGCGATCGATTAGCCTTCGGCGAGGAGAAAATACAAGAACTTGCGCTCCTCCACCGTGCCCTCGCGTCGGCAAGCACCCCGGACGACGAGCACTATATTGCTGCATCGAGCCAGGCCTTATCTGGGGGTGTACCCACCAACGACGATGTTCAACGGCGGCTGAGCTCGATCACCGAGGACGACCGCCACCGCGTTCCGTTTGGCGACCGCACCGGCCCGGCGCTGCCCGCGCTACCGACAACCACGATCGGGTCGTTCCCGCAAACATCGGCCATCCGACGCGCCCGGAAAGACAAACGCGACGGCACCATCACCCAGGACGAATACACCGCGCGGATGGAAGACGAAGTGCGGTCCACCATCAAAGCCCAGGAAGATCTTGGCCTCGATGTCCTCGTTCACGGCGAGCCCGAGCGGAATGACATGGTGCAGTACTTCTCCGAACAGCTGGACGGCTACTGCTCCACCACGAATGGCTGGGTCCAGTCCTACGGGTCGCGGTGCGTCCGCCCGCCCATCGTCACCGGCGACGTGTCCCGTCCGTCGCCACTAACGACGCACTGGTTCCGCGTCGCGCAGGATGCCACCGACAAACCGGTAAAGGGGATGCTCACGGGCCCGGTCACGATGCTCGCGTGGTCGTTCGTTCGCGAAGATCAACCCATGTCGGTTACTGCCGACCAGGTAGCGCTCGCGCTGCGCGATGAGATCGATGATCTTATTCGGGCCGGTGCGCGCATTATTCAGGTCGACGAACCTGCCATTCGTGAACTCCTCCCCCTACGCAAAGCTGACCACCAAGCCTATACGACGTGGGCAACGAAAGCCTTTCGATTGGCAACGTCGAGCGCTGGCCCGGATATCCACATCCATACTCATATGTGTTACTCACAGTTCAATGAGCTCATCGATACGATTATCGACCTGGATGCCGACGTCACCACCATCGAATCGGCCCGCAACGGCATGAAGGTACTCAAAGCTCTTCACGACGCCGGGTTCTCGCTCGGCATTGGCCCTGGTGTGTGGGATATTCACTCGCCGCGAGTGCCGTCGGTCGAGGAAATCACGACACTTATTCGCGACGCTATCGATGCCGTCGGTGTTGAGCCTCTATGGGTTAATCCCGACTGTGGACTGAAGACTCGGACGTGGCCCGAGACGACCGCGTCGCTGCGCAACATGGTTGAGGCCACCCGGAGCGTTCGGGCAGATTTGGACCGCTGAGCTGCCGTTATGTAGCGACGGGTGCGCTATCGCGATGGAGTGAGAGTGGCGAACACGCGCTGTGTTTCGGCTCTCACGTCATCGGGATCGACGGAATCGAGAACGTGGATCGTGGCGGCCTTTTCGCGACCCCCATCAGCCGCCGCCACCGTCGTGATCGCACCACGATCATCGGGCACGGCGACCAGCGCTTTATCAGCAATCCCGTAACTGACCGCGTCGAGGGCCACCATGACGGCAAGCAGGTCATGAACCTGGGCACAGTACCCAATCCCCTCGTTGTCGTGGAATTCGAAGTAAAAACGCAGCGCATCCTTCACAAGCGTGCCCAACTCACCCATCAAATCCCACCGCGCGATGTCGTCCGGCGTGACCATGATCGTTTCCGTCACCCCGAGGTGGCACAGGGTGACATCCCAATCGCGCTGCCGAGCTTCGTTCAGCGTCATCGCCACTGCGTCGGGGTCGACCCAGAAATTCCACTCCGCTGTGGGCGTCGTATTCCCCCGATACTCGACGGCACCGCCCATGATCGTCAGCGAATCGAACCTTGACACCAGCTCGGGATTCATCGCTACCGACGTCAGCGGACCCGTCGCGACGAGATCGGCCGGGCCGTCCTGAAGAGCAGCTTCCCACACGTCAGTCGTCGTCAATGTACGGGAAGCGGTCGACTTATGGTCGGTGGGTTCGCCACCATCCACCAACAGCCGCTCGCCCACCTCACGCGGAGGTCGGGCGTATCCGAGGCCGTAATCGCCGTGAGTTTCGGGAGTGGTGGTCAACGGAATCGAAACCGGTACGGCTGGCCCCACCCCAACGGGGATGTCGGGGCATCCGCACAGGTCAAGCACCCAACGCGTGTTCACCGCGACATTCTCGACCGTCGTATTTCCTGCGACGGTGGTCACGCCGGCTAACTCAATTTCCCCGGCGCGGTGCCGTGCCGCGAGATAAATCAGAGCGAGCATGTCGTCGATACCCGTATCAACATCCGCTACAAGTCTGCGCACAGAAAACCTCGCTTCCGCTGGCGACAAGCGCACAATTAAGCACAATAACGTACTGCCCCACAACGAGACTATAGGTAGACTTTCACAGGAGCAGGCTTTCTTTCTCTACCAATAATAGAGAAAATAAATTATGACAATTATGATTCATCTTTTCTATACAGGTACCGACGACGCCGCGCAGCGTTTTGCGGAAGAAATGACTACAAGCGGAACTGTCGAAGCTATCCGCAATACAAAAGGAAATTTACGGTATGAGTACTTTCAATCGATCGATGATCCTCATACCATCCTCTTGGTTGATTCTTGGGAAGATCAATCTGCACTTGATGCTCACCACGAATCACCACTTATGCAGAAAATAGCGCAATTGAGGGATAAGTATGACCTGCACATGCGTGTGGAACGGTTAAAAACAGACGATAATCCACCAAATGATGAACAATACATAAGACGCTGACAGAACAGCACTGGCTACCGTTACAACCATTTCTCTCCCCCTATCCTCTTAGAAGCCCTTACAGCTTCGCCGAAGAGTTAATAACAAAAGGCTGATGTCAACAGTTCAGCCCACCTTGTGAAGCTATCACGCTCACAAGAGTGGGCTGGATCTCTATTAAAACGGGGCCATGCGTAGGACTACAAACACACTTTATAGAGAGAATACGCACGCCATAGAGCGATAGAATGTGGCCAGGTTCGAGAAATCCCAGCCTCACATCAACCCAGCCTCTACACCTACGGAGTACCACTATGGCTCTCAAAGCTGCATTCATGTTCGTCGACACCGGCGCCGACCCCTCCACCAACCGCTCGACCGTCACAACTCCAGGCGTCGAACTCCTCACGGTGGCCGTCAACGATTACGCCCAAGCCGCCGACGTAGCATCGAAACTCGCCGACGAAGAATACGTCGCTATCGAGTTATGCGGCGGTTTCGGCATCGAAGGCGTCGCACGCGTCAAGAAAGCCGTTCCTGACACCGTCGCCGTCGGGGTTGTGCGGTTCGACCACCACCCCGGCCTCGGACATAAGAGCGGAGACGAGCTTTACTAATCCCAATCCCGCCCATGTGATCACATCATCATGTTCACGACGACGCTATGGCGCCTCACCAGCCACGATCCGCTCCATAACCTGGCCTTCGAACGCTTTCTGTTCGACTCGCTGGGGCAGAAAGAAGCGGCCCTCCTTATGTGGCGCAATAGCCCCGCCGTCATGGTCGGCCGAGCACAAAACCCCTGGTACGAAGCAAATACCGAGTTCCTCCACAGCCACCACATCCCACTCTTCCGTCGGATCAGTGGCGGCGGAACCGTCTACCACGACCTAGGAAACCTGAACTTCACGTTCATGGCATCCAAACCGTACTTCTCGCGGGACCTCCCCATCACAATCGCGCGCGACGCCCTACAGTCACTCGGCTTCAAGGTCTATGCCGACCCCCGTCGATCGATCTTCCTCCAGCACAACGGCAGCGCCTTTAAAATCACGGGCTCCGCTATCCGTGAAACTCTCACTCACGGCCTCCTCCACGGAACAATTCTTGTCGACGCGGACCTCGCCATGCTTCACGAAGCCCTCCGGGCCCACGACCCGCATGTGCATGTCAATGGAATCCCGTCGGTCCCCTCCCCTGTTACGAACCTCCCGAATGTGACTATCGACGCTGTACAGACAACGGTTCACGAGCACTTTGCCGCACATATGAAGCGCGAAGGCGTTGTCATGTACCGAACCGCCCATGCCGACGATTACGCGCACCAACTACGCCCCCACCTTCGCACGCAACGCAGCTGGGAATGGAATTACGGGCGGACACCGCATTTCAGCTACCGCAATGGCGCCATTAGCGCTGATATTCGCCACGGAATAATCACGGAGAGCAGCGTCGCCAACATCGTCGGCAAGCGTTACAGTCCACGCCTCATGGCTGGCCCCCGATAAAGGGCCAGCCATAACGCGACCTTTACAGCAGAACCCGGTACGGCTCGGCCAACACGTCGGCCAAGGTGCTGAGGAACTCCGCACCCGTACGACCGTCGACAGTTTGATGATCAATAGTCAAGCTCAACGGCAGCTCAACTACTTCTTCAATCTCGCCCTCACCGTTTAAGGTCAGCCGCGTGCTCTGCGCGCCGACCCCCAGGATCGCGACCTCCGGGACGTTGAGCACCGGGGTGAAATACTCGATCCCGTCGGTCCCGAGGTTCGTAATGGTGAACGTTCCGGGTGCGAGGGTGTCGATATCGCCAGTCCGCGCGCGATCAACACGATCGTGGAACACGGTCCTCAACTGCGATAACGATTGGCCAACGACGTTCGGAACCGTCGGCACGGCCAAACCATCGTCCAGGGCCACAGCCACACCGATGTTGACGTCGTCGCACTGCTCGTACTCGTGGCCGTCGTAGTGCGCATTCAGCGAAGGATGCTCCTGCAGGGCGATAGCCACCGCCTTGATCAGCAGCACGTTCATGCTGAGCGCCTTGGCCTCATCACCAGGGCCGACGTTGCCCTTGATCTCAGACACCGTGGCCAGCAGGTCAGTCACATTCACCTTCCGGTGCAATGTCAACTGCGCTGTGGAATGCAAACTATGCATCATATTCTGCGCGATGATCTTGCGCATGCCGGTCAGGCCTTCACCAGCCGTCACCGGCGCGGCCACGGCACCACTTGCCGATGCATCCGCCGCCGCCCCTTCAGACGACGCCTCCTGCGAATCCGCATCCGACGGGTGGGACTCAATGTAGGCCTTCATATCACGCTTCGTGATCCGCCCATGACCGCCCGTGCCCTTGACTTTCGAATAGTCGATGCCATGCTTCTTGGCCATCTTCTCTGCGACTTTAGAGATAAAGATGCGCTTGCCATCGCCACTCGTGTCGCGGTTCGCGCGCCGGGCGCCCGCCTCGAAGTCATCCTCATCGGTGGCATCGGCGCCGGAAGCTCCAGCCCCGGCACCGGCATCAGTGTCGGCACCACCACCCGCACCCGAGGAATCCTCCTCACCCGTAGGTCCCGTCGCTGCTGCAGAGACGGTTTCACCAGCGTCGCCCACGTAGGCAATAGGCGTTTTCACCGCCGTCGAATCCCCTGCAGCCACGAGAATTTTCAGGAGCGTCCCGTCGTCGTCGGCTTCAACATCTCCGGACAGTTTCTCCGAGCTAATCGAGCACAGAGCTTCGCCCTTCTTGACGGCGTCGCCTTCGTTTTTATACCACTCGTCAACTAGGCCTTCCGTCATGGTAAGGCCGAGCTTAGGCATCAATACTTCTGTTGCCATGATCGTTTCCTTACTTCTTGAGGTCGAAGATCAGCTCGTCGGCTTCCTCCATGATGCGCGCAGCATCGGGGATGTAGAGCTGTTCCAAATTGGAGGCAAACGGCACCGGAGTATTGGGCGCGGTCACTCGCTTGACGGGGCCGTCCAAGTAGTCGTAGGCCTGGTCGGACACGACCGCGGCGATGTCAGTTGCCGTGTTGTTATGCGGGTTCGCCTCATCGACGACGATCAAGCGCCCAGTCTTCCGGACGGACTCCAGCACAGTTTCTTGGTCCCACGGTGCCACCGTCAGCAGGTCGATAAGCTCAACACTTATTCCCGACGACGCCAGCTGGTCGGCAACCTCGATGCCCTGGTACAGCATCTTTCCGATGGTGACAATGGTGAGGTCGTCGCCTTCGCGAACAACGTCGGCCTTGCCCAGCGGGATCGTGTAGTAGTCCTCCGGAACCTCGCCTTTCTGTGCATACAGCGTCTTGTCCTCGGAAAACACCACAACGTTGTCTTCCTCGATACTCGACAGCAACAGGCCTTTGGCGTTGTACGGCGTCGACGGGACAACGACCTTGATACCGGGGATAGCGCCCAACAGGCCGTAGTACGAACCCGAGTGCTGGGCCGCGGCGGAGGCGCCCGCACCGTGCATCGTGCGGACCGTCAGCGGCAACTTTGCTTTACCGCCGAACATGTACCGCATTTTCGACGCCTGCCCCAGCAGCGTGTCGAAGCAGAACCCTAGGAAGTCATTGAACATGAGCTCGGGGACGGGGCGAAGCCCTGTGGCCGCCGCACCGACCGCGATACCCATATATCCCATCTCTGAGATAGGCGTGTCCTTAACGCGTTTTTCACCGAACTCCTCAATGAGTCCTTTGGTGACGCCCATCACGCCACCCCACGCACCATCACCATTCAAATGTTCTACACCGTGACCACCTGCAAGGTCTTCGCCTAACAGCATCACACGATCGTCTGCGCGCATTGCCTGAGCGAGCGCTTCATTAGTGGCCTTCATGAAGCTAATTTCACGTGCCATGACTATGTACTCCTCTCTTAGTTAATCGGCTCTAGTGAGTTAGGCGAAGACGTTGCTTAACAGGTCTTCAGGGTCAGGAATGGGGCTCTGCTCTGCGAATTCGATCGCATCATCGATGCGCTTTTCGCTGGCCTTTTCAATCTCGTCGGCCTTTTTCTTGCTGAGCCATCCCTTCTCGATCGCGTCCTCACGGAAGCGTGGGATCGGATCCAGATCGGCGAACTCCTTCTCAGCGCCTTCCGTGGCTTTATACGCTTGTTCGTCGCCTTCGAAGTGCCCGTACTTGCGGTAGGTGCGGCATTCGATGAGGCTGGGGCCTTCTCCCTTGCGGGCACGCTTGATAGCGTCTCCGACCTCGTCATATACCTCGATGACGTTCTTGCCGTCGATGACTTTGCCGGGCATGTCGTAGGCCGCCGCTCGCTGCGCGATCGTCTCGCTGGCGCACGCGTAATTCTGTGGGGTGGCCTCGCCGAACATGTTGTTTTCACAGACGAACACCACCGGGAGTTTCCAAATGCCGGCCATATTCAAGGCCTCGTGGAACACGCCTTCGTTCGACGCCCCGTCGCCGAAGAAACACACGGCGACCGCGTCGGTATCCAAATATTGGTTCCGTAAGGCCGCGCCGGTGGCGAGCGCGAACCCACCACCGACCATGCCGTTCGCGCCGAGCATCCCGGTATCGATGTCGGCGATGTGCATCGATCCGCCCTTGCCGCCGCACAGACCGTCTTTGCGGCCGAAGATCTCGGCCATCATGCGGTTCAGGTCACACCCCTTGGCGACGCAGTGCCCGTGTCCACGGTGCGTCGAGGTGATGGAATCTTCCTCCGTCAGGTGTGCGCACACACCCACCGCAACAGCTTCCTCACCTGCATAAAGGTGAACGAAGCCAGGGATCTCCCCTTTTGCGAAAAGTCCGTGAACTCGATCCTCAAAGTTGCGGATGTCGTTCATCTTGTTATAGATCCACTCTGCGGTCGATCTTTTCATAACGCCCTCCTCTTGGCCGGCTGGCATGATTCCTCATGCCACACCACGTATTGCTCTGTATTGACTTGTCACGACGGTCGTGTGCGGGAAGGTCGCGCTTGCCGACGATCTTTCGTGCCGACAAGTCCTGCCTGCCGACGCTGCTCCGTGATGCCCTGTCTGGACGGATCGGAACACCGGGTCAGAGCAGTGGCCGCTGCCGCTTGGATCACCACGTGATGACGTCGTGAAGGAAGCGGTTTCCTTCGTTCCACGCGACGAGCTTCCTCTATGTTCTAGATCACATTCATAGGGTGATTATGATCTATCTCTACGTGCGAGACTAGTGCGGTTCTGCCCCTATGCGCAGAAAAAATATTGGCTTCACTTCTGATAAAAGCACGTTTTGGACGAATCTCAACCCCTAAAGGGTGTGGTTTGTGGGCTGTCTCATAATTATCAGCGGCTTCGCGTACGTCACTGCCCCCGCACATACGCCACGCACACGGCACGCACGCACTCCCCGTACACTCCACGTGGCGCGGAGTAAAGCTAAAGCGCAAAGAAAGACGCACACTCCACGCATACGAAAAGCGCCCGCGGAACGTCATGTTCCACGAGCGCCTATCACTCCGCGCAGCACGTCACCGCGCCAAAACTCTGAGCATTCCCCGCCTTAATTCTCAGGCTTCAGAACGTCGTTAATAACGATGGTTTCGTCGCGACCGGGGCCAACACCGATGTAAGAAATACGGCAACCAGACAATTCTTCCAGCCGCTCCAAGTAATCCTGGGCCTTCTGCGGCAAATCGGACACTGACCGCGCACCGCTGATGTCCTCTTCCCACGCGGGCATGGTCTCGTAGATCGGGACGGCGTGGTGGAAGTCCGATTGCGTCAGGGGCATTTCATCGTGGCGGACGCCGTCAACGTCGTAACCAACGCAGATGGGGATCTCGCCAATGCCGCCGAGGACGTCCAACTTGGTGATGAACAGATCGGTGAAACCGTTGACGCGGGCTGCATATCGCGCGACGACCGAGTCATACCACCCACACCGACGCGGACGACCGGTGTTCACGCCGAACTCGTGGCCCGTATCGCGCAGGTAGTCGCCCCATTTATCGAAAAGCTCTGTAGGGAAGGGGCCCGCACCGACGCGCGTCGTGTAGGCCTTCGAAATACCCAGAACCGACGTGATCCGCGCAGGACCGATGCCCGACCCCACCGACGCACCACCGGCCGTCGGGTTCGAGCTGGTCACAAACGGATACGTGCCGTGGTCGACGTCGAGCATCGTGGCCTGGCCACCCTCCATAAGGACAGATTTGCCCTCATCAAGGCCCTTATTCAGCACAGTTGCCGTGTCGATCAGCATCGGCTTCAGGCGGTCCGCGTAGGACATGAAGTAATCGAAGACCTCGTCCGGATCGATCGCCTTCCGGTTGTAGATCTTGACCAGCACCTGGTTCTTAAAGTCCAAGGCAGACTCGATCTTTTGGCGGAGGATCGACGGATCGAGAACATCCTGCGCACGGATCCCCACGCGGGCGACCTTGTCGGAGTAGGTGGGCCCGATACCGCGGCCCGTCGTGCCGATGGCTCGCTTACCCAAGAACCGCTCGCCGACACGGTCAAGAGTCTGGTGATAAGGGGCAACGAGGTGCGCGTTCGCCGAAATCCGCAGCCGTGATGCGTCGGCACCGCGGGCCTCAAGGCCGTCAATCTCAGAGAACAGTGCCTCCAGGTTGATCACCACGCCATTGCCCAGCACCGGAGTGGCGTTCGGGGACAGCACTCCCGCGGGGAGCAGCTTGAGTTCGTACTTCTCGCCGCCCACAACCACCGTGTGACCAGCGTTGTTACCGCCATTGGGCTTGACGACGTAGTCAACTTTGCCGCCCAAAATGTCGGTAGCTTTACCTTTGCCTTCATCGCCCCACTGAGCACCCACGACAACGATCGCAGCAGCAGTCACGAAAACTCCCACGGTCCCATGGATTGCCGACGAGCCGGGACCACAAGCCTAACGTCGGAGTGCCAATCGGGGCACAAACCACGTCAAGTGTAACGGGTGAGAGCGCGCGCGTGTGCAGAAGGGCCAAACAGCTAGGTAAATAGGCAAAACCCCGCGCACCGACGGTGAAAACCTGCCCGGCTACGATGGTCGTGACACCGTACACCGCTGGTTAGTGGCATGGGCTGCCGGACTTTCCGCGTCTAGCGCTCGGCTCCATGCAGCCACCAACGGTTTTTGCAGCGTTCATTGTCGAAGGATCACCGTACCCTATGCCCATTCACATCGTCCGTTGCGGTGATGCACCGCTTCCCCAGGACCTCCCCCTGCCCGTGCATACCATCCCCACCTGCCCGGGCCGTAAGGATCTGCACTTTATCGATGAGCTGGTGGCACGGTACCTTCCCCACGATCCGACGCCGAGCCTCGATGAAATCGCCGCACAGCCCGATGTTGATCACCTTGGGGCGCCCGGCCCGGATCCGCGCACGCCGATCGACACCGTTCGGCTAGTTGTTGTTGGCACTGATGCCGATCTTGATGCTGTGGCCACGCGATTAATGCGTATCGACGCCACATGGATCGAGCTCGCTTACGTCCCTGTCCTGGCCAAGGTTTATGCTTCATCGGGCTCCCGTGTTTCGCCGGGCGAGTCGAGCGTCGAAGCGCCGTCGGGGATTGCGACGAGTTGGGGTGTGGCCGATAAGCCCTGGTCAATCGCTTTGTCGGGATCGGTCCGTCCGGTACCCCTTATCCGCGATGATTCTGGCAGGGTAACTCTCGGGGTCGCCGAAATCTGTTCAACGGATGGCTCGCCGTTTGTCGGCGAAATCATTATCGACGACACCACCGTCGGAGCTCCTGATGGGAGCGATTTTTATGGCACGCGGTTGATATCCACGTTGGCCGCGCCGGGAATTGCTGCCGTTGCAATGACAGGACCGTCTGTCTACAGCGGTGACCGGACGCACCCCACACGATCCGGCTCGCCCCATAAGCGGAACGGATTGTTGGGGCGATTCTTTCACCGTGGCCCCGAGGCCGGCGCTGTTGATAGTGCAGTGCTCACTGGGCGCGCCGTTCAAGCTGGTGGGGAGCCATTTATGGTGTATCGCGATGGCGTCGCCCACCCGCGCCCGCTGACTCGTGTGACGTTTTACCGGCACCTGCGCGATATGCAGGTTGTTCGCCCTTAATTACGGATCACAAAACGGGGCCCACCTCGTTAAGAGTGAGCCCCGTCGTTTCAGCTGTTATTTAGCACACAGAGGGTGGCGCGGTGCGCGACCGCGTTTCCTCACGCATGCTCGTCGCCACCTTTAGTGGTGGTGATGATGGCCTTCCGCCTCAGGCTTTTCTTCCTCTGGCCTGTCCACCACAGCGGTCTCGGTGGTCAGAACCATCCGAGCCACCGATGTCGCATTGTCCACAGCGGAGTGGGTGACCTTCACAGGGTCGATAATTCCCTGCTCGATCAGGTTGCCGTACTCCAAGGTGTCAGCATTGAGGCCTTCACCGTTCGGCAGATCCTTGATCCGGTTAACCACAACAGCGCCATCAAGACCAGCGTTGTGAGCAATCCAGAACGCGGGCTTGGTCAACGCATCAGCCATAGCCTTCACGCCGACTTTTTCGTCGCCTTCGAACTGATCGGCAAATTCCTCGAGCTCACGAGAAATCTGAACCAACACGGAGCCGCCACCAGCAACAACGCCTTCTTGCGCAGCAGCGCGAGCGGAGTTGATCGCGTCCTCGATGCGCAGCTTGCGCTCCGAAACCTCAGTCTCAGTTGCACCGCCAGCCTTCACCACGGCCACACCGCCGGAGAGCTTAGCCAGGCGCTCTTCCAGCTTCTCGCGATCCCACGTGGAATCCGTCTCATCAATCTGGCGACGGAGCAGGTCACGTCGGGACTGAAGATCTTCCTTGGTGCCGCCACCGTCGACAATGATGGTCTCATCCTTGGTCACGGTGATGCGACGTGCGGAACCGAAGTAGGATTCGTCGGCCTCGCTCAAGCTGAGGCCAACTTCCTTATCGATGACAGTTGCACCGGTGACCACAGCAAGGTCGTCCATGAAAGCCTTGCGACGATCGCCGAAGTATGGCGACTTCACGGCGCACACGTTCAGGCTCTTGCGGATCGAGTTCACAACCAGCATCGAGAGCGGCTCGCCCTCAACATCCTCGGCAACGATCAGGACCTGCTTGCCAGACTTAGCGATCTTCTCCAGCACCGGGAGGAAATCCGGCAGTGACGAGATCTTCTCGCGAGCCAACAGAACCAGGGCGTCATTCAGAACCGCTTCCCCGGTCTCCGTATCGGTGACGAAGTACGGCGACAAGTAGCCCTTATCGAAGGACACACCTTCGGTAACAGCCAACTCGTCGTTCAGCGACTGCGATTCCTCAACGGACACAACGCCGTCTTTGCCGACTTTTTCCATAGCCGACGCAACCATCGCGCCGATTTCAGCGTCGCGGGAGGACACCGTACCGACGTTGGCGATCTCGTCGGTGCTGGATACCTCGGTGGCGCGGGCGCGGAGCAGCTCAACGGCTTTCTCCGCAGCGGCCTTGATACCAACGTTGAGCGCGAGCGGGTTGGCACCAGCAGCAACATTGCGCAGACCAGCGTCGACAAGAGCCTGGGCCAGCAACGTTGCGGTTGTGGTGCCGTCACCGGCGATATCGTTAGTTTTGACGGCGACGGACTTCACCAGCTGGGCGCCGAGGTTCTCGAAAGGATCCTCAACGTCGATATCGCGGGCGATCGTCACACCGTCGTTCGTGACGAGGGGGCTACCAAAAGCCTTGTCAAGCACCACATTGCGACCCCGTGGGCCGAGGGTGACTTTGACGGCGTCGGCAAGAGTGTCAACGCCAGACTGCAGGCCACGGCGGGCTTCCTCGTCGAATGCAATAAGCTTCGACATACTGTGCCTCTACCTCTCCTGAACGATTACTTTTCGACGACAGCGAGCACATCGCGCTGCGAGAGAATCAAGTATTCCTCGCCAGCGTACTTAATCTCAGTTCCGCCGTACTTGGAGAAGATGACGACGTCGCCCTCGGCAACGTCCATGGGCACGCGCTTGCCGTTTTCATCGGTACGGCCGGGCCCAACAGCGACGACGGTAGCTTCCTGCGGCTTTTCTTTAGCGGTATCCGGGATAACCAGTCCGGATGCGGTGGTGGTCTCAGCTTCGACGATCTGAACGAGGAGCTTATCCTCAAGAGGCTTGATGTTGACCTTAGCCACGATTACTTCCTCCAGTGAATGGAAAGTGAATGGAAAATTGTGCTCTTGACAGGTTTTCCCACAGCCGTCGTCGCGGGTGAACAACTGTGATTCACAACCTGATTGGCACTCTACCCGTGTGAGTGCCAGCTCTCAACCACCGGGAGTGCTAAATATCCAAACACGCTCGTGCAGCCATATGTGAAAGCGCTTGGGCGGGCACTTTTTAGAGCGTTTATACAACGGGAATAGCGACGTCAAGACCAGGATTTGTGGCAGCGCCGAGCCCCGATGGCCCCACACCGCGTGCTATCGAATATGCTGCGGCCACCGCAATCATGAGGCCGTTATCCGTGCACAACTTCATCTCTGGGACGCATAAGTTGATCCCCGCGCTCTGGCACCGCGCGGTGGCAAGGCGACGCAAACCAGAGTTCGCCGCGACCCCGCCGCCGAGCAGCAGCGTCGTCGCTTCTGTATCGGTACAAGCCAACACCGCCTTCTCGGTCAGCACGTCCGCCACTGCTGCTTGGAACGATGCGCACACATCGGGCAGCGACACCGTCTGGTGGTTCCGCTCGGCTGCCTCAATATAACGGGCGACGGAGGTCTTTAAACCAGAGAACGAAAAATCGTACCGGTGGGGGCCGCAGAGATCCTGTGGGCGCATCACACCGCGCGGGAAACGGATGGCCTTCGCGTTCCCCTCGGCTGCCAGCTTGTCGATAATCGGGCCACCCGGGTACCCCAGCCCCAGGAGACGCGACACCTTGTCATAGGCCTCGCCGGCAGCGTCGTCGAGGGTTGACCCCAGCTCCTGCATGGGTTTGCCCAGGCCGTTAACCTTCAGAATCTGAGTGTGGCCGCCGGATACGAGAAGCGCGATGGCGTGGTCGAGGTCCAGGTCCGCGTCGGCCAGAGCCCCCACCGCGATGTGTCCGGCCAGGTGGTTCATCCCGTAAAACGGAACACCCCACGCAGCGGCGTACGCCTTCGCCGCCGATGAACCGACGAGGAGGGCACCAGCCAAACCTGGGCCAACCGTTGCGGCCACATAATCTGGCTTATCGACGTCGGGGCGCGCGGTTTTCAGGTCGGCGAGGGCTGCCCGCATGACCGGCCCCATGGCCTCCAGGTGGGCGCGGGAGGCGACCTCCGGGACGACGCCACCGAAGCGGGCGTGCTGTTCCATCGAACTAGCGACGCGGTTGGCTAGGACGGTCACGGTGGGGTCGGCGTCGTCGTGCGTGGTGACTTCGACAATGCCCACGGCCGTTTCGTCACATGAACTCTCCACACCCATCACGATTGCGCGCATGATGACAAGCGTAGACACCGGGGCGGGATGACTGAAAACACGTGGTGGGAGGGCTTGTGTGGGGCTAGTCCGGTCTGGGTTCCCTTTTCATGGTGAACGCGTCTGCACCCGACGGCTGATAATAGTTCTTTCGAGTGCCTAACACCGTGAAGCCTTCTGATTCGTACAACCCGATGGCTGGCTTATTGTCGGTGCGCACCTCGAGGAACACAGGGCCGGGCGCGTTATCGGCGACATAGAGGATTGTCTCCAACAGCACTCGTCCCAGGCCGTGACCACGCCATGCGGGATCTAACCCGATGGTTCGGACTTCAAATTCTGGGTCATCGTCCGGGCCTAAGACTCCTAGTCCGGCATAGCCGACGAGGGTCATCGCGTCAGGTGACCTTTGAGTTTTACGACGCGGGTTCTCCCCTTTTTCATCGCTGTGCCCGGCGCGGGAAGCTGCTGACGTGACAAGGCCGGCGTACACCGATCTCGGGTCGCGGAGCTCCGCGAGGAATCCTTCGTAGGGCCATGGCGAGTCGTCCGGGAAAATTTCTGCTTCCAGTTCCGCACAGGCAGCGGCGGCGGTGGCGTCTAGCTGGACGAGAGTCATTCCGTCAGGGAGATTATCGGGCGGAGCACTAGCGTGCTGGCCGTCACTCATCGCGGTCTGCCGTCATCTGTTCACGGAGCTGACGCGCGCGAGTAATCGCTTCCTCGCTGATAGCGGGGCTCACCGGCTTTGCTTTCGGTGGCACGGCGTCGGGCCGTCGTAAATAAAGAGGGCGGAGGGATTGGAGATCTGACTGTCGCGGGAAGAGCGCGTTGCGGTCGCTGTCATCCCGGGTGGAGTCGGCAGAATCGTCGACGTTCTTCGTGCGGTCAAGATTCGCGCGGTCGAGATTCATGGGGTGGTCGAGGGCTGCGCGAACGAAGTTCACGATGTCCGGTTGCGCGTCCACCGACTGGTTAACACTGGTCACGCTGGACAAAAGAGCGTCGGCCACGGAATCAGACACAACTGCAAAACTCGGCTGTTGTGCAGGAGTATCCGCTTTTCCGGGCACATGAACATCCGTTGGACGCGTGACCTCGGGTTCCGTGACGCGCACGGGGTGCCCGTCGGACATGCGGTACGTGGCCCAATACACCTCTCGGCGGCGAGCATCCGTCGCAACAATAATCGTGTCCCCCTCATGCTGGGTGGCATCCGCGACGGCATTCCACGCCAGACCATCCAGTGAGCACACCCCGATGACGGGAATATCCAAAGCGTCCCCAAACGCCGCAGCAGTCGCCATACCGACTCGCAATCCCGTGAACGGCCCGGGACCCACACCCACAACAACCGCGTCGAGATCGCGCGAGGTAACTCCCACTTCGTCACAGCACTCCATGATGAAGGGCGTCAACACTTCGTTGTGCGCGCGGGAATCTCGAACGCTCCTGTTAGACCGCGCGCGGATCGTGTCCCGCGAGGTGACGTCGACAAGCCCCGCGGTGACATACGGTGTCGCAGTATCAATAACCAGCACGAGCATGATGGATAGATTACCGCCGGACCCATGTCCACGAAATGACTCGTGGTTCGTCCTCATCAAAATCGACGGGATCTGCTGGTGCTGATGTGTCGCCCCCAGCAGAGGCGTCGTTGCCAGCGGGCCTCTCGCTGCCACCCGTCGCGCGCTCAAGGCGGATCAACAGATAATCCTGCTCCAACGCATCGGCCATATCCGCGGCCCATTCCGCCACGACGATGCTATCGGGAATGCGCGTATCCAAATCCAGCGAATCGAGGGCGCCGATCGGATCCGTCGTGGTATCGCCCAGCAGGCGATACGCGTCGACATGAATGAACGGCACCGGGCCGGGATGTTCGCGGGCGATGGTAAACGTCGGCGATGTTACACGGCCTGATACATGCAAACCTCTGGCCAGCCCCTGCGTAAACGTGGTTTTACCCGCACCCAGTGGCCCGTCCAACACGACGACGTCACCCGGCCGCAAAGCGTGAGCGATCGATTCAGCCAGAGTTTGCGTCGCCTCCGCATTACGGACACGAACACGGCCGTCGACAAGACCGCGGCCGACATACCGTCGATGGACGCGGGTATGCGGGCTGGTCAGGATCTCGTAATGAATGGTGCCGAGGGTTTCGGCCAATTCCGTGGCCGTCGGCAATGAGGCAGGCTTGCCATCTGAACCGATGCACTCGCCGGGTGGACCAAAAATAACTGCCTCATCGCCCTGGTGAACTGCGCTGGCCTGCTTTGAGCCCGCCGGACCCAGGGCGACAACAATCTGGTCCATGCACACACGTCCGATTTGCGGATACCGACGCCCGTTGATCGCGACCTCCATACGGCCGGACAGCGCACGAGGGATCCCGTCGGCATAACCAGCGGGAACAACGCCCGTCACTGTGTCGACGTCCGCTGTCCACGTCCCGCCATAACTCACTGATTCCCCAGCCTTGACCAACCGCTTCGCGACAATCGGCGCAGATAAAGTCATCGCCGGCTTCAATTGCGAGACCAACGAAGAACCGGTGGACGCCGAGCGATCTGCCGGCTCCTCCAACGGATCCATTCCGTACAGCGCAACACCCGGGCGCACCATCTGGTAAAACATGTCCGGCCTGGTCACCGAGGCAGGTGAATTACACATGTGGTTGATGCGAACAGGAATTCCGGCCGCCTGCAGCTCCTCAATCGCGGCATCGAACTGAGCCTTCTGCCGATTATTCGACGGGTTATCCGCGGCATCTGCGCTGGCCAGGTGGGTAAATGCGCCAGTGACGTCGATGATGGAATCACTACTTGCTGCGCTCAGTTCCTTCAGCGCGTCATCCCATTGGTCAGGAGAGATCCCCGAACGGCTCAGACCCGAATCCACCATCACCGTCACGCGAGGGGGGACAAATTCCCAGTCTTCTTGGGAGCGTTTGCGCTCGGTCGCTTCATCGACAATGGCTCTGATATGCGCCAGCGTCGGAACGCCCAGGTCGATCCCGTAATCCAGGGCTGCTTTAACAGAGACGTGGTCGTCTGCGTTCCAGATCCAGGCCAGAATGGGCGCTGAAATCCCAGCCTGGCGAAGCTCCACCGCCTCGGTAATCGTCGCCACACCCAGCTGGGTGGCGCCATTGGCCAAGAACACCCGTGCAGCTTCCACCGCCCCGTGGTTGTACCCATTCGCTTTCACCACAGCCATCAACTCCGCCGGGTGATCCGGGTTTGCCAGCTGTGCGTTCCGCGCCACGGCCTGCGCATTATGCGCCAATGCGTCGCGGTCGATGGTCATGGTCAAAAGGCCGGGCAGAGCCGCGTCGTTACCGCCCGCGGATAAATGGTCGCTAGATACAGCATGAGATGAAGACTGGATGGGCATAGACATCATTGTGCCACCTGCCTAGGACACGGCCGACGGAGATTCTCGAAACGGCCTATAACCAGCGAAAACCGCGCTTGAGCGGCCTACATCTGAAGGCGCGCGCGTGCACGCGGAATGGCCTCTGCAATAACCGACGCCGACGTCGGCGCATATCCATCTTCGGTCTCTGCTGCGATATCAGCCGCCGACGCATGAATGACCGCGGCACGAACGACAGTCTCCATGAGGGCGGACAAAGGCAACTCGGTATCGGGACCGGCGTGGCCGACGCTCTCAGCAACCAACGCGCCAGCGAGTCCCGACAACACATCACCGGAGCCCGGTGTCGCTGCCCACGAACACCCGGCATCGACAACACACACTTTTACCTGCGACGATGCATCCGCCAGAGTGCCAGACGATCTATCCGCCGGGGCCGCGACCACCGTGGACCGACCTTTAAGGAGCACCACGCAATGCAACGCTCTCGTTACCGCTGATACCGCGGGTATACGCGGGTAGTCGCTGTCCTGATTAAGAACGTCAGTCAAGGCCTCGCGTTCCTCAGAGGACAATTCCACCGACGGTTCCGCGAGAACAGCCTTCACGACACGTCGGAATTCACCCTGGTGTGGGGTCAAAATAACGGCACCGTCGTAATTCTTGACCGCGTGGATCAGCGGGAACGTCTCGTCAGAGTCCGCGTGCTCCTCGTCCGACCCCGCCTTGTTCTTGCTCGGTTGGCACAGGGCGGTCACCCCGTCGGCGTCGATAAGGATGGGGCATGCGTGTGACGTCTCTGAACCACTCAGAAGACCGTGGAGGTCATCGTAATTCCTCTCGACACCACCACCGGGGCCGACAACCCACGCCTGAACACGCCCTGACGAGGCAATATCGTCAGCGGCCACGATCTCGGGATGGGCAGCGACGACCGCATCGCGACTCTTACCAGCGAAACGAACCATCGCGCTCGTGGCGCGAACCGCAGCCGTCGTGCACAACACAGCAGCGCCCGGGTACTCGGGGGATCCGGCGCGAACCCCCACTACTCCGCCGGTGTACTTGTCATCATGCGCCCCTGGCTCCAACGCCATCGCCGGCCACACCGCCGACGACGCCGCTCCGGGCGCTTCTCCGCGAGCGTCCGTCCCGCGAACCTTAGCCGCATCAGGCGCCAGCGTCACCATCCCGTCGGGCAGAGCGATCTGCCGAATATCCGGCGGCGTCACCGCCCTCACGCCAGAGGCAACCAGCTCACCATCCGCCTCACGCTTCTCGCACTCGCTGCGACAGGCATCGCGCAACCCACAATCCGCCTGAAGAACAACCCCGCAATCGGAATTCATGGCGTGGGCACGTCGAAAAGCACCAAATGTCACGGTCGCTGCAGCCACCACATGTGGGGTGTGGGCGATCCCGGTATCCGCATCAATTCCGGACGGAATATCCACCGCCACCACCGGAATCTCCGCGTCCGCGGCCGCAGCGATCCACGTGGCCGGCTCGTCACGAAGAGGCCCATGGCCACCAATCCCCGTTACCCCGTCGATAAGAAAACACGACGAAAAACGGGCGCGATACTGCACTAACTCCTCAGGACTGAGGTCGGCCTCCTCGGCCTCCCCGTTCTTTCCGACGACAACTCCGCCCGACTTCTCGAACGCCCGGCGCGCCCGCTCATGAACGGACGACCCCACGCACACGGCCACCGCGTGCCACCCGCGCTGAACGAGCACAGCTCCGGCGTAGAGCGCGTCGCCCCCATTGCCACCGCTACCTGCGACAATAATCACCGCCGGGGAAGAAGGTTTCTCCTGGGACAACCCAGAAAGTCCATGTGCACCATTATCATCCGGACCCGCTGCCCGATCATTGCCGGGCACTCCCGGCAGGGTCGACAGCCACTGCACGGTATCAGCCACTGCCGTGGCCGCTTTTTGCATCGTTTCGTCGGGGAACGAATCGGACGCAATCACCCCCTCCTCCGCAGCTCGAATTGCTTCGACGGGGAGAAGGGGGTGGAACACGATGCACTCCTTAGACGGCTTGCGCAGCCTTCATACGGCTCACACAGCCGGTGGACCAACGGCGAATCAATCAATCGTCAACGTCGTCCACCGTACTCCGAAGACCGTGCTCACGTGCTTATTCGACAGTCACCGACTTCGCCAAGTTGCGTGGCTTGTCGATGTCTTCGTTCCCGCATTCGCGGGCAATCTGGGCCGCCAAGAACTGCAGAGGAACCGTCGACAATAAAGGCTGCAGGAGTGTTGATGTCTGCGGAATCTCGATCAGGTAATTCGCGAACGGCTTGACGGCGTCATCGCCTTCTTCCGCAATAACGATGGTTTTTGCACCTCGCGCGCGGATTTCCTGAATGTTCGACACAATCTTGGAGTGCAGCACTGCCCTACCACGCGGGCTCGGCACCACCACCGTCACCGGGAGATCGTCTTCGATCAAGGCAATCGGCCCGTGCTTCAACTCACCAGCCGGGAAACCTTCGGCATGAATATATGCCAGCTCCTTGAGCTTCAAGGCCCCCTCCAGCGACACGGGGAACCCAACGTGCCGGCCGAGGAACAGCATCGTCCGAATCGCGCCCATCTCTCGGGCGATGTTCGTGATGTGTTCTTCCTGGTCCAGGACCTGCTGGATTTTCTCCGGAATCTGTTCGAGCTCCTGGTAGATGGCGGTGACCTCGTCGGGGTATTTCGTGCCGCGCGCCTGCGCCAGGGCCAAGCCCACAATGTAGTTCGCCGCGATCTGCGCCAAGAAGGCCTTTGTCGACGCCACACCGATCTCGGGTCCGGCGTGGGTGTACAGCACGGCGTCGGCTTCGCGCGGGATTTGCGCACCGTTGGTGTTGCACACAGCCAGCACCCGCGCATTCTGCATCTTCGCGTGGCGGACGGCCTCTAAGGTGTCCGCGGTTTCACCCGACTGGGATACCGCAACCACCAGCGTCCGGGAGTCGAGCACGGGGTCGCGATAGCGGAACTCGCTAGCTACCTCGATCTCGACGGGGATACGAACCCAGTGCTCAATGGCATATTTCGCCAGCAATCCAGAGTGGTACGCCGATCCACAGGCGACGACGAACACTTTCTGCACTTCACGAAGCTCATCCTCGGATAACCGCTGCTCGTCGAGAACAATCCGACCGTCCTGAAGGTGCCCCGCGAGGGTGTCGCGGATAGCGGAAGGCTGCTCATTGATCTCCTTCTCCATGAAGGAGTCATAGCCGCCCTTTTCAGCGGCCGCCAGATCCCAGTCAATGGTGAAGGGCTTGCCTTCTTGCTGATTACCGTAGAAGTCCGTGAGGGTGTAGCCATCTTTCGTGATGGTCACCGCAGTGTCCTGCCCGATCTCCACCGCCTTGTTCGTGTATTCAATGAACGCGGCGACGTCGGAGCCCAAGAACATTTCGTCCTGGCCGATGCCAATAATCAACGGCGATGACCGTCGGGCAGCGATAATCCGATCCGGGTAGTCAGCGTGTGTGAATAATAGGCTGAAAGCCCCTTCTAGCCGACGCAACACCGCCAGGACAGAGGCGTCGAAATCCCCCTTGTTCTGTCCTTGGTTGTATTCCAAAGCAACCAGGTGGGCTGCGACTTCCGAGTCGGTTTCGGACTTCAGTTCAATGCCCGTGTTTTCAACTTCTTCCCTAAGGGCGGCGAAGTTTTCAATGATGCCGTTGTGGACGATGGCGACTTTGCCGTCGTAAGACAGGTGCGGGTGAGCATTAACATCGTTGGGCCGGCCGTGCGTTGCCCAGCGGGTGTGCCCAATTCCTGTGGCGCCGGTGAGGTGATCCGTACCGATGTGGTCGATAGCGTTGCGCAGGTTATCCAGCTTTCCTGCTTTTTTCTCTATGTTGATGGCGCCCCGGCCGTCGAGGACGGCGATCCCTGCGGAGTCATACCCCCGGTATTCCATCCGCTCAAGAGCCGCAAGGGCGATGTTGAGGGCCTGTTTACGGCCAACGTAACCGACAATTCCACACATGGGCACGATGATACTAATTTTTGTCGATACGGGCTGCTTCATCCACCCCATTCCGGTCGATATGTGGTGTCATCTCGACGTTTACCCCGCCCGTCGGTTACTGTTTTCTTGTGGCTGACAAACTTTCATCGCTCGTAGCTCATCTTGATAAACGTGGCCCGCACCGGGTTTTAGTGGGAGACCTCGATTATGTCGGGATTCCCGGCAAGGTTTATCTCCCCGCCGACGGGAACAACGTCCCCGGTGTCGTCTTCGGTCATGACTGGATGACCGATATTTCTGCTTATCACGGCACTCTTCGTCATTTGGCGAGCTGGGGTATTGCCGTGGCTGCGCCGGATTCCGAAACCGGTTTCAAGCCGAACCCCGGTGCTTTTGCTAATGACCTCATGACCTGCATGTCTGTGATCTCGGGCGTCCAGATGGGTCAGGGTTCTATCACCGTTCACCCGGAGAAACTTGTGCTGGCGGGGCATGGTTTCGGCGCGAGTGCGGCTGTTCTTGCTGCTGCCGGTGAGTGGGGTTCCTCGTCGTCCTCGGATTCCGAGGTGTCCGCGCGTTCGGTCTCGGTGGGGTCCGGATCGGTGACCGCGTCTGCTACCCCGGGCCCGAAGGGTTTGACCGGTGTAGCTGCTGTTTTCCCGCGTAGTACGTCTCCGCGGGCGTCGGACGCTGCTTCAAATATTGAGGTTCCCGGTCTTATTTTGGCCCCTGGTCAGGATTCTGTTCTTGTTGGCGACGAGTCCCTCCGCATTGCTGCGAAGTGGAAGGGCGATTCCTATTACCGACGCGTGAATAAGGCATCGCAGTCGGTGATGTCGGAAAAGGTTGTGAAGAATATGGTGCTGGGGCTGGGCTCCCCCGGCTTTTCGCAGCGTGCCGCACTTCGCGGACTGCTTGTCGCTTTTGTCCGCACGACGGCGGAAGGCGACAAGAAGTACAGCGGCGTTTTGTCCGATGAGGACCTCAAGGGCACTGAGTTCTGGGATCGCGATGATATTGCGAACGAGCTCCCCGAGAACGCCGATGTGATGGAGCGCCTCCGCGACGCGCTGTAGTTGAGGCGCGCGGGGGCGGGCGATGACGGCCGGGGCGGCCACGCACAGCGCCAACCACGGGCGGTGTCGGCCGAGGGCTGTGTCAGCTACGTATCGCCCGAATGCCTCCACCGCGAGAAGTGCCTTGCGTTCGTGGCGTATGAGAGCTGCGAGAATTGGTTGTCTGCGAGCCATGGGAGTTGTCAGCCTTATCCCCGTTGGTCGTCGCGCGCCCGAACGTGAAAGTCGAGTGGCCATCAGGAGCCTGATGCCGGCCTTTGCGCGTGGTCGCGAACGTGGTTTCTTTGCTGATAGTGCTGCTGGCCCCTTCCGCCTTCTGGGCCTGCTGAATAATTTCCTCGAGTTTCTTCACCCGTTCACCGTATTGGCGGTGAAACTCCGCGAGGTTTTTATCCATTTCTGCCCGATGGGCGTCCACGATGGCCTGATACGCCGCACGGTAATTCTCGGTATTACTCACCATGCCCCTGCTTTCTCTACGGTGATGCCTAAGTGTGATGTTGTGTTGTCTGCTGTAGTGCCCGGCGCTGTTTCCTCTGGCCGTCCTACGTGCGCTTCTTCCTCCGCGACAGCCTCCAGTGGCTGCTGCACCGAGACGTCCATTCGGATAGAAGAAGGCCCTCTCGTTCCTTGCACTGAGCCAGACTCCCCGCCCGAAAGGGCCGAACTCTCCGGTGTTTTTTGATTCCAGTCCGGCGCTCCTTGAGTGCTTTCAATGGTGAGACCACTGGCCATCTGCGTACATGTTTGTCCCGCCGACGACGCGTCCGACAGCTTCGGAGTCACTTTTTGCGCAGACTCAGCCTCCGACTGGGCCAAGGACGAACACTGGGCCGAGGACTGCGACTGGCATGACGATGCGGACTGGTCCGTGGCCTCCCTCTGCCCGGTAAACATTTCACACGAGGACGGTGACGTCGATGTCCCTGGCGAAACCAGCGTCGCCGGTGAAGGACAAACACTCACTAGTGGTGACGATTCGTTCCTCGGCACAACACTCGGCAGCGCATCCCCACCCCGTGATGCCACTACATCACAGTGTTGCAGCGGTTTCGGCGGCTCGACTGGGCACACTCCACACACGCGGACCTGCTCCGAGCAATGCGTCGATAATGTCCCCAACGCTTCACCGATCGCACGATCGCGCGCCTTCACCTGGTTCAACAGGAGCAAACCCGCTGCGTTCCCCACCTGCGTCAACGCATGCATAGCGATCTTTTTCGCCGGCGGAGGCAAAGGCAAGATCAAGGGCAATCCCGTCTCCACCACCGTCGTAAATAAATCGACAACGTCCTCCATTGCCGAATCGGTATCTTCCATCACGGATTGCAGCGCATCCGCGCACGCGTCACTGGATTCGGCGCCGTCGGAAAGAGAAATGAGCCACTCGCCGACCTTGTCCACCGCCTCGCTAATCAACCCCTCAGCGACGTCGACAAGAGAATCAGATGCCCGGCCACCACTGCTGCGCACGGCCATAAAATACGGGATCATGCGTCGTAAAGTGTCAGCACTTTCCCGCAGCGGATCCCACTCCACGCCCGACGCGCGCATGACATCAATCTTTAATTGGTTCCCAGACACCACCGGGTGATACAGCACCCCGGAAAAAGCGGCTCCCAACATGAGAGCATGGCTTGCTGCCGAATACTCTGCCGCACAATCGATTTGCTGGGACAGGGTGCTCATCGCACCACCACCGCTTCCACCGAGGGCTCCAGGTTCGCAAGCGCTGCGGTATTGGCATCATCGGCCCCGACAATCTGGGACACAACACTGTCCGCTGATAGCCCCTGAGCAGCGGCAACCTCACACGCCCGACGGGACAACTCCCGGAGTTGGTCCAACTCACCCGCAATAGCCAGCCCCTCCTGCACCCACGAAAAACCGGTATGCACGGGCATAAATGGCACTGGCGAGCCAACGATCACTGATTCGACATCCTGCCCCGCCTCGCATACACCGACGAGCGCGCGGACGCCTCTGGTGCAGAGACAACAAGCTCCCCCATTACATCCCCCTGAAATTCGTAGCGATTATTTCATGGCTGATGCCATGATCCCCACCGCAAAATTATGCCAGACTGCTGCGACATCGCCCACCCCTCACATCATCCGCACATAGTGCTATAGATCACACGGTCGCAGCGTGGGCACTAGCTACACACTTGCGACGACGGCAGCCAACCGACCAGCGATTTTCCGCGCCGTGGCACCGTCGCCAGCTTCCACCATCACGCGGAAAAGTTCCTCCGTGCCGGATGGACGCAAAAGCACGCGGCCCGATTCGCCCAGTTCCTCTTCGGCCTCAGTGATCGCCGTCCGAACGGCCTCGTCATTGGTAATGGCGGCTTTGTCGGTGACCGGCACATTGATCAACGTCTGCGGGAGAACCCTCATCACCGACGCTAATTCAGACAAAGTCTTCCCCGTCTGAGCCATCCGGACCATCACGCTCAGACCGGTGAGTGTCCCATCGCCCGTCGTCCCGTGCTCGGGGATGACGATGTGCCCGGACTGTTCGCCGCCCAGGCTGTAATCACCGGCATTCAGGTCCGCGAGCACATAACGATCGCCGACCTTCGTCGTCCGGACCTCGATACCCTGTTCTTTCATCGCAAGTTTGAGACCAAGGTTCGACATCACCGTCGCGACGAGGGTCGACTTCTTCAATTCGCCGCCCTCTTTCATCGCGATCGCGAGGATCGCCATGATCTGGTCACCGTCAACAACATTGCCTTCGGAATCGACGGCCAAGCAGCGGTCCGCATCGCCATCATGGGCCAGGCCCAGGTCAGCGTGGTGTTCCAGCACAGCGCGCTGCAGAACATCAATATGCGTCGATCCACAATTCTCATTGATATTGAACGCGTTGGGTTTGTTAAAAATCGGGACGACGTCGGCGCCAGCGGCCTGATACGCCATCGGTGCAGCCGTCGACGCGGCCCCATTAGCACAATCCACTACGACCCGAATTCCATCCAAGGGCGTGGGCACAGCCCCAGCGAGATGGAACAAATAGCGCTCCAAGGCATCGGGAGATTCCTCGACAATGCGGCCAATGCCCGCCCCCGTCGGGCCAGTCTCGGACAATTCCAGCATGGTGGCTTCGATCTCCGCCTCGACCGCATCGTCAAGTTTGAGGCCACCCGCCGCGAAGAACTTGATTCCGTTATCGGGCATAGGGTTGTGGCTTGCGGAAATAACAACGCCCATGTCAGCGCCATAATCGTCGGTCAAGAACGCCACAGCGGGGGTTGGAATGACGCCCACGCGGAGGACGTCGACACCCTGGCTTGCCATCCCTGCCGACAACGCGGCAGACAACATCTCCCCCGACACACGCGGGTCACGCCCCACAACAGCGACAGGCCGACGGCCCCCCTTCCGGTTGGCGGTCAGCACCTTCGCCGCAGCGGACCCCAACTTCATTGCCAACGGCGCAGTTAACGTCTTATTTGCAAGACCACGAACACCATCAGTGCCGAAGTAACGTCGTCCCATCTGGTCTACCCTTTCCCACTGTTCAGCATTGGCGTTTCGGTGTGTGCGCTTCACAACCCTAGCTACCGCAATCCGGCAGCCCGAGTTGGAGCGCTTACGCCCGGGATGCTTTATAACTGAGCCAACAGTCTAATAGGACAGGCCCCATAACACCGCACTGTGCAAAAACAGGTTGTGGATAACTGCGTGTGTGTCCGCAAACTGTGGATAAGTGGCCTGTTGGTGGGCGATGTGCCGCCCGCCCATTTCTATTTGATGTCGATCTACTACCAATATGTAGCCGGTGACCCGATATCCGTGACTAGATATGTAGCTAGTTCCCCGTTATCGCGCGCCACGATATACGCTATGTCGTCGGCGCCGCTGTACTGTTGCGGATCCGCCTTGCTCCTGTTGTTCACTTATCGACGTACCGGGAAGTTGTATGCCACGCCCCGTAGGAAAATCCACCTATCTCCCTGGATTAGACGGCCTCCGCGCCATCGCTGTCATCGCTGTTCTGCTCTACCACCTGTCGGTTCCGTACTCCGACGGAGGGCTACTCGGTGTCGGCGTCTTTTTCACCCTGTCGGGGTATTTGATCACGTCGATCCTGGTCAGGCAATGGGACCGTGATGGTCGTATCAAGTTTGGCCAATTCTGGCTTCGACGTTTCCGCCGGCTGTTACCGGCGGTCATCACCGTTTTGATTACGGTCATGATGCTCACCGCGTTCCTCGACCACGGGAGTTTAGCGAAGCGTGGCTGGGAAGCTCTTTCTGCGCTGTTCTATTACAACAACTGGTACGAGATCGTTGCAGGTGATTCGTACTTCGACATGTTTGGTGGGCCGCAACCGCTCAGCCACATGTGGTCCCTGGCGGTGGAAGAGCAGTTCTATCTCGTGTGGCCTTTTGTGTTCACCGCCATCACTTTCCTGTGGCAGCGTCGTAAGCATTCGCATGGTTTCGCTGGGGTGACGTGCTTGATTCTCGCCGCTATTTCGGGCGCATGGATGGCGTACTTGGTGGAGCCCGGCGTCGATCACACACGTGTTTACGAAGGAACGGATACTCGCGCATTAGGGCTGCTGATCGGCGCGTCCCTGGCTTTCGTGTGGAAGCCCGGCGTCGCAGCCTCCAACTCTTCGGGATCCGACAGCACACAAGCTTCACGGTCCTGGCGTTCCAACGCACTCGCCCGACATCTTCTTGACCTCGTCGGGCTGGCCGGCTTGGCCGTCGTCATCGTCATGATGGTTCGCACCGACGATAACGCCATGTGGCTCTACCAGGGAGGATTCGCAGTTCTCGCCCTGGCCACTGCGGCGGCTCTACTCCCTCTTGCCGACGAGCACTCGTGGATGACCCGCATCGTTGGTCTTCCGCCTCTGCGCTGGCTGGGCGAGCGCTCCTACGGGGTCTACCTCTGGCACATGCCTGTTATCGCGTTCGCGCCCGATGGGTTCGTCGAAAATCACTTGATTATTGCTGGACCTGTGCTGTCCGCGATATCTGTCATTCTGGCTGCTCTGTCCTGGACCTTGATCGAGGATCCGATCCGCCGGCACGGAGTTGTTGCACTGGCACGTAAGTGGTGGTCAGGTCACGTGTCGGAAAACGCCTCCGGCACCACAGCGAGCCCAGCAGTCTCTCGCCGACGGGGGACGCCGCCGGTCCTCACCGGGGTTGCCTCGGTCATCCTTCTCGCGATTCTCGCCGCCGGATTGCCTAAAGCTCTTGCCGACGGGTCGAATGGCTCGTCGTCCAACGATCCGATGGCTGCGATCGGCGGCAGTGGAACCGACGGGGCCGTCAAAGTTGGCGGAGACAACGGTAATGGGCAGGGAAACGGTGCCGACAACCCCGACGCAGCGTCGGCAAGCGATAAAGATGGTAAGGACACCGCTGCTCAAGGGCGGAATGCTGGGATTGACTGCTCAACGGTGATCCATATTGGCGATTCCACCTCTATCGCGCTCAATTCCCCCGACTACCTGCCGGATCCGGCGGACCGCGTGGGCGCGCAATACAAACGCGTGGGCGCGAAGGATGTGTACCTGGACATCAAGGGCGCGCGGGCCGTTATTGAGCGGTATAAAGATGATCCGAACGCCACGGAAGTCGTCACCAACATGGAGAGCCACCACTACAAAGACGCGTGCTGGGTGATGGCAATTGGAACGAACGACGCAGCTAATGTCACCGCTGGCAATCAGACGTCGGCGGAGGACCGTATCCGCACGATCATGGACATTGTCAAGGACGAGAAGCATGTGCTGTGGCCGACGGTGAAAACTGTGAACGCTGCCCAGTCCGC
The DNA here is from genome assembly GCF_000023145.1 of Corynebacterium kroppenstedtii DSM 44385. Classification (NCBI taxonomy): domain Bacteria; kingdom Bacillati; phylum Actinomycetota; class Actinomycetes; order Mycobacteriales; family Corynebacteriaceae; genus Corynebacterium; species Corynebacterium kroppenstedtii. The sequence goes on from NC_012704.1 coordinate 2,052,428, forward strand.
CTACGCTAACTCGGGTATGCAGCATTACGACGAGGCGCTGCGGAAGATGTGCAAGGAGTACCCCAACCTGCGTCTTTACGACTGGGCTGGTGAAGTGCAAGATGACTGGTTCATTGACGACGGGATCCATCCGAATACCGTGGGCGCCAAGGAAAAGGGCCGGCGTTTTGCCGACGCGCTGACCCAGGCGTTCCCGAAGGGGAAGAAGCCCGCCAGCCAGTGCACGGTCGGTAGCGGCGACTGAGAGGTGTGAAGGCGCTGGCTTCACACTGTCGCCGGCGCTGTCCCCTAGAAACCGAGCGGACTATTCACTCCGTTGGGCACATACACCGTCGGGCGCGTACGTCGTCGTCGATATAGATAAAGGAAAACCCCTTGCTCTGCCGAATTGTGTGGCAGGACAAGGGGTTGTGCGCGTCCAACGCAGCCCGGCAAGCCGGGTAAAGCGATATTTAACGCTTGGAGTACTGCGGAGCGCGACGAGCTTTGTGCAGACCAGCCTTCTTGCGCTCAACCTCGCGAGCATCGCGGGTGAGGAAGCCAGCCTTCTTGAGGGCGCTGCGGTCAGCCGGGTTGTAGGCGTTCAGCGCACGGGCAATCGCCAAGCGGAAAGCGCCGGCCTGACCCGAGGGGCCACCGCCCTTGAGGTTCGCCTTGATGTCGAACTGGCCTTCACGCTCAATGAGGGTGAGAGGAGCCTTGATGAGCTGCTGGTGCAGCTTGTTCGGGAAGTAATCTTCCAGGGCGCGGCCGTTACAGGTGAACTCGCCGGAGCCGGCGGTCATCACGACGCGAACAACGGCGCGCTTACGACGACCCACGGTCTGGATTGGGAAGTCGCGCTGCTCGGGTTCGGCAACTGCTTCTTCTTCAACCTCAGTGGCAACGGAATCGCCGATGGTGGAAACGAACTCTTCGCTCGCTGCCTGAGCGGCGATGAAGTCGGCCTCGTTGGCCTCGTCCTGAATCTGGTTTTCGGTGTTCTCGCTCACTACTGTGCCACCTGCTTGATCTCGTAGTTCTCGGGCTTCTGGGCAGCGTGACGGTGCTCGCTACCTGCGTACACGTGAAGCTTCTTGATAGATGCGCGGGAAAGCTTGTTGTGCGGCATCATACCGGCGATAGCTTCTTCGATGACGCGTTCCGGGTGCACCTCGAGCGAACGACCCAGGGTCATGGTGGTCAGACCACCCGGGTATCCGGAGTGACGGTAACGGAACTCACGCTCGCGCTTGTTTGCGGAAACGCGAACCTTGTCGGCGTTGATGATGATGACGTGGTCGCCACAGTCAACGTTCGGTGCAAAAATCGGCTTACGCTTGCCGCGCAGCAAGTCAGCGGCCTCAACAGCGAGGCGGCCGAGCACCACGTCGGCGGCGTCGATGACGTACCACTTACGGGTAATGTCACCGCTCTTCGGGTGGAAAGTAGACAACATGACTCCTTGAAAGTCTGTCTGGAACTGCCAGCCACAAAATTGAACAGGCTAACTACCGTCAGTCTGCTGCCGCGGCGGCCGGTGGAGACCCGCGGCTCGTGTCAGATTGGCGATGTGGCGTTGTATCAGCGTCAAAGACGCGGAACTCGTAGTTCCTATCACGGAATCAACGCTGCATCGACAACTCGACACACAGGTAGTTGAGAGTACCGGAATAGGTGTGAGCAGTTCAAGTGAGCGGGCATTGCTAGCCGACGCTCTTTATGTGAGGAGTCCGCTCTCCCTCGCGCGGTGCCTACTATTCCCTTCGTGGGTGCCTGTCCTCCCCTTAACGCAGAGCATTCTGCAGCACTGTGGCGAACCGCTCCATCCCCGTCCTCATCACCGGAATGCTATTCCCCGCGAACGAAAACCGTATGGAGAGCTGTCCTTCCAGCTTCGTGTCCGCGTCGATCGTCGTACTGTCTTTTCTTTCGACGTTCCGGTAGACGGAAGTCGGTTGAGAGTCGTGTGGGAAGAATTCCGTGCCCGGGACGAAAGCGATCTCGTGTTCTATTGCGTCATCGATGAGCGATAGCGTATTCACCTGAGGACGTAATTCCTCCGGGAAATCTATCCACACAAACATGCCGCCATCGGGGTCGGTAATGTGCGTCCCGTCAGGAACGATGTCAAGTAATTGTGTGCGCAGGGCATTGCATCGTGCCTGGTAGGTTGCCCGCATCGTGTCCAGGGCGCGGTCACGAGAGGAGACGCCGTCCGGTTCTACCCTGTCGAGCCACAGTGCGGCAGCGCGCTGGTCGATCACGGACCCGTGGAGCGTCGATACTTGTTTGGCGACCACCATTGGTTGGAGTAGCCAATCTGGTATCAGGGCGGCTCCGATACGGAAAGCGGGTGACAGGAATTTCGACAAGCTGGCCAAGTAGACCGCGCCGGATTCGGACTCGTAAGTGTGGCAGAGCGGTTCGCGCGCGTTCCCGTCGAAGGCTAAGGGAGAATAGGCGTCGTCCTCAACCAGTAGACTGCGGTGACCTGCGAGAACACGCCGCACTTCATCCTTCCGACGCTCGCTCATTGAACGGCCGGTGGGGTTTTGGAAGACCGGGATGAGGTAGGTGATGACGGGGTCATAGTCCCGTAGTGCACGCTCGAGTTCGGAGGGGATGATGCCGTTATCGTCGCAGGGCACGGGGATGACCCGCGCTCCGACCATGGTGAATGCTTGGATGGCCGCGGGGTAGGTGGGGGCTTCAACGAGGACCGTGTCCCCTGGGTTGATGATGACGCGGGCGAGTAAAAACAGTATTTCTTGGCTGCCGGTGGAGATGAGTATGTTATCCGCGCGAGCAGGCAGGTGCCGGCGTTGCATTTCCCGCGCCATTGCTTGCCGAAGTTCGGGCTCGCCTTCTGTCACGGAGTATTGGAAGACGTCCGGACCGCTGTCGTCTAGCACCGTTCGGACGCATTCCGTTATGCCCGATGCGTCCATGAGTGTGGGGTCCGGGGCTCCGCCGGCGAAGCTGATGAAGTCGTCGTGGCTGATGTATCCGAGGAGGTCTCGGGTCATGGAGCGGGCGACGTGGGAGAATTCGCGGTTGAGCGGTAGCAATGGGCTCCTCTGGGTCGGTCGGTCTGTCGTCAAAGTGTCAGGAGGACACGCGCGGGTTTATTTGGGCTTCGGGGATTTCTGATCCTTTGTTGGCCCACGCGTCCATGATTGTTTTCATGGTTCCATTATCAATGAGCTCTTGCGTGGCGGCTCGAATGGCTTCTGCCAGGGCTCGATTGTTTTGCGCGACGATCGCCGCCTTGGGCGCCCGGTTCACAATGCTGCCGACGGTGTCGAGGCGCCCTTAGGATTGGTTGACTGCGTAGGAGACTATCGGCGAATCTGCCACCATGACGTCGGCTTTTCTTCCCACGACGGCCGTGGACGCGTCTGTTTGGTTTTTGTAGCTTTGGATGGTCAGCTTCTCGCCGCTTCCGCAGTGGGACGCTTCTTCGGTCACAACTTCTTCGTGCAAGGACCCTGTTTGCACAGCTACGGAGTGCCCGCACAGGTGCTCCGGGTCGACGTTTTTGGGGTTTCCTTTGGCGACGCCGAATGCTCGCCCGGAGTCATACAAGCTGACCATGTTCACTTGTTTCATTCGCTCTTTATTGATGGTGAATGCGGAGATTCCGGCATCGAATTTCGTGCCGACGGAGGGGATGATGCTGTCGAATGTTGAATTGCGAATATCTGCGTCGAGGCCCATCACGCGGGCGAGTGCCCGCGTGAGGTCTATTTCGAATCCTTCGAGGGTCTTACCATCGGAGCCGACGAACTCTGCAGGCGCGTAGTCGGCCGAGGTCCCGACGATGAGCGCTCCGCGAGACTTGATTGGTTCCGGCACTGTCTTCGCGATGTCATCGTTGGTGGTGAGGGCATCGATTGTGGACTCTATTGCGTTATTTCCAGTTGGGCTTTCCTCGGATTTATACGTGCAGCCGGACAGCACTCCCGCGACAACGAGCGTTAGTGCTGCAACGATGGTGGCGCGGCGAGTAGCGCATTGACTGTCGCGCTGCGGTTTATGCGTCATCATCTGGCTTGGGGTTGAGTTGCGATTCGGAAATGAAGGAATCTTCGGTTCCCCATTTGGCCAGGATTTTCTTCATCGTCCCGTCGTCGATGAGCTTTTGGATGGCGGCATGGATGGCGTCGGCAAGTTGCGTGTCATTCTTGGCGACGATGGCGGCTTTAGGAGTGGAGTCGACGACCTTTCCGATCGGCTGGACGCGCCCTTTGGATTGCTTCTCTGCATAATCGACGACGGGCGAGTCGGAGAACCAGAGGTCAGCTTTCCCTCCTGCGACGGCGGTGGCAACATCTGCGGAGTTTTTGTACGACTGGATCGTGACTCCCTTTTTGCCGTTGTGTTTGCACTCGTCGTTCTTGTCGTTGGCCATTTCTTCGTAGACGGACCCGGTGAGGACGGCGACGGAGTCACCACAAATGTCGCTGGGGTCGATGTCCCGTGGGTTGTCTTTGAGCACGGAGTATTTGGTCCCCGATGTGTACAGTGTGACCATGTTGGTGTGCTCGAGGCGCTCGGGTTTCACGTCGAACGACGAGAATCCTGCGTCATACTTGGTGCCGACAGATGCCACGAGGCTATCGAAGCTTGCGTTGGTGAATTGCGTGGTGAGTCCGAAGAGGTCTCCAACGGCTTTGGCCATGTCTATTTCGGCACCTTCGATGGTTTTTCCATCATTTCCGATAAATTCGAGTGGCGCGAAGTCCGCCGACGTTCCAACAGTGAAGGTGCCTTTTTGTTTCAGCGCTGCGGGGACGGAGTTAGCGATGGCATCGTCTTTAGGAACCGAGATCGTTTCGGTGAGGTCGTCGGCTGTTCCTGCCCCTTCGGAGTTATAGGTGCATCCGGCAACGCTGACGCCGACGAAGGTTGCACACATTCCCAGCGCGGCGACAGTGCGGGCCAGCATGTAGGGCCGTTGTGTGCCCGCGGCTGACTGTCCCGGTGCCGTTGACCGACGGTGGGTCGCTGTGCGCGGGAAGCTGGACCGCACTGAACGCAGAAAATTCATTCCTTGAATTTTATTTACCGTTTTCGTGCAGTTCAACTGTGCGGATGAATAATCACTGCATGAATTGGTGAATTTCTCCATTGGTGGCTTCCACACTGACCCTCGTCAACCCACCTGTGAGTCCTTGAGATTTACGCTAAGGGTTTTACGCTAACTCCAGGATGCTGCAGCCGAGCGGTTGATATCGCTCATGGAATCATTGCTGTCTGCCACTGCCCTTGCGATCGTGGCGAGGACTTGGTTGAGGTCGGCTGCGGCGGTGTCCCATTGTTGCTGGGCTGCCTGATATGCGGAGGCAGATTCACCGGTCCAGGTGCTGACCATGGGAGCTAGTTGGCTTTTGAGTTCATCGAGTAAGCCGTTGATACGTGCAGATGTTTGGGTAATGTCTCCGCTGGCTGCTGAGATGTCGCCGAAGCTGTAGTGGATCATGTCGGTGCTCATAGTGCTGTTCTCTTTCTTCCTTATGTTTTCGGTGGTTGGTCAGGGTGCTGGCGCGAAGGCTTTATAGAGACAGGCCGCCTAGCTGGGTGAATGATGCGGCGTTCTGTTCTTCGGTGGTGGCGAATGCTGAGGCGTTCGCGCGAATGTTGTCTGATATGGAGCTCAGCGCTTCACGGAGCCGAAGCGCGGCGTCGTTCCATTGGGCCATGAGTTCGCCGAATGCGACGCTGGCGTTTCCTTTCCACGCTCCCGCTACGCCGTCGACGGTGCCTTGTAGGCGTTGAAGCTCTGCTTGGACTTGGTCATTGACGGCGTCCACTTTCCCGGCCGTCGTGGTCATCAGTTCGTGTTCGGTAGCAAAAAGCCCGCTCATTGGTTCCCCCTGTGTTGATATTGGATTCCGCCCCCACGGCCTCGTTACAATCCCGAGGTTTTCCGTGGTGTTGTAGCGGTGTATGAGTACAGACTCATCAGTCGTCGATCGGTTCCCACTTATTTAATATTTTTTCTGGCGGATGCCTTTTCGCACCCACGATTAACTGTCTTGACCCTATATGCTGGGAAAATGCGCCTACTGGCATGGATTTCCGCATCATGAGGGCATGACTTCTGCACTGCGTGCGGCGGTCGAACATGCCGCTGTGCGTTTCGCGGTGAGTTCCCCTTTCCATTGGCATCCGACGCTGACTTGTTTTCCTTCTTGCAAAAATGTCGTCCACTGAACCACCGATCCACCTTCTGGGCGTTCTTCGTAGCTCACGGCACCTTGCCGCCACGCGGATTCGGGCGCGTAATTGGAAACTCAGCGCGAGTTTGGACCATTGATTCCACGTGCTCACGGAGGTGTGCGTCGGTCACGTCGGGTTGAACGGGGTGCCCTGAGACCAGGACCCGTATGTCTTCATCCGCAGGGTCTTCCAAGATGAGCCGCTCTGGCGTCGACGAGTGAGACCGTATCCATCCAGAGGTCAAGGCTGCCCGCACAATTCCGTTATCGACGATTCCGCCTGGCTGATCATGGCGGTCGCTACTTGCTGGCGTGGCGGATAGTGCTGTTTGTCCCCCGGTTGCGTCATTCCCCTCTGCCCGTTCGTCGCCATCAATGTGTTGAGAGTTGGCCTCTGCTTGATTCGTCTGCTCATGATTTCCGCCGCTGCGCAGCGTGACGGCGAGAGCTGTACCAATAAGAACAAGGGTGCACATGGTGACAGCGAGCGCATTGCGGTGGCGGAGTAAAAACCCTCCACGGCGATAATCCCGGCGCGGCGGACGAAGATCAGTTACCTTTCGTTTCGTGGGATTCGGTGAAACATCCTTGTCCGTCCGCACCCTGTTGGGAGGATTCTGTTGGGTTCGCCCTCCCCGGGGCAACGCGGTGTCATCCCCGCTGCGATGCGTTTCGTTCCCGGCGCGGTGAGCCTCGTTGCTCATAGGACGAACATCGTTGTGCGAATCGCGCGAGAGAACTCCGGCCATACGCGCCGAAATCTCTATCTCCTCGATGCCGACGCGCATCGCGGGAATGGACGCCTCGTTCAGCTTCTCCAGGGCATATTCAACAAGTTCGGCACCCCGACCCGGCTTATTTGTAGCCTTGTCTGTAGCGATGACGAGAACCTCAACGCCCTCGGGTCCGATCAGGTCTCGTTCACGGGAACTCGGGACTCGTCCGGTCTCCACGGCAGATTCGATTTCTGCACTGACGACGGCGATCAGGGGGTCCATGAAGGACTTTCCGTCGCCGATGGGGACAAGGTCGGTCATTGCTTCGTCGGCAGGAAGTGTCAGTGCTGTTAGCCCCGCGTATTGCCCTGCGATGTGGAGGACGAACGAAATAGGGCGAAGAGCAGGCTCAATGCTACAGAGCGCGTCGGACATCGGGAGGATGGTGGGTGCGCTCTCTGTTAACGCCGAGCGCGCGAAGGAAGGATCAGTATCCGGGTGCTGATACCGCTGTGCATCATCGTCGACGTAGTTATCAGCCCACCGCTTCCGACGAAGTAGCCCCCACCATGACGGGCACAAAACAATGCGTTGTTCGGTTCGGCTGTTACGCCCGATGGAGACAACGTCCGGGAGGCTCTGGCCTCAGCTGGACTCGGTGTGTCTTTTTATACGAGCCTGATGATTATCTGGAGGCATCGTCGGCGTAAAGCTTGGTGACGCGTAGTTCCTTGTCGTCGTACTCACAGTCACGTAGTTCCCCCTTATGTCTCAACCCCGTTTAATTTTCGGTGCTATTTCTGTTCGGTGTTATTACTGTCTGCCGTGGTGGTTTCGGCTGCATCGGCGTCATCCGTGTCAGTGCCGCTCGAGTTATTGGCATCCGCGTCAGTGCCGGCAGGACTACATTTCTTGTTCTCTTCTTCGGCACTGTCCTCCGGTGAAAGCTGCGCGCGTGCGAAATGAATTTCGCTGGTCGTCCCGTTCACAACGATGTGCGCTCGGCCTGGAATAGCTGGCCGCAATGGCACCCCGAATAATGGACCATCGTCTTTATCCGCGGACAGCAGCGCGACTACCCCGTTGATGGCACGCATTCCTGCGAGTAGAGGATCGTGAGCTGCGCGCATCATTCCTGATGCGCGTCGCGCCACGACAATATGGACCCCGATATCGCGAGCATGTGGAAGCACACTAACAAATCCACTCATGACGGATGGCGAAATCGTGAGAAGGTCGTAGTCGTCGATAAGAAGAAAAATCTCTGGGCCGGACCACCATGATCTGTTCTTCAGCTCCTGCGGAGTGATGGAATCACCAGGCAGACGCATGTTCATGGTGGTGGTCAGCTGGGCAATCAAAGTGTCTGCGGCGGAGGGTGTCGAGGCATATCCGGCGTCATAATCGCTCGGGACTTCTGCCAGCAAGGTTCGTCGTGGATCAATGACGACGATGGCCGCGGTTGGCACATCATCCGTGCTTGTTGCATCAACAGTGCTCGTCGCATCAGCTGCAGAGCCATCGGCTTTCGCGTCTTCATCCGTCGCCGGTTTCTTTCCGAAATTCTTCGGCTTATACGCGCTTGTAATGCCGTGAATGAGTGAGCGAAGCGTCGTTGTTCGTCCACTCTCCCCTTTTCCAACGATGAGCATGGCCGGGCTTGCCACCGTTGACCACGACCACGTTGATAGACGCACGCTCTCGCGGCCCATCGCGATCGCTGGAGGAAGAACGGGGTCGAGTTCCTCACGTGTGAGGACGTCGGGAAGAACCCGTAGCGCGGGAACTCGAGTATCTCCTCGTTGCGCTGCTATGCGCGTCACCTCGGCAATATCTTGGTTCGTTGAGTGAACGACCAAGGCATGAAGGCTGGTCCCTTTCCATTTCGCGATTGCTCGGCCTGGTCGGCTGGGTACCCGTTCAGATAATTTCCTATCAATCAGTGACTCCAGGGGGTCCCCCAGCGATAATTCAACTTTCGTTCCGAGTAAGTCACGGATCTGGGGCCGCAGTGCGGACCATCTATTGGCCGTAATGATGACATGAATTCCTACCGAGAGGCCATCTGCGATGAGGAGCCCGAGAGCATCAGCCACGTCGGGGAAATCTGTCGTTATGACGTGCCACCCGTCGATGACCACGAAGATGTCGCTAAGCCCGTGGTCGCGGGCAGCATCGACGCTGGACCATCCCCGCCGAAGCCATTCCTCCCTACGGTCCTCGGCTAACACAGCGACTTCATTGACCAGCCGAAGGATGCGGTCATGTTCATGACGGTGAACCACGGCAATCGTGTGCGGCAAACGTTCCAGAGTTCCTAGACCGGATCCGCCCATGTCCAGGACATAAAACTGCGCCTGATCACTGGTACGGGACAACGCCAACGTGGTGACCACACTTCGTGCCGCGGTTGTTGTTCCTGACTGCGGTCCGCCAATAATGCCGATATGTCCGGCTGATCCCCGCAGGCCAATAGTCCATGGGATTTGACGTTGGGTCCGTGGTGCGTCGATCAGGCCGATCGTTATCTGAAGACCTTCGTTGGAACAGGTGTGGTCACGTGTGAGACGACGAGTCCGAGTATTCAATTCGGACATGGTTAAGACGTCAGGTAAGGGCGGCAACCATATCGTTCGGGCAGGTACGAAGCGCGCCACCTCCGATGCGCAGGGTCCGTCGATGCTCAATCTGTCAATGGCAATGCGCAAAACTGTTGATGGTTGTGGCGACGCTGCCAACCCGGCGGAGGAACCAGCAGCCTCCGATGCAACGGAACCATTCCAGCGTCGGGAGACATAGGTGGCGCGAAATGCGGTAATGGAATCTCCACCCACTCGCGCGAGACCATAACCGGGTTCCTTGGGAAGAGTGTGGGCGTCGTTGACGCCAAGAACGATCCTCGACTCCCCTGCAGAGAATGTGCGAAGCCCGATGCGGTAACTCAGATGGGCATCGAGACCCCGCAATCGTCCTTCTTCCAGGCGCTGCGTCGCTAAAAGAAGATGAACCCCCAGAGAGCGTCCCAATCGACCAATCGCCACGAAGGTGTCGATGAAGCCAGGATGTGCACTCAATAATTCCGAAAACTCATCAATAATAATGACTAGTGCTGGCAGAGGCGGATAATCACCGTCATCACCAGTTCCGCGACCAGAATATTGACGCCGCAGATCGGCGTATTCCACCGAGGACGACACACCGTGCGCCCGAAGAAACTCTTGACGCCGGGTCAGCTCCCCCTGGAGAGCGTCCTCCATACGATCAACAAGCGCGGATTCATCGTCCAAGTTCGTGATCACCGCTGCAACATGGGGCAACCGTTCCATACCGATGAACGTTGCGCCACCTTTGAAATCAACAAGAACGAGATTGAGCTGTTCAGGTGAATGCGACGCCACAAGCGAGAGCACCAAGGTTCGTAATAATTCGCTTTTGCCAGAGCCGGTCGCACCGACGCATAAACCATGCGGCCCCGATCCACCCTCGGCGGATTCTTTGATGTCCAGGTAGAACGGGTCACCGTCACTGTTAAGACCTAATGGGATGCGAAGACGCTCCGCACCCCACTTTTCAGTCCATGCAGACGACGGTGAGACCAGAAGAGGTGTCGCCACACCGAGCACAAGTTCTACTTCGTCGATTCCTTCCGAGGAGTGCTCAGCGAGCACGGCATCTGTCGGCCGTGTGTACCGTGCCATCGAGCGGGCGAGAACATCAAGTTCCTGCTCGGAAAGCGTATCGGCCTGGGCAAATGTATCCAGACCCGACGTCGTTAATGCGGAAATCATCCCATGATCGGCCCGAAGCGCGATGTCCTCGTCCGCAGCGTGAGCTTCCCACTGGTCCATCACATGCCGACGCTGCTGGCGCTGGGTTTCCGGCATCACATCCTCGTCAGGCGTGCCGACGACAATCACGCTGGTCACCGCCGGGTGATGGGCAACGGTGAGAGGCACAGCACCGTCGATAATGAGAACAACTTGAGGCCCGGAGTCATCTCGAGAGCCAGAGGCTCCAGACATATCCGACCACAATTCATCCAAGGCCGTCACGACTTCCTCGGGATCGGAGAACGCCTCCTGACCGTCCGAATGGGGAATCCATGGCAGCCACGGCCACGATCGCGGATGGCCGCACACCATAATCCGCACAGCCTCCGGACCATGCAGAGTGACTAACTGGGCCAGCAGCGAACGAACAACTTTCCGCCCGTCGGACCCACCGATGTACACCGTCGAAAAGTCACCCAGCGCCAGGCACACAGGAACATCCAAGAGCACCAATGATTCTCTGAGCGCGCGACGCAAGGCCAGGGCACAAATCGGATCAATATCCTCCACAGCATTGGTTTCCCCAATACTCACGTGGGTTCGCGCACGTTGAGACGCGGTTCCGATGCGCACATGGGCAAAATCGTCGTCGTACCGACCCCGCTCCCACATGCGGTCACTTCCCACAAAAAGCGTCAAGGCATGAGGATCGGGATCCACAAACTCCATCATGGAGCGCTGCTGTTCAGCGTCTTCCCTGGATTCCCGCCGGCATCGATCAATGTGCCTCAGATACACACGGCGTCGTTCGTCGACAGACTGAGCCTGATTCCCCGTCACCATCCCCACCATGGACGCGACCATGATCAGCGGAAAGAGATAGGTCATAGGGTTGGCGGCGCTTCCGGAAACAACCATGATGGCGACCATCCCGAGCACCGCGACCACCATCACTAAAGGCAAAAGCCGACGAAAAAGCGGCTGTTGAGGGGAACGCGGGGCCTCGGGCGGCTGATCGACAGGGATTTCACGAGGGGCCGGAAGCTCCGGGCACCACCTGTCGGCATAAGGAACGACTGTCTGCATCGACGTCGCTGTGGAAGACTCATCGTTCCCGTCGGCACGCTCAGGTGAACGACGCACCACCGACTGCGCGGATGAATTCCCCACTGAATGCCCCCTATCCACCTGCGGCTGATAACGATATACACAGCATGGATCCCCTCAGACTGTGCAATGTGGGTAGTATATGCGAAACTTGTTATCCGGCATAGCATTCGGGGGAAATGGGGGATACATGCCATACACAAACACGCGTGATTATCGCAGGTCAAACACATATCAGGCGGGGGAAAACAACGAATTAACGACGAGCCCACGGATTGATCTAACGCGAACACGAATACGTATCATTCTTGAGCTGCCCGATGAATCATTCGCCAGTTTGGGATTTCAGCAAAGCGATAGCGGTGAAAGAAATGAATCGGAGAATAATGATGACCGTGAATTATCTGTTTATCCTACTGACTTTTCAGAACATAACTCTTTATTCAGTAACCTATTAATCAACGACGATCTCCGCGAATCTCTCTACCGGCATTGTCTTGATGTCACGGTGCTTACGCACCAACCGGCAACAGAATTAATTAGTGACCTGGTGGATTCTCTCCGAGAACGACGGGTTCTTGATACCGCTGCCCCACCAACACCGTGGCGGCTTATAACCAGTAGCGGCCGCACTATCCGGTATGACGCATCATTGGCGGATTATGGGGTTCAACCTGGCGATACACTCTTGCTAACCACGCGTCCGTGGTCCGGCCACGATATTCACATCACCACAGCGGAAGCGCTATCCCAATCCCGTGATAATCACTTTTTCGGTCACATCATTAACCGCGGAATCTTACCCATCACGATTATGACGTTGGTGGCATTGTCGCTTATTCCCCAACTGGTCAATGTGATTTCCAAGAATTGGGGACTCTGGGACGAAATTACGTCGATCACCCAACATAATCCACCCTTGGCCTCCCCGGATGGGCATGGGTACTTCTTATCTCTCTTCGCTTATTCGTCACTATTTCCGTGGTGGTGTCTCGTCGCTGTTGCTTTACTCTCCTCTTCTTTTTGCGTATTTCTTGCTTATATTAAGACCCACCACACAATAAAGACATCGGATATAAGTGCGAGCAAAGAAAAGGGAACAGACTACGCATCCTTGTGGACTCGGAATTCTCCCCCGCATAGTTCCTATATCGTCGAATCGACAGCATTGTGGTGGGCGGCTGCATGGGCGCTGGGCACTCTGAGCTGGTCATCTCCCTGGATGGGGGTATCCCTCGGCTGTCTCTGCACAGCATTGGTGTGCGGAGCAGTAACTTTCTTCCACCTCAGTGTTCTTAAGAAAAATTCCACAACGGTGGCAGGTAGGTCAGTGGCGGGAATTCCCGGCGCGATTAATAAATCATCGGACATCATTCCCGCCATCGCCCTCCTCATGTTTTCCGGGATCATGGTTCTCCCGCTGGGACTAACTTTCTTCTCCTTCGTGACGCCTCAAGTCGTGTTTTGCGTCTGGCTGCTGCTCGCACTTTTCATCCATTCGTGGACCGGGATGCTCGCACTTCGCTGCGCTGGGGTTCGTCCGGACCCTGTGCCGTCGACGGGGAGTGAGCTCGATGAGGCCGATAGCCCGCCTCTCCCCGATCGCGCACACCGTGTCCACCTGGCGCACGACATTCATACGGGCATGTCCACGGGCTGCGCGGCCGTCATCGTTCTTTCTGCTCTGTGCCTCGCGTGGTCCTCTCCGTCGGCGGGAACAGCGTCGCTCATCCTGGTCATTGCTATCGCCGAGGGGCTTCGTGCGCGTCTGCAAGCTCGATATTCAGTTCAGGCTTTGGCTCGAGCAACGTCGCTCGTGTGCCTCGCCATTACATCGCTGACTCTGTTTTTGGCTGATTATCCCGTCGGGACGATGCACACGGTGGCTCTAGCAGCCGGAACGTCTGTTTTCGCCTTGCTGTTAGTTATTCCCGTCCTGCCGCAATGGAGAGTAACGGACCCTACGATTCAGAAGGCGATTGAGATTATGGAAGCCATCATGACGGCTGCGGCGATCCCTCTCGCGTTGTGGGTGGCTGGGGTTTTCACCGTCATTCGTGGGCTGGGGTAATCGCCATGCCACGCTCTTTAAGGATCCCTACCTCAGCCCATTTCTCCTATATCTCCGCCCCATCTACCAGCCAGAAAGTTGGTTTTTCTTCACGACGTACCCTCGCGTCCGTATGCGTCACGATCGGGGTTTTATCGTCGACGATCATCGATTCTCCTTGGTCGGTCGGACCTCCGCGGTCATACGCTGCCGACGTCGACACCCGTGAAAACCAATGTTCGCGCGGTTTGACGGAGGTCGAATTAGCCCGGCGCGGTTTCGCCACGGATATGCTCACTCCTGTGGATTCCTTACCTTCGTTGGCCGAGGCTCAGCGTTTGGCAACGGGTCGGGGAATCACGGTGGCCGTCATTGATACGGGGGTAAATCGCCATGTCGATCTCCCGACGCTGGTCGGTGGCGGGGATCTTTTGGGCGACACCGATGGCACTGAGGACTGCGATCTGCACGGAACAATCGTCGGCACGATTATCGCTGGTCACGGGCGTGCGCGTGGGGTTGCTCCGGATGTTAAATTGTTGTCGATACGGCAAACGAGCGCTCACGCCCAGCCACGTCCGCGCTCTGGGGACGGTGAAGGCGGGCAGCCTGCGTCCCCTTCAACCGGGTCCCCGAAAACGGGCACCTTAACCGGTGTTGCGGACGCTATTAATAGGAGTGTCGACGCGCACGCACGCGTGATCAATATTTCGGTCGCTGCCTGCACAGATCCACGGATGGAGCCCGAGGGGATCGAGCATCTTCGTGGTTCGCTGGATCGTGCCGAGAGCGCCGGGGTGACAGTGGTCGCGGCGGCGGGGAATTCCACTGGTCCGTGTCATGATGGAATGAATGCTTATCCTGCCCATGAACCGACGGTGATCTCGGTGGGGGCCGTTGGCGGTGATCGTCATCGGCGGGCGGATTATGCCCTCGCCGGCGGCGATATTACGGCCCCGGGTGGTCCGGTGATGGGTCCTGAGCTGGGGTCATCACCAATTATGGCGGCCACTGATCCTGCGGAGATTCAGCGGAATCCTGCCATGGCGGAGGAACCAACCCCTCAGCCTTTTGTCGGGACGAGCTTTTCAGCCCCGCTCGTATCGGGCACGGTGGCCTTGATGCTCGAGGTTGCTCCGCATTTGAGTCCATCTGATGTTCGGCAGATTCTTGCGGCGACGGCAACGCCGGGGGCTGGGTCTCAGGCGGGGATGGTTCACCCTGCTCGGGCGGTGGGAATGGCGCGTCGGCACGCGGAGTCTGGGGGTGTGATCCCCACGGAGTCTCGGGAAGCGTCCGATCCTGACATCACCATGCCCGCTTCTGCTACTCACCACTCCCACCGCCGCATGGTGATAACCGTGATTGCGATCCCGTTCACGATTCTGTGTGCGGTGGGTGCCGCGGTCATGGTTGCTCGGCGGCGACAATAATTTTTGACGCGCGATCGCGGGAGAGGTTTTCCCCCTCAGCGAGATGCCGGACTACCGACCACGGTGCCACTGTGGGAGTACGAAATCCCAGGATCTGCAGCGTTTCCAATGAATCCACGGCGAATCGTCGGCCGTCCGAGCTCACGATCGCATACCCCGATCCGGTGTCAACGGCCACCGCGTGGGCCGGCCCGGAATAGTAGTCGGCAGTTCGTGGAGTGAGCCGTTCTTCTTCTTTCTTGCCGACGGCCACCGCCTGCTCCGCCTGAACGACAGGCACTGCACCATGCGGGAAGGTTGTCGCCTCCGACCACGTGAGGATGTCGGCGTCGCCCACCTCTGCAGATTCGGCATCGGTGGCGGGTCGTTGCTTCTCGCGGGGGCTTGTTACCGTCCCCGCACAAAGCCGCCCCTCTCGCGGAGCCCACTCAGGTTTCTCCCCCGGTATGGTTCCCCAGTTCAGTTCGTCGGCCGTCGGTATGTCTGAAATGTCCGCCGGGCTCACTCGCTCCACCACCACGCCTGGTCGCGAAAGCAGCAAACGAGCATGCACGGGAGCTAGAGGAGCAATTCCGTGGTCACGCACAACGTAAACGTCACCGTCGTCGACAGCTGCGTCGTCGCGTGTGGTTGCCCCGGAATCATGGGAGGGGCTATTACCGACGGTCTGTCGGTGTATCGATGAAGGGTCTGCCGTGCGCCCCGCGGACGAACCGTGCTGGTCAGCGATGATCACGGTACCGATGGTGTTGAAGGGGCGACGTAAACCAGACTCACCTCCAGCCGGCATGGATGATCGAATAGTACGAACATCATCGACGCGGGGGATCGCTTCGACGAAGGAATCCGGGACATCCCGAATGATCGATGAGGAAATGCCCAGTGCCCGCGAAACCGCTGGCTCGGGGATGGAACCGCGCTTGGCGAGGAGTGAGCGCCGATATGGATGTCCGTCGGACGAATCCGGGCTGATCAACCACATCCCACTTTCTGCCCGGAGAATCGCCGAGCGAGCATCGAGTGGCATGGACTCGGCCACCGCCACCGATAACGTGCCGCGGCTATTCTGACCAGGTTTTACGTCATTCTCGACGTCGTCGGCCCCCTCGTCATCAGCACTCTTACCCTCGTTGTAGGCAGCTTTCTTCACCAAGGAGGATGCGCCTGGAGCGCGGGAAGGCATCTTCTGTGCACCAGACTTATCCGTGGAGCGAAGGCCATCTGCCGACCGAGATTTGTTCGATGACCGGGGGTTATCCGGCGAATGGCATACTCCCCACGATCTCTCCGTCGATTCCGCATTCCCCTGCGGTGGCAAATCGGACGGCCCCCGGAGCCCGATAAACTCCCCGCGTGACAAGGATGCTAAATTCTTGCTCGACACTCGGTGAGCTTCTTCCGCTTTGCCCACCACGAGCCGCGCCGATGCCAGATCCGTCACCGGGTGGAGCGTGTCGTCGACGCGCACGAACATTTGGCCGGTATCTGCTGCGATCAGAATCGTGTGGTCTCCAATCGCGGGATCGGGCCGCATCATGGCCATAATCCCAGCACCGGCGATACCGAGAACGCTCAGCACAACACCGATCGCCAAGGCTCGGCGTCGGCTCCCGGGAACGTCGTGAACCATGCGGGTATCCGCACAAACCAGGGCCTGTTCCAGCTGCTTACGAACAAATCGGTATCCAGCTAACTGTGCACTGGACGTCGGCTGCTGATAGTCCTTACCGCCACCGGCGGATGCACGTCCCCGCTGGTGGTCGCCGTGACCCGGCCCATCGTGGTTCGAACTTGCCATGATTCCCCCGTAATCCCCCATTTTCTGCAGATCCTGCGTAGTCGGCAGGTTTCGCTGCGCACTCCATAACCTACATCATTGCCAGGACAGAACTTCATCTTCAGCTAATGTGGCTGGCATGGAGAATCTACCGGATAACGACACCGCTTCCGATACCCCTACCCCTTCACCCCATGCACCCCATGTCGCGCCACTCTCGGATGATCCGACATCGTGCGCTATGGCATTTCGTAACCTCTACAAAGCTTTCCGAGGGAAACCAGCTGTTAATCAATTGAATTTGGACATTCCCCGCGGGAGTTTTTACGGTCTCGTCGGCCCTAATGGCGCGGGAAAGACCACAGCGATCACGATGTCCACCGGTCTCCTCCGCCCGGATCAGGGTTCCGTATGGGTCAATGGAATTAATGTGTGGGATAAACCCGCAGCAGCAAAAGCAACTTTCGGGCTCTTGGCTGATGGTTTACCCACTTTTGATCGTTTGTCAGGAAAAGAACTTCTCCAATTTTCTGGCGCTCTACGCGGAATGGATGAGGGAATCGTCGAGAAACGCGCTAATGAATTACTCGATGTTCTCGATCTCAAAGAATCCGCAAATAAAATTGTCGCTGATTATTCGGCCGGTATGACAAAAAAGATTCTTCTGGCTCAGGCACTTATTCACCGCCCCGAACTTCTTATTCTCGACGAGCCGCTAGAAGCTGTTGATCCCGTGTCGGCTCAAATTATCCGATCAATTTTGACGACGTACGTCAAAGCCGGGGGAACAGTCATTATGAGCTCGCATGTGATGGAAGTTGTTGAGGGACTCTGCGACCACGTAGCCATTATGCAAAATGGCAGAGTTTTGGCTAGCGGAACAACCGATGAGGTGCGCAATGGGTCGAGTTTGACCGATACATTCCTCAACCTCGTCGGCGGCGGAAGACTGGCTGAAGGAAGTTTGGGGTGGTTAGCATCATGAGTCAGCCGATTAATCCGAATAACACGGAGCCGGTCTCGGGTTCTCCATCGACACGTGTTCAATCCGCGTCGCCGTCTCAACCATTTCACGCTAGCGATAAGGAAATCCGTTCTGCGGTTTTCCGCTTGCATATGCGTTTATGGAAAAAGTCCTGGTACGAGGGCGCTAGCCAATGGATTCTTGTCATTATGACGACGCTGTACGCGATAGGGGGCGTCGCGTTTACGGCTAGCTCTTGCGTCGATATTGCTCGTAGAACGGGCCGGTTTTCAGCGGCTGCGGTCGGTGCACACCCGGCGGGCGATATGAGTGGACCTATCGCCGACAATCCATGGACCGCTTTCGCAGCACTCGGGGCCACAACCCTGCTCGTGTTGGCTCTCATATGGCCGGCTGGGGAAAATACGGTTCAGCCAGCTAAGTTAGCGCAATTCCCACTTAAACCTTCGTCGCTGGTGAGAGCGTTACTGCCCACCATCGTTGTTCAAAGTCGTGCGATTATTGCCATCGGTGTCACCATAGCCACGATGGTCGCGGTCATCATGTCAGGTAATGCGACAGGACAATGGTTCACGGCGGCCATTGGCATTGTCGGATTAATTTTGGGGATTTCGTGTCTCCTCGTTATTAATCAAGCCCTGATTGTGACATCGAGTTCTAGTGGAGGTAACCGTTCACGCCGAAACTGGCTCTATTTCATTGGCACATTTCTTTTCCTCTTTGTTTTCATTGTTATTCAGGTTTTCGCTTCTGGCTTCGCATCGTCGGTAACCGACACTATTCTTAAGTGGGTTATTCGTATTGCGGGCTGGACACCTCTAGCCTCAGGCCCGGCGATGATCGACGACGCCGCCCAGCACGCTTGGATCAGCCTCGTTATCCGAACCGTCATCACAGTTGTTTTCATTATTGCCGGCCTATACCTGTGGTCGCGGTCCGTCGATCGTGATTTCGCGTCCGCCGCCAATACGTCGGGAGAATCTGAAGATGTTTCTCCACGAGACTCTTTTTACCTCCGTGGAGTTCCCCACACCGTCGTCGGAGCATTATTCTCACGTCAGTTGAAATACTGGGTGAGAGATAATCGATTTAAATATGCGATTTTGAGTTTCCCGATCATGGCGCTCATATTTTTGATTATGGGGATTGCCACGGGAAACAATGGTTTAATCGTCGGCGCTCTGTATATTGCGATTATCGGTAGCTCTAACTTCGCTTCGAATGATTTCGGTATGGATGGACCAGCTAACTGGGTCCACATGGCAGCTGGAACACGGGGTAAAGATATCGTTATGGCTCGCGCTATTGCGGTGATTATTTTCAATGTCCTGTTACTGGTTCCTTGCCTGGTCATCATGGTTCTTTTTGCGGATTTCACCCCCAACCAGAAGGCGATTATGGCTGGCGCGTGCCTCGGCGGGGTTTTTGCAGGTCCCGCGGTCGGCTTATTCCTCTCCGCCTATAACCCCTTCCCCGCTGTCAAACCCGGCGTTAACACAATGAGGAATAACGGACGGCAATCCGGCCCAGCCTTCGTAGCAATGCTTATTGCACTGGCCGCATTCACCATCATTCTTGGTCCGGCAGTTGCTGTTCCACTTATCGGTCTCACCGGGGCGTGGTTCGCCGCTGCATACTCCCTGATTGTGGGCCTCGCGATGCTCGCTGGCTCCATTGCCCTGTCCGCAAAACGAATTGATTCGCACTATCCCGAGATTTTCGCGAAGGTTCGGAAGTTCTTATAGCCTTTCCGCTTTCCAGAATCTCTTATAAGATTGCTCTGGCCGCTCAGCGGCGGCCACCTTTCTTATTTTTAAGGGGTATCTATGGGGGATTTTTTCGTCGTCATCGCCTGCGTCGGCCCGATATTTATCGGATTATTCTGGCGATGGCCGTGGGGCTTAACTACAGGATCGACTCGTGCAGGCTATGGCACATCTAATGCTGCCGGCCAGAGCTCAGCGATCATCGAGCTCTATCCCCTCACTCACGCGTATTCCGCTCCCGTGATGCTCGCAGTCCTCCACCGTGTTGTGCGTTGCCCGATCACACTGAGCTCGACGGCACATACCGGTGCCGACGTTATCGCTTGCTGGGACCACTCGTCCGCTCAGTCAACCACCACGTGGCGACTCTGTGTGGAGCTCCCCACCGCCGATTCGTCGCAGGTCATCTCATATATTCGCAGTTGTGGATGGCAAGCCTGGGTTTCTCCCGACGCTGGCCAGGAACCTGGTTGGGATGGCTATCTTCGTGACGTCCGCGCACTAGCTGAGGATGGTCAGAACAGTTCGGACAACCAGCCTCTACATAGTCCGGCTAGCGTTGCGACTGGTTCTGCGGTCCTGCCGGATTCATCGGGCCGTATCGCCATCATCTCGAGCAACGCTGAACAGGCTAGTGATCGTTCGCTGCAGTGTAGAGCTGCACGACATTTAGCTGAGCGCGTCCGAGCAGCTGGTCGTCGCGTCACTGTCATCACTGATTCACCCGGCGAATGGGTATCAACAAAATTCACGATCGTCGTTCCTCCTGATGGTGAAGCAACGTCCGATAGCCAGGGCGGGGAATGCGATCGCAATTCGATTTTCGACGCCGCGCCGCGTCAATCGTCGGCACTAAAGAATGCTTTTCATCCCCAACGCGACGCTGACCTGGAGATTTGGGACTGCAGCGACGCCTCGATCACGTGGGCAATCACTCACGGTTTGGCGGAGACGATTATCGATATTGTCCGACGGCCCGATTCGCAGCGGTGGCGGGAGGCTCACACCGTCATGGACGCGTCCGACCTCCTGCGGCTAATCGAGCGACCGGATACCCCGAGTCTGCTCCGCACGGGCAGCTAACTCATCGTCAGCAGGGTAATCGACGCCCGTTAGCGTCAGTCCGTTCGCCGGAGCGACAGGAACCATAGGGTGCCGCGAATCATGGGCCAGCATGTCCTCCATAAACCCATCCGGCCGCTTCCCCTCCCCCACAGCTAGAGACGCGCCGACGATGGAGCGCACCATGTTCCAGCAAAACGCGTCGGCCGTCACGCGTGCCTCATAAACGTCCGGCTCGACTGCCGTGGACACCTCATGCCATGAGAAATGCTGCAGGTCACGGATGGTTGTGGCATGGGGACGTGCGCGACAGAACGCAGCGAAATCATGGAGGCCGACGAGTACCTCGGCCGCGTTGTTCATCGAATCGAGGTTCACCGGCCGGTCCCACACGGCGGTGTCGCGAGCTCGCGTCGGCAAGGCCCCGGCGCGATTCGTCGTCACGCGATACACGTAATGGCGACGGAGCGCGGAAAAACGGGCGTCGAAACCGTCGGGCGCAAAGGAACACCCGCGAATCCGGACGTCGGGGCGCAGCAATCGAGCGAAGCGTGACACCAATGTTGACGGATCGTTGTGAATGCTCCGTGTGTTCAGGATGCCGCGCGGAATATCAACATGTGCCACCTGGCCCGAGGCGTGGACCCCCGCATCCGTCCGACCAGCGACAACGAGCTGGACCGGCTGGCGCACCACCGTCTGGAAAGCCTGCTCAATGTCCCCCTGAACCGAGCGAACATCGTTTTGACGGGCCCACCCATGAAAGTCGGTGCCGTCATAGGCGATGTCGAGGCGAAGACGAACCAGGTCGTTCGTGGCGTGGGTATGCTCCGGTTCCGGTTGTGCGGTGGCATTGTCATTCGGAATCACGCTGACACTGTATCTGTTAGAGGCTGCAATCTGTTAGATGCTTCATAAAGCAGCACTGATGGGACTCGACGATGAATCTTGGTGCCCGAACTCATATTCTCTATTCCTTCACATCTGCTGACCCAGTGAGTAATGATAAAACTATGAATTTCCCCTCGTTGCTCCCCGAATCACAGCCCCCTGCTCGTAAACCGTTCGGCGCGCGCAAACAGATCGCCACGCTCTGTTTGGGTGCTGCCCTGGGCACAGTACTCGTCGGCTGTAACTCGAACGATGACGACAACAGCTCATCAACAACGACGTCGACAAGCACGTCGACAAAGACAACTTCTGCTCCATCGAGTACCCGCAGCAGTACTGCTAGTAAGTCGGTGAACCCGACTCTCGACGGTTCGGAGAACAACCAATCCAACCCCGACGTTGAAAGCTCAGACGCTGACTCGGAGGCAGAAGAAAACAACGCGGACACTGAGAATCAAGCTGCCGTTGATGTCCCCTCATGGGTGGTTGGTCGTTGGGAGGGACACCGACGACTCCTCGAAATAAATCCGGATGGCTCTGGAAAGTTAGTAGCCGATCCCCCCACAGGTGTGGGAGCTACTAAGGAAACTCTCCAACTCATAAATTCCTCCGGAGACGGTGGAAAAGGGACCATAACTGCGAAGGTGGTTAGTAGCCAGAATGCCAGCGGGGATACTACCGGAACTATTTACACTTTCGAAGTAGAAAACGGTATAGCGAGTGACCGAGGATCTGAACCCTTCTGCAACTCGAAACTGCCTGAATATAAGGCCGAGTACGGGACAATGCCCATGTGTGGTGCTTAACGACTGAAGACGGCACGGCATTTACTCATCCGCCCACGTACCGATAAGGCCCCGAGGCCGTTCGATCAAGCGCCCCTCCCCCTGCTCCCCATTTATGATCGGATTGTGACCTCGAAGAAGCCCCCGCGATGCAATAATTAACACAACATAGTATTCAACGTGCCATGGACATCACCCAGGCTAAACCGATAGCCGTGGCTATGTGGCTGTGTGGTGTCTTGTCCCATCTCCGCTAGGTCTTCCAAGGAGGACACAGATCCATGCCCACCGCCCATCGCCACGTATCAGGGTTCAAACGTTTTGCTGTCATCGGCGTCGTCGCTGCCGCTGGTTTCAGCCTGGCAGCATGTTCAGATGACAGGTCTTCGTCCACTGACTCCAGTTCTGTCTCATCGTCGAGTAGCTCGTCGTCATCATCGACGGCGACGTCGACAAGTGCCGAGCCAACGCCCGACGACCGGGCCGACAATCCGCAAAGACAGGAACCTCCTGTTGCGAATGAGGCGGGAGGCGACGCGGGCGGAGCAGCTGCTGCTACCGGCCAAGGGATCGGATGGGCTGTTGGCAGTTGGGTTGGGCATGGTCGAACCCTAAAGATTCAGCCGGATGGCACTGGCCAATTTATCGGTCGCGACGGGGCTGTCGCGAAGGATTTCGACGCAACAGTGACCGTGAATTCGGCGACAGGTGATCCGTCAAACGGCACCATCACTGCCACAGTGGAGCGCAGTGAACCTCAAGGAACCCGATACGACGACATGCTCAAGCCGGGGACGCCGATAACGTTCACCGTGAAGGACGGCGTTGCGACAGACTCAGTCATCCAGACGACAGTCTGCAACTACGGCTCGCCCGCGTACACGTCCACACACAGTGATCAAAGTGAATGCGGAGCGTAGGCGAACGTACTTCTGACGGCTGATGTGCGCGTTCAGTCGTGCGCTCAGCCCTCGTCCCGATCTCATTCTGCCCGACCTCATTGCACCCGGTCTCATTGTGATCGGATTGTGACCCTGGAACCCCCTCCACGATGTCATAATTGACGCGGGGCAGTACTGAACTCCAATGGCATCGCCGAAAAGCGGGCCAGATAACCCTGGCTATCACGCCTATGTGGTGCCCTATCCCATCACTGCTATTCCTACCAAGGGGGACACTTTTTCATGCACAATACTCATCGCCGTCGTTCAGGCTTCACGCGTTGTGCCACCATCGGCGTCATCGCTGCCGCGGGCTTTAGCCTGGCAGCATGTTCGAGCAACGGGTCTTCATCCGCTGACTCCAGCTCAGCAACATCGACGACGTCAACCAGCGCCGATCCCACTTCCGACGACAAAGCCGCAACTCCGAGCGAACAGGATTCCCAGGCCGCGGATAAGGCGGCCGCCGGACCCGCCGGATGGGCTGCCGGCGATTGGTCTGGACATGGCCGTAGCCTGAAGATTCAGCCTGATGGGACGGGGAAGTTCGTCGGTTACTACGGGGCGATGGGTAAGGATTACGACGCAACGGTCACGGTGGACTCGGTAAACGGCGACGCGTCCAACGGGACGATCATGACGACGGTGAAGAGCATCGAGCCCCAAGGCAATAAATACGATGACATGTTGAAGCCAGGGACGCCGATAACGTTCACCGTCGAGGACGGCGTGGCAACCGATTCAGTGATCAAGACGGCGGTCTGTGACTATGACTCGCCCGCATATAAGGCAACACACAGTGATCGGACTGAATGTGGAGCGTAGCCGCAGGTAAGTGTAGCGAACGTAAATAACGCGGGCCCAATCTTCCGTAATACTAGACCGTCAGTAAAGAATATAAAGAATAGGAGAATAATAATTCGCCGTTAATACTCGACGACTGATGTGTGGATATCCGGCGCTGTCCGGAGTGAGGAGACTGCACAATGCCCCGGTATGTCCCGACAGACTCGATGTCCCGCACGTCAACTCATGCTAGGCATGCGTCCCACACAGCAGACGTTGATAACGGGGCGAACCACCGGCACTCCGTGCAACAACCCCGTCGCAAATACCAGTCCAACTATGACTGGAAGAGTAAACCTCGGCCCCACGCCCATAGTCCACTTCAGAATATCCATGGCCCGACGGTCGCGGCCTGGGCGTTTTGCCTGGTAACAGTACTGTGGCGGAGTTTTATCAAGCCATTCAATACGCCGGACCGAGTGGACGACTTCTCTAACCTCCATAGAGCGTTAGTTAACTTCGTCCACGGGCAGCCGGTGTACATCGAAGATTTATCGACACGGGACCCTCATTACTTGTATTCTCCTGGCGCCACGGTTCTTCTTTCGCCCGTGGGGTTGATATCGAGTGATGTAGAAACATCCCGCTGGTGGTTTATTCTGGCAAACTCCGCCGCCATCATCGTCGGAATAGCTCTTCTTTTCCGTGTTGCGGAACACACATTAGGTGATTTTCTGTTTCCAGCAGCGGTGACGGCGGCATACTTCACTGAAAACGTTACGAATACTCTGACATTTTCCAACGTTAACGGGATCTGTTTTCTTCTTCTTACTGTCACCCTAAGTGGCCTTATTAAAGAAAAACAGTTCGCACAGGTCTTGCTATCGGATTCCTCGGTTTGATCAAACCATTTTTCTTTGTCCTACTCCTCCTTGTGGTCGTGCAACGAATGTGGAAGTCGCTCGGAATCGCAGCGGCGGTGCCCATAGTCTTTAATATTCTCGGCTATATCCTTGTTAAAGACGCTGACGTTTACCGCACGACATTGATGCCGTATATAGGAACGCCCCGGGAGTATGCAAACTTATCTATCGTGGGCGTAGGTTTAGCTCAGCACTGGTCAGGGATCGCGGTGTTTCTCCTTCGCGCGATAGTTGTCATTGCGGCGCTTCTCGCCGTTTATCTAGCTCGGAAGTATTACGCATCTAAGCCCCAGGTGTTTGTGCCGATAGCATCAACCGCGCTACTCCTCGCTACTATCTTGGCCGGAAGTTTAGGACAGCAGTATTACACCCTATTCTTTGTTCCTGTTTTAGCGACGATCAAGTATTGGGGTTGGGTTGATGGCGCAGTTCTTGGCGCAGGTTTTGCATCAATTCTTCCCATGAATCCCTTTATTTCTTCACCTAGTCATGTGGTGGAAGTGATTCTCTTTTCGTGGACTATGCTCTCGTGGCTCGTCTTGCTTATCGGCACCGTATTAATTGGTGGCAAGAATTATTGGTCGACGGCCGACGACAAAGATAGGTCGGCAGGGAGCAATGGAAACGGAAAATCCAGAACACCACGCCACAATGGACGCCGCAGATCGAAAGCAACCGGCACGGCACCATCCGCAACAATAGGCTGAGTTCGACCCGCCACAGTAGTCCACGAACCAAGACACCCTAGATATAGCAAAATGACCTGCGTGGAATCGTATCCATGCAGGTCACTGCTGTGTAAAGCGCTGTATTAGACTCACCGCAAACACGTCGCGGCGAGCTCTTTGCGCGTTTTACTCCGCCTCGGAAGCTGCTTCTTCTTCAGCTTTCTTGGAAGCTGCAGCGCGGGTTGCGCGGCTGGCTTCGCTGGAGGCGAGTTCCTCGGTCACCAGGGAGATCTGCGACATGGGGGCGTTGTCACCCTTGCGGTTCTCCAGCTTGATGATGCGGGTGTAGCCACCGCTGCGGTCGGCAACCTTCGGCGCGATGTCGTCGAAAAGTACGGAGATGATCTCTTTATTCGGGATCAACTTCGCGACGTTGCGACGATCAGCGAGAGTGCCGGACTTCGCCTTCGTGATGAGCTTCTCGGCGTAGGGTCGCAGCAACTTAGCTTTGGCGTCTGTTGTGCGGATAGCGCCGTGTTCGAAAAGTTGGGCTGCCAGGTTGGAGAGGATCTTCCGCTGGTGGGATGGGGATCCTCCGAGCCGGGCTCCCTTCTTAGGGGTAGGCATGGAATATTCTCCTCGTGACGATAAATTGTGAGCGACTTTTCTACTCGTCCGCCTCAGGCAAAAGTCCTTCCGGGACTAACCCGGGATCAGGCGACTTTGCCAATGCTGCGGAGGTCAGAGTAGGCGATACCGCTAGTTACTCGGCGATGTCTTCGCCTTCGGTGTCTATCCACTCGCCTGTTTCGGCGTCATAGCCTTCGATTTCCGACACATCGTAGCCTTCGGGCGCATCCTTCAGCGCGAGGCCCAGGCCAGCAAGTTTGACCTTGACTTCGTTGATGGATTTCTGTCCGAAGTTGCGGATGTCCAGAAGATCGGACTCGGTGCGCGATGCCAGTTCACCGACCGTGTGGATCTCTTCGCGCTTCAAGCAGTTGTAGCTGCGCACGGAGAAGTTCAGGTCCTCAATGGGCATGCCGTAGGCCTGGATGTGCTCGCTCTCCTGCGGGGAGGGGCCAATCTCGATGCCTTCAGCAGCGGTGTTCAGTTCGCGGGCGAGTCCGAAGAGCTCAACCAGGGTTCCGCCAGCGGATGCCATCGCATCACGGGCGGTGATGGAATTCTTGGTCTCGACGTCGATAACCAGGCGGTCGAAGTCGGTGCGCTGTTCAACACGCGTTGCTTCAACCTTGTAGCTCACCTTGAGAACAGGTGAGTAAATCTGGTCGACGGGAATACGCCCGATCTCGCCGGTCGCCTGGGCAGCGGGAACGTATCCGCGCCCACGCTCAACAACGAGCTCGATGTCGAGTTTGCCCTGCTCATTCAGCGTGGCGATGTGCATGTCCGGGTTGTGGATCTCCACACCGGCCGGAGGCATGATGTCACCCGCGGTGACCTCGCCCGGTCCTTCTTTGCGAATGTACATGGTTACGGGGTCGTCGGAATCCGACGAGAGAACCAAACCTTTGATGTTCAGGATGATGTCGGAGACATCTTCGGTCACGCCGGGAACCGTCGTGAATTCGTGAAGGACGCCCTCGATGCGGACGCTTGTGACCGCTGCACCCGGGATGGATGACAGCAGCGTACGACGCAGCGAGTTGCCAAGGGTGTAACCAAAACCTGGCTCGAGCGGCTCGATGACGAACCGTGAGCGCGAGGAGTCAATGTATTCCTCGGTCAACTGTGGACGCTGTGAAATGAGCATGGATGTAATTCCTCCTGGTGGCGACCGCTATATGACGCCTGGAAGGGACAAGTGGAATAAACCGTGGCGACGATGAACGCTGTAACCAATACAGGCCACAGCGACATAGCCGACAGCGGCGATGCTGTTACTTCGAGTAGAACTCGACGATCAGCTGTTCCTGGATCGGAACCTCGATCTGAGCGCGCTCGGGCAGCTGGTGCACGAGGATGCGCAGGGTTGACGGAACAACCTGAAGCCATGCGGGCACAACGGCGTCGGCAAGAGCTTCTTGTGCTTCGTCGAACCAGACCATCTTCCGGGACTTCTCACGCACGTCGATGATGTCGTACTGGGAAACCTGGAAGGACGGAACGTTGACCTTCTTGCCGTTAACGGTGAAGTGACCGTGGGAAACCAACTGGCGTGCCTGGCGACGCGTGCGGGCAAGACCAGCACGGTAGACGACGTTGTCCAAGCGGGACTCCAGGAGGACCATCAGGTTGTCACCGGTTTTGCCGGGGCGACGGTGCGCTTCGGCGTAGTAACGGCGGAACTGCTTTTCCATGATGCCGTAGGTGAAGCGTGCTTTCTGCTTCTCCTGCAGCTGGAGCAGGTATTCGGATTCTTTGATCCGGGCGCGGCCAGCCTGTCCCGGAGGGTAGGGGCGGCGCTCGAAGTTGGCGTCTCCACCGACGAGGTCGACGCGGAGACGGCGGGATTTACGTGTTGCGGGACCGGTATAACGGGCCATTGTTTATCTCTCCTCTTCCCTTAAACGCGGCGACGCTTCGGCGGACGGCAGCCGTTGTGCGGCTGAGGCGTGACGTCGGAGATGGAATTGACTTCCAAGCCGGCTGCTTGCAGGGAACGGATGGCGGTCTCGCGACCTGACCCCGGGCCCTTGACGAAAACTTCAACCTTCTTCAGGCCGTGCTCCTGAGCCTTGCGAGCTGCGGATTCTGCGGCCATCTGTGCGGCGAAGGGGGTGGACTTACGGGATCCTTTGAACCCGACGTGTCCGGAGGAAGCCCAAGAGATAACAGCACCGTTGGGGTCCGTGATGGACACGATGGTGTTGTTGAAAGTGGACTTGATGTAGGCGTGGCCGTTGGCCACATTCTTCTTGACGACGCGACGGCCAGAACGGCGTGCGCCGGAACGAGTCTTCGGAGGCATAAATTACTTCTTCTTTCCTGCGATCGTCTTCTTCGGGCCTTTACGGGTACGAGCGTTCGTCTTGGTGCGCTGACCGCGAACGGGCAGGCCACGACGGTGGCGGAGACCCTGGTAGCTGCCGATTTCGATCTTCCGACGGATGTCAGCTTGAACCTGGCGGCGGAGGTCACCTTCGACGGTGTACTCGGCCTCGATAGCGTCACGAAGCTTCGCGACCTGATCGTCGGTCAGAGCGTCGGTGCGCAGGTCAGGAGAGATTTCTGTCTTCTCAAGAAGCTGCTTAGCACTGGTTGGTCCAATGCCATAGATATAAGTAAGAGCGACTTCCATGCGCTTGTTGCGCGGGAGGTCAACTCCTGCAAGGCGTGCCATATGGCAAAATCCTTCCGGTTGTCACGGTGGTTTTCTCCCCATTCGTCCTTGACGATTGGTCAATGGTGCTCGGTCGGCGCCGAGTAGCGCATTGAAGCTTGTGACAAGGCTCCGGCCACCGTGGCCAGAGGCTGTTTCGTGGGGCGGAAACAAGCTGGTTAAACACGCTGTTAACCAGGCAATTGTCTTTCGAACTGTGCGGTGGCCGCTGAATTGCGGG
This sequence comes from Corynebacterium kroppenstedtii DSM 44385, assembly GCF_000023145.1. NCBI lineage: Bacteria > Bacillati > Actinomycetota > Actinomycetes > Mycobacteriales > Corynebacteriaceae > Corynebacterium > Corynebacterium kroppenstedtii. The sequence continues at coordinate 2,081,818 of NC_012704.1, forward strand.
CCGCGGAAGCTCTACCGCCCTACGGAGATGAGGAGGCTGATAGGTCTAAATCTGCTTACTTGTAGCGGTAGACGATACGTCCACGGGACAGGTCATAGGGAGACAGCTCCACCACGACGCGGTCCTCGGGAAGAATACGGATGTAGTGTTGCCGCATTTTGCCGGAAATGTGAGCGAGCACCTTGTGCCCGTTGTCCAGCTCTACACGGAACATCGCGTTGGGCAAAGGCTCGACAATGCGGCCTTCGACCTCGATGGCGCCTTCCTTCTTGGCCATATCCTCCACGTTTCCCGATGCTTCGGCAAGCATCTGGTTGACTACGTTTATGCAGGTAAAACCGCCTTGTCAGGCCTTTTTAAACCGACTGACGAGGCAGATTTCAGCGTCTCTCATGTCGTTGAAAGACACCGTTCAGAAATAATACACATCACCTGCGAAAACGTCTAGTTCAGGGGACGTTCGTCATGATCTCTCCCCCAAGTCCCGCCGAGGAGCCCGCCATCAAACGGAGATACTGCTCAAGCAAAACAAAGAGGGTAATTTTTGTGTTCTACAACACAATGCTTGTGACAATGTGAGGCGTGTGGCACTCTAGAGGCATAGATCCACAGGATTGTTACCCCAGGGGATATTGGGGGCAAGACCTGAGACGTATGCAACGTCGACGCGTTGTAGCCCGTCTCGGGTCTTTTTTCATGCGCGAAAGAAGAAGCACCTTACAGAAGGAAACACCATGCGGAAGGACAATCATGGTCACAAAAACTGATTTTGTGCCTCTAGCCGAGCACGTTATTCCAGCACTCGGCGGACCCGGCAACATCCGAAGCGTCACCCACTGTGCGACACGGCTCCGCTTCAAGATCCGCGATGCCGAGAAAGTAGACAAGCGCGCCGTCGAAGCCGCACCTGGTGTCGTGACATTGGTTGTTGCCGGCGGTCAGCATCAGGTCGTCGTCGGCAATGAAGTTCCACTTGCGTACCAAGCAGTAATTGCACAACCCAACATGCAGGCAAAAGGCGTCAAGGGAGATACTGACCCGAGTGACACCGACGGCTCCGCCGCAGAGATCGATGACGATGACTCCGGAAAGAAAAACCCGGTCAACGCCTTCATGGATCTCATCTCTGCGTTGTTTAGCCCCATCGTCTGGTGCCTAGCAGGGTTGGGTCTTGGCAAGGCCTTTTTGACCTTGTTTACAACCTTGGATGTGCTCTCGGAGAGCTCCGACACGTATCGCGTGTTCAACGCTGCATTCGACGGCTTCTTCTACTTCCTCCCCTTATTCCTGGCTGTCACCGCAGCCCGAAAGTTCAAGGCCGACATATTCATCGCGATGGCTACGGTTGCCCCGTTGGTGTATCCGGCCATTGTCGAAATCGGGACCCGGGACGACGTGCACTTCTTGGGCATTCCACTAAAAACGGCGACGTACACGTCGTCTGTTTTGGCCCCCATCGTTGCGGTATGGATAGCGGCCTATCTTCAGCACTGGTTGGAGAGGACTCTCCCCGGCGCGATCCGCAACTTCTTTACCCCACTCCTTGTTGTGGCTGTCATGGTGCCATTGACGCTGCTCACCATCGGTCCCGCGATGGCGTGGTTGTCGGAAATCATCGCCCAGGGCGTGAATGGTGTTTTCCAGACCGTTCCATGGGTTGGCGGGGCCATTATGGGCGCATTTTGGCAGGTCCTGGTTATTTTCGGGTTGCATTGGGCTTTCCAGCCGATTTTCCTCAATGAGCTTGCGGTCGATGGTCGGATAATAATGGGTGCACCACTCATGGCAGCAGTACTCGCCCAAGCAGCTGCAGCGGCCGCAGTCTGGATTCGCTCTAAAAACTCCGCGCGTAAAAAAGTAGCAGGGGCCGGAACAATTTCGGGTTTCCTTGCGGGGGTCACTGAGCCAATCATCTACGGCGTGAACTTGCCGTTGAAATACCCCTTCTATGCAGGTTGTGTCGGTGGCGCAATCGGTGGAGCCATCATCGCGCAGGGAAAGAATGCATTGAGCACCTATGTGTTCCCCTCCTTGTTGGCTTTACCCGCTACTACGAGCATCGGTTCATTTACGGCGCAGTTCATCGGTTCCGGAACAGCAATCACGATTGCTTTCATCACGAGCTGGCTCCTTATTCCGTACGCTGAGAAAAAATTCGAGCAGACCAGCGCTGTCCCCGGAAATGAACCACAGCCGGTCGCGCAGGGATCTACTGCACAACCAACTCACTCGGATAAGCACGAAACAGATCCGACGGAGCACCCGGGCTCCACAGTTTCTCCTACAGCTTCCGCAGAGTCCTCCACTACCGACGTTGGAGCGTCGGCAGCAGTGGTCTCCCCCATAGAAGGAACTGTCATTGACCTCAAAGATGTTCCGGACAAAGTGTTCGCCTCGGGCGCGATGGGAACAGGCGTTGGCATCAAGCCGTCGTCCGGCGTCATTACTTCTCCGATGGAGGGGACCGTGATTGCTGCTCCGCGTTCAGGTCACGCATACGGGATCCGGTCGGCCTCGGGCGTCGAGGTTCTTATTCACGTCGGCGTCGATACGGTAAAAATGAACGGTGAAGGTTTCACGACATCCGTGTCGAGGGGGGACCATGTGACAACCGGGCAGCCTTTGGGAACGGCAGATCTCGGGGCCATCACCGAATCCGGCTACGACGACACGACGGTGGTTGTGGTCACTAATTCACGAAAGCTTGCCGACGTTTCACTCGACGTTTCCGCTGGTCGTTCCGTGAGCCACGATGTGTTGTTTACCGTCACGCCGTAGGCCGACGGCGGAATGACCGCAGCAGTAAAAACAAAACACGCACACCTTTGAGACCCAGCATCGAAAGGAAAACACATGTCTCTATCCCACGAAAACCAATCCGCTTTTCCCAAAGATTTCCTATGGGGAGGGGCCACGGCTGCTAACCAAATTGAAGGCGCATATAACGAAGGTGGCAAAGGACTATCCATTCAAGATGTCCTGCCGCAGGGCTTGCTGGCGCCTCCTACCAAGGAACCTACCGACGATAATCTCAAACTCAATGCGATTGATTTTTATCATCGTTATGTCGACGATATTGCTCTGTTCGCCGAAATGGGGTTTAAAGTCTTTCGTTTCTCTATCGCATGGTCTCGCATTTTTCCTAACGGCGATGACGATACGCCAAACGAAGAAGGGCTCGCTTTCTACGACAAGGTCCTCGACGAATTAGAAAAGCACGGCATCGAGCCTTTAATCACTCTTTCCCATTACGAAACGCCCCTCAACCTGGCGCGCTCCTATGGTGGATGGAAGAACCGCCAGCTCATTGACTTCTATGAAAAGTATGCGCGGACTGTTTTCAACCGATACAAGGGCCGCGTAAAGTACTGGCTCACTTTCAATGAGGTCAATTCCATCCTGCACCAGCCATTCATCGGTGGAGCCATCGAAGCCTCCCGCGAGGATGTCCCCGATACCGATATCTACCAGGCCGTTCACAACATTTTGGTGGCCTCCGCGCGGGCCACGAAGGCCGGGCATGAGATCGATCCGAATAACCAGATCGGCTGCATGGTGCTCAGCATTCCCCGCTACCCGCTGACCCCCAAGCCTGCCGACGCCTTAAAAGCCCAGTACGAGACGCAACTCGACGCGTGCTTCGGCGATATCCACGTCTTCGGCGAATACCCGCACACACTTAAGCGCCTGTTTAGGGAAAACAACATCACGCTGAACACCACCGACGACGATTTCGACGTCATGAAGAACAACACGGTCGATTTCGTGTCCTTCTCTTATTACATGTCAGTGGCGGAAAGCGCTGACCCCAACGCTGAACGCGGCGAAGGCAACATCATGGGTGGCGTCGTCAATCCTGAGCTGGAAGTCAGCGAATGGGGCTGGGCTATCGACCCCGAAGGCCTGCGTTACGCGCTGAACTCAATGTGGGACCGCTGGCACAAACCGCTGTTCATTGTGGAAAACGGCCTCGGTGCCGTCGATAAACTAGTCGATGATCCTTCCGCTCCTGATGGAAAAACGGTTCATGATCAGTACCGCATCGACTACATGAACGACCACCTCGTCCAGGTCGAGGAAGCGATTAAAGATGACATTCCCGTCATGGGATATACGTCTTGGGGTTGTATTGATCTGATTTCTGCGTCCACTGCCGAGATTCGCAAACGGTATGGATTTATTTATGTCGATCTCAATTCCGACGGTTCGGGCTCATTACAGCGGTACCGCAAAGATTCCTTTGATTGGTATAAGAACGTCATTGCAACCAATGGTGAGAGCCTCAAACAATAAAACGACAGCACCGCTAAGGAGACAGGTCCACTGAGGAAATAAAGCACGCCAGGTGCAGGAGCTACCGTGAAAATCGTAAGGGTACTGAACAACAACGTCGTGCTGGCCACGCGCGACGACGGCGGGGAGGTTGTTCTCACCGGGTGGGGTCTGGGGTTCGGGAAGAAAGCCGGGCAGCCCGTCGATAAGTCGAATGTGAAGCAAGTTTTTGTCCCCGAACACGGCCGCAACGTCGATAACATGGGTAGTCTGCTGGCGTCGCTGAACCTGGACTACGTGGACCTCGCCACCAATCTGGTCGATGGGGTGGCGGGTTCCCTCGTTCCGCATCCGGAATCAGCCACGGTCATTGCCCTGGCGGATCACATTCAGATGTCGGTCACAAGGCAGGGGCTAGCCGACGCACACGCGAATGACGGCCACCCGTTGGAAGCCGAAGTTCGGCATTTATACCCCGACGAATACCGCGTCGCCGAGCGAATGCTCGCTGAAACTAACGCGTGGTTAGCTCGTCGGCGCCAACCTCCACTCCCCCATGCCGAGGCCACCGCAATCACCCTGCATCTGGTTAACGCAGCTTTCCATACCGATGACCTCAGCGATACCTACACCATGACCGGGCTGTTCTCTCAGCTTTTCGACATCGTGGACTCTTCGCTGGGGATAACGATGGATCGAAAGTCCGTCAACGCAGCCCGGTTCATCACCCACATGCGTTATTTCTTCGTCCGCGTCCGCAATGGCAATCAGCTCAACGAGGGAATGTCAGTTCTTCGCGACAGCCTTGGACAGTCACACCCCGACGCGGTGTTATGCGCGGACCGGCTGGCCAGCGTCCTGGAATTGCGGCTGGACACAGAGCTTACCGACGATGAACGAGCGTACCTCGCACTCCATGTCGCTCGGCTCAGCGTGGAAATTGGCCACGCTCATCCCTGAATTCCCCATGCCCCCATGACCGAGTGGCAATGCTGAGCGATATACCCGGCTACACTGGCCTCCACTAGTGCGGAAACAGCCACACGAAAACCCGCGCTCACAAAACATATCCACGCACAACGACGAGGTGAGAGCCCATGACAACCAACCGCGAAAAGATGATCGCCGGGCAGGATTATGACGCCAGCGACCCTGAACTCGTCCAGGCCCACTTCGACTGTTTGCGCAAACTCGCCGAAATAAATGACCAAAGTCTGCTCGACATCAAGCAGCGCCACGGCCTCTACAGCAACCTGTTCAAAAGCTTCGGGAAGTCATTTATCCAGCACCCGTTTTGGTGCGATTACGGCTTCAACATCACCATCGGCGATGGGTGCTTCATCAACTTTGACGCCGTGTTCCTGGACCCCGCCCCCATCACGCTGGGTGATCACGTTCAAATCGGCCCGCGTTGTCAATTGCTCACTCCGCTTCACCCCATGGAGGATCACGACGCGCGCAAAGCCGGCGTCGAAAGTGCTGGTCCGATCACCATCGGCGACAACGTGTGGCTCGGTGGCGGCGTCATCGTCTGTCCCAATGTCACCATCGGCGACAATGTCGTCATCGGCGCGGGTTCCGTCGTCACACGAGATATCCCCTCGCACACGTTCGCTGCAGGGAACCCAGCTCGCGTCAAACGCGAAATATAACCGTCTAGTACTCCACGGGGTCACGCAGAATTGGGCAGGTCATGCAATGTCCTCCGCCTCGCCCTCTGCCGAGCTCCGCGGAATTGATCGTCAGCACTTCGACGCCGGCTTCGCGCAGGAGGGCGTTGGTGTGCACGTTCCTGTCGTATCCCATTACAACCCCCGGCTCCAGGGCCACCACGTTATTGCCGTCGTCCCACTGCTCGCGCTCGGCGGCGAAAGCCTCGCCACCCGTCGGCACGATGCGAAGCTCATCCAGCCCCAAAGCGCTGGTCACGGTGTCAATAAATGACCGCTCCTCGCGGTAAATCTGGAAACCCCGTGGCTTATCCGACGGCAGCAGGGTGAATGGCCGAATCGCCTCCACCACATTCATAAACGCCGTCGCGACATCCCGGTCACAGAAAGTAAAGACCGTATCCAAGTGCATACTGGCGCGGGCTGGGGCCATCTCCGCCACGATGATCCGCTCCGCCGCACCCTGGAGGAACAAACTCCGCGCGAGCTGCGAAATCGCCTGCCACGACGACCGCTCCCCCATGCCGATGAGCACAATGCCCGACCCCAACGGCATAATGTCGCCGCCCTCAAGAGTGGCCAGCGCGTTCTTCTCGTCGGGATTGCCGTACCACACAGTGAAATCCCGCGACACAAAGCGCGGATGGAAACGATAAATCGCGGTCAGGAGGATCGTCTCGCGCTCGCGGACCGCCCAATGCATCGGGTTGATCGACACGCCACCATAAATCCAGGCCGTCGTATCCCGCGTGAACTGGGTATTCGGCAGCGGTGGCAGAATAAACTCCAGCTCGCCACGGTGCCCAAACAGCGCGCTGGTCACCGACCTGTTAAATTCCTTCGGCAGGTCCGTAAACGCAAGACCACCGATTAACAGGGTGGCCAGTCTCTCCGAGGGTAACGACGAAAACCACCCGCGGAGTTCCTCGGCCAGCCCCAGGCCCACCGAGTTCGGCGTCAACCAGCGCTCCAGAATCCACTCCCTGGCCTCATCGATCTCCACGGTTTCCCGCAGCAGATCGTGGAGTTCCAAAACAGTGACGCCGCGGTCTTGCATCTGTTGGACAAAGTCGTGGTGGTCGTGGCGGGCACGATCGACCCACAGCATCTCGTCGAAAAGGAGGTCGTGGCAGTTCCTCGGTGTCAGCCGCTGATGGGCAAGGCCCGGCGCGCATACCAGGACCTCACGAAGCGTACCGACTTCCGACCATGCGCCGATTGTTGGTTTTCCGTCCGTAGGTGATGAAAAAAGCGAGGACATAGGGGGTTTCCTCCTCCGCGGGCACAGACTCTGCTCGGCCAAAGGCTGATTCAGACACCAGGTCTGTCAGGGGCTCTCAGCCTTCGGTCCTCTTTCAGTGTGCCCACTTGTATGGGTGCGCCACGGTCAATCACGGGCGCTCTATTCCGCCGGGGGTTATCCCGACGAATCTACTCCGGCCGTGGCGTCAAAATGCGTGGTCCGTCGGCCGTCGCCGCCACTGTGTGTTCCCAGTGCGAAGACCACGTTCCGTCGGTAGTGATCACTGTCCAGTCGTCGTCGAGAACGGCAGTGTCGTAGGTGCCTAAGATCAGCATCGGCTCGATCGCCAGCACGGATCCCTCTTGGATCAGCGGCCCGCGGCCTGCCGGCCCCTCATTCGCCAAGTAGGGGTCCTCGTGCATTTCGTGGCCAATTCCGTGCCCGCCATAGCCGTCGACAATTCCCAATTGCACGCCGTATTTCTTTTCAGCGTCGCGCGTGGCTATTTCCAGAGCATGGGATACGTCGGTCAGCCGGGCTCCCGGGACCATGGCGCGAATACCCGCGGCAAGCACGTCCTGGGTCGCTTTATCCAGGGAACGGAGCGAGCCGCCCGCGGGGGATTCGGGGTCGTCGGGCAACTCGTCGCCTTGCAACGCACCGTCTTTACCAATGCCGAATGACCAGGCGCTGTCGCCGACCCAGCCGTTCAACGTCGCACCGCAGTCGATAGAGATGTAGTCCCCTTCTTCCAGTACCTCGTCGGAAGTGGGGATTCCGTGGACAACGACATCGTTGCGCGACGCACAGATGGACGCGGGGAATCCCCCATAACCCAAGAAGGTGGGGATGGCACCTGCGTCACGGATAACGCTTTCGGCGACCGCGTTGAGCTCAAGCAAACTCACTCCCGGTTTGGCCGCGTTCTTCACGGCGACGAGAGCATTGCCGACGATTGCGCCGGCGCGTTCCATCTGGTCGAGCTCATCCGGTGTTTTGGCTGGGATTTTCTTCTTCCGACGGCGGAATGACATGAGCTCCACTGTAATACTCGAGTGAATACGTGCGTCACACCGCGGCGGATAAGCGCCACGGGGGCAACACCGGGACAACACCGGGACGGCACGATGAGCGCCTAATTGTCGACGAATCCCTCTGCGTCGGCCCCGTCGGCGGCGTCGTCCCCGTCGGCAAGCATCGTCGGGTCCACCCACGGGGAAACCACAGGACAACCGGCGTGGTCAAGCACCGTTGCACCCACTCCATACACGTCGGTAATCATCCCGCGGGTAATGACTCGTGGCGGTTCACCCTGGCTGTGCGGCAAGCCGTCCTTGAGGGCGACAATGTGGTCGCAGTAGCGGGCCGCCAAGTTGAGATCGTGGATGGCAACGAGCACGAGGCAGTCCGTACTTGCCGCATAATCCCGCACCACTTTGAGCAGCGAAATCTGGTGGCGAAGATCCAGAGCACTCGTCGGCTCATCCAAGAGAAGAACACGCGGGCGACGCACCAAAGCCTGAGCGACCGCGACCAGCTGCCGCTGACCACCAGAAAGCTCAGCCAAGTTCTGGTGCGCAAGGTGATCAACACCCAACCGGCGCATGGCCTCCACGGCCGATTCCATCACATCGTGGCCAGAGAGAAGCGTCTTCGACCCTCGCGCCGAGACCACGACAGATTCGAAAGCCGACAGAGTAGCACTCGTCGGCAAGTCCTGCGGAACATAGCCGACGGAACCTCTCTTGACCTCATCACCATCAACTTTGACGGAGATATTGGCCACCTTGCGCATGATCGATTTAATCAGCGTGGATTTACCACAACCATTGGGCCCGAGGAGCCCCACCACATAGGTTTCGGGGGCCGTCTGAAGTTCCAGGTGCATGCCGTCGATAACAACATGTTTGCCATAGGCGACGTGGAGGTCGTCGATCTGGAGCTGTACTGCCATTAGAGAGCTCGCCTCCGTCCCAGGATGATGGCCAGGAAGAAGGGCACGCCGATCAGCGAGGTCACAATGCCGATCGGGATTGCTATGCCGGGATTGACGATCTGCGAGCCGACGTGGGCGGCGACCATCACCAGGCCACCGACCGCCATTGACGCCGGCAGGAAGTAGCGCTGATCTTCCCCGACAATCAGGCGAGCAATGTGGGGGCCGACCAGGCCGACGAACCCGATGATGCCGCTGAATGCAACGGCGGTGGCAGCCAGAACCGAGACCACGAGCATGGTGGTGATCCTCAGGCGGGGGACATTAATCCCCATCGCCTCGGCCCGCGCTTCACCCAGCCGGAGAGCTGTCAGCTTCCACCCGTTGATGACGAAGAACGGGATGCACAGCACAACGACGGCAGCCAGAATGCCGTTACCGATCCACGTCGCGCGCGTCATCGAGCCCATGGTCCAGAACACAATCTGTTGGAGGGCCTCCACCGTGGCCATGTACTGCATCAACGCGAGCATGGCCTGAAATAGGAAAACCAGAGCAATGCCCAGCAGAATCATCGTCTGGTTACTACCGCCGCGGACGGTAGCCACACCAGCAATAATTAACGACGCCAGAACCGCGCAGATCCAGGCGATGAACGCCAAGTTGAACTGAGCCTGAGGAATGACGGTCCACCCCAACACAATGCTGGCAGCACCACCAAAGGCCGCCGCGGCGGAAATGCCCAGGGTGAAAGGCTCGGCCAGCGGGTTATCCAAGATGGTCTGCATTTGCGCGCCGGCCATCGCCAGAGCAACACCGACCAGAAGCGCCATCACCGACATGGGGAGGCGCAAACGCCAGATCACGGTGTGGATCTGGTTATCGACAGCGTCGGGAGTGAAGATGGCCTTCACCACAGTTTCGGCACTGTAGTTAAAGGAACCAACCATGTTGGCCCACACGAAGCAGCAGGCTGTCAGTACGACAAGGGCTCCGATAATGATCCAGTTTCGGAGCGCCCGCCGCTTATAGTCTTTGATGATGTCCATAATTTACGAGGTGAAGAACGTTCCAGAGTAGGAGTAGGGCAGCCAGTCTTCGTGGAACTTCTTGAAGTCGGCCGTCGGGTCAATATCCTTCATCTCATCGGGGTGCATCCACTTGGCAAACTGCTCGATCGCGAAAATGTTCCACGGGCTTGTGTAGAACTGGTGCCAAATGGTGTAGAGGTGACCGTCCTGGCCAGCCTTGAGAGCGTCGAAGCCCGGGGTCTTGAGCAGGCCGTCGCGGGTAGCCTTCGCGGTGTCCTCGTCGGTGCCATATCCAACTTCGGCATTAGGGACCTGGTAGGTCTTACCGGGTTCCTTCGCCCACTCACCACCGGTCGCGATGACAACGTTCGGGTTCAGCTCCAGGACCTTTTCGGGGGCGAGGTCACCACTCTCTTTATCCCCAAGGACTTGCTGGCCCAGGTTCTTTCCACCAGCGGTGGGGATGAACTCACCGAGGTTCCAATTGCCGACGGTTGCGCAGCAGTCCTTCAGACCTGCGGCACGCCAGAGGAACGACGGGGTCTTGTCCTTGCCGCTGACGGCGTCGGTGACCTTCTTTTCCATGCTGTCGTAGAAGTCGTTGTACTCCTTGGCTTTGTCTTCGTAGCCGAAGATCTGGCCGAGGGTGGTCATGGAGGCCTTGGTGTTCTTGGCCGGATCCGAGCGGAAGTCAATGAACGCGTACTTCACGCCGGCTTGGTCGAGTTTGTCGGTGTAGCCGGCGACTTTAGCCCTGGTCTTGACGTCGATCGGCATGATCAAGATGTCGGGGTTGTAAGAGACGATCTTCTCGACGGTGGTATCGCCGGAGAGGATTGAGCCCATGTCAGGGATCTTGTTGATGTCGGGCTTGGCCTCCGTGATCTTCTTCCAGAAGCTCGGGGACTGCTTCTTGGCGTCGCTGGCGATAGCCACGACATTCTCGGTCGGGTTGTCCTTGTTCAAGGTGGCCAGAGCCATCAGCGCGCGGCCTTCACCGAGGACGACGCGCTCGGGCTTGTGGTCGAGCTTCACGGTGCGGCCGTCAACATCTTGAATGGTGACCGCGTCGTTACTTGAGCTGCTGCTGTTGTCGGATGTCGAGCTGCATCCGGTCGCGAGAAGCGCAACGGCAGCGAGAGCTGCGAGTATTTTTCGCATAAATCAAACCTCAAATGAGTCAATGGGATTAGCGCACCCTAAATTAGCATATGAGGTTTTATAAGTAAAAGGAGTAAAGATAAAAGTGAATACCATAGGCAAATTTATGTATGGGGTTCACTTTTTGCCCACGTTTTTGATGAAACCCACGTTCTTAAAGGGTTATACGACGAAATATGTCCGCATGGTGGAAAGGCGGTGCGGACAGAATCCTGGAGGATTTGACCCCGTGGCTAACCGCTAATACACCCCGGAGGAGAAAAAGGCATGAAAAAAGCCCCCTGTGCCGGGGGCGGTAGCGTCGGAAAGGAAACAACGCTAAATAATGTGCACGCCAACGGGCGAGCTTTAGATTTTATGAATCCAACGCCTTGAGCGCTTCCATAGTCCGCTCGTTGATGTCTTCAACGGATCCTTCAGCCACGATGCGGATAATGGAGTCCTTGTAGTACTCCAGCAGCGGCGCGGTTTCGTCGCGGTACACCTTGAGTCGGGTACGGATCACTTCTTCGGTGTCATCCGCACGACCACGGGCCAACATGCGTTCCACAACGACGTCTTCGGACACGTCGAACTGAAGAACCGCGTCGAGCTTGGTCCCCAAGCCGTCAAGGATGTTCTTGAGTTCATCGCCCTGTTCCACGGTCCGGGGGAATCCGTCGAGGAGGAATCCGTCGGCAGCATCGTCCTGGCTGAGCCGATCCTTCACCATGTTGACGGTGACGGACGTCGGCACGAGCTTTCCGGCGTCGATGTAGCTTTTTGCTTCCTGGCCTAATTCGGTGTTGTTACCGATGTTTTCCCGGAACAAGTCGCCGGTGGACACGTGGGGGACGCCGAGTTTGTCGGAAAGAATGGCTGCCTGGGTGCCTTTACCAGCACCGGGAGGGCCAAGTAGAACGAGGCGCATATTACTTCAAGAACCCTTCGTAGTTGCTCTGCATCAATTGTGATTCGATCTGCTGAACTGTTGTCAGGCCGACGCTCACGAGAATCAGGATCGCGGTACCACCGAACGGAAGCGAACCGTGGGTTCCTCCGGACGAGGAAATACCCATGTCGATCAAGATGTTCGGCAACACGGCGATAACACCGAGATAGAGCGAACCGACGAACAGCAGACGATTCATTACATACCCAAGATACTCCGCTGTCGGCCGGCCCGGGCGAACACCAGGAATGAAGCCGCCGTATTTCTTCATGTTGTCCGCCTGCTCGTACGGGTCGTACTGGATGGACACGTAGAAGAAGCTGAAGAAAATGATGAGCGCGAAGTACAGGATGATGTACTGCCAGCTGGCTGGGTTCTGCAGGTACTGGATCACGTCCCGCTGCCACCAGTTGTTCTTCACGTTCGTCTGCGACGAGTTCACGATCTGCGTAATCAGAACCGGCACATAAATCAGTGACGACGCAAAGATGACCGGGATAACACCTGCCTGGTTCACCTTCAACGGCAGGTACGTGGATGTTTCACCATATTGCCGACGCCCGACCATGCGCTTGGCGTACTGCACGGGGATGCGTCGCTGCCCTTGCTCGATGAAGATCACGCCGATGACCAGGATGAGGACACCCACGACGACGAGGGCGAAAGCCAGCCCGCCGGAGCCACGGAGGATGGCGGCACCGTCGGCAGGAAGCCTTGTGGCGATACCGGCGAAAATGAGCAGTGACATGCCGTTGCCGATGCCCTTATCCGTGATGAGTTCACCGAGCCACATAACGAGCACCGCACCGGCCGTCATGACGAGAACCATCATGGTGACGCCGAAGGTGCCGACGTTGGAGTCCAGGACCTGGACGCCTTCACCCAACAGTTGCTGGCGGTCGGCCAGGGCAACGATGCCGGCGGACTGGAGGAGGGCCAACCCTACTGTCAGATAGCGGGTGTATTCGGTCATTTTGGCCTGACCGGACTGGCCTTCCTTCTTCAACTGCTCGAACTTCGGAATCACCACGGTGAGCAACTGAACAATAATCGACGCCGTAATGTACGGCATGATGCCGATGGCGAAGATCGATAGTTGAAGGAGCGCCCCGCCCGAGAACAGGTTGATCATCGAGTATACGGAGCTTTGATCTTGGTTCAGATCATGTAAGCGATCACTAATACTCGAGTAATCGACTCCTGGTGTGGGAATTTGGGAACCGATCCTGTACAAGATGATCATTGTTATGGTGAACAAGATCTTCTTGCGAAGGTCAGGGTCCCGGAATACCGAGAGGAAAGCGGACACATATCCTCCTGAGACAGTAAGGCATAAATTTTTAGGCGCAGGCCAACGACTAACACACTCTAGCAGCACCGGCAGGTGAAGGCCTATCCGTTCGGACTAGGAAAAGGCCTGTTCGAGCGAAAAGGGGCGACCCTTTCACCTACTCAGGTGAAGGCCGCCCTGTTTTTCTATCGGTTCAGGCCTGTCCGGCTGCGTTGACTGTGATTTCCGTTACGACGCCACATGTGGTTTGTCACGAACAGCCACGGGCCGGGGCCCAGCGATGATGGTCGCGTTATTACTTGGTTTCGGTGACGGATCCACCGGCAGCCTCGATCTTCTGCTTGGCAGAAGCCGAGAACTTTGTTGCGGTGATGTTCACCGACGCGGTGATCTCGCCGTCGCCAAGAACCTTGACCGGCTGCTTTGCGCGGACCAGGCCGGCAGAGACGAGGTCGGCGATGGTGACGTTGCCACCGTTTTCGAAATGCTTCTGCAGGTCCGCAACGTTAACCACCTGGTAGGTGACCTTGTTGGGGTTCTTGAAGCCCTTCAACTTAGGCAGACGCATGTGGATTGGCATCTGGCCACCTTCGAACGCAGCAGAGACCTGCTTGCGTGCCTTGGTGCCCTTCGTACCGCGACCAGCGGTCTTACCTTTCGATGCCTCACCGCGGCCGACGCGGGTCTTGGGCTTGTTCGCGCCCTTCGCTGGGCGCAGGTCATGAAGTTTGATGGGTTCGCTCATACTTTCCTACTCCCCCGCCACTTCTTCGACCGTGACCAAGTGGCGAACCACGTTGATCATCCCGCGCACCTGAGGGGTGTCGGGCTGGACGACTGAGTGACGAATGCGCTTGAGGCCGAGGGACCGAAGATTGTCCTTCTGCTTCTTTCTGGTACCGACGGTGCCTTTAACCTGTGTGATTTTCAGTGCCATGAGTTACGCCCCCTGCCCTGCGCGAGCGCGCAGCATACGAGTCGGGGTGACCTCTTCGACAGACTTGCCACGACGGGCGGCGACCTCTTCGGGGCGCACGAGCTGCTTGAGGGCATCCACGGTTGCATGGACAACGTTGATGGCGTTGTCGGAGCCGAGGGACTTCGACAGAACGTCCTGGATTCCCGCGCATTCGAGAACCGGACGGGTGGCGCCACCAGCGATCACACCGGTACCGGGGGCGGCCGGGCGGAGCATCACGATGCCCGCGGCAGCCTCGCCCTGGACCGGGTGGGTGATGGTTCCGGCAATCATGGGCACGCGGAAGAAGTTCTTGCGAGCCTCTTCGGCACCCTTCTGGATTGCGGCGGGAACTTCTTTGGCTTTGCCGTAGCCGACGCCAACCATGCCCTGTCCGTCACCGACGATGACGAGGGCGGTGAAGCTGAAGCGACGACCACCTTTCACAACCTTGGAGACGCGGTTGATGGTGACGACGCGCTCGATGTACTGGTTGCGGTCGTCGTCGCGGCCGCGTCCGCGGCGGTTGTTGCGATCATTGCGGCCGCGGTCGTTGCGGCCCTTGTTGTTGTCGTTCTTGTCGGCGGAGCGTCCGCCGTCACGCCGTTCACGTCCCGGCATTACGCGATCCTTCCGTTGTTGAGTGCGGTGCTATGCGTGGCCATTAGAATTTCAGACCACCTTCACGTGCGGCGTCGGCCAGTGCGGCGACGCGACCGTGGTACTTGTAGCCACCGCGGTCAAACTTGACAGTCTCAATGCCCTTCGCCTTGGCGCGCTCAGCGATCAACTCGCCGACCTTGGCGCCGCGGGCTTTCTTGTCGCCCTCCATGGCGCGGACTTCAGGCTCGATGGACGACGCAGCAGCCAGGGTGTGGCCGATGGTGTCGTCGATAACCTGGACGTGCATGTGCCGTGAGGTCCGGTGCACGACGAGGCGCGGGATCTCAGCGGTGCCACGAAGGTTCTTGCGAATACGGAAGTGGCGAGCCTTACGAGCCACGCGACGGCGAGTGGCAATGTCTTTACCGATAGGGAGACGCTTGTTGTCGTTGCTCATTACTTACCCGTCTTTCCGACCTTGCGGCGGATCTGCTCACCTTCGTAGCGGATACCCTTGCCCTTGTAGGGGTCGTCCTTGCGCAGACGACGGATATTCGCGGCGAGCTGTCCCACCTGCTGTTTGTCGATACCACTGATAGAGAACTTGGTCTGTCCGTCCACGGCGAAGGTGATGCCCTCCGGTGCCTTGATCAGGATCGGGTGGCTGTAGCCGAGGGAGAATTCCAAGTCGCTGCCTTTGGCCAGCACACGGTAGCCAACACCGAAGATTTCCATCTTGATGGTGTAGCCCTCGGTCACGCCGACGACCATGTTGTTGATCAGTGAGCGTGACAGGCCGTGCAAAGAGCGGCTCTTGCGGTGATCGTCCGGACGGGAGACGACGATCTCGTCGCCTTCCTGAGCGATGGTGATGGGCTCCGGAACGTCGATGGCCAGGGTTCCCTTAGGGCCCTTGACCTCAACGTTTTGCCCGTTGATGGTGACGGTGACGTTGGATGGGACCGCCACTGGTGAGTTACCAATACGCGACATGTGTGTTCACTCCTCCCCTACCAGACGTAGGCGAGAACTTCTCCGCCTACGCCCTTCTCAGAAGCCTGACGGTCAGTGAGCAGACCCTGGGACGTGGAAATGATAGCCACGCCCAGGCCACCCAGGACCTGAGGCAGGTTGGTGGACTTTGCATAGACGCGCAGACCAGGGCTGGACACGCGGCGCACACCGGACAGCGAACGCTGGCGGGTGGAGCCGTACTTCAGCTCGATGGTCAGGGTCTTACCGACTTTGGCGTCCTCAACGGTGAAGTCAGCAATGTAGCCTTCTTGCTTCAAGATCTCTGCGATGTGGACCTTGAGGTTCGACGAAGGCATCGAGACAGTGTCGTGGTACGCATTACTTGCGTTGCGCACGCGCGACAGCATGTCGGCGATAGGATCTGTCATGGTCATGGATGTGACCTAGTGCCTTTCTCGCTGCGGTTCCCTTCCACCACGCGTTATCCCCGTTTCGGGCAAGCGACTGATGGGTTACCGCAGAAAATCCCCCGGCAATGTCACTATCTCCTCCCGCGAGCTAGTTGCTCCGCACTGTCGCGCACGTAACTAGCCCATCTAGCTGGGGTTTTGACAGGATTATTGCCGAGGGTTCAGGTGAACCACTCAGGGGCGCCGAACCAGCTCAGTAACTGATCGGCTCGCTGCTTGTCTTCGAGGGACGCTGTGAGGCGGGTGGGCCTACAACAAAGTAGATGTACAAAGACTCAAGCAGTCTAACAACCAGGGTATTTCTTTCAAAATCGCTTGCCGACGGCGGTCAACGCGGTGTTTTCGTCTGCGCGTTGCGCTGTTTTTACGCACCCCAGAAGGGGCTACCTCCCGCGCACGCTCAGAGTTACGATGAGGTCACCAGATCATCAACCGGATAGAAGGAAGAGCCAGGTCATGCCCTTCACACCACATGCTCCATTTGTTCTCAATATTAACGACGAGGCTCCGGCCGCGAAGGAGGGCGATTTCCCCGCCGCACAGCGCTTAGCCACCGCCGACGGGGCGACGATCGTGGCATTCCGCTTCGCACCAGGGCAACGCCTGGATTCGCATCATGCACCGCACCCGATCTCCGTCCAGGTGATCGAAGGGGAGGTCGAGTTCGCCGTCGCCAGGAAGGCGTCTGATCCGTCGGAAGTCGATGACAATGAGTTCACGGCGACCACATTGACGCCGGGGATGGTGCAATATGTTCCGGCGTTCGTGGTCCACCATGTGACGTCGAAGGATGGTGCGATCATGCAGCTCACGCTGCATACCGGCGACCATGAGGGATATCAGGGGCACTCCGGGAAGCCCGAGAAGCTCCCGTTCGAAAAATAGCGCTGGGCCACGCCGGGGAGCGCCACGCGAGGAGCGGCCCCTTATGCGACCTTTCTCCTAGATAGCCTTGTCGAACTGCTCAATCGCCCACGGAATGGTCAGCGGGTTGGGCAAGCTCATCGCCGTTGCGGTGTCCTGAGAAATCTCCCGCATGTTTCCTTCTTTCACAGCTTTAATGTTCTGGAACAGCGGGTTTTTCTTTGCTTCCTCATTACTGCCGGCGTAATCAAGCAGGAAGACGTAGTCGAGTTCGTCGAGCTGAGAGAGGTTCTCAGACGAGAGATACTTATAGAACTGGCCGTTATCTCCCTTATTGAGGTCGTCCGGAATGACGAATCCCAGGTCCTTAATAAACTGTCCGCGGCCATCGCCACTGGTATAGACGGCGAATTGGCCTTGCATGGCAATAACTGTGGCGGCTTTCTTACCTTTTAGATCCGGGTGCGATGACGAAAAATCATCAAATTTCTTCTTAGTGTCGCTGACGAGTTTATCGCCGTCGGATTCCTTGCCTACCGCCTTGGCAATTTCTTTGACCTGAGCGTCCCACGGCACCTGGTAGTCCGCGTACTTATCCGAGTGAACTGTGGTCGGCGCAATATCGTTGAGCCGCTTCTTTTCATCATCTTTCAGGCCGGAGTTCACTGCAATAATTTTCGACGGCTTAGCAGCGGCAATTTTTTCCAGAACGTCGTTGCCGATTTCCTGGGAGGTTGCCGCCATGACGGTGATGTCTTTGCCCTGGACTTTGTAGCTCGCCCAGGGGCCGACGCCGTTGTCTTTCTTCTCATCCATCCCCATCGGGGTCAAGATGAAGGTCGGCGTGATGTTCATCGCCAGGAGCGTGCAGTAGTCACCCCATCCGATAGCGGCGATGCGGTCGTTCTTGCTTGAGTTATCGCTGCTCTTGTCATCATCGTCGTTGCTACATGCGCTGACGACGCCGGCCGTGGTGGCCAATGCAGCAATAGCGAGGGAAGATTTCAAGAAGTTACGACGACTGGTTGGCACGGATACCCCTTTCACTGCGGGATGAGGCGGTCGAAATCCCACGTGGGCCTCATTCACGCATTGTGTTGACCGCATACGTAGGTCTCGTTCAAAGAACACGTATCACTTTAGCTAAGCCTTACAGTGGGAGTCTAGGGATATCCGTCTGTGGTTACACACACTCGTTATTTCATAACCTAGGCATCAGTATGTACGCCGGGCTTATCTTTATATGCCGTACACTTCCGAGCAGACCTAAACGGCGTGTTCGGGGAAAGAACATTATCGACGTGCAACCACTCGCACGACACAGCGTCGGAAGAGACACTCACTGCCATATATCCGTGGTGAATGAAATCTATCCACTTAAACCACGCATTAGTCTTCTGAAGAACGTCGGCAGCGGTGGTAGAAACTTGCCGTGCTGCCTGGTCTAATGCCCGCGATTTCGCGACGGTATCGAAAAGCCCGTTAGCCGTAATAGACGGCGTCACAAACTCCGTGGCAACAACATCTTTCGATGCCCCGGTCCGATACTTTTGAATATCTCGCGGAATATCATTGGCCCACGACGAGTGAATATCTCCCGTCAGGAACACCACGTTTTTCTTAGTGTCAGCGATTAGGTCAATAATCTTTTGCCGTTCGGCCATATAACCATCCCACTGATCCGTATTCAGAGGGATCCCCTGGTCCGGCAGTCCGATTTGGGTGACCAACCAATCGTGTGTGCGCTGGTCAAGACCGTCGGGAAGAGTCATGGGTGCGAACATCACTTCATTGGCAACCATCTGCCACGTGGTCGGTGAGCTGGAGAGCACATTCCCAAACCATTCGAACTGGGTTTGCCCCATCATGGAGCGGCCATCTTTGCCGGCGGCCCGAATAAAATCCGGATCCGTCTTGAGGAACATCTTTTTATTGGTATAAACCAGTTCATAATCGCGGTACGTGCGCAAATCCGGAATGATGAATTCCATCAGGTTTCCGTATTGCAGCTTGCGGTAGAGGTGTGAACCTTGGTTCCCCGCACTCACGCGCACCGGTAGCCATTCAAAATACGCC
The DNA here is from genome assembly GCF_000023145.1 of Corynebacterium kroppenstedtii DSM 44385. Classification (NCBI taxonomy): domain Bacteria; kingdom Bacillati; phylum Actinomycetota; class Actinomycetes; order Mycobacteriales; family Corynebacteriaceae; genus Corynebacterium; species Corynebacterium kroppenstedtii. The sequence goes on from NC_012704.1 coordinate 2,101,299, forward strand.
TGCATCGCGGCAGCTTTGATGGCCTGATAATTGTCATCCGGTTCGGCCGAGCTTCCGGCCGCCCCGTCACGCCAATTGTTGTCGGCAAATTCGTGATCATCCCAAATACAAATGAACGGCTTGGCTGCGTGGCAATCGGCCAGGTCAGGATCTTCGTGGTAGCAGCCCTGGCGGATGCGATAGTCCTGCAAAGTCGTGGTGCGCTCCGCCGGCTGCACCACACGAACTTGCGAATCGTAGGCCCCGTTGTACCCGCCCGTCTCGTATTCGTAGGTGTAATCGCCCAGGTGGAGGACAAATTCGAGGTCGTCCCGCCCAGCAATATCCCGGTAGGAACGGAAGTATCCGGCCTCGTAATTACTGCATGAGACCACACCGAAATTGACCGTCCGCTCGCCGCCGCTACCCAGCGCAGTTCGGGTCCGGCCGACGCGCGAATAGTGCGGTTTCCCGTCGCGCTCGACAGCGAACCGATAGAAGTATTGAGTGTCGGGCTGCAGATCTTTCACATCAACTTTGATCGTGTGATCTTTGCTTGCCGACGAGGTTTCGTAGCCACTCCGAACGATTTTCGTGAAATCCGGCGACGTGGATACCTCCCAGTTGACCCGCGTATCCGCGCCCTTTTCCGACCCCGGGGTGGCCTCAGGCGAGGGCGTCACGCGTGTCCAGATGATCACGCTGTCAGGTTGAGGATCGCCCGACGCGACGGAGTGGCGGAAGAGGTCAGTGTCGACGGAGTCGTTCTGCGGGGCCGCGTTTGATCCCGGCGCGTCACCTGCGTAGGCCCGAGGATACCGCCCGACGAGCGCGCTACCAGCAGCGATGGTTCCGCCAGCCGCTAACGATGAGCGCAAGAAACTGCGACGCGTGTACGAAGGACGTCCGGTCGGCCGCGCGGCTTCGCGGCGAATACCCTCCGCGCTTGTCGATTCGGACGACGTTGCCGCTGGCCGCTGGTTGTTGTTGCGTTCCTTGTTCCTCATAACGATCCTCTCCTCTACCGTGCTTCTGTTTTCGTGCCGTTTTGCCTTCGCGCGGCCATGTCATGAGGTGGTCATCCTCGTCAGCCGCTATCACGCAGATCCTCGCGCGCCCGGTGTCACCCGCGCCTAATTCACATGCACGCTGCCGTCGTCGTTAACGGTCACGTCGGCGTTCATGGCGGCTGCAAGATTGATTCGCTCCCAGGATCCGCGTGACGATTGGTCATCAAGCGGCATCCCGGCGGGACCCGCGGTTTGCTCAATAACTTGGGCGCGCTGCTCATACCTGAGGTTGGGGAAGGCGTTGACCAGGAGATCGGGAGCAGCCTGGGGCACGATCATCGCGGCATTGGGGTCGCTAACCGGCGCGAAGTCGTAGTTCATTCGGTAGGCGTAGTTGCCGAGCGCGTTGTCGTCGTATTCACGGTCCGTGGCAACACAGTTGGCCAGAGTGTCGCCGCACCTCCACTCCAGCTCAGCGCGGATTTCCTGCGCTGCCGCCATGAGGTTGTTCCTCATGCGCGGGTCGTTCCACCGGTCCGCCGCCGCGGCCAGCCCGGTCATCCGGCCACCCATCACGTCGAGCGGATAGTGAACGCCGAGGACCACGCGGTTGTACCCGGCCTCGGATCCGCGGGCGAGCAGCTGATCCGAGAGTTCGGGCAGCATGGCCGCGAGCAGCGTCGTCGTCCATGTTGCTTGGTTCGTGTGCCCAGACGGGAATGCTTTGGAATGCCCGTACAGATCCTCGCCGGGCACCTCGTACTTGTTGATCTGGTCGGGGTGATCGTCATAGGGGCGGGTCTCATTGAAACCAATCTTTTCGACGATGGTACTGCTCGCGAGGCCCCCCGCCCGCGCGGTGATCCCACCGAAGAGCATCACCGTCTTGGGGAGGCGATTCTCGTTGAGGGCCTGCCGGAATTCGTCGCCCAAACGGCCACCGAATGCGTCAGAGAAGAGCTGGAGGACGCCCTCTTTGTCGGCGCGCGCGTCGCTTTGTGCTCGGGAAATCGCGGTCGGGTTCGTCGCGGCGTCGTGATTAATGCGGGTGAGCGTCGCAAGGTTCGTGTCTTGGACCTCGGGGTGGTGGGCTTTGAGGTCCGGGTACGAGCCGACGACATCCGCGTAGATGCCGAACGGGTGTGAGCTGAGGTCAGAGAGGTACCAGTTGTATTCCTCGGGCGGGAACGCCTGGGGCGTGGGAGCCCCCTCGTGCTGAACAGGCGGGTGCAGGTACGGAATGTTGGCGGTGATGTCCGTGGCGGCTGCGGCCCGCGGGGTTGTGGCGGACGGCGCAATTCCGCCGGTGGCGACGGTGGCCCCGAGGACAAGCGAGGCGACGGCGACTCGCGAGAATCGTCGCGAAGTTATTGCGCGTCCGCGTGACGGTTTCTGTCGTGACACTTTCTGCAGCGACGGTTTCTGCAGTGCAGGACGCGATTTCGGGCGGGAGGGGAACAGTTCAGACTGGGGCATCCAGGCGTACCTTTCAAAACGTGTGGTAAGCGCTCGGTGGGCCAATGACGCAGGTCGGGGTCACTGGTAACTGCATCTATGGTGCGGGACCATAGCGACATAGTGTCGACGCTAAGGTGTCGCCCACACGAACACTGTGTGAACTTTGAGTGAACGGGCCCGCCGCCGGGGCCAATTCGTGACCCATTCGTTGCCCAGTCGTGACCCATTCGTGGACACATCACAAGTGCGCAACCAGCACGTAATACGATGGAGTGCGTTGTTGTCGCACAGAAAGGTCACCCTGTAGGTACATCGAGTGAGCACTGATCCGAACTCATCATCCTCGAATCCTTCGCCATCATCGTCCCCTGACCGGGGGCGTTCGTCGTCAGTAGGCAAGGTCGAACGTGTCGACGTCCACTCCGCGGACGCGAACTCCAACGTCCCGAAGAAGAACCAGCTCACCGCTGCCGTTCTGACGTCGCTCGCACTGCTGTCCGCGGCGGGCCCGCTGGGCACGGACATGTACCTGCCCACGTTCATCGACATTGCGAAAGATCTGTCGACGACGGCCTCGTCGGTGCAGCTCACGCTCTCTGCGTTCATGATCGGCCTAGCCGTCGGCCAGTTGTTCGCAGGGCCGATCTCTGACGGCGTGGGGCGGCGTCGGCCTCTGGCGATCGGCTCGTTACTGTTCTTCCTCTTCTCCGCCGGGTGCGCACTCACCCCGTCGATCGGTTTACTGATCGCCTTCCGACTGCTCCAAGGCATCGCGGGCGGGACCACCGTCGTCGTCGCTCGTTCCGTCATTCCCGACGTCGCGCACGGCAGAGCTGCGGCCTCTGCTTTCTCCGCACTGATGGCGATTCAGGGCCTCGCGCCGGCGATTGCCCCGCTGCTGGGTGGTTTTCTCTCTCCGATCATCGGGTGGCGCGGCATTTTCTGGGTGATCGCCGTGTTCAACGTGATCATGGTCGTGGTCTCCCGCTTCGTGGTGCCCGAAAGCCTGCCGGCTGATCGTCGCACTCCGGGCGCCATCCGCAACCTTTTGCCCACGATTTTCCGCTGTTTCGGCCGCCCGGCGTTCATCGGTTACTGCTTCGCCTTCGCGGTCGGGTTCGGCACCTTCTTCTCCTACATCTCGGCCTCACCGTTCGTTCTCCAGGACCAACTGGGCCTACCGACGCACGTCTACTCGATTACCTTCGCTATCAACTCGCTGGCGATCGCGGGGATGTCCGCCCTCAACGGCAAACTCGTGAACCGCTTCGAGGTCCGATCTGTGCTGGTCTTCGGGCTTATTCTCTACGTCGCGACCTCGGTAATTTTGCTTGTCGACGCTCTGCTGGGACCGCGGCTCTGGCCGACGCTGATTTGTCTCTTCGTGATGACGTCGGCGACGGGGTTGCTGCTGGGTAATGCGACTGCGCTGGGTGTTGAAGCTGTGCGTGATATCGGCGCGGGTGCAGGCTCTGGCGCGATGGGCGCTCTGCAGTTCCTCGCAGCCGGGATCGTGTCGCCGCTGGTGGGGATCGGCTCGGACCCGTCGCTGTCCATGGCGTTGTGCATGTTGGTGTGCTCGATCATCGCCATCGTGGGATGTGTCACGCTCACGAGCTCGTCGGATAGGGCATAGCTGGGCAAGGCGGTAGCTGGGCCTACCGTCGCCAAAAATGCTCACGGCACGGTTAGCTTTCCGTGGTTATACTTTTCAATATGCACGTGGGTGGCAGTCGTCTACAAAGTTCGGTCGGCCGAAAAGCCCACGACCTAAAGGTCAACCCGAGAAACCCTCGCGGCCCGAAACCTGCAGGTCAGCCCACACGGTTCACGACACACAAGGCCACAAGCCTTCAGCTGAGCGAGTATTGGAGTACGACACGAGTGCTTTCTTCGACGCGCACACCCCATCGCGCTACCACCGCCGCCACCACAGCTACCACCTCACAAGGAACAGAGCCCACACCGAGCACCACCAGAACCAAACATCCTCGTATGCGTCGGCTCAGCACGTGGGTGGCAGTCACTATGTCCGGCGTCGTTTTCCTGCAGAGTTGCACGATTTCGCATCATGAGGACAAGCAGTCGGAGTCGGAGAAGCAAATAAAAGAGTTCGACAAGCGCAATGCCAAGTATTCCGCGAATGACAATGACGGCTCCGGGCCGAATGATTCCATTCGCTGGGTCGATCACACGAAGACATCTCCCCTCGTCCTCGTAGCTCCGCACGCGACAAACCACCACCGCAAAAGCCGCCCTAAGGTTGCCGATTTATACACCGGCGGCATCACCGAGATGGTGGCCGATAAGCTCAACGCATCCGCGCTCACCACGACGGGCAAAGTGTCGGATTGGCACGACAACTGGAAAACGCGCGAGGACAAGTTCACTCGCGTCCTCAAAGGCCTGCCGGACAACGCCATCGTCGTCGAGCTGCATGGCATGGACGATTCCTCGTCCGAAGAGCCTGTTTCCGTCGGCACGGGTGATCGTCCGTCGCCTATGACAGACGATATTGTCCGTCGTTTATCTGAGACTCTGCACGGGCAGGTGGATATTGATGCCGGGTTTAACGCGCAGGCGTCGTACACGGTGACCGACTTTATGCAGAAGCGGGGGCATTCCGCGATGCAGATTGAGATGAACCACGCGATTCGGGACCCTAAACAGGGCCAAACTCCGTCGACAATTGCCCGATTGTCGACGGCTTTCCGCGAGGCATTAACTGATTTGCCGACGTTGGACACGAAGCCGACGCGTGAACAGGAGGCGCCGGCACCGAATATCGACAAGGTCCGCGAGTCTGAGAAGAAGAAGCCGTCGAGTAAGAAGAATTCGACGAACCTGGAGCCTGAGCCATCGAGCTCGTCGTCGAAGCGGTCGAAATCAAAATCGAAGTCAAAGTCGAAGTCGTCACGACGGTCGTCAACGTCGACGAAGAAGAAGTCGAAGAGTTCGCGCACGTCGGAGCGTGCGAACTCTGATCGGGAGCCTAAGCGACGCTCATCCGACGACAACTAGGGCGGGGCGCTAACGGCTCCTTTACAGGGCCGACGCCCTACGAAGCCGCCCCTCTACAGGAACGCGACGAGGGGCGCGGCCACCAAACTGGTGCCGACCAGCGAAATCCCAATGCCTCCGCCGGTCCGTTTGAACCCGTACTGGATGAGGTCATTGGCAATAATCGCGGGCAGAACGCACAGAACGATGTTCTGCGGCCCGGCAAGCTTCGCACCTTCGATCAGCGAGAATACGTATTCAATCGTGATCGTGACCGCGAAGGACGTGAAGATCAACACCACGAACCGGTCTTTACCGAAGGGCGGCACACGCGCCTCGTACGCGTGGTAGATCAGGTACACGACCGCCACGGACAGGCCGAGGATGAGCAAGTACCAGGTGTTCGCCACGGCCGCCGCCCACAGGAAACCGACGGTCACGTACCCGCCGGTACGCAGTTTAAACGTACGAACGGTTTGTTCCTGAATGATCAGCGCCATCAGCACCGAGGTAGCCGATAGAGCGAACACGAGGGGGAGACGCTCGACGGACGCGTCGAAAAGCTGGTCTGAAATCGAGATGTTCAGCCACTTGACGGTCACGTACGTCAACGTCCACCCGACGGCACCTGCCAGCGGCACCATCCACAGCATGGGCAGGAGGGTCTTCTTGAGCCCTTGCTTGTTCAGGGAGTTCGTGATCATACCGGGGACGATCACGCCGACGAGTGCCAGGCCGTATTGTTCCTTTGTCCTGTAGAACAGGAATTCAGAGAGCCCCAGCCATGCCAGCCCGCAGATCACACCGATGGCCAGGCCGATAGCGAAAATCTGCCGCGGGCGGGGAAGGAAGAGCTTGAGGACGACGAACCTGATGAGCACGAAGGCAAATATGGACACCAGGACCGTGACCAGAGAATTCAATGGCGCATACAAGGATGCGGCCAAATATCCAACGGCCAGCGTTCCACCTATTGATACGCGATACTTGCGGAAGTAAAGATAGCTGACTATCACCCCAATGAGGAAGGTGAGGTGAATGTAGTCGCAGAGGAAACTATATCCCTGAGATTCCAGCAGGTTCACTACGCCATGACCTCTACATGCTCGTCTTCACGTGATACTGCGCCGATTTCGATGTCGATATCAGCGTCTTTGTCGTCAGCCACATCTTTGCCGCGCGCAGCCACGTCCGTGTTGGTCGTCGTCGCAGTCTGTTCAGGTGCGGTCACCTCCACCGAACCTGTCAGCTCTTCCACGGGTGCAAGCGCGTTCTCCGACTTCAGCGTGGAGATGTACTTCTCCATCGACTGAACGTGCTGCGTGTGGATGTTGACCATACCGTACACAGCGACTTCGGTGTCATCGTCGAAGGACTCACGGGCACGCGCCACCAGCGCTTTGCCGTCGGTTTCTTCGATATCGGTGGTGGTCAGGATGTTGCTCGCGGGCACTCCGCCGGCAATCAGCTTTTGATGCATGACGTCTTGGATGTCTCCGTAGAGCACGATCTTGTCGAACTGCCCTTTGAGGGACGTCGACAAACATGGACGCGCGGTCGGTGCGGTCTGCACGATTGTTCATCGCGATGACATGCTTGGTGTCCTCCGGCAGGCGACCGTCGTGAACAGAGCTGTAGACCTTGGTGGTGGATTCCCAGTCGTTGACGGCGAACATGGGTACCCAGTAAAGGGAGTTGTTTTCTTCCTCGAACTTGATGACTTTGGTCGTGCCCGGGTCGGGTTCTGCCTTGAGCATGCCGCGCACAGCAATATCGGTGTCGATATGGAGCTCCTCGGCCAGTGTCAACACAACAGCGACATTCTCCTCGAACTGCTGGTACGCGAACTTGTCGACGAGGCTGCGGGAAAGCTCGCTCTCTTCGGCGACGATCAACCGGGAGCTGCGTGCCTCACAATTCTTCTGGATGACTTTGAGCACACTTTCGTTGCGCTCACCGGTGATCACCAGGCCGTGTTCGGGGACGGTGTTGCACAGCGAGTCTGCGATTTCCTCGACCGTATCGCCCATTTCTTCCTGGTGGTCCAGGCGGACGTTCGTGATCACGGAGATAGGGGAACGCAGAATAACGTTCTGGCACAGGTTCTGGTACTTGGGCTTGACCGCCATGCACTCGACGACGAGGCCGTTGACGGAACCGTCGAGCCACTCTTTCAAGAAGTCGTACTGCTCGTTGATGTTCGCGGGGCCGGTGCGCTGAATGGGGTGTTCGCCCGCTTCCGGGTCGATGACGCACGCGTAGGTACCCGTGGTTTTTGACACGGTGGATACCCCGGCTTCGCGGAGGACACTACCCAACATGCGTGTGATGGTGGATTTACCGCGGATCCCGTTGACGTGGATGTTGTAGTCAAGTTTGGACATGCGCGAGCGGTGCGCATTTTCTTTGCGACGGAACGCGTACATTCCGGCGATCCCAGCCGTTCCTGCAAGCGCGGCAAAGGTAATCATGAAAAAATCACTCCTGGCAGAGCGTGATGAGAGATGAGGGGCATGAATCAGACATAGAAAAAAGGCCCCAGCATGAGAACACCCTGCTGTCTTAGTGGTCTGACAGCACTGACAACTCCCCCACCGCGTACAAAATGGGCACACGTACGCGACGGAATCACGTTGACTTCCCCCGAAAAACTAGAGCCAATCGAGGGGATGTACTCGTTGCTAGAACTCGCAATTCCATTGTCGAAATAACCAATCGTGAAGCTTACAGAGAACTCCAAGGTCTGGCTAGTGGAACTCACACGAAAACAACCCCATAGGGGCTTCATTCTTGCTTTTAGCGGTTGCACCCTATTTCCATCTGCACCCATGTCCGTTTAGCTCCCCCGATCTGCGCCGCGAGCGACGAAGGCGACAACCTTCATCTATGCAGCACAGGTGCCGTTAAGACAATACACACCATATTGTCAGACAACGCTACAATTACCCACTCAATACGCAATCTCGACAGGTTCGTAATATTCAATGTGGTATTTGTCACATCGTCGGCTAATGCGACAGAAGTCGGTGTGGACAGAACCCTGGGGCGCGAAGAACCGACGCACCGAAGAAGGAGCCGGTAGACGGAAAACTGCGGAAAAGCTACACCTGGAGCCCAAAAGTGCGGGCGGATATGCGACCCGAATAAAACTGCGGACACATTTTGTCGTATAACCCTGAATTTCGGGCCATTAACTTCAGGCCATTAAGAAGGCGCGGATGGTTTTAACACCCGCGCCTTCATCTCTCATCACGCCGCTCAAAGTGACCAAGAAAGCTGTGCCCTAGCTTGTGAAGCCCACTTTTCGCGTTGTGACACTTAATTAATCGCAGGATCGCGACAGAGCGTTACACCCTCACTGCTTTTATACCCTATATATCCGAAAAAATTAATAGAGAGGGCGAAATAGGTGACGAGGATTACGCCAGATAATCCGGGAATGACCGCGTTGTACCAATAACCGTCTTGTCATTGTCCCCCTGCAGAGCAGCTTGAACATCCGTCTGCTGAGGCACCTGCGGCTGCTGCTGATCAGAAATCGCGTGCATCAAATCCCCCGGACAGCTGTGCTTTAACCCCAGCAAATGGCCAAACTCATGCGCCATCGTCCCCTGCCGAGCACTCTGCGACATCCCATCGAGGTACGCCGCATTCAGAAGCACCCGGTAGGGCTCATGCCGCGTCCACCCCACCCACTTGGCATCGTCGCGGTGAACATCAAACACCCGCACGGAATTAGTTGTTTTCTTATCAACGACGTCAAACGCGATCTCGCCGCCAGTCGCCTGGGTCCACGAGTCAGCCGCGGCCTGAATCTCGTCGGAGTACCGCTTGCTGTCGTTAAAAATGACGACTTTGCCGTCATGCACAGCCCCGTGGCCTTTTCGGAAGAGCTCCAACTGTGGGAGCGGCTTTCCATTGGCGACGGCATCATGCGCTTCGACGCACTGCGCGGGCGTGTTATCTTGACCGTTCTTGTCGTGTGCCTGCGCGTCTGGTGTTACCCCTAGTGAGAGAATAATCGCTCCAGACGCGATGGCAGACGCGACGACTGCGCCGAGCCGATGCCATTGTCGACGTGGGGGTCGGCGTGGTTGCGTGGTGGGTTGGGATGGTCTTGTCTGAGAGGAAAACTGCATGCGGGCTACTTTCTGTCTCGGTAGTTCACGTGAAGTTCGCTTATTCAGCGGAGTTTTTCTTCCTACACACGTCTGAGTACAAAAATCGCCCCGGTGGGCAGTGTACATGACACAACGCCACCCGAGGTGACTATAAGAAAGCACGCGCGATAACAACGGCTAGTGCGCCACCGTTACCTACGAGTCAGAAACGACGACTTCCACGGCACAGAACCATGGCTTAGATCAACACCAAATTAGGAGAGGTAGACCCTTGTTATCTCGTCGTTATTAAACCTGTTTAGCGATCGACGCAATTGTGCCACTCTTAATGACAAGAATGACGCCCCTGCTGAAGTCGCTGGACTGGTCCTTAAGGCTTTGGGACGTCAGGACTTTCTTATCCCTAATGCCCTTGACTACCGGGTCAGCAAACTGCTTAATGTCAGGGATGCCTTCCACAACCTGTTTCTTGACGTCATCGCCCTTTTCCAAGGTACCGATGAGCTTCGCAAGCTTTTCCGCGTCGCAGCTGCTGAGGTAGACAAACTGCTGAACATTGCGCTTGTTCTCGATGGTGATGGTTTTACCGTCAGGGGTAATGAGGTGATGGAGGGGAGCAGCCATACTCGTTAACGCAGTCTGGCCTTCACAGGTTGGCTTTGCGTTCGCTACAGGCGCAATAGCACCCGAAACAGTCGTTAACCCGCAGGCCAACGCGCCGCTGAGCACAACGGCTCCCATTTTTGTGGTCACTCGCAATGAGTTATCTCCTGTTCATATCGGCCGCAAAGCGACGGATTTCGCGCAACCTCATGACGCATCAATGTTGTGCCACCAGGTTTGCATGAAATTCGCAGCCCGCGGTCAAACTCTGGACTATGCCGTCACCCAATGAGTGGAGCCGGCAATTAAGCTCAACCCCTTAATCAGAACTAAACCAGTTCCCCGCCCCCCTTTACGTCACCGTGACGTCGTAGAGCGGGGCTGTTCTGTCATAGGTCGAGGATGGCTATTGAGTAGCCAATGGGTAGAACCCCGGTGATAGCTCTCCTGAGATTCACCGTGGGTTACCGCAATCTACTTATCCCTCGTGGGAACGGCGGCGGTTCCAGAGGACAACCCCTGCACCTGCACCGATCAGGATCATGGCCAGCAGTGCCAACCAGATCACGTTCGCACCGGTGGAAGCCAAGGCTCCACCGACTCCGTGACTGGAGCTGCTGCCGGATCCGCTACCGTTGCCCGAGCTGGCGGAGCCGTTATCGGATCCACCATTGCTCGATCCGCTAGTTCCGTTGTCGGAACCGTTGGAGTCACCGTGGTTTTCGTCATTGTTAGACGGAGCGGGTGTCTCAGAGGACGAAGTATCAGCCTTGCCTGACTTTCCGGGAACCTCGGACTCGTGCTCATCGGCGGAGTTCGAAGGCTTTTCCGGAGTGGTTTCCTTCGGGGAACTCGGTTTTTCCGGAGCTTCGCTCGGGTGGCCTGGAACAGGCTTACCCGGAGTCTTGCTGCTCTCCGGCTTAGCTGGCTTATCAGCGTCCGGCGTCGTGGACTCGTCACCAGGCGTTGCTGGCTTGGAGGTGCTCGGAGCCGGAGACTCGCTACCAGGCGTCGTTGTACCACTTGTCGGCGGTACGGTCTCGCCTTCAGGTGAGGTCACAAACGTCTGAGCGCTGTCATTGGGGTTCTCGTGCGTGACGGTCTTCCGATCGTCCTTGCTCGGGTTCTTCGGGGTGCCCTCGTTATTGACGGTGGGTTGGTTGTTGTCATCAACAGGGACAGCCTTTTCGAACACAACGTACTGCGTATCCGGCTTCAGATCCGTAATCTTGCCGAAGTCGACGGTTGCGGTGCCCTTGCCACTGTCACCAATGGTTTCGGTCACAGACGCAGGCTTGACACCGGAAACCGGGGTGGCCTTACCGTTTTCAACCTTCATCAACGTACCGGTGAAGGTGTACTTCGTGTCCGGAGCAAAGCCCTCGTAGTCGATGTGATCCTTAACGTTAATGCTCTCATGGAGCTTGGAAGCATCAACCTTAACCGAGTTACCCCCATTGGGAGAAGTCAGACACCCCGAAATACGCACATGCGCTGCAAATCGAGTTTGTAGCTTACGCTAGCATTGCTTCAAAGGTGATTTTTCATATACAGAAGCCCCCCCGTTTAGGAGTCACTGTTAACGAATTGTTATACAAATAATCTTTATAGGTCACACAAAAAGGGGGCGAGGGATGGTTATCAACCACCACTCGCCCCTATATAGAGCCAGTAAAAGGCACTACTTATAGCTCTTTACTTCTTGAAGGGGAAGCCCAGCTCGCGCAGCAGAGCACGGCCCTCTTCGTTATTCGTTGCGGACGTCACGACCGTGATGTTCATGCCGCGGGGACGGTCGATCTTGTCCACATCCAGCTCGTAGAACATGGACTGCTCGGACAGACCGAAGGTGTAGTTACCGTGTCCGTCGAACTGCTTATCCGACAGACCGCGGAAGTCACGAATGCGTGGGAGAGCAACCGTCAGAAGGCGGTCGAGGAATTCCCACATACGGTCGCCACGGAGAGTGACGCGAGCACCGATCGGCATGCCTTCACGCAGCTTGAAGTTAGCGATAGCCTTCTTCGCGCGGCGGATCTGGGGCTTCTGACCGGTGATCAGGGTGAGGTCGTTCAGTGCGCCGTTGATCAACTTGGAGTCACGAGCAGCGTCGCCAACACCCATGTTGACAACGACCTTGGTGACACCCGGAATCTGCATGACATTCGCGTACTCGAACTCTTTATTCAGGGTCTCACGAATCTCGCTGCGGTACCGAGTCTTCAAACGGGGGGTGTAGTTCTCGCTCATGGTTAAATGTCCTTCCCGGTACGTCGGGAGATACGGACCTTCTTGCCGTTCTCGTCGAAACGGTAACCAACACGTGTCGGGTTACCGTCAGCATCGATGATCATCACGTTAGAGACGTGGATGGGAGCTTCCTGGGTGACAATTCCACCCGACTCCGCACCGCGCTCCGGTGCTGAATTAGCGACATGCTTCTTGATACGGTTAACACCCTCAACCAGGACCTTGTCGCGCTTCGGGTAGGCCTCAATAACCTTCCCTTTTGCGCCTTTGTCCGGGCCAGAGATGACGATGACGGTATCGCCCTTATGGATCTTCATTTAGAGCACCTCCGGGGCGAGCGAGACAATCTTCATGAACTTCTTGTCGCGCAACTCGCGGGCAACTGGCCCGAAAATACGCGTACCACGTGGCTCATTGTCGTTACGGATAAGAACGGCAGCGTTCTCGTCGAAACGAATGTAAGAGCCGTCCGGGCGGCGGGTTTCTTTCTTCGCGCGGACAATAACGGCTTTGACGATGTCGCCGGCCTTGACGTTTCCGCCGGGGGTTGCTTCCTTCACGGTGGCAACGATGACATCACCAATACCAGCGAAGCGGCGTGTGGAACCACCGAGCACACGGATGCACAAGATTTCCCGTGCACCCGTGTTATCGGCGACTCGCAAACGCGATTCCTGCTGAATCACTAGAGTCTCCTAGACCTGGGGTTGTTGCTTCGTGCGCCGGATTTCCGACCCGAACGCACCTGGTCTTGTCTGTTTTGAGATGGTTAGCCCGATTCTTCAGCCTCACCATCGCCCACACCGGGGCGACATGAGCACTGAACAGCTGGTGGTAACTGCACCCTGTCACACACAAATTGTGTGCTGACCAGGTGAGAATCACGCCTTCCGCTTGCTATATCGCTAAAAGGGATGGCGACGTTACCACATTCGGGCAGGTTAACCACCTGCCTCAGACAACCCGAACAGTATTGCATACATCGGGGCAATCATCCAACCCTGCGGGCAACAAACCGAATCGGCCCCCATCCGACCGGCTGACGGCTCTCTACTTCGAAGCCGGCGCCGTGTAATGCGCCTCGGACTTCCCGCTCCGTGGGAATCGATGCGCCCGATACCAACATGCGTTGGATGTCCGCCTCATAGTCTTCTTCATCGCCTGAGCCGTCGTCGGCAAGAACTTGGGTTACCACAACGATTAACGACACAGTGTCTTTAAGATTGGCTATAACACCAGGGCCATTTATCGGCCCATTGGAGCCCCACGGATCATGAACAACGGCAACATCGGCTTGGGGGATGTCGAGTTGATCCGGCGTGGCGGACGCGGCGGATGCTGTGTGCGACGCGGTCGTGTGGGAGACCCGGGAGCGTCGGGAATCATTGATCTCCGCCATATTGAGGTCCTCGTGCTCGGGTCGATCCACAATCGTAACCGTGAGGGACGGGTTAGTGCGTGTGAGCTCATCGGCAAGCACGGCCGCACCAGGGCCGAGCGTCAGCGCCGAGGACGCGTCGCCCAGGTCCAAGCCCGCCACCACGGCGGGGGCCACCCACCCCATGCGGAGATTCGCGCCCACTGCTAAGCGGGTTCCCAGCTCCGGCTTGGCGTCTTGCCACTCGGACATCGTGCGGCCGGAGGTGCCCAGCTGGACGGGGTTCCCGGTGCGCAAACCTTGGCCCACGTGGATGAAGGACATCGCGGGCATAGAGCCGAAGCCCGATAGGTAGCCGCCTGCGGGCGAGGTCGGGTCGGCCAACTCCATGCCCACGGGAGTAAGGCCGTATGTCACCGTGGCGTTAGCGGACTGGTCTGCGGAGGATTGATCTGCGCACGCGCTTTCTTCGTGCTCGATGGTGACCAGCTCCAGGGCGGCAAGGTACCGCATGAACCTCACCAAGCGGTCAGACGTAATGCCGGTTTTCTCGGCCAGAGGCTCGGGGGTGGTCAAGCCCGCGTCGATTGCGGTGAAAATGCCAGTCTCGGCGGCGGCGCGGACGGCGAAGGCCGGGGCGATATCGGCCATCTCGGAGAGACGGTTGTAGGCAGCGATGGTGCTGGTAGCCTTGCTGGCGGAGGCGTTGCCGTCCCGCCAATAGCCCACGATCTGGGTGTTCTCGGGCTTGATGCCGCGTTCTTTGACGAGCTTGCGGATCCTGCGGAGTTGGCCGGCCTCGCCGGCGCACCAGACGTACGGGGTGCCCTCGGGCCAGTCCAAGGATTCGAGCGCTTCGCCAAGGTTCTGACCCTGGGACCTCACGACCCAGTGCAGGTCCACGTCGGGGGATGGAATGTTCAACTTCTGAATGCGGTCCGGCGTAGTGACCTCGATAACCGCGACCGCCTTTAACGAGGGGTAGGTCTCTACGCAACGGCCGATGGCGGGCAGCGCGGTCTCGTCCCCGGCCAGGAGCATCCAATCCACCCCCTCGGGGAGGGCCCCGCAATTCTTCGGGCCCGCCATATAGATACTGTCGCCCGGCGCGACGGACTCCGACCATGCCTCAGCCAGGCCGGACCCGTGGCGGGCGAAATCGATATCCACCTCGCAGGCGTCGGCATCCCATCGGCGCACGGTGTACGTGCGGAATAGCTCGTTGATCTCCGCGATCCATTCCAGGCGGCCATCGCCCAACGCCCTGGGGGCTGGCCGCTCCCCTGTCTCCGGGTGGGGGAAAATCAAACGCACATCATCGTCGAAACCTGTGCTGATCATCTCGGGGACGTGCACGTCGCCCTGCTGGTGGGCGTCGAACTGGTCACTGGTGAACGTGATACGCCGCATCCCCGGGGTGATGTCTTCCACGCGGCTCACCGTGATCTCGCGTAAAGAAATCGGGTAAATGTCGTGGTGACGGCTATTGCGTTTCATATGCTCATTCCTTTTAATACGTCGTAAATTTCGGCTGTATAAATTGGCTTTAACGTTCTGCGGGCACCGGCACCCTTCATGTCCCGGTCACGCACGTACGGTACAAGAAAACCCGGGTATGCCACATGACACACCCGGGAAACCCTCATCCGATACGCCACCCCACAGCCACAGGGAAGCGTCGACAATGAAGTAGATAAACAGTCTTACTTATTGGAGTCATCCTTGGAATCGGACTTGTTCTCCGAGACCTTCTTCAGCTCCGGCTTGATTTCCTTCAACGCCCACTCGCGGGACAGGGAGGACGGAACATACAGCGCGGAGGACACAGCCTTATTGTCCTCAACCGTGGCACCGCTCTTGACCTGCTTCAGGTCGTCGTAGCCCGAAACAGCGCGCACCGCGTCCATCCCGTCGGCAGCGAACAGAACCATGAAGTCCGCAGTCAACTTGTCAATGTTCTCCGGGGAAATCATGGCGCGGCCCTGCTGAGTCGGGATCGAACCGTCCGTGTACCCGGCCGGCAGCTTCATTCCCAGGTCACTGAAGAACTGGTTGGCTGGGTTGGCCTCGTCGGTAATCACACCGAAGTTCCCATTGCGGTGCTGAACCACCAGGGCCGACTTACCTTCCAGACCCTTCAAGTCCTTCTTCGCGTTCTCGAAGGCCTCGGTGTCCTTCTTCTCGACGTCCTTGACCTTGTCCTCATCCTGGTAGATCTTGCCCAGGGCCTCCAGCTGCGGCTTCCAACCGATCAGTTGCGGATCCTGGCCCATACCCGGAAGAGTGGGGGCAACTTCCTTGAGCTTGTTGTAGGCGTCCTCGTTGATGCGGTAGAAATCGCCGACAATGAAATCGGGCTTCTCGGCGGCAATCTTCTCTACCGGCAGCTCGCGGGGATCGGCGTCGATCTTCTTGACGTCCTTGAGCTTATCGTTCTTCCACTTAGCGTTCTGAGCATCATCCGGGCTCTGAACAACAACGTCGGGGGTAATGCCCAGGGCGAGGAGGTTATCAACCGAGGTACCCATCGCGACAACCTTCTTCGGCTTCACCGGGTAGGTGTCTTCACCCCAGGCGTGCTTAATCGTGACTTCCTTGGCATCCGACGAATCCTTTGCACCCTCGGACGCGCTCTGGCTGGTTGAATCTGCGGCAGTGGAATCGCTGGAACTATCGTCATCATTCGAGCACGCACCCAGAACCAACGAACCGGCTAACGTCAGAGCGATCAAGGGCATAGGGCGAACAAGTGAACGCTTCACGGAAACTCCAATACAAAAGTATGAACAATGCAGGCCACAGGTCTATGGCAGAGGCTGACTGTCATCTGGTCGGGGGGCAAGATGACCACCAACCCGCGACGCATCTACCATTCAGTATGGCTAGCCTAATTTACTGACACGATAGCGTGCGGAACTTCCCTAGACAACACTTATGAGGGAACGTCCCCCACAATTCACCCCCAAGGAGAACTTACTAGTGGCAATCCCACCCATCGCGCCGTACACCATCCCCGCTCTCACGACAACGCCCACTGTCAGCTGGGCACTTCACGCCGATCGTGCGGCCCTTCTGGTCCATGACATGCAGAACTACTTCATCTCCGCATACACCCCCGACGACGAACCAGCGTCGACAATGGTGGCCAACATTCGGGAACTCATCGCTCTTGCCGACGAGGTGGGCGTCCCCGTGTTCTACACGGCCCAGCCACCGGAGCAAAAGGAGTACCGACGAGGGCTGCTCCGCGAATTGTGGGGGCAAGGTATTCAGACCGACGCGGAGGCGGACATTATCCCGGAGTTGACGCCGCGGAAGCACCACCATGTGATTACGAAATGGAGGTACTCGGCGTTCGCCCGAACAGACCTTCGCGAATCGTTGGCATTTGCGAAGCGCGACCAACTGATTATTACCGGTGTGTACGGCCATATGGGGTGCGGGGTGAGCGCGGTCGACGCGTTTATGAACGACATCCAGCCGTTCCTTGTGCGCGATGCCATTGCCGACTTCACCCGTGACGACCACGCCGCGACCATTAATTGGGTTGCCCGGCGGTGCGGGCGGGTGGTTGATGCTGAGGAGGTGTTGGGGGTGCTGGGGAGCTAGAGAGCGCTTGAGTCAAGCACCCCCCTCTTTGGCTTCCGCAATCAAGATGTGAGGGGAGCGGCTTGCCCTATCAGTCGTTACATTTGTGGTGCTTCGGTGAGCGGAGGAACCAAGCTATCGACAGTAGGCAAGCCCTCTGGAGCAGGAATAGAACACTCCATTTTCAGAGGGCCTCCCTCAAGAGCGGAAGCGACCAGGCTCTGAACCGAGGGCAGCAGCGTCATTCCCAGGTGGGGTACAACGTCATTGGGACACAAGTCTTGGGTGATGACGTTCTGATAATCACCAGGTCCATCCATGAGGTTGATCTGGTACGGCGCTGCATCATATTCCTGCCGCGTTGTGATGTTGACATAGCGGATACCCGGCAAAGCCTCAGTTGGCGTATTCAAGCGGGTAACTTCTTCCCCACCCTCAGCCATTTCGAGGCAAGCGTCGGTGGGGTTCTTTTTAAACCCAGGTGGTACTAGCACATCTGCACTAGCTGGCGGACATTGCTCCTTTTCCAAAGCCTGCGTCTGATACGGCGATCCCTTTATCAATCCGGACAAGGACACGACAGTGCGCACGTCTTTTGCACCGTCAAAGTCCTTCAGCCAATACCGGGTGACGAGGCCACCCTGCGAGTAGGTGACTACGTCGACCTTGTCTGAACCGGTCTCTTTCTTCACCTTTTCGATAAATTCGGGAATTCGTGCTGAATTTCCCTTCACCGTGACATAGGGGCTCGTTTCGGAACGAGTTGGCTCCCACACCATGAAGGGATGGACATCAAATCCTCGTTTGCTCATCATCGAGGCAAACAGGTCAGCAGTCGGCCGGAGTTCATTCGATCCCGAAATATAGACGACCGGTAGTTTTTCTTTGGGGTTGTTATCCTGCGGAGCCTGCACTGGAGCATCTGACACTACTGAAGGTTGAGCATCACCGGCAAAGGCTTGGCCCCCGAGCGGAGAAAGAAGTGTGGCCACGGTAACGCCACAAGCTAAGGCCACGCGGGCAGATAAACGGGAACCCTTTTTCTGAGAAATATCTGAGAGAAGCATAGACAAACCTTAATATAATTAAGGTAGCCACAGGTTTACGATATGTATAAATTCTATTTAACTACCCAAATTAATGGGGTGGGTGGGTTCGGCGTCACCAAAATAGATAAGCGGTTTAGGGGTCGCATGCTCTACCCGTTACTGAAGCATCGTCTCAATCGCGGAATCCCCTCTTGAACACCCCATCCGAAGGCAATTCCCCAGGTGAAATAGGGTGACACCAGGGTAGTGTCATTGGTCTTTCTTGCTCACCTTGCCGACTCCCGTCAATGGAAATTCATCAACGAATTCCACGACATCAGGCACGGCAAAACGCGATAATCCTGACTCGCGGACGAACTTCTTGATCTGCGTAGCCGTCGGTGGTTGGTGGGACGCTTCTGCCGATTGGGAATCCTGTCCGCTCTGGTCTTTCGGTGCATCCGCGCCAGAAGACTTGTAATCATCGCGGAGGATAATGAGCGTACGGATCTTCTCGCCCATCACATCGTCGGGAATACCCACCACTGATACGTCGTGAATAGCGGGGTGCTTCAGTAAGCAATTCTCCACCGCCTCGGGAGCAATCTTCTCCCCGCCACGATTGATCTGGTCTTTAGCGCGGCCGGTCACCGTGATCGCACCGTCGGCAGAGACCGTAACAATATCGCCCGTGATGTAGAACCCGTCGTCGGTGAATGATGACGCGTTCGCCGTTGGATTCCGGTGATACCGGCGGATAGTGTACGGGCCGCGAGTATGCAGGTGGCCGGGCGTGCCGCGATCGACCGGAGTGCCGTGGTCGTCGACGACCCGAACCTCGTCGGCCGGGCTCATAGGAACGCCCTGGGTATTCACGATCTCATCAATGTTGCCACCCAGCTCGGTGTAATTCACGAGGCCCTCGGCCATGCCGAAGACCTGCTGGAGGTTGATGCCCAGTTCGGGGGCGACGCGCTCCGCGGCGGAGGCGCTGAGCTTCGCGCCGCCAACCCACACCGTTTTCATGGTCTCCATTGTGGGGTCGGTGGTCTGGGCCTCGTCGCGACTGTTGAGCAGGCTAATCAGCAGCGGCGGGACCAGTGCCATGTGCGTGCCGCGGTGCGCGTGAATGTAGCGGCGGATGGTCGTGGGCGACGGATCGGGAACGTAGACCACGGTGGCGCCAATGTGGAGGGCCCCCAAGATGCCGGGCGAACTCATCGTGAAATTGTGCGACGCCGGCATGACCACGAGCAACACATCGCCGCGCTGCATATCGCACACCTCGTCGGAGCGACGCACCGAATACAGGTAGTCATCGTGGCTGCGTGGGATCAGCTTCGGTGTGCCCGTCGTTCCCCCGGAGAGTTGGAGGAAGGCGAGGGCTTGCGGGTCGGTTTCGGGTACGGGCCAGGGGGTGGGGTCTGCGTCGGCGTCTGAGTTGGCGTTGACTTCGGTACCATTGACGACGGGGGTGCCCCACGGGTCGTCGGCGCGAGGATCGATCTGAATAGTGGTGAGCTCTGGGCACTCCTCGTGAAGGCCTTTCTCTACCCGCTTGGCGTGTTTATCGCGCGGAGTTGCGGCGATCCGGAGTCCAGTAGGAGCTGTCCGAGCGAAATGGGCGACGTCGTTGGCACCGTGGGCGGGGAGGGCGAAGACGGGAACGGCACCGATGCTCCACACTCCGAAAATCGCTTCCATGTGGACAGCGGCGTTCGGCAGTTGGACGATGACAGCATCGCCCTTTCCGATGCCAAGGTTGCGCAACAGGTTGGCTACCTTGTGGGCCGAGTGGCGGACATCGCTCCAGGTCAGTGAGCGGTAGCGGTCCACCGCGACGGGTGCATCGCCGTAGAGGTCCCGGGCGCGCTCAAATAGCGCCCAGTGCGTGTCGCCGGTGTAGATCCCCAAGTCCCGGTAGCGCTGCACGTCCTCACACCGGCACCCGTTGGCCGCACCCCCCTCACGCTGAGCGTATTCCTTCGCATTCGGCGATGGAATTGTTGCTTGTGTCATAACCCTCATCCTTCGTGCTGCGTTGTTGCTTGGTGTGTTGTTGTGTGGTGTTCGTACTGGTGTGGTGTGGTCCTGCCGTTCACGGTTATTCCAGTTCCTCCCCGATGGCGGGAGCACTCTGCTGCCACCCCACCAAGGAAGCCAGCCCGCCATGATCGAGGGGCAACGAGTACGTACGTAACTCCACCCCGGTGTTTTCCCAGGCCTCTGCCGGATTCCACTGGGCTTGCTGGTTAGGCCTCGGCCGCTCAACTACTCCCGACGTGTTACGCACAATCGGCGCCTTCTCCGCGGTGATAAGAACAACTTTCTTCACGACGCCATGCACAGGGGTGTCGCTGACGTCCCCCATCCATCGCGCGCAGGCACAGACTGAGCACTCTGACCGCTCGCGGAGGGTGTCGTCGGCACGCAGGTCGTGAGCACTGAAACCCGTGATATCGGAGAGAAGGTCCACGTTGAGATCGTCTGGGATCGGAGGCGGAGTCAGCCCGGCGCGAGCTGGATAGGCGTCCAGGACAACCAGGAGATCAACGATGGGGCTGGTGGCGATGTCGCGTTGGTGGTGTAAGCGTGTGCTGACGGCATGGGCGATCGTCGCCCCGAAGGAAAAGCCGACGAAGGTGTACGGCCCCTCCGGCTGGTAATCGCGGATGGCGGACGCGTAGAGATCGACTGCCTTGTTCCAGCTGAGCGGATCAGAGATGTTCGCCGGGAATTGAATGCCGATGATGGGGCGGTCAGTGGTGAGGTATTCGGCGAGGCCCTGGTAGGAGAACACCGAACCGTCAATCGCGTGGAAGCAGAAGAGGGGACGGCCTTCGCCTTCTTTGAGCGTGACCATCCACGGAGGACGGGGACTATTGCCGTGTGTGTCCGTGGGGCTGGTCGGCTGGGACTGAGTGGGCTGGGGTGCCGGTGGCTGAGGTGTTGGGGTCTGGGGTGAATCGCCCTCGATCGCGCGGACAATGCCCCGGGGAGAACCAGCCTCGACGATCGTCTGAATATCCAGCTTGTGGCCACGTTTCCGGAGCTTGCCCATGAGTCGAACAGCCATGAGCGAGTGAACTCCCAAATCCTCAAAGGCAACATCGGGGTCCACCTCCGGGCGGTTGAGCAAACCGGCGATGTCTTCGCAGATATCGCGCAGCAACTGGCTGTCCTGATCGGGGCGTTCATTTTCCGCGTTGGGCTGGTTCGACGTGGTGGGTTCCGACGTTGGAAGGTCCGACGTAGGCTGGTCCTCACGGTCTTGCGCGGAGTGATCGTCCGCGTTCTGCTCTGGCCGGCGTCGGATGTTGTCAAGCACCGGGGCAATCTCGTCACGGACCGCACGCAACGAGTCGGGAGAGTCGACGTCGGCAATAGAGGCACACCGTGACAAAGTGGCACGTAGAGCGTCGGCAAGAGTATTCGCCACGTGCTGCGGAACCACTCCAGGCTGGTAGGCCAGGGCCAGATCAAAGGGGCCTCCCGGCGGGTGGATGACCGTCAACGGGTACTGGGTTTCGCCGCGAGTGGTCAGGCCCGTGATGTGGATACTGCGAGACGCGGGGGCGCGACCGTCGGAATCAGGCAGAGGGCTGGGCTGGGTGTCTGTCTCCGAGAACTCATCGGGGAAGTTGTCGTACACCACCAATGAGTCGAAGAGCGGGCCCGACAGCGGAGCCCCACCGCCAGAATCGCCCACTCGGCGCTCGATGTCGGCCAGGGACGCGGACGTGTGGTCCGCCAGCTCGGCCTGGGCGCGCGCGTGGGAACGCAGGATCGAGGTCAGCGAATCCCCGCGCAGGTCGACGCGCACCGGAAGCGTGTTGATGAAGAGGCCGATCGTGTTGTCGATGCCGTCGAGCTCGCTCGGCCGGCCCGAGGTGACCACACCGAAGACGGCATCGTCATGGCCGGTCAGGGCTGCGACGACACACGCCCACGCGGTCTGAATGAGCGTGTTGGGGGTGACGCCGACAGTCCGAGCGCAGCGGGAGAGATTAGATTTCTGCCGGTCAGAGAGCTGTACGATGCAATGCTCCTCGCCGGATTCGTTGTCGGTGGTCACGGAGTCGTCCGCCGGGGGATCAGGCTCGGCGGTGGGAGCGAGAGCATCCATGACTCGGCTTGCGTGGTCAAGGCCTGCCACGTGATCAATCCAAAGCTCGGTGTCAACCTTCACTCGGGGCTGCATGTCCTCAACAAATTGGCCGTACGGGTATCGCGGGGGCAACTCGGCGATGGCAGATGCGATGGCAGGTGAGAGCGCGGACTCCCCATCACCGTCATTTCCGCTGGCCAGAAGCTCGGCAGCGCGGTTGTACACATGCATCAACTCACGCAAAAGGATCGTCGTGGACCACCCGTCGGTAAGAATATGGTGATTCCCCAACACCAGCTGGCTGCGCCGATCGCCCAACCTCACCAGGGTCGCCGCGACCATATTCCCGCGCGTCACATCGAGCTGCCGGGAAGCCATCCGGTCCAGAACGTCGTCGATAAGCGACGATTGCACGCACGACGGGAGCCCGCGAGCATCGATTACCGACCGCTGCCACCGCGGGGTGCGTGGGATGACGTGCACCGGGCGGTCGAGTGTTTCGTAATCGAACGCCGCCTTGAGCACGTCCTGGCGGTTCATCACGGCCTCGAAGCTGGCGCGCAGGAGCGCCGAGTCCGCCGGGCCCTCGACGGCCATGGACGCGGCGATCACATAATGGTCGCGTTCGCGGGAATCCAGTGCCTGGTACAGCAGACCCTCTTGCAGCGGCGAGAGCCCGTACACGTTCTGGAGCGGGCCGAACCGGCGCTGCCAGCGCTCAATATCCGCGCTGGTCACGGGTGCTAAACAATCCGACGGCGACGCGCTCCCCTCCGCGCTCAGCCCGACAACGGCGAGATCTGTCAGAGCCTTGACGACGCCTTCCGCGAGCTGTTCCGCCTGGCCATCCGTTTCTGCATCGACTGTGATGCTGAGCGATGGTTTATCGGGTTCATTGCCGACGGGTGCTCGGTGGTGGTCGGGTGTGTTCGTGCCCATCCCCGCGCCCGTGATCCACGCCGTGATGTGCGGGACCTCTGGGAAGCCGGGGCGGAGGGTGTGGTGGGTTGGAATGAGTGTGGGGTGCTGTGAGGGGCGGTCCGAGGTGGCGGAATCCGCAACGGTGGAGCCAGGTATGTGGCCTAGCTCGAGTGTGACTGCTGGAGTACTCGCTGATGTATCGGTGGAATTGGTAGTCCGGAAGTTGGCGCGTTGTTCTTTCACGCTGAGCAGGAGCGCCTCAATCTCGGCCCGCGACTCCGACGGCGAAACAGTGACATATCCCGGCGCGGCGAACCGGCCAACAACATCACACGCACCTGTGTTTCCAGAATTCACGGGCTGGGCCGCGGCGGGAACGGAAGGTTGACGTAGCGCGCGGCTCAACACCATCGCGGTGAGAGTTTCGTCGTGATCATCCGCCGGCGCTATCAGAGCAGCTGCGGTCAAAATGTCCTGGTCAGAAAGGCCAAATTTCGTTCCAAGGTTACTGAGTAGCGCCTTCGCGAGTGACGGCTCGATCATTGCGGTGGCCCGGGCACGACTGTGCGCCCACGGGAGCGCCGAAGCGGAGTGTCCACGCCACGAGGCATAGCGATGCTGGCGACCGTCACTATGTCCGTCACCGTGACCCGACCGCTGCACGAGCGCCTCGACAATGCCGATGAGCTGCGCAAACCCGTCGGCATCCACAACCGCATTATGCACGCTCAGGCGCACACCACCGTCGACAGGTTCAAGAGCGAATGGTCGTCCCGCAGCAAGATCGACGGGCGCGCGGAAATCGTCGTCCTCGGCGGGGTTGCGTCGGATAATGAGCTGCTCAGAGCCTGGATTATCTGCGTCCCACGTCGCAATGCTACGAAGAGCCGCGACATCCTCAGCCAGCTTCGTCGCACACGCGCGGCACGCGTCGGCGTCCATGCCCGGGGCACCCGGAATCACGACCGACATAACCGGCTGATTGTCACCAGTGAAAGCTGATCGATCCATTCCCGACGGGGCGTCCACCACACCAAAGTCCGTCAGAATATTCTGTTGTGGCTCTGGATTAATGTGGCCATCTGTGCTGGTCTCGGGGGTCTGGGAGATAGCCGACGACGCACTGGTCGGCTCACCTGACGACGAACGACGCAAGGACGCGGCGATCTCGCCCAGGGAACGCCCGGACAAAATATCTGCCGGGCGGATCTCAACGCCTTGCTGCTGCAACCGACCGGCCACCACCAGCGCGGTAATGGAATCTCCACCCTGATTGATGAAATCCACGTCAAGGTCGGCGGGCTGCCCCATGACGTCCTGGATCACTCGAGAAACAGCAAGCTCACGCGGTGTTTCGGGAGCTCGGAGGTCCGCGTCCGAACCCTGGTGGTCCCCGCTCCCCTGGTGTTCGGGCGCGCGATCATTCAACAGAGACGACTGCTCAATGAGTTCGCGGAGTACCCGTCGGTCAATCTTTTCGGTTGACGTTCGCGGTATCTGGGGAACCGCAACAAGAGTGGACGGGACCATGTAGTCCGGAAGTATTCGCGAGAGGTGCTGACGTAACTCGGAAAGTCGCTGCCTGACGTCATCAGTATTCGGTTGGGGATCACCGGAATCGGCATTGTGCGCGGGAGTATTCCCGGCAACTCCCTCGAGAACAATTCCTGCTCGTATATTCACCGTCGCCGCACTCACATGAGCGTGGCCGGCTCCGGTTGACGCCGAGTTATCCTCTTCCGGACGAGATGCATCGCCGGCGTTACGCACAACCGCAACCGTGCCAGCTGCACGAACGCCCGGAAGGGCAGCGAGCGCGCCGTCGATTTCCTCGAGTTCTACGCGATGCCCCCGCACCTCGATCTGGTTATCCGCGCGACCGATAAACGCCACCCCACGGCCAGGCACCCACCGCACCCGGTCGCCCGTCCGATACGCGGGAACGAGCGCGTCGGCGTCGGAATCGTCGGTTGTTACGTCGGCACGAGGATGGCTGGCGGTCGCGTCGGCACGGAAAAATGCCTGGGCCGTCGCGTCCGGATTATTCCGGTACCC
Organism: Corynebacterium kroppenstedtii DSM 44385; assembly: GCF_000023145.1. Classification (NCBI taxonomy): domain Bacteria; kingdom Bacillati; phylum Actinomycetota; class Actinomycetes; order Mycobacteriales; family Corynebacteriaceae; genus Corynebacterium; species Corynebacterium kroppenstedtii. The sequence goes on from NC_012704.1 coordinate 2,126,798, forward strand.
CTGCGCGATCTGCTCCCCCATCAACCACAATTCGCCTTCTTCGCCCGGGGGAACGACCTCGCCCGACGCGTCGCAAATTCGAATTGACATGCCGGGCACCGGCCAGCCCACCGTCACCGTGCCTGGTGTGATTCGTGCGCACAACGCGTCGACGGTCGCTTCCGACGGGCCGTACATGTTCCATCCGATGACGTGCGACGCTGCGGCCACCTGGTCCCACAGCTGCTGCGGCATGGGTTCTCCGCCGAGCAACACGGCCCTTATCTGCGACTTTTGGGCGTCGAGCAGGGGGACTCCCGAGGCGAGGAGCGCGCCGAAGAGCGAGGGGGTGGCGTCGATCATCGTGATGTTGTCACGGCGGAGGCAGCGGTGAAAAACCTCCCCATCGGCCACGGTGGATCGGTTGTAGATCACGACGTGCACGCCGGCGAAGATCCACGAGAGCTGGTCGATGGCGGCATCGAACGCGAACGATGCTGTGTGGGCGAGTGCGGCGGACGCCGGGGGCTGGGTATTCGCGACATGGTCCAGCGTCTCTGGGAATAGCTGCGCACGGTGGCCCGCGATCAAGTGTTCCAGGGCGCGCCTGCTGACGTTCACACCCTTCGGCCGTCCCGTCGTGCCGGAGGTGTAGACGATGTAGGCCAAGTCGTCGGAAGGTGCATCCTCGTCGGGTTCGTGTGGCGGGGTTTGCTCATCGTCCCCGTGCTCTACAGGCTGAACGTCATCGAGCCCCCTCACCACGACTGACGCGGCACTATCTTTCATGATGAACGAACGCCGATCCTGCGGAGCGTCGTCGTCGATGACGACAAACGGGCGATGCGCGCGCAACGAAGCCAGAACCGCAATTGCCTGGGCTGCGCTCTTCGGCATATCGATGGCAACGACGCCACCTGCGGGACAGACCGACGCGATAGAATCCGCCAGCTGATCACACTTTTTTACCAGTTCAGAGCCGGTGTACGTGGTTTCCGTGGAACTGGTGGAAGTTTCCGAGTACTCCGGCGAACCATCGGCCAGCACAACATGATCACCCCACCGCAGTGCGAGCGAATCGATCAGACTATCTAGTGACTCAATCGAACCGCGAGACGGATCGTCGGAGGAGCCCTCGGACGAAGCACCGGCCAACGCTTCCCCATCCCACTCTTCGCGAAGAGCTGCCGGGATCTGTTCAGGACGGATACGTATATCGGACGAAGCGGGCAGAGAACTCTCGACCTCCGACCGCCGATCCAACCCCAGCCCCACATTCACCACAGCCCGAATATCGGATAAGCGCTGGTGAACAACCTGCGGCGGAACGTCGGCAACCGTCTCAAAACTCAGATCCACGCCACCAGACCGGCCCGGCGCGGCAACCAGCACGAGGTTTTCCGGCGGACCACCCGCCACATTCCGGAGGTACCCTCGCGTTTTCCCAAACTTGAGGGCGGCGTCGAAAACCTTCAAGTTGACGCCGATCCCGCGCAGGATCGAGGAATCCCCGTACACCTTCGCCACCTCGGACCCCGGGAACCGCTGGTGCTCGCGCACGGTCCGCATTGTTTCCTCGACGGCGTGCGCGTTTTCGGGGAGCGTCGCGTTGAGGTCGATGGGCAACCGCACGGGCAGCATGTTGACCATCATCGCCGGAGTACGCCGCTGAGCTGCAGTTTCTCGCGCCGCAAACGGCATGGCCACCACAAGTTCGTCGGCCTCGACCCCCTGCACGCGCCGCAAGTACACGCCGTATGCCGTCAACAGGGAGTCTACCCACGTCGTCCCGTGGCGCTGAGACGCCGCTTTCCACGCGTCCAGCTCGTCGGCGTCCACCGTGAGCACCGTTGTTCGGCTGGAACTCTCGGACCCACCGATGAGCTCATCTCGCCACTGCGTGCTGCCCACCCCAGCCAGCGAGTCCTGCCACCACTGCGCATCGCGGTCCCGGTTGTCCGACTCGTGGTACTCGCAATCTTCCTTAACGACGCTGGTCAGGGCGCTAAATTTCGCCGGACGTGCTTTTTTAACGCCCGTGAGCTCGGTGTAATGGGCAGCGGTGCGTCGGGCCAGGATCATGGACGCGTAGCCGTCGACAATGAGGTGGTGATACAGCTGGATGATCCACACGCGACGGTGATCCAAGCGAAGGACCTCGAAATGGCAGAGTGGGCGATCGACGAGGCCCGCCCACGCCTCCGCGCACCGTGCTTTCGCGGCGTCAACATAGGCGTTCGCGGCGGCCTCGGGTGCAGGGTGAGCGCGCAGGTCGTGAATGGGGATCGTGATGTACTCTCCCGCCGCGACGTCGATAACCCTTTGACGTGGGGAACCGTCGGCACGAACAGCGCCAGTGTCCTCCCCCGCGGAGTCATCGGCACGAATATCCGTCGCACCCTTCCCCTGCCGGAACTGAAGACGCAGTGTTTCAGCCTCCGCGATCGTCTGATGCAGCGCCTGAACAACGTCGGCAACCGAAATATCCGGCTGAGAGTCCCTCGGGTCGAGCTCCAGCACCTCGCCCACGACGTAATAGGGCGAACTCGGATCCAGTGACTGCGCGTTCCAAATACCCATCTGCGCTGCGGTGAGAGGGAACCAGTCCGGGGAGGTCGGATTATCAGGGTCACTCGCACGCGCCGAATCAAAGGTCATAACGTTAGGCTACACTGCTCAAAAGACACACAAACGAGCAGCTAGAGAGAAAAAATGAGGAGCCAACCATGAGTGCAGCTAACCCACCGCTGAGTCCCCAAATCTTTGCCGACGAACTTCACACCCGCGTTGCCACGGCGATCGGCATTCCCGCCGACACGCTGGAAACCGACGCGGACCTCACCGACCTGGGGCTAGATTCGGTGCGCATTATCGACATCGTCGAGTGGGCGCGGCGCCAAGGGTGGGATGCCGAGTTTGCCGACCTGATCGAGGACCCCACTCTCGACGCGTGGGTGGACGCTTTCGAAGAGAGCGACGAGTGATGGTGACTATGTCTGAGACTTTCCCTCGCCATTGTGTGGTTACCGGGGCGCTCGGCGGTATCGGCGCTGCCGTCGTCACCGCTGCCAAGAACGCGGGGTATCGCGTGACCGCCGTGGACCAGGCGCCTCACGGAGAGACCGCCGTGGACCAGGCGCCTCACGGAGAGACCGCGGGTGCAGATGGTGACGTGGCCGGCGTCGGCAATAAAACCGCTGACCTGCCCGTCGATTATGCCCTCGACGTTACCGATGCCGAGGCCGCGCGAACCACGAGCGACCGCATCGAGGCCGACCGGGGACCCATCGATGTACTGATTCACACGGCCGGGATCTTGCGTGCCGACGCCGCGCTCGACGGCGACACCGACGCCATGCGCGCGAGTTTCGAGGTCAACATGTTCGGCGCTGCCCACGTGTGCGCTCCCGTTGCCCAGCGCATGTGCGAGAGAAAACGCGGCGCCATTGTTATTGTCTCCTCCAACGCAGGGACGACCCCGCGTGCAGGCATGGGATCCTACGGGGCGTCGAAAGCGGCGATCACCGCGTGGGCCCGCAACCTCGGCCTGGAGTGCGCACCACACGGCGTGCGCGTGAATATCGTCTCCCCCGGTTCCACAGACACACCCATGCTGCGCGGAATGTGGCCAGCCGGGGAGGACCGCTCGGCTGACGTTATCGCTGGCACACCCGACCAGTATCGACTTGGGATCCCCCTGCAGCGACTGGCGCAACCGGAGGACATCGCCGGGGCCTGCCTGTATCTCGTCTCCGACAACGCTCGCCACATTGTCATGCATGACCTTCGTGTCGACGGCGGGGCGACGCTGGATAGTTAGGCGTTTTCTACGCCCCACTGCTATAATGCGCCCCGTCGTGGATGGCCTGCTCTAGCCCGAGTTCGCGCTGTTCACGTGGGCAATGAGCGCCCGCCTATCGATCTTCCCGTGATCATTGTGCGGGAGCTCCGCCATGACGACGAGGACGCTGGGCACCATGTACTCAGGTACCAGCGCGGCCAATTCGGCTTTCACCTGTTGCGGAATAGTTGCGTGACCAGCGTCGTCACGTCCGTCACCGGCGGTTGCGCTCTCTGAAACAACGATCCCACCGACAAGCGTCGCTTCTCCCCCGGCGCGATCCACAGCCACCGCGGCGTCACTCACCACGTCGAGGCGTCGCAAATGAGTTTCGACACCTCCCAGCTCAACGCGGTTGCCGCGAATTTTCACCTGGTCGCCGATGCGGCCCTCAAAACGGAGCATCCCGCGCGCATCGCGCGACATGACGTCGCCCGTGCGGTACATGGTCCCGCCGTCGCGGTCCGGATGCAGGCTGGGCACGAACGCCTCCGCCGTGACCTCCGGATTGTTGAAATACCCCGCGCCCACCTGGGCACCAGCAATGCAGAGCTCACCGGACTGGCCATCGGGGACCTCGTTCAAGTTCTCATCGACGACGTAAAACACGACGTTATCCTCCGGCCAGCCGACCAGAGTTCCGCCCGTGGAGGATTCTTCATTCGTCGGGTTATGCGGCGCGGACTGGTTTGGCCCGGCAAGGGAATTATCGTCGTGTGCGCTTGGGTCCGCCCATGCTTCGGCGGCCGAAAGGACTCGGTTATCGCTGTTGCTTTCGGAGGTAGGCGCCCTGTTAGCGGTCAGCTCGCTGTCGGGAGTGCCCGCACTGTCGGCAGCAGCCCCCGAATACGGACGGGAGAAGTCCACCCACGCCACGTCCATTGCGGTTTCCGAAGGACCGTAGAGCCCTAACAGTCGACTCGGGAGCACCGCCTGCGCACGCTCGACCAAGTCATTCGGAACAGCCTCGCCACCTAACAACACGTGCCGCAGGCTAGCGAACTGGTCGTAGCCCAGGCCGACGTCGTCAAGGACATCGAACACGACTCTGAGCATGCTCGGAACCATCGACAGCGTCGTCACGGAATACGTTTCGATCATGTCCCCCAGGGCGAAGGGATCGCCGGGGAACCAGTCCGGGCCGGGAATGACTATCCGGCCGGCACAGGCCAGCGGACACAGCAGCTCTGCGACGCCGACGTCGAAACCGATCGGCGCTTTGTGCAACATCCGCAATTCGCCAGCGCTTGCCGACGAATCTGCGTCTTGTCCGAGCGTGCGGACCACCCACTGCAAGTGCGAGGCCACCGCGCGGTGAGGATTCACAGCGCCCTTCGGATTACCCGTCGTACCCGACGTATAAATCAAGTAGCACGGATCGTCCGGCAGGAGTTCGCGTGTGCGATCACTCGCGTGAAATTCTTCCCTGTGGCGGGTGCCGTCGGACGAAAAATACTCTTCTGGCCGCTGAAGTTCCCAGGTCTGGGTGTTATTCGTCGGCGCATTATTTGTTGGTGCGTTATTCGTGGGCACGGATACGTCACCGAGCCCGATCACGACGTCGGGCTGGCAATCATTCACGATGTAGCTAATGCGCTCCGCGGGGTAGCTCGCATCAACCGGCACATAAGCGGCCCCTGCGCGGAGAATCCCCACCATAACGCTGGGGAGCCAGGGGCTTCGGCCAGAGAGCACCACAACGCGTTCGCCAGGGCCCACACCGCGATGACGAAGTTCCCACGCCACCGCATCCGCGTGGCGATCGACGTCGTCGTATGTGAAAGTCAGCTCGCTACCGTCGTCGCGGAAACCGTGAACGGCGGGCTGCTCGCGGTGGTGACGAATGGCCTGGTCAATCATCACATCGACCGTCAAGGGGTCGATCTCTACCGACGGACCGAACGCCCAAGGTGAACTAGCCGACATGAATCTCATCCCTCACTTCTCCCCCGGCCTGCTGTGTGCTTCCAGGCTCGCTATCCGCAGGGCCGTTATCGATGTAACACGCGAGAATCCGGTCCGATACCTCACCCAAGCAGCTGAGATTCGCGAACCCCGGCCCTTGAGCCAGGGCGGACAGCGTCGGCAAGAATAGCCACGGACCCTTGTCGACCGCCAATGGCCACTCTGCGGGGATCGTCGCCGGCCGGTCAGGCGTCGGCAAATGGGGTTTGAGCTGCAAGAAAATACCAATGTTGTGCGCGATATCCGCCTCAGGACACGTCGTCACGATCTTTTCTGCATAAAAATCAGAATCCGTATTCGGGAATAGATCCTTGAACCACAACGGGTTACCACCACGAGCATCAATCACCACATCGGCTGTGGACACCGCATTCGAGACACCCTCGTGCGACACGTAAAGATCCAGCGCACCGTCGCAAGGAACGATGTCGACCACGCGGCCCCGCTCATGGGTGATGTGCCCATAATTCTTCACGGTCTGCTGCACACGCTGGGAAAACACGCCGCGGTCGGTCCGGCGGATAAAGTCCTGCCGCTCCTCCATGCTGAGCATGAACCATTTTTCCGGGTCGGTGTAGAGGCTGTTTTCAAACACACTCTCCCCGCGCGAATACACCGTCGGGGAAGGCGAGAAGATCGCGATGGACTCGCAGGGCATGTGCGCCAACTGATCAACGACGCTGGCTGCGGACTCCCCGCCGCCGATGACCGCCACCCGTTTGTGCAGGGGGAACGTACCGTTTTCCACCTGATCCCACAGCTCGGCGATGGAGAGCACACCGGGGACGTCGGCAAGTCGGCGCGTCGACGGCCCCGGGCCGGTGATCATGACCCCGTCGGAACTCAGGACCGTGGATCCGCCGTCGTTGAATTCGACGTCGCATTGCCATTCCCAGTTGTAGTCGTCGTCGGTGGGCCCGTCGTTCTTATCAGCGTCGTTCCTATCGACGGCGCGAATCGCCGTGATCCGGCCAGCCATCACCCGCATATCCACCGCGCGAGCAACCCAGCGCAAATACTCGGCCCACTCCTCATGCGTCGGACACGGGTGCCCGCGGTCGATCCACTGGGCGTACTTGTCCCTGGAGACCAGGTAACTCATCCAGCTAAATTCCATCAGCGCGGCGTCGACACGCGTGTTGTCCTGCGCCGATTCGTTGGCGATCCGCGTCCGATACGGGAATCCGACATCCTTATCCGGCGGAGTTCCCAGCAGATGATGGCCATTCGTCCAGCCGCCGCCGGACACCCAGTTTCCCCCCACCCCCAATGGGTCCACCGTGACAATCTGGGGCACCTCGTACCCCAACGATTTCAGCACGTATGCCTTCGCCGCCACGGCCACAGCTTTCGGCCCTGCACCCAGGATAACCAGCGTTTTCACTGTCGATGATGTTCTTCCTGCTCGAGTACGTTGTGTTACGGTTAGCCTACCTTTTAGTAACGATCGCGCGAAACACTGGAGAACTACCCGACGATGACCAACACTCCCGAAAGCCAACCCAACAGCCCCAGTAACCACACCTCCACTCACACTATCGACGACGTACGCGGAGATTCCGCCGGCCGCGGCCCGTTCAACCTCTCCGAGCAGGAGATTTACGAGCGTCTACATCGGCTGCGTCGCGACGTACCGTCGTCGGCAATTCTCGACGAACCCCCCCGTATCCCTGAACTAACTGGACGGCTAACCCTGCGGCCGGCGGATCCCACGACCGAGGATCCAGAGACGGTGTCGCGGTGGATGAATCGGCCACACCTCGTCGAAACGTGGGAACAACCGTGGCCCGCTGACCGGTGGAAACGGGATTGGGAAGCCAAGCTTTCCGGCACGTATTCGGTGCCGCTGATCATGCTTCTCGACGGGGAGGAGTGCGGCTATATGGAGATTTACCGGCCGCACCGGGATGAGATTGGGCGTGTGTACGATTCACGACCTCATGACCTGGGGTTTCACGTTGCGGTAGGAGACGCGGCGAAGACCGGGCATGGGGTGTTCCCACCGCTCCTGATGAATTTGTGCGATGAGCTGATTGCCGCGAACCCGCCGAGTGACCTTATTGTCGTGGAGCCCGATTATCGCAACGAGCGGCTGCCGCGGATCGCGCTCATGAATGACTGGGTTGATGGTGGCGAGCGGCAACAGCGCGCTGACCGGCGTGTTCATTTGCTGGGGTATGCGAAAACGGATGAGGCTCGAGAGCGGGTGCTGACGGACAAGGAGTAGGGGCGCCGGTAAAGAGCTGGGGAGCCCGCGCCGAGCTCAGAGGCTGGCGCAACCACCACCCGACGGGGCACTATCCCCCGTTTTTGCTCAATTTCTTAAGGGGTTTAATTATTGGGTCGCGTGAACTAGCATTGGCTTAACAGGTGTTACTTCACTAGACAGGCCAACCTATGTCACCATCGCGTTCTCTCCACCCCAGAACAGCCGCACCTGAGGGCACCCAGTCACAGGGCGACTCCTCCGCACATCCCCGCGGCAACGACCTCGCTTTAGACGTGCAGGATCTCCACTGTCACCTCGGCAGCGGGAAAAACAAGAAAGAGATCCTCAAAGGCATCACGCTCTCGATTCCGCGCGGGAAGGTTCTCGCCGTACTGGGAGCCAATGGCACAGGTAAAACCACACTTATCAACGCGCTATCTACCCTCATCCCCATCAGCGGCGGCAGCGCCACGATCAACGGCCACGACGTCACCTCAGACCCCGCCGGGGTGCGGTCCTCCATCTCGCTGACCGGCCAATACGCCGCCGTCGACAATATGCTCACCGGGCACGAAAACCTCACGTTCTTCGGAACGCTCGCCGGGCTTTCCACGCGCGAAGCCAAAGACAGGGCCACCGAGCTTCTCACCCGGTTCGGCCTCGAGCGAGCCGCCGACAGCCGCGTCGCCGACTACTCCGGCGGTATGCGTCGTCGATTAGATATTGCGTCGTCACTGACCGTGCAACCACCGCTGCTCTTCCTCGACGAACCCACCACCGGGCTCGACCCCGCCAGCCGCAACGACGTCTGGGACATGGTCCACCACCTGCAAGCCGACGGAACCTCCATCCTGCTGACAACCCAATATCTCGACGAAGCCGACCATCTGGCCGACCGGATTGTCGTGCTTGGGGGCGGGCGCGTCCTGGACGAAGGCACCTCTGCCGAGCTCAAGTCGCGCTACGGGTCGTCGGCTGTGACCGTGACATTCCGCGATCCCGCGCTGGCCGAACACTTTGCCGGCATTGCCACCGACCACGGATTCACCGCTGCTCAGGAGAACACCATCGTCCGGCTCGACGCACCCGACGGGCACCGGTCGCTCGTGCGCGCGCTATCCCTCTGGGACGGTTCCGAGGACGACATCACCGACGCCGCGTTGATCCCGCCGACGCTCGAGGACGTGTACATGGCCGTCGCGGACTCGGGCGATGTGGCGCGGACGGATGCGCGGGAGGACAAAGCGTCGGTGGACGCCCGGTCGGACGCCCACACTCCGGGAGGTGACCACCAATGAGCAGCGGAAACACGACCCCGTCGATGAGCAGCTCAGCGGCGATCACGTCGGTATGGTCACGCGACTTCAAACGCGTGATCCGAAATAAATCGGTACTCCCCTCAATTTTTGTGATCCCCGCGATCTTCATCGCCATCTTCTACGGCGCATTCTCGCGAGCCACCGACGGCTTCGGCATCAGCTACGCCACATTCCTCCTGCCCACGGGTATCCTCCAAGGGCTCATCTTCACTGCCGGGGGTTCGTCGCTAGCCGTCGCCCAAGACGCGGAAGACGGAATACACGCGCGAATCCGCACCATGCCCGCGCCCAACTGGTCACTTGTCGCCGGCCGGTTGCTTGCCGACCTCACCCGCGGCGCGATCTCCATCCGTCCCCGTCATCGTGCTCACCGTCCTGATCGGCGCACGATTCCACGGAAGTGCCGTCGACCTGCTGCTTCTTATCCTCCTAACGATCGGTGCAGCGGTGTCCATCAGTGCGATTGCCGACGGCCTCTGCCTTCTGGCACACCAACCGGTCAGCACCTCGCTGATGTTCCAGGGGCTAACAATTCCCATCGTGATGCTATCCACCGCGTTTGTGCCGGCAGTGGCCCTGCCGAGCGGGGTCCGCCCGGTCATCGAACATCTACCGCTCTCCACCATGGTCGACACGTCGCGGTTGCTCATCAACGGTGACTCCCCCGGATCCACCGGTATCGAAGCTCTTTGCTGGATCATCGTCTTCTTAGTCGCGGGAATTTACGGTTTTCTCGCAGCAATATCGAGGAAGCCCCATGTCTAACACACCCGCCACCTACTCGCCGGCAACGTCTACCGCACGGCCTACCCCGCGGGCCACGAAGCCGTCCCCGCGACGAGCACACGCCAGCTGGGCCCACACCACGCGCCTATTCCGACGCTTCGTCCGCACCCGCGCATCCCTGCTGAGCACGATCTTCACCCCGATGCTTATGATCGTGTTACAGTGGGCGCTGTTCGGCGACCTCATCGCCAAAGTCCAGGGGCTCGAGAAAATCGACCTGCTGCCCCTGTGCCTCATGCTCATCCTGGGGTCACAGTGGCTCTACATCCCCGCCAATAGCGCAGAGATCGTGCGCGAACGCCAATCCGGAATCGTCGCACGAGTCTCCACCAGCGCCAGCGGGATCCGGCCACTCATCGCCGGCCAGTGGTTATTCAGTTTCTTGCGCACCATCCTCGCCAGCATCCCCGCACTCGTGGCCTCCTTCGTGTTCGGAATGCGGATCCACACCTGGTCAGCGGCCCTCTGGCTCGTCATCGCCGTGATCGGCGGGGCAATATTCACAGCGACGCTTGTCCTCGCCCTCGGATTCTGAGCAGCCAGTCCCGACGCCACCATGATCGTCACCCCACTCTTCATGGTCGCGCTGTTCCTCTCCGCGGGGTTCGTCCCCGCGACCGCGTTCATCTCAGGCCTTCAGTGGTTCGCGCGAAACAACCCGGTGACCCACGTCATCGAGGCCGAAATAGCGCTCAACGGAGGTGCACTGGCCAACAATCTCTCGCTTACCGACGCTACCTCCGCGATGACGATGTCCGGAATATGGTTCATCGGCGTGATGGTGATGGCAGGACTACTCGCCGTATTCGCGACAACCAGGCACTCCCGAAATACCGCGTAACGAGGGGGAATTGCTCACTTAGCGGTGGCGGGTTTGACTCATGAGCGACCGGGCAGCGGCGTTATAGTTCGCGGCCCTAGGTCAACGCAACGCTCCAATTCGGCGCTCTAGTTCGACGCGACGCTAGCAACCGCTTGGTACGCGTCGGCCGCCGCCGCTTCCGGATCTTCATGGTCGAGCGAATCGTTGAAGATCTCCAACGACACCGGCCCGCTATACCCCACGTTGAGAGCCTTAGCCAGACATTCCTTCACGAGCAGATCGCCATGCCCTGGCCACAGGCGATGGTGGCGTGACAGTTCCTTGACCGGCATGTCCAGGCGTGGGGCGTCGGCAAGCTGAACAAAGAAAAGCTTGGAGGGATCCACAGAATCGATCACCGACGAATCCTCGCCCAGAGCCAGCATGTGGAAACTGTCCAGGCAGACGCCAACATTGGGCAAATCCACGTGGCGAACGATGTCGTAGGCGTGGGCGAACGTGGAGACGAACCGGCCCCATGCCAGGGCCTCGAAGGCAACGCGCATACCCTGGCCTGCCGCGAGCTTCCCGATCTGGCGGAGCTGGTCCACGCGGACCTCGTCGCTATCAACCGACGCGGAGTCCGTGTTGGAACAGACCAGGATCGTGTTCGCGCCGAGCTGTTTAGCGTGGGCGAGCGCAGTTTCGCACCGTCGGAGCCCGTGCTGGAACTCCTTGTCTTTGACGCTCAGGAGGTTCTTGACCGGCTGATAAAGGTCACACGAAAGGCCGAATTCCTTCATCAACGACGTGATGTCGTTCGAGTTCATCGGGCTTTCTTCAATATCCGGGACGAAGAGTTCGACGCCGTCGAAGCCGGCTTTGGCGGCGGCGCGAAGTTTGGCGTCGAGGGTTCCGGGAAGGCTAACGGTTGCGATGCTGAAATGCATGAGTTGTTGACTGCTTCTCCTTGTTGATGTGACAGCGTGGTTGAACGAACAGCTTGTCTACGAGTCCATGCTAGGCCGGAAACCGCAGCGGGGTCGCCGTGGAATTGGGCGGCGCGCACGGGGCCGCAGCGGGGTCGCCGTCGAAACCCCAACTGTGCCCAAAACACGAAAAACCGCGCCTGCATAACGCAGACACGGTGATACCCAGGGCAATGTGCCCTTGTGGGAAGACTACTTGGCCTTCTCCAGGATTTCGACGAGACGGAAGTGCTTGTTCGCCGACAGCGGGCGGCACTCTTCGATGCGGACGCGGTCACCCACGCCAGCGGTCTCGTTTTCGTCGTGCACCTTCACCTTGGAGGTGGTGCGGATGGTCTTGCCGTAAAGGGCGTGCTGGTTACGGTCTTCGAGCTCAACCACGATGGTCTTCTGCATTTTGTCAGAGACGACGTAGCCGATGCGGACCTTCTGGATGCCCTTTTTCTTCTTGTCGTTCACGGTTGCCTCACTCATTACGCCTCATCTCCCGGAGCGCTGGACAGGCCCAGTTCGCGTTCGCGGATGACGGTGTGGATGCGCGCGATGTCGCGCTTCACCGTTCCGAGGCGGCGGTTGTTGGTCAGCTGGCCAGTTGCGTTCTGGAAGCGAAGGTTGAACAGTTCTTCCTTCGCCTCGTGGAGGCGCGTGGTGAGTTCTTCAGCAGAAAGCTCACGGAGCTCATGGGCCGGTGTTCCGGTAGCCATTAGAACTGGTCCTCCTTCTTGACGATACGTACCTTGCACGGGAGCTTCGCACCTGCGCGACGGAGCGCCTCAAGGGCAACCTCTTCGCTGGGGTAGCTCATTTCAAACAAGATGCGGCCTGGCTTGACGTTGGCAATCCACTTTTCGACGGGGCCTTTACCGGAACCCATGCGCACACCGAGTGGCTTCTGGGTCAGGGGGCGGTCCGGGAAAATGTTGATCCATACCTTGCCACCACGCTTGACGTGGCGGTTGATAGCGATACGGGCTGCCTCGATCTGGCGGTTGGTGATGTAGGCGGGCTCGAGGGCCTGAACACCGTAATCACCGAAGGTCACGCGGTTGCCACCTTTCGACACACCACGTCGAGTGGGGCGGTGCTGGCGGCGGTACTTAACGCGCTTAGGGATAAGCATGTTTAGCCCTCCTGCTTCTGCTCTGCGGCGCGGCGACGACGTCCGCCACCACGACGCGGGCGGTCGTTGCGGCCACGGCGGCTGCCACGATCGTCGCGAGCGTTGATCAAGCTTTCACGGCGTCCACCGACAACGTCACCCTTGTAGATCCACACCTTGACGCCGATGCGTCCGAAGGTGGTGTGGGCTTCGAAGGTTCCGTAGTCGATCTCGGCGCGCAGGGTGTGCAGCGGAACGCGTCCCTCGTGGTAGCGCTCGGTGCGGCCCATTTCGGCACCACCCAGGCGGCCGGAGCACACAACCTTGATGCCCTTGACCTGCGGCTGGCGCATTGCGCCCTGGATGGCTTTACGCATGGCGCGACGGAACGCGACACGGTTGGACAGCTGCTCAGCGATGGACTGCGCAACCAACTGTGCGGAGGCGTCCACATTCTTGACTTCAAGAATGTTCAGCTGAACCTGCTTGCCGGTGAGCTTTTCCAGCTTCCCGCGGATGCGGTCTGCTTCGGCTCCACGGCGGCCGATCACGATACCGGGGCGCGCTGTATGGATGTCTACACGGACGCGGTCACGGGTGCGCTCGATGACAACATCGGCGATGCCGGCGCGCTCGAGTCCCTTGGACAGGAAATCGCGGATCTTGATGTCTTCAGCGAGGTAATCGGCGTACTGCTTGTCGGCGTACCAGCGTGAGCGCCACTCAGAGGTGATTCCCAGCCGGAGGCCGTAGGGGTGAATTTTCTGTCCCACTACTGAGCACTTCCCTTCTGGCTTTCGACGACCACGGTGATGTGGCTGGTGCGCTTGCGGACATGGAATGCGCGTCCTTGTGCGCGTGGGCGGAAACGCCGCATGGTCGGTCCTTCGTCTGCCCAAGCCTGCGCTATGACGAGGCTGTTCCGGTCCAGGCCGAAGTTGTTTTCCGCGTTCGCTGCGGCGGAGGCCACAACTTTGTACACCGGTTCGGAGGCCGACTGGGGAGCGTACTTGAGGATGTCAAGTGCTTCCTCGACGGACTTTCCGCGTACGGTGTCGATAACGCGGCGAGCCTTCATCGGGGTGACGCGGACGTAGCGGGCGGTGGCGCGTGCTGACGTTACGGTATCAGCCATTGCTTATCGACGTCCCTTCTTATCGTCCTTGACGTGACCCTTGAAGGTCTTGGTTGGGGCGAACTCGCCGAGCTTGTGGCCCACCATGGAGTCGTCGATGAACACCGGCACGTGCTTGCGTCCGTCGTGGACGGCGAAGGTGTGGCCGATGAAATCGGGAAGGATGGTGGAACGGCGAGACCAGGTCTTGATGACTTGCTTGGTGCCCTTGTCGTTCTGTGCGTCCACCTTCGAAAGGAGGTGTTCGTCGACGAAGGGGCCTTTCTTGAGGCTACGTGGCATTCTCAACTACCTCCTTTTAGCGCTTCTTGTTCTTGTTGCTACGGCGGCGGCGCACGATCAGGCCATCGCTCGGGCGGTTTGGCTTGCGGGTACGTCCCTCTGGCTGGCCCCACGGGGAAACCGGGTGGCGTCCACCGGAGGACTTGCCCTCGCCACCACCGTGCGGGTGGTCGACGGGGTTCATGACGACACCGCGGACGGTCGGGCGGACGCCCTTCCAGCGCATACGGCCGGCTTTGCCCCAGCGGATGTTGATCTGGTCAGCGTTTCCGACCTCACCGACGGTGGCACGGCAGCGCGCGTCGACACGACGGATTTCGGTGGACGGCATACGCAGGATGGCGTACTTGCCTTCCTTACCCAGCAGCTGAATGGAGGAACCAGCGGAGCGGGCGAGCTTGGCGCCGCCACCCGGCTTGAGCTCCACAGCGTGGATGGTTGTACCGGTCGGGATGTTGCGCAGCGGCAGGTTGTTACCCACCTTGATGTCAGCGTTGGCGCCGGACTCAACAACGGTGCCCTGCTTCAGGTTGCGAGGCGCGATGATGTAGCGCTTCTCGCCATCGAAGTAGTGCAGCAGCGCGATGTTGGCCGTGCGGTTCGGGTCGTACTCGATGTGAGCGACCTTGGCTGGCACACCGTCTTTGTCGTTACGACGGAAGTCGATCAGACGGTACTGGCGTTTGTGTCCACCGCCCTTGTGGCGTGTGGTGATGTGGCCGTGTACGTTGCGGCCACCGGTCTTGTGCAGCGGGCGCAGCAGAGACTTCTCAGGGGTAGAGCGAGTGAGCTCATCGAACCCGGAGACAGAGCTCTGGCGGCGACCCGGCGTAGTCGGCTTGTATTTACGAATAGCCATGACTTAGTCCTAACTGTCCGCCTTAGGAGGCAGAACCGCCGAAGATGTCGATGGGATCACTACCGGCTGCCAGCGTCACCATTGCGCGCTTGGTTGACTTGCGACGGCCGTAGCCGAAGCGGGTGCGCTTGGTCTTGCCCTCACGGTTGAGGGTGTTGACGCTGGAAACCTTCACGCCGAAGATCTTTTCCACGGCGATCTTGATTTGTGTCTTGTTGGAGTCCGGGCGGACGAGGAAGGTGTAAGTGCCTTGCTCCATCAGGCCGTAGGACTTCTCGGAGACAACCGGTGCGATGATGATGTCGCGGGGGTTATTTAAGTCGCTCACTTGCTCTCCTCCTTCGTCTCGGCGCCGGTAGCGCGCTCAATGAAGGCGTTGAGGGCCTCGACAGAGAACACGAGGTCGTCCGAGTTGAGGACGTCGTAGGTGTTCAGCTGGTCGCTCGGCAGGATGTGAACGTTCGGGAGGTTACGTGCACTCTTGATGGAGTTGACGTCCTCGCGACCGAGCACAACGAGTACCGACTTGCGGTCTGTGAGGCGCCCGATGAAAGTACGAGCGGCTTTCGTTGAGGGGGTCTGTCCTGGGACGAGGTCCTCGACCACGTGAATGCGGTCGTGACGAGCCCGGTCGGACAGAGCGCCGCGCAGTGCGGCTGCCTTCATTTTCTTAGGCGTGCGCTGATCGTAGTCACGCGGCTGCGGACCGTGAACAGTGCCACCGCCGGTGAACTGGGGCGCACGGATGGACCCTTGGCGGGCACGACCCGTTCCCTTCTGACGGTAAGGCTTGCGGCCACCACCGCGGACCTGGCCGCGGGTCTTGGTGGCGTGGGTGCCCTGCCGACGTGCTGCCAACTGTGCGGTGACAACTTGGTGCAGCAGCGGGGTGCTGACCTCGACGTCGAACACGGACGACGGCAGATCAACGGTGCCGTTGGTCGATCCGTCAGCGGTGTGGACATCTAGCGTTAGATTGCTCATGCGTGTGCACCGCCCTTCACTGCGGTCTTGACGGTAACGAGGCCACCACGGATGCCGGGAACTGCACCCTTGATGAGCAGCAGGTTCGAGTCAGCATCCACCTTGAACAGCTTGAGGTTCTGTGTGGTGACGCGGTTATTACCCATGCGGCCAGCCATGCGGGTGCCCTTGAAGACGCGGCCCGGGGTGGCGCAGGCGCCGATGCCGCCGACGCGGCGGTGGGCAGCCTGGTTACCGTGGGCAGCGCCCTGGCCGGCGAAGCCGTGGCGCTTCATTGCGCCGGCGAAGCCGTGGCCACGGGTGGTGCCGGTGACGTCGACAAACTTGACATCGCCGAAAAGCTCGACGGTGACGTCCTGTCCGACTTCGTAGTCGGACAGGACGTCATCCATGCGGATTTCGGTGACGTAGCGACGTGGTGTCACTCCGGCTTTTGCGAAGTGGCCGCTTTGTGGCTTGTTTACTTTACGGGGGTCAATATCGCCATAGGCGATCTGGATGGCACTGTAGCCATCCTTTTCTTCGGTGCGAATCTGGGTCACGACGCACGGCCCTGCTTCGACGACGGTGACCGGCACAACGCGGTTGTCTTCGTCGAAGACCTGGGTCATGCCGAGCTTGGTGCCCAGAATGCCCTTGATCTGATTTTCACTCATTGATTCTTCTCCGCTACGGTCCAGGCTCACTGAATGTTCACGTCGACGCTTGCCGGAAGGTCGATGCGCATAAGTGCGTCAACGGTCTTCGGGGTGGGGTCGATGATGTCGATCAGGCGCTTGTGCGTGCGCATCTCGAAGTGCTCACGCGAGTCCTTATATTTGTGCGGAGAACGAATAACACAGTAAACGTTCTTTTCTGTCGGCAGCGGTATCGGGCCAACTACAGTTGCGCCGGTACGAGTGACCGTCTCCACGATCTTGCGCGCCGAGGCATCAATTGCCTCGTGGTCGTAGGCCTTGAGCCTAATGCGGATTTTTTGTCCCGCCACGCTTGTCCTCATTCCTAGCATCAATCCTTCCTGGTGCAGCATATACTGCGTCATTCCGGATCTGCTTGTCTTTACTTACATTGTCCGTCAGCGCTGACGCCCGCTTGGAAGCCGGCACAGTGCCAGTATGTGCATGTGATGACGATCCCCCCACTGAGCGGTGCGAACGCACGGCTACACGTGGCTCGCTCCGTCGCTTTTCACGCTGACCGACATGTCTCTATGCCGTGACCGCGTGAGGATCAGGATCGGATCAATGCAGGGAAAGAGGCTCCGCTACCCGCTTTTCATCAATATTGTCGACGAATGGGCTGCGGTCTTTTTCCTACTGCCGCTGTGTATTTGCCATGCTCCCGGCTCGGTTCTGTGGAGGGCGTGTCGCCTTCTCATCTAGTCAGCACCGCGGTCTTATCCCGCCGGTTACGCTTCCTCAGATTCTCTGCGACATCACATGTTGTCGTAGTAGCGGGCCATGAGACCCAAGCGAATCCGAGCGCACTACGGAGGAGTTTGACCACCGTGGATCATGCTCACTTCACCAGCGATGCCTTACCGGTCATCGGTAGTTTCCTTCGCTCTGCGCCATGACACACGCTGGCTGACACACGTCGATAGTGAGTATGAACAGGTTATTGCGTGATTATCACTGCAGACGATGGACTTTCCGGTGTTGCGGGGTGCATCGTGTTAAAGCAACCCGAGTATTAAAACACGTTTACGGACCATGCGCAAACTCTCTTTTCCCAGGCGGGGAAAACATAATCACAGGTAGAGCTCTGTGCGGTTAACTGACAATCGACGTCAGAAAAACCGGGCGTGGCGACGCTTTTCACGAGGGCCGCCGTCAGCGGGTTATACGACAAACGGGTTTTACGACAAAAGTGTGTCCGCGTGCCGGAAAACTGTGGGGGTGAATCGGGGTCTCTTGCAGCCATAAGCAATTAGAATTAAACCAGTCCAGCTTTCAGGGGCCAGTTCAAACTGTGGGGGTATATGAGCGAAAAATGGCCGAAAATTGACCATATTCCCCCGCACTTTTATTTTGGGGCGCATATTCCCCCGCACTTTTCGGCTCCAGGTGTTGATTGCCCGCAGTTTTCCGTCTACCGGCTCTTTCTTCCGTGCGTCGGTGCTTCGCGCCAAAATTCCGACCACATCGGCTTCTGTCATATCACCCATGCCACCGCCACCACGCTCCCCTCACGGACGTGAAGCGTCGGCAATAAGAACGCGGCTCAACGTCGGCCATATTCGTCGGCAACCACCCGGCCAACGCCGACCATGTTCGTCGGCTAAAACCACCCAGACCAACGTCGGCAATAGTCCCGCTCCTCCCAGGGAGGGCATTATCAATAAGGGGATCAGCACGGGATCAGCATGGGTACTGCAAAAGTTGGGAAAGAAATTAAATAACGTTCCGATTACAACTGCAGGTTCGAAGCTATTTTGTCGTTCCGCGGGGCCGAACTTCGCTAGAAAATCTACGTTTTGGCTGGACACGGCCCAAAAACATACTTATACTAACAACGTTGAGATGATCTCAATAGGCAAACTAAGGCTTAGTACTTTGTCGGTACTTTTCGGCCGATCATCCCATCTTGTTAGAAGCTAACCATCCTTTAAGGAGATTTTCGTGAGCGACTCGTCCAACAAACAGAACAACGGCAGCAAGGGCTCCAAGGATCTCGCTAAGTCACAGTCCTCATCCGTGGCTCAGAGCGACAACTCCTCCGCCCTCCAGACCGAACACGGTCAGACCGTCGTTGCAGACACTGTTGTCTCCAAGATCGCCGGCATGGCAGCCCGCGAAGTTTCCGGCGTTCACGACCTCGGTGGTGGCACCGCTCGCATGGTCGGCGCACTGCGTGAGCGCATCCCGGGTGGCCGCGTCAACGTCCAGCAGGGTATTTCGGTAGAGGTAGGCGACCGCCAGGCAGCCGTCGACATCTCCATCGTCGCTGAGTACGGTGTTGCCATCCACGAGCTCGCAGAGGCCATCCGCAAGAACATCATCGTTTCCGTCGAAGCCATGACCGGCCTCGAGGTCACCGAAGTCAACGTCACCGTTCACGACGTTCACCTGGACATCGATGACGACGACGAGGACGACGACGAGCAAGAACAGCCCCGCGTCCAGTAGGAATCGCTACTGACCTTTTATGGATGCTCCGGCATAAGTAGCCTTATCCGGCAGCAGCCGTACACGCGCAGGTAAAATAGTGCAGACATAGCAGTGCAGACATAGCAATGGAAAGGATCCTGTGAGCACTTCCCGCTCCTCACAACAAGGCCACCGCACGTCCGCTGGCTCACGCGAGGGCAAGGATTACACGCAGGATCCCGCCTACATATCGCAACGTCGCACACTGATCCGTCGCTATCACCCCGATCGCGGCGGAGATGCACAAGTGTTCATCCGCAAACTCGACGAACTCGACCGCGAATGGGCGGATCGGTACGCTCCCACTCCTCGTCCAACGACGTCGATGGGGGAGAACTGGGATCGAGCACAAGATATCGCCCGTCGACACACCGATGCCGACGGCCATCTTGATGCTGGAGCTGCAGCCGCAGCGGCTGTGGCGGTCTCCGCACCCACCGCTCGACGCGTGGTCAAGCGCATTCGTCGAGTGACTCGACGGACAACACGCGCGGTACGGACTCACTTGCCGAAAGGTATGCCGGGCGCGGTGAGGTACGCCTCCACTAGTACGCGACCCCGGTAACGGCGCGCCGGTAACCCCGGCTGTTCGGTTGCACTGGCCCGGTAGCACTCCACAGAAGGCGCAGATTGCGAGTCCACCCAACCCTCCTATCCTTCATGGAAGGATCTTCACCAGGAAGGTGAAATCATGAAATACGCAACTCCCATTGGTGTCGTCGTCGGCTTCATGCTGGCGCTCGCCATCATGCTCCAGGGATTTTCCGGCTTCCTCCTTGTGCTCGTATTCTGCGCTATCGGAGGCCTAGCCGGAGCACAATATGACGGTCTCATAGACCTGCGTTCGCTGCTTCGTAGTGGCGGACGAGGCAGGGGCTAAATATGCCTCAACCCTCCACAGTTATCTCCGAGAAAGCCGTGGGCCGGATTGTTGAGCAAGCACTAGCATCCGTTCCCGGGTGCATCCATCACGCAAGTGGACTGGACAAAGTCACGGGGCGCGAACTCCCCCGCTGGGAGATCGACCTCGACTCCGAGAACCGCGCCATGTCCATCGTGGCGCAGATCGCCGTTCGGTGGCCGTCGCCGGTCACGGAAGTTGCCGCCTCCGCGCGGCAAGCGCTGCACTCCTGGGTCGAGCGATACACGGACATTCCCGTTATCAAAGCCGACGTGGCCGTCGCAGCGGTTGTTCCGGGTGACGTCGATAACTCCCAGTCGACGCGCGTGACCTCTGAGGACATTGCGGCACGCCAACACGAGCCCAGCATTGAGGCCGTGACGGCGTCGCCACTAGAGACGCGGGAAGTCACGACGAACAGGCAGGTGACGTCGCTTCTCCATCCAAAGCCGTTTGGAGATGTCACTCTCACGCCCGTGCACGTCAATCGGACTGCTACCGAGCTCATCCATCCGCAGCACACGCGGATCGAACCGTTCAAGGACGTCGTTGCGCATCGCACGCCGGTTATGCCGGTGCCGCCGGTGCACACGCGGAAGGAACTGACTCCGATCTCGGTGAACAGCACCGATGTTCAGTCTCCGGTGACACCTGAGCCGATTAGGCCCACTATCTATCCGTCGGTTGATCGCACGCCCGTTGTGCATGTGAATACCTCCGCTAAACCACGGAAGACCGAGCGCATTGTTACGCATTCGCGTCCGGTGGAGCCTCCGCTGACGCCGACGCCGATCACGCCGAGCATCACGCCGACCGCGAAGCGCATTCCGGTCACGCACTTGGTGGGAGAGATCGGGCCTCGACGCACCGACCCCATCGTGGTGGAGTCCATGCCCATCGAGTCGGTTCGCGCGTACCCGCTGAAGCCGTCTCCGGTCACCGTCGATAAGACCGAGGTCACCCACCCGAAGGCCCCCGAAACGCCTGTTGACCAGAACAAGGTTATGCAGGCGTTGGAGGACGACGAGAAGCAGGCTGTTGCCCATGCTCGAGCAGGTTGGCCACAGCCATTCGCGGAGTCCGATGCGACGAAGAAGCGGAAGGCTAAGGAAGCCGAGCGTGCCGCCCGGGCGCAGCGCCGTCGTGAGCGCAACGCGCGGAAGATCCGGACGGTTGTGTCTCCCGGGACGGTGTATCCGTCGACAATCGGTACCCCAGGGGGCAAAACCCCGAGCTCAGACCGCAGCATTCCTGTGTTACGACGCGACGCTGACGGTGGTTCGAGGAAGGGACAGAAGTAATGGCTAAACACCAACTGAAACCCGAACACGAACCGACACCTGGCAACGCTCAGGCCGGAATTGGCCAATCTCGGGCCGACAACCCTGCCGGAAAAGCGGCGAAGGCCGCGAACGGGAAGGGCGCCACGCCCGGTAAGACCGAAACGAAGGGTGACGCGAACAAGGCTGAGGCAACGTCGGCTGGCACGAAGAAGGCAGATACGAACAAGGCCGCTACGACGCCTGACAGCCGCGCACAGAGCGCAACTCCTAGCTGGAAGAAGCTGAGCTTCCGCCCGGCTAAGGAACCTCGGAAGTCGCCGAGGGCGCGTGGCTGGATGTTCATCCTTGGGCTGGTCTTCCTCGCCGGTGGCGCCGTCGGAATCCGCGAACTCCTTCTGGAAACCGACACGATTAGTGGACCGTCGTGGCTACAACCGATCATCGATTGGCTCAGCCATGCTCACTGGGTTCAGATGTTCCTGATCATCGCCGTTATTGCCCTGATCCTGGGCCTCATTATTCTCATTGCTAGCCTTCGTCCGCGGACCAAGACGCACATCTTGATCGACAACGAAGCCTCCTTGTGGATGCGCCCGGTGGACATCGCCCGTGCCTGCAGCGCTCGTGCAAAAGGCCAGCGTGGCGTGCTCAATGCCACCACCGTGGCAACTGCGAAGCGCGTCACCGTCACTGTCACCGGCGACCCGGACGACCCCGGCCTGTCCGACCGCGTGCACAAGGCATGTCGCCCCGTCGTTCAAGCGGTGTCTTCACAGCCGGATCTCAAGGTTCGGCTTGCCCGACCAAGGAGTGATCAATGAGCCACGGAAAGTCAATATTCCTCCGGATCATTATGATCCTGGTCGCCGCCATCCTCATCGCAGGCGGTCTATGGGGCATCGGCCTAGCCTTGCACCTCACACCAGCCGAAAAGCTCGGTGAGTACGCAGACACCAGCTTCTGGGGCACGTTGACCGATAAGTCCTGGTACCCGACGGTCCTCGGTGTGGCGTCGGCAATCCTGATTCTTCTTGGCCTCTGGTTCTGGTGGTTAATCATCGATCGCCGCCGCGTCACCAAGGTGGAAGCAAAAGAATCTGCCGACAACGGACGAGTCACCGTTCGGCTGGACGACATCGCGTCCGCTGTGTCGCAGGATCTCACCCGGTATGACGGTATTGCGGACTGCAAATACCGCTCTGAGGTGGACCGTGGCCAGAAGGTGCTGACGATGACGTTGCGGTGCGACCCGCATGCCGATCTGGATCATGTGCGGGGCGAGTGCCGCCAAGCAGCGTCGGATATCGTTTCTGCGCTCCCCCAGGAAGACGTGGATACGCGATTCCTCATCCACCTGGATAAAGCGAGCTAGCGTCGCCTGAGGTGCTGTGAGAGCTTCTTCGGCCCCGGGCACACGGGTTTTCGACGTAACGCCGGCTGAACCACTTACTTGGTAGGTGGTCAGCCGTTTTTCATGTGTGCGAGTGGATCGACGACGACCACGCGGTACCAGCGTCGGCAATAAATGCGCATTTAATATGTGAGTTATTTCTCTCCCCGCTACCACGGGTTTTCCTCACCACCGTGGAACAATAAAGTCAAGGTCGCCTTCCTTAGCGTGGCCTGAAGCGTGACCTGAGCGTACACAGACAAAACTACGGCCAGCACAAGGAGAAGAAATGCCACGGCTTCCAATGAGTGATCGTCCCGTCGAAAATCAGTCTGGACACTGGCTCCTGGCGCAAGTGGGTAAGAAGGTCCTTCGCCCCGGCGGGCGCGAGTTGACCGAAAAGATGCTCAGCGCGTTGCCCATTCACAACCATGACGTCGTGGAGCTGGCCCCTGGGCTTGGGAAAACTGCGGAAAAGATCGTGGTGGAAGAGCCGTCCTCCTACACGGGAGTCGACGAAGACCCGGATGCGGCTCACCTGGCTGCGGCGGCTGCGCACCAGGCGGCGTCGGGACATATGCCCGCCAACGCTATTCGGATTCTCCAGGGTCGGGCGAACAACACCACCTTGGACGACGAGTCCGTCGACGTGGCCGTTGGCGAAGCGATGCTGACCATGCAGGGGGATAAGGGCAAAGCGGCCATCATTGAGGAGGTCCACCGGATTCTTCGGCCCGGCGGACGGTACGCCATCCACGAACTCGGCCTCCAGCCCAATGACCTCTCGGATGGCACGAAAACCGAAGTGCGGAAGGCGCTGGCCCGGTCGATCAAAGTCAACGCCCGCCCCCTCACCGAGCATGAGTGGCAGGATCTCCTGACCTCGCACGGCTTCGAGGTTGAGACGACGCACTTCGCCCCGATGGCCTTGTTGGAGCCCAAGCGGATCATTAGCGACGAGGGCATCCTGCGCACCCTCAAGATCGCGTTTAACATTGCGACGAAGCCGAACGTGCGCAAGCGCGTGATGGGGATGCGGCAGACGTTCCAGAAATACGAGAACGAGTTGACCGCTATCGCCATCGTCGCCAAGAAGAAGTAGGGGGATTAGCCGGGTGCCGGGTCTGCCCGGCTTTGCTTGGGTGTACCCGGCTTACTCGGGTTTACTGAGCGGCCGGGGCCGGAGGGAGGAACGGCACGACCGCGCTCGGGACCGGAACACTCTCCGGTACGGCGTTGACGATCGGCTGGCCGATGTTTGCTAGAGCCTCGTCGCGCATGGCATTAACCGTCGGCCAGAAGGGCGAAGAATTGCCTATAGGACCAAAGGTGTTCGGAGCATAGCGATCCTGGAAGTCCTTAAAAGCGGCGTTCCTATACGTGTCGAACGCCGATTGGGCAACCGCGCGGGCGGGATATGACGTCAACGCGGCGGGTGCAGATTCGTTGGCTGCAGGGGCGGGGGCTCCGGACGCGGGGATGCCCACACCGTCCAGTGCTAAGGGATTCCACGGCTGGTTGGTGAACGCACCCTGCACATCGTCGGTCAACTGCTGCGACGGCCCGTATGTGCTTGCGGAGACGGAGAAGAACGGGCCGAACGACGCCGACGCGTTCACGGAGCTGCGATCATCGGACCATCCCCACTTGGTGCCCACGCCGGGCAGCGGTGCAGTGCCGTAGTCCTGCGTGTAGCCGTCGGCAGCCACGGGAGATGCCGTCGCTAAAGCAGAGAGGACAGGGCCGAACGGATTCTCGCGCTTCTTTGCCTCCAGATAAGCGACCGAATCCGCCGTTGACGTCGTGCTGTTGCCCCAATGAGGAGCCCCGTGGGTATCCGCCAGGTGGTACTTTCCCGCGCGGTCGTTGATGCTATTCGGGTATTTGGCGTAGAGCTCACTCGCTATATTGTCGTCAGAGAAGCGGAACATCTGAGTGGCCTTGGCCTGGTCTTCGGGCGTGCCGTGCTCGAACACATAATCCGCGATGTACATCTTCACCAGCGACAAACCTGGGCGCGACTCGTGCTCGTTCGCAGTTCCCACGTGGTGACCGGTCAACGTGCTCTGGAAGGAAATCTGAGTACGCCCCGGAGCGGCGATATTTCCATTCTGGTCAACGTTGGACATCGGGGCTGCTGAGGCATTACTTGGCAACGCAAGCGTCGGCGCGAACAACGCCGCAGCTGCAATGACGGCGCCTGAGAGCACACGGATCCGGCGTCTTGGGGATGTGGGGGCACGGTGGCGGCCAGTGTGCAGATATTGCGAAAGGATGGACATGGGGATCCTTCGGGAAATGAGGGAACTATCTAGGTCTACTTTATATATCCCCTGTGCCCTACAAATGCGTTTCTGTCTTGTTGCTGCACAAACGCGAATAGGGTTGAGAGGCTGCTCGCCGGCCAGGCCCCGCGATTTAGGGTTATTCGACAAAAGTGTGTCCGCATGCCGGAAAACTGCGGGGGAATATCAGGGTCGGTGGTGAAAACTGCAGGGGAATATGGTCAAAAATGGCCGAAAAGTGACCAAATGCCCCCGCACTTTTATTCGAGGCACATATCCCCCGCACTTTTCGGCTCCAGAATTCTGTCCGCACCGCCTTTTGCTACTTACCCCTGTTTCCACGACCACTAGAATCCGCCCCGCCCCGTCTGCACATAAAGAAAACCCCGCCGCACGGAGCAGCGGGGGACCTCTCAGCCCTCGGTTAGAAACCGGGGAGAGTTGTCAGAGGTTCTTACTTGTTGATCTTGGTCACACGACCGGCGCCAACGGTGCGGCCACCTTCGCGGATAGCGAAGCGGAGGCCTTCGTCCATAGCGACCGGCTGGATCAAGGTGACGGACATGTCGACGTTGTCGCCAGGCATAACCATCTCGGTGCCCTCCGGGAGCTTCACAACACCGGTAACGTCGGTGGTGCGGAAGTAGAACTGCGGGCGGTAGTTGTCGAAGAACGGGGTGTGACGGCCGCCCTCGTCCTTGGACAGGACGTAGACGGAACCCTCGAACTCGGTGTGAGGGGTGTATGCGCCGGGCTTAGCCACGATCTGGCCACGCTCAACGTCCTCACGCTTGGTACCACGGAGAAGCAGACCACAGTTGTCGCCAGCCTCTGCGTAGTCGAGCTGCTTGCGGAACATCTCGATACCGGTGACGGTGGTGTTCTGGCTCTTCTCCTTGATGCCCAGAATTTCAACATCATCGTTGATGTTCAGCTTGCCGCGCTCCACACGACCGGTGACAACGGTGCCGCGGCCGGTAATGGTGAAGATGTCCTCAATCGGCATGAGGAAGGGCTTGTCGGTTTCACGAACCGGATCCGGGATGGACTCGTCGCAGGCATCCATGAGGTCGAGAATGGACTGCTCCCACTTCTCGTCGCCCTCAAGAGCCTTCAGAGCGGAGATGTGAACGATAGGTGCATCTTCGTCGAAGTCCTGCTCAGCGAGGAGTTCACGAACTTCCATTTCGACGAGCTCGATGAGGTCCTCATCATCAACCATGTCGCACTTGTTCAGAGCAACGAGGATGTAAGGAACGCCAACCTGGCGAGCAAGAAGAACGTGCTCGCGGGTCTGAGGCATCGGGCCGTCGGTAGCAGCGACGACGAGGATCGCGCCGTCCATCTGGGCAGCACCGGTGATCATGTTCTTGATGTAGTCGGCGTGGCCCGGAGCATCCACGTGAGCGTAGTGACGCTTCGGGGTGGAGTACTCGACGTGAGCGATGTTAATGGTAATACCGCGCTCTTTCTCCTCCGGCGCCTTATCGATGGCGTCGAAAGCGAAAGCCTGGTTCTCTTCGGGGTACTTCTCCGACAGAACCTTGGTGATAGCAGCGGTAGTGGTGGTCTTACCGTGGTCAACGTGACCGATGGTACCGATGTTTACGTGCGGCTTGCTCCGATCGAACTTAGCCTTCGCCACTGTTTGTCCTCCTGGACTTCTCGGTGGCTACGACGTTCGCAGCCACGGGTGGTGTTACCTTTCGCAGAAACACTTTCACCTTGTTAACCCTGGTCATCGTCGATCATAAAGTGGTGTCGACACTGGTCAGGGTCAATAGAAGGTGACTCTACGAGAGGTGATTTAAATATTGCCAGTTACAGCATAATAAAGGGGTAAGGCAACGTATTTCAAGCTGCCTCCGACCTTG
This sequence comes from Corynebacterium kroppenstedtii DSM 44385, assembly GCF_000023145.1. NCBI lineage: Bacteria > Bacillati > Actinomycetota > Actinomycetes > Mycobacteriales > Corynebacteriaceae > Corynebacterium > Corynebacterium kroppenstedtii. The sequence goes on from NC_012704.1 coordinate 2,153,929, forward strand.
ATTCTATGGTAACGGCCACCACACACTATTCACATCACACACTCCTGTGATGTGCTGCTGTGATTCACTGCGCATTAACAGCAACTTTTCACAGCATTTTGTGGATAGTGCCTGGCTAGCCCTTACCATGCGTTGCCCTTCGTCGACCCTGTAACCCGATCGACGAGGGGCTGTAATGGTGAGGGTGCGCGGATTACTTGTTACCCGTGCGCTCCGCGATGATCTCCTGCGCGACGTTCGTCGGAACTTCCGCGTAGGAATCGAAGATCATGGTGTAGTTTGCACGACCCTGCGTCTTCGAGCGGAGGTCACCAACGTAGCCGAACATGGACGACAGCGGAACCGTGGCCTTGACGACCTTGGCGCCGGAGCGGTCCTCCATGGAGTGGACCTGGCCACGACGTGCGTTGACGTCGCCGATGACCTCGCCCATGTACTCCTCAGGAGTGATGACGTCCACAGCCATCATCGGCTCGAGCAGAACCGGCTTCGCCTTCTGAACGGCTTCCTTGAGCGCCTGAGCACCGGCGATCTTGAAGGCCATTTCAGAGGAGTCGACCTCGTGGTACTGACCGTCGACCAGCGTGGCCTTGATGTTGACCAGCGGGAATCCGGCCAGCGTACCGTACTGCATGGCGTCCTGGATACCGGCGTCGACAGAAGGAATGTATTCCTTCGGCACGCGGCCACCGGTAACGGCGTTCTCGAACTTGTAGGTCGCGGACTCGCCCTCTTCGAGCTCGTCCGGGTTGGGCGCGTAGGGCTCCAGCGAGATGATGACCTTCGCGAACTGACCCGAACCACCGGTCTGCTTCTTGTGGGTGTATTCGTACTTCTCGACGGGCTTGCGGATGGTCTCGCGGTACGCAACCTGCGGGGCACCCACGTTAGCCTCGACCTTGAATTCGCGCTTCATGCGGTCCACAAGGACGTCGAGGTGGAGCTCACCCATACCGCCGATGACGGTCTGGCCGGTCTCTTCGTCGAGCTTGACGGTGAATGTCGGGTCTTCTTCAGCGAGGCGCTGAATAGCGATACCGAGCTTCTCCTGGTCAGCCTTCGACTTCGGCTCGATGGCCACCTCAATAACCGGATCCGGGAAGTCCATGGACTCCAGAATGATCTGGTCATTGGCATCACACAGGGTGTCACCGGTGGTAGTGTCTTTCAGGCCGATGAAAGCGTAGATGTTTCCGGCCTTGGCGACGTCCATCGGGTTCTCTTTGTTGGCGTGCATCTGGAACAGCTTGCCGATGCGCTCCTTGTGGCCCTTGGTCGAGTTCATGACCTGCTGGCCAGGCTCGACGGAACCGGAGTACACGCGAACGAACGTCAGCTTACCGAAGAACGGGTGGGCGGCGATCTTGAACGCCAGAGCGGAGAACGGCGCATCCACGGAGGGGTGGCGTGTCAGCTCGACGGACTCGTCGCCGACCTTGTGGCCGTGGACCTCTCCGACGTCGAGCGGCGTCGGCAGGTACCAGTTGATGGCGTCGAGGAGCGGCTGAACACCCTTGTTCTTGTAGGCGGAACCACAGAACACGGGGAAAATCTCGGAGTTCACAACCATCTTGCGGATGGCCTCGTGGATCTCGTCGGTGGTGAGTTCCTCACCGGCGAAGTACTTCTCCATGAGCTCTTCGTCGGACTCGGCGACGGCCTCGAGCAGCTTCTCGTGGTACTCGTCGGCCTTGTCCTTGAGGTCGTCCGGGATTTCCTCGATGGTGGGCTCTGCTCCGACGTCGACCTTGCCGCGCCAGGTCATGGCGTTCATGTTGATCAGGTCAACGACGCCGTCGAAGTCATCTTCAGCACCGATGGGGAGCTGCATGACCAGCGGCTTTGCGTGGAGGCGGTCGACGATGGTGTCGACGGTGTAGTAGAAGTCCGCGCCCAGCTTGTCCATCTTGTTGACGAAGCAAATGCGTGGGACGTCGTACTTAGCGGCCTGGCGCCACACCTGCTCGGACTGCGGCTCAACACCTTCCTTACCGTCGAACACGGCGACGGCTCCATCGAGGACGCGCAGTGAACGCTCAACCTCGACGGTGAAGTCGACGTGGCCGGGGGTGTCGATGATGTTGATCTGGTTGTCTTTCCAGAAACAGGTGACCGCGGCGGACGTAATCGTGATGCCACGCTCTTTCTCCTGCTCCATCCAGTCAGTGGTGGAAGCACCATCGTGGGTTTCACCGACTTTGCGGTTGATACCCGTGTAGTAGAGGATTCGTTCGGTTACGGTGGTCTTTCCGGCATCGATGTGGGCCATGATGCCGATGTTGCGGACCTTATGAAGGTCAGAAAGCACTTTTTGTGCCACTGTGTACCCCAACTCGTAGTTTGGTGGCCCACTCACCGGAACCAGTCGATCGTGGCGATCCGATGGTGGCGGGCCTGCGTGTAATTCTTGGTCTGGCTACGCCGGAGAGGTGATTACCAGCGGTAGTGCGCGAATGCGCGGTTGGCTTCAGCCATCTTGTGAGTGTCTTCACGACGCTTCACGGATGCGCCGAGGCCGTTGGATGCGTCCAGGATCTCTGCGGCGAGACGCTCGGTCATGGTGTTTTCGCGACGCTGGCGGGTGAACATGACCAGCCAACGCAGTGCCAGGGTGGTTGCACGGCCAGGGCGAACCTCGACCGGGACCTGGTAGGTTGCGCCACCAACGCGGCGTGAACGCACTTCGAGGGTGGGTTTGACGTTGTCAAGAGCCTTCTTCAGGGTGAGAACCGGGTCGGTGCCGGTCTTCTCACGGCAGGATTCGAGAGCTCCGTAGACGATGCGCTCGGCGGTGGACTTCTTGCCATCGACGAGGACCTTGTTGATCAGCTGCGAGACGATGGTATCGCCGTATACCGGGTCTTTCGGAAGCTGACGTGCGGGTGCTGGACCTTTACGTGGCATGAATTACTTCTCCTTCTTCGCGCCGTAGCGAGAACGTGCCTGCTTACGATCCTTAACTCCCTGGGTGTCGAGGGAGCCGCGGATGATGCGGTAGCGGACACCTGGGAGGTCCTTCACACGGCCACCGCGAACAAGCACCATGGAGTGCTCCTGCAGGTTGTGGCCCTCACCGGGGATGTAAGCGGAAACCTCAATACCAGAGGTCAGACGAACACGCGCAACCTTACGGAGGGCGGAGTTCGGCTTCTTCGGGGTCGTGGTGTAGACACGGGTGCACACACCGCGGCGCTGCGGTGATCCCTTGAGGGCCGCGGTCTTCACCTTGGCCTTCTTGTCCTTGCGGCCCTTGCGGACCAGCTGCTGAATAGTAGGCATGTACCGACTTTCTATGTTTCTTTGACGCGTTTGCGGTTCATTCCCGGGGTATTGTTTTCCGATCCTGGCGGAGCCGATCCGGATAGATCTGCCCTCAGATGATCCACGCGAAGTGTGATGGAAATTACAACAAAACCGGGTTTTTCACTCGCTCACTGGCATAGTGCCCGTGCAGGCGGGGTGCTTACTTGCCGCTCGCACCTGCCTTTGCAAGCTCATTCCGTGGTGCTAAAAACTTCTTTCCGACGTTGCGCTAGGCAACTTTTCGGAAGAGATTTTTAACGCCGTGACCAGCGGTTTTTGAGCGTACGTGAACGAGTCAGCCGCTCTCGCTGGCCTACGGTGGACGTTTGTCCCGCCCGCACGTGGCGGACACAGCGCTCCAGTTTAAGCGATAACCTGGATTTTTCCCAAACTTGTGGTGGGAAACCGGTGGGATTTGGGACTGAGTGGCGGGCGTTCGCTAGCCAGGCGCCCGTCGGGCGTCGGCTATTTGGTGGCCGGATGTTCGAGGAACGCGATTAGCCCCAATCCGGTTCCCGCGTGGCCACTCCGTCAAACACGGAAGAAGAAACCGTCTTACCGTTCTGCACAACATTCAAGGTGGATCCGTCGATGTTGATCACGGTTCCACCGCTCTTCATCGAGTACGACCTCCCATCGGAGCCGCGGCTCGTCACATCTCGCTCGAGCGCGCCGCCGTGGTACCAACCGCGGTAGTAGAACCCGTCGGTGTCCCCTACCTGGCAGATGACAACCTTGTCGCCGTCCTCATTAATGCCCGCGTACACCCATTCGTCGTCGGCATTACAGGTTGCAGCGCTGTTATCCGTAAATCCTTGGCGGCCCAACCCTGGGATGTCAGTGCCCGTGTGGTTGCTCGACGTTGTCGTCGTGGTTGTCCGCTCGGTGGTGGTGTCTTCCGTGGTGGTCTCGGTGTCCTCGGGCTCCGTGGTCGTTTCCTCTGTGGGCTCGTTGCTCGGTTCTTCCGGGATTGCCGACGATTCACTGCTCGGAGCGCCACCGTCGTTACTGAGCTTTTCCCACGGCTTCCACATCAGGGCTCCAATCAGCGCGGCGACCACGACAAAGATAAGGATGATAGGAAGCAGGACCTTCCAGATCGACGAGCCCGACTGGTCAGACTCCCCCTGCGATCCGACGGCACTGGAGCCACCCGACTGGCCCTGCCCGTACTGAGCATTTTGGGCGTATTGAGGTTGTTGGTTTTGCTGTCCGTACCGGGGCTGCTGGTTGTACTGCCCCTGTCCGTATTGCCCTTGCTGGCCATATTGACCCGGCTGACCGTTCCAACCGCCCGGGGCGCCTCCATTCCACTGCTGGCCACCCCCGTTGTTCCACCCGGTATTACCGGCGTTGTTCCAGCCGTTTCCCTCACCGTTGCCGGCGTTGTTCCATTGCTGGGAATTACCCCACGGGTCCCCCGACCGAGGAGAGACACTCCCGTCGGGGTTCCGGACTTCACTCCACGCTTGGACTGGCTGCCATTCGCGGGTTTCGAAATCTTCTTCCGACGAGTGACTCCCGGCGGATTGAGCGTCGGACGTTCCTGCCGACGAATCATTGCCTTCCGTGGCTCGGGCACCTTCACCAGCAGCGTCGTTGCCTTGGCTGCCGTCGTGTTGGTTTTCGTTGGCGGTGCCGTCGTCGGCACTTTGATTATGGTTCTGGCGATTTGTGTCGTCGGCCGAATCATCACGCGTAGTGTCGTCCGAGCCGTCACTGCCCCCGCTGCCGTCAGAGCGGTCGTTGCTTGAATGCCTCCAGGAGTTGTCGTCGGGAGTCATGGTGAGCCTTACCTGTTAGGTTGATCGCATTCCGGGTAATTACTCTAATCGACCCTTGCGTACCTCACAGACTCACCGGACCCTTGTTCGATTGCGTTTTACGCGCGACGGCTAATGGCGCATGCGCGCTCCGGTCGATGGAGCGTTCGCGTTCCGATTGATGGAGCATTCGTGTTCCGGGCAACGCGTCGTTTTCGTCGGCACGCTTCGTCGGAAAATTGCCTCCCGAACACTCCGGTTTTAACGAACAGGCACGCCGTTGGCATCGCTTGCGAAACGTGCCGAACCAGCGAGGATCATGATGAATTCGACCAAAACCCAAATGGAGAGGGCGGCGTCGGTAAAGAAACCGACAACAACGAACATCAAAGGAACGCTAATCAACAGGATTGCGAGCTGGGCGCAGGCGACCCCGATATACCCGAGGTAGAAGTTGTGCGCTCCGAAGCCGCCCAGGAAAAACGCGAGCACGGCGGCGACTACTTTGCTCTTCTGCCGACCCTGCGGAACCGAGCCCATGCCGTTGCCGAACTGCGGCGCACCCTGATTCCACTGGTTGGGCTGCGCATACTGACCCTCGGGACTGCCATACTGGCCGCCACCAAATGCCGAATCGACCTGTCCGCTTTCATAGGTGGCCGGCATTCCGCCCTCCCCAGAACCGGGCGCACCGAAACCGGTGGACGATCCCGAGTAAGGGTCGCTGGATCCCTGATATGGGCTGCTCGGGTTGTTGGGGTAAGTCATGACGATTCCTTCGGGGTCTTCGGGACGGTTTTAGTTCGGTGGCCGAGTGCGGTGTCCGTTGCGGATCGTTGTTACGTGAACCGTTCTTGTGCGGACCGGTGTTGTGCGGCTCGTTCTTGGACGGATCGTTTGTCGTTGTTGACGTTCTTATTAGGCTTGTCGACGCTCGCTCTCAGCCTCTATTTGATGTGTTCCGCTGAAGCCCGAAATGTTCCCTGATACGAAGAATTCTCGACGGGGGGGGTGGTGTGTGCGGTGATACGTGGCCATCGAGCCCGCCCATCAATCGCCCTGTCGATCAGCTCCGTGTTTGCTGGTTCGCTTGGTCGTGTTTGAGCTGGTCAGCGAGTTCGTCGGCCGAGGAATATGAACTTTGAGCGCCCTGCTTGGTCGCGGCGCGAGATGCAACGAACGTCGCTAAACCGGCGGAATCGAGCAGATTTCGTCCGGAGGCTATCGATGCGGCGACCGTCCCCATAAAGCAATCCCCGCACCCGGTTGAATCGACTGCATCGACTGGATATCCCTGCACATACACGCCATTAGTAGTGAGGGCGGTGGGGTTGACCCGATCGCTTCGGTCCGCGTCACTCGTCGGATTAACGTCACCGCTTTCAGCTGAATCCTCCGACTCCACGACAAAACAGCCCTCCGGGCCGAGCGTCACGATCAAGCCTCTGAGGCCCATCGCGGCGACTAGCCGCGTCGCCGTCGTGAACAGGCCATTTTCATCCGCACCATCTTCTTTAGCCATGCTGCTTGCGGAGTCGCGAACAGTAGGAGCGTCCTCGGGCTTTGCGCCGACATGTTCGTCGATCTTGGATCCGGCTACGTTAGCCAATCCCCCTCGTCCCTGCGTCGGCAATTGGGCGAATCCATACCGCTCCCCCAAGGCACGCAGCTCAACCTCGTTCACAACCACGATATCGACCCCGATCAACCGCCCCGGGTTAACGTCGATAATTGGAGAATAATTCAAAATAATCTGCGGTGAGCGGCGAGTTCCCCGAGCTTCGCCACCATTATTCCGGTGGTTACGGGGCTGGTTGTTTTGGTCGACGTTCGCGCTTGTTTCAGTATTTGCGTCGGAAGCAGAGCGAGCCACATCGATCGCGGTCGCAACCATACTCGCGGGAGATTCAAAGCCGACCGCGACAACATCCGCAGACTGCAGAACATCCGCAGCCGCCTGCATGTCCGCCCGCGACACACTCCGATTCGCGCCTGCCGAGTACACGATCGTGTTCTCACCAGCCGCATTCACCGTGATCAGCGCGGTCCCGGTGGGCAGATCGCGGGCCACAACCTTCGACGTATCGACCCCCGCATCCTCTAAACTTCGCTGGACGAAGCTCCCGTAAGCATCGTGGCCAACCGCGCCCACCATCGCGACATTCGCGCCACTTTTCGACGCCGCGACCGCCTGATTCGAGGACTTACCGCCGGGCACATACGTCAGGTCAGCGGCTGGGACTGTTTCCCCGGGAGCCGGGAATTCCTCGACACGCGCAGTCAGATCGACGTTGAGCGAGCCGACGACAGTGACTTTTCCCGGCGAAGAGACGACGGACGTGAGGGTTTCTTTGACTTTCGTGAGGTCTAGATTGCTTTTCATAGGTTATTTAGAGATCTGGTGAGGTTAGGTGGGTGGTTGCGTATGAGCGCGGAGCTTACCCGGTACGAGCTGCGAGGCTTACCGCGCATGATGGGCGTGGTCTCTCATGTACGACCGGTATAAATAGCATACGAAACGAACCTTTCCCCCTTTGACGCATTCAATGCACTCAGAAATAGGCCTTCGCTCTCTCCGACGGAAAACTGCGGGGGAATATCGGGTGCCCAACTGAAAAGTGTGGGGTATAAGGGCGAAAAATGGCCGAAAATTGGCCATATACCCCCGCAGTTTTCCTGGAGCCCGGGCAAAGTGAGATATACCAGCGCAGTTTTCGGTGGCAATGTCGACTTGGGCCCGCGCTTCTCCGCGGGCACACGCGTTCGCACTACACAACTCGAATGAGAACCTAAACGCCCTTCCCCACACACCTCTCTCAGCCACGAAAACCTAACAAGAGATGCCAAAATCCAATTAAAATAGAAAATTCCCGGGTGCGAGATAACTCGCACCCGGGAATTTGCCGATAAATCATTTTTGAGAGGCAGCACGCCGGCAGCACGCTGGCCGGCTAACCGGCCCGCCAGCAACGAACCACCCCTCAAAGGCTCACCTAGCTAATGTCGCCGAAGCCTCCATCAAACCCCTGGTCATCCAGACGAACGGCCGCGCCGGTGAATTCGCCGTACGCACCGTCTTCGCCGTAGAAGCCGTCGCCGTAGCTGGTGTTCATGGAGAACGCCTGCGCACGGGCCTCCTCGGTCGGCTCAACCGAGATGTTCCGGTAGCGGGAGATGCCCGTACCAGCCGGAATGAGCTTACCGATGATGACGTTCTCCTTCAGACCGATGAGCTTATCGGACCGCTTGTTGATCGCCGCATCGGTCAGGACACGCGTGGTCTCCTGGAACGACGCCGCCGACAACCAGGATTCCGTGGCCAACGACGCCTTGGTGATACCCATGATCTCCTGACGGAAGGCGGCACCCTCGCCACCATTCGTCGCGACGGCCTTGTTAATAGCTCGCGCTTCGTTCCGATCAATCAGGCTACCCGGCAACAATTCGGTGGATCCCGAATCGACGACAGTCAGGCGTCGCAGCATCTGCCGGACAATGATCTCGATGTGCTTGTCGTGAATCGCCACGCCCTGGTCACGGTAGACCTTCTGCACCTGCTCAATGAGGTGCTTCTGCACACCCGTCACGCCTTCAACGCGAAGCACTTCGTGCGGATCGGGAGCGCCACGTAGCAGTGGCTGGCCTGTGACAACATGGTCGCCGGTACGCAGCTGGTGTTCGAATCCGCCGGGTTCCTGCGTCACTGCCAGACCCTGGCGCTTCGACAGCTTCTCGTACACGACCTCGTCCTCGCCGTTGTCAGGCGTGATGGTCAGCGTGTAGAAGTTGCCGTCGTCTTCGAGCTTGATCGTGCCCTCAGTGGACGCGATCGGCGCCTGGTTCTTCGGCACGCGGGCCTCGAAGAGCTCCTGCACACGGGGCAAACCACCGGTGATATCGCCACCGACACCACCTTGGTGGAACGTACGCATAGTCAGCTGCGTACCAGGCTCACCAATGGACTGTGCGGCGACGATACCGACGGCTTCTCCGATGTCCACCTTCTGGCCGGTGGCCATGGACCGTCCATAGCAGGTCGCACACACGCCGGTGGCGGTTTCACACATCATGACCGTCCGGACAGTAGCGGTCCGTACACCCTCGGCAACCATCTTCTTGGCTTCGGCATCGCCGACGAAGGCGCCACGCTCGTAAATAACGTCGCCATTGTCGTTGACAGCATCCTTGGCCAGGTAACGGCCGATCAGCGCGGTCTCCAAGAACTCAGCGCGGGTGAATTCTCCCGTTTCGTTGCCCTCAGCGTCCAACACCGGCTTCGCGACGTCGACCTCAAGACCCTTCCGAGTCCCACAGTCGTCTTCGCGCACGATAACGTCCTGAGCAACGTCGACAAGACGACGCGTGAGGTAACCGGAGTCTGCGGTACGCAGAGCGGTGTCGGCCAGGCCCTTACGCGAACCGTGCGAGTTGTTGAAGTACTCCAACACCGACAAGCCCTCACGGAAGGACGTCTTGATCGGGCGGGTGATGTAGTCACCACGCGAGTTCGTGACCATGCCCTTCATGCCAGCCAGCGTCCAGATCTGGCGCATGTTACCGGCAGCACCGGACTTCACGATCATCGGGATCGGGTTGTCGTCGGGGTAGATCTTCTCGACGGACTCACCAACGAAGTCGGTGCATTCCTTCCACAGGTCAACGAGGGAGCGGTAGCGCTCTTCGTTGTTGATCTTGCCTCGAGCGAGCTTCTTTTCGATGGTCGCAGCCTGCTTCTCGTACCGCTGCAGGATTTCTTCCTTGTTGGGAAGAACGAGCACGTCGTCCATGGAGATGGTGACGCAGGACCGGGTTGCCCAGTAGAAACCGGCGTCCTTCATCTTGTCGACGGTCTGCGCGACGGTGATCATCGGGTACCGCGCGGCGAGGTCGTTGATGATGACGGCCTGTGCCTTCTTCGCCATGACACCGTTGACGAACGGGTAGTTCCACGGCAGCAGTTCGTTGAACATGATGCGGCCGAGAGTGGTGTGGGCGGTCCACTTCTGGCCACGCTGCCATCCGTCGGGGAACAGTTCTGCCTCGATGTCCTCCGGCGGGCGGAGGTGGCTGATGCGAACCTCGATCGGTGCCTGGAGGCCAAGCACTCCGCGGTCGCGCGCCATGAGGGCCTCGGCGAAGGACGAGTAGGTGCCACGCTTCGGGCCGTTCTCGTCGGCTTCGTGGTAGGCGCCCTCGCCACCGAGCTGATCCTCGCTCTTTTCCAGGGTGAGGAAGTAAAGGCCGGTCACCATGTCCAGACGCGGCATGGCCAGTGGTTTACCGGATGCCGGGGACAGAATGTTGTTGGAGGCGAGCATCAGCACGCGGGCCTCAGCCTGAGCCTCCGCGGACAGCGGCAGGTGGACAGCCATCTGGTCACCGTCGAAGTCAGCGTTGAAGGCCTCACATGCCAAGGGGTGCAGCTGGATAGCTTTGCCCTCGACGAGGACCGGCTCGAACGCCTGAATACCCAGGCGGTGCAGCGTCGGCGCACGGTTGAGCATGACGGGGTGTTCCGCGATGGCTTCTTCGAGGACGTCCCACACTTCGGGACGCTGCCGCTCAACCATCCGCTTCGCAGAGCGAATGTTCTGCGCATAGGACTTCTCCACCAGGCGCTTCATGACGAATGGCTTGAACAGCTCCAACGCCATGAGCTTCGGCAGACCGCACTGGTGCAGTTTCAACTGCGGGCCGACGATAATCACCGAACGGCCGGAGTAGTCGACACGCTTACCCAGCAAGTTCTGACGGAAGCGGCCCTGCTTACCTTTCAGCAGGTCAGAGAGCGACTTCAGCGGACGGTTGCCGGGGCCCGTGACCGGGCGTCCACGACGGCCGTTGTCGAAGAGCGCGTCGACGGATTCCTGAAGCATGCGCTTCTCATTGTTCACGATGATCTCGGGCGCGCCGAGGTCGATCATGCGCTTCAGGCGGTTGTTACGGTTGATGACGCGACGGTACAGGTCGTTGAGGTCCGACGTCGCGAACCGGCCACCGTCGAGCTGAACCATCGGGCGAAGCTCGGGCGGGATCACCGGGATGGCGTCCAGGACCATCGCTGCCGGGTCATTCCCGGAGCGCAGGAAAGCGGCGACAACACGCAGGCGCTTGAGCGCGCGGACCTGCTTTTGTCCCTTGCCGTCGCGGATAACCTCGCTGAGTTTCTCCGCTTCTGCTTCGAGGTCGAAGTTCTTGATCAGCGTCTGGATGGCTTCTGCACCCATGCCGCCGGTGAAGTAGTCCTCGTAGCGGTCGACAAGCTCGGAGTAGATGGTTTCGTCGACGATCATCTGCTTGGGGGCAAGCTTGATGAACGTGTTCCAAATCTCGTCGAGCCGGTCGATTTCACGCTCGGCACGCTCACGGATGTGGCGCATCTCGCGCTCGGCGGCGTTCTGAACCTTGCGCTTGGCGTCGGCTTTCGCACCGTTGGACTCGAGCTCTTTGAGGTCTTCTTCCAGCTTCTGCTGGCGCTCCGCGAGTTCTTCGTCGCGGTCGGCCTCGACCTCTTTCTTCTCCATGAAGATGTCGGCTTCGAGGGTTTCTTGGTCCGTGTGACGGGCCTCCTCGTCCACCGAGGTGATGATGTTCGCGGCGAAGTAGATGATCTTTTCCAGATCTTTCGGCGCGAGGTCCAGCAGGTACCCCAGGCGTGAGGGGACGCCTTTGAAGTACCAGATGTGGGTGACGGGCGCGGCCAGCTCGATGTGGCCCATGCGCTCACGGCGGACCTTGGACTTGGTCACTTCCACGCCACAGCGTTCACAGACGATGCCCTTGTAGCGGACACGCTTGTATTTACCGCAGGCGCATTCCCAGTCGCGGGTTGGCCCGAAGATGCGTTCGCAGAACAGGCCGTCCTTCTCGGGTTTTAGGGTGCGGTAGTTGATGGTCTCGGGCTTCTTGACCTCGCCGTGTGACCAGCGACGGATGTCATCGGCCGTGGCGAGACCGATGCGGAGCTCGTCGAAAAGATTGACGTCGAGCACGTAACGTCCTTTCCCCTCGTTCACGAGGGTTGTTCGGATGATTACTGGTTACTAGTTGGGAGGTCTCTACACCGCGTCAGCGTCGAAGCGCTCGTCGCGGGAGAGGTTAATACCCAAGGATGCGTTGGCTTGGTCGAGGTCGTCATCGTCGGCACCCAGATCAACCGGGGTTCCGTCGGCGGAGAGGACCTCAACGTTAAGGCACAGAGACTGCAGCTCTTTGAGCAACACCTTGAAGGACTCCGGAATTCCCGGGTCGGGGATGTTGTCGCCCTTCACGATGGCTTCGTACACCTTGACACGGCCGACGACGTCGTCGGATTTGATGGTCAGGAGTTCCTGCAGCGTGTAGGCGGCCCCGTAGGCCTGCATGGCCCACACTTCCATCTCACCGAAGCGCTGGCCACCGAACTGTGCTTTACCACCGAGCGGCTGCTGGGTGATCATGGAGTACGGGCCGGTGGAGCGCGCGTGGATCTTCTCGTCGACCAGGTGGTGCAGCTTCAGCATGTACATGTAGCCCACGGAGATCGGCTGCTGGAAGGGCTCGCCCGTCCGGCCGTCGATCAGGGTGGATTTGCCGAATTCGTTAACCATTTGGTCGCCGTCGCGGTTGGGCCGCGAGGAGCGCATCAGTCCGGACAGCTCTTCGTTGGTCGTGCCGTCGAACACCGGGGTGGCAACGCGGGAATCGGCGGGGACGTCGTAGAGGTCCTCCGGCAACGTTTCCAGCATGGCCTTGATCGCGGGGTCCTGGGACTCGGGGTCAACCTTCCACCCGGATTTCGCGAGCATACCAAGGTGAAGTTCCAGCACCTGGCCGATGTTCATACGACGCGGCACACCGTGCGTGTTCAGAATGACGTCAACCGGCGTTCCGTCGGGCAGGAACGGCATGTCCTCGGCAGGCAAGATCTTGCCGACGACACCCTTGTTGCCGTGGCGGCCGGAGAGCTTATCGCCGTCCTGGATCTTGCGCTTCTGTGCGACGTACACGCGGACCATCTGGTTGACACCGGGTGCGAGGTCGTCGTCGTCTTCGCGGGAGAACACGCGAACGCCGATGACCTTGCCTGTTTCACCGTGCGGAACCTTCATGGAGGTGTCGCGAACTTCGCGGGCCTTCTCGCCGAAGATGGCGCGGAGGAGCCGCTCTTCCGGCGTCAACTCGGTTTCACCCTTCGGGGTGACCTTACCGACGAGGATATCGCCGTCGCGAACGTCGGCACCGATGCGGACGATACCGCGTTCATCAAGGTCAGCGAGGATATCTTCGGATGCGTTCGGGATATCGCGGGTGATTTCCTCTGGCCCCAGCTTGGTGTCGCGGGCGTCGATCTCGTGTTCCTCAATGTGAATTGAGGTGAGGACATCTTCCTCGACAATCCGCTGGTTGAGGATGATGGCGTCCTCGTAGTTGTGGCCTTCCCATGGCATGAATGCCACGAGGAGGTTACGGCCGAGAGCCATCTCACCGTTCTCGGTGCCGGGACCGTCGGCGAGGGCTTGTCCCTCTTCGATGCGGTCGCCAGCCTCAACGAGGGGCTTCTGGTTGTAGCAAGTCCCCTGGTTGGTGCGCTCAAACTTGCGCAGCAGGAAGGTGTCGCGCTGGCCGTCATCGCCAAGGGTGGTGATGAAGTCTGCACACACCGTTTCGACGACACCCGAGCGGCGAGCGATCACAACGTCGCCGGCGTCGTGGGCGGCGCGCAGTTCCATACCAGTGCCGACGAAGGGCGCTTCGTTGCGCAGCAGCGGCACAGCCTGGCGCTGCATGTTCGCACCCATTAGGGCACGGTTGGCGTCGTCATGCTCCAGGAACGGAATCATGGCGGTAGCCACGGACACCATCTGGCGCGGGGACACATCCATGTAGTCCACTTCACTTGCGGGGACGACCTCAACGTTTCCGCCTTTCATGCGGACCTCGACGGTGTCCTCAACGAAGCGACCTTCGGAGTCCATCTTCGTGTTTGCCTGCGCGACGATGTGCCGGTCTTCCTCATCAGCGGTGAGGTAGTCAACAACGTCGGTAGCCTGCCCATTTTCGACGCGACGGTACGGCGTCTCGATGAACCCGAACGGGTTAACACGTGCGTAGGACGCGAGGGAGCCGATCAAGCCAATGTTCGGACCCTCAGGCGTCTCGATCGGGCACATGCGGCCGTAGTGCGAGGCGTGGACGTCACGAACATCCAGGCCGGCGCGCTCACGCGACAGACCGCCAGGTCCAAGGGCGGACAGGCGACGCTTGTGAGTCAGGCCAGACAGGGAGTTGTTTTGGTCCATGAACTGCGACAACTGCGACGTTCCGAAGAACTCGCGGATCGCGGCCGACACGGGACGCACGTTGATCAGCGAGGTCGGCGTGATGGATTCCGCGTCCTGCGTGGTCATGCGCTCACGCACAACACGCTCCATACGCGACAGGCCGACGCGAACCTGGTTCTGGACCAGTTCGCCGACGGTGCGGAGGCGTCGGTTACCAAAGTGGTCGATATCGTCCGTGGCGATCATCAGCTCGGTGCCGTCGGGCGATTCCATCGTCCGCTCACCGGCGTGCAGACGCACCAAGTACTCAATGGTGGTCAGGATGTCTTCTTCAGTCAGCGTGTGCTCACCCGTGGTGGAGCCGCCACCCAATCCGAGCTTACGGTTCACCTTGTAGCGACCAACCTTCGCCAGGTCATAGCGCTTCGGGTTGAAGAAGCTGTTGTCCAGCAAAGCCTGAGCGGAGTCGCGCGTGGGTGATTCACCCGGGCGCTGCTTGCGGTAGATCTCCAGGAGAGCTTCGTCGGTATTAGCGACGCCATCGTGCTCAAGGGTGGACATCATGAGTTCGGAGAAACCGAAACGATCCGTGATGTCCTGCGTCGACAAGCCCAAAGCCTTCAACAGCACAGTGACGGGCTGACGACGCTTACGGTCGATGCGGACGCCGACGGTGTCGCGCTTATCGATGTCGAACTCCAACCATGCACCGCGGGAAGGGATGACCTTGACGGAGTGCAGAGGGCGCTCGGTCGACTTGTCGATGGACTCGTCGAAGTACACGCCAGGAGAGCGAACCAACTGGGACACGATGACACGCTCGGTACCGTTGATGATGAACGTGCCTTTGTCCGTCATCATTGGGAAATCGCCAATGAAGACGGTCTGGCTTTTAATTTCGCCAGACATGGCGTTGGTGAATTCCGCCGTCACATAGAGCGGGGCGGAGTAGTTAATGTCCTTATCCTTGGCTTCATCGATCGTGTTCTTGACGTCGTCGAAGCGGGGCTCGGATAGGGTGAGGGACATGTTGCCGGAGTAGTCCTCAATGGGAGACAACTCCTCTAGGATATCCTCCAGGCCGCTGGTAATACGCGCGCCTTCTTCGGACTCAGCCTGCTTCTTAGCGCGCCATTCGGGTGCGCCAATAAGCCACGCGAACGAGTCGCGCTGCAGATCGAGGAGGCCAGGGACCTCGATCGGCTCTTTAATCTTCGCGAACGAGTAGCGTTTCGTCGCGCCGGGGATTCCGGACGTTAAACTGGTCTGGCGGGAGACTGCCAAGATGGGTCCTTCCAGCACCTCACGCGGGGTGACCGTGCTCGCTGTGGTTTGCCTGCGTGAAAAGAGTGAGTGTCTTCTTCCAAAAAGCGGATCATCCGTGGTTGGATATCACTAAAGGACCTTGTCAAATCCTGTTTTTGAAGGAATTGGTACAAGGCCTAAAAAGAAATCTGTGCACGGGGATCAAGCGCAACGGACTATCTTATACTAGTTATGGCACCATGTCTAATGGTTTTTATCACTCTGTGGTGGGGGCGCGGAACTTAGCGTGCAGCTCCGCGGTGGGGCGCGGTGGAACGTCGCGCGAACGGACGGGGCGCCTACACCACTACCCTAGCGCCAATACCCTAGTACATATGACAAAACAGGGGCCTACCATGGTGGGAAGCCCCTGTTTGCGGTATTTACGCTGCACACCGTTCCCGCACCGTATGGGCCGGAATCGGGTGCGCTGCGCGTTGCGCTGAGTTAATCGCGCATATCCCTGTCTTACTTGAGGGAAACCTTTGCGCCAGCCTCTTCGAGCTTGGTCTTGGCAGCCTCGGCGTCATCCTTGGAGGCACCTTCGAGGATAGCCTTCGGAGCGGACTCAACGAGGTCCTTAGCTTCCTTCAGACCCAGGCCGGAGACGACCTCGCGGACGACCTTAATAACGCCGATCTTCTTGGCGCCAGCGTCCTCGAGCACGACGTCGAACTCGTCCTTCTCTTCCTCAGCAGCAGCCTCGCCACCGGCAGCGCCTGCAGCAGCAACAGCAACCGGAGCAGCAGCGGTGACGTCGAAGGTCTCTTCGAAGAGGTTCTTGAACTCGGTGAGCTCAACGAGGGTCATTTCCTTGAAAGCTTCGATGAGCTCTTCGTTGGTGTACTTAGCCATGATATGGCTTCCTTTCTACGCGTCTTCGTGTGGGAGGTTCCGTACCCGCCTGTCGGCGGCGAACCGACAGTGTTTACTTCTTCTCCTCGAGGGCCGCGGCCAGGCGTGCCATCTCGGAATGCGGTGCGCCCAGCAAGGACGCAACGTTTGCCAGAACGCCGTTGAATCCACCGGCGATCTTGGACAGTGTGGTCTCGCGGTTGTCCATGTCCGCGAGCTGCTGGATCTGCTCGGCCGTCAGAGCCGAACCATCCATTGTTCCGCCTTTAACCACGAAAGCGTCGTGGTCTGCGCCGAACTTCTTCATTGCCTTCGCGGCATCGACCGCTTCGCCATTGATGAATGCAATAGCGGTGGGGCCGTTAAGAAGTTCTTCGTCAAGACCTTCGACGCCAGCTTCGCGTGCGGCGAGCTTGATCATGGTGTTCTTGGCGACGGAGTATTCAACCTCAGCGCCAAGTTCCTTTCGCAGCTCTGTCATCTCAGTAACGGACAGACCACGGTATTCCGTCAGGATTGCACTGCTTGCGTTCTGGAAACGCGCAGTGAGCTCCTTGACAGCTGCAGTGTTCTTCGGGTTGGCCATGTACTCTCGCCTCCTTCCTTCGGTAAGTTTCACCGTCGGGGAGACCCAATGAGTAACGCCCCGCACAGGAGGCGGGGCGCGCAATTCCTTCATCACTCGCTATATCGTGTCCGGGTTCCGACGTTCGCGTCGGCTACACCCTGAACTTCGCACTTCCCGGTTGAAGCCTTGTATCCGGTTAGAGCCTGGAGTGTGGTGATGAATACTTTGCGTTCGCGTTGTCTCCTGCGTGGGCCGTCACTCGGATGAGCAACACTTCGCTCAGATTTCCCTGAGGACCGACGGTCTGTGGTGAAACGTGAACTATCCTAAAGTTCCTCGGTGGAGACTACACACCGAGTCCACATTTTCAAAATCGACGACGTTTGGGGGCGACGCAGTTCCGACATTTGGGTCGACGCTCGAACGTCGCAGCCTCATCGTCGGCAATTAGGCCCGCCGTCGGCTTGCCATCAACCCGCAATGCTTCGGTTTGCAAAAAGAAGGATTGTCATACATCTGCGTCTATAGTAGAAAAGCATAATCGGCACAATTTTCCGCGCACGTTTTACCTGCGCAAGATCGGTAGGCATTCCTCGTGCGCGACTGTGCCTACAACACATGACCATACGCGATGCATGTGACCCCGCGTGATGCACATTTGAAGTTTTACCGCCTCATTGAAGGAGTTATCAATGATCGTTCTTCCCCCACCCGCTGATATGTCCAACGTTGACATCGTCGAATCGCACGTTCACAGCGGTTCCAGCACCAGCGAAGCTGCGCTGAAGCAGTGGATCGAGGGTGGCGACTACGTCAAGCCGACGTTCGAGACCCGCGACAACGTGCAGTTCCAGCTCCCCCACGGGGAAACAGCGAGTGCGGGCGACACGGTCGCGAAAGCCACCGACGGCACCTTCTTTGTGAAGCCGCAGCCGAAGGACTTCACCCAGAACCTGATTGACCAGGTCAGCCAGGGGCTGTAAGACTCGGCGAGCAAACGAATTCGGGATCACTGTTAATATCCGACGGTGATCCCGTCGTTTCATGGTTGCGTGATTTCGCGGGCCGAATTTCCGGGCTCGTCGCATTCTCCAACCCCACGAAACAAACGTCGGCACTAAACCCCGATACCCCCGAATACGCAATTCCCATACATATCCCCTCTTCGTACAGGACAATAATTCTTGTAAAAATAGTCCTCGTACGACCCTTGTACACGACAACCAACCGGCAATGAAGGAGCGGTCAGCTTCACTGTGAGTGGCCAAGACAACACCAAATCGCATTCCGCTGGCACCGGCCGCAGCTATAGGAGCAGCAATACGGGGCTCTTCGGTTCTGAGGCCCGTTCGGCAACTGATGTGGCCATGCAGTCGATTGTCGCCTACATCCGGGACAACCACCTTAAAGTCGGCGACCCACTGCCCAGCGAGCTCACGATTGTGGAATCGCTCAAGCTGTCGCGATCGTCGGTCAGGGAAGCGATCCGGACCCTCGTGAGCCTGGATATCCTCGAGGTCCGACGCGGCTTCGGCACATTCGTCGCCGATATGTCTCTGGAGCCCCTGGTCAATGGCCTTACTCTGCGCATTACTCTCGACGACGACCATGCGCGGTCGCGGCTGATCGATGTGGTAGACACGCGACAGGCGTTGGATTTGCAGATCTCGCGCGACGTCATTGAGCATCGCGACGACATCGACGGCGTATTCCTGGGGCGCCTTATTAACCAAATGAAGTCCGCGGTCATGCGGAACGAGCCGTTCATGGAATCTGACTCCATGTTTCACGATCACATTCTGTCCGTGACCAGCAATGGGCTTATCCAGGAGCTATCCAAAGCACTATGGCGGGTGCATATGGTGGCGGTGCCGAAACTACATCTGACCACGAAAGATAACCTGGAACAGACCGTGGACGCGCACCAAAAGATTGTCGACGCCATTGTTGCCGGAGACGAGGACGCCTACCGGCAAGCCGTCGTCGACCATTACGAACCGCTCCGCGAAGCGCTTGGGGTTAAGTAGGTAGCGGCACGCGCTTTCGACGAACTACTTCCTGATTTCGCTGCGGTAGAACCCCGTGAGCCACCGGGGATCGGTGATAGCGGATCCGATAATGACGGCGTTGGCTCCACGCTGGAGCGCATCCTTCACCGCGTCGGGGGAATGATAATGGCCTTCCGCGATCAGCAGCGGCTCCTCCCCCACCTCGTTCCGAACAGTGGAAATGAAGTCCAGGTCAGGGCCATCCAGGTGCTCCGTCGCCGGGGTGTATCCCGACAACGTTGAGGACACGATGTCCGCTCCCGCTTCGTACGCTGCTATCCCGTTGGCCGCGGTGTCACAATCCGCCATGAACAGCGCGCCGGACTCGTGGGCGGCCTTCACCAGGTCTTTGGTTGAGGACCCGTCGGGACGAGGTCGCTCGGTGGCGTCGGCGCAAACCACCGCGGCACCGGCGTCGGCAACAGCCTTAACTGACGCGACCGTCGGCGTGATGTACACGCCGGAGTCACCTTCCTTCGTTAGGCCGAAAATGGGGACATCGACGGCGTCGCCAATGGACGTGATGTCGGCGATTCCTCCATAGCCGCCGCAGCGAATTGCTGGGGTTCCGGCGGCGACGCAGGCCTTCGCGCTCAGCGTTAACGCGTGAGTGTCGCGGAGTGGATGACCATCGGGGGCTTGGGTGGACACGATGATGTCGCCCGCAATAATCGAGCGCAGCTCCTGGCGTTGTTCAGCGGGGGTTGAGGCGGAAAATGAGAAGGGCATTGAGATCTCCTTTGTTCGGTTGGTGTGTGGGGAGGGTGGTTACGAGAGTTTATGCCGTGCCCGAGCGTAAACAGCGGCGGCGACAAGGGGGCCTTCGCGCAGGGCACTATCGCGGATATCGCATGGGCGAACACTGTAGGCCAGATGGCTCCGCACACCTTCGCGAATCCGCCGCGTGATGAGCTCGCCCAGCCCCGACACTCCTCCACCGAGGATGATCGCGTCGAGGTCAAGACCCATCGCGAGCGTTCCCAGCATCTGTCCAAAACCATGCAGGTTCTGATCCAGGACGTCCGTCGCTAATGAGTCCCCTTGTCGTTCTAGGTCTAATAGGTCAGTCACTGTCGACGGGAGTGCAGGGTCAGCCTCGCGCTCCGAGATCGCTTCGTGATACGTCGCAACGAGCCCCGGACCGGACGCTACGTCTTCGCACCGAGCTACACCGCTGCCGTAGTGAGGGCAATAGAGCTCGGAAATCTCACCGGCCGTGCCACGATTGCCGGCAGCGAGATCGTCGTTCGTGACGAACGCTCCACCAACACCCGTACCCAAGCTGGCGTAGAGCAGGCGGGAGTGCGGGTACTCATCGCGCCAACACAGCGTGTACTCGCCGAATGCCCAGACGCGGACGTCGTTGTGCGCGAACACGGGGGCGTCGATGTGGCGGCGGATGCGGGCAGCAATGTCGGTACCCTCCCAGCCAGGCATAGTGGCCCCGGCACGGGTGACCGTCGCGGTGTTCGGGTCGATCACACCGGCAGCAGCCACCCCAACTCGCGCGATCTTATTTTCCCTTGTCGACGACGTTGCCGGGGTTGATGCGACGTCGCCGGCTACTGCTAGCACTGGCGACGCCAGCGCTTCGGTGACGGCGACCTCCAGCTGGTCCGCGGTGGTCCCGCCCGCGGGTTGGCTGGGTATGCGCCCGCGGGCGATGACTGTACGAGGGGTGTCGTCGTCGATAAGCCCCCAGGCGATCTTGGTACCGCCAATGTCTAGTGCGAGTGTGAGTGCCACAGTGGTTCTACCCTTCTGCGCTGTCGCCGGTAATTTTCATGAGACATGGACGTCAGACGTCTTACAACCTATACTAGCAGTAGCAATAGTTGTGGCGGGCGAGCAGTTGCGAGCGATCGTATTCTTCATGGCAGCACTGTCACACGACCATAGTTAGGAGCACGTAAGGCTATGAGCCATCCGGATTTCACGGTGGAGGGACGAATCATTGACACTGCGGGCATCACGGAACATGCGCGCATCGAGGTCACGGGGCCACGCATTTCATCGGTTACTCCATTGGATAGCGGAACTACACATGCGTCGGATGAAGGGTCGGATGAGGCCTCGGGCAAGGCTCCGTCGGATAGCGGTCCGTCGGCAATGTGGAGTGCATCCGATATGCCGACAATCATTCCGGGGTTTGTCGACCTCCATAATCACGGTGGCGATGGCGGAGCATTTCCGACGGGCGACGCGGAAAGCTGCCGCCGGGCCGCGCTGTTCCACCGTCGGCACGGGACGACGACCCTGCTGGCCAGCCTTGTTAGCGCCAATGAGCAGGAGATTGTTCGGCAGCTGGACATCCTGAAGCCGCTGGCGGACGAGGGGCTGATCGCGGGGGTGCACCTGGAGGGGCCGTTCGTGAACGCGCACAAGTGCGGCGCGCAGAACCCTGACCGGATCGTGCCCGCCGACGCCGACATGTTCGCGCGGGCCGCCTCCCGCCACCCCGGCCTGATCCGGCAGATCACGCTGGCTCCCGAGAGCCCGGGTGCCGAGGCCTGCCTGAATGTGTGTGCGCGCGAGGGGGTCATTTTGTCGCTCGGGCACACTGATGCGGATTACGACACCACGATCGATTTCGTCAGCAAAGCTGTGGAGCGGGGCATCATGGTGACCGCCACGCACCTGTTCAACGCGATGCCACCCCTGCATCATCGGGCACCCGGCGCGGCAGCCGCCATGATCACGGCCGCGAAAAAGTTCCCCGGGCGCGTATTTGTCGAGCTCATTGCCGACGGCGTCCACCTCCACAACGGAACCGTCGACATGGTTACGGAGGCGCTCCCCGACTCGGCGTTCTTCATTACTGACGCGATGGAGGCCGCCGGGAAGGCCGACGGGTCCTACGTGCTGGGAGCGTTGGCCGTGACGGTGGCCGATGGTGTGGCTCGATTGACGACGACTGACGGGTCGGTGGGTTCGATCGCCGGCGGGACCTCGACGCTATTCGACCAGTTCGTTCGGGCAGTTCAGCGCGGGTTCGACCCGGTGAATGCGGTGAGGTTCACGAGCGCGACGGCTGGACGCGTGCTCGGGTTTGGGTGTGAGGAGTCTGGTGGTGCTTCCTCTGGTGACGCCAGCAGTGATGCCTCCTCCTCAGCAGCCGGCACCGGGGCTGGCCACTTATCGGTTGGAGCTCCCGCCGACTTTGTCGTCGTGGATCCAAACTTCCAGCTTCGAGAGGTCTACGCCGCTGGACAAGCACTACACGTGCGAGAGAGTGAAACCGAGTCGGCGCACTAGTCCTCCGTGCGAGTTCTCCGCGCAGGAAGCACCTCAACCGGACGTTGGGCGTCGAAGGTCGGCAAGAAAAGCCCAGCGCCAGACGTCGGCAAGAAAATAAAACCAGAAAAACCATTCACATCGTTAAGAAAGACAACCAACACGAAAGGGTTAGCAAAGAGTCATGGAAATTGTCATCCGCAAAACACCCGAACAAGTAAGCCTTCAAGCTGCCGATATCCTCGAGCCGTACGTCTCGGAAGGCGCAACACTCGGGTTGGCCACAGGATCCACGCCACTAGGCACGTACCAAGAATTGATTCGTCGGCATAACGAATCCGGGCTATCTTTTGCTAACAACCAAGCTTTTCTTCTCGACGAATATGTTGGCCTCCCCCGAGACCACGAACAGTCGTACTACCGAACGATTCGTCGGGAATTCACCGAGCATATCGACATCAAAGATGAAGCCGTGTCCTCGCCCGACGGTCTGGCCGACAACATCGACGAAGCCGGGCGCGCCTACGACGAGCGCATTCGCAACGCGGGCGGCGTCGATATTCAAATTCTCGGGATCGGGACCGACGGGCACATCGGATTCAACGAACCCGGCAGTTCGCTTAACTCACCAACGAGGTTGAAAACGCTGCACCCGCAAACCGTGAGCGACAACGCGCGATTCTTTGACAGCGAGGACGACGTGCCGCGGCACGTGCTCACCCAGGGGCTCGGGACGATCCAACACGCGCGCCACCTGCTGCTCCTCGCCACCGGCAAAAACAAAGCCGCCGCCGTTCAAGCGCTGGCGGAGGGGCCGGTGAGTGCGTCGTGCCCCGCTAGTGTTCTGCAGCTTCACCCGCATGCAACCGTCATTATCGACGAAGCGGCCGCGACTTGCCTTGAACACAAGGAGTACTACATCTTCGCGGAGAAGAATAAGCCCGAGTGGCAACGGTACTAGGTACTAGGGGGTGAGTGGGGGCGTGATGCTGGGGCCGATTGGGCGCTGATACTCACGGCCTGGGAAAACCCCCTCACCTTAAGGGGCGCTTGGTATGTGGGACTACCGTGAATGGTTGCTCGGCTACGTGGGGTGTCAGGTGGCCTAATGGATCTCAGGTTGTTTCCGGGCAAATTAGGGCAGATTCGGGATGATCTGGATAAATTCGGGCGTCGACCAGACGTAGGCGGATCCCAAGCGGAGCAGCACGAGTGATAACAAGTGGCCGGGTGTGGGTACTTCGCCGGAAAACAACGAGGGGATATGGGGGCCGCCGAAAATTGCGGGGGTATATGGGCGAAAAATGGCCAAAAATTGACCATATTCCCCCGCACTTTTGCTCCGGGACTGCGATATTCCTCCACACTTTTCTTAGGTAGCGCGGTTGCTCCTTCGAGACAGCCCCCGACCATGCCCTACCATGACAAAACGCCAGTTCACGGGGGCATACCCGGGCAGCAAATAAGCGTCACGCCAGAGACAGTGTGCCGAGTGCGCCCTGCATCTCGGCGCTACACCGGGGCACACAGTGAGCCAGGCACAGCACCCCCACAACGCGAGCATGCCTTACAGCATCCCCACGTCCTTCAGCACTTTTTCGATGGCTTTCACGTTGTCACCCTCAAGCGCCGCGACAGGGTTCGGCATCTGGTTGCTCTCAAACACGCCGAGCAGCTTCATCGCCGTCTTAAACGCCCCGACCCCGGCGCCGAATCCGCTCACCCCGTCGGTCACCATGACGATGCGCATCAAGCGCGCCGCCTCTTCCTGCGCCTCGCGAACACCCTTCCAGTCGTCGTTCTGGAACGCCTTCCATTGCCGCACGTAAACCTCGGGATTAACGTTGGCCAATCCGGGGACTGAGCCGTCGGCACCCGCAAGATAGGCGCCGTCGACAACTACCTCGTGACCCGTAAGCAGCTGGAGGGGGTGCCCGGCGTCTTCGTTGTCTTGAATGAGAAACCGGAAGCTGACGTCGTCGCCCGACGAGTCCTTCACCCCGGCCAACACGCCGTCCTTGCCCAGGCGGACCAGCATGTCGACGGGCAGCTTGGCGTGGACACACACCGGGATGTCGTAGGCGAATAGCGGCAGGTCAACGGCCTCGTGGATGAGGCGAAAGTGCTGCTCGACCTCGGCCATTCCGCCGAGTGCGTAGAACGGGGCAGTGGCGACGATGGCGTCGGCGCCGAGTTTTTGGGCGCGACGGGCGTGCTCGATGACGCGCTCGGTCTCGGTGTCGATGCAGCCGACGAGGACGGGGACGCGGCCGGCGACCTGCTCAATCGCGGCTTTGACAATTTCGTCGCGACGCTCGTCGGTAGAGAAGGCGACCTCGCCGGAAGAGCCGAGGAAGAACAGGCCGTTGACGCCGGCGTCGATGAGGCGCTCGATGTTGCGGTTGAAGCTGGGGCGGTCGAATGTGCGGTCCTCGGCCAGCGGCGTGACGACCGGTGGGATAACTCCGCGGAAGGTCGAACTCATGTGAAAACTCCTTAGAAATGTTTTTGATTCGTTGAATGTTTGGTGGCTGTGATGTGGGGTCGGGGTGCGAGCTATGGCGCGCAAGCCACGTGGCCGAGAAAGCGCCCAAGCCGCACCCGCTTCCCTAGCTAATCGACATGCACACTACCCCCGTGCTTCTGTAGCTCCGGCCCAAACCAGCTGAGCGGAATCTGCGTCAGATACAGCCCCTGCCACTCATTTTCCCAGAGCAACCCGATTTTTCCACTCGGAAGATACGTCATGGATTGATACACGTAATGGCCTGGGTTGAAGGTGCGCGCTATCGGCCATGTCTCGCCCTCGTCCGTCGAAACGCGGAGCACCCCGTTCCCACGGTAAGGCATCAATTGAGAAGCATTGGCGAACACATAAAGCGGCGAACCCGCCTGAGGCGACGCGTCAGCCCCACCACTCCCCGAACCCCCAGCACGACCATCAATCGCGATCGCATTAGGCTGCGAGAAAATCTCCGGGATATCCGGGTGGTAGGTGACCTCTCCCCAGGTTTCCCCACCATCCTCGGATATCGCCGTGCCCACGCGCCCGGACGGGTGCTGGTTCCGCATGAGAACCATGAGCCTTCCGTCCTTGAGCTCCATCAATGTGGACTCGTGCGTGGACGCTTCGTCGTCGGCAAGTGTGCGCGAATCGATCGTCGCCCCTTTGAAAAGCCGACCATCATTCGGGGAAGCGCCGCGGTGCCACGTCTCGCCATGGTCATCGGAGTAGATCACCGCGCAGGAAAAGTGCTTCGGGTTGTCGCCGGAGTAGTACACCGGGATCACGAGCCGGCCAGCATGCTCACCGTGGCGGAGCTGCACGCCGGTTCCGGGCGACGTCCCGAGGAACGCCATCCACTCCTCTTTGACCTGATGGTTGATCAGCTCGGGTGCAGACCACGTTGCACCTTCATCGTCGCTGGTCACATGCACAATGTACGACGTCCGGCGGGTCAGCAGCGTCTGGTTCGGATCCTCGCCATCAGCCAAGTAAATATTCCCCGCTGGTTTCCCGGCGCGGGTTACCCAGCCTTCCTTATCGACGCTGAACTCGGTGGTCTTCCCATCTTCAGTGACGACGGAACCATCGGCATTGAGCACGTACGTCGCGGGTGAAGATGCCGCGGGCGACGATGCTGCGGGCGAGGGCTCCGCGTCCGACGCACCACCAGCGCTGGTGTCGGTCAGAATCAGCCGGCCTTCAGAATCCTGCCCCACGCCGTGAACGTTGTTAGGCTGACCGATCGCGCCCGGGAAGTGGTCTATCAGCAGGTGAACTGTGCCGGTGTCCTCGTCGTACACGGTGCAAGAGTCGATCACGCTCGCCCCGGTGGCACCCGACCCTGGATACGTCAGGATGGTTTGCATATCTTCCCAGTGGTCGCCGCCGTCAAGGGACCTACGAATGACGAAGTTAATGTCATTGGGCGCATCGTTCGCGATGGTCGTCCGCTGATCCGCGCCGGCAATCACCGTGCCACTCGGCAGCGTCAAAAGCGACGGGATCCTGTAGCTCACCGCGCCATGCATTCCACGGTCGAATAATGCCTGCGTGTGGACGGGATCGACATGCGACAGCCGCTTAATCGCCCCGTCGGTGAGCGGAGTGGGGTAAATCGCGGCGCGCGCGACCTCGCCGAATAACCGACGGCCGTGGATATCCTGCCCGATCGTAATGGTGTTGACCGGGCTGGCGTCGGCGAAAAATGCCTGCCCAGGGATCCGGGCTTCCCGGAAGCCGTCGACGTAGAGATCGACGGCGCCTTCCCCCGCGCGGATGACAACGTCATGCCATGTGCCGTCCGCCCAGTGCCCGTCGACGACGAAGGTTCGCCACTCATCTTCACTGGTCAAAACCTCGTAGGTAAGCCCCGTGTCCGAGACCGACAGGCGCAATCTTTCGGCGCTCGAAGAATCCTCACCGTCCGCCTCAACATACCCGGCCGACAGAATCGTTCCGCCCTGGCCGACGCCACGAACGCGAAACCGTGTCAACGTCGTCCCTGCTCCAAGCCGCGCGACCCGGCGCGTGTCGTAGTCAGCCAGGTGGTTAGCCGCGAACTGCACCATGGGTTGGGGTGGCGTCGCGTGCGCAAGGACATCATTATCGGACAACACGGTCCCGGTACAGACGACGTCGGCAACGTCGACGGGGGCATCGGCGATGGTGAGTTCCTCCGCCTGAACGTCGGCAAGAAATGCTGTCGCCGTGCCACAAAAGGCCTGGTACCCGTCGAGATAAAACTTGGTGCCTTCGGGGCCGACAATCAGGGCGATGCTGTGCCATTGGCCATCGGTGATGGTGGTGGCGTCTTCAACGTCGAGGTCCTGCACCCGATCGGGGGTACGCGTTGTGATGTGAGGATGATCATCTTCAATCCTGATCGACAGCTCCCCCGCGGAGGTGTGGGCCCCGATGAGCGGGCCGTCGATGGTGGTTCGAACGCGGGCGAGTATCGAACCTGCAGGATATGGGGTGGTCCGTAGCGTAGACATATGCGCTCCTGTTTGCCATGCGAATTACCATTCGTCCGGAAGCTCGCACGATGCACATGAGATAACCATCAGCCCGGGCTCATCACGGGCCGGACTGAGGGGCAACTTTTGGTAACGGCCCCGATCGTACCACATGTCAGATGTCTGATGTCTGATACGCTGGGAGCACACACGCGGTCCCAACTCCCCCACCCGCGCCCATACCTCAGGCACACGAGGAGGCCACTATGGTCACTAGCACTTCACCCACCAGTCACCCTCCCGCACAACGGTGGTGGACATACCTCAGCAAAGAAGATTGGAAAGCTTTCTTCGCGGCGTGGATCGGTGTCCTCCTCGACGGCTACGATTTCGTCCTCATTGCCTTCGCCCTACCCCTGATAACCAAATCTTTCGACCTCACCTTGGTTGAATCCGCCGCCCTCATTTCCGCGGCCTTCGTCTCGCGGTGGCTCGGCGGGTTGCTTCTCGGCGCGGCCGGCGACAAATGGGGACGCAAACCCGCGATGGTCCTCTCGATCCTCATGTTCGCGTTCGGCTCCATCGCCTGCGCATTCGCACCGGGGTACTGGTTCCTTTTCCTCTTCCGCCTCATCATCGGCTTCGCCATGGCCGGTGAGTACTCGGCCTCCGCGGCCTATGTCATTGAATCGTGGCCGGTCCACATGCGGAACAAAGCGTCCGGCTTCCTCCTTTCCGGCTACGCTTTCGGCGTCCTCCTCGCCGCGCAGGTCGATAAATACCTGGTCAGCTGGGTGGAATCCTGGCACCCGGGGTGGGGTTGGCGTGCGCTGTTCCTCACCGGCATCGTCCCCGTCTTCGTCGCCGTCTATATGCGACGCCGCCTCCCGGAAGCCAGCGACTGGAAAGAAACGCAGAAAGACCAGCATCGCGACGACGACATGCTGGACATTCTCTTCGGCAGCCAGCGTCGCATTCCGAACATCCTCGCCGTCGTGGTCGCCTTCGTCGCCCTGATGGTGATCTTCACCGAAGCGACGTCGAGCGTCGCGCTCCTCATCCTGTGCGGCGTTGCAGCAGCGGCCGTCTTCATCACCTTCATCGTCCAGTTCGATCCGAGCCGCTGGGTGATCGGGATCCTCATCATGATCACGATCTTCGCGTCATTCATGTACACCTGGCCGATTCAAGGTTTATTGCCGACGTACCTCCACGGGATTGGCATGGACCCGGGCGTGGTGGCCAACGTCGTTTCGTTCGCGGCGGTGGGCAACGCGTGCGGTTATATCCTCGCCGGTTTTGCTGGGGACGCGATGGGGATGCGTCGGTGGTACGCGATCAGCATCATCCTCTCGCAGATCATCGTGATCCCGTTGTTTGTGCAGACGAGCGGCATTGTGGTGCTGGTCGCCGCGCTGCTGTTCTTCCAGCAGATGTTCGGCCAGGGCGTATCCGGCCTGCTGCCCAAGTGGGTGTCGTCCTACTTCCCCGTCGAGAAACGAGCCGCTGGCCTGGGCTTTTGCTACAACGTCGGCGCGCTGGGCGGTGCCGTCGGCCCTGTACTGGGTGCGTCCATCGCGGCGAAAACGTCGTTGGGCGTAGCGCTGGCGATCATGTCCGTGGGCTTCGCGCTCATCGTTGTGGTCTCGATTGGGCTGAACCTGCCGAAGGTGCTGCAAAAGGCGGTTAATCCCGACGCTGTTCGACCAGAAGATGGTGACGACGAAACCATCGCGGCCATCGCAGCCGGCGACGAGCACCCGAGCGACGCACCCAACGACTCCACGTCCACCGAGTCCACCCCCAGCGGCTCCACCTCCGGCACCACGAACCCCACCTCTCCCGCACCGAAAACGCAAGGAATGTAACCATGAACACCCCGATAACAACTTCACCTGCAGAAACAGGCTCGTCGGACACGACGCCACCGGACTTCATCGTCGGCGCCTACGCTAGCCTCCCCTTCGACCGCCGCGACCAGGAAACGTACTACTCGCTCCTCGCCGAGCAGGCCTGGATCAATGGGCTAGAAATCCCCTTCCCCGGCGACCTCACCGAAAGCCTCCCGTGGCTCAGCGGCCAGATCGCGGACCACTGGGATGCCAACACCATCACCGCTATTCCGGGCACGATGGTCAACGTCGGCAAGAATCCCGCATTCGGCCTGGCTAGCGCGGATGAGGATGGCCGAGCCGCCGCCCTCGAATTCACAGACCGGATCTGCAAGGCTGTCCAGGAACTGGCTAGTCGGACCGGCCGCAGCGTCATTAAATATGTCCAGTTGCATTCCGCCCCGACGCGCGGCGCACACTCGGATGCCTTCGCCCGTAGTCTCGACGAGATTGCCACGTGGAATTGGTCCAGCGCGCGCATCGTCATTGAGCATTGCGACGCACCCCGCGAGGATCATGAACCCGAAAAGGGGTTCCTCGAGCTAGCCGACGAATGCGCCATCGCCGCTGATCACGGCGTGAAGCTGCACATCAATTGGGGTCGGAGCTGCCTAGAAGATCGCGACGCGACCACTCCTCTGCAGCACATCACGACAGCTCGCGACAAGGGGGTGCTGTCTGGCGTCATGTTCAGCGGTGCGGGCGATAAAGATACTCAGTACGGCTACCCGTGGGTCGACGGGCACCTCCCCGCTTATCCCGACGAGCCGACGTCATGGATGACGCCTGATCGGATCCGCGAGTGCGCCCATGCAGCGCTTGGCACGCCCGAGGTTTATCTGGGTGCCAAAGTTTGTGTACCGAGCGATTCGTCCCTCAACGGCCGCGTCGCGATGCTCAAGAACATTTACGATGCAGCGCTCGGGGAACATGGAGCGCTGAATAGCTAATCGCTGGGGGCTGGGGCCTTCTGGGGAGGCCCCTTCGGGGATTTCATTAGGGCCTGGGGGTTTGTCTGAATCACTTAAACGTGGCGTGGAAATGACGCCACGTGGGGGAACCGGCGGCTTATGAATGCCCTTGTGCAGGGAAGTTCTTTCGCCCGCTCCCCTCTCCGTTGAGAATGCACCGGACCAGAGGTTCTTATTCACTATTCGAGAACCAACCGTCGGCTCAGACTGACTTCCCCGACTGCTATTGAGAGGCTCGTAGCGCCCACCTAGCCCAACCTCAATCCCCCACGCCGGATGCTCGATTGGTGGTTGTAGCTGAAAACACACCTGCCTGACGATCCGCTCGAGATCGCCAGGCAGTGCAATTTCGGCCAAGGTCAACTCGCCAAAGTATCCACCCTGACCTGCAACGAGAACCAAGCCGACCACCAAACAGGACGACCAGCCCTCTACGACAAAGCTATCCCAACCGAATACACACACTCAACTGGCATCGACAAAGGCCAGATCTAACCCCCCGGACGACACACCGAGCAGACACACTTTTGTCGTATAACCCACAAAAATGAAGGGCCCCTCAGGCCCTTCACATCCTCAATTTCCTTCTTGGGTTATCTCCACGTAGCTTGAGACAGTGCCCCACGTACTCAGAGCACCGCTTATCCAGCGTCGTTAAACCTGAGCCACAGACTTCGGTTCAGTGGGATCATCAGTATCGGGAATAACGGAGGCTGCTTCATCCTTCAGCGCTTCGCGCCGGGCGGACTTCCTTTCGTAACTCAAGTCTTTTCCGTGGATCGTCAGCGGCAGGGTCTCGGTACGAGTAGCCTTCGCAACGCCGGCGAGCGGAATGGACAGCACATATCCAGCAACCAGCGTGACGGCAAACGCGACGATGGAAATCATGAACGGTCCCAAGTCCGTTTGGTTCATGAAGTAGCCGGACACCGCTCCCAGAAGAAGCCCGGCCAGCACACCAAACCGGTTCGCTCGCACGGTGAAGATCCCCAGCGCAAAGACCGCAGCAATCGGAATACCAAACAGCCCGGTGAGTGTCAGGAACAGATCCCACAGCTCGCCCTTCTCCGAGGCGATGAGCCACAACGCGACACCCGTCGAAAAGAGTCCGGTAAAGACAATAATCATGCGGCTGAACAGGACTGATGCCTCGCCACGGCCGGGCATGAGGCGGTTACGGATATCAACCGTGATGCACGCGGAGATGGAGTTCAACGAGGAAGAAATGGTCGACTGTGCAGCGGCCAAAATACCACCGATGATCAAACCAGCCACGCCACCCGGAAGCTCGGTCAGAATGTAGTAAGGCACAATCGCCGACGTGTTCACGTCATCCGGGAAACCGCCATTGCCCTGGTAGTAGGTGTACAGGGCGGTGCCCATGCCGTAGAAAATCGGGATCGTAATCAGCGCGAGGCACCCATTCACATACAAGGAGCCCTTCGTGGCCTGGACAGATGGCGTGGTCTGGTAGCGCTGAACCACATCCTGGCTGGCCGTGTAGGACTGCAAATTATTGAGCACACTGCCCAAGAAAATAATCGGGATCGACACCGACAAATCACTAAAAGTGAAGTTCTGGCCAGAATAGAACTTCCCGTTCGACGCGGCCTCAGACAACGTATGGGAAATCGAACCGGGACTATTCACCAACGCAACGACAATTACAATCACCGCACCCGACAGCAGGATGATGCCCTGGATAACGTCGGACCAGATCACGCCCTCCATACCGCCGAGGAATGTGTAAATCACGCACGCAATCCCGACCAGCCCGGCAATGAGATAAGGGTTGATATCGCTGACGGCGGTGAGAGCCAGCGTCGGCAAGTAAATGACGATGGCAATACGTCCGATGTGGAACAGGACGAAGAATAGGGAGCCGAATACGCGAAGAACCACGTCAAAGCGTTCTTCCAGGTATTCGTAGGCCGTCGTGACGTCCAGCTTGCGGAAGAAGGGGACGTAGTAATAGACGAGGATCGGGACGATGGCGAAGATCGCGATGTTTCCCGCGGAGTATGCCCAGTCCGTCAAGTACGCCTTTTCCGGGATGGACATGAAGGTAATGGCGGACAGCGTGGTGGCGTAGATGGAGAAACCCGCGGCCCATGCGGGAATGCGCCCACCAGCTTTGAAGTAATCATCGCTGCTGGCACCGGCCCGTTTCGAGAAATAGATGCCCACTGCCAACATGGCGACGATATAGACCGCAATGGCTAGCCAGTTCAGTGTGCCAAATTGCTGATGCATGGAGGATCGCTCCTAACGTGTTGTCAACAACCCGCTCACTGTGACTCACCGCCGTGCGGGTCGAAACCCACACTACCGACCTGTCAGATGTCCGACAAGCACAGTCAGGGGTGGCTCCTACCCCCGGCGACAACACTCGCGACAAAAACCGTGTGTTGTTGACCCCCTGAGTGAGGTTCGTTACGTGTTATTTGGGGCTTGGCTTCGGTGGTGCTGTCCGACGCTTATGGGTGCTGTCCGCGGTGGCGGGCATGGGCGAACTCACCCAGCCCCGCAGGCAACTGCACCAAAACGTTAATCGAGAAAAGCCCGCTGAACAGCAGAAGCGCCTCAATCAACCCGTCGGACCGGGGCTAGAAATCAGCTCCAGCAACTCACCGAAAAAGAACGACGACTTCGAGATAGCTTCTAAACAGCTCTCTAAGCCGTTGGAACCTCCTGGGGCAGGTATCCCCTCACCCCTGTCAGCAGCTAAGACCAACCTTTTTTAAGGTTACGAGCGATCCGTCGGAGCGATCGCCAACCAGAAGGAGTCAAGACGGCTCCGGCAATAAGTCCACACATAACCCCAAGGTATATGGCAGAGGGCCAAGACCCTTCAACGAAAAAGCGGAACACAAGTAAGGTCACCACAAAACCCAAAAGCGTTACTAGTGGGCGCATGGTCTACCCGCCCATATAGGTAGCGAGAGCGCCACCCGCATCTGGACTACAGCTGATTGCAAGACCTGGACCGACTTTTTTCCCGACGCTTTCAGCTTTATATTGGAATGTTCTTTTAGACAAAGGATTTCCCCCTACCAACTCAATATTTTTATTAAGCTGAGCAAGCTCATCTTTCGAAACGGTTTGTCGCTCGGCAGTGGAGGTAGAAGACCCCCGGTGAGCTGTTACGCAACGTTGTTCTTGTGAAGCAGGAGAAGCGCTAGCCGAGGCACCTGGGATCGAACCTACAGGCATCGAAGCATCCAACGAAAGTGCCAATTTCTTCTCCCAGTGCATAAATATGCCCTTGCGGACAGAAAGAGATAGATAGATCTACCACTTAGAAAAGGGCTATCTCAAACGAAACGGATGATCGCAAGGATCTCGTCCATTAATCCAAATAATTAATCATTTTCCAATGAAAGATAGGGGACAAAGGGCGCGTGTTTGAGAGTTTGGGGGCCAAGTTCACCGGAGACAGCGAAATCGAAAAGTTAGCAGAGAATTTCTAGGGCTTTTCTACGTTTTGGCTCGAGAACTGCGAGGGTATATGCAGCCTGGACAAAAGTGCGGGGGCATATGGGCGAAAAATGGCCAAAAATTGACCATATTCACCCGCAGTTTTCACAACCGCCCCCTATATACCCCCACAGTTTTCCGGCACGCGGGCACGAACCCCGCAAATCCTGAACAAAAGTCACGCAAGAAGATCAGAAGCGCCCGCACATAGACCACACAGAAGCCACGCGCAACCCAGACCTCCCCAAAAACCAACACAAAACAGGGGTAAGCAGCAAAGAGGCAGTCCGGACACTTTTGCTACTTATCCCCTACTTATCCCGGGAATGTGCCAACTATATGCAAAAAGGCAGATCCACAAAATGTGAATCTGCCTATCGTTTGACTAACTCAACCGGGCTACATGCAACCAACCGAGCTAGCCGAGCCAACCGCAGTAATGCGGCTACAGAAAACTACTCAGCCTCGCCGGTGTAGTTCTTCACCACAGTGTTGTCGACGGGCACAGCCGGACCGTTGGTGCAGGACACGGTGACCTTCTTCAGGTAACGGCCCTTCGCGGCGGACGGCTTCACGCGAAGCAGTTCGTCGATCAGTGCACCGTAGTTCTCGGCAAGCTGCTCAGCAGAGAACGAAGCCTTGCCCAGCACAGCGTGCAGGTTGGCGGCCTTGTCCACGCGGAACGAGATTTTACCGCCCTTGATTTCCTTCACAGCCTTGGTGACGTCGGTGGTCACCGTACCGGTCTTCGGGTTAGGCATCAGGCCACGGGGACCCAGGACACGTGCAACGCGACCAACCTTGGCCATCTGGTCCGGCGTCGCGATAGCAGCGTCGAAGTCGGTCCAGCCACCCTGGATCCGCTCAACCAGTTCTGCAGTGCCGACGACATCGGCGCCAGCTTCCTCAGCGGCGGTAGCGTTCGGGCCCTCAGCGAAGACCACAACGCGGACCTCTTTACCCGTGCCGTTCGGCAAGGACACGGTGCCACGAACCAGCTGGTCAGCCTTACGCGGGTCAACACCCAGGCGGATAGCAACGTCCACCGTGGGGTCGTATGAGGAGTATGCGGTCTCCTTGACGGTCTTCATCGCGTCGATAGGAGCGTAGATACGGCCGGCGTCGATCTTCTCCAACGCAGCCTTGTAAGCCTTCGAGTTCTTGCTCATAAAAATCCAATCCTTAAACGTTTGGAGTAGTGGTCGCGGGCCAGCAAGAGGCCCTCCCACTGAAAAGTGAATTACGCGAAACGCGGGCACCAAACCCACACTAAGCGGAACGAGAGTTACGCGGTAGCGCCCTTGACCTCGATGCCCATGGAACGTGCGGTACCAGCGATGATGCGCGCACCCATGTCAAGGTCATTCGCGTTCAGGTCTTCCATCTTGGTCTGTGCAATCTCCTTGCACTGATCCCACGTGACGGACCCGACCTTGTTGGTGTTCGGCTCGCCCGAACCCTTCTGCAGGTTCGCAGCCTTCAGGAGCAGCTTCGCAGCCGGCGGGGTCTTCAGCTTGAACGTGAACGAGCGGTCCTCGTACACGGTGATCTCAACCGGAACGACGTTTCCGCGCTGGTCTTCCGTCGCAGCGTTGTAGGCCTTGCAGAACTCCATGATGTTGACACCATGAGCACCCAACGCAGGACCAACCGGCGGAGCCGGGTTAGCCTGACCAGCCTGAATCTGCAGCTTAATGAAGCCCGAAACCTTCTTCTTCGGAGCCATTGTTACAACCTCTTTCTGTTACCAAACAACGCGACTCTGACCCCCACAGTGAACGTCCACCATGACCATCAGAACCCGCATCATTCGACCGGATGCCTGAATTCCCAGGCCACCGGAAAGATGACAGTGACATTCGTGCGTCCAGCCAGCGACATCCACCGTTGCGGTATTTCACCATCGCGATGTACACCACCAAGGCTCAGACACACACGAAGAACCAAGATACCGGAGCGCGGCACCTTGGCCCAAATCCACCCAGGTAGCTTTAGTTGATCTTCTCCACCTGGTCAAAGTCCAATTCCACAGGGGTCTCGCGCCCGAAGATGGACACCAGAGCCTTCAGCTTGCTGTTCTCGGCATCGATCTCGGAAATCGTCGCGGACACGGATGCAAACGGACCGGATAAGACCGTCACGGCCTCGCCAACCTCGTAGTCCACCTTGACCTTGTCCGCAGAAGGACGCGGAGGTGCAGCCACGCCAGTGCTGGACACATCCACAGCAGCGGGCTCCTCGCCTTCCTGCTCGGCCTTCTGCGTCGCGGTCTCCGGCGGCAATAGGAACTTCGCGACCTCGCGAATCTTCACCGGCGTGGGGTGTCCCTCATTCCCGACGAAGCTCGTGATCCCCGGCGTGTCACGAATGACCGACCAGGATGCGTCGTCAAGCTCAATACGCATCAACACGTACCCCGGAAGCAGCTTGTGCTTGACAACCTTCCGCTTCCCGTCCTTGACCTCGACTTCTTCCTCGATGGGGACGACAACTTCGTGGATCTGCTCGTCGACACCCAGGGTCTGCGAGCGAACCTCCAGGTCCGTCTTCACCTTGTTTTCGTAACCTGAGTAACACTGGACGATGTACCACTCACCCGGCAGCTTCTTCAGCTCACGCATGAACTTGCGCAGACGCACCTTGTAGGCCTGCATCGCGGCCGCCTCGGGGTCCTGCTCCGTCTCGTCCGCAGCGGAGGGCTGATCGCCGGCTCCTTCGCTTGCCGACGCTCCACGTGCCGACGCTGACCCGTCCGCGTCGCTCCCCGTGGTCACAGAGGGCGATGCCGCAGTGTTATCGCTTTCCGCCGCCGTTTCCGTGGCGACGGCACCTTCGGCGTCCATATCACGAGCTTGATCGGCCTCATTGTCCTGTGAGCCAGCAGCGTCGGCCTTATTACCTCCGTCGGACGAGCTCTGCGCTGCGCCCGCGGAGAACTGGGGCTGCTGGGCCTTACGAGCAGCCTCTTGGACATCAGCGGCTGCCTGTGCTGCTAAATCCGCGGCACTCTGCGGCTTGTCGGACTCGGTGGATGAATTCGTTGTGTCACTCATGAATATTTTCAGTCCTTCTCTGCGGTGTTTCCAAAGGAAAATCCCGCCTCCCCTCTCGGGTTGGCGGGACAATATGGGAGCGATTATACACAGCTGACCGGGCTATTCCCAACTATATTTTGCGCTGTTCGGGGCCTCGGCCGACGTGGGCTGTTAATGCGTATTTAGTGAGTGAGAGTCCACTCGACGCCTTTACCGGCGAGGAAGTCGACGCCCGAAACAATGCCGATCACGACGATCAGGAAAAGCAGGACAACGCCGGTGTAGACGCCCATCTGACGCCATGTCGGCCAAATGACTTTCCGCATTTCGGCAATAACACCGCGGAAATAATCGACGATCTGGGTGAAGATATTTCCACGGCCCCCCACGGTCTCTGGGCCCGATTGGGCGCTACGAGCGCGGGATTTTGACACAGTGGAGGATCCTGTGATCTGGCGTTTACCGGACGGACGCAATGCTCCCGTAGAGCTTCGTTCCTCGCTCACGCGCACTCTCCTCAACTGAGATGAAAATGTACACACGCCAGTTCCGCGGAAAACTGGCTTAATACGTTTTTGCAGGGGCGACAGGACTTGAACCTGCAACCTGCGGTTTTGGAGACCGCTGCTCTGCCAATTGAGCCACGCCCCTATGTTTTCCTACCGCTACCTTACAGCAACGGATCCACACCATCGCTGATGTGAACTGATCTCTGTACCTGCACCGGTCAGGCAACACACCAACCATAGCAGAGAAGCCTCACGCCTAAACCAGGCGATAGTGGGCTCCACTTTCGACGGTGGTGCACAGTGGGAGAAAAAGGGCCACCCGTCAGGGCGACCCCTCATCTATCTCCCAGTAGCGATGGAGGGACTCGAACCCTCGACCTCACGATTATGAGTCGTGCGCTCTCACCATCTGAGCTACATCGCCACAGTTACAACACATAATCCCGGTGGACCTACCGGAGCACCGTCAGTCCACCGGGAATTGGTGTAACGGAGCCCCCTGACAGAATCGAACTGTCGACCTTTTCCTTACCATGGAAACGCTCTGCCGACTGAGCTAAGGGGGCAACAATCCGCTGGAATCACGTATAACAGCGCAAACGTGATCTTGCGAAGCCTCACACAATGTAACCGACCAGAATGGAACTCACAAATCACCAGGTCAGACGGTGTGGGGATCGAAACCGAACTGCCCGCTAGAGAAAACTCTCGCAAGACGAGCCCGGGCAGAGATCTCACCGGCAACGACAAAACCCGCCGGGCTGCAAAACTCTGCAACCCTGGCGGGATCATGGGTGCCAGATGATGGATTCGAACCAACGTAGGCAAAGCCGACGGATTTACAATCCGCTCCCTTTGGCCGCTCGGGCAATCTGGCGTGCGCTCAGTTGAACGCGCTGCATACTCTACTACGAATACAGGCCTAGACAGCAAATCATCCCGTCACGCTGGGATTTTGCGGAGGCTAACGACGCGGCTCGCGGGGATTCACACTCCGCGCACCACCCGGCATCAGCACACCCCGTCGTCGCTACCCGACGCGCGCCATCGTGAAGCCCAGCAGTGCGCGCAGAGCATTCGTCGTCGAGTTATCCGGCAGCGCCTCAAGCGCCTTCAAGGCAGCGTCGGCGTGCTCCTCCACTTTCGCAACCGTCCGCGCTCGCGCGTCCGTCGCAGCGATCAAAGCAAGCGCTTCTTCAACGTCGGCATCCGTCGACAAGGGGGAACGCAGCATCTCACGGAGCCGCTGGTTCTCTTTCCTGTCGCCTTCCATCGCGTAGAGCATCGGCAGGGTGTGCACGCCCTCGCGCAAGTCCGTGCCCGGCGTCTTTCCCGATTCACTGGTGTCGGAAAAGATGTCGATCATGTCGTCGACAATTTGGAACACCATGCCCAGGTGCTCCCCGAATGTGGCCAGTGCCTGCTGGATCGGGGCCGGGGTTCCGGCGTGCATCGCCCCAAGAAAACCCGCAGAACGGATAAGGACCGCCGTCTTCTCGTGGATGACGTTTAAGTAGTGTTCAATCTCATCGCCCGAGGTCGCGCCGATAGTTTCGCGCATTTGCCCCGTGACTAAGTCCCCGAAGGCTTCCGAGAAGTGCTTCACCGTCTTCACACCCAGCGACGCCATCAACCGCGATGCGGCCGACAGGATGAAGTCCCCCGCCAAGATGGCTACCGAGTTATTCCACCGAAAGTTCGCGCTATCCGCGCCGCGACGTTTCTCGGCCTCGTCCATCACATCGTCGTGGTAGAGCGTCGCCAAGTGGGTCATCTCGACGACGATGGCGGCCTTGATGACGTCGTCGCACCCCGGCCTCTCGCCGTAA
Source organism: Corynebacterium kroppenstedtii DSM 44385 (assembly GCF_000023145.1). NCBI lineage: Bacteria > Bacillati > Actinomycetota > Actinomycetes > Mycobacteriales > Corynebacteriaceae > Corynebacterium > Corynebacterium kroppenstedtii. Next base: position 2,192,943 of record NC_012704.1, read on the forward strand.
CGGGACGCGAGCAGGGCAAACATGGGGCGGACGCGCTTCCCCCCGGCCAGTGCCAAGTGCTTGACCTTGTCGGTCACGAACGATGCGCCCTGATCCAACTCACGGATAAGCAGTTTCTCGCATTTTTCCATCCCGTCGGCCACAAAGGAATTCAATTCGTCGTCGCCGAGGTCAATACTGGACTCCACACTACGGGAATCCAGGCCGGTAACCTCGCCTCTCAGGGCGTCGACGCTGGATTCCACAGCACTGCTCTGTCCGCTGGTCATCGCACGATCCTCGTTCGTTGGGCATGGGTAGATGGTCACGAGCACGCGTCGCGTGTAGGGCCCCGCAATCAGGGACGACGCAGCACGCACGAGCACGATGGTGGCTCGCAGCCGTCTAAAACAACGTGCCTAGCCTATCGCACAAAAACAAACCCACAGATATGGGCCGTCGGCACCTTGGGGTTTCGTCGGGCTTTTATCGCGGTTTCGTCGCGCTGTGGAGGGCCACGATGCCGCCGGTCAAGTTCCTCCAGCCGACCTCTTTCCAGCCCGCAGACTGGATGATCCGCGCTAAAGTCTCCTGGTCAGGCCACGCGCGGATGGACTCTGCCAGATACACGTACGACTCGGGGTCCGAGGACACGATTTTCGCCACCGTCGGCAGCGCGCGCATCAGGTACTCCGTATAGATCGTCGAGAACACGGGGATCACCGGCGTTGAAAACTCACACACCGTTAAACGTCCACCCGGCTTGACGACGCGGGCTATCTCGCGGAGCCCGGCGGCTGTGTCCCCGAAGTTCCTGAGGCCGAAAGAGATGGTGGCAGCGTCGAAAGTGTTATCGGCGAAGGGCAAGTTAAGCCCGTCACCTGCGACTAAAGGGACGTTCCGATGGCGTCCGGCCTTCAACATACCGAGGGAAAAGTCGCACCCCACCACTAGCGCGCCGGACTTGGATAGTTCCGCCGTGGAGACGCCCGTCCCGGCGGCGAGGTCCACGACTTTCTCGCCGGGCTTCGGATCGAGCCGCTTGCGCGTTGCTTTTCGCCACAGCGTGTCGATCCCGCCAGTCAGCACGGTGTTAGTTAGGTCATATTTCTTGCCGACGGCATCGAACATGCGCGCCACTTCACGGGGTTTCTTTTCCAACGTCGCTCTAGCCACGAGGCCCCAGAGTACCCGGTGAGCTCGTCTACGCGTACCGGTACTCGCGCTCCGCGCGCCACCTCTCCAGCAGGGTCGGCCGGATTTCTTGCCCCATCGGAGACTCAATCGCCGCCTCATAGTGGCCCATCAGCTCGTCACCAAGGCACTCCCACGTGCGCTTTTTCACGGAGTTTCGGGCAGCGACACATCGATCGTGATAACCATCCGGTTCGAGCAGGCGATCAACCGCCTCAGGGAGGTCCTGCTCGAAGGATTCCACGGGCAGTAATTCCCCATCGACGCCGTCGTCAATGAGGTCAATGGGCCCACCGGCTTTCGGCCCGATGGTGGGCACCCCCGAGGCTAACGACTCTTGAACAGCCTGGCAGAACGTCTCGTATTCGCCTGGGTGGACGAAGAGGTCCAAGGAGGCATACACCTCCGCTAGATCCTCCCCGTATTTCGCGCCGGTGAAGATCGCGCGTGGCAGCAGCTCGCGCAATTCTTGACTGTCGGGTCCGTCGCCAGTGATCACGAGCTGGATATCGTCGCGGTCTTGCAGAGCAGCCAATCGGTACACGGATTTTTCCGCCGCCAAGCGCCCGACGTAGCCGACGATTTTCTGCCCGTTCGGGGCCCATTTTCGACGCAGCGCGTCCGACCTCTTCGTCGGGGAGAAAAGCTCAATATCGACGCCACGCGCCCAGTGGTGCACGTCTCTGATTTTGTGGTGGCGGAGTTCCTGAATGGTTACCGACGACGGCGCAAGCGTCCGTGAGCAGGCGTTATGGACCGTCCGCGTCCACTGCCACGCCGCCGAGGCCAGTGGTTTCATGTGGTAATTATTCGCAAACCCGGCCACATCCGTCTGGTAGATGGCAACCGTCGGAATCCCCAGTTGAGCTGCACCGAACGCACCCGCAGCACCGAGCACGAACGGGCTAGCTGCATGAACGACATCTGGCTTGTATTTACGTAAGGCTCTCTTCACGGCCGGCGTCGGCACCCCGATGGGGAGTGAGTCAATGAGCGGAACCTGAACGGTGGGAACGCGGGCGATGGGGAAACCCGCATAGTCCGGGCATTCATCTTGAACCTCGCGAGCGCCCGGCGCGATGACTAGTGCGTCGTGGCCGTGGCGGTCGCAGTATTCCAAGACCCGGAGAATTGAGTTAGTGACACCGTTGATGTTTGGAAGAAATGATTCTGCAACAATTGCAATGCGCATACGACTTCTTCTCTTCCTCAATTCCCCGCGATAATGCGGTTATTTTTGCCGATAAGAAATGCTGTTTTATGCTGCCGATCATCTATCTCGGTGGCCATTGTATAAATTTTTCTTCCGTTCGGCGCGTCGGTTAATCAACGCTATTGCTCCCATCGACAGCGCGACCGTCACGATAAATGTTGAAACCGCTGGTAGAAGGGATAATGTCCAGGTTCTTCCTTGAACTCGGACAATGTCGGGGTGGCTGTGGGAATACTCCACCCACACTTTCTGGCCATCGTGCAATCCGCCGGGATATAAAACTCCCGTGTTGGGGGAATGGAATTCTCCGGAGCTATCCCGAAATGAAATTGCTGTGCGCAACAGGCCGACGTGGTTCACCGTGGCGATGGCGGTTTCTTTATCTTTGTGCAGCTTAATGTCGTTATAGACTGGCCCGGCGACGAGCGTGGCGCAGACCAGAGTCATGAGTAACGCGATTAATGCGACGGCCTGGCGGCATCGGCGGGCCACGGTGTCGATCCGCTCCTCATCATCACCGCGAGACAATGTCCGACGGGGGCTCCGCGGCTTGTCGTCGTGAGGTGACTTGTCGGTCTGGGGCGTCTGATCCCCGTTAAGTGACTTGTCACCCGCGTTCATGTCGTGGGTTCTGGTCGCGTTCACTCCGATACTCACCTCCCCGCCGTCGTGCCCTGATCATTATCCGCTTTCGTATGGTCATCGTTGTGCTGTTCTGCTGCCGTGCTTGGCATCGCTGCTGCGTTTGGCGTTACTGCGCTTGACTCCTGTGCAGAACAGCAACGCGTCCTTCCAGGGATTCTACGGTCTGACGCCGATGCGCACGGTCGCATACAGCTTCAATCACCGTAATGCCCTCGTACGGTTCATATTCCTGGCGTGCTTGATCGCGTTGATCCCCACTGCCCGAACTGGTGGCCCCAGCATCATTAAGCGGCATCCCCTCGGCATGGCTTTCCAGCAGGGTAACCAGCTCTTCCGCAGTGTCAGCACTCCGGTACGCCATGCCGAAAGCGTCGCAAATCGACTTAATATCCACCTCGTGGTGAGTCGCCATGACGCGCTCAAAATGGCTGCGGAGCTCCGGCTTCCCCGGCTCCAGGGCCTCGAAAATTCCTCCACCCTGGTCATTTGCCACAACGATCAGCAGGTTCGACGGCCGCGGTTCCGATGCCGCCACGTTCAGGCCGGTCGCGTCGTGAAGGAAAGTCAGGTCTCCGGCCAGCGCCACGGTTCGCGGCGCACTCACGCTGTCGGGCTCGGCGGCTTGCCGTGAGAGCGCGACGCCGATAGCCGTCGATAAGAAACCATCAATTCCCGACGCCCCACGGTTCGAGTACATCTCGACCCCATCAAATGGAGCGCCGACGAACGACAGGTCGCGCACCGGATTCGATGCCCCCACCACGAGCGCATCGCCGACGTGAACAGAATCTGCGACGGCAGCGGCGACCGTCAGCCCGGTCATCCGATGGAGAGTAGCGGGCTGCGAGGGTGCGGAAGACTGCGCATCGGCGGGCGACGTGGAGGAAGGCTCCGCGGAGGATTCCTCCACGGGTTCAGAAACGTCAGAAGGCACAGCGAGGTCGTCCAGGAGAATCACCTCACGAACGGCATCGGCAGCGGCCTGATCCACCGACCGGCAGTGATCCACCCATTGCCGGCTTTGTGGCGCAAGGTCGATCGTCGTCGCGACCTCCCCGGCCATGTGAGCGACATCCGGGTAATCGCCGGGGTTGTCAGCAATGACTGTGATCGGAATATCCGGCCTGGCCAGGAGTTTTGAGACATCCCGATGCAGAGTCGGCCGGCCCGTCACCACCACATGATCGGGCGACAACAGCGACAACGCCAAAGGATGGATCGGAACATCGGGCACTGCAGCAGTGGGCTCGGCGATCGTCGGTACACCGCGGAGCGCGTCAACATGTGGCGCATTATGGCCAGCAATGTGAAGAACTCGCGGCGAGGACACCGTCGCCCGCCCCAGGAAGCGCGTCCAACTCCCTCCATCCGGACGACCCAACCGGTGCGCAGACTGAGCAGCCTCACGGAGCTGGTCGTCGTCCGTCGGCACTAATGGGTTATCGAAGGGCACATCAATATGCACCGGGCCGCGGAAGGGCAGCTCCACAGCATTGGCGGGACGAGCATCCTCAGGAGTGGCAGCCTGCACCTGCATACGCACGCCCGTGGCCGTCGCCGCGACCACCGCTCTATCGACGGCAGCGCGGACCTCACGATGCATCACATGCCAGGCATCGCTGCGCCGAGTAGCAGTGTCAATCCCCTCCGTCCGCACGGCAGTATCCCGGAAGGCCGACCGCTGATCCACCGTCTGGTTCGCGCCCGTCCCCCACAATGACCAGGGGCGATTCGCCGACAACACCATGAGCGGAAGGTGCGACATCTGCGCTTCCACCATCGCGGGCGCACAATGCGCCACCGCACTTCCCGACGTCATCACCACCGGCACAACGTGGTGGCCACCTGGGATACCCGGGCGATTCCGCCGCGGACCGCCCTCGGCCTGCGCCAAGCCCAACGCCAAGAACGCCGCGGTTCGCTCGTCGGTACGCATGTGAAGAGTGATCTCGCCACGTGCCGCGGCCTCGGAAAAGGCCAGCGCCAAAGGTGCCGAACGGGAACCCGGGCACACGACCACGTCCTGCACGCCGCAACGGATCAGCTCGTCGACAATAATCGCCGCCGTCATGATGGAGGCAGGAGCACCACCGGAACTACTCATGGAGAACGATCTTTCCACCTTGTTACTCAGCCTTAACCATCAGCCTTAATCGGCCGCATTTCCCGGCACGTGTTTCCATGCCGCCGCCAGGCGCTCTTTCCACCACTGCACCCTATCTTCCGGGGCGCGATACCTCGCCAGCTCATCCGGATCCGGAGTCCGCGGCTCCACAGCCATCATTCCGTCGACAATGTGCCGCCGATCGCCCACATCACCGGCCATCAGAGCACCCGTCGCCAGACCAGCGGGCTGACTATCCACCGCCGACGCCGCGCACAGGCCCGCATACATTCCCACCACCGAATCAATTGCCGACGACACCGTCACGGCCACACCATGTTTGCGCGCTTCCTCTGCCACCGCGATCACATTGCGCGGACCGCCGAGTGGCGCGGCCTTCACCACGGCAACGTCGATGGCTCCCATGCGTATCGCGCGGTACGGATCCGACGCTTTACGGATGGACTCGTCGGCGGCGATGCGGGCACTCAGACCCTCGTCGGCAAGGATTTTCCGCAGGTCAGCGAGGTCCTCGAGCCGGGGGCACGGCTGCTCCACGTAGTCCACGGGCCCGTCGTGGAGGAATCGACGAACGGCCTCATGGGCCTCAGCCACGGTCCATCCCCCGTTCGCGTCGACGCGGATATTGATGTCAGGGCGGGCCTCGCGAACAGCGCGAACCCGGGCACAGTCGTCGTCGAGAGTCTGCCCCTTTTCTGCCACCTTCACTTTGACCGTCGAAATGCCGGAATATCGATCAAGGACTTCGGGCACGCGGGCGGGGTCGCACGCGGGGATCGTCCCGTTGACCGGCACCCACTCGCGCGACAATGCGGGTGGCCCCACCCAACCCATCTCGAGGGCCGACGCCAACCACATCGCGGACTCCGCCGGACCGTACTCCAGGAAAGCGCCCCACTCGGACCAGCCGTGGGGGGCGTCGATAAGCATGACCTCGCGCTGCATGATTCCGCGGAACCGAATGTTCATCGGCAACTGGACAATATGGGCGCGCTCCCAGACATCGTCGAGCGACGGGAGCGATACACCATCCGGCCACGTCGCGGGCCCAAATGCGGGTCCATTCGCGGCCCCTGACACAGGTCCACGCTGACGGGCAAACTCATGCGACGATGCAGGCCGGGAATCACTATCGGGCAGGTCCATGCGAGACATGACTTCTACCCTAACGGCCGGCCGGACATAACCACCCGTGCGCTGATTGTCAGTATCCTCATCGGTATGTCAGACGAACACTCCGCCACCCATTCCGATACTGACCAGCCCTTCAACCCCGAGCTGTGGAAACCGGTTCCCGGGTTCGAGGACCTCACGGACATTACGTATCACCGCCACGTCGGGACCGAGCGCGCCGACGGCATCGTCCGCATCGCTTTCGACCGGCCGGAAGTACGCAATGCGTTCCGCCCTCACACCGTCGATGAGCTGTACCGGGCGCTGGACCATGCTCGCCGCAGTCCCGACGTCGGCACTGTTTTGTTAACGGGCAATGGTCCGTCGCCGAAGGACGGCGGGTGGGCTTTCTGCTCGGGCGGGGATCAGCGTATTCGCGGCCGTTCCGGGTACCAGTACGCCACCGAGCACAATTCCGATGTCGAGCACGCCGACGCGTCAGGCGTCGATACTGCTCGTGCCAAAGCAGAGGGTGGGCGGCTCCACATTCTTGAGGTTCAGCGGCTGATCCGCACGATGCCGAAGGTGGTGATCGCGCTGGTCAATGGTTGGGCGGCCGGCGGCGGACATTCCCTGCACGTGGTGTGTGACCTCACGTTGGCCTCGCGCGAGCACGGGTTATTCAAGCAAACCGACGCCGACGTGGGGTCCTTTGATGCTGGATACGGGTCTGCATACCTGGCCCAGCAGGTCGGGCAAAAGTTCGCGCGCGAGATCTTCTTCCTCGGACGGACCTACGATGCCGAGACGATGCACCGGATGGGCGCGGTGAACGAGGTCGTCGACCACGCTGAGCTGGAGAATGTTGCCATCGAGTGGGCGCGCGCGATTAATTCCAAGTCTCCGACCGCACAGCGGATGCTGAAGTTTGCCTTCAATCTTGCCGACGATGGCCTCATGGGTCAGCAGGTGTTTGCCGGAGAGGCCACGCGTCTAGCCTATATGACCGACGAGGCGGTGGAAGGCAGGAATTCCTTCCTGGAGAAACGACCTCCGCACTGGGACGAGTTCCCTTACTATTACTAAGTAAACCTCCCCCATTTGCCACCCCCGGAAAGTTAACGGAATCTTAACGGCGCCGCCACAGTTTGGCTGCTACATAGTCCGGGGAGGATACTTTCGCTGTGACCGAACTGATCATCCTCGTCATAGTGATCGCTACCGCGCTCGCGTTCGACTTCACAAATGGTTTTCACGACACCGCAAACGCAATGGCGACGTCCATTGCTACCGGCGCTCTCACACCAAAAGTCGCAGTCACATTGTCGGCGATCCTTAACCTCATCGGCGCATTCCTATCCGTCGAGGTGGCAAAAACTGTCGGTAAAGGGATCGTTAATCTCGATCAGTTCGATCTGAGCAGCGAAACCGACGCGCACAAACTTCTTCTCGTCGTCTTCGCAGGGCTTATCGGCGGCATCGTCTGGAACCTGCTCACCTGGCTCCTCGGGATCCCCTCTAGCTCCTCTCACGCCCTCTTCGGCGGGTTGATCGGCGCCGCGTTCGTCTCCCTGGGAATTGGTGGCGTGGCCTGGACAAACATCCTCGGCAAGATCATCATTCCAGCCTTGGCCGCGCCCTTCGTCGCCGGCGTGGTGTCCGCGTGCGGTACCTGGTTGATCTACCGCATCACCGATAGCGTCGAGGAACACAACAAGAACGACCACTTCCGCATCGGGCAGATCGCTACAGCCTCACTTGTCTCGCTTGCCCACGGCACCGGTGACGCGCAGAAAACGATGGGCGTCATCTTCCTGGCACTCGTCGCATACGGCGAAATCGACGCCGACACCCACATGCCTCTGTGGATCATCGCGGCATGTGCCTCCGCCATCGCGTTGGGCACCTACACCGGTGGGTGGCGCGTGATCCGCACCCTGGGCAAAGGGCTCGTCGAAATCGACTCCCCTCAGGGCATGGCGGCAGAAGCCTCCTCAGCTGCAATTATCCTCACCTCGTCGCACGCCGGTATGGCCTTGTCGACGACGCACGTCGCGACCGGATCGATCCTGGGCACCGGCCTGGGACGTCGAGGCGCGGAAGTGCGCTGGGGAGTTGCCGGCCGCATGGCGACCGCCTGGGTGATCACACTCCCCTGCGCGGCTATCGTCGGTGCCCTGACCTGGTTGGTTGCCCACCTTGTTGGGCTGGCCACCACGGACTTCATCGGCGTTGTGACGGCCTTCGCCATCCTGATGACCTTAGCTGGCTACATCTATTACCAGTCCCGCAAGAACAAAGTGTCCGCCCACAATGTCAACGCAGAGTGGGACGAGCACTCCAACTCCGTTATTCCCGCTGAAGAGCGAAAGGTGGCCCGGTAATGTCTACCCTCCATTCACTCCTCACTGTCCTTGTCGTCGCGCTGGTTTTAGGGGCTGGGCTTCCCACACTGTTCTCCCTCGGTGTTCGCCTTGATGCTGCCGGCTCCGCGGAAGGGCAGCACACCAAGGGAATAAGCCACTTTTTGGCGTGGGTGATCTACGCGCTATGCCTGGCAGTCATCATCGCCGGAGTCCTGTGGATCACTAACGCAACGATCGCTCACTACACAGGTATCAACATTTACGGCACGTCCGGCGGACACTAAAGGACCTAGAGATGAGCACTGGTTCACACCCCACCTCAGAATCCACCCCGAACCGAAGATCCACTACCAACACAGACGCCACTGACAAAGGCACCACCGACAGCGGTGCCACCAAGAAAGACCCCACTCCAACTGGGACTTTTTCAGCGGCAACCCAACGAGCCATCGACGAACAACGAGAGCTGGAACATAAACACTGGCTGCTCCGTTTCATTGAGTGGTTACGCGTTGGATATCCAGCAGCTGTTCCCGACGGTGACGCCGGTGCGATCATGTACGTCCTCAAGCAAGATCTACGCGAAGAGGACATTGACCGGATAGCTGCGACCATCGTCGCTAAGCAGGATGCCCACCGTGACCAGGGAAAACCTATTACCGAGCAGGAAATTCACCGCTATATTGAGACGACAATGTCTCAAACGCCGACGGAGGACGATCTTGCCCGCGTGAGGGCAAAACTCCATGATGGCGGTTTCGACGTCGCTGGTGCGTAAGGCGCGAATCCAGGGACGCATGTGACTGAAGTCCATTTTTGTCTATCACAGTGACAGGATTTCCTACGAAATTTGAGGGTGTAGTCAATGCTTGACTAGCCCAACAATTTCATCTAGAGTGCTTTTTATCTAATTTCACACGTAGGGCACCTTCACCCGACGGTTCCAACCGGAAGTCTTAGCTGACGGCTTCACTTGATACCTTCAAGCGACGTTTTCGGCAGACGCACCAAGCAGCGTTTGGGCCGGTAACGCCGGATAAAGAGGCTCGCGTACCACGCTTTTGGGAACCCGCATACGACCTCGTAAAGGAGGGGAAGAAAATGGCAAGCAGCATCATGCGTTTCATCAACTGGCTTCGCATCAGCGACCAACAATTCACCCCTGTGGACGTCGTTGGCCGTGTACATTCGGAGCATGACGGCCGTTCAGCGGTTGCACTTGCTGAGCCCGTTACCAAGACGAAGACTGCCGACGTAGTTAATCTCCTCGTCACCGAAGGGCACATTCCATCAACGGCTGCAGACGCGGCACAAGCTTTCTACGCTGTTCACCAGCGTAAAGCCACCCGCGAAGAGATTCACACCATCTTCGTCACGCTTGATAGCCTCGGCTTCATCGCCGACTAACACTTCGCCCAGCCACTGGTTCACCCCGGTGGCTGGGTTTTCTCTTACCCCTCACTACACTGCCTCACCGTGAATACTCGGCCACTGGTACCACTGCCCATCCCAGCAAACACCACAGTTGCCGACCTATATCCCCAGCTAGAACAAGCCCTACGCGGTGAGGCGTCGCTGCTGCCCCTCCCTGCTAAGGACCCTGACCGGGCTGCCCTCCTGCACGACGTCATGCGGGCCGGCGAACCTATCGACGCCACCATCGCATTCATTCTGTCCACGTCAGGATCCACCGGTGTTCCCAAAGGAGCCCAACTCAGCGCAGCTGCCCTCGCCGCGTCGGCGTCGGCAACCGAAAAAGTCCTCGGCGGACCCGGCCAATGGCTACTCGCCCTACCCCCCGACCACGTCGCCGGCTTACAAGTCCTCCTACGGTCCCTAGCAGCGGGCTACGAACCGGTGCTCATGGACGTCACCCAACCATTTACGCCGAGCGCTTTTATCGACGCGATCCACCGAATGACCGGGCCACGACGATACTGCTCTCTTGTTCCGACGCAGGTCAGGCGGCTAATTCAGGGGCTCGAGGCTGAAGGCAGCGAGGGCGGAACGAGCAGCGCTGGTGGCACGGGCGGCTACTCCCCGGCGACGATTATTGAAGCGGTGCGGAGTTTGGACGGCATCCTCGTCGGCGGAGCACCCCTGAGTCCCGCGCTGCGGAAAAAGTGCGCGGATGTGGGGTGGACGATAATCACCACCTACGGATCCTCGGAAACCGCTGGTGGAATGGTGTACGACGGGACGCCTCTGCCGGGTACGTCGGTGAAAATCCAGCCTCTTGGGACTGGTGACGAGGGCCGCGTGCTTCTCGGTGGGCTGACCCTGGCCACGGGGTATCGCAATGCCGACGACCTTTTCGGGTCGTCGGCTCAGGCTGAACCATCGGGCGAGCGTGAAGGGAAGACCAATCCATTTGTCGATGGGTGGTTTGTGACCGATGACATCGGAACCATCCGCAATGGAAAGCTCGAGATTCTGGGCCGGTACGACCAAGCCATCAACACGGGAGGGCTGAAAGTCCTGCCGGAGGTCGTTGAATCCGCAGCTCGGCGGGCGGGTTACGCTGACTGCGCCGTGCTGGGCATCCCCTCGGCGGAATGGGGAGAAAGCGTGTGTTTAGTGATCGAACGAGCGCGGGAGAACACGCCGTACTTCCTCGACCGCGAGGAAACGCGACAAATTAGAAAGCAACTTGACCTTCCCTCCTACGCCCTACCAACCTCGATCGCGGTTGTTAAACAGATTCCACTGCGCGGACCAGGGAAAACGGACCGCCACGCACTGCGGGAGATACTTAGCGCCCCGCAACACGGCTGAGCGCCACGGAACACTAACGCGTCATAAAGCGTCAGAACGCACTGGCCTGCTTCAGCGCCGCGATGTCGTCGTCGGTGTACACACGGCTGGCCTGCACATCATTGCCGCCCATCCACACATTGCGAACAACTAAAGCCGCGTTGAACTGCGTCGTCGGGACAACCGCGAAATTCCGCTGCTGGCCGAAAACTTGCCTCACCTTCGTGCCCGACCGGACCGCGCACGCGTGCAGCCAAATGTCGTCAGCCTTCGGCGCGAGGCGTCGGAACGAATCGCCCTGATCCACCACGAACGCCATAAACGGCAGCGGGTAGAGCACTCCAGACACGCCCGTCGCCATATTCGCAATCGACGCCCGGCACGACTTCACCGCAGGCCAACGCGCATACGGAGCCAGAGCTCCCTTCTTCACGCAAACCCGGTGCGCCCGATAAGCGATCACATCATGCGGGCTCACATCCGCGCACTCCAGCAAGCGCTCCAGCCACCATTCCGGGTAAATAATGTCGTCATCGGCCGTGGCGACGCGCAACGTCAGTAAATCCTCGCTGGCCAGATCCGACACGTCCGAATCGCGTGCCGACGTAGCATTATCCGGGTCGTGCGCGACACGCTCCCGTGCCGACGCGACACGCTCGCGGAACAGCGGCCAATACTTCGTATGAGGCCCAAAACTACCGTCTGAACAGCGGATTTGCAGGCCGCGGTCCACCAGCCGCTGAAGCCGCTCCGGCAGGGGCCGCTCGTAGTCTTCCTTATCAAGCCACAACACGATGGGGGCCGACACCGTCCCACGGGCCAGTGACTCCAGGGTGTACCACACCTTGTTCACCCGCGGGCCATGCGTCGTCACGGAAATGGTCACCGGGCCGGATTGCGGAATCGGCTTACCGTCGAACTCGTTGTGGACGCGCAGCGGAATCAGCCGAGCGAGCGTCAGGAAAAAACTGACCACTTGGCCTAAAAAATAACTGACCTGCTGCACGCATAATCCTTCCGTGGTGGAATGAAACGAAAAATTCCCGACACACGAGCCTACCCGGCTCTCCTCCTCAGGCCCGCGATGCGTCACAATAGAACCATGCCCCACACTCCCGAGCAGCCCAGCACACCGGACTCATCGTCCTCCGACAACAGCTCCGAGTTCGACGGCCGCGCGTCCTCGCGACGCACACATCCGCGCACACCTTCACGCACGGTGACCGCCCACGATTGGCTCGAGGCCGCCCGCCCGCACACCTGGGCCAACGGCTTTGCCCCCGTCATCGCAGGTACGGGGGCCGCAGCGCTCACGGGGCAGGCGTCGATAATACGGGCGATCCTTGCTGCGATCGTCGGCTGGTTCCTGGTTATTGGGGTCAATTATGCCAATGACTACTCGGACGGGATCCGGGGTACCGACGACGACCGCTCCGGGCCGTTCCGGTTGACCGCATCGGGCCTGGTGCAGCCCTATGGCGTTAAGCACGCAGCGTTTATGGCGTTCGGCGTGGCAGCGCTGGCGGGCCTGGTGTTGTGCGCGATCAGTGGGCACTGGTGGCTGATCCTGGTGGGCGCTGCCTGCGTGGTGGCCGCATGGTTCTACACCGGCGGCAAGCACCCCTACGGGTACCGCGGATTGGGCGAAGTGGCCGTCTTTGTGTTCTTCGGGCTGGTCGCCGTGCTGGGTACGCAATACACGCAGGCCGACCACGTTAACTGGGCGGGGGTGGCGATCGCGGTAGCTATCGGCTCGGTCTCGGCCGCGGTGAACTTAGCGAATAACCTACGCGACATACCTAGCGACGAAGCCACGGGCAAAATCACCCTCGCGGTGCGTCTGGGAGACCGCGGGAGCCGGACGCTGTGGTGCATCCTCGCGGCCATGCCTGTTGTGGCGTCGATACTTCTGGCCTTTATTGCAACGCCGTGGGCTCTGATCGGGCTGGTAGCAGCGCCGGTTCTGGGGCTGGCTGCGCGACCGATCGTTTCCCACGCCGAGGGGAAAGACCTCATTCCTGTGCTCGGAATGACCGGGCGGGCCATGGTGGTGTGGGCCCTTGTCACCACGCTCGCGCTCTGGTTGGGGTAGGTGCGTTGAGACCTATTCCCTATTCCCGGTCTTCGAGCTGACTCTTGATGTATTCCTTGTGGGCGCGACGTTGCTCATTCCACGAGGCCATTTCCGTGGTCACGCGCCTACGCAGCCCCTTAAACAAGAACATGGACAGCGGCAGCGCCACGATCAGAGCCAGAAGGGCGCTAATCATGAGGGGCATCGGCGCGCCCACCAGGTAAGCGCCGTACGCGATCACCACCGTCAAGACGAAGAACAATAACAGCCGGGCCAGCCCATACAGCAGAATATCCTTCCACGGGCGGGTAGGTTTTTCGGATGGCTGCGTCGTGTCCTCATTCACGTATGCCAGATTAGCGGTTCAGCCCGGCGCGAGGTCAACTGGACTCGTTCCGGCGAGGTTCGTCACGCGGGTCTCGTCGGCAATAAAACGTCGTTTAATCCGCGTCGACGCCGGCTTCGCTGTTCGCTAACGCCCACCCGTTGCGTAATTCATCTTCGAAATGTTTACAGTCCTCCCAGGTGGGGAGCCGGTCGTCAACGTCGGCAAGAAGAGGAGCTATGCGATCCTTCTCTGAAAAAATCGGATCGACCGTGGCAGAGTGCTGATCTGAGGACTCGTCGGAGTTAAGCAGTGCCTGGCAATCGATGCCGAGGGCAGGGTCCGTTATCCGCACACCGAACTCGCGCGACGGGTCGTACGCGGTACTAGTCAGATACGTGGCGACCGTGTTGTCCTGGTGCGCGGCAAACCCGTGCCCGATGCCCACAGGGAGGTACACCACGGCGTGATTGTCCTGGTTGAGAGGGACAACGATGTGCTTGCCGTAGGTGCTGGAGCCCTTGCGCAGGTCCACGATGATGTCGCTGAGCGCCCCCGCGGGACAGGTCACCATCTTCGCCTGACCTGGGGGAACCTCGGCCAGGTGGATGCCGCGTACGACGCCGCGGGCGGACACGCTCATGTTCGCCTGCTCCGGGAAGAACGGGTAGCCGAGGGCCTCGGCGAAGTCATCCGCCTTGTACCACTCATGGAAACTACCCCTCTGATCAGCGTGAACAGTGGGATAGAAGATGAATACTCCCGGGATCGGGGTGGCGACGTACGTTGCATGTTGGTCGGGTTCCTGAACTTCGAGTCGGGACGTCATGCTCACCAGCCTAGTGGGGTGGCGACGTGGGGTGCAGTCCGAAACCCGGCCTACCCGATCTCCCTCTCGGTGAGCGCATACTTTTCCTCAGCAGCCTTGGCCGCAACCTCCCACCACGTGCGATGGCTCCGATACCACTCAATCGTCTCGCGCAGACCGTCGGCAAGAAAATGAGTAGGCTCCCACCCCAGCTCGGTGCGGAGCTGCGTTGGGTCGATCGCGTACCGACGATCATGCCCCGGCCGATCCGTGACATGCACGAAATCGTCGCGGGGCCGGCCAAATGCCTCAAGAAGATCCCCCACGATCTCCAGGTTGGAGCGCTCGCCATCAGCACCGATAAGAAACGTGCGGCCGTACAGCGCTGGATCGCGGCGGGCAGCGTCGATAATGGTCCACACGGCACTGTTGTGATCGTCCACATGGATCCAATCGCGCACATTCTCGCCCGTGCCGTACACGCGCGGCCGCCGCCCGCCAATGAGCCCGATGATCTGCCGCGGGATCAGCTTCTCCGGGTGCTGCCGGGGCCCGTAATTATTCGAACAGTTCGAGATCGTGGCCTTCAGCCCAAAACTGCGCACCCACGCGCGGACTATATGATCCGCCGACGCCTTCGACGCCGAATACGGCGACGACGGGCGATACGGCGAACTCTCCGTGAAGCGCTCATCCGAACCGATCGGGAGATCACCAAACACTTCGTCCGTCGAAATGTGATGCAGCGGAACGTCGTACTTCACGCACGCCGACGCCACCGTCACCGTGCCCTCGATATTGGTCCTGAGGAACGGCGCCGGCTCCCGCAGAGAGTTATCGTTGTGGCTCTCCGCGGCGAAATGCACAACTTGATCGGCCGACTCCACCAACTTGTCGACGAGGGGCTGGTCGCACACATCGCCGACGACCAGTTCGCAAAGGTCGGAGTCAGGCGATGTAGCGGATCCCGCACCTGCGAGGTTGGCGTCGGGCTTTAAGCTCTCCGGATTACCGGCGTAGGTCAACGCGTCGAGGACGACGACTTTCACGTCGGGATAGTGCGCCCGGGTGTAATGAACGAAATTCGAGCCGATGAAACCAGCTCCGCCGGTAACCAAGACAGTGCGCATGGCAAACACCGTACCTCAGCGCCCGGCGCGGCTACTGCATCGCAGCTTCGCGGGCCTCCGCTTCCGCAATCGCGTCCTCATACGTCGGCGTGTCCTCGAGCTCCTTGCGGCTAATGCCCTTATCCCCCACCATGCGGTTGATAATCAGAGCGATGGCACCGTCGCCAGTAACGTTGCACGCCGTGCCAAACGAGTCGATCGCGATATACGCCGCGATCATGATCGCAACCTCAGAATCCGAAAAGCCCAGCATCGACGAGAGCAACCCCGACGCCGCCATGATCGCGCCACCCGGCACGCCCGGCGCGGCGATCATCGTGATGCCCAGCATCAGCACGAAGCCAATCATCTTCGCCGGCGTCGTGTCGATGTCCGCCATCTGCACAATCGCGAACGCGAACAGCGAAATCTTCATCATCGACCCGGCCAGGTGAATCGTCGCACACAACGGCACCGTGAACCCAGCGACCGTCGGATCGACCCCATTCTTCTTCGAGCACTCGTACGTGACCGGGATGGTCGCGGCCGACGAGGACGTCCCCAGCGCGGTGAGGTACGCCGGGATCATGTTCTTGAACGCGCGCCACGGGTTGACCTTCGCGATCCCCCCGGTCACCGAAAACTGCAGCACCAGGAGGATGCCCGTCATGAGGATGGCCAGCACGATGACCTTCGCGAACGACACCAGCGTGTTCGTCAAATTGCCGTTCATGCCCATCGACAAGAACATGCCGAAAATGAACGGCGGCAGGAGCGGGATCACGAACTTACTGATCACGCGCATGATCACGCGCTCGAGGTCCTTCGCGCCCGCGTACAGCGTGTCGCTCTTCACCGCGGTCATGGCCACGCCGATGGTGAACGCCAGCAGAAGGGCCGTCATCACCTCGAACGGCGGCTTCATCTCAATCTCGAAGAACGGCTTGAGCGCGCCGTCGTCGACAGTTTTTGCCTTGAAAAGATCGTCGCCTTTCAGCAACCACGGATACACTATCGACGCCGTACCAAAGGCGATCAGGCCCGAGAAGATGGTCGAGCCGTACGCGACGCCCGTTGTAATTGCTAACCACTTGCCGGCGCCGCGGCCCAGGCCGGAGATTGCCGGCGTGATTAGCGCGAAGATGAGCACCGGGATGAAGAAGCTCAGGAAGTTGCTGAACAGGCTGTTGTACGTGACGAACACGCGGGCGAGCCAATCCGGGAAGAACAGCGAACAGCCGATGCCGGCGATGATGGCGATGATGATCTGCCACAAAAGGTTGCCGCGGATGTGCTGGCCGATGGACTTTTTGGGGTGGGTGGTGGCGTCCTCTGGGGTGCTGGCCTTGGCGGCCGCTGCTTTATCGGTCTTGTTGGTCCCCTTAGTCGCGCTGGTCCCGTTGGTTTCGCTGGTTTCGCCGTGCGGCGCGCCCGTTGTCGCAGATGATTGAGCTGTGTTGGCCGGGCGGGAACTATGTGCCGCCGATCCCTCCATAGGGGGTTCGTTCGCTGGCTGCTCAGGTGGGACCGACTTGGGCATTAGGGATCTTCCTCTTCATGTGACCTTTTATCCCCAATGAGATTATTAGGCGGTCGGTCCCTTTTCCAAAGCCTCGCCCGTGATTTAACCTGCCGGAAATAAACGAAGGTGTTGGTGGGGTGCCCCGGACTGTTTGGAGGTCCGGGGGTCGTTTGGCTCCCGGGCCCGTTTGGCGGACAAGGTTCGTTCGGCGCACAGGGCCCGCGGAAAATGAGGAAGACTAATTCCTGGCGACGCTTACGTCGGTCTATTCCTCGAATTTTGCGGAGGTATATGGGGTCCAGAAAAAACTGTGGGGGTATATGGGCGAAAAATGGCCGAAAATTGACCATATCCGCCCGCACTTTTCGCCACCGGGTCGCGTATCCCCCAGCAGTTTTAATTCAACCCGGCGTACGAGTGCAGCCCCGACACCACGAGGTTGATGAAGAACAGGTTGAACACCATGATCCCGAAGGCAACCACGTTGATCCATGCTGCTCGCTGGTCTTTCCACCCCGTCGTGGCTCGAGCGTGTAGGTAAGCTGCGTACAGAATCCACGTCACGAAAGACATCGTCTCCTTGGGGTCCCAGTTCCAGAACCGACCCCACGCGGATTCGGCCCAGATCGCACCAAAAATCACGCCGAGCCCGAAAATCGGAAACGCCACGACGGCCGTGCGGTATGCCAGCCGGTCGAGCCGCTTAGCACTCGGCAGCGGCCCCGCGATCTTCCCTACGATGCCGTGCTCTTCCCCCACCGGCTGAAACATTCTCACGATGTACGCCAAGCTACACATTCCGGATATCAGCCCGAAACCAGCACCGATGGACACCGTCGACACGTGAATGGGGAACCAGTATGACTGCAGCGCGGGTACCACCGGTGCCGACGCCGCGTACAGTTTCATCCCGCCGTAGAACAGCAGCGCGACCACGGGAGTCAGCACCCAGGGCCACATGATGCGGTTTTCGCGCTTGGTCAGAACCACCGTGGCGACGATCATCGCGACCAGCGACACCAGGGCGACATATTCGTATAGATTGCCCCAGGGGAAGCGATGTGCCGACAGCCCACGCAGAATGACGCACGCCGCGTGGAACAGCAGTCCGAGGAAAACGACACCCTGGCCGAACGTCCCCAAGCGGTCCACGCTGTCTTGACGAGCGTCGAGCTCAGCTTGGCTCATCACCGGGCGATCGTGGGCAACGCGTCCCCACAATGAGCGGGCCCGAGAACCTCCGCGACTCGACGAATCAGCAGAGGTTGTGGAGGCAACATCATCTGTGCCAGTACCTGCACCCACGCTTACCGACGCGACACCGGATTCCGATGCCTCCGACGCAACGCCGGATTTCGTCGCGCTAGCTCCGACCAGCTCTTTGTCCGAGGCGGCCTGGACCTGGGTTCCCTGACCTCCGGACTGGCTTTCCTCACGACGACTAGCGTCCTCATATGCCTCTTGAAGCATCCGCTCGCGCACGTAGTAGGCCAACATCACGATCAGCCCGATGACGTACACGGCGAACGCCACTTTGAACGAAAAGTCCGAAAACGAGGCGAGAGTCTTATTAACCGGCATAGTTCTCCTCTTGATCTGTGCCCAGGCTATTCCACGTCACACTTTGGAGCAATAAACACCCCATACTCCCAGGACGCACGACGACGGCCCGCACGAGCACCCCATCAATCCTCGTCGTCGTCCTCGTATTCATCGTCATCGTCCGGTTCCTGCAGGATTGCCCGCGCGTACTTATTGAACTCGCGGCCCCAGCCGGCCCTATCGGTGCGCGCAAGCCCGGCGGTCTCGACAAGCGCGGTGCCGTCGTCTTGCGGGGTGACGCGCACCCACATGCGTCGCCGCTTAATCGACACGGACCCCACCAACCCGGCAAGCATGATGAGCGTGATCCCCAACAAATACCCCTGCGTCGGATCGTGGCTGACCTGCAGGTTCACGAAGGGCTTCGCGCCGTTGAACGTGATTTCCGTCCCGTCGTTGAGGGTGGTTTTCTCGCCCTTCCGCAGGTTCACGCGATCAATTTTCGACAACAGCCCCTGGTGAATCAGGCTCGTGTCCAGGGTGAAGATGCTCTGGCCCACGCCGGTATCCAGCCCGGCATCGCCACGGAACACGTCGATAGCAACGGCCTCATCGTCCTGGGTGGGAAACCGCGACGCAGACAGCACATTGTTGTTCTCGCCGGTGAACACAGCCGTCGGCGCGTACATACCCTGGATCGCCAGCTGGTTTTTCCGTCGTTCTTGCAGGTCAGGGTACATCCCGGCGGGCGGATCAAACCGCATCGCGCCGGCTGACAGGAAGTTCGTCATGTCGGTCGGCTGCCACTGGATCTCTCCCGTGCGCGTCTCGCCGTCGGGCCACTTGACCGTAAACGAGGGCGCATAACCATGCCCCTGCAGGTACACGCGGTCGCCCGCGATCCGCAGCGGGTGATTGACCTTCAGCGTGTACTTTGTCCACTCTGACGTGGGCTTATCGACGTCGTCCTTCGTCGCATACCGAATGTCGGAGGTGAACATCTTCGCCTGCCCATTGGACAAGTAGTCCGCTTTGAAGTCCTCGATCTGCAGGCAGTACGGGGACAGGCGCGTTCCGTCGACAAGAGCCCCGTGTCGGAACGAGTCAAAATTAGCGACGGCTGAGTTGCAGAACTGCGAGTTTTCGTTGCCGGCGATGACGATGACCTGGCCTTCGTAGTACATCAGGCGACCGGCCGCGATGAAGACCAGCATGACGGTGAGGCCGATGTGAAACACGAGGTTGCAGAATTCGCGGGCGTATCCGCGTTCCGCACTGAACGACCATTGCCCGGCGCGGTCCTCGTTTGCCGACGTTTCACGCGTGTGCCATCTCTTGAACAGCGGGGTGATGTGATCGCGCGCGTAGGTGTCGGTGTCGGAAAAGTCGCTGGCCGGGATGGTGCGGGCGCGGTAGTGGGGCAGCCGGTTGAGGTTCTTGGGCGCTCGCACGGGCTGGGAGCGCATCGCTTTGTAGTGCTCCCATGTGCGGGGGATGATGCAGCCGACTAGCGATATGAACAGCAGGACGTAGATGGCGGTGAACCACGTGGAGGAGAAAACGTCGAAAAGCTGGAGCTTGTCGTAGATCTGTCCGAGCTTGCCGTTGTCGGCGATGTAGGTGTCGACTTTCTCTTGGTTCAGGGAGCGCTGTGGGAGGATGGCCCCTGGGATTGCGCCGAGGGCCAGGAGGAATAGCAAAATCAGCGCGGTCCGCATGCTGGTTAGCCAGCGCCAGGGGATGCGCCACAGTGATGAGAATTGTTTGCGCGCCAAATCGTCTGCCTTTCTTTTGCTATCCGATTATGGTCTATGCGGCAGATCAAGGGTGAAGAGGTCTAGATGGGGGTCACCGTGCTGGTCACTGCCCATTGCCGGATCCACGACACGAATACCGCCCATTGGCCTGTGACCAGGGCAATCCCGACGACGATCAGGGCGACACCACCGGCGATCTGGACCCCGCGACTGTGACGACGCAACCACGATACGCTCGCTAGCGCCCGGGAGGACCCCAACGCCACGATGACGAAGGGCAGCCCCAGCCCCAAGCAGTAGAAGATGATGAGGATGACTCCGCGCAGGGCCGTCGTTCCCTCCGTTCCGGCAGCGATGCTAATGATCCCGGCGAGGGTGGGACCTAAACATGGCGTCCACCCGAGGGCGAACACTGCGCCCAGAAGCGGAGCCCCCATCAACGTGGACCAATGCTTCGGAGCCATGCGACGCTCGTTCTGCAGGAACGGTATGAACCCTAGGAACACCACGCCCATCACAATGGTGACGACGCCGCCGACGCGTTGTAGCAGCTCGTTGTTCATCTGCAGGGCGGAGATGGCGCCAAAGATGGACGCCGTCGCTAAGACGAAGACCAGGGTGAAACCGGCGACGAACAGCAACGCAGCCCCGGCAACGCGACCACGGTGCGAGCGAACTTTTGTCCCCTCAGCTGTGATGTCGCTTTCCGCGCCGACGACACCGGCGAGGTAGGAAATATAGCCGGGCACGAGCGGAATGACGCATGGGCTCGCGAACGAAACAAGGCCTGCGAGTGCGGCAGCGCCTAACGCGAGGAGTAGCGGACCCGACGCCGCGGTGTCCGCAAAAGCGGCACCGATATCAGCGTGAAGCTGGGCGGCATGAACCTGGGCGGGGATCATCATTCCTTCTCCAGGTCGTTCACAACGTCCATGATTTCTTTCGCATTGACCTCACGGAGGAAGACCGCCGCCGGCCGGTGCTGTTTATCGAGGACAATCGTCGTCGGCACGACGGATGCGGGGATTCCGCCTAGAGAGATAGCAGATTTGAAGGAGGGGTCGTAGATGCTCGGGTAGGTGATGTCGTTATCTTTGACGAAATCCTGTGCGGCCTGCTTGTTGAAATCGCGGACGTTGATCCCGAGAACGGTGCCGGCTGGTCCGCCTTTCGATGTGCCGGAATCATCCGAACCGTCCGCGCCATTTCCCGGACCTTTCTGCAGGTCATCCTGGATTTCTTGCAGGTCATCGACCTCGGTGCGGCACGGGGCACACCACTGGCCCCAGGCGTTCAGCACCACGATCTGATTGTCGAAATCCGACAACTTAATCGTCTTATCCGACTCCATTAACGACGGCCCGGACAGGTCTTTGACCGGCTTACGATCCTTCTGGTCGTACTTGATGACCAACTGGCCACCCGGGGACACGAAGCTGAAATTCCCGCCGACGGCGACAGCGTCTTTACCAGCGGTTTCGTCAGAACCGCAGGCGGTCAGTGTGGTAGCACCGACCGCTGCGATGGCGCAGGCCACAAGTGCGGACGCTACAGAGTGACGCACGGACAGCACCCAACCATGACGATGCGTCACTTTGCGCGGACGCGCCGAAGTATCCACCGATGCGCCACCGTGCGCAGCCACCTTTGGACTAGCGGATGTCGTCTTCTTCACCACTCACACCACCTCACACTGAATCCGGCCCGTATCGTCAACTTATACGCCACGTGTCGGACTTAAACGCCTTGCGCTGGCTCGCTATAGACCAGATCGCTCACCTGGGCACGAACGCTCGAGGCCGTATCCGCTGCACGAACATCCGACGCCACACCCGACGCGCCCTTTTGCGCAGGGACGTCCACCGCATCGTCGTCGTCGAAAATGAGGCTGGTCACGCTGGCCAGTGAACACTGGCGAACCGCCGGATTGTGGGCCAACGCCTTGCCCGCGTAATCGCGCTGCACCATCACGATGGGAAGCTGGTGAGACACCAGCACAGCCTCGTGACCACGCGCCTCTTCACGCGCTCGTCCCACTGCAACCCACATACGGTCGCAAATGTCCTGGTAGGGCTCGCCCCAACTGGGCTGCATCGGTTCTGTCAGGTGGTGCCACAGTTTGGGATTCCACAGCTGGGAGCGCCACCCTTTAATCCGATGCCCTTCGAGCTCATTTCCGGCTTCGATGAGGTCATCGTCGATCGCGATGTCCACACCGGTCACTTTCTGGAAGGGCTCGGCGGTTTCCTGGGCGCGCACCAATGGCGATGCTTTCACCACTGTCACATCGTGATCCGTGAAAGCGCGAGCACACATCGACGCCATGACGCGTCCACGGTCGCTCAAGTGATAGCCGGGTAGGCGGCCATACAGAATGCGATCCGGGTTGAAGACCTCGCCATGACGGACGAGGTGGACAATCGTGGACACGTACTTAGCCCTCCTTGGTGGCCGCTGCGGCCGCCTTCGCGGCAGGACGCAATGCAGATTCAATGCGAGAGAAATCTTCGTCGGTCAACGCCGTAGATACAAACCAGGTCTCAAATGGCGACGGCGCCGTGTACACACCGTTGTCCAACAGCTCGTGGAAGAACGGGGCGTAACGGAACGTATCCGCGGCTTGCATATCCGCGAAATTATGCCCCTCACCCTCGGCAAAGCGCACCGACAGGAACGTCGACGCGCGCTGGATGTGGTGGGCAACGCCCTCACGTTCCAGAGCCTCGTGCAGCAGGTTTTCCAACCGGTCGGCATTCGCGCGGATCGTCTCGTAACACTTCTCATCTGTCAGGCGTAACGACGCTAACCCGGCGGCCATCGCCACGGGGTTACCCGAGAGCGTCCCCGCCTGGTACACGGGTCCCTCCGGCGCAAGGTAGGACATGATGTCGCGTCGGCCACCGAATGCGGCAGCCGGCAGACCACCCGACACAACTTTGCCGAAGGTGACGAGGTCGCCCGCCACGCCATCGACGCCGTACCAGCCCTCATGCGAGGTGCGGAAACCCGTCATGACCTCGTCGAGAATAAGAAGAGCGCCATACTCGTGGGCGATGTCCTTGAGCCCGGCGTTGAACCCCTCGTGGGGTGCGACGGTCCCCATATTCCCCGCGGCGGCTTCGGCGATCACACAGGCAATGTCGTCGGGGTGCTTCTCGAACACGTCACGAACCGCGTCGAGATCGTTGTATGGCACCACAATCGTGTCGCTCTGGGTCACACCTGGCGAATCCGGCAAACCGAAGGTCGCCACACCACTGCCCGCCGAAACCAGGAGAGAATCGACGTGCCCGTGGTAGCACCCCGCGAACTTCACGACCGTCGACCGGCCGGTGAAACCGCGTGCCAACCGGACCGCGGACATGGTGGCCTCGGTACCGGAGTTCACCATCCGCACTTCGTCCACCGCGGTGCGACCAATAATCTCCTTGGCCAGGCTGTTTTCCGCAGCAGTGGGCGCTCCGAACGACAGGCCCTTCGTCGCTGCTTCCTGGACGGCCTCCACAATCGCGGGATGGGCGTTGCCGTGCAGCATCGGCCCCCAGGATGACACCAAATCCACGTACTCGTTTCCATCGACATCGCGCAGGTGGCTGCCCTTCGC
The DNA here is from genome assembly GCF_000023145.1 of Corynebacterium kroppenstedtii DSM 44385. Classification (NCBI taxonomy): domain Bacteria; kingdom Bacillati; phylum Actinomycetota; class Actinomycetes; order Mycobacteriales; family Corynebacteriaceae; genus Corynebacterium; species Corynebacterium kroppenstedtii. The sequence goes on from NC_012704.1 coordinate 2,217,073, forward strand.
GGAGTCAATGAACAGCGGCGTGCCCCCCACCGAGCCGAATGCGCGCACCGGGGAATTCACACCACCCGGGATCAATTCACGAGCTTGTGAGAACAAATCACTACTACGAGTCATAGTTTTCATGGTAGGGAACTCCGCTGCTAACTGCCCACACTCGTCCGCGGGCGACGCCGACTCACGCGAATACCCCGGCCCCCGGTTTGGTTCTTGCCGACGCTTATACGCCATTGCTGCCGCATTCGCGCGACTATCAGCAGCCTCGTTGAGCTCATGGCCGGCGTGCCCCTTGACCCACCGGAATGTCACCGCAGCACCGCTCTTCCGACGACGCGTGAGCAGTTCGTCGATCTCCTTGATCTGCTCCACGTTCAGAACGGGTTTCCCGTTCGACTTCTTCCAGCCTTTTTTCTTCCACCCATGGACCCACTTTGTTACCGAGTTAATGACGTATTGGGAGTCGCAGAAAACCTCCAAGTCCTCCAGACGACCATTACTATCGCACACCTGTTCGGTAACGCGCAACAATTGACGGACGGCCTCAAGCTCGCCCTTGTTATTCGTCCCCCGTGACCATCCCCCAGCAGCCCAATGGGCATCGTCAATGTACCAAGCCCACCCCGAAGGACCTGGATTTCCAATCGCTGATCCGTCAACCGCAGCCGTAATTGTCATGACGCTCAGTGTAAACGGCACCTAGGACATGAACCCATAAGTGCCGTTAACCACGGCCAACACGCCGTTACTCACTGCCGACGCCCCACGCGCCAACCCCGCTCTACGCCCGCCGCAACGTCAACGTCCGCATCTCAATCACGGTCGAGCCCAGCAGCATCAACAGCGTCGACACCAAGGGGTTAATGATCGACAACGCGCCGCCCACCAGCGCGAACGTGTTATACGCCCGCGAGAAGTTCATGTTGCCCTTGCCCACGCGCCGGACTTTCGTCGCCAAGTTCACGGCATCAGGCACAGCGCGTACTTCGTCGCGAAGAATAACGACCGACGCATCAACCGTGTCCAGGCAATCGGCAGCACCAACGAGGATTCCGACGTCGGCCACTGCCAGGTACTTCATCAAGTCGCGGTCACCAACGAGGGCGACGCTGTAACCCTCGCGGTGCATGGACCGCACGGCCGCCCCTTTACGCGATGGCGCGATCCCGGCCAGAACCAGGCTCATGCCCAAACTGTCCGCGGACTTCTTGGCCACCGGGTACGTATCGCGGGAGAGCATTCCCGTCTCGATGCCCATATCTTCCAGCTGCTCAATGGCCTCGGCCGCGTCGTCCTTGGTCGCATCGATCACGGTGATCACGCCGCGGTTCTTGTTCTTCCAAGAGACCACCAAGGGGGTCCCGCCGGAGATCGCCGCCATCGCCAGGCGATCATCTTTCAACTCGGACAGATCGCGGGGCCTCCATAGCGCAGCTTTCACGGAACTCATCTCGCCGCGGATCGGAATATCCACGGTGCCAATAAATGACCCGTTGTCGGTGATCTGCTCGCCCGTCACCTCGATCCAGTGGGGGACGCTGCTACCGCCGGCTCCCAGGTCACGCGATTCACGGGCGGCTTTCACCAGCGCACGCGACACACCATGCTCACTCTCCATGGCCAGAGCACCCGCCACGCGGAGGATCAGGTCGGCGTTCTCCCCTTCCGCCGCGGTCACGCTCTCCACTTTCATGTTTCCGGTGGTCAGCGTGCCCACGCGGTTGAAGAGCAGCATGTCGCACTCGCCCAGATCCCACATCACTTGCTCGTCACGGAACAAGATGCCGCGGCTGATCGCGCGCGCCAGCCCCAACCGCGAGGCCAGCGTCGTCGAGATAGCCAGGGACACCGGCCCCACACCGGTGAGCACCGCCAAACTTGCCGCCAGCGCACCGGCCGCGTCCTTCATGATGAGGAACCAGTTCAGGAAGCACATCACGGCCAGCACGATCGCCCACGGCACAAGGAGCGACGCCGACCGGGTCGCCGTGCGCGTCGCCATGTGCTCGGCGTAGTCACATTCCTCAACCCAGCGGTGCATGGCCGCCAGACGCGTCGTGTGCCCGGACCGATCAACACGGATCTTCAAAGTATCCCCCATATTGCGCCCACCAGCGTAAATATGGGAATTCACCTTGACGACGGTCCGGTTACTGTGCCCAGACACCGGCCCCGGACTAATTAACGACGACCCACCGACGACAACTCCATCGACGGGAATGATGTCCCCCGGCGCGACGAGAATGTCCTCGCCAGGGTGGAGTTCCGCGGCGCTGACGGACTGTTTCCGTGGCCCGTCGGCAGTTCGACGAATGACGGTGACCATCATCCCCGAGTCCACGTTATGCGTGGACAGTAGCTCCATGCTGTGCAGGCGGTTGCGTCGTGACAGGAGCCGCCCCAGGAGAACCAGGGTGGTCGCTCCGCAGGCGACGTCGAAAAAGACTTGCGGTTGGTGCTGAAAGACCAGCCATTTGGGTGGCGACGTCCAGTCACCCTGTGGCCGCATAAAAACGACGGTGGCCACGGACCACACGTAGGCCACGGCGACGGCCAGCGAGGTTGCGGAGTCGAGCGCGGCCATTTTGCGACGGAGACCGCCGACAGCTGCCCGATGGAAGGGCCACGCACAGTAGGACACGACGGGCAGGGCCAAGCCAGCCGACACCCACTGCCAGTACGGGAACTGCAGCCGCGGGAACAGGGCGATCGCCACCACGGGAACAGACAACGCCACCGCCACGATGAGCCGCAGCTTCGTGATCAAAGCGCGCGCTGTGAACAACGCCTCCATGTTGTCGGGCTTCTTCACACGGAAAGGGTGCCGGGACAGAAACGACTCGTTGTGCCGACGATGCCGGCGTCGTTTCCGCTCTTTCCTCTCCTGCTCAGCCTCGGATTCGATGACCTGCCGGTACACGGACCCCAGCTTCTTGACGGCACTCACGCCGCTGGCCTGGAGGACCGAAATGATGTGATCCACCGACATCGAGCTCGGTGCCGAGACCCACGCCGTCGACGGTTTCCCATAAACAATGCGTGCGGTCACGCCCTCGACATCGGACAGCATCTTTTCGATATCGCCCGCGTGGACAGCGTCCTCAAGCCCGTCCAACTCCAGGGTGAACGAGTGGTATGACTTTTCTTCGTCCTCATCATTCAGCAGACCGGTGTGGCGACGCTCAACGCCCAGATCGCGGGCAGCATCGACGGCCGCCTTGATAGCGGTTTCAGACTTCTCCAGGGACTCCGGGTCGGCGGGAAGGAGCGAACCATCCGCGGCACGTCGATTATTACGGGGCGAGTACTTCCCCGAGTAGGAACCATAGGGGCGACGGTGCCGTGGGAAATCTGTCGGTGGCTCGCCCGATGCAGGCTTCTTGGGTGAGCTATCTGGCGTGTGGTCGTCGACAGCCGATTTTTTTACTGCCATAGCGAGCGAACTCCGAAATACGATCGTGCGGACGGCTGGACCATACACATCACAGCGATGGCCAGAAGAACAGCAATGAGGGCAAGGACAAACCCGCCGACGTGGATAACGAAAGCCATGATATTAAGAGCAATTCCGCCGGCCGTCAATGCGATCAGAACGACCCGGGCACGTCGGTTACCTGCCGACATGGGGGCGACGGCGAAACCGATGGCGCACCCCAGAAGAACATTGGCAATGCCGACTATCCGCATATTCCGTTCCCACGCGTGAATGAAGTCAGAGTCCTCATGGCCGGTGTAGTGGGCGCTAGCTAAAATCAGGCCGGCCAGAACCATCAGCACCGCAGCGATAACAAACACCCACCGGGCCGTTGTGACCATAGGTGGGCGTGGTTGACCTCCTGAGGGGGAGGTGGGCTCACTATCGGTGCTGGACATCGGCATACTTGTACCTTACGTGCCGACACCGTCTCTGTACTATTTTCGGGCCTTACTTCCGGGCGTTCCTGTCGTTACTTCCGGGCGCTCCTGCCGCCCTAGTTCCCGTCGCCCGAGCTACCGGAGTCGTCCTTGGGGGACGTTCCGCGCAAATAATCGGACGCTGGCGGCCGGGTAGAAAACCAAATCCCCACCGCCGACAACACAGCCGACACAATGCCTAGCGATCCTGTTGCCCATACGAACATATTGGACCCGACGTCCGGCACCGCGAAGGCGCCGCTCACGCCGTTCACAATTAGGTAGGCGGACCCCAGGACCAAGAGGAACCGCGTCCACTTCTTCCCCTTCACGAATTGCTTGATCAGGAGAACCGCGACCAAGCTGGCCACAATGTAGAACACGGCAATCATCACCCCACTGACCGAGGCGATGGCCGAATTGCTGACATCTTCCGTGGACATGCCATACATATCTTTAGCCTGTTTGATGGCGGTATCCAGTATCGACGGGTTCGCAATGACCTCGATCCCGGTCAGCACACCGAGAATCGCCTGCAGGAGTGCGGTCCACATCCACGCTGTCCGCGCATCCTTCACATCTTGAGGCGGCTCGGGCTGCTTTTTCTTGTCGACATTATTGTTCGACGACGGCGACCCGGTCACGGCCTGCGGTGGCATCCCGTACCCACGGTTCGCGTCATCCGGGGTGTATCCGCCGGCCGCGTTATCGGGGCCGTACCCACGGTTGGAGTCTCCTGGGTTTTGTGCTCCTCCCGGGGCCGGGGCACCTCCAGGGAGTGGATCGCCACTGACACCTGGTTCTCCCGGGGCCGGTTCACCTAAGCCCGACGACCCCGACTGGCCGGGTGTCGACGGCGGAGCGGGGTTCGGCTGCCCCGGCGTCGAGCCCGAACCCGGCGTCGGACCCGAACCAGGTGCAGGCCCGGATCCCGGCGCGGGCGACGCGCCAGGGGTGGTTGCCATCCGCAGCGTCGGGGACAGATGTGTGTGCTCAGGTGAAGCCATAAATTCCTCCAATATGGGGCGGCAAACTACCGCAGCGGAGCATGGGGTGACGGTGTGCACGCAAACCGCGTGACTTAGTTGTCCTTCAACCAGTGGGCTACTTCAGTGGCATAGTACGTGAAGATCATGTCCGCGCCGGCCCGTCGGATAGAGGTCAACGATTCCAGCACGATGCGTCGCCTATCAATCCACCCCTTCTGCGCGGCAGCCTCAATCATGGAGTACTCACCGCTGACCTGGTACGCAGCTACGGGAACGGGCGAAAAGTCCGCAACCTCGCGAACCACATCCAAGTACGCCATGGCCGGCTTGACCATCACCATGTCCGCACCTTCGTCGATATCCAGCTGCACCTCAAGCAACGATTCACGCCGGTTCGCGGGATCCTGCTGGTAGGCCTTCCGATCGCCCTGCAACGAGCATCCCACGGCATCGCGGAACGGCCCGAAGAACGCCGACGCATACTTCGCCGAGTACGCCATGATCGACACATCCTCATAACCAGCGTCGTCGAGGCCACGTCGGATTTCCGCGACCTGCCCGTCCATCATTCCGGACGGGCTGACAATGTGCGCCCCCGCCTTGGCCTGCGATACCGCCATTTTCACATAGAGCGGCACGGTCTTGTCATTATTAACGACGACGGTCCCGTGCTTGTCTTCCGTCAGCACACCGCAGTGGCCGTGATCGGTGAATTCGTCCAGGCAGGTATCGGCCATGACCAGGATGCTGTCACCGAATTCCTTACGCACCGCGGCAATCCCGCGGTTGAGGATGCCATTGGGGTTCCAGGCCTCGGACCCTTGGGCGTCTTTCTCCTCCTCGAGGGGGATGCCGAACAGGTCAACGCACCGCACGCCGGCGTCGCGGGCCTCGCGAACGGCGTCGATAAGAGAGGACACGGTGTGCTGATACTGCCCCGGCATGGAGGGGATTTCTTCCGGCTGGTCGATGCCGTGGCGGACAAATAACACCTGGATCAGGTTGGCCGGATCTAAACGAGTCTCTGCAACGAAATCCCGCATCGTCGCCGACGTCCGCAAACGGCGGGGGCGACGTTGGAGACCTAAGCTATCGCGGGATGGGCGGTTCGTGCTCTGAGAGGATTCGTTAGTTTGTGACATGCGCCCCAGGGTACTACGTGGTCCCGACACGCTACTTACGAGGACTTTTTCTTCTTCCGCACTTTCCTAGGAGGCGGCAATTGCCCCGCCGCACGCAAACCTGCCACATGTTCCGCGAGCGCGTCCACGAGTTCGGGAACCCCGGCTTCTTCCGGCACGACGTCAACACGCAAACCACATTCTTTCGCGGTCGCTGCGGCCATCGGGCCTATGCAGGCAATAATCGTGCGCTGGTGGGGTTTCCCGGCAATGCCAACAAGGTTCTTCACTGTCGACGACGACGTGAAGCACACTGCGTCGAACCCGCCTGACTTAATCATGTGGCGGATATCGGCGCTGGGTGGGGCCGCACGAACGGTGCGGTAGGCCACAACATCGTCCACGTCCCAGCCTAAATCAATGAGGCCGTCGACCAGAACGTCGGTGGCGATATCCGCGCGGGGAAGGAAAACCCTGTTCACGGGGTCAATATCGGCATCATAGGGCGGGAAAACATCCACGAGTCCCGACGCGGAACGCGCATTGGCCGGGGGCATGAGCTCAGGATTAATGCCCAGGTCCGTCACAGCCTTGGCCGTTTTCTTTCCGACGGTCGCGATGCTCACGCCGGCGAAAGCGCGGGCGTCCAGGCCGATCGCGGTCAGTTTCTCCCACACGGCTTTCACCGCGTTCACGGAGGTGAAGACGATCCACTGGTAGCGCCCGTCAACCAAGCCTTTGATGGCGCGTTCCATTTGCGCTGGGCTGCGCGGGGGCTCCACAGAGATCGTCGGCACTTCCAACGGGATCGCACCGTGTTGAGCCAAGCGGGTGCTCATCGGCCCTGCCTGCGACTTCGCTCGGGGCACCAGCACCGACCAGCCGTACAGAGCCCGGTTTTCCCACCACGAATATTTGTTGCGCGCACCGACCTCGACGCCAATGGTGACCACCAAATGACCTGGCAGATCGCCCTCGCACGATGTCAACGTGCCCAAGGTGACGTCGTAGGTTTTCTGCAAACGAGTAGTGCCATTCACCGTGACGGTGGCCGGCGTACTTTCGGGCAGACCACGGTCCACCAGCCGGGACTCAATGACAGGGAGGTCCTGGGCCTCCGCCTGGAGAACGAGCGGCTGGGGTGCCTGGGCCAGCCGATCCCACGTCGCGGTGTCGTCGCTACCCGTCACATCCGTTTCGGTAAAACTCGAACCAACGGCGATACCAGCGAAGGACGGAACCGTCGAGGGAACCGACATTCCCGGCACGACCTGGAAATCGGCATCATGAGCAGCAACAGCACTAATTTCCGCCAACACCGAGGTGTTACCCAAAGGGTTGCCCGCGACCAGGCGAATAACGTCGGTCCCCGTGGCAGCCTGAGCCAACATGGCATCGGCCGTCGCCTGCGGGTCACCCTCGGGGCTGCGAATATTCGCCGCCGTCGGGGGAGGAGGGGGCGTTGGCCGTCGGCGAGACCCTTTTGCTTTCGCTTCCTCCACCATCCGAGCAAACTCTTGCTCGGCTTCCTCTATTTTCTCACGCGGGACGGGGACATCGTGCCCCACGAGGCGGCAAATAGATTCACCGACGCCGTCATCCACCCATGCGTCCGCAATAGATGTCAGAACTTCTCGTGCGCGCACCGTTAAGAGGTCAGGGTTACCGGGGCCGGCACCGACGAACAGGATGCGCCCTGGAGTCGAGTTGGTCATGGAGATCCTTTAAAGCGGGGTCGAACCGCGGCTAATTTTGACTAAAAGAGAATAAATCCTACTACGTGCTCAATCCAAAACGACGACACCCTCCGACATCACAGACAGGGGCTAGTACCCGGCCGACGGAGGGCCCCACACCGGTGCACTCACATCAAATCCATCGCATTATGCGCACGTAGATACTCCGCTGCTTGGTGGCCAATGTCCTCGGTTGGTTCGCCTTCGGAACTCCACGTCACACGCTCAGAGCCGTCCACCGCGAATACACCCGCGCGGAACGAATCCTCCGTCGCGTAGGCACCCACGGGGGCGGTACACCCCGCGTTCAATGAGGCCAAAACTGCACGCTCCGCGATAGCCCGACGGTGCGACATCTCGTGATCAAGCACATGAATCGCATACAAGGCTTCCTCGGAACAATTCTCGTGCCCCTCGGCAACGGCTTCCACCGCCAGCGCCCCCTGTGCTGGAGCGGGCAGCACCGTGTCCACATCCAACGTTTCCGTCGCCTCCGCCAGGCGACCGAGGCGTTCTACACCGGCACGCGCCAAAATCACCGCGTCCAGGTCCTTCTCTAACCGCCCGATGCGCGTATCGACGTTGCCGCGGATAGGCACGACGGTACAGTCCGGCCTCAGCGCCCGGACCTGCCCCATGCGCCGCGGGGCACCGGTTCCAATCATCGACCCTGCCGGCAAGTCCGCCAGCGGAATCCGGTCGCGGGAGAACACCACGTCACGGGCGTCGACCCTGGGCGGAACGGCCAAACGAAAACGCGGGTCAGGTGCCGTCGGCAAGTCTTTAAAAGAATGCACAGCCAACGAGCACTCACCCGCGGCAAGTGCCGTGCGAAGTGTTTGCGTGAACACTCCAACACCGATCCGTGCAACAGGAGTACCAGCACCCTGTGACGCGTCCCCCGGTGTATGAACTGTGAATAGTTCAGCTTCTAATCCGGCGGAAATCAGCGCGTCCCGGACGTGCCCAGCTTGGGTTAATGCAAGCGCGGAACCCCTGGTGCCAATACGAATCATGAATGCCCTTTCTTCACATCCGATCCATCATGTCGCAGCCCCATGATCGCGCCCATACTGCGAGGGTCAGCGGGATCAGGCAAGGCCATAGGAACAGCGTAGTTGGTCAATGACGAATCTGGTTGTGGCACAGAGGGCTCTGGCCGTCCTTCGGCCGCCGACGGGTACTCCACATCGTCCAGGCCGAAGAGGTCCCGGATCGCATCCGAATAGGTCATATCGGTGTGGCCAGCCAGTTTCTTGAGCTGAACTGTCGGCGTGTGCATGAGCTTGTCCACCACACGCTTCATGGCGCTGTGGACTTCTTTGCGTTCCTTCTCGCTCAGGTCCGGGGTGCGGGAATCGATCCGGTCCAGCTCACTGCGCAAAATGTCCGCACCACGCCGGCGCAACGCCTTGACCGTCGGAACCACATCTTGGCTACGAATGCGCTCGACATACGACCGCAGTTCCTCAGCGACGATGGACCGTGCCAGTGCAGCTGCATCATCAGAAACGACGCTGGGCTGGGCACTTTCTGGCAACCCCTGGTTGTGCTTGACGACGTCGCTCTCGTTCTCGAGGGCAGCGCGGCGCTCTTTCTGCATCGTGTCAATATTCAGCACGGTCACGCCGGGGCGAGGAGCGCACACGACGTCGCGAGGCAGAGACAAGTCGCAAATGACGAGGTCAGCGGAGGTTTCAGACGAATCGCCGTGGCGCTGTTCCGCGCGAACCGCGAGTGCCTGGTCAACCATCGGAGTATCAACCAACGGGTCCAAGGCTCCAGTAGCGGTGACGACGATATCCGCACGGGACATCTCTGTCACAAGGTCGGACAGATCGGTCGCATCCGCGGATACGCCTACCTCGCGGGCGTGGGACGCCACATTTTGCGCGCGACCCAGTGTGCGGTTAGCAATGGTCATCGACGCGCCGAGGCGGCCAAGATGCGTCGACGCCAACGAGGCCATCGCACCGGCCCCCACCACGAGCGCGTGACGGTCGTCGAGGTTGTCAACCCCCATCGCGTCCAAGGCCTGGCGAACGGCGAAGGACACCATCGACGGCCCTTCGTCGTCAATATCTGTTTCGGCATGAACGCGCTTGCCTGTGCGCAGCGCACGATGTGCCAATTCATGCAACCCGTGCCCGATAGTGCCATCTTCCGTGGCGCTCGCGTAGGCGTCGCGAATCTGGCCAATAATCTGCTGCTCCCCCACAACCATGGAGTCCAGGCCGGCAGCAACGCGGAGCATGTGTTCCACGGCGGACTCAGCGTACCGCACATATAAGTGCGGGAACAGTTCCGACACCGACGCGCCCGAATACCGCGAAATGGTATCGACGATGTGCTCCACCGTCGGGTGGAAACCCTCACACACCACGTAGAACTCTGTGCGGTTGCACGTGGAAACGATCAATGCCTCAGAAATAAACGGCTCGGTTAGAAGGTCCGCCGCCACCTTAGGGCGGTCCTCCGCACTTACCGTAGCCCGCTCCAACAAGGAAACAGGTGCACATCGATACGACATGCCTACGAGCACAATGCTCACGAAAGAACCTCCTCGCAGGGGATCCCCGCTCTTCTCTGTGCGGGTGCCGGACTGTCCACCAGCACAGAAGCCACCGGAAGGGTCGTCATCCTTACGGAACTCTCTGAGCTAGCTGAGCGCCCCCCCTCGGCCCGTTCGACAGGCCAACCAGGGCACCCCGGGAGTCTCCACTAGCAGCTGTAGTAACAGGGGTAACACAGCTGATCCCACATATTCGATTAAACACCGTATCCGCTTTGCCCCTTCCATGACAAAGAAAGCGGTTATTTACGGCGTGTGGGCCACACATGAGGGGGTAAACACTCAGATTTTGGAGGTATTCCACAACAATTCGGGCAACCCCGGTAAGGACAGGCAAAAGTTTCATAAAACCGCTCGGGGTCAGACGGCACTACTCATTGCCGACGGTGGCCATCTGTGGGACACAGTGTTCACACCCGACGGCACCTCTCACGCTTCGAGAGCGGCGATGAGGTCCTCGTCGTCAATCTCCCAACAGGCGATTTCGTCGTCGTCGACAAGGACGACGGGAACACGATCCCCGAATTCCATCGCCAAGCTGGTGTCGGAGTCAACGTCCGTGACCACAAACTCGGCACCCCAGCGTTGACAGATCGGGCGAATCTGCTCCGCAACACGTCGGCACGATCCACATGATTGCCTGATCATCAGTTCAACCTGATGCATATACACGTCCTCAAATACGACAAAAGCCGGCCTCGGAGGCGAAGATCCGTGCAGTCACGGTTCCACCTCATCCGACAGGTCGGCTTTGGCGAGAGCTCCTCACGGAGCCCGGTTTACTTACCGAGCTTCCTACGCTGAACGCGGGTGCGGCGCAGAAGCTTGCGGTGCTTCTTCTTGGACATACGCTTGCGGCGCTTCTTAATGACAGAACCCATGAGGAATCCTTTATCGATAGTGAACAGTTTCTCGCCTACGCACGAGGCAGACACGAATGGCCACCACTCTACCGGCCACGACGTGCTAAAACCAAAAGTGAAACGTAGGGCGTATCTGCCACGCAGTGTCCGTCAGAGACATATTCGCTGGTGGGGGTGAGACTTTTCTAGCCTCACCCCTCGCAACCAACGAGTAGATCGCGTGCGACTAGATCGCTTTGTAGTGCGACTCTTTAAGGTACTCATCCACCGCAGACTCGTGTACCCGGAAGGAACGCCCTACGCGAACAGCCGGAAGCTCACCGGCGTGGACCAGGCGGTACACGGTCATCTTGGAGACTCGCATAATGTCTGCAACTTCAGCGACCGTCAGAAACGATCCGTTTTCTGCATGGCTCATACTCAGTTTTCTACCTTTCGGCACGCCGCGCTGCAGGCTTCCCCTCCCGCAGGGTGACACGCACGTGCTTAGACCAGCTTAGCGTGAATGATGTGTCATAGCGATTATAGGGGGACACAACGTGTTAATTGTGCAGTTAAGAACACCTATGGAACCGATGAGAACCCATGAGCATCATGGGACGAGTGTGAAACAAAGCAACCCAATTGGATTACTTCTGGATTGCTTCACGCCCCTAACTCTCACCGTGCAGTTGTCGTCTTATTTGTCGTGGCTTCCGGAGACTCCTTAGTTGTCGCCCGAATTATCCGATTTCGACGCCGGCTTCCCTAGCTCCTCGGACTTCTTCGCGCATGCTTCCATCGCCCGATAAAAGGCGGTACGCAAGCCGTTCTCGTCGAGGGCACGGGTGGCTGCACTCGTCGTCCCACCTGGCGACGAAACATTCGCGCGAAGCTGTACAGGGTCGGCCCCTTCCTGCGTAGCCATCGTCGACGCGCCCAGTGCTGTTTGCGAAGCCAGCTCCTTAGCTAGTTCACGGGGCAGCCCCAAGTTGACGCCAGCATCCGTCATGGCTTCCAGAACAAGGAAGAAATAGGCCGGGCCCGATCCGGACACAGCGGTCGCCGCATCCATTTGCGATTCTTTAACTTCCGCGGTGTAGCCCAGCAGTCCGAGCAGGTCAGAGACTGTTTCCAGCTGCTCGTCAGAGACGAAGCGGCCCCGCGCGATCACGTTGACGCCCTTGCCCACGAGCATGGGAGTGTTGGGCATCACGCGCACAATAGCCGTCCCCGCGGAGGCGATCCCCTCCAGCGAGGACAAGGTGATTCCTGCGGCCATGGACACCAGGATTGTGTCCGTATCGTTGTGGTCAACGACATCTGCGATGCTTTCCACGACGCCGAGCGTGTCGTAGGGCTTCACGCATAGGAAAGCAATGTCCGCGTTTTCTACCGCAGTGGCATCGTCGTCAACGGCGGTAACTCCATAGCGCTCTTTGAGTTCGTCGCTGCGCTCTGGGCGTCGATTAGCTACGACAATATCCGTCGGATCGTAATCGCCAGACAGTAGGCCCCCAATCAGGGCCTCGCCGATCTTTCCTCCACCAATTACAGCGATTTTAGTCATGCACCCAGGGTGCCAGAGTGAACCATGCACGTCCACCGACACCGACGACGCGGGTTCGCTACATGACGACGAGGTACGGCCCGAAGGTCAGCGCGAGCCCAACTACCGCGGCAAGAAGCATGATGAGCTTGTCTTTTTCACGCAGAAGAGCGTGAACCACCCCGACGAACACAAGAGTCATGACGATGGCCAGCAATGCCGTCAGCGGCACCGAGAACCTGTTCCACAGAATGGTGAACCCTTTGAACACGGCCACGCCAGCAGCCAAGGCGACGATGATCTGGACGATCATCAAGCCAATGTTCATTTTGTCCGAGGACTCGCCTTTGTCCGAGGATGCGCTCTTGCCGCGGGATTCAGCCTTGGCCGCGGCTTCGTCCCGGTCGGAGAACTCATCGTACTCATCGGGGTACTCCGACAAGTGCTCCGAATCCTCGTACTCCTCCTTCAGCAGGATTCCTTCCTGCTCATCGTGCCGATACGCGGCCTCATCGTCGATCTCAGAGTCGCCGTCAGAGGGGTAATTGCCACGCAATAATCCCTGTTCGCCGGCATTATCGTCGGCGGCTGCGAGGTCCTCGTCGGTAATCTGTTGCAGATTGCGAGTCTCTTCCGTCGACGGAGTTGATGTACGCGAGGTCGCCGCCGAAACGGAGCCACGCGACTGATCATCGTCGATCTCGGAGGCGCGGTCCGCTGCTACGCGGTCAGATCCGCCCTGGTACACAACCCGATCCGCAGCCAGATCGTCCTCAGCAATGTCGCTGCTAGCGGCCGAATCGTCAGCATCATCCGCACTCACAGCCCACGTATCTTCATTCCAAACGGTGTCTGCGGCATCCTCAGCTCCGACGTCGGCTGCATCAACGTCACTGTCAACGTCAGCTTCGTCATCAATGACGCGCGCATCGTCGCCGGCACCCTGATCAACCAACTCGGCATCGTCGGCACCCTGCTCGTCATGTGCATCGTTCTGTGCAGCTCGGGCCCAGGTTTCGTCGGACCACGACGAGTCGCTATCCACGGACTCACTATCGACTGAGTCGTTATCCGCCGACTCACTATCCACCGACGCCGAGGTTTCAGCCTCTACCTCATCGGCGTTATCAACATCGACGTCCGTCGGCTCTTCGTACCCGCCGTTTTCGAGGTGTTCGTCGGTAACTTTCGGAATTGATCCCGTCAGTTCTGCGACAGACACGCCCCCCTGTTCAATGTTCCGGTGCCGTCGAGGGGCAACATCGGCATCGTCAGCCGGTTCCCCAGCCACGCCGGCACCCTTCCGGCTCGCGGCGCGGCGAGCAAGAAGTTCTGCCACAGTTATTTGGTCGCCAGCCATACCGTCCTCTCGACCATCAATGGAGAATGGCCCATTGTTCACGGGCCGGACATTAACGCCCTCAACCCTACCCAAGCGCAGGCCAACAATGAACATGTGGCCACATTTTCGGGCCACAAACTAGTTTCACTCTTAGGTGTATAAGCCAAATCCGGCCGACAATCAAACGGTTGCCGACGCCACGGGGCCATAAGCCCGCCTACTGATAATCAGCCACAAAGTCGGGCGAATCGGTGTACCGCATAATGACACCTTCACGCAGAGCCCACGGGCAGATGCTGATCTCTTCCAGATCCAGCGCGCGCATGGCCCCCTCAGCCACCAGCGCACCGGCCACGATCTGCGGCGCGCGATCCGCACTGACTCCCTCGAGCTCCGCGCGGTCCTCCGCCGTCATCCGAGAAATAAACGCAATCAGCTGCCGAACACCCGCGCGAGTCAACGTCCGCTTCACCCTGGGGCCAGCCGAACTGGGAGCGGCGCCCGTCAGTCGGGCCAATGTCCTAAAGGTTTTCGACGTTCCCACGGCAAGATCGGGAACCCCGTGGTTCCTAATCGTCGCTGCTGGGGTGGCCAATTCCGCGTCGATGTAATCGCGCAGCGCTTTAATCTTCTTCTTCGACGGTGGATCTTGGTCCAGCCAGTCGTGGGTCAACCGGTTCGCGCCCAACTGGACGGAGAACGCATCCTCCGGGTCTTCATCTGGCCCGGCGCTGATCTCGAGGGATCCGCCCCCGATGTCGAGGTCAATGATGCGCCCGGCCGACCATCCGTACCACCGTCGGACAGCAAGAAATGTCAGGCGAGCTTCATCCTCGCCGGAGAGAATTTTTAGTTCGACGCCGGTCTGGTCCTTCACTTCCGCCAGGACGTCGTCGGAGTTGGTGGCGGAGCGCACCGCGGACGTGGCGAAGGGGATCATGTCATCGCAACCGAACGTTTCGGCCAGGTCGGAGGCCTCTTTGACCCCTTTGACGAGCTTGTGGCGGCCTTTCGAGTTCAACTCGCCATGCTTATTAATGTGCTCCATGAGCCGCATGGTGGTTTTCCAGTCGCTCATCGCCGACGGTTGACCACCCTGACGGGCATCAACCACCACGAGATGAACGGTGTTGCTTCCTACGTCTAGTACACCGAGTCGCACGGAACACAACTGTATCAGTGCGATAAACGAACCAACGTGGGTGGCGGCGGAGTGACGCAGCCCGCTCGGTTACTTAGTCCTTCTCAGGCAGGCCGCCAGCCCACAGTGCAGCAGCGATCAATCCCGGCTGTCCGAAGAGACGCAGGAGACGTTTGCCGTCGGTATCCAAGTTAAAACCGCCGTTCTTTTCGGCGTACTGCCCCACATTGCCCGGGAAAATAGCAATGTAGAAAGCAGCCAATGCAACCCCCACTTTGCGGCGCTCCTTGGGCAAAGCTAACAGGCTCAGGCCAAGGCCAATTTCTGCCAAACCAGAGCCGACGACGACCGAGTCCTCAGAGAACGGAGCCCAGGACGGGACCTGGTCCTGGAACGTTTTACGGTTCCACGCGAGGTGCGACACACCCGCCATCGTCATAAATCCACCGAGAGCGAGCCGCGTAACCTTCTGGGAAACTGGCTCTTTTTTAGGCGCATGCCCTGCGTATAGCTTCTTTGCGCGGGACAGTCGACGCTGAAGTGATTTCTTAGTCATGATGGCTCCTTCGCTGGGCCAAAAACTCATTGGCCGGTAAACGTTTTACCCATCATACGTCCGTCGAAACACCGCGACAGATCCGCGAAGTGACACGAAACAAAAGAACGAAATATAAGAACCGACCGCAAGGTAATCTGCATAATGTCAGAAATATCTATGGTGAAGGGTGAGCTTAAGCCGATGGGTGACATGACGAGAAGTAGAAAATACGTTTCCCTCCTCAGTGTTATGCCTGTGGTCGGCCTTTGCCTGTCCGGGTGCGACCAGGGCAGTGACGAAACGTTCCAAAGCTCACGATCAGCAGTTTCCCCGTCGGGAACCTCATCGTCGAGTCCCCGCGCCGCATCAAGCAACCACACGAACATTCGGCCTTCTCTCGACTCCCAGGCAGAGGCCGATCGCCATACCGATGGCGACGCCACCGAGAGTGACCGTCGTCGGCAAGAGGACGCACCATCCACATTGAATGGGACGAGCAATTACATCCCCAATCCCAATCAAATCGGCGGATATTGCGGCACAACCTACGACGGGGATGAGATTAAGGCAGAGGCGAAAACATCCTGCGGTTTTGCAGGAGCAATATTCACCTCCGCGATGCAACAGACCTACTCCAAGTGGACTCCTGACCCGACTGTGACTCCCATAATGCGCGCTGACTTCACACAAAAAAGCCCGACGACGGGACAGGAATACACCGTCGTCTGCATTATCAGCACCGCGCAGGACACCCTTTCCTGTCGTGAAAAAATCAGCGCCACCGGGAATGATTACGGCAGTTTCAAGGTTGATTACCACTATGGCCCTGCCGGAACCTTTGGCCCACGAGTCAGTAAGAAATAGGTGCTCCTGGATGAGCAGGAATCACCTGCATATTAAAAAGAAATTCTGGTCTCGAGCAGCAGCTCGAGGCCGTTTTTCGTTTCAAGGAAGAGTTTATCTTCAGTCGTATAACCCCGTATTACGTTTGGGTTCAACCGTCGCTAGATTTTCCGCGTTTTAAGTGATCGCCCGGTCAGCATCTATGCTGAGTGCGCAATGCCCACTCCTAAACCCACCCAGTCCACAGCGCGCACCCATCCCGTGCGCACCGGCTACCCCGAGGGCACCCTCGCGGACCGTTCCATCCGCGCCGGCGTCGAAGTCCCCGCAGACTTCCCCCGCGAATGGCTCTCCTTCCTCAACCCTGACGACGATGATCACCTCATCACCGTCGATCTCACCTGGCTGCTTTCCGGCTATTCTTGCCGGTTCGGCACCGACGCATGCCCGGGGATTGATTCGTCGATGCCCAATGCTGGCTGCTGTGTTCATGGGGCTTTTCTTGCCGACGAAGACGATCACGACGCCCTCACGGATTGCGTGTCCCGTATGCCCGCGAAGTATTGGCAGCTTCGCCCGGAGGGGACGGACGAGTGGCTGAGCACCCGCGATCCGGCGGAGTTGGAGCCCTGGCTGGTGTGGGATGAACTGGATAATGACGACGGCGAACCAGAGCCAGCGCTCAAAACGCCGATTGTGGATGGTGCCTGCATTTTCGCGAACCGACCGGGATGGCCGACGGGCACGGGATGCGCTCTCCACCAGTGGGCCATGGACACTGGCGAACGGCTGGAATACGCCAAGCCTGAGGTGTGCTGGCAGCTACCTTTGCACCGCACGGAGGACTGGGAAACCCGTCCCGATGGCCACGAAATCCTGCACACGACGATTGGCGAATATGAACGCCGCGGGTGGGGCGACGGCGGAGAGGATTTTGACTGGTACTGCAGTGGCGCTCCGGGCTGCCATACGCCCATGCCTTTTCTCCACGGAAAATCCCTGTGGCGCACGCATAAAGATGAGTTGACCGAAATGCTCGGCGAGAGCGCTTACGAGGTCATCGCAGAACATTGTGAAGCGTTAGAGGAACGGGCCCGGATCGTGATGGAGGCCGAGGGAAAGTCCAACGTCACGCAACAAACCGCCGCCACGCAGAATTCACGTCGCCCGGTGTCATTGGGAATGCCGATTGTTGCGATGCATCCAGCAACGGTCGCCGGCACACACCCGGCCAACTAAAAACCGCGCGGCACCACCCCGCTAAAACTCCACATCCTTACTCAAATTTGTATCCCAGCCCGCGGACAGTGATCAGATGGTGCGGGTGCGAGGGGTCATCCTCCACCTTGGACCGCAACCGCTTCACGTGAACATCCAGCGTTTTCGTGTCCCCCACGTAGTCCAGCCCCCACACACGGTCAATCAACTGGCCACGGGTCAGCACGCGCCCCTCATTCCGCATCAGGTATTCCAGCAGGTCAAATTCCTTCAAGGGCATGCTGATCTCTTTGCCGTCCACCCATACCGAGTGGCGTTCAACGTCCATCCGGACGTTCCCGACCTCAAGAATTTCGTCGTCAAACTGATCAGGCCCAGAGGTCCCGCGGCCACGTCGAAGGACCGCCCGAATTCTCGCGATCAGTTCGCGGGCCGAATACGGTTTCGTGACGTAATCGTCGGCACCCAGCTCCAAGCCAACGATTTTGTCCATCTCCGTATCCCGTGCCGTGACCATAATGATCGGCACGGTGGAGCTTTGCCTCAGTTTTTTACAGACTTCAGTGCCGGACATCCCCGGGAGCATGAGGTCGAGGAGAACAATGCTGATCTCGTGCTGGCTGAACTCACGCAGACCCGTGGGCCCGTCCGGGGCGATGATGACATCGAATCCTTCCTTGCGCAGGAGGAATGCAAGCGGCTCGGATAACGTTTCCTGATCTTCGACAATAAGAACACTAGTCATGCGTCGGGAGCTCCAAAGTGAATGTTGATCCGGTTTCCGGCTTACTCCATAGCTTAATGTCGCCGTCGTGGTTTGCTGCCACATGCTTCACGATCGCCAGGCCCAAACCTGTACCCCCAGTTCGTCGGGACCGTGCCTTGTCGACGCGAAAGAACCGCTCGAAAACTCGCTTTTGGTCTTCGGGGGCGATGCCAATTCCGCGGTCTGTCACCCGAACATCCACGACGTCCCGCCCTTTGTCGGGATCAGAGAGCACTTCCCTGGTGACGGTGACCGGCGTTGCTTCCGGCGAGTAGTTAATGGCGTTCATGATTAGGTTGCTTACCGCGGTGACCAGCGAGTTCGTGTCCCCTAGCACGGTGGCTCCGCAGGGAGCGTCGGTGGAAAGTGAGATGTCGTGCGCTTCTGCGGCAAATCGGCATCGTTCAACTGCTTCGTCAACCATATCGTCGATGCTCAGGACTTCGAAGTCAGGTAATGGTTCCGCGCCTTGTAGCTTGGTTAAAGAGATTAGTTCGGTGATCAATTGACCCAGTCTTTGGGTTTCTTTCATTACTTTTCCGCCGAAATATTCGACAGAATCGGGATCATCTTTCGCTTCAAGCAGCGCTTCCACCATCAATGACACTGCTCCGACCGGCGATTTCAATTCATGCGACACATTCGCAACGAAATCCCTCCGCGCAGTTTCCATGCGCACATTTTCTGAATCATCAATCGCATAAATCACGATGAAGCGATTGTCACTGTCAGACAGTAGGCGGACGGCAGCTTTTACCGAAAAAATGGGGCGCTCGCGGGTCTCCCGAGCGGACCGCTCCGGGCGGAACACGATCTCACGCGGCTCACCATCCGCGAAAACCTTCAGCGCTGCTCCCCACGCCGCCCGGTTAATGTGCGTCTTATCCACAATGCCCAGAACTCGGGAGGCATCGTTAGCTAGCACAATGTCTTCATGCTTATCGACGACGACCACCGCGATGGGTGAATTATCGACGGCCACGTTGAGCACGTCGGCGTAGGTCACCAGCTTGCTCGGCGCCTTCGCCTTGGCCTGGCGCGATGGCGAAGCTGATTTCTGAACCCGGGCCGTCGGTTCGCGGCCGGGCGTTTCCCCACCTGGGCGGGGTTTCAGGCGTGGGTGGAGTAACTGCACGCCAGAGAGAACACGGTGCAATTTGGCCACTGTGAACCCAATGGCTCCCCCGACGAACACACTGACTGCGATGATGATGCCGATTGTCGCGGACACATCATTAAGCGTAGTCGGTCACGCGGGGCGGGCTCCCCCATGCCTCACAACCCCACGGCGAAAGGCCCGGTTTTACTTCGAGCCCTGGTTAGCGACGGCTGCAGCTCCAGCGGCAGCAGCCTCCGGATCCAAGTAGGTTCCGCCGGGGTTAACAACGGAGCCGTCCTCGGCGATCTCGTAGACCAGCGGAATACCGGTCGGGATGTTCAGGCCGGCGATGTCGTCGTCGGAAATGTTGTCCAGGTGCTTGACCAGCGCACGCAGGGAATTACCGTGAGCGGCGATCAGGACCGTCTGCCCCTTCTGTGCGCGCGGGAGGATTTCTTCCTTGAAGTACGGGACGAAGCGAGCGACGACGTCCTTCAGGCACTCCGTCTTCGGGACCGAGTCCAGGTTGGCGTAGCGCGGGTCGTCGGACTGCGAGTACTCCGCACCGTCCTCGAGCTCTGGCGGGCGGGTGTCGTAGGAACGACGCCATGCCATGAACTTTTCGTTACCGTATTTTTCCTTGGTATCGGCTTTGTTCAGGCCCTGCAGCGCACCGTAGTGACGCTCGTTCAGGCGCCAGTCGCGGATGACCGGGATCCACAGCCGGTCGGCAGCATTGAGGGCAATATCAGCGGTGCGGATAGCCCGTCGTAACAGGGAGGTGTAGAGCACCTCGGGGTGAAGGCCCTTTTCCTTGATGAGCTCGCCACCGCGCTTGGCTTCTGCCTCGCCCTTTTCAGTGAGATCAACATCGACCCAACCCGTGAACTGGTTGGTGGAATTCCACTGGCTCTGGCCATGACGAAGAAGAATAAGTTTTCCGTTACTCATGCCCTCTATCGTGCCACGAATGGCAACACCTTGCCTAGTGTGCCTGGATTATGCCCAGCGCACGGGCGGCGGCTACTCGTCGGCGACGTAACAGCTACTCGTCGGCTGGCCGGAGGGCCTCGAAGGCTTCCAGGTTTCTGGTGGATTCACCGCGGCTTAACCGCCACGCCCATTCTTTGCGGATGGATTCCTCAAACCCCATCTCAAGCATCCGGTTGAAGTCGTTATCCGCGCGGTCCAGGAGCTGCCCCAAGGCCCGGTCCAGGTTCTGCGGGGTCAGATTCGCTGGCAGGTATCCGGCCAGGTAGATGTCGTTATTCGCGTCGAGCGTGTAAGCAACACCGAATGTTTTGTTGTTCTTCTGCAACAGGAACCGGTACACGTCGGCCTGCTTTTCCTCGACGGCACGGCACACGAAGGCTTCAATGCGAAGGTAATTGTGGCCAGGGATCAGCAGCGCAACGGTTTTCAGCCGCCTGGTACCCGGCAGGATAACGGCCACAAAGTCTTTGCCCTCGGGGGCGTCGTAATCAATATCGTCCTCGTCGAGGAGTGCGATCAGGTCGTTCTTGGTCATACTCCCCATTGTGGCCTCTATGACGCCCCGGCGCGGTCACTTCCGCAACGAACGTGGGGGCCTTTCCGGATTGCGTCCTCATAGATATCGCTCAAGTGGCGCGCTGAGCTGGCCCACGAGAACCTGGAGGCGTGGTCGGTGGCGTTTTCGCCCATCGCGATTCGGCGGTCGTCGTCATCGCACAGGGATTGCAAGGCTGTGGCCCAATCGGCGGGGTCATGCCCGTCGACGAGGATTCCGCTGGTGCCGTCGTCGATAGTAATGGGTAATCCACCGGCGCGCGCTGCGACGACGGGGGTGCCGGATGCTTGGGCTTCGACGGCGACGAGCCCGAACGATTCGTTGTAACTGGGGATGGCGACGATGTCGGCGGCGCGGTAGACGCTGGCGAGGTCCTCTGGCGGGCGGGGTGCGAGGAATCGGACGATGGGGTCGATGCCGAGGTCCCGCGCGAGGTCTTCGAATTCGGTGGGGCGTGCGAGCCCGTTGCCGGATGGTCCGCCGCACATGAGGACGCGTAGTTCCTGGTCGGGGTGCTTTTTCATCATGTTGGCGACGGCCCGCAGGAGAACTTGTGGCCCTTTCAATCGCTGCATGCGCCCGACAAAAGCGATGACCGTGGCGTGCAGGGGGACGCCGAGTTCGCGTCGGCTTCGTTCGGTTGCGCGGTCGGATCCGGGTGAGAATTGTGTGACATCGGCACCGGGGAGGACGACGTCGATGTGCTCGGGGTCGGCGTCGTAGTGGAAGACCAGGTTGTCTTTGCCTGCTTCAGTATTGACGACGAGCCGATCCGCGTTGTCCACGATTTGTTGTTCACAGATGCGGCGTGATTCTGGTTCGGGGCGGTCGCCCGTGGCCAGCGCACTGTTCTTCACCAGCGCGAGGGTGTGCGCGGTGTGAACCTGTGGGACTCGCCATAGATCGCGAAGAAGCCACCCCACCTGTCCGCTCATCCAATAGTGTGAGTGGATGAGCGAGTAAGACACTTTTTCACATTGCGCGAATTCGATGATCCCGCTGGTAAAAGCGACCATTTGTGTGGGCAGTTCCTCTTTGCTGAGCCCCTCGTAGGGCCCGGCAATGATGTTAATGAGCCGCACATTCGGCGCGAGCTGCACGATTTTCCCTTGGCTGGAGCGTGTGGCGCGGGTGAAAATGTCAACCTCGTAGCCCAGTGCGCCGAGTTCTAATGAGGTGGATCGGATGTAGACGTTCATTCCTCCGGCATCACCAACCCCCGGCTGTTCAATGGGGGAGGTGTGCATCGAAATCACGGCGATCCGGCCGCGAGGTGTAGTGCTCATGCTTTTAAGAGTGGATAAGATCGCTACACCGTGCAAGCGTCGCGTGGACGCTCCGGCCTGGTGCATGGACGCTCCGGCCTGGTCTGCGAAACTCTCCCACCCGTGATAGTTTTATCTATAAAAACTTTTATGTGAGCATGGTTAAGGTTAGGGTGAAAACTTACCTGAGTGTCCTCACACGAGATATCGATAACAGAAAGCACAGACATGGGAGCAACTGACGACAAAGCCTGGCTACAGTACTACCCCGATTGGACCGGCCACCAGCTGGATTATGAGGGCATGACACTGTCCACCATTTACCGCGACAACCTGGCTAAATTTGGCAACCGACCAGGCGTTTCCTTCTTCGGTGCCGAACAATCATGGAAAGATGTCGACCAAGAAGTACGACGGGCTGCCGCCGGGCTCTACGCGCTCGGGGTGCGTCGGGGTGACCGCGTCGCAATCCTCATGCCCAACTGCCCCCAGCATGTCCACGCTTTCTTCGCTTGCATCATGTTGGGCGCGGTTCCCGTCGAGCACAACCCGCTCTACACCGCCCCAGAGCTGAAAGGCCCCTTCGCGGATCACGGTGCCCGCATCGCCATCGTGTGGGACAAGTCGGTGGGAATGGTCGAAACTCTCCGCAGGGACCCACACACCGCTCTTGACACCATCGTCTCGGTGGATATGACGAAGGCCATGCCCTTGCACTATCGCATCGCCCTCCGCATCCCGCTCCCGCCGCTGGCCACCATGCGGAACAAGCTCACGACCTCCGTCGACGGAACTGTGCCGTGGGAAACACTGGTGTCCGACGGTTTAGGTGGGGACGGCTCCACCATCGAACCCTATGAGGCGGATCCCGACGACCCCGCGCTGATTCTGTACACATCCGGGACGACTGGGGCGCCGAAGGGTGCTGAGCTCCGCCACCGGAACCTGGTGGCTAATGTCGTCCAAGGCAAGGCGTGGGTGCCCGATCTGCGCCCGGGCAAAGAAACGTTCCTTGTCGCTCTGCCCATGTTCCACGCCTATGGCATCACGATGAATATGCTGTTCGGCCCGTTTATTGGTGGCGCCAAGCTCATCTTGCTGCCCACTCCGGACATGAAACTGATCATGTCGATCATGAAGAAGCAGACGCCGACGTGGCTGCCCGGGGTGCCCACCCTGTATGGGCGCACCGCTCAGGAGGCCGCGGAGAAAGGTATCGACATCCACGGGGTGCGCAATTCGTTCTCGGGAGCGTCGTCGCTGCCCGTGTCCACCGTCGAAAAGTGGGAAGCTCTGACCAAGGGGCACCTGATCGAGGGCTACGGGCTGACGGAGACCTCTCCGATCATTGCCGGAAACCCCATGACCGACGATCGACGCCCCGGGTACGTCGGCATTCCCTTCCCCGACACCATTATTCGGATTGCGGACAAAGATAATTTGGACCGCACCATGCCCGACGGTGAGGCCGGCGAGCTGCTGGTCAAAGGCCCACAGGTTTTCTCTGGCTACATCAATGCCCCCGAGGCCAACGCGAAGAGTTTCCACGACGGCTGGTACATCACCGGTGACGTGGGAATTATGGAGCCCGACGGGTTCATTCGGTTGGTCGCGCGGACCAAGGAGATCATCATCACCGGTGGGTTTAACGTGTACCCGCAAGAGGTGGAGGACGTTCTGAACCAGCACCCCGACGTGGAGGATTCCACCGTAGTCGGCCTCCCGCGCGAGGATGGGTCAGAAACCGTTGTCGCTGCTATCAGCCTTGAGCCCGGCGCGGCCCTGGATCCGGAGGGTCTGAAGGATTACTGCCGGAAGTCTCTGGCCCGGTACAAGGTGCCCCGCACGTTCTACCACTTTGATGATCTGCCGCGGGATCAGATGGGCAAGATCCGCCGACGCGATGTCCGCGATGACATCATTGAGCGCTCGAAGCGGAATTAGCGGACGGGACTAACACCCCGCCGCGGCTTTAAAACCCCACCCACACTGGCTCAGGTTCCAAACTCACGCCGAACACGCCCCGAACGTGATCCTGCACAGCGTGGGCGAGCTCGACGATATCCGCGCTGCTCGCCCCGCCGCGGTTCGTCAAGGCCAGCGTGTGCTTCGTCGACAATGACGCCGGTGCATGCGCGTGAACCTTCCATCCCTTCGTCAGCCCCGACTTATCGATCAACCACGCTGCCGACAGCTTCACACGATCGCCGACGGGGAACGCTGGCATCGACTCCGCGACGTCGTCGTCACACCGCTGACGGACTGCCTCACGGATAAGAGGCAGGGCGTCCGCGTCGATAATGGGATTAGTGAAGAACGAGCCCGCTGACCAGGTGTCATGATCGTTCTCATCAAGGACCATGCCCTTCCCGTGACGCAGCTGGAGGACCGCCTCACGCACTGCGGCGGCTGGTCGTCGAGCACCACCTTCCTGAGCCGATTCTTCCGGGGTCACCCCCAGGCGCCGGGCCAACTCGCCATAGCGAAGCGGAGCCGACACTCCCCCGGGCGTCAATTGGAACTCCACGGCCGTCACCACGGCGCGCCGGGTGAACTTGATGTTCGAGTAACGATAGGCCAGGTCGAGGGCGTCGGGAGTGATCCACTCCTGCGCACCCGGCTCGTGCTCATCATCGCCGCAATAAGTCAACAGCACGCGCTGCAGCACCGAGGACACCTCAACGCCATACGCACCCACATTCTGCACCGGCGTCGCACCGACCGACCCCGGAATCCCCGACAGACACTCCAATCCGCCCAAACCCGATGTCACGGTCGCGGCCACGAGGGCATCCCACTCGACACCGCCGAAACAGCTCACCGTGCCTTCG
Source organism: Corynebacterium kroppenstedtii DSM 44385 (assembly GCF_000023145.1). Classification (NCBI taxonomy): domain Bacteria; kingdom Bacillati; phylum Actinomycetota; class Actinomycetes; order Mycobacteriales; family Corynebacteriaceae; genus Corynebacterium; species Corynebacterium kroppenstedtii. The sequence goes on from NC_012704.1 coordinate 2,242,362, forward strand.
TGAACGTCCATCATGACGGGCGCCAACTGCGATTCGTCATCGTCGGGATCGTCCAAAATCGGCCGCCGAACCATCAAATGAACGGCAATCAGCTCCTCCACCGACGGGCTCTCCGCGACCACCAAGTTCGATCCACCGCCGACAACGATCCACGGCACCTGAGCATCAACGACGGCTTTCACCACTGTGGCGACGGCGCCGGGGGTTGTTACCTCGACGACAGCGCGCGGAGTACCGCCGATGCGCAACGTCGTTAAGTCCGCGAATGACTTCCCGCGGACGACGGACACACCAACGGTCGCGTCCAGGCGCTCCAGGAGGTCATCGGTAGAATCCTGCTGCGGACTCGTCGGTAAAGAACTCATCTGCTCAGCCTTAGTGTCGGATTGGTGGGCTGCCGTTCAGCCCCGGTTGACTCGTGACAGTACGGCACCTCAGTCTACGATCACTATCGACGAGTGGGTAGTACCACATCCACACCACCGCTAACGACGCTTCGAGCGCACTTCTGCTGAACCGCACCCCGCTATGGACAAACCCTCGACCTCACATGGGAATCGCCACCACCCCGACGCTGGGACGCGGAATCTACGCGCCCATAATGTCCGCACACCGTCGTGGAGCGGGAATGGGCCCGTCGGCACCGTGACACGCGGAACGACGGGGATCAACCGGCTGCGACGATGCGACCGATGGGTTGTGCATAACGCGGACCTGCGCCACGCGCTCCTCCATGCGGATAGGCCCCTGGCCGTGGATGTGGGTTACGGCGCGAGCTGGACGACGACCTGCGAGTGGGCGAGCCGTTTACGCACTATTCGCCCTACTATCGACGTCACCGGCCTGGAGATCGACCCCGAACGCGTCCTCCCCGACCGCGATGGGGTTCATTTCGCGCTCGGCGGGTTTGAGCTGGCCGGGCTGCGGCCGCACCTGGTTCGCGCGTTCAATGTGCTGCGACAATACGATGTCGCGGATGTTCACGCCGCGTGGGAAACGATGCAATCCCGACTCGCGCCGGGCGGGCACATCATCGAGGGGACCTGCGACGAACTCGGCCGCCGGTGCTCGTGGATTCTCCTCGACGCCGACGGACCGCGCACACTGACCCTCGCGTGGGACCCTTTCGACGTTGAGAAGCCCTCTGACCTGGCCGAACGCCTGCCCAAAGTTCTGATTCACCGCAATGTTCCGGGCGATCCCGTCCACGATCTGTTCTCGACGCTCGACGACGCGTGGAACAGGACAGCGCCATTCGATGTGTACGGTCCCCGTGTCCGATGGCGAGAAACACTGACCTACCTGCACCGATCTGAATTTCCTGTCGGCGCTCCGAGGCGACGAATCCGCGACAACGTCATTACCGTTCCGTGGGAGGTTGTTGCGGAAGGGTGACGTACCCCCCGGCTAGCCGTCTGTAGTCTCTGCTCTGCCCAGCCGCTCGAGTTGCATATACGCTGGTAGAAGTCCAAAAATAGGATGGTAACCAATAGCTGTGATCCACTGTCGGATATCGATGCATCCTTCGGCGTTCACAACCTGGCATGCAATGTGTGAACCAGGAAAATGGTTTGCGCAGATCCGGTTCACTGCATCGTTGACCCCTTCAATTAGTGCATCTTCTGCATCTTCTGCATCGTCATCCCTATGCGCGATAGCTACCGTAATGCAGTGCTCGGCAGCAGACCCCGCTACCCGCGAATGCTTCACACCAACCCACGAAACGCCGCGGAGAACACATTCCCGGAGAGCAAGCCGAACCGCAGCAAGCGCAATGGCCTGATCTGTAACGGCATCGCTTCGAGCCCCGAGTACTAATGGCCATAAGCACGGCAACGAGTCCGAGTGAGATGCCCGGCGCGGATTACCTGGAGAAGTTCCGCCCGAACTTGCACTATCCGTCGCTGTACGAGTTTGGGCAGCAACTGGCGTTTCCGAGCGCGCTGTCCCCGCCCTCACTATCTCGACGGGAAAGTCCATCGCTGGATTCACTCCGAGTTCGTCCACTACATCGCAGACATCGTGAATCACGCTGCCCAGCGGAGCAGTAGCGTCAACCTCCATGGTAAGAAGTGGTCGATCTACTGAGTCCCGCATTAATGACACAACATTGGGGTGGACTGCCCACACGGTGGTTGTCGGGCTGGACGTATGTGTTTCTCGATCTGCAGAAATATCGTTGAGCTCAGACATGCCGGTCATTCCAGCCCGGACATCCTCCGACAGTCCCCACGTAGCCAAAGATTCCCACATCACGGTCGGCGTGGCGTGTGTCCCAAGACAGTCAGGATCAGCCAGCAAGCACTCGCGCTGCAACTGGTCAATGGCCTCGGCAGAGCGAAGATAATCACCCCATTGAATACGACGATCAATGAGAGTCCGATCTGGTGTAAACGAACGCGCCTCAATAACACCGCTCTCCGGATCACGATGCACGACGACAGCCTTATGCTCCCTAATGGCCTGTGACTCTACGCTGAACGGAGGGGTGACAGCCTCACTCACAACGGAGGGGAAGCAATCGTCGGGCAGAATTCCTGTGTCCAGCGGAATTCTGTACAGAATGACCGGAGTTTCTTCAGCGTCGGGTTCGTGGACCGTGGAGGGAAAAGAAGAGTGGCGTCGGACATCGTGAAACACCGTTCGACAATCGACGGTACTTCCGAAAGCGGTCGCAAAGGCCTGGGCACGGTCTATGAGCCGCTCCAATACCCGCTCAGTAAAAATTGGATCCTCGGCGTGGACGTGCAAAGTGATGGGAGGGAAGAAAGATGCCGGTTCGATACCAGTCCGATGAGCAACGCTATACGCAAGACGACCGAAGGCCATCGTGCTGCCATCATGGTTCGCGCTACCGGTCTCATAATTCCCCTCACTACAACGGTCCGCGTAGTCACGGGTTAGGTCCCGGATAGTGGAGCCAGGGAAATACTCACGCACGGCCAAGGCGAGAAGCCCCAATGGTTCGGCCAGATTCCAGAGCGGGATGTGCTCTGATAGTACTGAACCAGCTGTGGTTGTACTGATCTCGTGTGCCGTCGCGAGCGATGCGTCCGGGCTGTAATCACGGGGAGCATCACTGAAATCAACGACAGCAAAATCGCCGTTCGTGAGGCCACCGCCCGTTATGTGCAGATCCTGCGGGTAGACATAGCCCAGCGCTGTTTCGTCGAGGGGTGAACCTCCGAGAAGCCACTGAATATGCGTGTATTCTCGTTCGATCGCCTCGAGTGTGTGGGTACATCCTCCGGCACTCTCGATCGAAATATGCCGTGCGGAACTCCCCGGTGTGAGTGCCAGCCCGCGCGAGTGCCGGGGAATAGCCAGCCCGCCGGTCCAGGCAGCAATCGTGATGTTCACGATGGCAGCTCAGCCTAGCTTTTCAAAAAGTGTCTCCCGAGCTGCGGATATGAAATCTCCCGAGAATTAATTCCCCGACTAGGGCTCTTCAACTGGCCGCGAATCAGGCCGTAGATTCGCCGTCTAACGATTGCTTTCCTCGGTCTAGCACATACTGTGGACATGGGAAAAGCTCGCCCAGCTTGACTAGACGAGCTTTAGAACATTTGTCTTATTGAATTGTCCAGAGCTTTTCAAGTCGACGTTCCACGACTAGAAAGTCAGTTTCACTTGTTAGGCTCCTCAAAACGCCAAGGAGCGGTCTCAGAGGAGTAAGTTGTAAGCATCATGTGACACCAAAGACGAGCGGCATTCACTGCCAGCTCCGCATGGCGCTGCTCTAAACCCGACCTTAAACTCCCAGGTCCGTGCCCAGTCCCATAGCTGTTGCGAAGTTCGGCAAGGCCCAAGGCAACATTACCGGCACCTTTGAGTATCTGCCTTACAGCCTGCAGTTTGTCCGGCCCGAGCTGTTGATTCCCGTCCGACAATCCAATGGAGTGCTGGGCTTTTCTCAGTAAAGGTCCAATTTTGAGTTTCGGATCGTATTCAACCTTTCGCTCGTTGAGAATTAACTTTGCGGTGGTTTCAACAAGTTCCTTCGCTTGCCCAATAACCAATTCTGGATCCGAATCACGTAAGGCCCCAGACAGACGTTCTAAGTGGACAAAAATAGCACTCGGATCGGCTAAAGCTTGCAAATCTTCCGGCGAAATCTCAAGACTCTGCGGCAATTGAATCAGCCACTTGTCCGAAACTTCAAGACCCGCAGCTTCAATTTTTCGCGTGAGCTTGTCAAACTCTCTGTCACGGTTAGCCAGGTATTCTTCTGACCATCCATTCCAAACTTCCAACAGAGTTTCTTGAAAAACCCTGAGAGCACGTGCGACCTCTCCATGAGACGTCCAATCGACTTGACGAATATACGCCTCATACAACGACACCCTCTCCCCGCCGATTGGCTCTACCGAAGAAGGCTCAGAAAACCCCTCCGACTCCCACATACTTCGAATTTCACGAAGCACAATGCCACTTGTCATATCACGCACAAAGACACGAATACCTACAGGTACAAGCTCTTTCGGTTCCATTCCACCTCTACCATTCATCACGTCCAAATATCGCTATCGTACCCCGCAGCCTTTGACCTAAAACACGACTTCTGGCTCCATCAAGTTCGATTTGCGGGCCTCTGAAGCCGTGTACCCTCAGCCCAAACTCTGCAGGCAGAATCGGTGATACGAAGACTCTCAGGTACACAATTACGTTCGAGGCGGCACCTTGGCGAGGTCTCGGCCGGTATCTTCACGAACCATCCGGAGTCGTCGTGTCATCGAGTCTTGGCTTGCGGTTTTCCGCTCGAATGACTCTTGAATCGCCAGGTTCGTCGAGGCCACCCACAGAGCGAGCGTGATGTAGAGCATCGGCTCACGCCGCACACCACGCTTGAAAGATTCCATGCCCGTTACGTGCGGGGACTTCATGATAGAAAAACGCTGCTCCGTAATCGCACGGGCTGCCTCATAATACGTTGCGTGCTCCCAGGAGCCAGGAACCAAACCCCACTGGGCACGTCTCCACTGCTCAGGGGTAAACGTGTGCGTAATACTGGATTTTGAACAGCATTTATAGTGATCTGCGCTCCAGCTGGGTGAAATCTCCGGGGCTTCCTCGGATGCGAGCGTCATCGACGCCGGTTTGAGTGGGCATCGCACGCGTCCCTGTACGGCAGGGCATACTAAATCGATTTTCACGGGTCGCTCATCCGAATTTTCTTCCTGCTTACGAGGGCGACCACGGCCCTGACGCGCACGATAAGGCCTCGAATTAGTCCCCATGATCAGTGGGAATAAAGCTTCAAGTCGAGCATCGTGGCGCTCAAAACCGTCATCCTCTCCAAGCAGTTCCATCGTGCGTCGAACGATCTTCCCGTCGCCTGCGATCGCACGCGCAGCAGGACAATAAAACTCCCCCGCGATTTGAAGTGGTCCACTTGCAGGCTCGTCCCCGACTGCGGTGTCAGATGCAAAAACAGTACGCCAAGACTTGGGATAACGCACCACCGGAGCATAGCCTGCGGCCAGCAATTCATCGTTAAAGTGCTGTTTGACGTTGTAGCCCATATCGACGGTCAGCAATGGCACACGTCCACGCTTAATGCGCTGGTCAAACCCATTTTCTTGATGAAAACGAATAGCACGCGCCAAACCCTGCACCGAGCCCGAACTCGGTTTATCAATCGAAATCCCCGTAATCACTGGGGCTACCGAGTAAACCGCTTTTGGTGGTCCGACGCGACAGACCGCAGTAATGCCAACGGCCACGCCACCTTTGGTACTACGCCGGGTACCCAGCTCGGAATGCAGGGAGTGATCTTCGCGATCGCGGATATAGTATGCACCCGAGTACGCGGCACCTCGGCGTTTCGCGTCCCGGCTGCCTAGCCCCATCGACTGGCCCGCCAGGTCGATGTTGGTCTCGTCGGCGATGATATCGCCTCGATATCCTTTGGGGGCTTGCTCATGGATTGAGCCTGCCACCAGCGAGTTTACAACCTGATGAAGTCTCTCAGATGCAACTTCGGAGGCTTGCTCTTGCTCCGGAGAACGCGCGGCCATCATTCGACGATGATCACCATTTTTCACGCGGCGTGCAGGGGCATCTGGCAGTGAATCAAGAGATTCAAGCCGCCCCGTTAGCCACATGGCAAAAGCACGATAGGTCCCCTCGCCACAGGAAAGATCTAAGCCAAGCCGCTCCTGTTGGGCAGGCTCTAGCGTCCACAAGGTGCGCCAAATCTCCGCCATCGAGGACACACGCCGAATCCCGATTAAGGCCAAACCCACGGTAAGCACGCTCAGCATCGAATACTGTGGTCCGGTGGATTTGCGGCCACCCACGCCACGGTCCTGGGAAAAATAGAAATCAATCATCCGGTGCGCACCAGATTTTTCAATCACAGCCGCGCAGCGCTCCACATAGTCCGGAGAGATCATCATCCTCTGCTCCTGCACCGCAACGGTCATCAGCCGTCCACCTCCTCACAGTGCAGCAGGACTTTTGCCTCATCTTCCGGTGTAAACTTCGGCAGGTCTGCTTCCAGATCATGCAAAACCCGCAGGTCAGCAATGCCTGCCATTTTCATCAGCATCGCAGCCGGAACCCCTGGGTCAGAGGCCAGTTTTACCACCCACCGATTCCGCAGCGCCGCCGCATTAAATCCGGGAAAACCCTGCTCAACGAGCTCTTCCGAGACATGACAAATCGCATTTCGAGGCATGGTTTCCCCAACAATAGGAAACACGTAACCCTGGCCGACCTCGCGTGCACGAGTCAAAAGACGATGACCTCGAACGGGACACACCACCGGCACCACGCGAGAGACAATGCCTCTTTTTCTCACAGCGATTTGCACTACCGTGCGTTCTGCCAGCTCAAGAGGGGAAATGTCACTTCCCCGCAGGTGACGGATCTCCTGAGACGACAAGCCCGCCCCAGTAGTGAGATCCAAAATCGTCAGCAGCTGCGCACGCAGCACCGGTCGCAGGCTCGGAGCAATTGCATACAACTCATTCTCCAGTGACGTTTTCGCGGCCGGGACCGCTTTGCGGCGCGGTCCTCGTTGACGATGCGGCTCAGGAAATTCGTGAGGATATAAAACCCGGCCTGCAGCATAGAGGATCGTCCGATAAGTGCGCTGTGACCTGCGAGAAAAGACGTCATCCCGGAACAGCCATTTATCCACTGCAGGTCGTGTCAGCGCTCGTTCCTCGTCAACCGAGCCGAAGACGATCGCCTCATCGTAGAGGTATCGCGCTACAACTCGAACCGCCTTGACATCAGCGACCTCGTCGATAGCTCGGGTGTGTGCTTGGACAAGGGCTGCACGGTCAATGGCGTCGCTCCGCAGTGGTCCCGCTGGACGCTGGATTCCGATCTCCCTCAGTCTCAAATAGCGATCTGTATCAGGCAACGTGCGTCGAGTAAGTCGGCGCACCCTCGACGGCGACGCTTGACCGATCGCCGCGACAGCTGGAGTATCCCAGTGCTTTGCTTTCTCGACGACTGCGGGTGCTGCTGCTAGTGCGGTGAATCTACCCATGGCCGATCACCTGCTCGGTAATCGGGGTGGCAAAAGTGCTGCCGCTATTGCTAATTGATTTTAGGCATGACAAGATAAACACATCTCCGTTTGATTCTCTCGAAGGTTTTGAATGGATTTTTGGCACTAAGCTCCACAAGCTTGTGCATTTACAAAGCGTGATCTGGCAGGATCGCGCTTTGTTTCGTTTTTGATGAAAAGTTCGCTAGCTAGTTTTCCTCCCCAGCACCATGATGCGTATTATCACCAACTAAATGCTCCAGCTCATCGGTTACGACTCGGGCAATGGAAGCACCCCTTGAATTAGCCAAAATGGTTAGCTCTCTGACCATTGGCGCTGGGAGGCGAACCTCCAGCCGGATATGAGAATCCTCAGGCACCCAGCGAACACGACGCCGACCAAAATGCGTGGCAGGAATACAAATGTCTTCAGTTTTATCCACGATCACGCCTTTCCCATCTGATCGCAACTTCTTCGCTGGCAGCACCAGACTAGCCGGTTGCAACCGGCTCCAAAAACGCTTACCCCCACGTCAAACGACGAAAATGGAGGATAATTTTAATTATCCGGCATTTTCGAAACAGTGCTGGTCAACACTTACATTTTGGCTTGCATAAGTTACAGTGAAGCGCATGTATTGCATTCTTCGGTTTTGCCCTCTCCTAGAACTACCCCCGGTCTCGCACCAGAGATAGCTTTCTTCCGCTCATTGCGAAAGCCACTGCGCTAACACCGCAGCCGCAAGACCAACCCTCACTCAGCAGAACAACCATGAAAGTCTTTAAGCTTCTCATCGAGCTATTGTGCAGCGAGAGATGCTCGCCGCCGCTTCCATCCACGTAAATCGGCTCGCCTTATGCTGGTCCCGTTCGGAGACTTATAACTAAAGGCGAGCCCAACGCGGCACCAGAGCTAGAGGCAGAGCACGAAGACGGCCAGGACGCCGAACTCTAACAACGCTCAATAAAACAGGCTTAGTCCTTAGTTGGTGCTATCCCAGAAGTCATCAGGGATAGCCTTCCTATCCAGATCGTCTAAATGCTCTATGGCGTCCGCCTCACTCATGTCTTGACTCATAAGCTCATCAATTCATGTACTGGGTAGCAGTATTTAATTCCTGCTGGGAATTATCCCGCAAGCTCGGCCCCCGCCGCTGACCCTCCCCAGTGGTCGTAGTAGCGGGGGTTGGGGTGGTGTTCGGATAGTCCTGCGAAGTGCTCATAGCACTAAGGCAACCACACCCACGCCCGCTACGAAAGACCAACCACACTCACCCTGTGGACAACCCGCACGGGGCCAGTGTGGCTATCCACAGAAATCCACCTTGTTTGCAGTGTTCGATAGCGTTTAGGCGGGCATGTCGGTCTTTGCGGTCATTGATACCGAAACCACCGGCTTTAACAAGCGCTACGACCGCATCATTGAACTTGCTGCCGTGCGCGCTGACGCATACTTCAATCCCGTCGACTCCTGGCACACATTGCTCAACCCTGACACCAAAGCCGTGTCCACTACTCGGGGGGACACCCCGCCCACCTCGGCACTCAACCCTGCTGTGGGGGTTACTCGTAGCGAAGCGAGCTGAGCATCCCGGTTTCCATGTGATAGGCGTTATGGCAGTGAAATGCCCACTCACCGGGGTTGTCAGCGATCAGGTCGGCGATCATGGTTTCACCGTGGCGGAGAAGGACGGTGTCCTTGCGTAGTCCGCCGCTGCCGGGCAGCGCCCACGTGTGGCCGTGGATGTGCATGGGGTGGGGCATCATGGTCCTGTTGCGCATGACCATCCGCAGGCGCTGGCCCTCCTGCACGGTCGCGGAGGAGGATTGGCCGTCGGTGAGAATGCTCCATTCGTACGGCATCATCTGCCCGCCCAGGTCGATGCTGACTTCTCGGTCTGGTGTGTCCTCGGGTAGGAGTGCACGGTCTGCTGGCTTCAGGGAGGACAGAAGCAGTCCGGTGGACGACACCTCGGGGAAGTCGACATCGGGGTGGGGGGCTTGGCCGCCGGCGGTGCGGATGACGGCGAAGGCGCGGTCGTCCTTACCCACCGCCAAAGCCGTGAGCGGGAAGATGCCGTCGCCGAGGATGACCTCGACGTCGACACGCTCGCCCATCGACAGGTAGATCGATTCGGTCTCCCTGGGCTGGACGGGGAAGCCGTCGGTGTGGGTGACGGTCATGCGGTGACCACCGAGGGCCACCTTGAAGATGGTGTCACCGCCGGAGTTGATAAACCGCAGGCGGGCCTTGTCGCCCGGGCGAGCCTCGAAGGTCCGGTGAGCACGGGGGATACGTCCGTTGATGAGGTAGTGCGGATACATCACATCGCCGGCATCCCCGCCCAGTACCCGGTCCGGGGTGCCGTGCATCATCTGGCCGTGACCTCCCATTCCCTTCTTCCCGTTATGGTCGCCTGAACCCATTCCGGTGAGCTTGTCGAGCTCATCGTCGGGAGTGCCCTGAATGCCATCGACCCAGTCGTCGAGCACGATGGTCCACTCGACGTCCTGGTCCTCAGCGTCTTGCGGGTCACGGACGATCAGTGGGGCGTGGAGGCCGCGATCCAGCTGCAGGCCGGAGTGGGAATGGTAGAAGTAGGTGCCACCGTGGGGGACTTCAAAAACATAGGAGAAGGACTCGCCAGGTTCAATGGGGTCCTGGGTCATGCCGGGCACACCGTCGGCTGCGTTGTGGAGTGCGATGCCATGCCAGTGGATGGAGGTGCTCTCAGGCAGTTCATTGGTGATATCGACCTGGAGGACGTCGCCGGCGGTGGCCTCAATGGCCGCATCCCCGGTGTCAGAGACGTATCCCCACGTCTTGGCTTCGATGCCGCCGATATCCAGAGAGAGGGGCCGGGCGGTCAGTGTCCGGCGCACCGTCGGCTCACCGAGCGCAGTGGGGGTGGGAGTGGGGCGAAGAGAGGAACCTGGTGCCGAGGCAGCGGGTCCAGGGTCGCTGGTGCAGGCGGCCACGGCCCCGGTTCCGGCGAGGACGAGCCCGCCGAGCAGAAACTGTCGTCGGGAAAATCCGTTCATCATGATTTAACCTTCCTTGGTGTTAGATTTCAGTGACACGGGAGACAGGCGCAGGTGAGGACCCTGCTGAGCCATCACGTCAGGTGCAGGTCTGTGACACAGGTGGCACCGTCGTCGGCGGTGGAAAACTCCGCGGTGCCGGTGCGCCCCTGGTAGCTGACCTCAATCAGGCCGGTGGCATCATCGGGAAGCCAGAAGCCAATAAACCCGTTGTCGAAGGTGGTTGTCGCCTCGTCCACCAGCACCTCACCGGTCGCCTCATCGGTGATCGTGACCTGGATATCCTCATTGTCGAGTTCCCCCAGGCAGGTCGTGAGGCTGTGGTAGAAGCAGTCGTGGGTGGAGGTGAGATAGGGTGCGATCGAGACATACGTCTGATTGTCGGGAAGATCGACCACGACTTCCTGGTCATCGCTCGAGAGCAGCAGTTTATCGGCACGTACTGAGGCGTTCAGATCCGTGGGACGCTCAGTGACCTTCTGCCGGTCGAGGTGATCAATGATCTCCACCGCGTCCATGGCGGCCAGGCCATGGGTAGTCAGGAATGTATCCTGGGACACCGTCCCGTCGGCGGTGGGTTCCGGGTCGGCGGCCGAACACCCCGTGAGGGCGAGGGCGGCGGCTGCGATCGCTGCTCGTTTCACGTCAATCTCCTTGGATCGTGGTAAGACCGTGAGAAGACACCGCCTCAAGGTCGATGCCATACCTTTATCTAGCACGGGTGCCTGACGGACTAGAAATCAAAAACCCTGCTCACAGCCTTATAACAGGGCGAAAAGGGGGTGAATTCGGTGGCCTGGGTCACCACCGGGACACCACCCCACAGCCGTGGGCGATGGCCTTCTACCCGCCCCGGGTATGCGGTGCAGGCAGTGAAATTCCTGGTGGCGCCTGCTGAACCGACCAGGGGAGACGATGCCGCCGGCCCGGGGTGGGGCACAGGGGTGACGGCGGTCGAAGGGTGATGTTTGAAGATTTGATGAAGATTTCCCCGCCGGGCACTGAGCCAGGGTGGTATTCCCCCCTGGCCGGAGCGATACTGGGGTCTATGGCTGACCGCATACCGACCACCGCCACGCCCCCGGGGCGGGTGCTGGTCGTCGATGATGAACAACCCCTGGCTCAGATGGTGGCCTCCTACCTCATCCGGGCCGGCTTCGATACCCGCCAGGCGCACACCGGCACCCAGGCCGTGGACGAGGCCCGTCGCTTTTCTCCCGATGTTGTGGTGCTGGATCTGGGGCTGCCCGAACTTGACGGCCTGGAGGTGTGCCGACGCATTCGCACCTTCTCGGACTGCTACATCCTCATGCTCACCGCGCGTGGCAGCGAGGACGACAAGATCTGCGGTTTGACCCTGGGGGCGGATGACTACATCACCAAACCTTTTAGCATCCGGGAACTGGTGACCCGGGTGCATGCGGTGCTGCGCCGCCCGCGCACCAGCACCACCCCACCGCAGGTGACTACCCCCTTGATCGTTGGTGACCTCATCCTTGACCCCGTCGCCCATCAGGTGCGGGTGGGGGAGACGACCGTGGAGCTCACCCGCACGGAGTTCGAGCTGCTGGTTGCCCTGGCCCTGCGCCCCGGCCAGGTGCTGACCCGCCACGACCTGGTCACCGAGGTCTGGGACACCACCTGGGTCGGTGATGAACGCATCGTCGATGTCCACATCGGCAACTTGCGTCGCAAGCTCGGCACCGACACCCGGGGCCGGGGGTTTATCGACACCGTGCGTGGCGTGGGCTACCGGGTGGGGCAGCCATGAATCACGGACCCGGCCTGACCTTCCGCTTCCTGGCCGCCCAGGTGTTGGTCGTGGTGATTAGCCTGCTGGTGGCCGCGGCCGTGGCCACGATGGTGGGCCCGACCCTATTCCATGATCATATGTTGATGACCGGCCGGGAGGACCCCTCGCTGGAGCTGTTCCATGCCGAGCAGGCCTACCGGGGCGCCAACCTGATCACCCTGGCCGTCGCCCTGCCCACCGCCTTAATCAGCGCCCTGCTGGCCAGCCTGTGCTTATCACGTCGTCTGCGCACCCCCCTGCAGGATCTCACCCACGCCGCTACCAGCCTGACGGCCGGCAACTCCCGTATCCGCGTGCCCGCCGGAAAAGCAGGCCCCGAGGTTACCACCCTGGCGCATGCCTTCAACACCATGGCCGATCGGCTGGAACACACCGAACAGGTCCGCCGCCAGATGCTCTCTGACCTGGCCCACGAAATGGGTACCCCCTTATCGGTGCTCACGGTCTACCTCGATGGTCTCCAGGACGGGGTCGTGGACTGGAATAATGCCACCCACACGATCATGGCTGACCAACTCACCCGCCTGACCCGGTTGATGGAAGACATTGACGATGTCTCCCGGGCCCAGGAACGCCGGATCGATTTGGACCTGGCGGAGGAAGGGCTCGGGGATCTGCTCCATACCGCCGCTGCTGCCGCGGGGGAAGCTTATGCTGACAAAGGCGTCGATTTACAGGTCGAGACCATTACGGACACCGCCCGGGTGCTCGTGGACCGGCAACGGTTCGGCCAGGTGATGAGCAATCTGCTGTCGAACGCGCTACGGCACACCCCGGCCGGCGGGCAGGTCCGGATCAGCGTCCACCGACAGGGGGCGTCCACCGCGCTCATCCACGTCGTCGATGATGGCGATGGCATCCCACCTGACCAGCTCAGATACATCTTCGAACGCTTCTACCGGGGGGATGCCGCCCGCAGCCGGGACGACGGCGGGGCCGGTATCGGTCTGACCATCTCGAAGGCATTGATCGAGGCCCACGGCGGCACTCTCACCGCCACCTCCCCCGGACCCGGTCGCGGAGCGGTGTTTGCCCTCCGCCTCCCACTGTCCCCTCCCGACAGTGAGGAGGCTGCTCGATGACCACACCCTGCCCCGCGTGAGAGCCGCGCCCTCCACCCATTGAAAATATACCCCCGGGGGGTATACGCTAGAGTGGCATCACCGCATCCCACCGACTCGTAGGAGCTTTCCCATGATCACCTCCCCGCCCCGCCTCTTGCCGATGGCCTCCCACGGCTGCAGCTGTTGCGGACCTGCCTCACGTGCCGACACCGCCTCCATCCCTGCCGCCAGCGACTCGTCAGCAGGAGGGTCCTCCCCTAGCTACCAGGTCACCGGTCTGACCTGCGGGCACTGCGCGAAAAGCGTGACCCAGGCCCTTCAGGCCCTCCCCCAGGTCGACGACGTCCAGATTGATCTCGCTGCTGGTGGAGTTTCCACCGTCACGGTCACCGGTGTCGTACCTCCGGAGATGGTTCGCCAGGCCATCGAGGAGGCCGGCTACACCGTCTTATCCTGATCAGTTTTACCCATCATCTCGACCCCGACCGGGTTGAGCGAAAGAAACGTCATGAGCACTCCCCACCATTCCGGTGATCACCATGGTGATCACCCCGCTACGGAAACAGACCACACCCACCACCCGGATCATGCCAGCCACGAACACCACGCAGATCCCGACACCCACGGCCAGGCGATGCCCCACGATCACCCGCACTCCGCCCTGGACGAAGACCACCACGTTCATGGTCACGGCGAACACGCCGGACACAGCACCGCAATGTTTCGGGACCGCTTCTGGTGGTCGCTGATTTTGTCCATTCCCGTCGTTATTTTCAGTCCCATGGTCGCCCACCTGCTTGGCTACCACCTCCCGGCATTTCCCGGATCCACCTGGATCCCCCCGGTGCTGGGCACGATCATCTTCGTCTACGGCGGAACGCCTTTCCTCAAGGGTGGATGGAAAGAACTGAAATCCCGCCAACCCGGGATGATGCTCCTGATCGCCATGGCCATCACCGTGGCGTTTGTCGCCTCCTGGGTCACCACTCTGGGGCTGGGCGGTTTCGACCTGGACTTCTGGTGGGAGCTGGCCCTGCTGGTGACCATCATGCTGCTGGGCCACTGGCTGGAGATGCGCGCTCTCGGGGCCGCGTCCTCCGCGCTTGACGCGCTGGCTGCCCTGCTGCCGGATGAGGCCGAGAAAGTCATCGACGGGACCACCCGCACCGTGGCCATCTCCGAGCTGGTCGTCGACGACGTCGTGCTGGTGAGGGCCGGTGCCCGGGTGCCGGCCGACGGAACCATCCTCGACGGAGCCGCCGAATTCGATGAGGCGATGATCACCGGCGAATCCCGTCCCGTCTTCCGCGACACCGGTGACAAGGTGGTCGCCGGTACCGTGGCCACCGACAACACCGTCCGCATCCGGGTGGAGGCTACCGGCGGGGACACCGCCCTGGCCGGGATCCAACGCATGGTTGCCGACGCCCAGGAGTCCTCCTCCCGGGCCCAGGCCCTGGCGGATCGGGCGGCGGCGTTGTTGTTCTGGTTCGCGCTGATCTCCGCTCTGATCACCGCGGTGGTGTGGACCATCATCGGCAGCCCGGACGATGCCGTGGTGCGCACGGTCACGGTGCTGGTCATCGCCTGCCCGCACGCCCTGGGCCTGGCGATTCCGCTGGTCATTGCGATCTCCAGCGAGCGGGCCGCGAAATCCGGGGTGCTCATCAAGGACCGGATGGCGCTCGAGCGGATGCGCACCATCGACGTGGTGCTCTTCGACAAAACCGGCACCCTGACCGAGGGTGCGCACGTGGTCACCGGTGTCGCGGCAGCTGTCGGCGTCACCGAGGGCGAGCTGCTGGCCCTAGCCGCCGCCGCGGAGGCCGACAGCGAGCACCCCGTGGCCCGCGCCATCGTGGCAGCCGCGGCCGCCCATCCCGAGGCCTCCCGTCGGCAAATCCGTGCAACTGGTTTCAGCGCCGCCTCCGGCCGGGGGGTCCGGGCCACTGTCGATGGCGCTGAGATCCTCGTGGGCGGGCCGAACATGCTGCGCGAGTTCAACCTCACCACCCCGGCCGAGCTCACCGACACCACCAGCGCCTGGACCGGGCGTGGGGCCGGTGTGCTCCATATTGTCCGCGACGGTCAGATCATCGGTGCGGTAGCCGTCGAGGACAAGATCCGCCCCGAATCCCGCGCCGCCGTGAAAGCCCTGCAGGACCGCGGGGTGAAGGTCGCGATGATCACCGGCGACGCCCAGCAGGTGGCCCAGGCGGTTGGTCAGGACCTAGGCATTGATGAGGTCTTCGCCGAGGTCCTGCCCCAGGACAAAGACACCAAGGTCACGCAGCTGCAGGACCGGGGTTTGAGCGTGGCCATGGTCGGTGACGGTGTCAATGACGCCCCCGCTCTGACCCGCGCGGACGTCGGTATCGCCATCGGTGCCGGCACGGATGTGGCCATGGAATCTGCCGGGGTGGTCCTAGCCAGTGATGACCCGCGGGCAGTGCTGTCGATGATTGAGCTGTCCCAGGCCAGCTACCGCAAGATGATCCAGAACCTGATCTGGGCCTCTGGCTACAACATCCTCGCCGTGCCGTTGGCCGCCGGAGTGCTCGCCTCGATCGGGTTCGTGCTGTCCCCGGCCGTGGGCGCGATCTTGATGTCTGCCTCGATCATCGTGGTGGCCCTGAACGCCCAGCTGTTGCGCCGCATTGATCTGGATCCGGCTCACCTGGCTCCGACCGAGTCGAAGGAGCAACACACCACGCCTACTCCGGCATCCACCGCCGTCCACTGACCCACCACTTCTCTCCACTGCCCCCATATGACCCTGAAAGGTGCTGTTGCAAAGTTGGGGCAGTAGGAAGAGTGACGTGAAATAGTCACAGTCATGGGTATCTTTTCCGGTCGTCATTTCCCCCGTGACATTATTCTGTGGGCAGTGCGGTGGTATTGCCACTACGGGGTGAGCTACCGCGATTTGGAGGAAATGATGACCGAGCGGGGCGTGCCGGTCGATCACACCACGATCTACCGCTGGGTCCAGAAATACGCCCCTGAGCTGGACAAGCAAACACGGTGGTACCGACAGATACCTGACTGGCAGGCCAGTTCCTGGCGGGTGGACGAGACCTATATCCGGGTCGGCGGCAGGTGGTGCTACCTCTATCGGGCGATCACCGCCGGTGGCCAGACCCTGGACTTTTACCTCTCTCCGAAGCAGAACGTGGCCGCAGCGAAGCGTTTCCTGGCCAAGGCCGTCAGATCAAGACAACAAGCAAGATGACTTGTTGACACCATCGAAAACAAAAGTACGAAAGCCGAGAGCGGGAGTTCGGATGTAAATCCCCACACTTGCAATCCTCGACCGCCAAAGTTCACAAGAACAAAGAAACCGGAGGTCACGAACCCTTTCGAGTTTGTTACCTCCGGTGTCGCAGTTTGTACAACTGCTCCAATCCCCATCCACCGGACATAATCGATAACCTTCATCATTGAAAACCTAGTCTGTAGAAGCACAGAAACCGGTCGATCTGGCACATAATGATGCGTTACTCTGTGAATTTGCTGAATAGTTTTCTACAACATTCCTAAATACGGCATTTTCCCTTGCCGAGGCCCCACGATCTCCGGTTTACTTGTCCGCGTGAATCGCTCTAAGTCTTCTTTGGGAAAAATCATGGTGGTCGTCATCGTATTGGCCATCGTGGTACTCGTGGTCGCCGAATTTGCCGCGCGGGCCTACGTGTCCTCTCATATAAAAAAGGAACTCTCAGAGCACGCGAATGATACGTCCTCCTCCGCACAGATCTCATTCGGCGCACACCCAGTTCTACCTGCAGTAATCACGCGAAAGCTCAGCCATGTGAAGGTCGATATTCCGAATTCACTCGACGTAACCTACCCTGATGGAGCCACATCTACCCCCGATGTCAGTGGATATCCACCGTCGACAATCACGATCGACAATCTCAACATGAAGTCCCACGCTGCGGGCACACTCACGCTGGGTACCACCCTATCCACCGATTACATCGAAGCCGCAGCACAAGGTGGTGTCACGCGAAATAGCAGTTCAAACACCAATTCGCACAATGCTAGAAGCCATTCCTACAGCCAAGCTAATTACTCCGCTGCGGCACAATCCATTGCTGATCGCGCTATCAAAGTCACCGCAGTCAACCCCAACCCATCCAAAGGCACCTTCAGCCTCGAGTTATCTGGTGGCTTGGCCGATCTAGAGATCAAGCCCACTATCGACAGCGGCGACCTCACCATGAAGGTGACCAACGCGAAGTTGCTCGGTATGTCGCTTCCGCAGTCTGTGGCCGACGTTTTAACGTCGCAAATTGAAGATGCCGCCAATGTCAGCAATAAGGAGCTAAGGGCCACTCATGTGGAGGTCACCAGCCGGGGGATGCGCGTGACGGAGGAAGGCCACGACGTCGATCTGAAAGCGCTGTCTGATAGTGCCAATCAGATTCTGGGGACGCACAACGATGGCTCGACCAGTGATTCAGCCGCGGGCCGGGTCGGCGCCCATCAGTAGTATTTGTACTCAGTAGTATTCGCCGTTTTGAATACTCTTGAGCTGCGGGTACACATCAAACCAGTACACGCCGATAGCCACGATGCCGAAGAGCCAGATGAAGCTCCTGGTGAACAGCACGAGGAGCGTCGATACCACTAGGATGCCGAACCACTGCCATTTGGGGCGACGATCCCCGGCCTCAAACGCGTCGGAGCGAGTAGAAGCCACAACGATCGCGCCCACGACCCCCACGACGGTGATGGCTAATTTCATGGCCACCATGACCCAACCGAGGACCATGAAAATTGTCATCATGACATGCATCGCGGACTCTCCCACTACGTAGTTCTCAAAGGTGGCGGACTCACTGCCAGACTACAGGCTCAGCACCAGCTGCGAGAGCGTGTAAATCAGCAGCCCGGCCAAGGATCCCACAATAGTGCCATTAAAGCGAATGTATTGCAGGTCCTTGCCCACCATGAGCTCGATCTTGTCGCTGGCTTCGTCGGCATCCCAGCGCTCCACTGTTTCGGAAATAATACTGGTCACTTCGCCCGAGAAGTTTTGCGCGATATAGCGCGCGGTTCCCGTGACTCGCTCTCCCCATCGCGCGCGGAGCTCCGCGTCCGTCAACAGTCGGGTGGCATATAGAGAGACTTCCTCGGCAATTCTGCGTCGAACATGTGATTGCGGGTCCGACGCCATGCGAACAATTTGTTCTTTCATATTCCGCCAGACGGTTGCAGGCGCAGCCTGCACGGGGGCGGAGGACAACACATCGTGTTTAAACTCCTCGACCCTGTTGATCATCTCCGGATCGTGCTGCAGGTCCGAGGCCCATTGATTGACCACCCGACGCAGCGCCTGGCGGGCCTCATGGTCCGGCTCTGTCTTCACCTTGTACGCGAAGTCGACGATCTCCCTGTACACGCGTTCCCCGACAAGGTCGTTGATGAACCCCGGTGCCCACGAGGGTGCACGCTGGTTGAGCAACCGCGTGATGAGCTCTTCGGAATCGCGGGCGCGATCATATGCCCAGGAAATAATCGTGTCGACAACTGGCTCAGCTTTTCCCTCCGCAATGAATTGTTCCATGAGCGCACCTGCGGGCGGCCCCCAGTCTGGCTCCGCGATACGGTCGATCACCATCGTGCGGATCATCTCGGCGGCTTCCTCATCGTCGATTCCCTCAACGATGGCGATCGTCGCGTTACCAACCTCTTCAGAAACCCGCGCCGCATTGGCCGGCTCTGACGCCCACTGCCCCACTCTAGCGGGAATATCGGCCTTCTGAACTTTGTCGGTAATGAGCTCGGCATTGAGAAAATTGTCCCCCACGAACCCCGATAATGCCTCGCCAACCTGGTCTTTTTTGCGTCGAATGATCGCCGTATGAGGAATGGGCAAGTGCATAGGCCGCCGGAACAGGGCTGTCACGGCGAACCAGTCCGCGAGGGCACCGACCATGCCTGCTTCGGAGGCAGCGCGGACATAACCGATCCAGGCGGCGTCGGAATCCTGCTCCAGCCACCGGCACACAAGATAGATGACCGTAGCGAGGACTAACAGCCCTGTAGCGATGGCTTTATATTTTTTTAATTCTCGACGACGGCCTGCCTCATCACTGACCGGCGGAAGGGTTTCCGACGACGGCGACTGTGCCGACGTAGTGCCGCGTGGTGCAGGCGCCTGGTTAGAGAAGTCCCCACGGTCGTCCACAGCTGCAGGGGCTGCCGAGGCTGCGTCGTGCCTGACTACAGCCGTGTCGGTGGGTGTTCGGCGTGGCAGTTTGTCTCCTGAGGAGGCACGAGTGGGTGAATCGTTGGCGGAGGAATTGTCCGCGGGAAGGGCATGACGGGGTCCAGAATCAGTCACAGTTCTATTGTGCCAGGGTGCTAGGACACGACACGCACGCGCTAACACGTGCTGCATAAACGTTGCGTTCAAGCTTGGGTGATGCTGGATACCCGAGTTTTTTGCACGACGTGGTACAGAAAAGCTGCAGACATAAAACAACGCCACCCCATGAACACGGGGTGGCGTTGCTGGAGGTGCTCAGGATCTGATTTCACCTAAGCGCGATATTGATGCGTTCACGCATGCACAACTTTCGGGGGCCATACTGAACTGCAGGAACAGCACAGCCGTGCACACACGTGGCGCCTTTTAGTGAAGGCGTCCGGTGCGCTTCTTGTACTCGCGGTAGGGGGCGCGGCCAGCGTGGATAAGGCCGAAGCCGAGAGCGAGGCACAGGATCCCGCCAATGAGTCCGCCGACGAGTAGGTAGGTGGACCACCCTTGTCCGCCAAAGATCTCGGTGGACAAACCAAAAATGAAGATGCCGAAGAAGGCGAGTGCGGAGAGGACGAATCCCATCCCCGACCATGTCTTGCTACTGTTCAGCGATGAATGCGGTGACGCGAGGGATACGGGGACATAGCCCTCTATGTAGTGTGGCTCGCCTTCAAATTGAGGCTCAGACGAAGACATAACTTTACCTTTCACGACCTGAATCAGGGTGGGTCACAGAGTGTGACCTTTAGTGTAGCCGCTTATGGGTAAAAGACTACCCATAAGCCGACGCGGGAGTCACCCCTGAACTGCCACCCTGCAAAGTTCGTGCAGGCCAACAGAACGTAGGAGTGACAGGTATGACCTATTTGTCCTTGTTCCGCAGTGCGGAGCGAGTACGCTCCTTCGTCACGGCTGCCACGGCGGTCAACGGGATTCCTGCTGGGCAAACGTCGGCGCATTCACCGTACAACGAGCACGGGCCGAAGGTGGTTTCCAGGTTGTCAACCATCTTGCGGGCACGCTTGCCGCGCTCTTGCTTACCCAGCGGCATGAGCTTCAGATGCTCCAACTTCGCACCGGTGAACAGGTGCGCTGCACCATTCGGGCACGCCGCAACGCAGGCACCACAGCCGATACATGCCGCGAAGTCGAGGGCTTTCTCGGCATCCGCGTGGTTCATGGGCAGGAAATCCGCATCGGGGGCGGTACCGGCCATGACGGAGATAAACCCGCCTTGTTCCAGCACGCGATCCAGTGCGGAGCGGTCTACGACCATATCCTTAACCACGGGGTATGCCGCAGAGCGCAACGGCTCGATCTTGATACTGTCACCGTCTTTGAAGTTGAACAGGCGCTGCTGGCAGGCCGGTTTGTTCTTGTCCGGGCCGTGCGGGCGGCCGTTGATGGTCAAGCCGCAGGTGCCGCAAATACCTTCACGGCAGTCAGAAGCGAAAGCGAAAGGCTCTTTGCCTTGCTCGATGTAGCCTTCGTTGACGTGGTCCAGCAGCTCAAGGATGGACATTTGCTCGACGGCGTCATCGACATCGACAGACTCGAAGTGTCCTTCGGATTCCGGGCCCGCCTGACGCCAGATCTCTAGATGCAGTTTCATTACTTGTAGTTCCTTGTCATCAGAGGGATGCGGTCGAAGTACAGAGGCTCGGCGTGGCGGATGAACTTGCCATCACCGTTGTGTTCCCACGCAGAGACGAAGCACCACTTGGAGTCATCGCGCTCTGCCTCACCATCTTCAGAGAGGTGATCGTCGCGGTAGTGGGCGCCACAGGATTCGTCGCGGTCCATGGCGTCAACGCACATGAGCTCGGCGAGATCCATGTAGTCAGCAACACGGTTAGCGTATTCCAAAACCTGGTTGAGGTTATCGACGTCACCCGGGATGTGCAGGTTCTGCCAGAACTCATCGCGCAGTTCACGGATGTCCTTGATACCCTTTTCCAGGTTTTCAACGTTACGGGACACGCCGCAGGAGAAGTACAGGATGTCTCCCAGCTTGCGGTGGAAGTATTCCGGCCCGTGCG
The DNA here is from genome assembly GCF_000023145.1 of Corynebacterium kroppenstedtii DSM 44385. Classification (NCBI taxonomy): domain Bacteria; kingdom Bacillati; phylum Actinomycetota; class Actinomycetes; order Mycobacteriales; family Corynebacteriaceae; genus Corynebacterium; species Corynebacterium kroppenstedtii. Next base: position 2,264,092 of record NC_012704.1, read on the forward strand.
GGTCCTTCGCCTGGATATTCATCAATTTTTCGATGCGCTTCTTGGACCGTTCCAGAGCTTCCTGAGCAGCCGGCGAATCAGCCGGGAGCACCTTGGTGCCCAGCAGTGGTGCCAGGTAGTTCGGAATCGTGAACGGCAAGGTAAACCAACCGTCAATCGACGCTGACAGCAGCGAGTTAGCACCCAAGCGGTTCGCACCGTGATACATCCAGGATGCCTCACCGGCGGCGAAGAGGCCGGGGATGTTCGTCATGTCGTTGAAGTCGGTCCACAGACCACCCATCACGTAGTGGCAGGTCGGAGCGATACGCATTGGTGTTTCGTATGCGGATTCACCAATCGTCTCTTCATACATCTGGATCAAGTTGCCGTAACGCTCCTTGATCACGTCCTTGCCCAGACGCTGAATGGCGTCACGCAGATCCAAGTACACGGAGTTGTGCAATGGACCAACACCGTATCCGCCGTTGATCTGCTGCGAGTTCGCACGAGAAGCGATATCACGAGGGACGAGGTTACCGAATGCCGGATAGCGACGCTCCAAGAAGTAGTCGCGCTCGTCTTCGGGAATGTCGTTGGGGTCGCGGTCGTCGGCCTTCTTCTTCGGCGTCCAGACGCGGGCATCGTTACGCAACGATTCCGACATCAAAATCGTCTTGGACTGCCAGTCCGAGTTCACCGGGATACCCGTCGGGTGGAACTGCACAAACGACGGCGATGCCATGTAGGCGCCTTGGTCATAGGCGCGCATAATGGCCGACGCGTTGGAGTTCTTCGCCAACGTGGACATGTAGTAAACGTTGCCGTAGCCGCCGGTTCCCAGGATCACGGCGTGGCCGGTGTGGGCAGTCAGTTCGCCCGTAATGAGGTTACGGGTGACGATGCCCTGGCAGCGACCATCGTCGATAATGAGATCCATCATCTCGCTGTGAGTGAAGATCTCTACAGAGCCGGCACCAATCTGACGCTGCAACGCCGAGGTTGTCGCCAGCTGTAGCTGCTGACCTGTCTGACCACGGGTGTAGTACGTACGAGAAACCTGAACACCACCGAATGAACGGGTGGCCAGTGTTCCGCCGTACTCGCGGGAGAATGGTGCACCCACGGCATTCATGTGGTCAATGACACGAGGAGACTCTTCTGCCAAACGCCAACAGTCGTTCTCGCGGCAGCGGTAGTCGCCACCTTTCACCGTGTCTTTGGTGTGGTTGTAGGTGGAGTCATTGTCCAGCTTCTTCGAGCGAGACGAGTTCACACCACCCTGCGCGGCAATCGAGTGAGCACGACGGGGAGCGTCGTGATAGGTGAAAACTTTGACGTCGTAGCCCAGCTCTCCCAGTGCTGCTGCGGCAGCTCCACCGGCCAAACCGGTACCGACGACGAGAACGGTGAACTTCTTACGGTTCAGGGGTGAGACCAGCTTGAAGTGTTGCTTAGCGTAATCCCACTCGTCGGCCTGCGATAGCCCCTTCATGTGAGGAGCGTTGTCCTTTAACTTGGAGCCCAGGGTCACTCCGGGAACGCTGGAATCAGGCGCGGTGAAATTCTCTACAGCGGTGTCGTAGTCGAAGTCCGGCCCCTGATTATGGGGGTTCTGAATAACTGCACTCATATTTGTAACCTCCGCCTACAGTGATACCGCGCCGGTCAGGACAGCAACGGGAATTGAAATATTGCCAATCATGATGATGGCCGGAACTATGTAAGCGACAAATAGCATGACTTGACGCCACCGGTGTCCGGTAATTCCAAGATCAGAGATGGCCGTCCAAATACCGTGCGAGAGGTGGATGAACAGAATCACCATGGCAAGGATGTAGAAAATCGCAACCCCAGGACGATCAAAGCTGTGAATGAGGTTGGCATAAGCATGCGCATGACCGGCGGTGTTCTCCTCAAATTCACTCGATCCGATCGGCCGCACGCCCAGCGTCAAGTCCAAAATGTGGAAGATGATGAACAGCAGTAGGACCAGGCCCGTCACAACCATGGACCGTGCTGCGAAGGTGTTCATCCCCGACACAAGCCCTGTCCGGCGGAATTTACCCCGTGACTGCCGTGCACGCCCGTGTAATGCCAAACCGCAGTACACGTGTAAAACCAGGCAGACAAGTAGGACAATACGTGCGATCCACAGAACGCCTTCACGGGGGAACAAGGGTTCGAACATTGTACGCAGGAATTCCGCGTAGTCGTTATAGTGATCCGCACCCATGTAGATCTTTAGGTTACCGATCATATGGACGAGCACGAATAGCCCGAAGATTAGGCCCGTGATCGCCATCGTCATTTTCATAGCCCACGACGGGAACGCCGGCTTGTCGCGGAGCGGATCCGTCGTTATTTTACCGTGAACAATGGCGTCACGGTTCGCGTTTTTTACAGTCATGGCACCTCCAGTGTCAGCCTTACTGTACGACGACGAGGGAGGTCCACTCCACTTACACTGCTACCGCGTGATACACATCACTAGTGGTCAAGACGGATTTTTCGCAACTACGTCTTTGCGTAATTCTTTACCCCCACTGACCACTGAGATAAATAGATGGAATTTTTCGGCCATGACCTGCAATGTTAACGCTGTTTTCTTCGCACGAAGCAGCCCGTTAGCGTAGCCTCAACAGGCCAGTTTAGGTAGAAACACGGACATTTCCTGACAACGCGCTGCCCCCGGTTGGGGGCTGGCGGCGTCAGTCCAGTATGAGCGCGACGTTAGTCGTCGTCGAGGTTGCGCTCACCAGGCAAAGCGATGGTCATCGGCTCGTGAGTCACGACAACTTCGCGGCCACCGACCTCAATGGGGCCGACGTCGTGAAGCCCCTCCTCCACCACGAGTTCGACGGAGTGACGTCGGATAGCGACGCGAATGCGGCAACCGTGAAGGGTGATCCGATAAATGAGCTCTTCCCACTCATCGGGCAGCCGCGGGTTGATGCTGTAGCGGCCCTCATAATCACGGAAACCGCCGAAGCCGTACACGAGCGCGGACCACACACCGCCGGTGGAGGCAATGTGCACACCGTCTTTCGTGTTCCCGTGCAAGTTGCCTAAGTCCACGAACAGGCCACGGAGGAAGAAATCCATCGCCTTGTCTTTGAGGTCCAGCTCTGCCGCGACGATGGACTGAACGACGGCGGACAGGGTCGAATCGCCGGTGGTCAACTCGTCGTAGTAGTTGTAGTCGGCCAGTTTCTCTTCTCGGGTGAACCGGTTACCCCGCAGGAACAGCGCCAACACGACATCGGCCTGCTTGATGATCTGGTAGCGGTAGATGGTGAGCGGGTGGTAGTGCAGCAACAGCGGGCGCTTCGGGCCGACGGCGGGGTCGTCAAGGTTCCAGCGCTCGCGCTCCAAGAACTGGTCATCCTGCGGGTGGATCCCCAACTTCGGGTCCAGCAGGATATGCATGTGCTCGGCTGCTTTATCCCACAGCTCTATTTCTTCCTCATCCAGGCCGTACTGTTTCGCCAGGTCAGCGTAGTCATTGGGCCGGTCTGCCTTCATTTGGCGAACAACATCGGCAGCCACGCGCAGGTTATATTCCGCCATGACGTTCGTGTAGAGGTTGTTATTCACGACGGTGGTGTACTCGTCGGGCCCCGTGACGGAGTGAATATTGAATTCGCCATCACGGTCGAAGAAGCCCAAGGACATCCAGAACCGCGCTGTGCCCACCAAAATGTGGATGCCTTCGCGCAACAGAAAATCCGTATCTCCCGACGCGTACACGTACTTCATGAGGGCGTACGCGATGTCCGCATCGATGTGGTACTGAGCGGTCCCTGCCGCGTAATACGCACTTGATTCGAGGCCGTTAATGGTGCGCCACGGGAACAATGCTCCGTCATGGGAAAGCTCCCGGGCACGCTCCTGAGCAGCGGGAAGCATGAGGAAACGGAAGCGCATCGCATTCCTGGCGAACGACGGGTTCGTGTAGCTCAGGAACGGCATGACATAAATTTCTGTGTCCCAGAAATAGTGCCCGCCATAGCCGGACCCGGTCATTCCTTTCGCGGGAATACCATGTCCGTCAGCCCGCGCCGAGGCCTGCACCAGCTGGAACAGGTTCCACCGAACAGCCTGCTGAATGGTCGGCTGCCCGGTGATTTCCACGTCGGAGCGTTCCCAGAATGCATTGAGCCATTCGCGCTGATTCTGTTGCAAGGCCGGAAATCCCACCTGCACCGCGCGGTTAATCGTGCGTGCACAACGAAAGGCTAGTTCTTCAGCCGCCACATGCCGGGAGGAATGGTAGGACACGAACTTTTCCAGCCGTATCGTCATTCCTTGTTTGCCATTGAGGTGGTGAACGACGCGGGCATTATCGTCACGCACGCGTGCATCCACTTCCACGCCCGCTTCTTCACGGGTATTCAGCGACTCCGCACCCGGCATGTCTACCGTTAATCTGTGGTCCATGCTGCAGGTCACGGTCATGCCGGACTCGGCACACCGGTATCCTAAGGTGGCGCGCTCTGGCGCCGGGTGAGCCCGGAATGTCGGGATGAGGACGCGTGCTTCAATTGTCTCACCCTGGCGGGGGTCCTTCTCCGTGGCACTGTTGGCGCTATCACCATTGCCGCCACCGTGATATTCGTCCTCGCCGTCCTGGCGGTTCAGAATTTGCGACGAAATAACGACGGCCGCGTCGGCGTCGAGAAGCTCAACCTCCAAACTCATGATGGCCAGGTGTTTCTCCTGGAAGGAGATCATTCGCTCGGAGGTCACCCGCACGCGCTTGCCCGACGGGGTGCGCCAGATGAGGTTGCGGCGGAGGATGCCCTCGCGGAAGTCCAGGGTGCGTTCGTAGTCTTCGAGGTCGGCGCTGCCCAAGCGGAGAGGTTCGTCGTCAATATATAGGCGCATCGGCTTGGCATCGGGTGCCGAGACCAGTGTCTGCCCCTTGCGGGCTAAGCCGTAAGCGTCTTCCGCGTGGCGGATGTTCCATGTTTCGTGGAGGCCGTTGATGTAGGTGCCGTGGTAGGCGGAATCGCGCCCCTCGGAGGGGTTCGCGCGCATGCCCATGTACCCGTTGGAGAGGGCGAAGATGGATTCCGATACCCCCAGGTCCATGCGGTTGGGGACGCGCTCGATGAGCCGCCACGGGTCGACGGGATTGTTTTCGCGGTCGATGGTGGACTCTGGGTCAACCCCGTGGTGGTGGCCGTCGGCGCGGGCCAGTAATCCATCCTGGCGGCCGTCATCAATCGAGCCCTTTTGGTCCTTATGTCCATGGCGACGGGCAGCAAGAAAAGCTTCCGACGTCGCTTGCGATGCTTTCGGGCTCATTCACTCTCCTAGGGATCCTTGTGGTGACGTTAACGGCATGAGCTGCTGCAGTCACAGCCTATCGACCAGGCTACCGATCCGTAGGTTGTGGGTTGGCTGGCAGGGGGCCTTTTTTACACCAGCTCGCCGAGGTCGTCAACGACGGCATCGGCCCCGGCCTTCAGCAACGCGTCTTTCCCTGCACCGCGATTGACACCGAGGACGTACCCAAATTCACCGGCACACCCCGCAGCCACACCGCTGGTGGCGTCCTCAACGACAACGGCGTCGGCAGGGGTGAGGCCAAACAATTCGGCGCCATACACATAGGTATCGGGTGCCGGCTTCCCCTTGAGCTTTTTCTCCTCCGCGATGGTCCCGTCGACAACATGGGGGAAATAATCAGTGAGCCCGGCTGATTCCAGGACCCTCGGCGTGTTCTTTGACGACGACACCACGCCCATCTGCACGGCATCCGACGAGTGGGACTCGTTGTGGTCCTTCATCGCGTGGAGCAGCTGCAATGAACCAGGGTACGGATCCATCCCGCGCTTGAGGAGGTCGAGGAAGTCGCGGTTCTTGCGCAGCCCTAACCCTGTGATGGTGTTATCGGTGGGATTGTCGTCGCCATCGAGGCCTGCGTCGGCACGATCATAAGGAAGAGAGATGCCGCGCGATTCCAAGAGCGCTTGAATGGCCTCATCCCGACGACGCCCGTCCAGGTAATCGAAATAGTCCTGGTCGGTGTAGGCGCGTTCGCCGCGCTCTGCCAAGAACGCCTGGAACATCGTCGCCCACGCCTGCTGGTGGAGCGTCGCCGTGGGGGTGAGAACCCCATCAAGGTCGAAGAGCACGACCTTGAATTTCAGAAGATCCTGAAGCGTTGGTGTATCTGCTGACTGCGTCACCACAAGTTACCTTTCTGCTCGACCTTCACCGTCTACGTATGAGGGTACCCATCACCTGTGACAGACGCAGCAGTTACAGCACCAACGCAGCAGGATCCTATGCGATCCCTTCGCGTTCCTTGAATTCGCGACGGCGCTGGTGCAGAATCGGCTCGGTGTAGCCGGAGGGCGAGGTCGTCCCGTCCAAAATCAGGTCCTTCGCCGCCTGCCAACCGATCGACTTGTCATAATCAGCCGACATCGGGCGGTACGCCGGGTCTCCCTCATTTTGCTTATCGACGACTTTCGCCATGCGCTTCAATGCCTCGATCACGTAATCCTTCGTAATGATGCCGTGACGCAGCCAATTGGCCAGCAGCTGCGAGGAAATACGCAGCGTAGCGCGGTCTTCCATGAGGTCAACGTCGTGAATATCCGGAATCTTGGAGCAACCAACGCCCTGCTCCACCCAGCGGATGACGTAGCCCAGGATGGACTGGCAGTTGTTGTCTACCTCTTCCTTAATGTCTTCATCGCTCCACTTTCCGTCCGGCGATACGGGGACGGTGAGGCGGTCGCGGTAGTTATCACGACGCCCAGCAGCGCGGAGTTTCTCGTCGACAGTGAACACGTCCACCTGGTGATAGTGCGTGGCGTGCAGTGTTGCTGCGGTGGGCGACGGAACCCACGCGGTGGTGGCCCCCTGTTCCGGCTGGCTGATCTTCTCGGCCAACATGTCAGCCATGAGCTCGGTCTTTGCCCACATTCCCTTACCGATCTGCGCCTTGCCGGGTAGTCCGTGGGCGATGCCAGCGTCGACATTGTTGTCCTCATAACCCTGCATCCAGGGAGCGGATTTCATTTCGCCCTTGCGGATCATGGGGCCGGCCTCCATGGAGGTGTGGATTTCGTCGCCGGTGCGGTCCAGAAAGCCGGTGTTAATGAAGGCCAGCCGCTTGGACACGGCCTTGATACATGCGTCGAGGTTCAGCGTGGTCCGTCGCTCTTCATCCATCACTCCGACCTTGATGGTGTTCTCCGGGAGACCCAGGAGCTTCTCGGTGGCACCCAGCAGGTCGTTGGTGAATTCCACTTCCTCCGGCCCGTGCTGCTTGGGCTTCACGATGTAGATCGACCCATTGCTGGAGTTGTACATGGGGTTGTTCTTGTCAATCCCCGGGATGCCGCACACGGCGGTCATGACGGTGTCCATGATGCCTTCGAACACCTCGGACCCGTCTTCCAGCAGGATCGCCGGGTTGGTCATGAGGTGGCCCACATTGCGGGTAAACATCAAGGTGCGGCCGTGAACGGTGAAGGATTCGCCGTCCGGACTGGTGTATTCGCGGTCGGGGTTGAGCCGACGGGTGAACGTCTTGTCCCCCTTCGTCACCTCTTCTTCCAGCTCACCGGTGTTCAGCTGGAACCAGTTGCTGTACCCCAGGGTTTTATCGGTCGCATCGACGGCGGCCACGGAGTCTTCAAAGTCGATCAACGTACTGACGGCGGCGTCGAGAATAATGTCCTTGACTCCGGCCTTGTCGGTGGATCCGATGGGGGATTCGGGGTCGATCAAAATGTCGATGTACAGCCCGTTGTGCCGCAACAAAATCGACGTCGGGTTGGACTTGTCCCCGGCGTATCCGGCGTAAACCTCCGGTTCGCGCAGCTCATGCTTCTCATCGTTGACATAGCCGACGAAGGATCCGTCGGAAATGTCGTACTTGGTGACGTCGTGGTGGGATGCGTCGACCAGGGGAACTGCCTTGTCGAGGAAATCACGCGACCAGGCGATGACCTTATCGCCGCGGACTTTGTTGTAGCCGCCGTTACCCTTTTCGGCGCCACCGTCCTCGGGGATGGCGTCGGTGCCGTAGAGGGCGTCATATAACGAACCCCACCGGGCGTTCGCAGCGTTCAGCGCGAAGCGGGCGTTGAGCACGGGAACCACCAGTTGAGGGCCACTGGTTTCCGAGATCTCGGGGTCGATATTGACGGGGTCGATCTGGAAGTCATCGTCATTGTCCACCACGTAGCCGATCTCGTGGAGGAAGGCGTCGTAATCGTCGATGTTTTGCTCGCCGGGGTGCTCGGTGTACCACTCATTGAGCTTGGTTTGCAGTTCCTCGCGGCGCGCTAAGAGTTCCTTATTGCGAGGCGTATAGGTTTTCACGATGTCCGCGAAGCCGGACCAGAAAGCGTCGGGGTCCTGGCCGGTGCGGGGAAGGACCGAGCCGGTAATGAAGTCATAAAGGGTGGTGGCCACCTGAAGGCCAGCGACTTTGGTGCGGGGTGTGTTGTCGGACGTGGCGGTTGTCATAGCTTCTCCTTCGGAACATTCGGAACGACAACTGTTCTCGGTGGTGTTGCTAACACTGGTGTGGCTAACACTAAGGGAGTTCGGTGTGCGGCGAAACACTTTTTAGCTAATCGGTGCCAGATATCCCGTCGGCTCCCCCCGCTCTTTTTTACTGTGACGCACAAAACACGATTGAGTGACGCGAACCACAGCACCCAGTTATCTAGATCATATTTTGCATTAATGCAGCTCATTGCCGGTTGTCGATTTTGTGATCTGAAACATACGGTCGCGTAAGTTTGCAAACTTTGCAAAATCCCCCACTACCCCCGCACAAAGATACGATCTGAAAAGTCATTGACGTGCGTTTTCTCATCGATAAAGGTTAAGACCACGCCAACGAGGCCACCATGGCCACCGGCTACACAAACATTCACCGAAATCGCAATGTCCGGTTTTCTACGGATTTAGCCCGATATGTGGGTGTCAACGTCTCCAGAACTTAGACCTCATAGGAGTGAGCACAATGTCTACGGTTGGACAGGCCCGTACCGCTGAAGAAATCAAGAAGGATTGGGAAACCAACCCTCGCTGGAAGGACATCACCCGCAACTACACGGCGGAGGATGTCGAAGCGCTCCAGGGCACCGTCGTCGAGGAAAACACCCTCGCCCGGCGCGGCGCCGAAATCCTTTTTGACGCCATCCACGAAGAGGGCGACGGCTACATCAACGCCCTCGGCGCTCTCACCGGTAACCAGGCTGTCCAGCAGGTTCGCGCTGGGCTGAAGGCCGTGTACCTGTCCGGTTGGCAGGTTGCGGGCGACGCCAACTTGGCTGCTCAGACCTACCCCGACCAGTCTCTGTACCCCGCTAACTCAGTTCCGCAGATCGTGCGCCGCATCAACAATGCACTTCTTCGTGCCGACGAGGTTGCGCGCATCGAGGGTGATACCGCCGTCGATAACTGGCTGGTGCCCATCGTTGCCGACGCCGAGGCCGGCTTCGGTGGCGCTCTGAACGTCTTCGAGCTACAGAAGGCCATGATTCAGGCCGGTGCGGCCGGTACCCACTGGGAGGACCAGCTGGCCTCGGAGAAGAAGTGTGGTCACCTGGGCGGCAAGGTGCTGATCCCGACGCAGCAGCACATCCGTACGCTGTCATCGGCACGGTTGGCTGCGGACGTTCTGAACACGCCGACCGTGATCGTTGCCCGCACCGACGCCGAGGCCGCGACACTAATTACCTCGGACGTGGACGAGCGCGACCAGAAGTTCATTACGGGCGACCGCACTGCGGAGGGCTACTACCACGTTCAGAACGGGATCGAGCCGTGTATTGCGCGCGCCAAGTCCTACGCCCCTTATGCGGACCTCATCTGGATGGAGACCGGCACGCCTGACCTGGAGTTGGCCAAGAAGTTCGCCGACGGTGTCCACGAAGAGTTCCCCGACCAGCTGCTGGCCTACAACTGCTCGCCGTCGTTCAACTGGTCCTCACACCTGGAGAAGGACGAGATCGCGAAGTTCCAGAACGAGCTGGGCAAGATGGGCTTCAAGTTCCAGTTCATCACCTTGGCTGGTTTCCACTCACTGAACTACTCGATGTTCGACCTGGCCTACGGCTACGCGCGCGAGCAGATGACGGCCTTCGTGGACCTGCAGAACCGCGAGTTCGAGGCCGCCAAGGAGCGAGGATTCACCGCCGTCAAGCACCAGCGCGAGGTCGGTGCCGGTTACTTCGACCGCGTTGCCACTACGGTGGACCCGAACTCCTCCACCGTTGCGCTCAAGGGCTCCACGGAAGAAGGCCAGTTCCACTAGGTCAGTCCGCCCGGCTGGCCCTACCGGCCCGGGCTGAGTCCGCGGGTGCGCGCAGGCCGCGTCGAGGAATCTGCGCAAAACCCCTTTATCGCTCGCGGCGACGCTCTATTGTTGTCGCATGACCACTGGAGCTGAGAAGGAGGGCCCGTCCTCGCGCGTATTCGTCGGGACGCGGCTCAAGCAGCTCCGCAAAGAACGGGAGTTAAGCCAAGCAACCCTTGCGCACGCTCTCGGGCTCTCTGCCAGTTACGTCAACCAAATTGAAAATGACAGTCGCCCGCTGACCTCGTCGGTTCTCCGGAAAATCACCCATGTTTTCGGAATCGACGAGGCTTTCTTTTCGCGCGAAGACGATTCCCGCCTGGTCGCCGAGGTTCACGACGTCACCCTGGACCGCGAGGTGTGCCCCACCAGCATTGATGTGCAAGAGGTGGCGGATCTCGTGCACACTCACCCGGAGCTTGCCCGCGCGCTGGTGGACATTCACCGCCGCTATCGCAACGTTTCGGACAAGTTGTCGCTGGTCACCGAGGAGCGGAACCGGTCGGATGTGGAGGATTCGTCGACGGGGTCCGACGCGCTCACGATGCCTCATGAAGAGGTTCGTGATTTCTTCTATGCGCGCCAAAACTACATTGATTCGCTTGATGTTGCGGCCGAGGAACTCGCCGGGACGCTGGGTCTGGGTGTGCCCAATATCAACCACGTCGAAGATTGCGTCGCAACCCGGCTGACCTCGAAGTATGGTGTCGAGGTTCGCTACATCTCCCACCTGGATAGCGGCGGGAATGAGCACCCGGATACCGCCGAGCACATGGTCCAGCACCGCTTTTTCCCCGACACCGGCGTGCTCACCATCGACGCGCATCTCACGTCGGGGCAGAAGGCTTTCCGCATGGCTACGGAGCTTGCCTATTTAGAGGTGGGCGATCAGCTGCATTCTCTTGTCGACGAGGACCCGCGGTTTACGTCCGACGAATCCCGCCAACTCGCGGTGAGGGGCGCGGCAACGTACTACGCTGCGGCCCTGGTGTTGCCGTACACGAATTTTCACGCTCAGGCAGAGCGCGCCGGATATGACATCGAGTACCTGTCGACGGCCTACGGCATGGGGTATGAGACGATCTGCCACCGCTTATCTACCCTGCAGCGTCCGAAGCTGCGGGGAATACCATGGACCTTTGTCCGCGTGGACCGCGCTGGGAATGTGTCGAAGCGGCAATCGGCGACGGGCTTTCATTTCACACATTCGGGCGGCACGTGCCCGTTGTGGAATGTGTACGAGACGTTCTCCTACCCGGGGAAAGTGATGCGCCAGCTAGCGCAGATGCCGGATGGGCGGACGTATATGTGGGTGGCGAGGACCGTGAAACACTATCGACGACGGTTCGGCCAGCCGGGAAAAGTGTTCGCCATTGGCCTGGGGTGCGAGGCTCGCCATGCGGAACGCACGGTATATGCCGAGGGTTTGGACCTTTCGGACCTGGCGGCGGCAACGCCGATTGGGCCCGGGTGTCGTGTGTGCAGCCGCACCGAGTGTCCCCAACGCGCATTCCCGTCGATCCTTCACGACATACGGATTAATACGCATAGCTCGTCGGTCAACCCGTATTAGCGCGAAGTGTCAGCTAGCCGACGATCTCCACGTCGATGAGTGATATGTCACGTCAGGAATAGTCGGCCATTGTCATGGGTTGGAACCAGGGACGCCACCACGTAATATGTGCGTCGATTATAAATAGACAGACCAGTCTGCACGGGCTCCGGCTTGACCAGCCATGACACCTCCCGCCGTCCCGCACGCAGGTCCCACAGCGAAGGAGACACATGGCCGATTCAGCTGACACGAAACTCGATAACGACGCCGAACGCAACACCCCCGTCGATAAGAAGAAGCTCCTCCCCGGGTGGATGACGGGGTTCGGCGCGCAAGTGATCGCCGGCCTCATTATTGGCCTGATCCTCGGTTTTATCGCGCGCGCTCAAAGCAACGGGCTCGGCGGCGACAAAGAAGGCTGGCTGGGCGGGCTACTCGACGGCGTCGGCACTGCCTATGTGCAGCTTCTAAAAGTGATGATCCCGCCGCTGGTCGTCACCGCAGTCATTACCTCCGTCGCAAACCTCCGGAAAGTGACCAACGCGGCGCGGCTCGCGATCAGCACACTCGTGTGGTTCGCCATTACTGCCTTCTTCTCCGTCCTCACCGGAATCATTGTGGCGCTGGTTATGAAGCCCGGTGAAGGTACCAGCATCGACGCGTCCACGGCCGCGGATCCGTCGCATACCGGCAGCTGGCTGGCCTTCATCGAGGGGATCGTACCGTCGAACATCTTGGGGCTGGGTGCATCAACCGCATCGAGTGGCGATGGCATTGACCTGTCCTTCAATGTGCTGCAACTGCTGGTCATTTCGCTGGCCATCGGCATTGCGGCTGTGAAAACCGGGCACGCGGCGGAGCCCTTCCTGCGGTTTAATGAGTCCGTCCTCAAAATTGTTCAAACGGTGCTGTGGTGGATCATCCGACTGGCGCCGATTGGTACCGCCGCGCTGATCGGGCACGCTGTGTCGAATTACGGGTGGGACGCCCTCGGTTCGCTCGGCAAGTTTGTGCTGGCTATTTACGTTGGTCTGGCGATTGTGCTGGGCATTATTTATCCCACGGTGCTCGCCACCAATGGTCTTTCCGTGTCGGGCTTCTACCGGCGCGTCTGGCCCGTGACCAGCTTGGGCTTCGTCACGCGCTCGTCGATGGGGGTTATGCCCGTCACCCAGCGCGTCACCGAGCAGCGCATGGGTGTGCCGTCGGAGTACGCATCCTTCGCTATCCCGCTGGGTGCGACCACCAAGATGGACGGGTGCGCATCCGTCTACCCCGCGGTGGCCGCGATTTTCGTCGCCCAGTTCTATGGAACTCCCCTGAGCTTCACCGATTACCTGCTCATTATCTTCGTCTCGGTTATCGGTTCCGCGGCGACGGCTGGTACGACCGGTGCGACGGTTATGTTGACATTGACATTATCGACGCTGGGCCTCCCGCTCTCCGGCGTCGGCCTGCTGCTGGCTATCGAGCCGATTATCGACATGGGACGCACCGCTGTGAACGTGACTGGACAGTCCCTGGCCACGACGGTGGTGGCGAAGCGCGCCGGGATTTTGGACACGGCGACGTGGGACGCTGGCGAGCATGACTGGGAGGAAGTCCAGAAGTCCGAAACGGGTGAGGAAGCCCTCGCAGGTTCACACGCCGTATAATTCGGCGTGACTTAAGCTGAGGCTTCGGCTTCGGGCGATGCCGGGCGGTTTTCGGGTGGAGGGAGTGCCCATGACTCAAGCGTTTGTTGTGGGCAGCGGCCCGAATGGACTCGTGGCGGCGGTCACTCTTGCACGCGCTGGGTATGCCGTCACTGTCGTCGAGGCTCAGAGCACCATCGGCGGAGGTGCCCGTTCCGCCGAACTGACCGTGCCCGGGCTCATCCACGATCACTGCGCGGCGATCCACCCGCTCGCACTGGAGAACCCACTCCTTCAGTCTTTGACCAGCGACGATAGTGCGGGCTTGGAGTGGTTATTGCCGCCCGTGCAATGTGCACACCCGCTTCTTCGAACTGCACGGGGTGGCCTTGCCGCCGGTTTCGCTGGGGCTAAATCTGGTGGAGCCGCGCTGTATCGCGGTGTCCACGCCACGGCCCAACAGTTTCCCACTGCGCACGACCGCTTCTGGTGGGAGCGAATTTTCCGCTCTCCGGCCGGCAATTTCACAGAGCTCGCGTCGGATATTCTTCAGCCACCTTTGCGGCTAACCCAGAGTGAAACAACCGGACGCAGATGGGGAAATCTCCTCCGATTCGGCGTGCTCGCAGGCCTCCCAGCCGCGACCACTTCCCGGTTATTGCTGTCTGCGGAAGCTCGAGCACTCTTCGGTGGCGTCGCTGCACACGGGTTTCGGCCGTTGACGGGCCCTGGCTCGTCCGCCATCGGGATGATGCTCACCACCGCCGCACATGCCCGCGGCTGGCCCGTCGCCAAGGGGGGTTCCCAAGCCATCACGAACGCCCTTGTTCACGCGCTAAAACAATCAGGCGGGCAGATTACGACCGGAAGCCCTGTCCGATCCTTGGACAACCTTCCTGCCAGCACCGACGACATCGTCATGCTGGACACAACGCCTCAGGCCGCTCTTCGGATCATTGACGCGAGCCGACGCCCGCCACACGTGCCCGCGCATATTCGTGCTGCTCTCTCGCGGTATAAGTACGGCCCGGGCGTTGCCGTCGTGAACTTCGCCATCGAGGGAGATGTTCCGTGGACGTATGAGCCGGCCCGGCGCGCGGGGACTGTGCATCTGGGTAGCTCGCTGCACGATATTCACACCGCTGAGCGGGGCATCAACCGCGGCCGTCTGCCGGAGCATCCTTTCGTGTTGGTTACCCAACAGTACGTTGCCGATCCGTCGCGGAGCAGAGGAAACCTCCACCCCATCGACGCCTATGCGCACGTACCGGCCGGATACGCGGGTGAACGTTCCGACCAGCGCGACGCGTCCGCGCTGTGTGCCTCCATCGAGAGAGTTATCGAGCAGTACGCGCCAGGGTTCCGCGAGAGGATCGTCGCTAAGAAAACCAGAACTCCCGCGGATGTTGAGCACGACAATGCCAATTTTGTGGGTGGCAACATCACAACAGGGGCGAACACGCTCGCCGGGGTGCTGGGCAGGCCGCGATTGTCGACGAACCCCTACGCGGTCACCGGCCGCGGCGACGGGCTACAGGTGTACCTGTGTTCGGCGGCGACGCCTCCGGGCGCGGGGGCACACGGGCTGTGCGGCCTTTACGCTGCTCAGGCGGCACTTTCGCACTAAAGACGGCGCTGCCCTACGTTCACCCGAAGTTGGCGAAGTCCACGGTCGACCAGACCTCACGCATGTCATGGCGCGGATCGTTCACGGTCGTTTCGCCATCGTCGCCAAAAATGTGTGTTGATCGATCGTCGGCGTAGGGGGTGAAGCCGGGGTTTCCGTCGTGAATAAAGTCCCGCCACCGGCGTTGCATTGCTGCCGTCGTTTCTTTGATGCGGTCCAACCCGCCGAAAGTGAATGCTTTCGATGCCATCCCGGCGTCGTATCGGCCGAAGAGCAGCGGGAGGTCCCAGGTGTGCGTCGCGCCGAGCCCGAGGGCTTTGAAGAATGGTGTGGAGACGTCGATGCGGTACATCCACACGTTGCTGGGCGACCACTGCTCTGCCAGGGCGATGGACGGGCCCCAGAACAGGGCGTCGCCGAAGAGTTCCGCGCACTCGGTGCGTGAGCGACCGTTGCGGTACATGTCCCGGAACACCTCGGCGGCATTCGGGCCGATGGATTCCGCAAAGGTCTGGGCGTGGCGGCGTTGCGTCGTCGTCGAAACTTTCCTGAGCCGCATGAAATAGTATTCGTGGCTCACTGTTCCGATCAGTAGCGGAACTTTTCCGCCGACCCCGGGGGCGTCGGGCGTGATTTCGAGCGGATGGCGCGGGAGGAGGTCGCCGTCGATAACGGGGGCAAAAAGCCCTCCGAACTCCAGGTTTTCCACATTTTCTTGGAGTATGCCCCCGCTGAGTTTCCCGATTGTGCGCGAATCCACTGCCACCGGATTCTGGCATTTATCGAACAGGCGGTTGGCCCACAGCGCGGCTAAGTCCGGGTGGTGGACCATCGCCAGCGGCGGCGAGAGCATGATGACGCCCGCGATGACATTCTCCAGCTGGGGCACAGCGGTGAGGGACGACACCAGTGCCCCGCCCGACGATTGCCCCATCGCGATAATTCGATGCGGATCCCCGCCGAACGCCTCCGCGTTGTCACGGACCCAGGTCAGGGCCGTTATCCCGTCGGAGAGCTGCGTGTTGGTGTCGAAGCGGTCCGCGGGGACGTCGGACTGCGATGTTCCGTAACTCAGCGACATTCCGCCTGCCACCCCGAGCCGGTAGTTCACAGCGACGACGATGGCGTCGAGTGCCGTCGCCAAGTATTGGGCGGAATACAGCCTGTTGGCGGCGGATCCGAATGCGTTGGAGCCGCCGTGGAAGAAGACCACGACGGGGCGACGGGCTGACGCATCGGCAGCTGATCGTGACGATGGGTCGCGGGGGACGACGACGTCGAGCCACAAGCAATCTTCTGATCCGATGACGCCTTGGTCGGCGTTGCGGATTTGGATGCAGGGGCTGCCGGACTGTGTTGCTAAAAGGGGTGTTGACCAGGGCTCTTTGGGCCGGGCGCGGCGAAAGCGAAGCTCGCCGGTGGGTGGTTCGGCGTACGGAATGCCGCGGAAAGCGGCCACACCCGTTTCTGCGTGACCTACCACCGGCCCGGTGGTGGTATTCACGGTCCAGTTATCGCGAAATGACCTTTTAGGTGTTGAAGTTAAATGAGAAGAATCGTTAACAGGAATAGACACATTGACAAATATAGTAAATGCAGCGAACTAACGATTCCTTATTTGGCGAAATTAATTCGTTAGATCAACGTCTGACCAGGCCCGGCGCAGCTCACCCGACGGATCTTCCGCTGTGTGCTCGCCCGCATTAAAAATCTGAGTAGCAAAGCCATCACTAAATGGTGGAAATTCTGGATTACCGGAATGAATAAAATTCTTCCACCGACTTTGCATCACAGCACTGGTGGCCCGCATCTGATTGTGTCCACCCAAATACAGCGCATCAGGGCCTTTGCCGGAATCGTAGCGCTCAAATAAGAGGGGGAGGTCGAGGGCGTGCGTCGCACCCAGCCCGGACAGTCGAAGCGACGGCGTCAACATATCGAGCCGATACATCCAGGCTTTCCCTTGTGGCCACCGGGACGCTAATTGCAGTGACGATGCCAAGAACAAGGCGTCGCCGGCGAATCTGCCACACTCCGCGCGGGTGCGGCCACCGCGGTAGAACTCTGCCAAAATCTCCGGGGCGCTCCCGCCGATGGACTGGGCCAGCCGACGAATGCGCGCGCGTTGGGCGCGGGTGGACATGCGCTCCCACCGCATGACCAGGTATTCATCGGCGTTCGTCCCGATCAGAAGCGGGATGTTCGCCGCCGGGGTGCCGTCGTCAAGAGGTTCTTCTCGACGTTCGTCGCTTCGTTCGTCGGGGGCAGTTGGTTGGGGAACAGCCAGAGGATGCCGAGCCATCAGGTCCCCGTCGACAGTGGGCGCGAAGGGGCCGGAAAACTCGAGGTACTCGTCGTTAATGACGTTCAGCCGTTCGGTCAGGTGCGCGAGTTCCATGGCCGAGATGCCGTTGAGGTCGGGGTTTTCGGCCCGCGCGCGATCTGCCCACCGGGCGGCGGCTGCGGGTGAATGGACCATGGCAACGGGCGGGGATTGCGCGATGGCTCCGGCGATGACCCCGCGGAGTTCCGGTACGGCGGTCAGCGCGGTCACCATGGCGCCGCCCGAGGATTCGCCCATGATGGTGATGCGCGCGGGGTCGCCGCCGAATGCCTCGGCATTGTCATGAACCCATCGCACGGCCATGACGAGATCCGATAAGCCGGGGTTGGAATCTGCCCTGGTCGTGGACTCCGTGCCGACGACACTTGCCTCGTCGGCCGTGTAATTGAGCGACAGCTGCCCCAAGATTCCCACACGATAATTGACCGCGACGACCACCGCGTCCATGGCTTGCGCGAAATACTGCCCGGTCAGCAACGGTTCGTTGGCAGAGCCGTGAACGTTGGACCCACCGTGGAAGTAGAGGACGATCGGACGTCGGGCATCCCGATTAATCATGTGAGACTGGCCTTTGCCCGAGCGCCCTTCGACCGACCGAGCTGCCGTGTTCGGAACAACAACGTTGAGCCACAGGCAGTCTTCAGACCCTACCCACCCCACGGACTTGTTGCGGTATTGAGCGCAATAGTCGCCCGAATGGTCCGCGATCAGCGGTTCCGTCCACGATTCCACCGGTTGAGCGCGCCGAAATCGCAGGTCACCACGCGTCGGTTGCGCGTACGGTATTCCACGGAAAGCAACGACACCTGTCTCGGCATGCCCCTTGATCGGGCCGGTCGTGGTCTCAACAATCCAAGCATCGCGGAAGCTGTGGTTGCGTCGCGACTGGGTGCGGGCGTGTGTGTCAGCGTTCATGGCTCCGGTCATGGTGTGGGCCAGTGTAGAGGAAGTGTGGCCAATGATGTCGAGACTGCTTGCCGACGACGCTACCCACGGGCGACCCCGGGCGCGCTTGCCGCTGCCGCATCCGTTTCCTGCAGCATCAACGGATCGGTCCCCGGCATCGGCGAAATGGTGGTATCCGCACGCATCTCTTGCAGCGGAATGCCCAACATGTGGACGCGCGGATCGATCGTGCCGTCGGGGTGGATGACCCGGCATGTCTCCATGTCAACTTCGGGCGCGCGAGTCGGCGTGGAGTGGCGTTTGGTGCTGCCCTCACCACGTGGTGCACTCTCGTCATGCGGTGTATGCAGGGCAAATGGCCTCATTCTTCCCGACGACACCAGCGCCCGCGTCAGCGGATCTGTGCTCCTATTGACGTTTGGTTTGTGTTGCCACGCGTCGATCAGCGTCGGTGAGTACATCGGGTGCGCACCGGTAGTCGGCGAGGTCAGCACGAACTGCGGTTCGTCGCCGTGGTCGGTGGTGACGCCGACGATCGGATCTGCGCCCGCGAAAACGACCAGGCCAGCGTCGATAAGAGCGATCAGCTCCGCGGTGCGGAACGCGGGCGGTCCGGAACCGACGTTGGCACCGATCCGGACGAACTCGCCGTAGTCCCCTCTGCGCGACTCGGGCGTAAATTTTCCTGGTTCGTCTGCGATGGCGACGGTCTTGCGCGCGGCTCCGATGACCTGCAATCCCGCCTTGACCGCGGATTCCCTGCCCCGGCGCGCTTCGGCCAGGTCATTCTTTAACGCGTCTTTGACCGCCGCGGTGAGCGCGCGGATGGCAGATTCGGCGTCTGCCGTGTCCGGATGTGGAGCCTCCGGCAGCTCGGCCGCGATCCTGGCCATCGGATCGGCATAATAGGGCAGGTCAAAGCGGTCCGCGGGGGCGACCAGTCCGTCGAGCCGAGGATCATTGTGAAACGACCACGGGTCTGTGGCTGGATCATCGATAATGCCGATTACCTGGTGGAGCGCCTCGTCGGAGTCGTGAAGAAGGACGCGATAGTAGGCAGCTTGTGCGTCGCGCAGGATCGCCGGCCAGAGCGTTGTGGAGAAATCGATGCTGCCCGCGGGTGGATCGCTCGGGAGCGCCTGGACCGCGGACTTCAGCCGAGGCATCGGAGCCGCAGGCGGGAGCGAACCAAACACGGGTTTCGGCTGGTAGGGGTACCCGTGGTGGGACGTCACAATGAGCCGTGGTTCCCGGCCAGAGGGCTTGTAGGTCAGGTCGAACGGCGAGGACGACGTGTGCTGGAATTCCCCGCCGCGGTCGATGGTCAGCCTAGCCATGAGGTCAAAGAAACCCATGCCCAGGCCCCGCACGATCACGTCGGGTCGGTGTGGTTGTGGATCATGCCCTGCCGAGTCAGTGGTGTCGTGCCCGTCAGCAACGCTGTCGAGGTCCTGGTCAGCGGGGTGCCCGGGGTGGATCCAGGTCAGGTTCGGGTGCGCGTCAACACTCGCGGCCAGCACCGATTCGGCGGTGTTCGCGGTGGTGTCCGTCCACCCGAGTGCCAAAACGGTGGCGTCTGCGTCGATCGATGTTCCGTCGGAAAGCGTGATGGTGTCCTGAGAACTCTCCTGCGCAGCGTTTTCTTCTTGCTTGCCGACGGGACCATCGGTGTCATCATGCCCATCCGCGCCAGCATCGATAGGCCGAATATCAACAGCACGAGCCTTGTGAATATGCACGGTCACGCCCGGAATTGTCCGAAGTCGGTCCACGGCGATGTCGAATACCCACCGCAGATAATGCCCGTATAACGCGCGCGAAGGATGCGATTCCGGACGAGATTGACGGATTTCCGCCTCGTAATCCGCCGGCATGGTGGGCGGGAATTCGCGGAACAGCTCCGTTTTCTTACGTGCGCGGGAGGAATCGGAATCCGTCGGCCGCGGCTGCAGGTCATCGTCGCGGAGCAATTGCAACCACTCGTAGAGGGTCGGGCCTTCCAGGACGGGGCCACGCACGGTCGATCCCGGCTCAGCGAAGAGTGTCACCGCGTCTGCCAGCGTGTTCATGCATAGCGTGGATGATTGATCAGTCCGCCACACACGGCCCGCGCCGGGTTCGACGTCGTCAATAAGGTGAATAGCGATGGTGCCGGCGGAGGACACGGACTTGTCGTCGGCCGCAGTCTGCTCTGTTGAGTCCGACGAGGCGGATTCCCGCAAGAAACTTCCGAGGCGTTCCAAGACCGAGATCCCGCGTGGTCCGCCGCCAACAATCGCTATCGTTCGCATAATGCCACGGTAGCGTCCGCCTCTCACCAAGAAAAGACAGGGCTGTCTATTCCCCATTCATATACTCAGAGACAACGTCGGCAGCCTGATCAAAGTCATTCACCAGCACACCGTGGCTGTAACCCGGGTACATGTGGAGGTTGCCATCCATCGCGTCGCGCATCTCGGGGGCTCCCGTTCCGGTGACCGCGGTGTCCTTGTCGTAACCGAGGTGAAGCGGCTTCACTTTCAGCTTGTCCCCGGACACCTTCTTGAACGGTGTGTTCGTCGGCCAACCATCGCAGTACGCGCCGCTGGCCAGCATGTTTTCGTTCAAATCAATGATGTCCCCCGGCACAATAAGGGACGTGTAATAGGGGATCAGCTTGGATCGGTCGGGGGCCGTCGCGTTCTCATTACAGGAGACGACGTTGCCCTGAATAGTCATCGCCTGAACAAGTTGTTGCTGAATTTCCAGCTGTTTCTGTTCCTCTGGCGTTGGTTCGCGGCCGTTATCGCTCTCATCCGCGTCCAACAATTCTCCCGCGTTGGCGTTCGCATCCCCCGCCTGCGCTTTCTTCGCGCTCAGGTATTCCGCCAGCTTGGGCCACGATTTTTGGCTATACAGCGTCCCCATCACCATCGAGTTCGGGTCAGCGAATTGATCCGGCGAAATCGCGTCGGTATAGAGCTTTACCGCATCGATCACCCTGCCGGTCCGCCACGCGACAAGGTCAGCCGCGTTCACGAGAGCAACGGCAGCCTGTGCATAATCGTCGGGAATTGCCTCGACATCGCGACGGTCCGCCGATTGCGGGCGAACAGGGGCCGACACCCCGTACTCATCATGAATCACGGCGGCGAAGGATTGATAGACCTCGCGTGGTGTGGTCCCCAAGTGGTACTCGCTGTCCCGCTCAGCGACCCACGAGAAGAATTCATGTATCGCTTCATGGCGAATAGCTTGTCGCTTTTCTGCGAGACGGAAAACAAGGTCATTCGGGGACGCACTCGAATCGAAAATCGCTTTATTAGTATGTTCCGGAAATAAAGTGGCGTATGTACTCATCAGCGGCCCTCCATAGGAAAGCCCATAAAGATTGAGCTGCTTTTCGCCCAAAAGTTTCCGCGCTTCTTCTAAATCACGTGCCGTATTTTCCGTATTTACTGTTTTTGTGTACCCCGGATTATGCGATTCGCACGCATCATAAAGCATTCCCGCCGTCATATATGGCGTCGCGATCTCCGGTTGGCAATTCAATGGAGTACCCCACGTCAGCCCGCGTGGCTCCACCGCGATGAGGTCATAATTCTTGCCGACGCTCTCAGGCAGATGAACCGCCTGCGTCCCTTCGCCTTTATCGCTGTGGTCGCTGAACATGCCCAGCGCGTCGCCACCAGGACCACCCGGGTTACCCGCAATAACACCCTTCTTCTGCCCACTAGCGGGGATTTTGCTCATGGTGAGTTCGATGGTCCCCGCCGACGGATCGTCATAATCTTTCGGAACGGTGAATGTTGCGCACGTCGCACGGGCAGCTACTCCTGATCCTTCAGGGCATGGCCCCCACTTCAGTGGCGATGACGGTTGTTGCGCATCCCCGGCATGTGCTGGAACCGCGGCGGAAAAGATCAACAATGTGCTGGCTAGAAAAGCTGCGCCGTGTTTCTTCATAATTCACCTTTCTGAGTTACCGTTCATGTATATCAATAGATAAAGCGCGCGCATATCAATAACACGCGTGAACAAGGCATCATGGCGAGCATCCGAGAGTATTTTCGCTGCTCATCCGCCCGTTTCAGCTTTTATAGAAAATGTGTTTTACTTTCGGTGAGTGTTTTCTGGAGGTTCACTGAACCGCTCCCTGCTATAGATTTCGCCAAGGAATCACGTGAATAACGGTTGTACATCGTCACCACCCCGCACGTCGTCGCGACGACGGATCCGCGGGGTTTCGTTCGGGCGTCGCTCCCGCCGGGATCCGTCCGAGCACACGCCCCGGCGCGCTCCGCTCTGGCTATTCCTGCTGATAGGAGCGGCTGCACTGATCATCAGCCTTATTGCATCGACAACGTTTGGCTCGGCCCAGTACGACGTCAGCCAAGTATGGTCTGTCATCCGCGCGCATTTCGGGGGCGCAGGAACACCGGACGCGTCGTTGGATTCCGTGGTGTGGGATTTGCGCGCTCCCCGGGGAGTGTTAGCCGCCATCGTCGGTGCCGGCTTGGCGCTGGCGGGCGTCGCTATCCAAACTTTGGTCAGGAATCCGCTGGCCGATCCGTATTTGTTGGGGATTTCGTCGGGTGCCAGCGTGGGGGCAACGTCGGTGATCACCCTCGGGTGGTTTTCGTCGTTCGGGCTTTTCGCGCTCACCGGCGGGGCGTTGGCCGGGGCGATAGCCGCCACCCTCACGGTGTACTTCGTCGCTATGGGGCAAGGCGGGCTGACACCGCTGCGGCTCGTCCTGTCCGGTGTGGTCATCAGCGCCGCGTTCAGCGCGATCGCCAACTTCATGATCTTTAAGTCGCCCTATGGGCAGGCCGCGCAGGGCGTGATGTTTTGGATGCTGGGTTCGGTCGCGGGCGCTACGTGGTCCAAGCTGTGGATCCCGTCGGCTATTGTGGCTGTGACTTTTGCGCTCCTCATGGCGGTATCGTCGCAGCTCGATGCGTTAGCCGCCGGCCCGGACACGGCCGCTGCACTGGGAATCAATGTTGCTGTGCTCCGCCAGTGCCTGTTCTTCCTTCAAGCGATCCTGGTGGGTGCGCTGGTGGCGGTGTCGGGTGGAATTGGTTTTGTCGGCCTGGTGATCCCCCACATTGCGCGGCTCCTTGTTGGCCCTCGCCACCGTCGGCTTGTTCCCGCAGCCATGCTCTGCGGCGCGATTTTCCTGGTGTGGGTGGATGTTCTGGCGCGCGTCGCCGCCATCCCGCAAGAGATCCCGCTGGGTGTCGTGACCGGCATCATCGGCGCCCCGGTGTTCCTGATCCTTATGAGGCGCTCGCACTACAGGTTCGGGGGTCAAGAGTGATGTTTGGGGGCAACCAATGACCACACTCAAAGCGCGCAATGTCTCGTGCTCCATTGCACATTCGGACCGAGTCATCCTCCGGGACGTGTCATTCACCGTTCCATCTGGCGGCATGACGGCCATCGTCGGCATTAATGGCGTCGGTAAAACCACCCTCCTTCGGGTCCTCGCTGGTATTCACCGCCCTCATTCTGGTCGTGTTCTTATCGACGACGGTACCGACGTCCACTCTCTTCGCCCGCGCGACCGGGCGCAACGCATTGCTTTCATCGGCCAAGAGGAAGCGCCGCCGGATGATCTCCTCCTCGGCGAAATGGTGGCCTTGGGGCGGATTCCGCATCTGAAGCCGTGGCAAACCGGTGGGAAGAAGAAACGCGACGTTGTGACCGCGTCGCTGGAGGTCGTCGGCCTCGCGGACAAGATCGATCACCGGTGTGACCAGCTTTCCGGCGGAGAGCGTCGTCGAGCCATGTTGGCCCGCGGATTGGCCCAGGATACGGACCTTGTTCTTCTGGACGAGCCCACTAATCACCTGGATGTCCGATATCAGCTGCTGCTTCTCGACGTGATGCGGGCGTCGGGGCGCACGATTTGCGCCACCATTCACGACCTGGATTTGGCGTTTACGAACTTCGACCACGTCATCGTCCTCGGCGACGGTGGTGTTCTTGCGGCCGGGCCGCCCGAAGAAACGTTAACGGAGAGCACCGTTGCGCACGGCTTTTCCGTGAATTCCACCCACATTTCTACCGCGAACAATTCTCTCCATCTCGTGGTGGAAAGCTTACGAAAGGATACTGCACCGTGAAACAGAACAATCGGTTAAAGCTCATCGACGGTGGCCGACGTCGTCGGTCGGCGAGGACCATTGCGACCTCGGCGCTCATGGCCAGCCTGATTATGGCTCCACTGACAGCGTGCTCCAGCTCGGATAAATCCACCAGCGCTAGCGGCGGAAATGAGGGCGCCAACTCGGGCCCGGTCACCGTCAAGAATTGTGGTAAAGACGCCACGTATCCCTCGACAGCGAAGCACATGTACGTCAATGACGGGAACATGATTGCCACCACGTTGGCGGTAGGCGCGGCGGACAATATCGCGAATGTCAGCAGCCTGCAGGATGACAAGGCAATCCTTGAGGCCAAATATGGCAAGGATGTCGTCGACAAGTTGAAGGTGGATGCGCCGGACTCTCCGTCGCTGGAGCGAATTATCGCGACCAAGCCGGACCTTGTGTTCGCGGGGTGGAACTACGGGTTTTCGGAATCCAAGAATTTGACGCCGGATGCGCTGAAGGATCACGGGATTGAGTCCTATATTCTTTCCGAGTCCTGCCGGCAAGGTGGATCTGACAAGCGCGGGACGATGGATCCGTGGGATGCTGCGAAGACGGACCTCACCAATATCGGGAAATTGACCGGTCATGAGGATAAGGCGAATGACGTGGTCAAAGATGTGGATAAGCGCCTGGACGCGTTGAAACAGGCTCCCGCGGCTGAGGGGGCGGATAACGCTGAGGGGTCCGGTAAGCCGCCGGTGACGTTCGTGTTCGACTCCGCGAAGGACACGATTTTTACCTCCGGCAAATTCGGCGGACCCCAGGCGATTATCGAAGCGGCCGGCGGGAAGAACGCCACCGATGACGTCGATGACACGTGGACCACGGTGGGGTGGGAGAAAATCGCCTCTGCCCAACCGGATGTGATCGCTTTCGTGGACTATCCGTCACAAACTTTCGAGGAGAAAGTGAAAATCCTGGAGTCCAATCCGGCCACGAAGAACTTGGAGGCGGTGAAGCAGAAGCGTTTTGTTAACCTTCCGTACGCCATGTGGACGTCTGGCCCACTGAATATCGACGCCGCCGAGTACATGCGGAAAAGGTATGAGAAGTTTGGGTTGATGCCGAAGAGCGATATTCGCACCGACGTTCAGCTTCCGGATTCTTTGGCCGGGCGGGAATATTTCGTGGAGAAGTAACTGCACGCAGGCGGAGTAACCCACGCGAGCGGACTAATCCCACGAAGGCGGGCACCGGCAACCCCGGCATGCGTGACGTGGCTTAGGACGTGTGCCGGTGCGCCAGGTTCATTTGGCGCATGCGTTCCATGAGTTCGGGGTCCATGCGCACCATTTGCACAAGTTGGCAGTCGGCCGGCCCGCTGGTTCCAGGTTGACACGCGGTGCAGGGCTCGCCGAACCGGATTGGGCAGCGCGCGTCGGGGTGGCTCTTTTTTCGCCGACGCGAATTGCGCGGACGACGGGGACGTTTCCCCTGGTCATCACGCGCACCTTTCCTACTCAGCGTCGCTGAGCGGGGTTCTACGGGGGCACGGGGTTGTCTCTGCGGAGGGGCATCTTCCTGAGTGTCCTGCCGGGACGCGGCAGGCCCGCCTCAGAGGTTGATCATGTGGCCCAGCGTTCCTTCTGCCGCTTCCTTGATGGCCTCAGACAGGGTCGGGTGGGTGTGAACGTTGCGCCCGATTTCCTCAGCGGTCAAGTCGTAGCGGGCCGCGAGGGTCAGTTCCGGCAGCATCTCGGAGACGTTGGAGCCGACCATGTGAGCGCCGAGAATTTCCCCATATTCGCCGTCGGTCACGATCTTGACAAAGCCAGCGGGTTCGCCTAGGCCTTGTGCCTTTCCGTTCGCGGTGAAGGGGAAACTGGCCACCTTGATGTCGCGGTCGGAGAACTTCTCTTTCGCAGCGGCTTCCGTGTAGCCCATCGACGCAACCTGTGGGTTACAGAACGTTGCGCGAGGCATCATCATGTAGTCGCCCAGGGTTTCGGTCTCTGCGCCGGCGATGGTTTCGGCAGCCACGACGCCTTGCGCTTCGGCCACGTGGGCTAGCTGCAGCTTCGCGGTAACGTCGCCAATGGCGTAAATGCCGTCGACGTTGGTGCGCATGAAGTCATCGATGGCGATAGCGCCACGGTCGGTGAGCTCGACGCCGGTCTTGTCCAGGCCGTAGCCCTCGACGCGCGGAGCGAACCCGACCGAGACGAGAACGCGGTCCACTGTCAGCGTCTGCTGCTTCGACCCGTCCTTCTTCTCAATGTCGACCTCGACAGAGTCGCCCTTATCGCGCACAGCTGTGGTCTTGTGCCCGGTCAGCACAGTGACGCCGAGCTTCTTGTACTGCTTGGCGATCTCCTTGGAGACGTCCTTGTCCTCGTTGGGTAGGACGGAGTCCATGAACTCGACGATGGTGACATCCACCCCGTAGTTAGCCAGCACGTACGCAAATTCCATGCCGATAGCGCCCGCACCGACGATGACCATGGACTCAGGGAGTTCGTCGTTAAGGATCTGTTCCTCATAGGAGACGACGTTGCTGCTGAGCTCGATACCCGGGAGCGTCTTCACGACGGAACCCGTCGCAATGATGCAGTTATCGAACGTAAGGGTTTTACCGGCGTCGTCGCCGTCGGACACCTCGATGGTGTGTGCGTCGGTGAAGGTGCCTTGGCCGTGGACTTCGGTGATTTTGTTCTTCTTCATCAGGAAGTGGACGCCCTTCACAATGTTGGAGGACACCTTCCTGGAGCGTTTGTGCGCCGCACCGAAATCGAACGACACGTCGCCCGAAATGCCAAATGTCTTGGCATCGTGCGTGAACGTGTGCGCTAATTCAGCGTTGCGAAGGAGTGCCTTGGATGGGATGCAGCCCACATTCAGGCACACACCGCCCCAATACTTCTTCTCCACAATCGCAACTTTTTTGCCCAACTGAGCGGCGCGAATAGCCGCCACATATCCGCCGGGACCTGCACCAAGGATAACTACGTCATAATGTTCAGCCACGGTTTTTAGGATACGACGCTGCCACCGAGATTTCAGGTAATGGGGGCAATAGCCGTGGGGGTACCTGACGTTCTTGCGCTCTGTGGAGCGCCCATTGCCGCAGGACTACTCCGTCGGTAAATACGTCCGGCGAATGCGTCGGCAATTGCGCAAAGGGTAGCGTATCAGCGTGTGACATTCACTATGTTCGCCTACATCGGTGCCGTGTGCGCCGCGATTGCCTACGGCGGGGCCACGATTCTGCAGGCTATTGCGGTGGGGCGGCTTGCCGCGCTTCCGGCCGGCTCGTCGTGGGGTCACCGTATTCGCACCGGATGGCTATACGGCCTCGGCTTGGTGTGCGACTTCCTCGGCTTCCTCATGTCGGCGCTGGCATTGCACTCTTTGCCTCTTTTTCTTGTCGAGTCAACGGTGGCGTCGTCGGTCGCGGTGACCGCTGTGCTGGCGGTGGTTGTGTTACATCAACGCCTCACCACGCACGAGGTCATCGCCGTTGCTGTGCTGGTCGCGGGCCTGATTGTCCTGGGTGTGACGGCCGAGGAAGGCCCGGCGCGCACTGTTGCGTGGTGGGTCGGGTGGGGCTTGTGCGCCCTCGCGATTCCGCTTGCCGCGGTCGCAGCGGTGTGCGTCGTCGCCTCTCAACCCCGATGGACAATGACGACCGGGATTGTTCTGTCGGTCATCTCGGGGCTGGGCTTCGGTTTCGTCGGCGTCGCTGCCCGTTTGGTGACGGTCCATTCGTCGATACTTGGCTGGCTCGGCGACGCGTTCGTCTGGGCGATGGTGCTGATGGGCGGGCTTGCTGTGGTTGCTTATGGCTATGCGTTAGATCGATTGCCGACGACGACGGTGGCGGCGCTGTCTTTCGCGTGCGAGACCATTGTTCCGTCGGCGATCGGATTGATGTGGCTGGGCGACGAAGTCCGGCCGGGGTTGATGTGGTTGGCGGTGGTCGGCTTCGTGGCGGTGCTGGGGGCGTGCGTGCAGCTCTCGAGCAAGGCGGAAGTGGAAGCGTAAACACGGAAGCGTCGACCCTGCGCGCCTTATTTATGGTGCCGGCTCAGAAAATCCCACACCACGTCGGTGGTCTGAAGCGTGTGGTTATACGGGCCTTCCCCGCTTTCCTTTTGGTAGGGCGATCCCGGCCAATTGTGTCCTCCATCAGCGATGGCGAGGTGTTCGACGTCGACTCCCGGGCGACACCCTCCCCATGTCATGCGGGTGACGCCGGCCGACGACGTCGGCGATGTAGCGGGTTCCGATGCGCATCCCTGTAGCTGCGCGAATGTGCCCGCCAGTTCGGGTGCTGCCACGTAGCGTTCGCCGTGGCTTGTGCCTCCGTCGTAGTGCATGGTTCCGTCTTTGACACCGTGTATTTCCAAGACGGACACGTCGTTGTTTGGCGTTGACCCGGTGGTGCATGATGTGTGCGTCGCGGGATAGTAGGCACCGGCGACGGGCGCCACGGCGGCGAAAGTCTCCGGCATTGTGCAGGCGAGTTTGGCGGCGAATCCCCCGCCGTTGGATTTCCCGGTCGCGTAGATCCGGGTGTGGTCGATCCGGTATTTCCGGTCGAGCTGGGCGAGGATATCGCAAACGAGCTGCGAATCCTTGTCCCCGTCGTTGGTGGTGGTGTAGGGCGCGGATTCCCATGCGCGCTGGGTGCCACTCTTGCCTTTTTCGTCTTGAGGGTAGACGACGAGGGCCGGGAGTCGGTCGAGATCGGTGTATTTCTTCATGAGCGTGGCATTTTGGCTGTGCCCATGGAAGGCGAAGATCACCGGAAGCGGCGCGGCGGTTGCGTCGGTAAGGGGTACGGACAGACGGTATGAGCGGGTGAGACCACCCGACTTGATCGTGATAGCGGAGCTCGATGGTCCATTGAGTTCTTCGTCTTCACTGGGCGACGACGATCGTCGCCGGGTCACGATGACGGCGAAGAGGGCTGCAATAACGAGGCTGATAAGAACAGCGGTGGCTATTGCGCGGCGGTGTGGTGAGTGAATCACCACCCCAAAAGTATGCTTCCCTAAACGTCACGGTCAAGGGTTAGCGGTCAAGGGCCGGTGATCGAGGCTGGCGCACAAGAGCCAACCCGCCGACTACTCCTCAGCCGTCACGTCATCCAGGTTCTTGCGCGACACCATGAACAAAAGAATCAGAGTCAGCGTCGCCTCAATGGCACCGAAAGCCAGCATATCCACGTAGTCGAAATCCCCGGAGAGTTTCGTCAAAATCATGGGGAAGAAGAATCCGACGTACGTCAGCACGTAGAACGCCGAGGTCAAACCGGCAAGATCATCCGGGCCAGCGAGCCGCTGGACCTCCGTCAGTCCAGAGATCAGAACAAGTCCGTACCCGAGGCCCAACAAAGCAGCCACAGAAATGGATCCGACGATGGAGAGCCGCGTCGATACGAAAGCCGCTAATACCATCCCGATGGCAACGAAGATAATGCCCAAGATGGGGCCGCGCGCGCTGTAGTCGGTGTTGATGCGGTCACCAACTTGCTGGATGCCGAACCCGAATGCCAAGCACACCACCGTGAGGAGCGCGGAGTAGGCGACGGGGGCTTTGACGTGGGAGGACATGAGTGCGGGTGTCACCGCGTAGGCAACGCCGGCTGCCCCGAAGACCCAGGGTGCGATCGGCACGGCGACCGTCAAGAACCGTGGGTGCTTCGCGGTGGGAACGGCCAGGTCAGACCAAAAGCTGCCGTGGACTTTCAAGTGCGCGGACTGGCGGGTTTCCGGTATTTTCACCAGGAAAACCAGGGTGGGGATAGACAGAATGATCTGCAAAATGTAGGAAAGCTGCCCTGGGATCGGCCCCCATTGCGCGAGAAGACCAGCAACTCCGGCACCAACTCCGAAGCCACCCGTGAGGGCCATCGCTGCTCGGGCCGCGCCAGCAGATTTTTTCGCGTGCGGGTCAAACGGCGCCTGAGAAAGCTCTTTCACCCAGGACCCACCAACAGTCATGGCGATTCCCACGGCCAGGCCGGCCAGCAGTCGACCGATAAACATGGGGACCTCGGACTTTTCACCGATGGCAATCAAGATCGAGCCGATGATCGCAGCCACCGGCCCCCATAACATCACCGTCTTACGCCCGTAGCGGTCCGAGAGAGGCCCTAAGAAAACCAGACCTGCCATAATCCCGATGGCATATGCACCCAACAGGGAGTCGACAAAGACCGGCGAGAACACGCTTTCACCACGGTAAAAAATAAGGAGTGGTGTGAATTCGTTGCCACCCCAGGCGATCACGAACATCGCCAGTACGACGAAAACCCATGCGTAGCGATCCGAAGCGTTCGCGGTGGTCGGCGTGGCGGCCCGGAGTTCGTGAGGTGTGACGTCGGCAAGCTGATCCTGTTGCGTGCTACTTCGCGCACTCGTCGTTGCGGAAGCGACGCTGCTGTCAGCGGTATGTGGGGCAGGGTCAAGATGTGCGTCTGAGCTGTCGCTCTCAGACGATTTCGGGGAGGACATGGCCTTATCGTAGGAGTGCCCAGTTTTCCAATGAAATAAAATCGCGATTTTAGGCCGAAATTACGCAACTCTCACACGAACGACCAATATGTGGTATGGATCATGTTTTTACGACGTGTCGCCTGAATCGCATAATTCGCCTGAACCGCCGGAAGGGAAGAACAACGATGGCTCACACGAATCCCGACACATCCCATACCAATCGCTCTAGCTCACTGGATGGCAAGAAGGTTGCTTTGGTGACGGGCGCGACGTCGGGTATCGGTCGATCGACCGCGCTCAAGCTGCTCAAGAAGGGTTTTGTGGTTTACGGCGCGGCCCGGCGCGAGGACCGTTTGCGCGAGCTGGCGCGCGACGGGGTGCGCACTCTGCGGATGGATGTGACCGATGAAGACTCCATGAGCGACGGGATCAACACCATTATCGACGACGCTGGCCGTATTGATGTTCTGATCAATTGTGCTGGATATGGCGTTGTGGGCGCTATTGAGGATGTCGATCCGGAGGATGCCCGCCGACAGTTTGAGATTAACGTGTTCGGCCCGATGGCGTTGGTGCGTTTGGTTGCTCCGCATATGCGCGAGCAGGGTGAGGGCCGGATTGTGAATGTGTCGTCGATCGCGGGGAAGGTTCCCGCCCTGCTCGGCGGCTGGTACCACGGGTCGAAATTTGCCCTGGAGGGGCTGAGCGATTGTCTGCGCTTGGAGCTGGGGCCGTGGGGTATCGATGTGTCCGTGGTGGAGCCGGGCCCGGTGAAGACGGAGTGGCCGCATATTGCTCAGGAATCGATGGAGGAAACCAGTGATGGTAGGGCGTATGCGGAGATGGCGCACGCGGTGGCGGAGTCTGTTGAGTTTAAGCACCGTCCGGGGATGGTGTCCCGGCCTGGGACTGTGGCGCATGCTGTTGTGAAGGCCGCGACGACTGAGCGGCCCCGCACGAGGTACGCGGTGGGGCCGTTAGCGAAGCTCACGGTGCTGTTGCGCCGCCTACTCCCCGACCGAGCTATGGATTTCTTTATCCGTAAGAGCTACAAGCTCGGATAGGCGGGATGTGGAGCCGCCTGTCAGAATCGAACTGACGATATTCTCATGACGGGTCTTTGTCGACGCAGTGCGCCTACCAACGCTGCTTACGCTTGCGAGAATTATCTTTCTCGTCCTTCAAGAAGTCGAATCGCGTCCGAGGGTACTTGGCGAAGTACTCCTCCGGGCTCGTCTCAAGGAGCTTGATGCGCTCCGAATAGGTTGCATCGAATGTGATGTTCTTTGGGCTGGTCACTTCGGCTCACCTCCATCACTAGACCGTAACCGAGTGTAACCGAATACCGTCACCGCGACGACGATTCCGCCCACCAGTACTCATCCCCTTATAGTCCCCTCGAAGGCGAACGCCACCGCAAAAGTGTCCGCACCGCCTTTTGTCGTATAACCCCAGGAGGAAGACAATTCCTGGGGCGCGAAGAAGCACCGACGCACGGAAAAGGAGCCGGTACACGGAAAACTGCGAGGAAACTACACCTCGAGCCCACCTAGAGCCCGAAAAGTGTGGGGGAATATGCGCCCCAAAATAAAAGTGCGGAGGTATATGGCCAATTTTCGGCCATTTTTCGCCCATATCCCCACGCAGTTTTCCCAACCGACCCCTATATGCCCCCGCAGTTTTCCGGCATCCGGACACACTTTTGTCGTATAACCCAAAACCACGCACGATGCCTCGCGTCCCCCGGTCCGCGAAAATGCATGAAGCCCCAGGCAGAACAAGAATTGTGCCTGGGGCTAGGTGGAGCCGCCTGTCAGAATCGAACTGACGACCTTCTCATTACGAGTGAGATGCTCTACCGACTGAGCTAAGGCGGCATGAAGTACCTCGACGCATATTACCTGAACCAGTCGCGGGACCAAAACGTAGCCCTCACCTCGAGGTTCGTGCGATAAATTCCCGGCCCCGCCGCGACTTCCCTCGCCCTAATCAACAGGCCCAGTCACGCATATTTGCCGCAACCTGCCCACCATCGCATCAAGCGCTCCTTCTTGCCGGACCCCTGAAGCGAGTAATTCGCGCCCCATCCGAACAGCATCAACACACTGAAGCAGCTGCTCAGGTGTGTTTCGTCGGGCCAGTTCGGCGGCAGTATTCGCGTGGTCGGGGTGGATGGCGGGCACACGTCCGCCACCAGCATTAACGCTCACCATGAGCGCATCGCGATACAGCCCCGCAATATCCATCAGCGAGAGATCCAACAGGTCAATGACCATGCGTGTCCGGCGGTTTTTCTGTTTCGTTTCCAGCTCTTTCATCGCGCCCGCACTCCCCCGCTGAGCTTTCGCCGCGCCACGTCCTTTCGCGCCAACGCCCAGGGCCTCCCGCAACTTCGCCAGCTCGGCCTCATCGCGTTCAGCGGTGGCCGCCTCGGCTTCCTTCTTTGCCGACGCCACCAGCTCGCCGGTATACAGATACGCGTCGCCGTCCTGGTACACCTTTTCCGGGACACGCAGCGCCCGTTGCCGCTGAGTGCGCGCTTGGTCGTCTGACGCTAACCGCTTGGCCCGTCCAACGTGCCCGCCCGACACAGACGCAGCCCAATCAATCTGCTTGTCGGTGAGCCCGAGGGCTGTGTCGTCGGCAAGAATGTGTTTGACCTCGTCTATTGAGGGCGTAGGGATGTAGACGTGTCGGCATCGCGAACGGATCGTGACGTGGACATCATCGGGGTCGGTGGACGGCGCGCAGAGGATAAACACCGTCCGCGGCGGGGGCTCCTCGATGGATTTCAGCAGGGCATTGGCGCCGGCATCGTTGAGCCGGTCGGCGTCTTCAACGATAACAACGCGCCACTGTGCGGTGGTGGGCATGCGCGAGGCCGCCTCGATCATGTCGCGCACCTGCTTCACCGGGATAACGACGCCTTCGGGCACGATCGTGACAATGTCCGTGTGCGTTCCGGCCAGGGCGGTCCGGCAGGCTTCGCATTGTCCGCAACCAGGTGTTTCTTCCTTGCACATTAACGACGCGGCGAATGCTTTCGCGGCGACGGAGCGGCCCGCGCCGGGTGGCCCGGTGAAGAGCCAGGCGTGGGTCATGTGGGCGGATTGGTGCGCCGACGCAGGTAGGCCGGCGAGCGCGGCGTCGTCGGTTGTAGCGCTTCCGCTAGCCACACCGCTCTCACCATCTAGACCACTCCCGCTAGCCACACCACCGTCCCCACGAGCAGCAATCTCGCGGGCAGCATACACAGCGTTGGTGAGTGTTTCGCGCACAGTGGGGGATCCCACCATCTGCCGGAGCAGCGGTGGTTCGGGGCGGTCGGTGGCGCGGGAATTCATGGGAACAGTGTACGTTGCACCCCGGACATACCATGCCGCCGATATGCGCGGCCAAGATACCGCCCGATATACCCGGCCGAGACACCGCCCGTCGCACCGATTGACCAGTTATCCTATTGATTATGACTATTCAGGAGTATCTGCGGTGGCTTCGGGGGACGTCGTGGCCTTTGTATGCGGCATTGGTGCTTCTGGCTAATGTGGTCGGCGCGCTGGCGGTGGGCGCTTTCCTCCGGTTCTTGTTGCCACTGGGAGAGCGCGACGATCTCACGGATTTTTCCAGTTCAGTGGGCGCGCTCTACGCAGCATATTTCGTGGCAGCCGTCGTGGCAGGTATCGGCTGCACTGTTTTCCTCTTTCAGTCGGTACTCAGGTGGCAGCGCCATCCTGACCGCTTCGACCCCATCATGATCCGCCACCTAGTGCTGCGCATCCCCGCTTTCCAAGCGTTCCTGGGCGCGGCTCTGTGGCTCATTGGTGTGGTCATCTTCACGGCTGTGGCCGCTACTCGTTCTGCGAGCCTCGCCGTGTCGGTGTGCGTAACGGCCCTCCTGGGCGGTGCGCTGGTCACGATGCTCACGTATTTCATTGCGGAGCGCCGCGTTCGCCCCATCGCGATCGCAGCCCTGGCGGTGAACGCGGATCGTACTTTCCTGGAGCCGTCGATTAGTGGGCGTATCCGCCAAGTATGGGTAACGACGACGGCCATCCCCGTGGTGGGGATCGTGCTGTTGGCGGTGGGGGCTCGCCAGGGATTTTTCTCCAGCGACGCGGCGAGTTTGATGCCCGCGGTGGTGGCGCTGGCGGTGACGTCGTTAGTGACGGGCTGGGCCGGCGCTGCGCTGCTCTCGATGAGCATCGCGGACCCCATTGATGAGCTTCAGGACGCTATCCTGCGCGTGCGTCGCGGTGAGACGGATACCGACGTCCCGATTTACGACGGCTCGGAGATCGGCGTGCTGCAGGCCGGCTTCAACGAAATGATGCGCGGTTTGCGCGACCGCCAGCGCGTGCGCGATGTGTTCGGCCAGTACGTGGGTATCGAGGTCGCGCGGCAGGCGATGGAGGAGAACCCGGTGTTGGGCGGCGAGGATCGCCTGGTTGCGGTGCTGTTCGTCGACGTGATTGGTTCCACGACGTTCGCGGTGAACCATCCGCCGGAAGAGGTTGTGGAGACGCTCAATCAGTACTTTGATCGCGTCGTGGAGATCGTGCACAAGCACCGCGGGATTATCAACAAGTTCGAGGGCGACGCGGCGCTGGCTGTTTTCGGGGCTCCGCTGCCACTCGACGACATCGCCGGCCACGCGTTGGCGGCGGCGCGCGAACTACGGGCGGAGCTGCGTGGCTTGCGTCTGCAGTCGGGTATTGGTGTGGCCGCCGGGCACGTTGTGGCTGGTCACATTGGTGCCCATGACCGTTTTGAGTACACGGTGATCGGCGACGCGGTGAACCAGGCGGCTCGGCTGACGGATTTGGCTAAGGACACTCCCGGTCGTGTTTTGACTTCTGCCGCGACGTTGCGTCGCGCGAATGAGGCGGAGCAGGCGCGGTGGACTGTGCTGAAGTCCGTAGAGTTGCGGGGGCGCAAGGAGATGACTCAGTTGGCACGGCCTATTCGCCCGACGCTCGCTGACCGTTCAGAGAGGTAGCGGGCAAAACTGAACGCTCTACTCGACGGTGGAGCGCCCAGGAAGCTTCTTCCGGATCACTTTGCCCATGGGGTTGCGGGGGAATTCATCAACGAAGAAGACGTCCCGCGGGCGGTGCCCCTCAGACAATTCATTCACAACGTGCTCGCGGACTTCATCCGCGGTAATCGGATCCGTGCCTTCTTCCCTAATGATGTAGGCACGAATGGCCTGGCCATATTGATCGTCCTCAACACCGTGGACATAGGAATCATGAATCCGCGAGTGCGAAACCAAGGCGTTTTCAATCTCGATGGGGAAGATCTTTTCGGCGAACTGGGTAATGATCAGGTCATCCCCACGGCCGAGCACATGGAGCATATTGCCGTCGGTGATGTAGCCACGGTCGTGCATGCAGATCGCACCGTTGATCGTAGGGATGTCAATGTCCTGGTCCGTGTATCCGGCGAAGAGGTCATACACGGCAACCCAAATGATGCCGATTTCCCCCTCGGGGACCAGGTTGCCGTCCTCATCACGGATGTCGACGATTTCACCGGGGTAGATGCGGCCACTGAGTGCGGTATCTGCAGCGAGCTCTTCAGGACGTGCGACGGCGATCGGACCAGATTCCGAACTCCCGTAGAGGTTACAAAGGACAGGTTTCGCTTCTGGGCCACCGAACTTCTCGTTGGTCTTTTCGATCTCATGGGCAGCTAAGGGGCTACCAGCCGAAACGATAAACCGAAGCCCGTCAACGTGGTCGATTCCTTCGTTATCCATATAGGAGACGATGGAACGCAGGCGCGAGGCAGCCGAGCACATCGCCGTGGCGTTGTAGTGCTGGATGTCGCGCAGTGTTTCTTCCGGAGTGAAGCCCCGCCGCGCAATGATGGTGGATTGCGTAAACAAGGATAAGACGAGGTTGGCCCACCCGTAGTCGTGGAAGAGCACACTCGTCAGAATGACGGTGAGGCCCCGCTTCCACGGAATCCCCGAAACTAATGGTGCCGCACCCTGGGGCGACTTAAATGCACCGCGAATAACGCCCTTGGGCATTCCGGTGGTTCCCGACGTCATCACAACGTGGAAGCCACGTTTCGGCCGGGTGGGTAACGAGTCGGTTACTCGAGCCTGGCTAATGATGCCATCCATGGTCTCATAACGCTCGGCATTATCGGGATTATCGACGTGGCCAAGGATGATGTCGTATTTATCCGCGGCATCATCGGCGAGCATCGGGAGGAATTCATCATCGAGGATGAAAACGTCAATGTGGTTAAACGCCAGAACGTGCTCGAGCTGTTTCGCCGACGTGTTCGCGTTGACCATAAAGATGTTGAAGCCCAGCATGTGGCGGCACGTGAGCGGGAGTATGGCGGCCCTCCCGTTGCGGGCTAGGACGGCGACGTTGGTGCCGGCCTTCACTCCCCGAGCCTGGAGCGCCAGAGCCAGGCGGTTGGTACGCTCCCAGAACTCGGCATAGGTGAGTTCGCCGTCATCGTCAACGAGGCCTAGGCGGACCGGGTTCATCCGCGCGGCCATGGATAACATAGTCGTTTCTAGCGCTCCCCAGCGATAGAAGCTCTTTGCTGCGGCCAGGATGTCTGCGGGCTTCATTGGCTCAAGAACCTCAAGGTCCTTGAGGATACGCAGAAAGTAGCCAAACTGCTGAAGTTTGATTTTCGCAGGTGCTCCATGGTTAATCCGAGGAGTAAGCGTGAAATTTGGCATATACTGATCCCCAAAACGGTTTTTCAACATAAACAAGGTCGATCGAGATATTATATAGTTCAACAGGTACTGAGTACACTTTTCTACGGCGTTAATTAAACAGTCATCCAAGTACCCTCACCGTAGAATATCCACTACAACATATCGTGGGAGAGAGGGCGCCATCGATAAACAAAATCACCTCTAATTTTAAAAATACTCTTCATAGATCAAAATCCTGCACGGAAGGAAATCATGTCGATAAAACGAATCCTTATCGCGGGTGGCGGCACACTCGGAACCCAGTCTGCCCTACAGTTCGCACTAAACGGAAAAAAAGTTACTGTCTACACCCACAGCGCAGAAGCAATTGACCGAACAAAAACACGCCTCGGCCGTTTCGCTGAGGTATATAAGACACAAACTGATTATGAGACATCGGATGTTGATAAAGCACTTGGTAATATCGAATGCGTAGACGATATCGAAACTGCAGTCTCGGATACAGATCTAGTATTCGAATGTCTACCCGAGGATAAGGAAATAAAGCGTGGGTTCTTTACGGGAATACAGAAAGGCCTAAGTCCAGCCACGATTGTGGCAACAAATTCATCTACTTTCCTCCCTAGTTATTTCACGGATTGTTTCAATGATCCGTCTATCTTCGTCGCAGTTCACCTGGCAAATGAGATATGGACCCGTAATGTGGCAGAGATAATGCCTCATGCCGATACATCTGACGATACACTTGCAGAGGTGGAAACTTTCGCTAAAGAAGTAGGCTTAAAACCCATTCGGTTGAACCGTGAACACCCCGGTTATCTATTAAACTCCGTCCTAATTCCTTTCATCCGCTCAGGTCTGGCCTTAGCTGCAGAGGGAGTTGCCAAACCAGAGTCAGTTGACACGGTATGGGAGACAGTTATGAACTCCGAAGGGCCGTTTCATACTATTGACATAATTGGACTTAGAACCGTTTACGCTGTGTTGTCGGCAGAAGCGAAACATGACGTTCCTGGTTCCAAGGAACTAGCAAGCTTCATTTTTAAAAATTACCTCGAGAAAGGTCGTCTCGGGGTCGAGAACGGAAAAGGCTTTTACGACTACAGCTAACCAGCTACCCCCACTATCCTATAGCGAAACTTAGTCGCTCAGTCTTCTTCCCTATCTGATTTTAGCAAGGCCCCAGTATATTTTGCGATCAAAAAGACGTTAAGCCCCCCACGGTTTTGGTATCCGTGGGGGCAAGTTTGAGCTTTAGCCTCTAGGTTCTTAAGCTAATCAGTGTACAGCTCGCCATAGTGAGGAAGTTCACGCTTAATCACTTTCCCAGTCGGAGAATAGGTGAATTCATTAACAAAGACGACATCCCGAGGAACATGAGCTTTCGTTAAATCTTTCTCAACCCACTTACGTATCTGCTCAGCAGTGACGTCAGAGTCAGAGTTCTCATCTCTAACTATGAATGCACGTAAAGCTTGTCCAGTCTTCTTATCTTCCCCCGCGTGGACATGAACATCCGCCACACCGTTCATTTTGATGAGAGATTCCTCAATCTCAATCGGATATATTTTTTCTCCATACTGAGTAATCACGAGGTCATCTGCACGTCCGTATACATAGAGTCGGCCGTCTTTCACCATTCCTCGGTCGTTCATCGGCCAGTAACCATTTAGCTCCGGGATCTCAATAGACGGATCGGTGTATCCAGCAAACAGATCAAAACAGGATATCGCAACAAGTCCTTCCCGTCCTTCAGGAAGCTCGTTACCATCCTCGTCAAAGATTTTGACAACACAGCCGGGGTAAATCTTACCCGTCAATTCTGGATCTTTAACCAGATCAGCAGCAGGTGCGACAGCAACAGCTGAGGTCTCGCTGCTACCGTACATCGAATACAGGACCGGTCCGAATTTTTCGGCTGATTTCTTAATTTCATAGAGGATGAGCGGACTACCTGAATTAGTAATAATTTTAAGACCTTCATAGCGGTCTATTCCGTTTTCATCCATGTAAGCGATAACTTCGCGGATGCGGGTTGCCGCAGATACCCACATTGTAACCCTATATTTTTGGAGGTCGTTTATAACTTGTTCTCCAGAAAAGTGGCGACGGGCTACGACTGTAGATTGAGTAAAGAAGGCGAACCCCATGTACGCCCAGCCATAGGCATGAAAGAGAACGGCGGTTAGGAGTACTGTCATCCCACGTTCAAGCGGCATAGCGTCAGCAACCGATGCGAATCCTTGAGGGGAATTGAGCGGCCGACGAACAACGCCCTTCGGTGTGCCGGTCGTACCAGACGTCATCACGACGTGCATTCCCTTATGCGGTTTGTCGGGGAGCCTATCACCAACAGGCGCAGAATCGATTATTCCTTGCAAGGTTGGAAATTCTTTTTCCCCTTCAGATTCGAGATGCGCGAGAACAATCTGTCGCTTCCTTGCTTCTTCAGTGATGACGTCTAGGAATTCTTCATCGACTATCAAAATGTCAATATCGTGGAACTCCAAATACTCTTCAATTTGTCGGGCTGAGGCATTGGCGTTAATCATGAAGATGTTATAACCAGCCATCTGGCGAGCACTTAACGGAAGAATAGCTCCTCTCCCGTTTAAAGCTAATACCGCGACATTCGCGTTGTCGCCTATCCCGCGTGCGCGAAGCGCCTTGGCAAGTCGTTGAGTCTGGTCATATAGCTCTTTGTAGGTTAATTGGCCGTCATCATCAATCAAGGCCAACCGGTCTGGGACTTGTCTCGCTCCCCGAGCGATGATGAAGCCTTCAAGCCCACCCCAACGCTTCAGATTTTTTATATCTGCTTTGATATCTCCAAAACCTTGAGTTACAGCGAACTTCTTTTCCTTCGACCTCTTTAGCAACAACATGAGCTGCTTAAAGATTTCCTGACGAGAAAGTACGCGGTCAACTCGGGTTTCAAACGTGTATTTGGGCATAGAAGGTCCCCTCATGGATCGAGAAGATTAGATTTGATCAAAAAACTAATCTTCTGGCACAAAATTGGCGCCACCGCCCGATAGGATGTGGCGCCAATTAAGAATAGACGCACTTAACGTCGTCGCACATTATTACCGTTGCGACATAGCTTCCAAGATCGCGGGAGCAGTCGCGTTGTAGGTGTCTAGAACCCACGTAACGAAGTTATCAAAGTTAGCGGAGGCAGAGTTGAAAAAATCATTCACCGGTTGGAACGTAGCTTCGTACCCCGCGGGCAGGTGAGTGAAAAATAGCACTATTTCCTCTTTCTATTTCCTGAACTCATTAGCGGCGAAGCCACCAATTGCATTGACACCCTGGTCTGTTAAGTGCAATGACAAGTTGAAATCACCGGTCGTGTTATCAAGCAACACACCTCCGACCCAGCGATCCTGAGGCGATGCACATTCCCCATGTCCCTTCGAGAAGGTACGAGTGTCAATGTAGCCAACACCGTGACGTTGCGCAGCTTCCTGCATCCACTTATTGGAGTTAATTTCTCCTTGGGTATCCCAGTAGACCGGGAAGGCGTAACTGATATCCCACTTGTTATCTTGGCCTCGCCCATCACCGATGTGATAGAGGCACTGCCAACCACCAGGGCGATCTTCGGTTATTTCGTGATATCCGACGAACTTGATATTCGCATTCGGCGCATGCTCTTTAACCTTCGCTACGATCGGGTCGATAGCACGCTCAAAATCAGTTTTCTGCGTGGTTGTCCCAAGACGTTCAGCAATTGCCTGGTCCGGGAGATTCTCACCGCTCAGTTTCTGATAATTGTTGTAGACATCGTTATACCCGCCCTGGATGGCTACGTACTTTGTACCTGGATTGAGAGCACCATCAGCAATGGCATGATCAACTTGATCCATCAACTGATTTCCAGGCCGAGGGGTATAGACAGTAGCCGCGGCACACGAGTAGTCGTTAAGGGGTACTCCGAGTTGGGCAGCCATCTCTTTCGGCAGACTTGGCGTTCCCTGCGCACATCCCCGCGGATTAATGTTCGGGTCTGTACTTACCAACCGCTGCAAGAACTGGTTGTCCGGGTTTGAGGAGGCCGCCGAATTCAAAGCCGCGTCCCCTACCTTCGGGTTCGCAAAGATGGAGTCACCAATCGCAACCAAGTTTCCAGGCTGAACATTTTCAGGAGCTTTGCCCGGAATTGCCTGGTCGACATTCAAAGCTGCTTGAAGATCAACCGTCGGCAACTCGCGGCCGTCGCTACTAAAAGGGCCTGCTGAAACTAAACTTCCTGCACCAACCAAAACTGCACATCCCACAACTGGGGCAGCAATCTTAGCAAGAGTACGAGCTTTTTTGCTCATCTATACCGTCCTCGTTACTAACTTCCTAGGCGGGTTCCTGCCGGTGACCAAACCTGACGGTCGCCTGTGAATTCGCTTCGTTTTGAATGATTGTTACACAGCAACAAGAACAAAGCCAACGCTACCCCGCGATAGCACAAAGGCTTCCCACGGGAGCCCCCCACATAAGTATTGACCCTCACCACAAGATGTGCACCAGCAAATTCGCCGGGGGCTGCAGATAAACTACACATCTCCCAAAGGTCTAGAAGCTTTTAGCAGCAAACACGGGGGTGATTCTTATCACACAAGTCAGTTAAGCTTCAACGGCTCAAATCCACTCGAGCGGAAGCCAAACCTACTTATAAAAGTATTATCTTGCCCCCGAGGTCGTCCCAACTGGTCAACGCACTTCTCACACAGTTACCGAAAACTTGAGAGCCACACAGCGAATATTAAAACCCCCAGAGGAGGGCACTGCCAGAGAGCGGATTTGGTGGGCGGTTACACACACTTGTCACCTAGTATGTAACAGTTTTCGCTTTACTACCTATTAACCTTCTGGTTGGATTTCGAACACACATAGCTTTTCCAAAACTTAGCGATTACATCGGAGCAAAGACTCCACCGGAAGGAT
Source organism: Corynebacterium kroppenstedtii DSM 44385 (assembly GCF_000023145.1). NCBI lineage: Bacteria > Bacillati > Actinomycetota > Actinomycetes > Mycobacteriales > Corynebacteriaceae > Corynebacterium > Corynebacterium kroppenstedtii. Next base: position 2,306,688 of record NC_012704.1, read on the forward strand.
ACAGATGAGCATTTATCAGTCCACGTACCCCACGGATCAGTTTGGCAACCGTTTCGTCCAAAATGACATGGGCAAGTACATCGAAACGCGGCCTGAAGTGTCTAGCGACATCAAAGACCGCAAGGCCTACTTCGTCGGCAGTGGAATCGGTAACCTGATTGCTGCCGGTTACCTGCTTCGCGATGGGCAAATGCCAGGGGAGAACATCACTTTCCTGGAACAGCTCGATGTTGCTGGTGGCTCCTTCGACGGTGCGGGCAATAACCAGGAGGGTTTCATTGCTCGCGGTGGTCGTGAAATGGGCCAGCACTTCGAGTGTTTCTGGGACATCATGAAAGACGTGCCGGCTATTGAGATGCCTGCTCCTCACACCGTGTTGGATGAGTTCAATAAGGTCAACGAAGAAGATCCAAACATTTCCAACTGTCGGATCATTAGCAACCAGGCGCAAACCCGGCTGAAAAACCCCAAGCTGGAGCTGAGCAAGAAAGCTCAATTGCAGATCGTCAAGCTGCTGCTCGCTAAAGAAGAAGACACCTACTACAAGACAATCGAAGACTGGTTCGGGAAAGATTTCCTCGAGTCCAACTTCTACACCTTGTGGCGGTCCATGTTCGCCTTCCAGGACTACCAGTCACTGACAGAAATGAAGCGATACTTCCACCGCTTCTTGCAGTACCTGCCAGGCTTCAGCGACTTCAGCTGCCTCCGGTTCTCGAAGTACAACCAGTTCACCAGCTTCATTGAGCCCCTTCGCAACTTCCTGAAGGAAAAAGGCGTGAAGTTCCAATACGGAACCTGTGTCAAGGACCTCGATATCGACGTCAAAGGAAGCAGTTTCACCGTCACCGGTATTGTCACGAATAAGGAGACAATCCCGACGCGGTCTCAAGACATCGTGATCGTCACCAATGGTTCGCTAACAGAGTCCACTGGCTACGGCGACATGAACACGGTGCCCGAGTTTAAGAAGACCCCGGGGCCGGCATGGAGTCTGTGGAAGAACATTGCCGAGAAGGCGCCAAACTGTGGCCGCCCGGAACGGTTCTGCTCGGACCCAGAATCTACTGTGTGGGAATCGATCAGCTTCAACTTCTACGACGGCTACGACAACCCGTTTACTCAGAAGCTTAAGGAACTTACTCACCGCGATGTCTTTAATGGGCGAGCAGTGACGGCTGGGATCATCACGGCACAGGATTCACCCTGGTTGTGCTCTCTTACCGTTCACCGTCAGCCCCAATTCCCCGGCCAACAGGACGGACTGTGTGTCGCATGGGCATATGGCCTCCATTGGTGGAAGAAGGGCACCGTAACCGGCAAGCCCATGCTGGAATGCACGGGTGAGGAAATTCTCCGCGAGTTCTGCTACCACTTTGGCGTTGTCGACGTGGAGAAAACCATCAAACACACCAAGGTTCGTCTGGCCGTGATGCCGTACATCACGTCTGAGTTTGTCCCGCGTGGTGCGGGAGACCGGCCTGATCCTGTGCCGGCTGGGTCCACCAACCTGGGCTTCACTGGTCAGTTTGTTGAGACGCCGGATGACTGCGTGTTCACCACCGAGGGCTCAGCACGCACAGGCCAAATGGCAGTCTACGGATTGTTGAACCTCAAGCGCGATATCCCGCCGATCTACCCGGTGCAATACGATATCCGCGCCCTGCTCCATTCAGCTTCCGCGATGAACGACGGGAAACTGCCAGGCGAAAAGCTCTTGCGAAAGTTCTTAAAGAACACCTACTACGAGAACATCATTCCGAAAGGCTCCAGCCACTAGTTCAATTAATTCGAAACCCAGTCCGAGTAACACTGCCCGGTCTGGGTTTCAACGTGCTTACTTTTGAACACTTATTTCCCGTAAAATAAACGATTTGATACACATGAGTTAATTTTCTTGATGTATCAGCCATTTTCGGAAGGCATTCTCGGATGAAAATCAGTTCCCTTGCAAAGTCGATCCCAACTTGGATAGCTGGGCTCAGCCTCGTCACCGGCGTTGGAGTGACAACCGCTATGAGCATCACAAGTGCTCGGGCTGATGATCCGGGAAACTATGTCAGTTTCGGCGATTCGTTGGCTGCCAATCCGAACATGATCCAAATTATGGCCGGACATAATCCTGCATTAGCGGGGGTCTTCAAGACCCCGCCAGTTCCTGACGGCTACTGCGCGACTGGGGAAGATAACTTTGCCAACCGGGTAGCACATGACACCGGTTCTTCAGTACATAATTACGCCTGCTCGGGCGCTCCGGGAGCTCTTCCACACCCGTTTAATTTCCAGTCACAGGTAGATCATGCTGAACGAGATCACTCACTAACTAGTGACACACGGCTCGTCACCATTATTTTCGGTATGAACGACACCTATCAGGACCCCGACGTGGCGAAAACACCTGAGCAGCGGGAAGCTACATTTTTGCAGGGAATGTCGTCCCAAATCGCAAGAGTACATTCGCTAGCACCAAACGCGAAGGTCGTAGTAGTCGGTTACCCGGATCTGACGGATGGGCAGAGCAACCTTTGTCCCATTAATTTCGCGGGCAATGTTTCTCGTGTTCACGTCGATGGGCTTGATCAAACCCAAGCCAACGTAAGAGAATCTCAGAGAAAATTAGCTCAGGACAATGAAGCTATATTCTTGGATATGTCTGCCAGCATCAATGCACAAAACAATAACAACAGCTGTGGTACTGGTGAACGGTTAGCAGCTGCAGACATAGATGAACAAGCACATAACTTATGGGGTCATCTCACTGCGGCGGGGAACCAGTACTATGCGGATAGGATAAAAGAGATTCTCTAGCTTTCTCTCGACCGCATATACGAAATTGTCGGGTTACTCTCGTTTCTCGGAGAGTAACCCGACAATTTGTTTGTAAGAACCCACATCTTGTAAGTAGCTTAAGCAGGCCTGTATAGACACCTTTTCCTAGAAAATTCCCTCTCGTTTCTCCGCGCAATCGACATAGACAGAAGCTTCTAGTTCGGCTACCGTCCAGCAAAATTCAGGACCTATCGGTGTGGCCGAAGATAACTGATCAGCCCCACCACGTATCTACAGAACCTATCCGCTTCTAGGGATCCTCACTCACGACTTACCCCAGGCAAGATCACTAGCCCTGGATATCCACTACCACCTTGCCGCGGATGCCATTGCCCGACATGTTCTCGAGCTCATGCGGGATATCGACGTAATTAATTATGCGGCCCACCAATGGTTTCAGCACGCCGTCCTCGCAGAGCTTCGCGAGGTGCGCCAACTGGCCACCGGACGGGTGCATCAGCAGGAACTCGTACCGCACGCCGGCCTTCTCCGCCGCGCGTCGCGTCGATAAGCTAATAGCACCAAAGAGCAGGCGGAGCGCAGGATTCAACTCCTGCTCCCGAGCCAACTGCGGCGTCGGATCCGTTGAGATCCCCACAACGATGCCACCCGGCTTCGTGACCGAGATTGAGCGCTTGAGCTGGGGCCCACCAATCGGATCAAACACCACATCGAGGTCGCTCACGTGTTCCTCGAAACGCTGCGTCCGGTAATCAATGACCTCGTCCGCGCCCAAAGAGCGAACGAAATCCGCATTCTTGCCCGACACCGTCGCAATGACATAGGCGCCCAAATGGTGCGCCATCTGGACAGCCAAGCTGCCCACCCCGCCCGAACCAGCGTGGATGAGAACGCGATCCCCTGGCTTGAGCTCGGCTTTCTCCGTCAGCGCCTGCCACGCCGTCAAGCCGACCAACGGCAGGCTCGCGGCATCGGTGAACGACATCCCCTGAGGCGCCAACGCCACCGTGTCCTCGTGGGTAGCGAAGAACGGCGCGAACGCACCCAACCGATCCGACTGAGCGCGGAAGAACACAAGATCCCCCGGCTTAAAGCGCGTGACCTCGGAGCCGACCTGGCTCACGATGCCAGCACCATCGCTCCCGGGGATCAACGGAAACTCGAAGGACATCAAGGCACGCATCTGCCCATCCAAGATCTTCTGATCAACCGGGTTGAGTGATGCTGCCCGAACGTTAATCACCACGTCATGCGGATCCGGCTGCGGAACCGGCATATTTTTCTGCGTCAGCTGCTTGCCGTAACCAGTGGCGACCCAGACGTCGTGCATGACGTCGGAGTCGGGGGTATTGGGGGCGGGGGTATTAGAGTCGGGAATCTTCGAATTATTAACAGAATCGTTCATTCCTCCACCATAGACACAGAAGCGGCGAGCGCGGTGTGGTAGAGCTGGCGGCAGCAACGCGATAGAACGGGTGACACGTGACTATCCCCACAACACAGATGGCGGGAAACACGATGCCCTGCTACGACGTGTTCCTGGACATCAATGTAAGCAAGTACTCTCGCTTGGCCTACGCGATGGACACTTGGTGGACACCTGATGCCCTCCTTTGTTCAGTGGGGAGGAAGGTAACAGAAAAGAGAAACACCACGAACTGTCCATAAAGTTAACACCAGATCAAGACTGAACACTGCACACTAACACTACACATAACACTCATCATGTGTAGTGTTCATGTGGTATGTATGTGTAGTGTTACGCCAAAATCAGTAGTGGTGGAGCGTGTTAGCGGGGGATGCCTGCGAATTCTTGGAGGGCCTGTTTGCGACACCGCCACGTGACTATTCCCACAACACGAACACACAACATGCACCACCAAAAGTGAGCCAAAACAGATAATCTGAAACCATGTTCTCTGGTTTTTACGGCTCCCCCGTTTCACGCAGGCGATTCCTCACCACAACAGCTGCCGCAGTCCTCGCGGCCGGGACACTCGCCGGCACCACGCTCGTCACCGGAAGCGGCACAGCAGCCGCCGGAGACGCACCGCACCCCAAGACATTCCTCCGCACCGGGCAGCCCGGTGAACAGGGCCTCTTCCACTGGGGCGTCGCCACCTCTGGTTTCCAGGTCGAAGGCGACAATCGCGACAGCAACTGGAGCCGCTACGCCACCGATCCGAAGGATCCCGACGTGGACCCCGTCGGCAATGCTGCAGACTTCCGCCACCGCTACAAGGAAGACATCGCCAACGCAGCGTCGCTCGGTGTTAACACGTTCCGGTTCGGCGTCGAGTGGGCGCGCATCGAGCCGCACCCCGGGCAGTTCGACCAAAAAGAAATCGCGTACTACGACGACGTCGTCAAGGAAATCCGGTCCCATGGCATGGTGCCCATGATCACCATGATGCACTACGTCTACCCCGGGTGGGTCGAAGATAACGGCGGCATTACCAGCGACTATGCCGCGGAGCACTTCCAGGAATACGCCAACTTCATCACGGACCGGTGGGGTGGCAATGACACCATGTGGATCACGCTCAACGAGCCGTTCGTGTTCTTCGGGCACGACGTCGAGATCGGCATTGCGCAGGCCACTGACCTGCCGAAATACCTTGACACCATCGTCCGGCTAAACAAGATCGGGCACGACGCGGCACACAAGGCCGATCCGAAGGCCCAGACAGGCACGAACTACGCATTCCTGCCGACTATCGCCCCCGTGCAGCGCGAAATCCTGCAGAAACGCGTCGAGCCCGACGTCGACTTTGTCGGGATCGACTTCTACTACAGCGTGTCCGCCTCGAACCTCAGCGCGATTAACGCCGCATTCGGGGACTTCGCCAAGGTCACCCCGGAACCCGAGGGCATTTACTACGCGCTCCACCAGTACCACGAACTGTTCCCGACGAAACCGCTGTACATCGTGGAAAACGGTATGCCCACCGACAACGGCGCACCACGGCCCGACGGGTACGAACGCGGGGACTACCTGCACGACACCGTGTACTGGCTCCAGCGCGCCAAGGCCGACGGCATCCCGCTCATCGGATACAACCACTGGTCGCTCGTCGACAATTACGAGTGGGGCGATTACAGCTCGCGGTTCGGGCTGTGGACCATCAACATCAAGGACGATCCCACGCTGAAGCGCACGCCGACGCCGGCCATCGATACGTACCGGGACATCATCGCCAACGACGGAGTTCGGCCCGACGCGAAGCTCAACCACGGGCCGTCCGTGTGCTCCTTCGACGCGCTCCCCTCGTCATGCACCAAGCCTGCCGACCCGAATGGGCCGCGGGAACCGCTACTAGCTAAATAACCGCCGGCCAGGTGTTGACCCTGGCTGCGTCGGCTTGTGCCGCGCTGCCTGGCCATCTCGAACTGAGTCGCACCGGCCGAGCCTCCCATCCTCCCTGTTTCCTGAAAGCGACAAACTCCCATGTCACTCACGCATGCCCTTGCGACCAGTGTCGCAGGCGTATTCGCCGCAGCGGTGATCGCTGCATCGCCAGCACCAGCGTTCGCTGGTGACGCGCAGACCACAACGCCAGAACCGTCCCACTACCTGGGCAGCGCGCCCACCGTCGAAAAGTTCGACTGGGGGAACGACCCCACCTGTGTACCTGCGCCCGAGAACCCCAACCCCGTCGTCCTCGTCCCGGGAACGTGGGCCGGAGCGCACGATATGGCCCCGCTGGGAACGTACCTGCACGACCGCGGTTACTGCGTCTACTCCCTCACCTACGGCATAGATAACAGCTCGATCAGCGGAAAAGCCATGAAAATTAAGGGCGCGATCACTTCGCACCCCGCCGGTGGGCTGGGAGACATGTACGCCTCCACCGACCAGCTACACGACTTCGTGCACAATGTCGCGACCAATACCGACGCGGGAGCGGCCGCCGGGAAAGTCGATGTTGTCGCCCACTCACAAGGTGGGGCTATAACCCGCATGATGCTTAACGAATACGGGGCCGAGGAGGTCTCGCACGTCGTCACCCTGTCCGGGACCAACCACGGAACGACGGAACTCGGTGTTTCTGCTCTCCAGCCGAACCGCGACCCGCTGCTGAGCACCGCGGGCAACAACATTCTGGGTACAGCTCCGTTGCAGCAAGTGACCGACTCTGATGTCGTTGCGCACCTGAACAGCATTCCGGACACCGAGCCCGGGGTCGATTACACAGTTATTGCCACCGAAACGGACATCGCGTCCACCCCGCCAAAAGCCGGGTATCTCACCGCCGGACCCGGGGCGACCGTGCAGAACGTCATGATCCAAGACGTCTGCCACGTCGGCCTCTACTACAGCCACGACGACATGCGGGACAAAGCCCCAAGCCACGAACTTGTCGATCACGCGCTCTCTGGGCGCGCCGTGCAGTGCACGTCATAGAGACTTCACCATGTCGTTAGCGTTGGTTAGCGTCAGCCGCGGGTAACGCTCCCGCAGGGCTTTCACCGCTGCGACATGGTCTTTTTCATCCCGTACCTTGGTGATATGCGCGATATCGTCGGCGGTGAGGTCAGGTTTGAAGTCTGGGTCGGTGCCCCCAGCTGGCGCCAGAAAATCCGCTAATGCGTAGCAGACAAGGCACGCCGAGCTCAGATACACGCACCACGCGGTAACGGACGTCCAGCTATCAGCGTCCGACAAAATTACGCAATTCATGAGGAAAATAAAAAAGATGAAAAAGAAATCCGACGTGCGGTGCCTCATGAAAATATCCTCTCTGGCCGGCAGCACAGGTGCAACACCACACTAAACATGGGTGTCCCACCCAAATTAGCTATCAATAGCTAGAAAAGATCGCGTCACCGGAAAGATCGGCATCTGAAAAGGACGAACCTACGACTTCACCGTTTTCTTCGCAGGCGATTTCTTCGACGTCTTCTTAGAAGCCTTAGAGGTGGACTTCCGGCCCGACTTCTTCGTCGACTTCCTCGTGCCTTTCTTCGAGGACTTCTTCTTCGCACCGCCATTAGCCGCTTCCTTGGCGCGACGCTCCGACAATAACTCACATGCCCGAGCATCCGTCATGGCCTCCGGAGTATCACCACGGCGCAAGCTCGCGTTGGTCTCACCATCCGTCACATAGGGGCCAAAACGCCCCTCCTTGACGGTCATTGGCTTGCCCGACACGTCATTGTCGCCCAGCTGCTTCAGCGGAGGCTTCGCCGCAGCACGCCCACGGCGCTTCGGCTCGGCGTAAATGCGACGCGCCTCGTCGAGAGTAATAGTGAAAATCTGCTCCTCATTAGCCAATGAACGCGAATCCGTCCCCTTCTTCAGGTACGGACCATACCGGCCATTCTGAGCCGTAATAACCTCACCGTCCGACGGATCCACACCGACTTCGCGGGGCAAACTCATCAGCTTCAAAGCCTCATCCAACGTCACCGTCGAGGGCTCCATGCCGCTAAACAACGACGCCGTCTTCGGCTTCAGCATCTCCGTGACCAGCTCGTTGACGCGCTTCTCGCGTTTCTTCGCCGCCGTTTTCGTCTCACGGTTCAGCGGCTTCTTGCCCTCCGCCTTGCGGGCCTCATCATCGGCATCCCACTCGGCGTCGACGGTCTCCAAGGCTTTTGCCTCAGCCTTCTCGCGCTCATCGTCACGAACAAGCTCCGTGACGTACGGGCCATAACGCCCCTCTTTCGCCACAACCATCCGGCCGTTGGCGGGGTTCTCTCCCAGCTCACGGCCCGTCGGTGGCGTCGCCAAGAGTTTCTCCGCCAAGGCAAGGTCCAGCTCATCCGGGGTCACCGTGTCGGGCAAGTTCGCGCGTTGAGGCTCGTCGCTGCCCGCGGGCGTGCGCTCCAGGTACGGCCCGTAGCGGCCGACGCGCACGACAATCGGGTTGCCGTCCTCGTCGTCGAACATGTGAAGCGAGTTCACCGCGCGGGCATCGATGGTCTCCAGGTTGCCGCCGACAAGGTGCTTCAAGCCACCCAGGCGGGCGATCGTCTCCGCCTTCGCGCTCGACGCACCGTCGTCACCATAATAAAAGCCCTCTAACCAGTGCGAACGATCCTCGGAACCGTTCGCGATGGAGTCCAGCACATCCTCCATCGACGAGGTGAAATCGTAATCAATCAGCGAACCGAAGTTCTGCTCAAGGAGCCCGACGACAGCGAACGCCACCCACGACGGCACCAACGCATTGCCGCGCGAATACACATAGCCGCGATCCTGGATTGTCTTAATAATCGACGCATACGTCGACGGGCGGCCAATGCCCAAGTCCTCCATCTTCTTCACCAAGCTCGCCTCAGTGTAGCGAGCCGGCGGAGTGGTCGAGTGGCCATCAGCCTCAATATCGGTCGCGGTCAGGCCCTGGCCCTCGGTCAGAACCGGCAACCGCTTCTCCGCGTCGTCGGCAACATTGCGGCCATCGGCAGTGCGGGAGACCTCCACGTAGGCCTTCAAAAAGCCGGGGAAGGTAATGGTGCGGCCCGTCGCCGTGAAGACACAATCGCGGCCATCCGTAGACTCGCCCGCCACGAACACCTTCATCGACGTGCCTTTCGCGTCGGCCATTTGCGACGCGACCGTCCGCTGCCAAATCAGCTCATAGAGCTTGAATTCCTCCGCGTCCAGCTGGCCACCCAACTGGCCCGGAGTGGCAAACGACTCGCCGGCAGGGCGGATAGCCTCGTGCGCCTCCTGCGAGTTCTTGACCTTACGGGAATACTGACGCGGGGCACTTGCCACGTACTTCGCGCCGTACAGCTCCCTAGCCTGCGCACGAGCAGCATTAATGCCCGACTCCGACAATGTCGTCGAGTCCGTACGCATATACGTAATGTGGCCGTTCTCATACAACCGCTGCGCGATGCGCATTGTCCGCTCAGAGGTGTAATGCAGCTTGCGGCCGGCCTCCTGCTGGAGCGTCGACGTCATAAACGGAGGATACGGGCGACGCGTGTATGGCTTCTCCTCGACGGACCGCACCGACATCGCCGCACCGGACAGCTGGTCAGCCAGGTCCTTGGCGGCTTTTTCGTCGAGAGCGACGGCCTTCGACTTCAGCTGGCCGTCGTCGTTAAAGTCCCGGCCCTGGGCGACGCGCTGACCATCGATTTCCGCCAGCCGAGCGGGGAAGGAGCGCGGCTCACCCGACGCGGTGTCGGCGCCCGCAGTGGAGGAACCCGGCGTACTAGCGTCGGCACCCGAACGAAGAGCAAACGTACCCGTCAAATCCCAATAATCGGCGGAGGTAAACGCGATACGATCCCGCTCACGCTCCACAATGACGCGCGTAGCCACCGACTGCACGCGGCCGGCGGACAGGCGCGGCATGACCTTCTTCCACAACACCGGCGAGATCTCGTACCCATACAACCGGTCCAGCACACGGCGAGTTTCCTGAGCATTGACCAGATTCTGATCCAGCTCACGGGTATGCTTTGCCGCTTCCAGAATCGCCGGCTTCGTGATCTCATGGAACACCATGCGGCGCACCGGCACCTTGGGCTTCAACACCTGCAGAAGGTGCCACGCAATAGCCTCGCCCTCGCGGTCGGGGTCTGTGGCCAGGTACAGCTCATCAACCTGCTTCAGCTTGGCTTTGAGGTCCGCGACTTTTTTCTTTTTGTCCTGGTTAACCACATAAAGGGGAGCGAAATCGTTCTCGACGTCGACACCCAACCGCGCCCACGGTTTCTTCTTATACTTCGCGGGCACATCGGCTGCACCCCTCGGCAGGTCGCGGATATGGCCCACGGAGGCCTCCACGATGTAATCCGAACCAAGGTACGGCTGTATCTTTCGAGCCTTCGTCGCCGACTCCACAATGACCAGCCGTTTCACACCGTCTCCTTCGGCGCTACCAGATGCTGCCACGTTGGGTTCTCGCCTTCCCTTCACACAAGCCCATCACAATGCTCCGAACCAAAGCTAGGCCACATACTCACCATGAGCTGACCACGATCGCAACTGGGCGTTTCCGTGCCACCTTAGACCATGCACTATAGACAAACGCAAAATTACATATGCAAACCACGTAAAGGGGGTAAAAAAGCCCTTCCACCGATGACAACCAGTGGAAGGGCTGATTTTTATAGTCGACATCGCACGCCATCAGTCATGGCAGTGATCCGGTGAGGACTTACTAGTGAGTTCTTAGAGAGCGCGAACGTGCTGAGCCTGAGGGCCCTTAGCACCTTCACCAATCTCGAACTCGACCTTCTGATTTTCCTCCAAGGTGCGGAAGCCGCTTCCCTGGATCTCCGTGTAGTGGACGAAGACGTCCTGCGAGCCGTCTTCCGGAGCGATGAAGCCGAAGCCCTTCTCCGCGTTGAACCACTTCACAGTTCCCTGTGCCATACCTTGTACCCAATTTCTATCGTGCAGCAAAACGACAACCAAACTCAACGATTATCGTCGAAGACCAAGCGTACTCGATCTATTTCAATGCAGCCACGTGTGGCTAGCCGGGGTCATACTTGCCGACGAAATAGGCAGGTCAGTGGGTAAGCGTTCTGTTCATTGGTGACGCATCTGCCCGCAACCCCTCCCCATTGACCATTATTTTTACTATGCTCATAGGCGCTTAATGTAGCCATACTGAGTAATTGGCGCTGAGTACGTTGGCCTGGCGCTGTTTGGCTCGATTTCAAATGGCTTGGCTCTCTCCCCATCCACCCGAAAGCTCCCCTATGACAACACACCGCAGCCCGTACGCACGCTTTAACCAGCGACGGTCCACGCACCGGAAACCTGGTTTTCCTGGTTTTTCCGGCTTTTCCGGCAGCGTCCCTTCCAAAACAATCGCCGCCACTGTCATGGCCGCGACGCTCATTCTTTCCGCACCTGGCCTTGCGCACGCTGGCCCGTACCCGCACCCCACGCCGCAGGATTCTGCAACCGCGCCGACTGTGCCGTCGGATGGAGCGTCGGATACGGCGAAGCCCGAGGACAATCCCGCAGCTCAAAAGCTGAAGTGGGGGCCGTGCCCGCCCGGCAGCATGACAGTTGAGCGAGCACAATGCGCCACCATTACCGTCCCCAAGGACTACGCCTATCCCGACGTCGGAAATATTGAGCTCACCATGAGCAAGATCCCGGCCAAGGGGACCAAGAAGGGCACGATCGCGGGGAATATCGGCGGGCCTGGGCTTGACGCGCTCGCGATGTTCACTGACAAGGCACCGCAAAACAAGAGTGCCGAGCATATTCAGATGCCTACCGACGTGCTCGAGCATTACGACCTGGTTGCCGTCGAACCACGAGGGCTGACTTTTGGTACGCCACTCGAATGTGACGAAGGGCTACTGGAATCACTCGTTCCCGGCGGGAGCAATCTGTACCGGGCATGTCAGCGTACGCAGCCCGGGTATGTCGATACCATCACCACTGAAAGCACGGCGCGTGACCTGGAGGAAGCGCGGAAAGCCCTGGGCGAAGACAAGCTCAATCTTTACGGGGTGTCCTACGGGGGCCTTCTCATGGCGACCTACGCCACACTGTTCCCCGAGCACACCAACAAAATGGTGCTCGATTCCAGCATGTCGCCTAATGACGCGTGGTTCGGGCTCGGTGGGAGCCGCATCAAAATCCGAAAAGAAGCGATGAACGCTTTCTTCGATTGGATTGCTCAGAATGACGATAAATATCACTTAGGAAAGACGCCTCGCGAAGTGTACAAATCTTTCACTCGGGTGATTAAAGCGACATATAACGTGACTCCTCCGCTGACGCCGCCGCCAGCTAACCGCGACGACGTCAGCGCCGTGCCCGACGACTACGCCGACAGTGCCGTCAAACTGTTGAGTGCCGTCGACTATGTCTACTGGAGATCACACACATTCACTGAGTCTTTTGACCTTCTGAAGCGCTTCGGCGCTCAGCAAGCACTTTCTCCGCTGGGTGAAGCTCTCTATTCCCAGCAATCGTGGCCCGATACCGCGGCTGCAATTGCAGAAAGCGCTTCCTCAGACCCCATCAGGCCGCTCGATGAAATCTTGGTGGAGAAGGAAAAGGAGCGAACACCTGAGCTGGCCAAGTTAGAGGAAATGGCCAAGAAGAAGGCAGAAGAGGCAGATAACTCGGATTCAGATGAAAGTGATGCTGAGGATGAGATGCTAAAGAACATCTTTATGCAGCAAATCCAAATGGGGTTGGTGAACCAAACCATTATGTGCAATGAAAATGCCAACCCTCCGGCTCGGAGCGAATATATTCCTTCGCTGATTAACCAGTACACGGGTGGAGATCAATTCGTTGCCGTCGACCAAATGATCGCCAGCGGACAAGAATGCGACGGGTGGCCCCATAACAAACCGATCATGAAGGTCAATGGGGATAAATTGGCCGTCAAGCCGCTCAACCTGGGCTACGACAAGGACACGGCGGTGACACCTCACGGCGCTCCCGAGATGCGTGACGCCATGGGCGGCACTTTGCACACCTTCAAGGGCTACAGCCACGGTGTTCTTGGCGGCAACGCGGCCGACGCGGCGGACATCGTATCCGAGTATTTCAAAGACTAGAATTCAGCCTTTAGCCCTAGGCATTGTCTTTGGATTAGTTGGTCGACAAATTACTCTGCGGGTGGTTTCTTCTCGGTGACACAATTGGCACACTCTAACAGTTTCGGCGATGAACTCCTGGAGAGTATCCGGGCGACGTTCCCTCGCTCCGAGATCCTGCACACCGAGACGCTTCCAGCGCGTAAGGGGCGGCACGGGGAGTGGCCGTCGTGGCTACCCCTGGATTTCCACGATCACCTTGTTGACCAGGGCATTGCGCGGCCGTGGGTCCACCAGGTGCGTGTCGCTAATGCTCTGTGGGAGGGGCATGACACGGTGGTGGCCACGGGGACCTCGTCGGGAAAGTCTCTGGGCTACCAGATGCCGATTCTGACCACTCTTGCTGAGGAAAAGAACGCGACTGCCCTGTATTTGACGCCCACGAAGGCGCTTGCGAATGATCAGCTGGCTCATGTGGCGGGGATGACGCGCGAGGTTGGTTCGCTCCGCGGTGTCAGTATCGGTGGGTATGACGGCGATACTCCGCCAGAGGCCCGGCGCGCTATTCGCGATAGTGTGCAGTGGGTTTTCACTAATCCGGATATGATGCAACTGTCGGTGCTGGGTGCTCACGCTCGATGGGGGCGTTTGTTGCGCAACCTGCGGTACATCGTTGTGGATGAGTGCCATGCGTATCGCGGGATGTTTGGTGCCCATGTTTCTCTTTTTTTGCGACGTCTTGACCGCCTGGCCAGGGCGTATGGCGCTTCTCCGGTGTTTGTGATGGCTAGCGCGACGGCGTCGCGGCCGGCGGTTCATGCGTCTCGGCTGTGTGGTCATGATGCTGATGATTTCGTGGAGGTCACTGACGACGCTTCTCCCGCCGGAGAGCGGACGGTGGTGTTGTGGGAGCCGAGTTTCCTCCCCGACATGGAGGGCGAACATGGAGCACCCGTGCGCAAACCCGCGACCCAAGAGGCTGCGGATGTGATGGCGAATCTTGTTGCGCAAGGTGCTCGGACCTTGACGTTTGTGCGGTCGCGTCGGTCGGCTGAGACAGTCGCTGCCCGCGCGTCGGAGGCCCTTGGGCGGTTGGGACGCCCTGAGGATGCCGCGAGGATTGCGGCTTATCGTGCTGGTTATCTTGCGGAGGACCGCCGGAAGCTGGAGCACGATTTGGACAATGGAAAGCTGCTGGGGGTTGCGACCACCAATGCGTTGGAGCTCGGGGTGGACATTGGTGGCTTGGATTCTGTTGTGGCCTGCGGTTATCCGGGGACGATTGCGTCGTTTTGGCAACAGGCGGGCCGCGCTGGGCGTCGCGGGCAAGGGTCGCTGGTCACACTAATTGCTCGCGATGAGCCGATGGATACGTATCTTGTTCATCATCCGGAGGTTTTGTTGGGGTCGCCGGTGGAGCAAACGGTGTTTAACCCGCACAACCCGTATGTGATGGTGCCTCATTTGTATTGCGCTGCGGTGGAACGCCCGCTGACCGATGAGGAAATTGACCAGTGGGGTGCCTGGTCGAGTGCCGAGTATTTACGCGACGCTGGCCTGTTGCGCCGGCGACAACGCGGTTGGTTTGCGGTAGAGAGGCCAATTGAGGCAATGGGCGCACCGGATGATGCTGAGAACCGTGGAGTTGAGGCAGCTGGGTTGGGTGCGCTTCTTCCTCCCGATATTTCCCCGGTTAACGCGCATTCGGTGGTGAGTATTCGCGGCGACGATGGCGGTGACGTCGCCATTGTGGAGGGCGACACCGGCCGGCTGGTGGGCATGATCGATCAGGGCCGTGCCATGAGCCAGACGCACACCGGCGCTGTGTACCTACACCAGGGCGATAGTTATGTCGTCGATGATCTCAGTGTGGACGATGGCCTGGCTCTGGTTCACCGCGAGGCTCCCGCGTGGACAACCTGGGCTCGGGAGAACACCGACATTAGCGTCCTTTCTACTCTTTCTTCCCACGAGTTGGGCGATGGCGTGTGGTTGGCCTTTGTGGAGGTTGAGGTCACTCACCAGGTTGTCGACTACATGCGACGGATGCCCAGTGGTGAGGTCCTCGACGTCGTATCCCTTGATCTGCCGGAACAAACACTGACGACGACGGCCGTCGCGTACACGGTGGAGCCCTCCACCCTTCGCCGGTGGGGTGTGGAGGAACGGGACTGGCCGGGCTCGCTGCATGCGGCTGAGCACGCCGCCATCGGAATGTTGCCTTTGATCGCGACGTGCGACCGGTGGGACATCGGCGGCGTGTCCACTGCGCTGCACCAAGACACAGGCTTGCCGACGGTGTTCGTGTACGACGGCTACCCGGGCGGAGCGGGTTTCGCCGAGTGCGGGTACCGACGCTTCCACGAGTGGATTACAGCAACAGCGGAGGCTGTCGCCCATTGCGAATGTGAAAATGGGTGTCCTTCCTGCGTTCAGTCGCCCAAATGTGGGAATGGGAATGAGCCGTTGGATAAGGCCGGCGCTGTGCGGGTGCTCCGAGGATTGGAGTCGCTGGGGCGTGAGGCTCTGGAGGCCTGAGCCCCTGTAGCCATGAGCGTGCGAGCGCCAGCCTGCGAGCGTCCTATTTATGCAGGCCCGGCGCGTGCGCTCGCGGTGGCCGTGAATGGTGAGTGTGGTCCCGATACCTCGACGGACACGATAACGTCTTCGTCCTCAAACGTGCATGAGCGCAGCGAGGCGCTATTTTCCGTGGCAACCTGCTGGGCCAACGCACACGCCGTGGACGACTCTGGCGGTGTGCTCGTCACAGTTGAGAACTCCCGTGTTGTACTCGCCGATGAGAACTCTGGCGACGCGTTCACCGTGGACGACATTGGTGCCGCATTTTCCAGGCCAGGATCCGGCACCGCGTTTCCCGGATCCGCGTTTATAGGCGCCGTGGTGGCAATGACGTGGTCACCATCGGCAATAGTTTCTTGTAGTGCGTACGCCGCCGCGAGTGCGGACAAATCCGCTGCCCTATCCGCTTTTCGGGAGTCAACTACTTTAGACCCAACGGCGACCAGCGTCCCGAAAACACCGATGATTACTGTGCACACCACCGCTCCCACCACGGTCATCGACCCCCGGCACCAGAATTCACTTCCGCCCACGTTACGTTCCCCCTCCATTTTGTGCCTGTCGTTAAGGCGCTAGCTATTCGCACCCACGTATCCCGTGCGCCCACTGATCGTGATCAGTCGGACTTAACCGGATTAGCCGGCGTCACCAGAGCTTCCGATGTTCTCTTCGTTCACGGCCACCGACGTCGACTCCGCATCTTTCAGTGGGTTCTTCACTGTGACCGTTACTTTCACGAAGCCGGGCTGACCTCCCGCGCCTGGTGTCGTCGCCACCGTCATGGTCGAGTTTTTCACTGCGCTAGCCAGGTGTTGTTCGACTTCAGAGCGGTTTTCTCCTCGTGCGATGGCTCGCGCCGCATTTGCCGACGCCTCCGTTGCCGCCACCTGATTCGCCACGGCCATGACCCCCACGATGACCATTCCCACGACGACGAGCACCATGGAGATCGCGAACGCAGCTTCGATAGTGACGCTTCCCCTCGCCCACCACGACGCCGTGGCGTCGGGTTGAGGAGCGTCGGAATCAGCGTCGTTGTTCTCCACGGGGCACGGGCCAGGAGAGACCGGCATGGTGTCGTCGGTTAACCGTGAACTTATCGATGCCCGGTTCACTTCTTTTTGCTGTTCAGAGCATCTTCGATAATTCCCTTGAGTGCATTTTCTACCTCGCCACCTGAGACGATGACGTAGAGCAGCCCGGCAAAGGCGGCCGCAGCCACGCACACCAAGGCGTATTCCAAGGTGGCCATGCCACGCTCGTTAAACAGCGCCGCGCGGGCTCGATCCCACCACCTCATGGGCGAGGGCTCGGACGTGTTCTTGTTATCCGAGATAGAAATGTCATCCGAAGGAGAATCGACGGATCGTGAGGAGAGCTGAACGTCAGTGGCCTCTGATGTGTGCTGCTCAGCAATCTGGTTGGTGGATACTGCGTGGGTAGGTACTGCACAAGTCATGATGAGTCCTTTCGAAAAGATGGCGGATGACAGGCCACACACCAACAGTGAGGCCTAAAACGCCAGGTCAATGGATATGGAGAAATAAAACTTGATTGAGAAATAACCTCGAAAAATAAAAAAGAGGCACATAGACCGAATGGAATGCTGCGGTGGACCGCGGCCACCCATCGGCCTCTGGATCGTGATGGTTACCGTCGTCATGACAACCCCGATAACAGTCCGATAGCAATAGGAACTAACCCCACCGCTATAAAGGCCGGAAGGAAACAGAAGCTCAACGGCAGCGCCACATACACGCTGGCTTTCTCGGCCTCCGCTACCGCCTGGTCCGTCGCCCGATGCCGCATATGCATCGACAACGCCCCGATATCGGCCGCTAACTGGGCACCCGAGCGTGCACTCCGACGCGCACGTCGAGCAAAATCTCCTAACACCTCGTTCTCGGCGCACAATGCCCACGCGATGTCGGAATCCACCCCCATCGCCAACCGGTTCGCCGTGCCCTTCCAGACGTCAACAAATTGGGACCCACCACTATCGGCAACCGCTCCCACCGCTGCGCCTACCGGAAGGCCACACGACAAACACGCTTTCACCAGATCCAAATCGGCGGCCGCGTTCAACATGGCCCCCGCACGCCCCACGCTCCCGACGTTCTTCTTCGCCGTAGTCACACCGCCACCGCCTTCGCCATCAGCGCGCGGGACCACTCCAGCCCCACGACCTCTAGAACAACCCCGACCAGGAGCAACAGCCCACCGAGCTGCGTCGTCAATAAAAAATGAATGGAGCCCGCACCCATGGACTGGCCCATTGCCACTCCGACGAGGGGCAGAAACATCAGCACGCGGGTCGACGCTCGTGGGCCCGCCAGCGATGCCTCGGTGCGCTCCTGGTGATGGAGCTTCGCCTGGAGATCTGCCGCCGTGGCCTGCATGACCTCCGCTAAAGGCACGCCAGTGCGGTGCGACACCAACCATGCTCGGGCGATCGCCTGCCGCCCGACTTGCTCGGGCTCGCTGGACCACGTGCTCAGAGGAGCGCAAGGAGCGCCCAACCAGGCACAATGGTTCACCATCGTTCGAAGCTCGCGCGCGACCTGGCCTTCCATGTCGTCAGCCCCGTCCATTTCGTCGGCAACGTGACGAACCGCCACCAAGGGGCTTGCACCGGCCAGTAGTTCACTCGCGATCATGCTGCTGGCCTGCGCCCACTGAGCTATTACTTGGCGTTGATTAATGCGAACCTGCTTATCGCTGCGGGCTCGTTGAGCCTCCACCACCGCGATCACACACGACAGCGGCACACCGACCGGGATCATCGCGCACCACCTCGCACGACGCGCTCCCACAATGGCCATGCATCGGTGCGGCCACCATCCGCCGTCCACACCATCACCACTCCGGACGATGAAATGCCTGGATACAGCGGTTGTTCGTCGTTCCCCTTCCCGTCGGTTAAGGACGAATTCATCCCGACCGACGGCACTACTCCCACACTCGCGAGGCGACGCGACGAGGCCCGCTCAACGTGGACAACGACCCGAATCGCAGCACGGAATTGAGTCCTCACCGACTCCGGAGACATCCCCGCCATTGCGCCCAGGGCCTCGCAGCGCGCCGGGATTTCCTCCGGTCCGTTCGCGTGAATAGTTCCGCAGCCGCCGTCGTGACCAGTGTTTAAGGCCGCAAAAAGCTCCTGGATCTCGGCGCCACGGATCTCGCCCACCACGATCCGATCCGGCCTCATCCGCAACGTCTGCTTGACCACATTGCGTAACGTGATCTCCCCCTGGCCTTCCACATTGGGCGATGTCGTCGTCAACGCGACAACATGCGGATGCCGGGGATGCAGCTCACGAGTGTCCTCCACGCACACGATCCGCTCGTCCGGCGACACCTCCGCAAGCAGGGCGGACAGCAGCGTCGTCTTGCCCGCGCCCGTCCCACCAGAGACCACAAACGCCTGACGGCTGCGCACCAACGAGCGCAACTCGTCAGCCATTTCGGGCGGCACGCTGCCACTGCGAACAAGATCATCAAGGCTGGTCGACGCCGTCCCCAGCACGCGCAACGACAAACACGGGTACTCGACGACAGGCGGTAGCACAGCGTGAACACGAACACTCCCGCCGGCAGAGTCGCGTCGATAAAAACCGTCCGCATATGGCGACGCGTCATCCAAGCGATGCCCACATGCAGCAGCTAACCGAACGGCTGTCGCCCGCACGTGGTCGTCGTCGCGGAAGGGAGAATCCACCCGACACAAACCGGCTGGGCCATCAACCCACACTTCCGAAGCCCCATTGACCAGCACGTCAGTCACATCCGGCAGATCCAGCAGCGGCTCCACGGGTCCGGCACCGTGGATCTCTTCACGAATCCGACGAACTTCTTGCACGACGCCCGACATCCCGATGCCGGGATATTCCGCCCGTACCGCTGCGGCAATTGCCGACGTGGACGTATCGCCATTGCCCTGCGCAAGCCTCATGCGGATTCGGTCGCTCACTGCCCCCGCTTGCGCCGGGCCCCCTGCCTGCGCCTGGGTTACTGCCGGCGCCGAAGCGTCGTCGGTATGGGCGGTCGAATTATCAGTGCCCGAATGACACGCCTGCACAAAACTCCGAACCCTGCTCATGCTGCTAGCTCCCCCCATGCTCGCGGCACGGCTCTGAGCACTGCTCATGGCGCACTCGTCGACCGGCAACGATGGCATGCTGTTCTTTATGTAGCCGTCCGCGATCTCACGTAACCCGGACACCATGCGCGCGAAACTCGACCGCCCACACAGCCGAAGGCCCGATTCCTCGATTTCCTTCGCGATCTTTTTCTCGGACGTGAACTCAGCCACCACCGGCATCGACGTCACGGATTCAACGTCTTTGGCCCCAACCGACGAGACCGCCTCATGCTTCACCACAGCCACCGGGTCCGCACCGCCCTGGCGCGCCGCCCTCGACCACCGCACCGCACCGCCTAAACCACGCAATGTCGCAGGAACGACTACAAAAACGCAATCGCAGCCAGTGAAGCCCGATGCCTCCCACCACATCGCCCCCGACACATCAACCACCACCGATAAGCCCTCACGAGCGAGCGAACCGGCCACCCGCTGCACCAATGCCCCTCGCTGATTCCACTCCACGGCCGTCGGAGTACCGCGCCCCACCGACAACACACCCACGCCCTCTGGGGTCGCGGGGATATTCGCCGCCACCGCACGCCCGTCAACCCCACCGTTTTCCCACCCTCGCACGCTCACGTCACCCCACCTCATGCCCGGCTCACTTTCCACGCCGAGGAGGACATCGTCCGCGCCGGACACACAATTCGCGTCCACCACCACAGACCCACGCCCTGATCGAGCCCATGACAACGCCAGACCGGCCGCAACAGTGCTCCCACCTGCGCCACCGACAGCAGAAACGACCGCTATGCAACCGCCCGATACAGCACCTCGGGAGCATCGCGTCGACAATGCTTCCACCAAGTCGCCCGACCGTGCAGGCAACACCATGACGTCCTCGGCACCCACCTGGACCCCGCGCTCCCAAGGCGGAGTGCCCGCGCACACCACGAACATGCCGCGCCGGGGAGGGAGCGATAATAACGACACCTCGTCCAGGCCCCCGCAATCGGCCACCACGGCGTCGGCACTGCGCCACCGGGACGCCAACGCTGCATCCATCAGACCGTCGATAAGCGAAAATCCCAGAACAGCCGCACATTGTTCGACTTCTGATAACAAGTGGGGGTCCGCCACCAGGGACACAATTTCTTTCGAGGACATGGCGCCATCGTGGCAAAAACCGGCGGCAGATCGTGCCGAAAAAGTGGCGGCACATCGGCCTCATTGTGGATAAAAAAAGTTATCCACAGGTTTCAGGCGCACACAACAGAGCACCGGTTCAACTTGGAACAGTGGCCTTTAGGGATGCCGAGCAACCGCCTACAGATATAGAGCGACGGCCCGCATCAGGGGGGATCGATGCGGGCCGTCTTACCCGGCTCGGGGGGATGGCCGGGGCGGGCCACGCTCCTCACCCTTCAAGGGAGGGGGCCCTGCGCCAACAATTTTGGCACATCAAAGGCGCAGAATGCAACACCCTTTCTAAATACCCCCGCTCTGATGCGGAAAATCGCGCTCACCACTGACAATGCCCCCGTTTACCCTCCACCCGGACATGAAGAAAACAATGGCCACCCCTGTCTGGAAATTCGTCCCCACAGCCGTCGAATTAAACAATGCCCGTTTCCTCAGTCACTATTGCCGTAATCCACCCCCGTTAGAGCTATTAAATCTCTTAACAAGCCCAACAATGTACAAACTTTTCTGTCCAGGATTTCTTAATACGGCCTCAATCGCTATTTTCCCTAGCGCATGGCACAATTAGGTGAGAAAGTTTTGATTTCCCCATGTTTTAATGCGCAGGAGGATGCCCGTGAGCTCCACGAACAAAAATGGCTTGTACACCGATAGCTCAAACTCGGTTTTCCCCGAGGTAGGTAGCATCCCTCTCCGCGATGCGGATACTCACGCAGCAGGTCAAGGCAGCATTAATCGCCTGGTCAAGGACGCGTCCGGCCAGATCACTACCCTCGTTCGCACCGAGATTGAGCTCGCCAAAGCGGAGCTCACCCAGTCGGTGAAGAAGGGCGCCATTGGTGGAGCGATGTTCGCCGTGGCCGGCATTATCGCTTTCTTCAGCGCGTTCTTCCTCTTCTTCACCCTGGCAGAAGTGCTTGACATCTGGCTCTACCGCTGGGCAGCATTCGCCATCGTCTTCGCCGGAATGCTCCTACTCGCAGGCATTTTCGCGCTCATCGGGCTCAAGCAGGTCAAGCAGGTGAAGAAGCCAGAAGCGACCATCGATTCCTTCGGCAAAATCCCCGAGGTCGTCCCTAGCGGTTCATCCAAGACCGCGAGCTCGAAGAACGTCGAAACTGCTGAAGGTCTCTACAGCTAAACGCTAGAAACACTCAGCACCGACGTGGGTTCAGCCACGTCGACACCACACCACCGACGATGCCCCGCTGCATCGTCGGTTTTTTGGTTCCGTCTACCGTCGAACCTCATGATTTGGTAAACCTGGTGTGTGCCTCAACGCCCGACGAACCCCTCCGCCATTGAACTCGATGGCCCGTGGACCCATCACCTGTACCACAGCCGGGGAGTTCGCATTCACTGCGCGGACAGCGGGAGCCCCGACGCCCCCTTAGTGCTGCTGGTTCACGGTTTCGCCGGCGGATGGTTCGACTGGCAATCCGTCCTCCCCTTGCTCGCGGAGGATCACCACGCCGTCGCCATAGATCTCCGCGGCTACGGCCTCTCCGACAAACCCCCTCACGGCTACGACCTGGGCACAACGGCGCTAGACATCGCCGGACTCGTGCTCGCGCTGGGGCATACGTCGGCAACTGTGGTGGCCCACGGAGAGAGCGTGCCCGCAGCAGTGATCGCTGGCCTGACCGAGCCGCAGCGCATTAAGCGCGTCGTGGCCCTCAATCCCTCGCATCCGCGCCAAAACGTCGACGTCGTTACCCGCCACCCGATCCGGCACCGCGACCGGATCAAGGTCGGCATGGCCACTCGTTTCCCGCGGCTGGGTGAACGCTGGCTGAAAGCCGATCACAGCTTGTTCCTTGAGCAGATCGTCGCCCATCTAGCTGGCTCCGCGTTCCGGTACTCCGACAGTTTCGACGAATATCTTGCGATTCGACGCTTCGCCATGGGCGTTGAGCGCGTCGCCTATTACGCGTGCCTGCGCCACCGAAAGGCCGCGGTGGCGACAATGCCCCGCGGAACAGCGCAAACCGTGCTGGCCGATTGGTCCGGCTGGAATGAACTTGAGTGCTCGACACCCCCGGCTGTGCGCGTCCTCCACGGTGCCGAGGACCCTTTGATCACGGCGTCGAAGACGGCTCGCGAGACTATTGCCGACGCCGACCACGTCACCGTCGTTCCCAGCGCGGGGCATTATGTCCACATGGAGGCGCCCCACGCGGTACGCGATGCTGTGGCGGCCGTGGAGGAAGCGTAGCCTACTTAGCCACGCACGACTTCGTGTCCACCGCGGACCGCAAGTTCTGGACGTTCTCCACCGATCCCAGCGATTCCATGATCTCGTGGTTGGTCAGCGCGTATCCGGTGTCTTGGTCGTCCACCCCGGCACCGAAGATAAGCCCGAGGACTTCACCGTCGCCATCGACAACGGGCCCACCGGAGTTACCCTCGCGGACCAATCCGCGCAGCGTATAGGCCTCGCGCTGGACGCGGTCGGTAGAATAAATATTCGGCCCGTCAATGGTCAAGCGGTCACGGACGCGCGCGTTTTCCACATCGAACGGCCCGCCCAAGGGGTACCCGAGCACTGCCGCATCGGACCCCGTCGTCGCGGGCACATCATCCAACTCCAGCGGGCTTAAGCCCAGGTCCACGGCGTGCAGCACCGCGATGTCCTTGTCGGGGTTGAAATACGTGACAGTGGCAACATCCTCACCGTTAACTGTCCGCAGCTTGACCTCATTGGATCCGGCAACGACGTGGGCGTTGGTCACCACAGTGTCGGGGGCGATCACAAAACCGCTGCCTTCCAGCATCTTTCGGCACTGCTGTGCCGTCGATAAGACCTGAACAACCGAGGGCCGAATCTCGTTCAAACGCTGAGTGGACAAAACGGAATCCGCCGGCGCGGGAACATCCTTATTCGGCAGTTCACCGAACGGATCGGTCAGCGTCGGCATGCCGTTCTGGTTGAGGAACATGCCAACCCGGCTGCCCCAGTTGTTCACCTGCTGCGGGGCCAGGGAGTCCACCGCCCCCAACACCTTCGAGTTGCGGAGGGCTTTGGAGAAGTCGCCCGTGGACACTGAGACCACGGGCACGGCGATCATCCACACGACGACGATCGCAGTAAAGACTTGAACAACAGCACCAACGGCTGCATCGGCCTTATACACCGCACGGGTGCGGATCATGTTGCGCAGGGCGATGCCGATGGAGGACCCTATGGCGTACCCAATGATGACGGCGAGAACCGCGATGCCTAGGGCGAAGAGGAATCGGGTGTTGTTGTCGTCGGTCTGGGCCATCGCGTACGGGGCAGCCCACATGCCGACCATGCCGCCGATGAGAACGCCTATGACGGCGGCGATGGAGGATACGCCGCCTTGTCTCCATCCGGAATGCATAGCCGATAGTGCGATGAGCACAATGACGATGTCCACAATGGTGGATCCGCTCATTCAGTGTCTCTCAGTTCTTGTGGTTGGGGTTATCAGGTTGGTGGAGGGTGTTTCTCCGCCACCGAGTCACCGGTTCATTGTTCGCCGACCGAGCAAGCGTCTCTGCAAGATCGTACACAGGTGAAGCGTTCCATGGTTTCTCCCAACCCGCTTCGCGGAGAAGCCCATCCACTAACCCGCCGGTAAAACCCCAAAGTAGAAGGTCTCCTATCCAGAAGGCGGGTCCGGTCCACCCTTGCCTGCCGACGGTTATTCGTGTCGACGGGTCCGCCAGGTGTTCCAGAGGTATGGCGACGACGTCGGCCACTTCGGCGGGGCTGGCGGGGTAGACGTGGGTGGGGTTGTTCCAGTACGCCAACACCGGCGAGACGACGTTTCCCGTGCGGGGGATGAGGATCGGGTGAAGGACCGCCAGCGGCGACATCGTGTCGGGGCGGACAGCTGTCTCCTCCTGCGCTTCTCGTACGGCGGTGTCGATGGGCGTGGCGTCCTCGGGGTCTTTCCGCCCACCAGGGAACGCCATTTGGCCCGAGTGCGACCGCAACGTGGGCGCGCGGTGGGTCAGGAGCAGCCGGGCGTCCTCGGGGTAGGGCGTGCCGGGTGTGGGCTCGTATGCGGGGTCGCCGGCCAGGAGCATAAGCACTGCGGACGGGCGGGTTGCGTCGTTAAGCTGTGGCCTCCGCCGGGATAAGTCAGAGAGTTGACGACGAATACCACCATCGCGGGCGCGCTGCGTGATCGCGCGAAGCCACGGCGGAACCGCGTCGGGCAGCGACGGCTGAGTGGGCTCTGAGAACGACATGGGGAACCCTGTTTTCACGTGTGACCTCCTACACTTCGCAACGCCTCTGATCAGGATACGGCCTGGCGGTCGCGCTCGGTGGGAGTTTCCGGGCTATCCGATCGGCCGCGAGCCCGCTAGCTGAGCGCTGCGGTGACCGCCGACTCTAATTCGCTGGTGCTGGTAAATGTTTGTGGGTACACCTTGGCCACTTCCCCATTCGGTGTGAGAACCGCCGTGATAGGGATAACCGACGGCAACTTCAACGCCCGGGCAACGTCGCCACCCGAGTCCTGGAAGCTGGCCAAGTGGTCCACGTGTAAGTCGGAGAGCACGCCGACGCCAGCGTCACCATTTTTATCGGCGTGCACGCCGACGACGTTCCACTCCGGATGGGACTGGGCCACTTTGTCAACGATCGGAAGTTCCTTCTTACACGGCTGACACCAGAAGGCCCACAGGTTGATGACGGTGGGCTTGCCCGCAAGGTTGCGGCTTAATGGTTGGGCACCGGCCTCGCTTGCGGAGTTACCCAAGCAGGGCAGTGTCACCGACCCCAGAGGCGAATTGGCGTCGTCCGAGCCCTCCGAACTCCCCGAGTCTTCCGAGTTCCCCGAGCCTTCCGCGCTGGTCGCCGCGGTGTCGGAGCCCTCAGTGGGGCATGCCGGTCGGCCGGTGGTGGGGTTGGAGGCGGGGGAATCTGCCCCTTCCGAACTATCGTTGCTACCAGAGCCCTGACCAGCGGGATTATCCGATATCGCCGCACCCGAATGTGCATCATTGTGGCTGGATGTCGAGCGCAGCATGAGAGGAACCGCGCAGATCACCAAACCCGTGAGCACAGCGATGATCAGGATGGTCCAGCGTTGTTGTCGTCCCATCAGTGGCCCCCTAGCGCGAGATCGAGGATACGGTCACGCTCTGGGCCTTTGACCAGCTTCTCAGCCTCGTCGGGATTCGTCGGCCCCCACACACCAAAACCGCGGCAGTCCTTCGCCAAGAAGCACGCACCGCACGCGGCCTTCCGAGAGTGGCACACACGTCGGCCATGAATAATGACTTCGTGGGAGAACGGTGTCCACCGTTTCTTCTCAATTAACTGGGCGACGTCCTGCTCGACTTTTTTCGGGTCCTTCGCGTCCGTCAATCCGAACCGACGCATCAGGCGGCCCATATGAGTGTCCACCGTGATCCCCGGCTTTCCGAACGCATTCCCCAGGACAGTGTTCGCCGTCTTGCGCCCCACCCCCGGCAGCGAAACCAAGTCCGCCATCGTGTCCGGGACGGCACCGTCGAAACGAGCGACGAGTTCATGTCCCAGCGAAACCAAATTCCGCGCTTTGTTGTGGTAAAACCCCGTCGAGCGGATGTATTCTTCGACTTCCTCGACGCTGGCGTTGTCCAGATCCTCCGGGCCGGGGAACCGCTGAAACAACGCCGGCGTCACCGTATTCACCCGACGATCCGTGCACTGAGCAGACAAAATCGTGGCGACGACCATCTGATATGGATTATCAAAGTTGAGTTCCGCTTTAGCGTCCGGATACGCGCGGTGCAGCGCGCGGGAGATCCTCCGCGCACGACGGACCTTGGCAAGCGGAGTCTCGGTAGTGGCCATGCCAACACCATAGCGGGCGCCCCGGACATAACGTCGGTATGGTAGACCACATGGCCGGTTTATTTGCCCTCCTCGCACCATTCATTCTTATGGGATTCGCCATTGGCATGGAACGCTACGAACTCTTCGCGAAGAACGCCGGGAGGAAGAAGGCGTCGAGTCCCGGCGTCGAGGCGCACTAGGTACTAGAGAAGCACCCGCCCCGGCAGCCCGAGCCCGCGTCACGTCGTCAAGCGGAGAGTTCTTACCGCAATTCGCT
Organism: Corynebacterium kroppenstedtii DSM 44385; assembly: GCF_000023145.1. NCBI lineage: Bacteria > Bacillati > Actinomycetota > Actinomycetes > Mycobacteriales > Corynebacteriaceae > Corynebacterium > Corynebacterium kroppenstedtii. The sequence goes on from NC_012704.1 coordinate 2,333,907, forward strand.
GGTTCCGTCGACAAAAAATAGTGTGTTCTTCGCCACTATGGAAGCTACGATAACGTAGGATACGTTATCAACGGGAGTTTACTTCTGAAAACGTGACCAACCGCACAAGCAGCGGTTTTGTCAATTCATCCCTGAAATTGGGCATTTTTTACGAACTTTCCGCCTTTTTATTGATTATTCCTCTCTATAAAACTCCCGCGTGAGGCTATTCCTAAATCGGACAAAGCTCTCACTTTTGGCGTGCCACGTAGTAATGTGAGGTGCGATACAGCGACGGGTGCGGTATTTAGTATCTAACACAGACGGCCGCGCACCGTGGCACTCGACCCTACTGCGAGAAGTGGAGACTACGTTGAGCGACGTCACCGAGATCCTCTCCCGTGCCGGCATTTTCCAAGGCGTTGACCCAGTTGCCGTCCGGAACCTCATCCATGATCTTGAGACGGTGCGATTCCCGCGAGGCACCACCATTTTCGACGAGGGTGAGCCCGGCGACCGCCTCTATATCATTACCGAGGGCAAAGTGAAGCTGGCCCGCCACGCAGCCGATGGTCGTGAAAACCTTCTGACCATCATGGGCCCCTCGGACATGTTCGGCGAGCTGTCCATCTTCGACCCGAACCCGCGCACATCGTCGGCTATCTGTGTCACTGAAGTGTCCGCCGCCACGATGAACTCGGAGAAACTCCACCAGTGGATTAATGACCACCCGGCCATCTCTGAGCAGCTGCTTCGGGTGCTCGCGCGTCGCCTGCGTCGTACCAATAATTCTCTGGCGGACCTTATTTTTACTGACGTTCCCGGGCGCGTCGCGAAGGCGCTCCTCCAGTTAGCCAACCGCTTCGGCGTCCAGGACAACGGGAACTGGCGTGTTCACCACGACCTCACTCAAGAGGAAATCGCGCAGCTTGTTGGTGCATCGCGCGAGACTGTCAACAAAGCGCTCGCCGAATTTGCTCACCGTGGCTGGATCCGGCTCGAGGGCAAGACCGTCGTTATTTGCGACAGTGAACGCCTGGCACGTCGCGCGCGGTAATTAGGAAGCCACACCGACGCACGGACGTTCGGCGGGTGATAGCCACGACGTCGGCGACGAAGCCGGTAGACGGAAAACTGCGGGGAAGCTACACCTGGAGCTCGCGTGGAACCCGAAAAGTGTGGGGGAATATGCGCCCAAAAATAAAAGTGCGGGGGCATATGGCCAATTTTCGGCCATTTTTCGCCCATATTCCCCCGCAGTTTTCCGGCATGCGGACACACTTTTGTCATAAAACCCACAAACGCGCAGAACTTAAACAAACGCAAAGCAGCCCGAGACTCCCCGGGCTGCTTATTTCTATTGAGCGTGGCTTTTCTCGAGCGCTACCGCACCCGAGCGCTACTCCTCTTCAGCGCTTAAGTACCGCAGCGCCACCCGCGTCGACTGCTCAGCAGCCCCACGCAACACCGGGTCCACGTCTGTGTAAATCTCATCGACCAACTGATCCACCGAAGCATCATCCCCCAGCTTCTTGCGGGCCTCACGGATCTGGTCCAGGCGGTGGTGGCGTCGATCAAGATATTTCTTGGCAAACGGCTCCAAATCCGGGTGATCCGGCCCATGCGCCGGCAACAAAGGAACACCAGCGCCCCGCTTCTTCAGCATCTCCAACGTCGTCAAGTATTGACCCAAATCACCATCGGTTTCGGAGATCATGGTCGTGTGCTTGCCGGCGATGGTATCGCCCGTCAAAATCGCCTCAGGCTTCGTATCGCCCGAACCATCGTCGGCCCGAGCAGCGTCGGCACTCGGGTAAAGGAAGAAACACACCGAGTCCGCAGTGTGGCCAGGAGTGGCGACGACCTTCACGGCCGGAGTGACGCCCTCGACGGTGATCACTTCCCCGTCCTCAAGCGGATCCCCCATCTTGCAGAAACGCTTATCGACAGAGCGGACGGGCGCCCCCGTAATCTGCGATAAGCGGTTAGCCCCATCAGCATGATCTGGATGCCGGTGAGTCAAAAGAATCATCGCGATTTCCGACGCATGATGGTTAAGAACATTCAGGTGGCCTTCATCCTGAGGGCCCGGATCCACAACGATCGACCGCGGATCACCATCAGCTCTAATGACCCAACTATTGGTGCCCTCTAGCGAGCCATAGCTGGGATTGGGACATAAAACAACGCCCGCGTTGGGGGTAACGGGACGCAACTGGCTATACGCAGGATGCTCCATGCATGTCAGTGTACGTCCTCGCGCGGTCTGTCAAAATCTCATCGGGTTAGAGACGACCGAAAAAATGCCGAAACGGGGGCAATTCCGGGCATGACTTAGCACACGTTCGGCAGACCCCCGGGGTACGACGGGCTTTTGTCCCGGAATTACCCGCCTGTGCTACTCGGCGCTTGTGTTAGGCCGCGTCTGTGTTACGTCGCGCGATGACCTCAACCTCGACGGGCGCATCCAGGGGCAAGTCCGAAACCCCCACCGCCGAGCGCGCGTGGGCCGTACCGAAAACGTCGCCGAAAAGATCCGACGCACCATTGATTACCCCGGGTTGGCCACCGAATCCGGGTGCCGACGCCACAAACCCCGTGACTTTCACAATCGACACTGAGTCAATGTCAACGAGGGAATTAATCGCGGCCAATGCGTTGAGTGCTGCCTGGCGGGCGTAGCTGGTCGCGTCCTCCGCGGAGACGCCTGCGCCAACTTTGCCCGTCGCCGGGAGTTCGCCGTTCTTGAAGGGGAGTTGACCCGATACGTAAATCATGTCCCCTGAGATCACGGCCGGTGCGTAGGAGGCGACCGGTGCTGCCACCTCCGGGAGCTCGATCCCGAGGTCAGCGAGATTCTTCCGGGGGCTCGGAGTGGACTGTCCGCTGGTCGTCATAAAACTAGTCTTCCTTCGGGCGCTTCATGTAGGCAATGTGCTGCTCGCCTGTGGGGCCGGGCATGACTGCCACAAGCTCCCAACCGTCGGCCCCCCATGTGTCCAAAATCTGCTTCGTCGCGTGCGTCAACAGCGGAACTGTTGAATATTCCCAGGTTGTCATGAACCTAGCCTAACAAGAACAGCTACACCCGGCTCATTCAGCTGCGCTGGGCTTAATCACCATCGCCGGCTCAATCACCCGTGCAGATGGGGTGGCCTGTTATGACCGGCCGGCATACCCCGCATAAAAGTCCGCCCAGCTTTCCACTTCGGGGTGCTCCCGCAACAATGCCCGACGCTGCCGCTCGGTCATGCCACCCCACACGCCGAACTCCACGCGGTTATCCAAGGCGTCGGCACGGCACTGCAAAACGACGGGGCAATGTCTGCAAATCGCTGCGGCTTGTCGCTGCTTCGACCCCTTGACAAACAACTCCTCAGGATCAATGTCACGGCACTTGGCGTGAGTGATCCACTGGCCACGCTCCGTGAACGACGACGGATCCGTAAGCGAATCCACCTTCTGCTGGATTCGTCCGTCCTTGGTTGTGGCCAACGATGTATCAGCCGGTCGGGTCAGCGATGCAGTCATTGTGCACTCCTCTCCGTGGTCACGTTTGCATGGTCGCGAAGCCGTGAGCGTCACCCTGGTATTCCGAGATACCGTGTTTTCGTGGATATTCACCCTGCTTAGCTGACTGTAAGTCTATTCACACGCCAAACAAACTGTCGACTACATCACATTTCGGGGGTAGTCGCACTAACTACTTAACGGAAGAGTAGGTTTTTATCCATCTGTGTTTTCCCAGAGCAGGTGCCCATAATCGGTGAGACTCACTTCACAAGGCCAATCACTGGGTAGGGTGTAAGCGTGAACCGACGATCTGATGCTCCGGCACCTAGCCTGATCCTTTGCGGCGCCATACTCCTCGCCACCGTGCTGGTGGCGCTCAGCGCGCTGCCCGTCGCCCTGGCAGCCGGAGCCACGATCAACCGTGGCCACAACGCCATGGACTCCAATTACCACGACATCGCCAGCGCCAAGTTTCCGCAGGTCTCCTCCATGACCGACCGGGACGGCAACCCCCTGGCCACGTTCTACACACAGCGCAGAGAAGAAGTTGCGTCGGATCAGATCTCGGAACCGATGAAGAAAGCGATCGTCGCCATCGAGGACCGACGGTTCTACGAGCACCACGGCGTTGACCTGCGCGGAACTGCCCGAGCGGTCGTCGCCAACATCACACACGGGGGCGTCGCCCAGGGCGCGTCCACCCTGGACCAGCAGTACGTCAAGAACTACCTCATGCTGGTCAAGGCCAAGACCGACGACGAACGAGCTGCTGCCAACGAGGACACCGTCGCGCGCAAGCTTCGCGAGATGAAACTCGCGTCCGACCTGGATAAAAACCTCTCCAAGGACGAGATTCTGACCAGGTATTTGAACCTCGTGGAGTTCGGCAACGGGGCTTACGGCGTGCAGACCGCGGCGCAGACGTATTTCCACGTCGACGCCAAAGACCTCACGGTGCCGCAGGCCGCGCTGCTGGCCGGGATGGTTCAATCCACGTCGGCCTATAACCCGTTCACCCACCCCGACGCCGCGCTGCAGCGCCGCAACACGGTCATTAACGCCATGACCAGCACGGGGGCGCTTCCCACTGCCGACGCCGACGCCGCGAAGAACTCGCCGTTGGGTGTCGTCGATAAGCCCGAAGCCCCCACCAACGGATGTATCGGGGCCGACGACGCCGGGTTCTTCTGCGATTACGCGCTGCACTACCTGGACTCGCACGGGATCTCGAAGGACGACTTCATTTCGGGCGGCTACACGCTGACCACCACGCTCGATCCGAACGCGTTGAATTCCGTCAATGCCTCGCTTGAACAATATGCCCCTGCCACAACCCCCGGGGTTGCCGGAGCGATGAACCTCATCAAACCCGACGGCCACGAAGTGCTCGCCATGGGTGCTTCACGGCACTATGGGCTCGACGCCAGCAATTCACAATCCGTCTTGCCATTAGCATCGCACCCCGTCGGCAATGGGGCTGGCTCCATTTTCAAAGTGTTCGCTGCAGCCGCGGGGCTGGAAAAGGGGATGGGGATCGACACGGTGATGGACGTGCCGTCGCGAATCGAGGTATCCGACATGGGCCACGGTGGCGCGCCGGGGTGCCCCGCCGACAAATACTGCGTGGAAAACGTCGGCGCGTACCCGTCGAAAATGGCGCTCAAGCAGGCGCTTGCCGAGTCGCCGAACACGCCATTTATCGACCTCGAAAAGCGACTTGGTGTGGGCACCGTTGTTGATACCGCCGTCAAAATGGGGCTACGCAGCTTGGCTGACAAACCCAGTTCCGACAACGGTGATAACGGCGACAACAAGGACGAGAAATCCCAAGCCGACACGATTAAAGAGACCAACCAAGGCTCGTTCGTGCTCGGCCCGGTCGCCGTCGATCCCCTCGAACTGAGCAATGTGGCGGCAACCATCGCCAACGGCGGAACGTGGTGCGAGCCCAACCCCGTCCTGAAGGTGACCGATCACGACGGCAAAGATGTCCCCGTCACGCCGCCGAAGTGCGAACAAGCCATCCCCACCGACGTTGCAAACGCACTGGCCAACGGCCTATCTGACGACGTCAGCACCGGCACGGCCCGCGAAGCCGCCGAGCTGACCGGGTGGGATGGCACCCTGGCCTCAAAGACCGGTACCACGGAAACCAACCAATCCGCCGCATTCATGGGGCTCACCAGCGGACTTGCCGGAGCCGTATACATCTTCAACGACGGCAGCACCAGCTCACCGCTCTGCACCGGCCCCCTGCGCCAATGCCCCGATGGCAACCTCTTCGGTGGTAAGGAACCCGCTGATATCTACCTCAGCGCGGCCAAACCTCTTATCGACGCCTACGGCGGGCACACACTTCCGCCCATGAACCCCTCCTACCAGGCAGGAACCAACCCCGAGGCGATCGGATACTCACGCGCGGTGCTCCCCCAACCCACTAATTCCGGTTCGACGGGAGGCACCGGCGGAGGTGCCACCGGTGGTGGTGACAGTACCGGCGGCGGGGGCGGAGTACCCGCTCCAGCGCCCGCACCCGCACTGCCCGACATCCCCGGCATGATTAACGACTTCCTGCACACCTATGTCCCACCCCAGCTGCAGGGATTCCTCCCGTAGCGACGGAGCCGGCACGTGGAGAAGTGGCCGGCGCGTGGAGCCACCGGCCGTAGCGAGCTACCCCTGAAGCCGCGCGCGAACAGCCGTCGATAAGCGTTTACCGTCGGCAGTGCCCTTGGCCTCTGCGGTGGCAGCCTTCATTATCTGACCCATCGCCTTCATGGAAACCTCGCCGCCGTCGACTTCATGTTGCTTGATTACCCGGTCTACCAGCGCATTCAGTTCCTCATCCGAGAGCTGCTTCGGCTGGTAGCGCTCCAGAACAGAAATCTCAGCGCGCTCAGAGTCCGCGAGTTCATCGCGACCCGCCTTCGCATACACATCAGCGGATTCGTGCCGCTTCTTAATTTCACGAGCAATCACGCGGAGAATGTCCTGGTCCGACGCCTCATGCGCCTTCCCCGACGTTTCTTCCTCCTGGATCGCGGCCAACAACATACGCAATGTGCTGGTCGTTTCCTTGTCGCGGTTCTTCATCGACTGCTTGAGATCCTCGCGGATCATTGCTTTCATACCCATGCCCTTGAGGATAGCGCCCCTCCGGACACTGACCAGCCGAATCGGAAAAGCGTCCCGCCACCTTTACCATGGGCGTGTGAGTATTTTTCCCCGGTCCATTGGCAAGAAAATTGCGGCCACCGCGGGTGCTGCAGGTGCTGCAGGGGCCGCTGCTGCGCTGCTCGGCGCTAGCCGGTTCCGCCTCGCCGTCACAACCATCCCCATGCTGGAGAAAGGCACTTTTCGGGGGCGTCGTAACGAATTCCGCATTCTGCACATCTCGGACCTCCACATGCTGCCCCACCAGCAGCTCAAGCAGCTGTGGGTCAGTGAGCTCGCCGAGCTGGAGCCGGACCTGGTTGTCAATACCGGGGATAACCTGGGCGATCCTAAAGCCGTGCCTGCCGTCGTTCAGACACTTTCCCCTCTCTTGACGACGCCGGGCCTGTTCTGTTTTGGCACCAACGATTATTGGGCACCGACGGCTCCCAACCCGCTGCGCTACCTCACGGGCAAAAAGCAGAAGCACAGTGACCAGGGCATGCCGTGGAAGAATCTGCGTGCGGTGTTCAAGGAGCACGGGTGGGAAGATTGCACACACCAGCGGCATGATTTCGCCGTCGACGGGTTCCGACTGGCGGTTGCTGGGGTCGACGATCCGCACGGGGATTTGGATGACTACTCGCTGATCGCTGGGGAGCCGAATAAGGACGCAGACCTGTCCATCGGGTTGACGCATTCGCCCGAGCCGCGGGTGCTGGATGCCTTCGCCAAGGATGGGTATCAGCTGATCCTGGCTGGCCACACGCATGGTGGGCAGTTGTGCCTGCCGGGTGGGAAGCCCATCGTGACGAACTCTGGGATCGACCGCGAGCATGCCTCCGGCGTTTCCGAGTGGAAGGACTCCATTCTCAACGTTTCGCCCGGCCTGGGAACGTCCAAGTTTGCACCGGTGCGAACATTCTGCCCACCGACCGCACAGCTGCTGTGCATCGTCGAAAAGGGTGGCGGTGGAGCCGACGACCTCCCCGAGCCCACTGTCGACGAGATCGAAGTGGGAGACGGCTTCATCGAGCGAGAAATTGTGGTTAAGGGACTGTAGGCAGCGCGCCTGCGTAGTGATTTGGCAGTACGAAAGAGCGTGCGCTAGCCTTAGTCGAGTTGCATCGGGGTATGGCGCAGCTTGGTAGCGCGCTTCGTTCGGGACGAAGAGGCCGTGGGTTCAAATCCCGCTACCCCGACAAATAAATGACCTCCGCCACTTTCATTAAGAAAGCAGCGGAGGTTTTGCTGTATGCGGTGGGGGTTCTGGCCGGGCTTGCCGCGTGCGAGGGTTACCGCGTCAACTATTCAGCAGCGTCCTTAGTCAGCATGACGTCATAGTTCCGGACAACCGAGTTCATCGAACCGTGCGGTGGCCTCTTCGCCTCTTCTTCCTTGCTGGATTCGCGCTCACGCCAGCCGTGGTCTTCACGGAACTTGCGGGAATTGCGCCATCCCAGGAAAGCTTCCTGATCGCGCCACCGAGTGATCACGATCCAGCGGTCGTCGGCAGGTTCCGTCGGCTTGCACAGCTCGAAGCCTTCGAATCCATCGAACGTGTCCAAGGACTGCATGTTCTGGGAAAAGCGGGAAACAACTTCGTCCGCGCGATCTGACGTAATGGTCAGCTGGTTGGTAACTACGATGCTCATGAACTCATATTAAGCATTGGCTGGCTCATAAATAAAGCGACAGAGCGTCGCAAGCCAATATATCCAGCCTAACTTACCCCTTAAATAACAGGTGAGACTGTCGCAAAAACGAAACGGGTAGAGAAAGCGCTGGTCAGAGGGGTAAAACTCGCGTGTGCTTAGCCCATCAATAAACCACGACGCCCCCACGTCCGTCGTCGGCGACGAGGTAGAGATAGGCCACCGAGCACAACAAGGTCACATGCCAGAAAAAGACATCCCAGCAACGGAAGAAGAACCGAAGCTACGAATAAAACTCCATCAGTACGTCGATGGGTGACGTTTTGCACCTACGGTTTAGCTAGTCAGATTTCTTTTTCCATAGGTAATACCCTTGAACACACACCACGAATACAAGCGAGAAAACCGCAATAATTTCTCCCATCGTTTCGTGCCCTGTTCTCATCGAGATGATGATAGCTAGGAAAAGCAGGCCCGTGACGTATCCAATTTTGTTCATTGCAACCCTAGAGAACGATAGGAAATAGGAAGATGAAAACGATTGTAAACGTTAAATAACTCCGTTTACGTTAACTAGATGTGAATAATCAGAAAGCCACATAAACAGCGAGCAATATAACTATCACGAGAGCACGAGCAAATAAGCGAATTGCGACCGGAGGCCTTCGTCGGGAATTCTCGACGCCCGTCTACACGCCAATCCACGTTTTCTCCACAAACCTCCCCGCCGTCGCCAAGTTTGAGTAATTTAGATCACATGAATACTCGCACTGCAGCCCTCCTCGTCAAACGTGTCCTCCGCTCACCGCGCCTCTTCGCCGCCGCCATGAGCGCGTATCCACCTCTTTTTGCTGCAGGAGTGAGGATCCGGGACATCCCCGACGATTGGTCGTCGGCACACCTCGTACTCAAGGTCAACCGGCTCAACAGCAATGCGCACGGGGCAGCATTCGGCGGATCGCTGTTCTCCATGACCGACGCCATGTTCGGCATGCTCGTGATGCAGCGCCTCGGGCGGGAGAATGAAGCCTGGACACGCACCGGCACGTTCCAATACATTAACCCCGGCCGCAATAACGCCCACGCCACCATCCAGGTCACGGACGCCATGGTCGAGCAAATCAAACACGAAATCACCTCCGACGGCTTCTGCAACATCCCGTACACCACGGTTATTACTAACGACGACGGCTCTACCGTCGGTATTGGCCAGCAAGAACTCCACTGCCGGCTGCGCAAGAGTAAAGAAGCACAACGCTCACACCGCGAGCAGGAACGTGGAGGTTCGTCCCCTCGTGTGGTCAACCGGCGCATTGAGCCTCACGAAGCCCGCGGAATCACACTTCTTTCATTAGCGACGGCGGTCGCGTGGCGTGCTTTCGGCCCGGCGTCCTCCTCCGCCAAGGATCACGACGCCGACGCATCACACAACGCCGGCACGTTAACCACTCTCCTCAGCGCTGCCCGACGAATCCCCGACCCGGAAGACCGCGCGCGGTTCGTCGTCAAGAAAGTACTAGAGGAAAACGCACTCACGCCCCAGGACATACAAGAGATGGGAATTCCATCACGCCTCATTCCCAAGGAATAGAACCGCGACCACTGGTGTATCCGGGCCCGACCACCGCGACCACTATGGCCACCGCAAACCTATGCGTGGCCACGCCCCAACACCGTTAACCGCTCTGCACCTGCGTCGTTACACTGGAAACTATGAGTAGCGCACATTATCCGAACGTGTACCGAGCTGCAGATGACCGCTACGAACCCGAGGCGCACTCCCCCATGCCCTACAACCGCTGCGGGGATAGCGGCCTGAAACTTCCCGCGATCACACTGGGATTGTGGCACAACTTTGGTGGGGATCGCCCGCTGGAAACGCAACGCGCAATCCTCCGCCGTGCGTTCGATCGTGGCGTCACCCACTTCGACCTGGCCAACAACTACGGGCCACCACCCGGATCCGCGGAATCCAACTTCGGCCGCATTTTCGCCCAGGATTTCCGCCCATACCGCGAAGAAATGGTGATTAGCTCCAAGGCCGGCTGGTATATGAATAGCAGCCCATACGGCTTTGGCGGCAGCAGAAAGTACCTGGTAGGAAGCCTGGATGCGTCGTTGAAGCGGATGGGTTTGGACTATGTCGACATCTTCTACCACCACCGCCCAGACCCCGACACGCCTCTGGAAGAGACAATGAGCGCGCTCGACCACATCGCACGATCAGGGCGCGCGCTCTACGTAGGCATCAGCTCATACTCGCCCGAACTCACGCGGCAAGCACAGAGCATCGCCCGCGACCTGGGAACACCGCTCACCATCATGCAGCCCAGCTATTCCATGTTTAACCGGTGGATCGAAGGCCCCGACGGCCCCACCGACCCATCCGTATCCCCCGCCGCGAAGACATCGCTGCTGAAAACATGCGCAGAGAACGGCATGGGAGTTATCGCGTTCTCTGTCCTTGCCCAAGGCCTGCTGACCAGCAAATACCTCAACGGTATCCCGGAAAACTCATGCCTGGGCAACCACAAGATGAACTCCACATTCCTCAACGACGACACCCTCGAGGGCATCCGTGCCCTCAACGCCATCGCCGAAGAACGTGGCCAATCGCTGGCACAAATGGCGATCGCCTGGGCACTTCGACGGCCAGAGGTGACATCGGCACTGATCGGGGCAAGCTCGGTCGAGCAACTCGACGACAGCCTCGGCGCGCTAGACAACCTGTCATTTACCGACGAGGAGCTGCGCACGATTGACCGCTACGCAGTGGACCGCAATATCAACCAGTGGCAAGTAGCGACGGACTCCCGTGACTAACTCCGAGCACGACACGAACGGCCGCAATGAGAGCGGCCACCCCCTCACCCGGCGCGAACGCATCATCAGGTGGGCGACCGGGTACCACAGTCTCGAATGGTGGAACGAAGCTAAAGAACGACCCTCTATGTCGATGGTTCCGCTAACCATCACGGCTGTGATGGTGGGATTGGGCACGGGGATCATTGCTTCCCTCTTCCGCGTATGCCTCGAACACGCGGAAGCGTGGAGGACCACAGTGTTCGAGTGGTCACAAGATCATGGGGTTATCGGCGTGATCGTTGCCATTGTTGCACCGGCAGTATTGGCCATGGTGGGAGCAGCGATGGTTCGCCACCTGGAACCGGTGGCGGAGGGATCCGGTATTCCCCGCGTTGAAGCCATCGTGAAGGGCAACGCTAATCCCACCCACATGCGCCTGTTGCCCATCAAGTTCATCGGGGGGCTGATGTCCATCGGAGGAGGCCTGGCACTCGGGCGCGAAGGCCCATCAGTGCACCTTGGTGCGTCGGTGGCTACGATCCTGGGCCGGACCTATCGCAACAACCGTGCCGACCTGCGCTTACTGATCGCCGCCGGAGCGGCCTCCGGACTCACCACGGCGTTTTCCGCACCCCTGGCCGGTGCCGTGTTTGTGCTTGAAGAATTGGTCAAGCGCTTCGAGGCGAGAATGACGGTAGCGGTTCTCTCGGCCTCCGGGGCGGCGTATTCCATGGCACATATTATCGTCGGGGATGACCACGTGTTCCCGCTACCCGAGCCAGCCCCGCCGACGCTGGATAACGGACCTTTTTTCCTGATCGTGGGACTAGTCGCTGGATTCGCTGGGCTGCTGTATAACCGCACACTCATGCGGACTCTGGCAGTGGTCGATGCATCAACATTCCCTGTGGAACTTCGCGCGGGCATGATCGGAGCGGCCATCGGTATCGTCGGTTATCTCGGCCCCAATCTGGTGGGTGGCGGAGATTCATTGACAATGGATGCTCTGATGGGGCGAGGCACTGTCATGGTCCTCCTCGGTCTCCTGGTTTTGCGTTTCATCATGGCGATCGGTTCTTATGTCGCACTCACACCGGGCGGTTTGTTTGCCCCCATGCTTGTGTTGGGCGCTGAGCTCGGGCTGATCGTTGGACTCGTGTGCCACGCACTGTTCCCGCAGGTTGCGCCGGATCCGTCGGCCATGGCGATTGTCGGCATGGCGGCATTATTTGCCGCGAGTGTGGGGGCGCCGGTGACCGGGCTTGTTCTGACTACCGAGATGACAGGTGCCGTTGTGCTCCTTCCGCCACTTTTAGGAGCGTGCGCAGTTGCGATGTTCATCGCCGTGATCTTTAAATGCCGTCCTATTTACGACGCTTTGGGTCTGCGGTCGGCACGGAACGTCGCAAAGAATGCCGCAGCCATTGAGAAACGGACGAATCAAGCAATGCAGGCAGAACGACGTCGGCCATAGTGCTTGAGCTGTACATAGCGGAACAGCCGACGCACCCCAATGGCCCGACGCACTACTTAAGCCGCGCCGTGATGTAAGCGCTCGTGCCCACTGTGATCCTTCGCTTCCAACTGGAATGTCGTGTGTTTAATGGCCACCGGAAAATGCTGAGCCGTGCAATCTTCCAGGGTATGAAGGATCCGATGATGCTCGGCCACGGAAAGACCACTATCCACTGCCACATGGGCAGTGAGAGCTACCACACCCGTGCTGATCGTGTTGATGTGGAGGTCATGGCAATCCTTAACGCCATTGACGCCGCAAATATGTTCGCGAACATCATCGAGGTCGATTTCGTCGGGGGTGGCCTCCATCAGAATTCGGATCGCTGTGCGGAGGAGCGTGAATGCGCGCGGAACCATCAGCGCAACGATAAACAGGGACGCGATCGAGTCAGCGCGCACCCACCCCGTCGCTAAACCGATAATCGCGGCAAGAATGACAGCCAGCGAGCCCAAAGCGTCGTTAACCACCTCAAGAAATGCGGCGCGCATATTGAGCGAGCTCTCGCGCCCACCTGCCAGAATGATAATCGACGCAGCGTTAGCCACCAGGCCAATAGCTCCGATGATAAGCATGGGCACGGGTTCGACATCGGGTTGGTTAATGAGGTGAGATATTCCCTCCACCGCGACAATTCCGCAGATAATAATCAGCATGCCTGCTTGCAGTGCGGCTGCAAGTACCTCCGCTCGCGACCATCCCCACGTGAAACGGTTATTGCGTGGCCGCTGCGACAGATGCACGGCGATCAGGGCGATAACCAGGCCCGACGAATCAACCAACATATGGCCAGCGTCGGCTGCGAGGGCCAGCGAACCGGAGATCCACGCACCGATGAGCTCTGCGATCAGGATTGTTGCCGTGACCGCGAGGGCAGCAATTAATCGACCTCGTGATGAAGCTCCATGATCGTGAGAGTGGCCGTGGCTATGTCCGTACCCATCTCCGTGCCCGTGATCGTGATGGTGTGCCTCCCCGTGGTCGTGTCCGAGGGACATGTTGTGAGCCATGATCGTCTCCAAAGAAGTATTCGGGCACCAGAAGGAGTTTTCAAGCAATAGTGAGCGTCATGACATGACAGCCGTCATCGGCCATAGTGCTCGCCACCGTCACGCTCTCCGCCACGGGTGTTTCGCCACGCAACTTTGTTTTCAATAGTGCCGTCGTCGTTTTCAATAATTCTGACCCTAACACCCGTCCACCCGATACGACAAGGCTTTTTCCTAAAATAATCTCAGCTCACACCCCCACATCATCACCATAACGACATCGCAGAATTTTCATTAAGCAACCGCAGTCACCCATTCACACATCAGCCCACCCCGACATTCCCCACTACAAGACCAATCGTCGCAGCGTGGAATTCTGGACTGCAACTGATACCCTGGAAAACTGTTTATTATATGTTTATGTCCACTTAAACCGCAGGTGTTGATGCTTCGTGGAGCTTATCGCGATCCCCTTATTCGTGGTGCTCGCCCTCATCCTGGTTCCCCTGTTTGTTCGATTACTCGACCGCAACGCAGGGTGGCCCCTAGCCCTTATTTTCATCGCGTCCGCTATCCCGCTCCTCCGGAAGTTGCCTGACATCATCGACGGCAATCCCTGGACTTGGAAGGTCACGTGGATTGAGGACTTCCTCCCCAATGGCGCTGATGTGATCTTCTCACTCCGCGCTGACGCCTTATCCACATTCTTTGCGCTGCTTGCCTTAGGTATTGGCGCAGCCGTGTTCATTTATTCAACACGGTATTTACACGGTGGCCGCGGATCCATGAGCTTCTACCTGCTCATGACAGCCTTCATGGCAGCCGTCGTCACTCTTGTTCTTGCCGACGACGTTATCCTGATGTTCATCTCGTGGGAGCTCGTGTCACTGGCGTCGTTCTTCCTGATCGCGAGGTCAGGCCCCGGCGGCGAGCTGGGATCAATGCGCACGATCATTCTGACGTTCTTCGGTGGGCTTACGCTTCTAACCAGTTTGGGCATTAGCGCTGGTGTGACGGGCACGACCAGCCTGTCGGGGATTATTCATTCGCCAGAATGGGCGCATCACCCCACGTTGCTATCTGTCATTGCCGTGTTGATTGCGACGTCGGCATGCACGAAGTCGGCGCAGTTCCCCTTCCACTTCTGGCTCCCCGAAGCGATGGCGGCAGATACTCCGGTGTCCGCATTCCTCCACGCAGCAGCCGTCGTAAAAGCGGGTATTTACCTGCTCTTACGTTTCTCCGCTCTCTTCCATGACGACGCATGGTGGCGCGGTCTGCTCATTATCGTTGGTATGTTCACCGCGATTATGGCGGCACTGTTTGCCCTCCAGAAGAATGATCTGAAGAAACTGACCGCGTACTCAACGGTGTCTCAGCTGGGCTGGATTGTGTGCACCATTGGTATTGGCACACCGCTCGCCATGGCGGCGGCGGTGGTGCACACGCTGGCGCACGCCCTGTTCAAGTCCAGCTTGTTCATGCTGATCGGCGTAGTGGACCACCAAACCGGGACGCGCGATATTCGTCGCCTCGGACCCATCTGGCGGAAAATGCCCTGGACATTCAGCATGGCTGTAATTGCAGCAACCTCAATGGCCGCAGTGCCGCCACTATTCGGCTTCATCTCTAAAGAAGGAATGTTGGACGCCATGGCAGAGGGCGAACTGGCCACGCCCGCTACCGCACTACTGCTCATCTGCGCGACGGTGGGCGCAATTTTGACGTTCGCATACTCCTACCGTTACGTCTTCGGCGGTTTCGTCGACGGCACACGTGATGTCAGCGACGTCCACGAAGCACCACTGTCCCTGTGGTTACCCGCAGCAATCCCCGGTTTCCTATCTTTACCACTGGGTTTTGTTCCCGGTTTCATGAATTCCTTCGTGGACGCCGCAGCAGATTCTGCGTTGAGCACGCACCACGCGACGCATACTCATCTCGCGCTGTTCCACGGCATCAACGTGCCACTTATGATCAGCCTCATTGTCATCGTCGTCGGTGTCACATGTGTTGTCTTCCGTAAGGCCATTGCGCGGGTGCTCGTCGGTAAGGAACTATCCCCCTTCACGGGAGCACACGTGCTCCAAGGTGTCATCACCGGTGGTTCTCGCTGGGGCAAGCTGGCCGGTTCCATGGCGGATTCCGTCTCACCGACGCGCCACCTGGCCCTCCCGTTCTTAGCGGTTATCACCCTCGCGGGTTCCGTGGGCGTCGGGGCGCTATTTAATGGTGGCGCCATCGATGGCGTCGATATGGGTTCCCGGGTGGGCGGAATTGACCGTCCGCTGGATTACGTTGCCCTGGTCACGGTCATTATTGGTGTGGCCACTGCGGTTCTGTCGCGACGTCGCTTGTCGGCAGTCATTGCGGTCAGCGCTGCCGGTGTCGGCGTTACCCTGCAGATTCTTACCCTAGGCAGCCCGGATGTGGCGCTCACCCAGATTTTGGTTGAGCTTCTCACCACCGTGGTCCTCATGCTGGTTATCCGGCTGCAACCGCGTGATTTCGAGGCCCGATCCGCACGTCGCGATCGCTGGGCCGGAACGATCGCGGTTCTCATGGGATTGACGACGACGGTCGGCGTGATCGCGCTGGTCGGCTACCACGGAAAGCCGTTGATTTCGCAGTGGTACCTCACCAATGGGCCCACGATTTCGCACGGTAATAACGTCGTGAACACAATCCTGGTGGAGTTCCGTGCTTTCGATACCATGGGCGAGCTTTCTGTGCTCGGTATGTGTGGTGTGGCGATCGCCGCGGTGGTGCTCTCCGTGCCGCGTGTGCGCGACGACATCCGTGGATCCTTGGCCGCTATCCCGCGCCCGGAGCTGAACTCGTTACCGATGAGGTGGATGGCGAAACTTCTCATCCCCGTCCTCATTCTGATCAGCGCGGCCGTGTTCTGGCGCGGACACAACCACCCCGGCGGCGGGTTCATCGCGGCCCTGATCGGTGGTGGCGCGCTGATGTTCTACTACCTGTCCCGTCCGGCAGATAAGGCGCCGACCAACAACCGGCTCCCCTACATCCTTGTGGGGTCAGGTATTTCGTTAGCAGTCCTTGCAGGTCTCGCCGGTTACCTCGGGCATGCCTCTGGTGAAGAAGGCGGGCACGGCTCCCGCGGTTCCTTCCTCCAACCGCTCAATGCCCATGTTGGTGGCGAACTTTTGACGACGGCCCAAATCTTCGACGCCGGCGTCTACCTAGCCGTCCTTGGTTTAGTGGCCATCGCACTCTTGCAATTGGGTGGGCCAATCCGCCCCGGCGCGGAAGCGCCGCTAGGGCCTGTGCGCTCGCACGGTGGGTTCTCTCCCCTCGGCTCTAATGAGCCAGATTATGCACCGTCTACTCAGGGCACTGATCGCGATACCGTGTCTGAATCGGCGTCCGATAGTGGTGGCGATACGTCCGGCCGGAAACCCGTCGACACCGTGGAGGTGGAAGAATGATTATCGCAATAACGATTGGTGTGCTGACCGCCGGCGGTGTGTTCCTGGTTCTACAACGGGGAATGGTCCGGTTGATACTCGGAATGACGCTCATTGGCCACGCCACCAACTTGACGCTCCTGGCTGCCGGCATTGGAGCGTGGCGGGCGGAGCCCATTATGAGTGGCACGAACCCGCACGATGCAGCCGATCCGTTGCCGCAGGCTTTCGTGCTGACGGCAATTGTTATTTCGATGGCCACCACCGCATTCATGCTGGCCTTGGCCGCATTAGGTCGCTCCGATGACACGTTGAGCGACCCGGTCAAGGAGTTCCCCGATTTGTTTGCAGCATTTAAGGACTCGGTGTGGAGCACGGAGGAAAAGTCCGTGCCCGCTAAGGAGAAGGTGGCACAGGACCAGGCAAAGGATTCGCAGGAGGAGCACCATACTCCTACCGACGACGCCTACGTTTTGCCCGATCACCTCACCAACGAGGTGACAGCGCTACAGACGATGGGCCGCAGTGCGCGTCGAATTTCGACCGACTCGAACCAGTATCGACGCCGCCAAGAGCGCGAGGAGGGCATCGAATAAATGGGAACATCCACCATTGCGGCGCTGCTGCCGCTCTTCCTTGCCGGGCCGTTGGCGGCCGCGGCTCTTGCCGCCATGTCGCCGTGGAAAGTACTGCGCATTGCTTTGGCTTTCGTCGTGCCCATCGTTGGTTTCGCTGCAGGCCTAAGCCTCATGATCTACCACTGGAACCACCCCGCCATCGCCGAAAACGTCGGCGGTTACGCTGCTGGTATCGCGATTCCGTTCGCATCAGATTCGTTCTCGTCGTTAATGATCACGATGACCTCGATCGTGTGTCTGGTCTCTGTGTGGTTTGCGACGGCTGTCGGAGAAATGAATGCGCGGTTCTATCCTGCTCTGGTGTGCATGCTGATGGGGGGCGTGTACGGGGCGATGAGCACCGCGGATTTGTTCAACCTGTTCGTGTGCATTGAGGTCATGCTTCTGCCATCGTACGCGTTGCTTGCGATGACGGGTACGTTGCAGCGTCTCCGTTCTGGCCGTTTGTTTGTGCTGGTGAACTTGATTACGTCGGCGGTGCTGGTTGTTGGTGTCACGCTCACCTACGCGACAGCGGGGACGTCGAACCTGCCCGCACTGGCCAGTGCGGCCCGGGGCAATGGGCCAGTGGTGGTGACCGGTGGTCTGATTCTTCTGGCGCTGGCTATTAAAGCTGGTCTGTTCCCTGTTCACACGTGGTTGCCGCGCACCTATCCGAACACGTCGCCGGCCGTCATGGCTTTGTTCTCTGGCCTGCACACCAAGGTGGCGTTCTACGCGATTTTCCGTATTTATGCTGTCATGTTTGGCCTGGATGACCGCTGGTCGTGGCTCATTCTGGTGATTTGTGTGGCAGCCATGCTTGTTGGGTCATGGGCAGGCTTGGGTGAACGTACAATGCGTTCAGTTTTGGCCTACCAGATGGTCAACGGTATGCCATTTATGCTGGTGGGACTTGCCTTTGTGGACCATGATCCCCGTCGGATGCTGGCAGCGGGAGTGTTTTACGCGGTTCACCATATGACGGTGATTGCGTCGCTGACGCTATCCATCGGCTCGATTGAGGAAACGTACGGAACTGGCCGTTTGCAGCGCCTGTCCGGCTTGATGCGTCGTGACCCGTTGGTCGCGGCCGTGTTCGTCGCCGGGGCTTTGTCAATCGTCGGTTTGCCCCCATTTTCCGGTGTGATCGGTAAATTAGGTGTTGTTATGGCTGTGGCCAGTGACTATTCGGTGAAGTCGTGGATCGTGTTGGCGGCCATCGTCATCGCCGGTATGGGTGCGCTGCTCTCTATGCTCCGGCTGTGGCGCGAAGTGTTCTGGGGCAAACCCATGAACCCGCAGTATGTTGACCGCCAACTGGCTGTTCCGGTGCGGTTCATTTTGCCGTCCGCGGTGATGGCCCTGATGTCGGCTGGGTTACTGCTAGGCGCTGGCCCGGCGATTTCAGCGACAAACCACGCAGCGGATTCGCTGCTCAACGTGAAGGCCTACCAGAGTGCCGTTCTTGGCGACGACGCCGTAGGCGTTGCGAACACCGGTGGTGCTGGTTTGACCGGTGATTCTCATGATCCGGCCGACGTCCCCGATGACATGATTGTTCATCACGATGATGGGGACGCTCACGCAGCCGATGAGGGCACCAACCACGCTGCTCAGGCTGACCATCACACCGATTCACATAACCGTCAGGCGTCGGCAAGCGTCGCGGGTCCCACAGGAGGACAAGAATGAAAGTACTTCGTCTCACTCTGCATGTCCTACGGTACGGTACCTGGCTCGTTGAACAAGTGTTACTAGCAACGTGGTCCATCATTGTGGATGCCAACAAGCGTCGTTCAGAGATTGATCCGATCATTGTGGCATACCCGTTGCGTGTACAAACTGACCGCGAGGTCGGCCTGTTTACGACGTCGATCACCATGACACCGGGAACATTATCGTTGGGGCTTCTTGAAGTGGGGGATGCCCTGCCCCAGGATGTTTCCGATTATCCGGGCCCTCATGAACCGATGCCGGCAGAAGATGCTCCAGATGGGCGAATTCTTCTGGTGCACGCTGCGTTTGGTAGCGACCCGGAGGCCATTATGCAGGAGCTAGCAGAAATGGAACAGCGGCTTGCCCCACAAGTCTGTCGGCGTACACACCCCCGGTGTGCTAATGGCTACACCAGTAAGTTGTATTACTCAGATGACGCCCCAAATGGCGGCCCTGGACCGCAGTCCTTCACTAAACCCGGAGGGCCGAGCATTCCCCCTGGTTATGCCGGAGGAGATACGGATGCCACCGGATTCTCTGTTGAGTCCATTGTTCGGGAATCGGCCAGGTCTTCACGCAGGGATGCTCCGCAGAAGGAGAGGTAACTATGACATTCGTCTTAATTCTTGTGAGCGCGATAATCACTGCTGCTTTGTTAGCGGCGTTATTCCTGATGGCACGATGTGATGATCTGTCACGCACGGTGTTATCTGATGTTATTTTCTTCGGAGCTGTCGGACTATTCCTGGTGTATTCGCTGGGAAACCGAACAACTATCACGTATGAGGTTGCGGTCTTCGCCGGGGTCCTGAGCGTTCTGAGTTCAGTTGCCAACTCACGCATGATGGTGGGGGGCCAGCGATGATTATCAATATCATTATTTCTGTATTGATCTTGATTGCCGCCATAGCATTTCTTGACGAAGTCATCGAAATGTGGCGAGCTCCCGATGCTCTCACGCGCGTCAACCTCACAGGTCCAGCCACAGGCGTGGGAGTTCCCCTCTTAATTATTGCGAACATGATTCGTTCTATTGCCGACGGCGACGAATGGTACGTCGTGCTAGTGAAATCCGTCATTGCAATCGTCGCGTGCCTGATGGTGGCCTCAGTGGGATCCTTCGTGATGGGACGTTCCGTCCACGCCGAGCAAATCAGGCGTGGACAAAGCGCCACCATGGGCAAAGGAGCAGGCTACACGGGCAAAGCCAAAACAACGACGGGAACTCCTCTGGACGGCCAAGCCGGCGCAGACACAGACTAAGCCGGGGGTTACGCACTAGGCGGAAGGCTAAGCTCGGAACCTAGGGCGTCGAAGGTGGTCTTGTTTCTTTTTGATAACATCCCCCAACAAAAGGGGGATATTTCTCCACTAAAAGTTTCGATTATATTTCGGTTACTGAAGTATCTAAGAACCATTGCTACCGTTGGCCTCGACACGGAAACCACTTTCGACCCAGGTGGTCAGCCCCTCAAGGGCACCATCACCAACCCCAGAGAAAGGACTATCCATGCCAGCCAACGTCACGTCCGATTCCATCGATCGCGACAACACAATCCGCAGCACCCGACCACACGTCGGGCGTATTGCCGCCGGAGCCGCCGCCATTGTGACCGGTGCCAGCCTCATGGGTGCAACTGCTGCCCAGGCGGAAGAAGCACCCGCACCAGCTCCAGCTCCCGCTCCGGAAGATGCAGCCCAGGCTGTTCACCACGTCGTATTCAATACCCCCGAAGTCGACTGCCAGGTCACTGAGAATCCAGATTCCATCGCATGCGGAAGCAACACACCTGCCGCGCAAAGCCAGAACTCACAGCAAGCTGGTGATGGAGCTGTCTGTGGACCTGACCTCAACGCTGATCGCCCCGCCTTCGAGACCAAACAGGGCGACCCTAACTCCGTGAAGCTATCGTGCACCCACCAAGGGTTCGCGGGAGACACCACCGTACTCGACGGAAGCAGTCCGCAAACTGTCGGTCACTACACTTTCTCCTTCGAGACGGATGGCACCATCCACATCACTGCTGACGGCGGTAACAAGGTTGTCGACATAACCCCGGCAGGAACTTTCGACGCTGCCTAAATAAAGCGCCAACTCTGTGCATAAGGCGGCACTGTGATTGGTGCGCGTCTGACGCAACAATAACAGTGGGCCAACAGTGGGCCGATTCCGCCGAGGCCATGTCCCTAGGCCGAGACGGCCGGGTTCAATCAGCAAACGAAGACAAGGAGGACCAAATCCCCGCCACCACGGCGGGGATTTGGTGTTATATGGATACCAAACGGGTTTTAGGGAATTGATGAAGCGTCGCCACAGTGGGGCGGGTTGGTGTTCGTCGGTCGCTTTCTCCAGGGGTGTTAGACCAGCAGAAATGTAGGACTGTCGCGGTGGTGTTTCTCCGAGGCTCTCAGATTGTGCTATGGCCTTACGGTGGGTATCAGTCCAATCAATCATTGTCTTCACCATCCTCTCCGTTCATACGATCGCTTTCAGTGCAATCATGGTGCGACTGATAAAACTTGTCTATCAGCTCTCGTTCGGTTTGACCCGCTAAGGAACTGTCGTAGAGATCGCCCAGCTCGATATCAGCTGCTTTCCTCGTTTCATGTGTTGATTTTCATTGTTCGCGTTTTCTACTGCCCAGGTGAATCGTTTCCACCACTCAGCTCGGTTATCGCTAAGCCATTTTTGCCATAGTGTGAGGAATACGGCCACAAGGCCGCCGGCGGCGATGAACAGTTGCACGAGCCGAAACCACGCTCCTGCATCCATGCTGTTTACCACCCGCCTACTCGTTGATTGTCATTGACAAAAGGTAGTGACGAGATTTTACGGCGATGGTCCCCAATGCGGCGGTAGTCACTGTGCGACCACAGACGTTTGACGATGTGAGACGAGGGTGCGCCGATACCGCGGTAGCGTGCACCTCACCGTTTTCCTGGTGAATAATTATCGACTCTCGGTTGATCTAAAGTTCTCTCGGACATATTCGGAAGATATGACTGCAACTACCCACTGCATTGAGGAGAATAATGAAGTCACAAATTATTACTCTCGTGTTAATTATCGTATATGCGTCTACTGCTACACTTTCTCTGCCCTCGTCCCTTCGGAATTTAGGAGACCAAGCGTCAATAAAATAATTTATGTTTTGCTGCTCTTCTCAGCTTCAATGGCTAGCGGTATTATCGCTAATAAAGTAGCTCATGATTCACGGTAAAATTTATTTATGTGACCGGTGTAGTAGTTGTCCGCGGACATAGCTCTCGGCATATGTGAAGCGCTGATGCTTGTCTTTGGTTAAGGAGATTCTTTCAATGGGAGAAGATTCAGAGAAGATTGCCGAGTTGGAGCAGAGGATCGAGCATCTATCTATCCAAGTCGAACGCCTCATTGACCTGCACAACCCTTTCCCATCGCCGTTGACACCGTTTCGAAAAAGAGCCATGTTAAATGCCCTCACTTTCGAACAAGAGACATTAGCTATCAAACTCTTAGGAGCGGTAAGCGCTTTCAACAAAGGTGAAAAGGTTGACATCAATCAGGGTTTACTGCCATTTCCTCACGAAACCGTTGCGCTTTTTAACGACTATGCAGACGGGGGAACAATCGACGCCAATCAAGTAAAGAACATGATAAAAACGTTCATTCCAGGTGGCGATGCTTCCGTCCACGACCTGCTCGAGGCGTGGGAGGCAGGTCAGAATAGAATTCGACCCAACAACGACGAACACCACTGATCGACTAGATAACCATCACATTAATCATGCCTACAATGGGCACCGTTCCGACGTGCCGTGGGCTGTGATCCTAGGCGTTTACTCTATCTTCTACTCTTTCCAAGGCCCTGTCTTGAACCAACACTGTCGACGTAGAGAGACGTTTAGGCCGATGCGAGCTTGATACTAATCAGCGCATTCAGCGAAACACCTTGTGTTTGATTTGCAATAGCGAATTAATGATGCTTGTTCGCTGAGCGTGGGCTCCCTGGCGTGAAGCTCGGAAAGTAGAGCTATTTTTCCTCGGTCTTTTCTTTGCCGCTTTGGAAAAAGGCTTTAAAGCCTTTTTCTTGAAGCTCAGGATTCTCACGCATTCTTATCCTGAGACCGAGAATCCTCCCGATAACGGCTCCTGATAAAACAATTATGGAAATGGCATATAAAGGCATGGCCTGCTCCTTAACTATCGTGAATTTTTATCAATACAGGCTTACTGCTCATTCCCGCGAGACCGTTTCTCCAAGGGTACACAGAAAGGTCGCAGTACCCACATCTGTCAAACATAAGTGAAAACACCACTAACCAGCACAGAAGCTATTAAGTAATAACAAACGGTTGACGGGGAAAAGTTTTAGTCATTAATCCAAGACCCTGGCCACAAGAAAGACCCCACACCGCCCCGGCATCTTAACCCTTTGCTCCGCGTGGAACTCTCTGTAAATAAGCTCGGATCATAGGACTATTGGCGCTCGGCCTGACCCTTGTCCTTCTGGAACAATATTTTTAGACCTTTTCCTTGAAGCTCGGGGTTGTCTCTCATTCGTTTGATGAGACCAAGGGCGTACCCGATACTTCCTCCTGCTAAGACCACGATGAAGACGACGAATAGTGGCATATCCCGCTCCTTAATCTCTCGTGAGGGCTTCAATGGCAGGGCTTGCTACCCACGTCCAAAAGAAGGTTTCTCCGACGGCAGCTAATTCCGCTATGACCAAGTGAACGGCAGCGATAGATAAAACGTCCGCCCAAAACAGCTCATGTACGGTGCCAACCGTGGGGATTACATAGGAACACACGTTTTCTTTCGATGCACTACGGAACAGAAGCATGAGGCAGTCTTCGCCCATAATGCCCTTCCCACTCATGGGAGACGCCGGACTGAACGTCAGCTTCGAGCCAATGCGCAATCTATCGAAGTCGTAAGCACTCGGACACTACCCAGTTTAAGGATAGGTTTACTTAGCTGGCATTAGTTAGAAGGGATTCTTCACTTATACAGGGGGTAATTTGGGGCGCTAATTTGTCTGATATCGGACTATTTCCGCAGAGTAATGCTTTTAGAGTGGCATCCCCTCGAGTTCTTCGACTCTAGAAAATGGCTAAAATACTTATCACGGCCAAGAGAGTGAGCCATACGAAGGGTAGCTGCACGCCGACCGAACACAGCCTCTGTCGGCGCTCATTTTTAAGGGCAACAACTGAGGCCTGAGGGGCCCCAACGTTCTCCCTACCCGGTGTAGCGGAGGACAATCTTCGTCTGAAAGCCCCTGTAGGTCCGGAGTAACCAAATATTCTTTGGGTGCGAAAGCCGGATATCAGGGATCCGGGAGTGCTGCGGGATCAATCCAGTTAGATACGTTCTTGATAGCAGTCTCATCGCAGTCAAGATCCGCCAATTCCTCTTGTTAGTCTTACTTTACGAGGGGTTCATGGTGCGCACACCGATTTCGCAGGCGATAGACCTCATCAAACTCCGTCTTAAAATCTTCCAGCGGCGGGCTGACTGCGGTATCAACCCCGTTACGCAGAAGCACCTTCACGTGGATGGTATCCGCTTAAAAGGTTGTGGTGGGCTGAGTGTTCCAGACATAGAACGCTTCGGGATCACGATGGTGAGCATATGTGCGGGTACTTGGGTGGGAAGACCACTGCTCAAGATCGTTGAAGGTCACGCATTTCATCGGGCTACAGTTTTTGACGAAAGCCCCGGAGCGATCCCTGAACCTGAAAACGGTCACATCGCCGGGGTTACCTTTTTGCTGTATAAACCATGCGGGTATGTGCGAAAATATCTCCGGGTTAAGAGTCAAAATCCGGCGCGGATTTTTACACGGAACAGTTCGAAAATGATGTACATTGAAGGCATTGTGATACCCCGTCGAGGTAAAATAATTCTGGAGCTTTCACGGTAGGCGGTGATCCGATTTATGTTGGGCGAAACACTTCTTTTCACAACTCATTTCCTCGCCCGAGAGTCTGATCTAGAACGATTTCATAAACAGTATTTAAAAAGGATCGATAAGGCTCGAGAGATTACAGAGATACTCTATGTAACTGACGAAATCACACACGGAGGTGATGAAGTAATTCGGGAAGTCATGATGCAAGATTTCCGTAGGGATATGCGAGACTTCGGCACTTACCCATTTGACGAATCTGAATGGGGTTTGTATAGCCTTTCATGTGTAGCTAAAGACGTTGACGAGCCCGCCAGTGAAGGGTCTAACATGTCTAGGCTATGGTATGACCTAGCTTTGGGCGAAGAGACGGTCCCTAGGGAATTTACCAGTTACGTAAGCGGCGTTAATGTGTCGAGCGATGGCCGGGGGTTCCCTCTAGGATCGGTTTCTCCCGAGTAACGATCCGGAAACTCGGCGAAGAACACCAAAGAAAAATGCTGAAATGGTGACTGCATACACAACCGCAACTGCCTGATAATCCACTCACCATGGCCAGGCAGTGCAATTTTGGTTGGGTGAGTTGTTGGATGAGTCGGCCTTTCTTCTTTGCTCAATTGCACGATCTTACTGGTGAATTCATATTTTGCTCTCTGGGGTTAAACCGACATAAGAGTGCGATGCCCCCAATAATTTGCTTCAGTCGCCTATTTCTTCTCAGAAGGCTTTATCGAGAAAGCAGATGTAGCGCCTATCAAGGCTCCAGTCGCTGCCCATAGGAGGCAACTCTTAAGAGTGAAGTCGATATCCTCTGTATCACTCTGTGTCGCTCTATAGGTCAGCGTGATGTTGAATTCAGCGCGCAGCCAACAAAGGATTACACCAATGAGGGCGAATGCCACAATAATTAGAACTCTTTTCCCTGCTGTGGTCAGTGTCTGTTTAATGGTGTACTCCTAGTGTCAAGATTTTATAACTGACAGGAGCACTTTTGCCGAAGACGCCAATAAGCCCGCTACTAAAGCATTGCCGTCTTTGCCTGCTTCGGATTATGAGAGTTTTTACGTCTCTTTCGATCCACCGCGAGATTGAAGGGAACCGCGACGATGGCCCCGACTGTAACTCCTAAGAGGAGGACTCGGCTCCTATAGCTTTCCTCTATGTCAGCGGCGATGACAATAATATAGACGACCAGCAAGCTTCCGAGGATCAGGCGGGCTTGAATTGCGTACTGAACCTTGGGAGACAGTATTTCGTGACTCCTGTCGCTGTCTGAGTTACTAGGACTCTTCTGCAGTTTACTATCCAGACTGTTTTATCCCACTAACCAAGCTCGACATGCGTCTTACGTTTTTCTTCCTAAAAGGATGCAAGTAGCCGGTCAGACGATAGTAACCGATCCGGCGAATCCCCTCTCTAGCTCGGAATATGTCACTGATAACGAGGCCCCGGTGGAATAATTCCTGAATTTAGCCTTCAATACTGAAACGGGGTTTGCAATAACGCGGCATCACGATTCTCCCCATAACAAAAATCAGCCCGAGCCACCAACGTGGCGAGCTGGCTGATCATAATGAAGTCAGAATAACCCAAAATATCCCCAGCGTAGAGGCTAATAACCGGCCCGCACGCTGGGGATCATTGCGGAGGTAGAGGGATTTGAACCCCCGGTCCGTGTTAGGGACGCTCGCTTTCAAGGCGAGTGCATTCGGCCGCTCTGCCATACCTCCAAGGGTTTACATATGTGCTGTACGTCAACTCCCCCACCATCGAAAACGTCGAGGAACGACATGACATGGGGGTGCTCTCAGCACAACGTGACTATGTTAGCCCATCCATACCGGCAACACCAAGCTCGGGAGAAGCTCCTTCCCAGTGTGGTACATGACGGGATAACTTGCTCAGATTGAGCAGGCGCGAACTCTCTGTTGCACCTACTTGCCACACTGAGCAGGCGCGAACTCTTTCTGATGCGCTTTCACCACAGCAGCGAGGTCATTCAGAGCAGATTGTCCTGTCTCATACGTTCCGTCCGACGGGTGAGCTGCTAAAGCAACAGCTATCCGTCCCGTCGGACCGTCGAAAAACCCAATCTGCCTGACCAAATAGGCACCATCTTCATCTGGCCCCCATCCACCTTTAAAGTGAGCGCCAGGAATAGTGCCCAGCCCCCAACGCTGGTCGGGGTTAATCTGCCCCATTTGTTCGATGACAAATTCCGCGCCCGACACGCAGGGAAGGTTCGCTGCAAACAAAGCAGAGTCCTCCACGGCCCATTGTGTCTGCCCAAACCCTGAATAGTGCGGACGGATCGCGTCGATCTGCACCTTTGTGTTGGGGTTACCACCGTCAGCTAAAACTTGGTGGACGGCTTGTCCGGAAGCCTCTCCGCCACCCAAGGATCGCCATAAAGCGTCGGCGGCGTCGTTATCGGAAGCACGAATGGCATCCTGAACGTTCGCCTGGATGTCGTCGGAATTGTTATTGCGGAGGGCAGCGATAGCCAGCGGGACCTTGATGGATGACCACGCGGGGTAGGGATCGACGTGCCCGAAACGTCGGACCTGCTTGCCATCGGAGACGGCCAACTCCGCCATTCCCCCGTATTTCTTAATGACCTGGTCAACGGCTTCTTGCATGGGTGCGTCGGCTTTACCGGATAACTCCGGGGTGCCTGCCTCCGTATTTTCGATGGATGGGTGCGGGCCGGGCACACTGGGCGGCAACGTATCGGCATTCTCTGGCACCGATGATGGTGTGGAATCGGCTCGGTCCGGGTTACCGATTGTGCAGGATGAGAGCATCACTCCCGACGCGACCAGCCCGGCGACACACATGCGAAACCGGCGACGACGGTGCGAGCGTGACGCAGCCCTTCCAGGTAAGTTGCCCATCATTGAATGTAAACCCTTTCGTCGTCCGGACCCTCACAGGTGACAAAACCACCATTATCGCGGCAGTTCATGGCGATATTCCGCCCACTAACTGGGCTTTTCACGTCCACCGTCATGTTTGTGTTCAGCGTTTTGACGTATTGCTGGGCGAAAACCCTCCGCGTTGCCACCGCAAACGCTGCGGGCGTGCTGTCGGACCCGGTGTACGCCAGGTTAAACTGCCCGGCCTCGTCATCCTGGATGGCGGCCGCGTTGGCGGGGATAGCATCGTCGGGGAGCGGAGCTGTTGTCGGCCGGTTCTTGATGGTGGACAGCCGCACCTCCTGATCGCCTTTCGGTTCGCCATCGCCCTGTTGGTGTGTGGAACCGCCTTGTTTGTTCCCATCGCCGCCGCCGGTTTCATCGCCGTTCTGGTCATCCGCGGTATTCGACGCCGTGTGGTGGCTATTCGAGGCCCCGGGGGTCCCTAAAACGCCTGATTGCCATGCGGCGAACGTTCCGCCGAATAGCGCGCAGGCAACAACACCCACACCGATGGAGGCTGCAGCAACTGAGTGCCGACGCCGTTTCGACGGGCCCACCGGGACGGACGATTTGGCTGGTCTCGAGCCAGAAGGCCGACGAGAGACGTGGGAATCGGAGGTGTCGGGTTTCTTCGATGCCGCGGGTTTTGTCGGGCTGGGTTTTGCCGGTGTCACCGGTTTTGTCGGGCTGGGTGGGGTTGGTGTCCGTTTATCCGGTTCAGTTGTGGAGGCCGGGGTCGTCGGAGGTTTCTTCGACGAAGTCGGGCTTGTTGTCGATTTCTTCGACGACGCCGAGCGGGCCCGCTCCGGGATGTAGCGCTGCGGTGCCCCTGATTCCTCAGGAGACAGTGTGCGGGGAGTGTGCGGAGCGGACTTGTCCTGCGCCTTGTGTCTGCCACGAGCGTCCGAGTCCTTTTTGCCACGCGTCGTCGTGGTGGACGACGTGCCGGGAGACGTACTGGGAGCCTCGGCGCCCTGCTTGCCGCGGGCCAGAAGTTCCGCGACGGTGACCTGTCTACCACCGCGTGACGTGCTCTGATGCGAGGAATACCGTCGGCTATTTTTCTTCGATTCGCCCTGGTCAGCGTCGTTCTGTGACGCGAAATCCGCCTGCTCGATGTGGTTGGTGAACCACCGTTGGTTAGATTCGTCACGAGCAGAACGTGCGTGCTTATTCGCATGTCTGCCCATGAGTCACCTGTGCCCTACGCGGTCGTCACCTTTCCGGAAAGCTTTATTATGCGCAATCTATAGCAATTTATACAATGCAGACGCGCATTAGCATTCCAAACAAGCCTATACCCAGGCGAATCGAGCATCCCAATACAGGCGCTCCAAGCGCGTGCTCTTAGCGCGAGCTTTAAACGCGTCCAGCCCTCGGCATCGCCACCATCGATAATGGCGAGGTTTTAGGAGATAATGACGATCGCATTATTGCCACCGTCACACCGCACCAACTGGCCATTATCAACGCAATCCATGTCATACATGCGGTGAGTTGTTGGGCTATACACATCCTTTAGCGAGGCATTCAATTCGCCCGTCGAAAGATAATTCCGTACGAATGCATCCCGAACATTCTTTGCAAAAGGCGCCGTTGTTCGCCCACCCATCACATACACATTGTTTAAATTCCCGGCTGGTTCATCGTTTTCCGCCGAATTATTTGCGGGAGAGACTCCCGACGGCAAATCGGGGTATTGAGGGCGTCCCGACGAACCGTCCATTCCATTACTCGTATCTCCGCCCGACGTTTGGCCGCCGTTACTATTGCTGTCGTTCTGACCCGCGGTGGTGTTTTGTCCTTGGTTGCCGGGAGGTTGAGCATTGCCATTATTCCGTCCCGCGTCGCGCGATTGGGCAGAGCTGGCCTCATTATTCGACGTATTGAACCAACCCTGTTCACGC
Organism: Corynebacterium kroppenstedtii DSM 44385; assembly: GCF_000023145.1. Classification (NCBI taxonomy): domain Bacteria; kingdom Bacillati; phylum Actinomycetota; class Actinomycetes; order Mycobacteriales; family Corynebacteriaceae; genus Corynebacterium; species Corynebacterium kroppenstedtii. The sequence goes on from NC_012704.1 coordinate 2,364,006, forward strand.
CCGAAGAAGAACAGACCCACCACGGCCACGAGCGCGACCACCGCGGTGATAAGCGTTAAAACTTTTCCGAGCGGAAATCCCGATGTCCCCGAACCCGCTCCGACCGGCGCGGAACCGGCGCGAGATCCATACGCAGCATTACCGGCGTACTGTTGTTGGTCGTACTGTTGGCCTTGCCCGTATTGCGTCGAATATTGATTCGGCTGCTGGAACTGACCCTGTTGCGACGTGCCATACCCCTGCGCGTAGCCCTGCCCATATCCTTGGGCGCCATTCTGGGCCTGACCATAGCTCTGCCCATATTGCCCTTGCTGAGCAGCAGACGCCCCCGGAGGGGATGGCTGAAACTCCGTCGTTTCGGTCAGGTCGTAGTTCGCATCCTTGGCTGCTGCATTGCCACTACCCGACTGTTGGGAGTTGCCATTTGGTTCGTAACCGTATTTCGGCGGGACGCCTCCGTTGGAGCTCTCCCCCGCATCACCCCACGCGTCGCCACTCCCATCTGACGAGTGCGAATACCCGAAACCGTCCGAATCAGACGTCGAATTATCGTTATTCCAGTTATCCGAGGAGCGAGGCATGGGCTTTCCTTCTGTTCATCGCTGTACCGGTTGCCGGAAGCAACACAGCTAGCTCTTAGCACGACTTACCTATAGCGTATCGAAATATACGCCTGCGCACGACGAACCCACGCCTCTACACTCGACGTCATGAAGGCAATTATTCAACAAGACACCACGGACCCCACCTCGTTGGCGTGGACCGACACCGACGACCCCACGCCTAGACCGGGCGAAGCGCTCGTCCGAATCCACGCCGCCGGTGTCAACCGCGGCGATGTTCTCCAAGCCGCCGGGCATTACCCACCGCCGCCCGGCACGTCGGACATCATTGGGCTGGAAGCTGCGGGAACGATCGAAGCGTTCGGGCCTCCCGTGGAGTCGTCACATGAATCAGGCTCGACGTCGGCAGGCGAAAAATCCGGCACGCAACCTGTCAAACAGTGGAGCGTCGGCGATCAATGTGGAATGCTCCTGGCTGGCGGCGGATATGCGGAGCGTGTCGCGGTGCCTGTGACCCAACTCTTTCCCGTGCCGCGCGGATGGTCACTCACCGACACGGCGGGGGTGATTGAGGTTGCCGCAACGGTGTGGTCGAACCTGGGCATGGTCGCTGACATGCAGAAAGACCAGACCGTGCTGATCCACGGCGGGTCGGGCGGCATCGGCACGTTCGCCATTCAGCTGGCTCACGCGATGGGGCTGACCGTCGCCACCACCGCAGGCAACGCCGACAACCTGGAGCTTTGCCGTTCGCTGGGCGCGGATATCCTCATCAATTACAGAGACGACGACTTCGTCGTGGTGATGAAAGAGCACGGTGGCGCCGACATCATCCTGGATATCATGGGCGCGAAATACCTGGACAGCAACGTGAAAGCGTTGGGTGAGAAAGGCCACCTTGTCATCATCGGTATGCAGGGCGGCGTCAAGGGCGAGCTGAACATCGGCCGGCTGCTATCCAAGAGAGGGTCGATCACAGCGACGAATGTGCGTGGCCGCTCCCTCGACGACAAAGCCGCCGTCGTGGCGGACACGATCAAACACGTCTGGCCTCTTTTGGAGGATGGAACCATATCCGCGCAGGTCACGAAAACACTTCCTATTGCCGACGCGGCCGAGGCTCACCGGCTACTGAAATCCCGTGAGGTCACCGGGAAAATCGTGTTGACCGTGGAATAGGGCCCGACGGTTGGGTGTGGGACCCGGCCAGCCCTGATCAGCGGAGAACCGAGACCGATCTCAACAGATGGTCGACGTCGTGGGCGGTGTTGTACGGCGCCAGCCCAACCGTCAAGGCCCCACCGGACTCCGTGACACCCATAGCGTCGAAGAGCGAATCACTGTCCGCCACGCCCACGATCACTCCGTTATCGGCCAGGCGCGCCTGGGCTGCCTCCGCCGACATCCCGGGGATGATGAAACTGATGCGCGGCACGCGTTCAACATGCGAGGACTCGTCGTCAAAACCGATGACGTAGACGCCCAAATCCTTCAACCCGTAGACCAAATGCGCTGCTAGAGCCGCGAGATAGGTGTCGATCTTCGGCATGGTGGACTGCAACCGTCGGCGCCGCGTGCCCGTCGCGGAATCGTCGAGACCCGCCCAGTGATCAACCAGCGCCGCCAAGGACCCGCACAGTGCCGCCTGCGGAGGATCCCACTCCACCAGGCCGGCACCGGCATGACGGCCATGCCCCTGAACAGCAGAAACACCCAGCGAAGACGAGGAGACAGACAAGGAAGAACTCCATCCCCGACGCCGCGGCGGACGCAGACGATCAAACATTGCCTCATCGCGGAACACCAGTGCGCCGAGCTCAGGCCCGCCCAGCGGAGCCAAATCCAGGGCCACCACGTCGGCACCCCACGACTGAATCTCCACATGCCGATAGGGCAGCACATCGGTGGCGTCGACAATGGTCCACGCTCGCGGCGAAATGCGGTGCACCGAGCTAGAAATAGCCTCCACATCAGTGACCGCACCCACCAACGCATGGGCGGCGGGCAGGGCCACAATCGCCGTCGACGGCGATACCAGCGACGTAAACTGCCAGGCAGGAAGCGCACCCGATGCGAGATCGGCCTCCGCCCACTTCACCGTCGCCCCATACAAATGAGCGGACCGCACCCACGGATCGATGGCCGAATCCGCGTTGCTGCGGGCCAGTACAACCTCGGTACCGATGCCGACGCGGTGGCTCAGGCAGTCCGCCAAGTTACGGAGCAGCGCCGCGCGGGAGGGGCCCAGGACCACCTGGTTGGCCCGGGCACCGACCAGGTCGGCAACAGCCCGGCGCGCCGAGGCCACATAGGAATCGCCAATCGGCGCACCCGACTTCTGACTTTGAGAATGGCTACCCGACGTTGCCTCAACGGCCGTGCGCAAGTGGGCGTTCCTGAACGAATACGTCGCCGCTGTGTTTACTCGCTCCGGAATCTGCGCCTGTTCCTGCGCGTTTAAGTACACCCAGCCCTCGCCTAACCAAACATAGAGTCCACGCGCGTGGGCGACGTCGAACATGGCACACCTTTCCTTAGACGAACTGGGGACACGGTTCATGCAGGCCTCTACCGCTATTCGCTTGTCATTGCGACGCGTCATGATCACTGACCCACCGCACACAATAACGGTTTAGTAGCTCCAGGGTAATCTACCCGTCGCTGCTGACACGATGAACATCAGCAAGGCACGCCACTGGGATTAATAACTGCTTGTCCCATCACACAGGTAGGGTACGGATTATGGCTGACATAGAACCAACTGAGGGCACGGCCGCGAACAACGCCGGCGCGGGTTCCGATGAAGCCGGGGGAATTGCGCTTCACCGAGCCCCTCAGGCCGACATCGATCGGATGATTAAAGAGCCCACCAGCTCTATACCGCCGTCGCAATCGCAGACCCTCCGAGCAGCATGGATGGACCTTGTTCGGGGCTTCCAGTCGTACGAGCTGTGGTTGTCGCTGGGGATGCAAGACATCAAACAGCGCTACCGTCGCTCAGTCCTTGGCCCACTGTGGATCACGATCGCGACTGGTGTCATGGCCTTAGCGCTCGGATTGCTCTATTCATTGCTGTTCAACATTCCGCTGCATGATTTCCTCCCGCACGTGACCGTCGGGCTCATCATCTGGGGTTTTATCTCCGGATGCGTGATCGAGGGGGCGCAAACATTCATCGCGAATGAGGGGTTAATTAAGCAGCTACCAGCGTCGTTATCGGTTCACGTCTACCGGTTAGTGTGGCGACAGTTCCTCTTTTTGCTGCACAACCTCGTGATCTATGTTCTGCTGATGATCATTTTCCCGCGTCCGCTGGGGTGGGATTGGTTCCTCTCCATCCCCGCGCTGGCGCTGATCGTCATTAATGGTGTGTGGGTTGGCATGTTCTTCGGGATTATCTCGACCCGCTTCCGTGATATTGCGCCACTTCTCGAATCGCTCATTCAGCTGGCGTTTTATGTCACGCCGATCGTGTGGACGATGCAAACATTGCGCGATCGTGGCGGTGCCGCCGGTGAGCGCGCCCGCATTGCCGAGCTCAACCCCCTCATGCACTACCTCGAAATCGTCCGCGGCCCGCTCACCGGTGTTCCGGTCATGTGGTACAGCTGGGTGATCGTCGGTCTGTGTACCGTCGTTGGCCTGCTCATCACGACGATTGCGATGCGGCAATGGCGTGGCCGCGTGAGCTACTGGGTGTAAACGCGATGTCCGATACACACATAGCCGCCTCCGCGGTACAGGCGGTTGGTCCCGCCACGGTTACCTCCGCGGTACACACAACGGATCATGGGGACAGGAGAAGCCACAATCATGGTCAGTATTGATACCTACAATGCGTGCGTCGATTTCCCCATTTTCGACGCCAAATCACGCTCGCTGAAGAAAGCGTTCCTCGGAGCTGCCGGCGGAGCCATCGGCCGGAACGCCGACAACGTCGTCGTTGTGGAAGCGCTAAAAAACGTCAACCTCCACCTTCAGGACGGCGACCGCGTGGGGCTCGTCGGCCATAATGGTGCTGGTAAGTCCACACTGCTGCGCTTGCTGTCGGGGATCTACGAACCCACCCGCGGGTCTGCGGAGGTTCGCGGGCGCGTGGCCCCGGTGTTTGACCTGGGCGTCGGCATGGACCCCGAGATCTCCGGCTACGAAAACATCATTATTCGCGGCCTTTTCCTGGGGCAGACGCGCAAGAAAATGCAGGCCAAGATGGATGAGATCGCCGAGTTCACCGAGCTAGGCGACTACCTCGACATGCCGCTGCGCACCTATTCCACCGGTATGCGCGTGCGCCTCGCACTCGGGGTCGTGACGTCCATCGAACCAGAAATTCTTCTTCTCGACGAGGGCATCGGCGCTGTTGACGCCGCGTTCATGGCGAAAGCACGTGACCGGCTCCGCGACATGGTGGAACGCTCCGGGATTTTGGTGTTCGCCTCCCACTCGGACGAATTCCTGGCGCAATTGTGTACATCCGCGTTGTGGGTGGACCATGGGGAAATACGCCAGGCTGGGCAGGTGGACGATATCGTCGAACAATACGAAGGGCCCGAAGCCGCTGAACAGGTGCGTCACGTGATGCGCGATATGGCCATTGAACACGCGCAGAAGAACGGTAGCGTGCCGGTGTCTAACGTGAAGACCTCCGAGCAGAGCCCGTCGTCGGAAACTGCCCTATAACGCGTTCCTTATAACCCGTTATCCGGCGCCCAATTCCGCAGGCTTTTAGCGGGTTATTTCGCAGGTTATTGTGCAGCCTGTCCTTGCCCACGCGGGCATGTGCGATACTAACCGCATGCCTCTTTCTTCGTCGGACCGCATTGCCGCTGTCATCGTGACGCATAAACGCCGTGACCTGCTGGCTAACTCGCTGCACATTGTCGCAAGCCAAACCCTGGCACCGGAGTGGGTTGTCGTGGTGGATAACGGCAATGAGCCCGAAGTCAAAGACCTCGTAGAGAGCGTCTGCGCCGACAGCCCGACCTCGCCGACGCCCGTCTACCTCCCCTCGCGGCACAACCTCGGCGGAGCCGGTGGTTTCGCCTACGGATTCTTGACTGCACTCGCCCTCGGTGCCGACGCTATCTTCTGCGCCGACGACGACGGCCGGCCGGAAAACACCGAGGTTCTGGCCACATTAATGCGTGTTGCGGAACAGCACGGGCTTGAGGAAGTCAGCCCCGTGGTTGCCGGGATTGAGAACCCCGACCAGCTGGCGTTTCCAGTTCGCCTACCCGGCACCGTCGAATGGAAACGGAAGCGGAGCGAGCTGGAAGGTACCGAGAACGGCACATTCATCCCCGGCATCGCATCGCTGTTTAACGGAGCGTTGTTCAGCGCGAATGCCGTCGACCAGCTGGGAGTACCCGACCTTCGCCTGTTTATCCGTGGCGACGAGGTTGAATACAACCGTCGGCTCAACCGGTCCGGCCTCCCTTATGGGACGACCCTGGAGGCCGCCTACCTGCACCCAACAGGGGCGGACGAGTTCAAACCCATTTTCTTCGGGAAAATGCACACGCAGTATCCCGATAACGAGAACAAGCGGTATTTCACGTACCGCAACCGTGGTTATCTGATGAACCAGCCCGGCATGAGGAAACTTATACCCCAGGAATATGCGCGTTTCGCCTGGTTCTTCCTTATCCAGCGGAAAGATCCCAAAGGTTTTGCCTCCTGGTTGAAGCTTCACCGCCAGGGGCGTCATGAGCGCTTCACTCGCCCTTAGCGCAGAGGGCGGGGGTGCATAGCCCCCTCTTCATTCTTTAAGCATTGTCTGACCTATCTTGTCCGAGTACATTAACCATGCACGGACAGAAAAGGAACGTCATGCTTATTGCGAATCTCCTGCTTGCTCTCCGAGAAGGCTTTGAGGCAACCCTTATAGTGGGAATCCTTTTCGCCTAACTTAAAAAAGCTGGCCGGCAAGATGTCTACCCCAAACTATGGCTAGGTATCGGTCTTGCAGCCCTGGTACCCCTATCATTCGGCGCCATCCTGACGTGGGGACCGAAAACACTCACCTTCCAGGCACAAGAGATCATCGGCGGAGGCCTCTCCCTTGTCGCGGTAGCTCTGGTCACCTGGATGATTTTTTGGATGGGGAAGAACTCCCGCCAGATGAAAGGTGAACTCGAGGGCTCCATGGCGAGAACCCTCGGCGAACACGAATCCGGCTGGGGCGTCGTATGGATCGCCGTCCTCGCCGTCGGCCGCGAAGGCATGGAAACCGCGCTGTTCATCTGGGCCACCGTGAGGTCGTCGATCGAAAACAACGTGGCGGCCACCACGACGGGCGTCGTGCTCGGGCTGATTATCGCCATCATTCTCGGGTGGGCAGTGTACAAAGGTGCAGCTCGCATCAACATGCGTATGTTCTTCGCAGTCACCGGCATTTTCCTCATTTTCGTCGCCGCTGGTATTTGCTCCTACGGCATCGGAGACCTCCAAGAAGCCGGGGTCATTCCGGGCGTCATGAACCACGCATGGAATATTTCCCACCTCCTGCCCGAAAACACGTCCCCGCTGTACTGGATTTATGTGGTGGGGCAAGCGATGTTCCAAATCAACGTGCAGCCCACCGTCGCGCAAGTTATTGCCTGGTGGGTGTACCTGGTGCCTGTCCTCGTGCTGTTCATCCTGCAGATCAGGGGCAAGGTTTTCGCTCCTTCAGCGCCTTCAACCTCTTCAGCCTCAGCGCGGTCTGCAGCACCTGCCACCGACAAATAGCCCTGTTCCCTCACCGTTCACTGTTCCCCCGTTCCCCGAGAGAAAGCCATCATGACATCTCACTCGCGCTCCCCACGCATCATCGCCGCGACCATCGCATCCGTCGCCACCGCTCTCACGCTCGGCGCGTGCACGGATAATCCCCAGAACTCGTCCAGCGATGACAACACCAAAGCCGACCAGACCATCCAGGTCACCATCACCGACGATTCGTGCGAACTGTCCACGTCGGAAGTCCCGTCGGGCGTCGTCAAGTTTGAAATCACTAATAACGGCACAAAGCCCAACGAGCTCGAGATTCTGGCCGAAAACAAACTCCAGATTGAATCAGAGCAAGAAAACATTGGCCCCGGAACCACAGCAAACCTGACGACCGCGTTGAAGCAGGGGTCGTACCACACGGCGTGCAAGCCGAACATGGTTGGCGATTTTGTCGGGCTCAAGGATTTCACGGTCACCAAGGGCAAAGAAGTCACACTCACTGACGACGAAAAAGAGGCTGAGGACCGGGCGATCACGAACTACACCGCGTATGTGAAGGACCAGGTCGGGCAGCTGCTCACCGGGACGCAGGCGTTTACCGAGGCCTACACCAGCGGGGATACCGAGAAGGCCAAGCAACTGTTCCCGCTCGCCCGCGCGAATTATGAGCGCATCGAGCCCACCGCGGAGTCCTTCGGTATCAAGGAAGCGGGCGACCTCGACACCGCGCTCGATGCCCGCATCCAGGACCTCGCCGCGGACGCTGGCAAAGATGTCACCGATAAAGACGTACTCAAGAAGTGGACCGGCTGGCACCGCATCGAGGCTGACCTGTGGGGCGGGGATGACTTCCACTTCGCCAATGACGAGGACCGGAAGAAGGCCGCTGACCAGCTCAATGAGGACACGAAGAAGCTGTATGACCTTGTCTACGGCAACCTTGAGGGAACCGACGGCAAGTTCAAACTGGACCTTTCCGACGTCGTTGACGGCGCATCCAGCTTGATGGAGGAAGTGGCCACCTCGAAGATCGTCGGGGAAGAGGACACGTTCTCGCACACCGACCTCTACGACTTCAAAGCGAATGTTGAGGGTGCCACGGTTGCCTACGGCAACGTCGCTGACCTGGTGAAGAAGAAGGACGCGGACCTGGACAAGAAGATCACCCGCGCGTTCGACAAGGTCAATAAGCTTATCGACGACCAGAAGACCGGCGAGGTTACTGGCCTGGGCGACGAATTCGATGGCGACCCGACATACAAGCCGTATGACGAGATCGCCACCGTTCAAAAGGACGCGGGCGAGGCGCCTAAGGAGTCGGATTACACTGACACACAGCGCGACTTCTCTGACGCGATCAAAGGTTTGTCTGAGCCATTGTCGCAGGTTGCGGGCACGATTCTGCACTAGCAGACGAGCGGGCGCGCCTGAGCGGGTGCCGCTCAGCGGGCGCATGTGAACGGGCGCGCATACCCCTGACAAGGGTTATAGGCACGTGATGAGGAGGAAATGGTGTCACCCCACAAGGACAACCCTGAGCGTGGTTCGAAACCGAACCGTGGTGGTCGCGAGGAATCGGGCCGCGATGTCGCCGGACAAGGCCGCGGTGACGTCGGGCCTGATAGTCCAGCGCATGAGCCGGCAGGTTCGACGGACGCATCAAGCGGCACGTCGAGCACGTCTGGCACCGAGGAACAGGGCCGTACGCGGGGTATTTCACGACGCCAACTCTTCACTACCGCCGGGTTTGCTGGCCTCGCCGGAATCGCCGGCGCGGGCATCGGCGGGTTAGCCGTCCATGCTGCGGAAAACAAGGACAAATCCGACCCAACCTCGCTCGTCTACCCGTTCCGCGGCGAGCACCAGCAGGGAATAACAACTCCTGCGCAAGACAACATGTACACCGCCGCGTTCGACATCACGACGGACGACGTCGACGACCTCAAGGACATGCTGACCTCGTGGACGTCGGCGTCGGAGCAAATGTGCGCAGGGGAGCTGATTGGTGGCGAGCCGAACGCCAACCCTAAGGCCGTCCCGAGGGACACTGGCGAGGCGTGGAATTACCCCGTCGGCGGTTTGACCATTACTTTTGGCTTCGGGAAGGGGCTTTTTGTCGACGACGACGGTAAGGATCGCTTTGGTCTGAAGGCGAAGATGCCGGATGTCATCAAGGAGGGGATGCCCAAGTTTGCCAATGAGGCGCTGCGTTCTGAGCAGAGCGATGGCGATCTTTTGGTGCAGGTGTGCTCCAATGATGCGCAGGTGTGCGTGCATGCGATCCGGAATCTGACGCGGATCGGTTTCGGCACTGTGCGGCTGCGGTGGGGGCAAATCGGGTACGGGCGGACGTCGTCGACCAGTACTGATCAGGACACTCCCCGGAACTTGTTTGGGTTTAAAGACGGCACTCAGAACATCAAGAGCGACGAAACCGATGCGCTGGATAAAGACGTGTGGGTGACGGATGGGTGGATGGCCGGCGGCAGTTACTTCGTCGCCCGGAAGATCCATATGTATCTCGAGGTGTGGGATCGCGTGATTTTGGAGGAGCAGGAGGATGTGATCGGGCGTGATAAGCGCTACGGTGCTCCCCTGTCTGTTGAGGACCCCTCCGATGATCACGAGTTTGACGACGTTGATTACACTGCCCGGCGCGGCGGGAAGCTGGCTGTACCAGCGGATTCTCATGTGGCTGTCGTTGCCCCGGAACACAACAAAGGCCATCGGATGCTTCGGCGTGGATACAACTACACCGATGGGAATGATTCCTTGGGCAGGTTGAACGCCGGATTGTTCTTTATTGCGTATTCGAAGGATCCGCGCAAGGGGTTCTATCCGATCTTGAAGAAAATGACGGAAAAGGACGCCATGACTGAGTACCTTCAGCACCAGGCGTCTGCTTTATTCGCTGTCCCTGGTGGGATTAGGGAGGGCGATTCGATGGTTGGCCAGCGACTATTTGAATAGACCGCGCCCGAGGAAACCCCAGGGGAACAACGCCAGGGGTTATGACTTCACTAACCGGGCGATGGCTTGTGATGCCTCGTGGAGTTTCTGTTCAGCTTCATCGCCACCGGCTTGGGCGGCATTGAGTACACAGTGATTGAGGTGGTCGTCGAGTAACCCCAGGCCAACCGCTTGCAGTGCCTTCGTGAGCGCGCTGATCTGCGTCAGGATGTCCACACAGTATTTCTCATCCTCGATCATTTTTGTGATCCCGCGCGCTTGCCCCTCAATTCGCTTCATCCGGTGAAGGTACCGCTCTTTTTCCGAGATATAGCCGTGGGGGGCGTGGGCCTCGTGGCACGCGTGGCATAGTTGCTGCTCAGCCGCGCTATCCATGGTTGATGAGGTTGTCATTTCGCCCGCTCCTCCTCGACAGTGTGTGCAGTGGCATTCCTATCAGTCTTATCAGCGTGAGTGCCGACGTTCCTATTAACGCTGGTGAACCTGCGCAACCGGAGGCTATTGCCCACGACAAACACGCTCGAGAACGCCATGGCCGCTCCCGCAATCATGGGGTTGAGAAGCCCCAGCGCTGCCACCGGAATAGCGGCGACGTTGTAGGCGAAGGCCCAGAACAAGTTGGTCTTAATGGTCGCGAGCGTCGCCCGGGAGAGGCGCACCGCATCAACGGCGCTGGTGAGGTCTCCGCGAACGAGTGTGATGTCGGCGGCTTCGATAGCGACGTCCGTACCGGTGCCCATAGCCAGACCAAGGTCTGCTTGAGCTAACGCCGGTGCATCGTTGACGCCATCGCCCACCATGGCCACGGTTTTCCCTTGGTCCTGAAGACCGCGGATGACCTGCACTTTGTCGGCGGGAAAAACGTCGGCTTTGACGTCGTCTATTCCTACTTCTTTGGCGATACGCTGGGCAACGACCTTGTTGTCGCCAGTCAGCAAGACGGGGTTGAGGCCGAGTCCTTTCAGCTGGCTTATTGCCGTGGCACTGGTGGGTTTCACAGTGTCTGCGACAACCAGAATCCCGCGTGCTTCACCGTCCCACGCAATGGCGACGGCGGTTTTCCCAGCGTGTTCAGCATCGTTCTTCGCGCGTCGGAGTTCATCGTCCAAAGGGACTCCGGCTTCATTGAGCAGGGATTCTTTACCGACGAGCACGTCGCGGCCGTCCACGACTGCCCGCACGCCACGGCCTTCCTTGTTCTGGAAGTCGGTGACCTCGTGGGCCTCGAGTCCCTTCGACTTCGCCGCCTGTGCGATAGCTTGTGCGATGGGGTGCTCGGATGAGTCTTCCACTGCGCCGGCGATGGCCAGGACTTCATCGTCGGATGAGGTGCTACCAGCATGAACACTGGTCAGCGCCATTGTTCCTGTGGTGACTGTGCCTGTTTTATCCAGCACAACAGTGTCAATGTTCCGGGTGGATTCCAGGACCTCCGGCCCCTTGATCAGTACACCCATCTGCGCACCGCGACCGGTACCAACCAGCAACGCTGTCGGCGTCGCCAGTCCCAAGGCGCAGGGGCACGCCACAACGAGGATCGCGACTGCGGCTGTCATGGAGGCAGCGAATCCGTGCCCCAATACGAGCCAGACGATGAGTGTGAGCAGGGCGATGCTAATCACAGTGGGGACGAAAACACCGGAGATACGGTCCGCTAAGCGCTGGACCTGGGCTTTCCCGGTTTGCGCGTCCTCGACCATGCGCGCCATCTGCGCCAACTGGGTATCGGACCCAACTCGGGTTGCACGAACTACGAGCCGCCCGCTGGTGTTCACCGTCGCACCAGTGACGTGGTCGCCAGAGCCAACTTCCGCGGGGACGGACTCTCCGGTGAGCATGGACTCGTCGATAGCCGAGGAGCCACTTACGATGTCGCCATCCGTCGCGATCTTTTCACCGGGCCGGACCACGAACATGTCTCCAACCTGGAGCTGTTCGACGGGAATCCGTTTTTCTTGGCCGTCGTCAAGAAGCGTGACTTCCTTGGCGCCCATATTAAGTAGCGCCCGAAGGGCAGCCCCGGACTCTCGCTTCGACTTCTTCTCGAAATAGCGTCCTGCCAGTATAAATAGCGTGACACCGGAGGCGACCTCTAAGTAGATATTGGCCGACGCGTCGGTATGCGAGGCCATCATGGTGAAGGTGTGCTTCAGTCCTGGTTCGCCGGCTTTGCCGAAGAACAGGGCGTACAACGACCACGCGAATGCCACCAGCGTGCCCATCGAAATGAGCGTATCCATGGTGGTCGCGCCGTGTTTAAGGTTCGTCCAGGCCGCTTTGTGGAAGGGAAGTGCTCCCCACACGATGACAGGCGCTGCCAACGTTAGGGACAGCCACTGCCAGTTTCGGAACTGCAGGGCAGGGATCATGGCCATAGCGATAACAGGGATCGCCAGCCATGCGGACACAATCAGGCGCTGCCGGAAGTTCGCCGTCTCTCGTTCAATCGGGCTTTCGCTCTGTGCAGATCCAGCGGCCCCGCTGCGTGGCGCGCGATCATCGTCGGCAGTGGAATCGTCGATGCTCTCATGAGCAGGCGTGGCGGGTTGGTCGAGCGCCGCTGTGTAGCCAGCTTTTTCCACTGTCTGGATAAGGTCATCAGCGGTCACGGTCGGTGGTGCTGTGACCTTGGCTTTTTCGGTCGCCAAGTTAACAGTGGCCTGCACTCCGTCGAGCTTGTTGAGCTTGCGTTCCACGCGGTTTGCGCACGATGCACAGGTCATTCCACCGATATCGAGTTCGATGACCGAACCCTCGGGTATGGTCACACCGTCGATGGCACCTTGTGATGTGGTGTCAGGACTTGTCGTCACTGATTGTGGCACTTCTCTCGCTTCCCTTTAGTGTGGCGGGTCAGTTTTTACAGGCGCGTGCCCGAGTAACCCGCTTCCTCCACTGCTTCAAGAACTTTCATGTCTTTAATGTCGTCATCCGAGCTGACGGTCAACATGCCAGTCTCAGCACTGACCTCATCGACGTGGACGCCAGGAATTTCGCTGACTTCGTCACGAACAGCGCGTTCGCAGTGGCTGCAGGACATGCCCGAAATCTTGTACTTACGTGTGGTCATCACGATCTCCTCGATATTGCTGTTATTGACCGACGTCCACGCGGGCACGTGGGCGATCACATACCCTCCTGGGGTATCCGATAGGTTCAACGCTATACCCCCCATGGGTATTCCGCAACGGCCGAGCTTTTACCGATTAACTCGCGACGGCCCTCGTCGTCGCGCGGGCCCCTCCCTCGTCGTACCGGCAACGCGTGTCCTGGGTTTCTGCAACAATGGGCCACACACCGTCCATAACCCAATCACCGAGGAGGACGAGCAGAATTATGACTATCGAATATTCACACACCGCACGCATCCCCTTCCCCCGTCGCGACGTCGTTAAGTATTACGAATCAGCTGGTGGCGCAGCACGTTTGTGCCCTGACTTTTCGACGACGCTCACGTCGGGCCCAAGCAAGGGGCTCGCGGAGGGCTCTGAAACTGAATTAGAAATGGGTTTGCCCTGGTTAGATGGCTTAGCGCCGGTCTCGACGACGGTGAAGTGGAAAGCGCGCCACACCGCGTACACGCCAGGCGAGTCGTTTACGGACACGATGGTGCAGGGGCCTCTGGATTCGTGGGAGCACACCCACACGTTTTCGGACGACACGTTTTCCGATTCCGGTGGTGGGTCCTCGCTTGTTCAGGATCAGGTGACCGCGGAGCTTCCGGGTAAGACGTCGGTTCTGGGTAAGAATTGGCTGGTCAAGCGGAAGATCGATAAGGAACTGGAGCGGACATTTGAATTCCGCACGCGCCAGATTGTGGCTGATCTGACTTTCCAGCAGCAGTTGCGTGACGCGGCCGAGAAGGGTGGGGGCGCTAACAAAGATGGGGCCATCGACCCGACTACCGCCCAGACATTTGTCATCGCGGGCGAAACAGGCCTGGTAGGGCAGGCAATTTCGGCGCTCCTCCGCTCGCTTGGTCACAATGTTGTCGCGTTGACGCGCAGTTCGCGCACCTCGCGGGTCCCCGGCGTGACATATAAGCGGTGGGATCCCAGCAAGGGTTCGCTTGATCCCTCCCTCCTGAAGGGTGCGTCGGCTGTGATCAATCTGGCCGGGACGTCGATCATGGGGCGCTTTACTGACGACCACAAGAAGTCGATCCTTGATTCGCGTATCGACGCCACTACAACTCTTGTCGACGCGATGAAAGAGGCCGCATCGGATGGCGGCCCAACAACGCTTATTAACGCGTCTGCCAGCGGATATTATGGTGCCGACGCGGGTACGGTCACGGAGGATTCGCCCGCCGGGGATGACTTCCTCGCCGACGTCTGCCAGCGCTGGGAAAGCGCCGCACTGAAGGCCGAAGAGGCTGGTATTCGTGTGGTTCTCGTCCGCACTGGCCTGGTGCTATCCGCCCGCGGAGGACTTCTGGGCGCGCAACTCCCGCTGTACCTCATGGGTGGAGGCGGTCCGCTGAACGGTGGTGAGATGTGGCAACCGTGGATTGGTATTGATGACCTTGCGCAGATCTACATTTGGTCCGCCTTTAACCCCGAGGTGTCGGGACCGATTAATGCGGCTGCTCCCAATGCTGTGAAGCAAAAGGAATTCGCATCCACGCTGGCGAAAGTTCTTCACCGCCCGTCCGTTATTCCGACTCCGCGTGTGGGGCCAGATGCGCTGATGGGTAAGGAGGGCGCAGATCAGCTCGCTCTCTCGTCGGTCAAGATGGAGCCCGAGGCGTTGGAGAAGAACGGGTACACGTTCCGCTTCACTGATTTAGAGGAGGCATTGCGCCACACGCTGGGGAAATGAGGTAAAGCCCGCTAGCCAGCCCCTTGAGCGGCCCCCTAGTTGGTTTTGAAAATGACCCACCGCTGGACAACGAAGTTCACGGCGGTGGCCACTCCCTGACCAATGACATACCCGACGGTACCGGCGATAAACGCGCTGGCCCCGGCGTTAAGCAAGAGGTGGTTCACCGACACCGCTAGCCCCCACTGCACGGCGAACATCAGTGCGTAAAGAGACATCGTTTGTAGGAACTTCTTTGCCGACGGTTCCGCCTCGAAAGTCCAGCGTCGGTTGATGATGTAGGCCGTGATGGTGCCGAAGATGAAGCCAATGGCCTTTGCCAGCGGGTATGACTGCCCAAACGCATGCTGAATGATCATGGTCAGGCCGTAGTCCACGACAGCGGAGATTCCGCCTGCGATCACGAATTTATAGAGGTGAGTGAGGACGCTCGCTCCCTGCGGAGCCGGTGCGTCGACGCCTGCGGTTCCGGGGGTGGCGGTGCCGGCTGATGCTGGGGCATCTGTGGCTGTGGCACCGCTCTCCGTCGCCGCATCAACGTCGTCCATCGCGGCACTCTCGGCAGCTAATGCCCCCGATAGGTTAGGTGTCAGCAGTTCCGGCTCGGCGTGATCATCGGTTGGGTGGTCAGGCTTGGTTTCACTCACGCCCTGGGAGCTTACTCTTCAACGCGCTTCGCGGTCCTCCCCCGGCTCGTGTCCGTTGCCCGCCGACTCGTCGCCGTCATAGTTAGGCCGGCCTGTTATACCTAATCCGCCTTCCGATACCTAGTCCGCGCGGATGATCGCGCGGCACAATTCAAGCCGTTCTAGCGAGGACAATCGCTTATCCCCCGTGAGCCCTATATGCTCAAAGGCCTGCAAAGTTTCGCTGGCCAGATGGTCAATTTCAGGAAGCTTCAGTTCCGACCCGTCGTCGGCTACCCAGCCGATCGCTTCCATCATCGTTTCAATAATGTCCGCTCGCAGAGGACCTTCAACCAGGGCAGCTTGGGCCATGATTTCAGCAACCGCCGCATCGCGGCCGGCCGGGTCTTTTTCTTTAGGGAGACATCGGCATAGCGCCAGCGTGTCCGCATCCACATTCGTTTCTCGGCCTAAGTCCAAGGCCTGGAGCAGCGGAATGAAGTCAAAGATGCCACTTCGTTCGATGGCCGAGCGGATGATGGGTTTCGTCGCGTGCAAAATGTGCTGCGTCGTCGCCGCACCCGTTAGCTCTGCATTGATGCTGTCTAAATCAGCGTGCTCGTCTCCACCGACACACAACGCGTCGGGAGTCCCGTGGTCGCGTAAATAGCACTCGGCAACGTCGATATGAAAGTGCAGGTCATCGGGGGCATCGGCGTTCTTATCGACGCTCCCCTCGCCGGCGTTAACATCCTCACTGCTCCCCTCGCCGGCGTTTGCGTCCCCGGTGCTCGCTTCGCCGGCGTTCGTGCCTCCAGTATTCGCATCCGTATCCGAGCGTTGGCGGCGGGTCACATCGAGCGTGTCGCCGGGGGCGTTGAGCAGCTCATACAGCGACTGGTCACCAACGACGGACTCGCGTTCTCCCTCTACCCCGTCGCCCCCATGAACTGTCCATTCTGCGTCACCATCACACCCGAAGCACGTGTCCAGCACGGTGAAGAAATCTGCGACGTGGAGAGCGTCGTTAATCCCGATAATTCGGTACTGAGGGCCATCGCCACCGCTTTGGTGAACGGAGAGCACCAGGCTGGCGGCTTCCCGCGCGACAGGTTCATTCCCATCGAGGACGGGTTCGCGTTGGCTCTGAGAAAAATGGCTACCGTCACCGCCGCGCGCGCGACTGGCATAGTCGCTCAGTTCGATGACGTTGTCATCGTCGCGGGCGGTGTTTGTGCTCATAAAACCCAGGGTAGACACAAATCCCGGGGCTGGTGCGCCAATTGTTCCCTACTTTGGGTTCGTCGGGCCGCCTGCTAGCCTTCAGTTGTGCGCGTGACCAGGGGAATCGGCTGTGGCTCCTTGCTGCCAAAGTGCTGCAAATAATCGGTGGCTTTGGCCCGGCGCTGGGCATCGATGCCGTTCCAGGTGTCCACTAACCTCCGAATTCCCTCCGCCCAGGCCCAGCACTCTTTGGCCAGCGGGTTGTCGACGCCGAGCGCGTCCGCGGCATCATAAGCAGGTTCCACGTCTGCGACGTCGGGGTACGTTTGCCCCTTCAAGGTGCTCTTGCCGTCCGCTTTCCGCCGCGCATTTTCGTCCTTCAACGCCTCTTTATACGAGGTCACTGCTTCCTTGATCGCGGCGACGGTGTCATCAACATTGACGACGCTCCACGTCGCACTCCCCTTATCGGAGATCGCGCTTCCTTCGTCATCGGCTTCAATGGCGGCGAGTGCTTTTTCCCCGCTATCGGTCGCCACAACAGGGTGCCCGTCGATAAGCATGGGAAGAACGGATTGATCGAGTTTAGCTCCCGCCCAGGACAAATTATTCGTTTGACCAGGCTGGATGCTTGTTTTCCCCGTGCCGACGATCCACGCACCGACGAACTGCCCTGTTTTGGCTAGCGGGTCGGTGTCGATATGCCACACTGCGGTGGGCCCTTCACCGGCAACCACTGCGATGACGGGGTAGTTGCCGTCGGATTCAGCAGACGTCATGTGGTCCTCTTTCTTGGCTCTGTGTGCGTTACATACCGCGAGCCGTTGTGTGTCGCGAGTTATCGTCCGTACCACTCTATGACGTTGGCCGCTCGAGCACGGATTTCAGAGAGCGAAAATACTGCAGGTCGTTTTCTGTCAAAGCCCCCTGCGACGGAGAAACCCTTTGCGACGACGAAACCCCAGTCATCGGCGCTCTCCGTATGGTGGAGGGTCAACGGCTGGGGTTGATGCTGTTGATAATACAGCTCCTCGGACAGGCACTGTCAACCCCTGGATACCACTCGGAATCGTCGATACCCTCGAGCACAAAGACGTTGCAAAGTCAGCGTTGTTATGTCACAACAAAGCAAGACAACAAAGGAGTTAGCATGACCAACGTTATCGTTCTAGGCGCCAGCGGCCAGATCGCCCGCCACGCCATCCCCATGATCGCGGACCAGGCCGACCACGGGGATAGCCTCACACTGTTTGCCCGCAACGCTTCCAAAGTCGATGCTCCCGACGGGGCCCGCGCCGTCGAAGGTGATGTGCTCGACGCGGACGCTCTTGGTGCAGCGCTCGAGGGCCAGGACATTGTTTATGCCAACCTTGCAGGAAACCTCGACGAGCAGGCACGCGCACTTGTCGATGCCATGAAAACGGCCGGGGTCGCGCGTCTGATTTTCGTCGACGCGCTCGGAATTTACGATGAGCTGCCCGAGAAATTCAACACCTGGAACCGGGACGCCATCGGCGACGAGGCCCTGACCATTTACCGCCGTGCAGCGGACATTATTGAGGCCTCGGACCTGGACTACACGATCGTTCGCCCAGCGTGGCTGACTAATAAGGAGGAGACCGATTACGAGCTCACCCAGCGTGATGAGCAGTTCAAGGGAACCGAGGTGTCGCGCAAGGCCGTCGCTGCGTTCATCGCGTCCGTCGTCGCTGACCCAACCCAACACTCGCGCGCCAACGTCGGAATCGACAAGCCGGGTACCGACGGCGACAAGCCTGCCTGGTACTGAGAACCCCTGGTTGCGGATTCCGCCCGTCCTTATCATGGGTGGCGTAAGTCACTACCGACTCATTTCAAGAAAAGAAATTTCAAGGAAGGAACCTGTAATGCAGACTGACGTTAAGTTTTCCAGCGGAAACCAAACCATCGCGGGCACATTGTTCATTCCCGACGAGGCGCAGGGTGCAAGCCCCGCGATTGTCATTAGCCACCCATTCGGCAGTGTCCGCCAACAATCGCCGATCAATTACGCAACACGGCTGACCAAGGAAGGCTTCGTCACATTAACGTTCGACGCCGCCTACCAGGGAGAAAGCACCGGCGAACCTCGCCAGCTCGAAGACCCCTTCATTCGGGTTGAAAACATCAAGGACGCAGTTAGTTATCTGGCGACGCGTGAGGAGGTCGACGCCGATCGGATCGGTGCTCTCGGCATTTGCGCCTCCGGCGGGTTCGTACCGTTCGCGGCGTCCAGTGATATCCGGATCAAGGCGGTCGCCACTGTCAGCGGTGCCGATCTAGGTGACGTGTACAGGTCCCAGACCGAGACGCTGCCGAAACTCCTCAAAGCCTCAGCACAGGCTCGCACCGATCGTGCAGCGGGTAAGGACGTCGAAGCACAGCCGATGATCCCGATGACACAGGATCAGGCAAACGAGTACCCCGATCGTTCGATGTACAAGGAAGCCTACGACTATTACCGCACGGACCGTGCCAAAGATGACCGAGCACCGAATACCGTCGATCCGACGAGCTTCGACCGCATCGCCGTATTCGACGCCTACGGTTTCATCGATCAGATCTCGCCACGTCCATTGCTCATGATTGCCGGAAGTGACGCGGACACGCTGCCGTATTCGCAGAACTCGATTGAGAAGGCGCAAGAACCAAAGGAATTGTTCATTATCGACGGCGCGTCACACGTCGACCTCTACGACAAGCCCGAATACGTCGATCCGGCTGTCGCCAAGATGAGCTCCTTCTTTCATGAGAACCTCGCGACAAACTGATTATTTAACGAACTGATTCCTCAAGGCGAACTGACCCGCGACCTGTAAAGGAGCAAGCACGAGCAAAGACATCAACATCAAGACTCCCAACGGTTATGGCACAACACTCTCTGCAGTTATCAATTTCCCTCCAGAGTTCGATGCCTCACAGACCTATCCCGCCATCGTCGTTTCCCACCCCGGTGGTGGCGTGAAGGAGCAAACCGCAGGACTCTACGCCAAAAAAGTCGCCGAATACGAATTTGTCACCGTCGTCTACGATGCGTCCTTCCAGGGCGCCAGTTCTGGTTAACCCCGTCAGCTGGAGAATCCACATATCAGGACCGAGGATGTTAGCGCTGTGGTCGACTATCTCACCACTCTGGACTACGTCGATAACGAACGAATAGGTGCCATGGGAATTTGCGCCGGGGTTGGTTATACCGCCAACGCCGCGATCAATGACCCTCGAATCAAGGCCGTGGGCACCGTGAGCCTGATTAATATCGGTCAGATGTTCCGCAACGGGTGGGACGGATCAGTTACCGATGCCGAGGCGGCACCGATTCTCGAGCAGGCAGCACAGGCGCGGACCACTGATGCCGCTGGTCAGGATAATGGGTTCCCCCTGGCACCGATGAACGAGGACGATGCCCCCAATGAGGAGCTACGCCAGGCGTGGGAGTACTACCACACCCCCGCTGCGAGCATCCCAACGCTCGAGGTTGGATGACTACCCGTAGTCTGTCGCAGATCATCACATACGACGCCTTCCACAAGGCCGAGACTTATCTCGCTCAACCGCTGTTGATCGTTGCCGGGAGCGAAGCTGGGTCGAAGTGGATGAGCGATGATCTCTACGAACGAGCTGCCAGTACAGACAAATCCTTTCACGTAGTTGAAGGTGCGAATCACATGGATCTTTACGATGGCGAGAAAGAGGTGGCTGAGGCCGTCGATAATCTCGGGTCCTTCTTCAGCGACAAGCTCTAAGCCCCCAGGCTATAAGACCCCGGAGGGAATAGCACCGCAACCAGCGGAAACTTAGGCTAGCGCCTTCAACCTGGCGTCGAGGTTGGCGGTGCGCTTATCCTCGTTGAAGCTCAACGCAAAGCAGACAATACCGACAAGGATTCCGTACACCGTCCACGGTCGCGACTCAGTGATGTGCGCGCGGATGAACGCCAGTGCTTTTCTCCTGATGAAGCGGGAGAAATAAAACGATCCCACGAAGTAGCCCACCACGGCGCTGATAGCGAGACCCAATCGTGCCCATCCCCACGGGCTTGGGGCTCTATTTTCATCAATTTTCGACGGTGTGGCCTGCGGTAACTCGCTTTCCGACGGCGAAGTTCCCGCCCCCTCGGCGGCTTCCAGCCCAGGGTCCTCAGACACGGCGGCCTCAGGAGAATTATTATCCGTGTCTGCCGAGTCTTCCGACGACTCTGTCGTCATCCATATCACCGCGAACGCGGATCCTAGTATCCCTACCTTCGTAGCCACCCGGCGCGGCTTCGATTCAATACCACCTGAGGCGTACCAACCTCCGATCAGGGAAGATACCAATACTCGTTGGGCAAAGCCGGGCGCACCCCGTTTGTCCGGAGGCAGTGAGTCGATACGGTCTTTCGCTTCGCTGAGACGTCGTGTGGCTCCGTGGGGAAACTGATCTCTCCTGCTTAGGTGCATGGCCCCCAGACTAACAAGGCTTTACTCACTGCCTCCTTGTTTTTCTGCAACGGAATAAAGCTGCACAGTCAACCGATCGCCGACTAGCGCTGAGACCTGCCGTGCCACCGCACTAGGGTTCGCCACCTCTAAGCACACTAAAGCGTCCGTAATAACGTCGTGCAGATCCCTCGCCATCTATGCAGCAGATGATGCAAAGACCGCTTGCGTCCGGGACGCACGAATAAATTCGAGCACCACGATAGCTTCTACCTTTCAGGGTTCATCAACAGGAAGAACCTGTTCCAGAAGATCCTGTAGAGCATTTAATGCTTTTTCGCCCGTGAGTCCCCTTAGTTGTTCGACTGGATGATGTTCGAGGCGTCGGCCCATACGGTCTCCGGCTTCTTGGGCTGCCGCGGCAAGTAAATCCTCGTGGCCGCCGAAAAAGTGCCGTACTGACCCAATATTTAGGTCTGCTTCTGCCGCCACTTTTCTTTCGTACCGAGCCAACACCCGGGATGCCTCTTCCCTCGGCAGACCCCGCCTGTGTCCGTTTCCACGATGCAGTTTGGAAAGAAGGGTGTGGGGGCAAATGAACAACAACCAAACTTCCGGCGAACCTTCCGCAAATTCTGCAGCAGCATAGCTAGCGACCACCGTCACTACGCATACCACCTGTTTTCATAGTGGGTATGAAAATACGTATTCGTTCCAATCACAACCGGAGGATCACCCCTCTGATTGCTCCCCCACTTATTGTCACCACCCTCATTACCGGGTCCGCAGTTGCCATCTCCGCAACCCCAACCACCGCAGGTTCGGCTGTCCCATCTTCTAGCGCTCCAAGCCCTGGCGCGACAAACCAAACCCGTTATAACGGCATGTTCGACCTCGGCAAGGCGACTCAAGATCCTAGCGTCGGCGGATTATCCGGACTGACCTCTCTTGCTGATGGTTCCTATCTAGCCATCTCAGATGACAAAGGCGATCATGGCCCCACCCGCGCATACCGATTGAACATCGATAACAGTGGCCGGGCACAAGTCATCGGCCGGGTGGTTTTCACCAACCCAGATGGAAGTGCGTACAACCCTAAGGAATTCGACGCCGAAGAGATCCGCCAATTGCCCAATGGGCACCTGTTGTGGACGACAGAGGGTGGGTCACAAGGTGCAGAGAATCGTTCCCCCCTTATCATCGAATCCGATAGAACCGGACGTGAGATTCGCCGTATTCATCCTCCGCAGTACCACGTCCCCAGCCCTGAAGATGCGCCGGACACTAAAGAAGCTAAAGGCATAAGCCCCAATAAGGGGCCAGAAGGGATGACCATTTCTCCTGATGGAGAAACCATTTACACGATCAACGAAAACTCTCTGGCGCAGGATGGACCAAGCAATACTCCCCAGTCGGGATCCAAAACGCGACTAACCGTCTACAACACTGCGACAGGGAAGCCCAGCGCGGAATATGTGGTTGACGTAGATCCCACGTATGCCCCCGAAGCCGACCGCGGATATGCTTCCCTAGCTACGTCCCCGGATGGAAACCTTTACGCCCTACAACGCGGATATATCCCCAAACAAGGAAACCGCGCAGAGATCTACCGATTAGATGTAAAAGGAGCTACCAACGTTCTCGGCCGGGAACGCCTCAACGGTACCGAAGTAGCAATCAAGCGCGAGAAGGTCTTCGATTTCGTTGATTCGAAACTCGGTAATAGTGCACATCCGGGTGCCAGAGGCGTTCCGGAGTCTCCCGAAAACGTGGAAGGCATGACCTTCGCAGCCCCGCCAGCCGGAGCCCCGGCTACCAATTCCCTGTCCACTGGCTCCCGTTCCAACGGCCGAGGCACTGGAGTATCTAAAACGCCAGTGGGGGACAATCGTGTTTACCTCATCTCGGACAATAACTTCAGCGATTCGCAACGCACGGTAGTCCATTCCCTGGACATCGCTCCTCGCTAGTGGCCCGCCACCAGCGGATACTCAAAGGCACCTCGCGGTAATACTTTTTGACGGGTTCGAGTTGCTTGATGCGTTCGGCCCTATAGAGCTCTTCAGCGCAATCCCCGATGTAAAAATTCAACTGGTAGCTCAGCGAACTGGCGCCGTCCGAAGCGCTCAAGGCGTTGAAGTGATTGCAGAATTAGAGTACGGCGAGCTTAACGATCCCGATATCATCTTGGTCCCCGGAGGTATGGGAACACGGACGTTGGCTCGCGACAAATCGTTCTTGTCTTGGCTAACAGATATCGGAACCCGATCAGAGATAGTGGCATCAGTTTGCACGGAATCAGCACTGTTGGCCGCGGCTAGTCTCCTCGAAAGCCATCGAGCGACGAGCAACAAACTAGCTTTTGAATGGGCGTCCTCATTTGGCAACGATGTTTCTTGGGAGTATCAAGCGCGGTGGATCCACGACGGTTGTCGATGGACATCCTCGGGCGTTGCAGCCGGCATGGACATGGCCGCCGCGCTGATTGGACACCTGTTTGGGCAAGAGATTCAAACGGAAGTAACCAAGCGCGTTGAATACCAACCACAGACCGATAGCACTATCGATCCTTTTGCACGCTTCCAGGGCCCACGCTAAGCAACCGCTACGCGATTCGACCAGAGCGATGACGACCGAAAAGACCCCAGCGCAGCGTCGATAATGAAATCCCGGTCACAGCAACGCTGAAATTTCAGCGTCACCCCGTACACTAGAGGGCATGTTCGGACGAAAATCAGCGGCTGACAAAGCTGCGGCCGCTACCTATGAAGCTGCGGAACGCACCACAGTCCCGCTGGACGTGCCCATGACGCGGATGATGGCCGAAGAGCTACCGATCCTGGATAGTTCGTCCCGGCAACGGGTCAATGACCTGCTCAGGGAATATGATGGGCCGCTCATTACCAGCGTGGACATGTTGCCCGAAGAGATACGCGACATCATGAACCTCTACTAAACCCGCCTTTACCCGTCTTTCCAGTGTCGGCTCCCATCAAGTCGATACTCGCCTATCACTGCGACAGGCGTAAAACTATGGCGTAGAACTATACGGGTGGTAGCGCGGGAAGCTTTGTGGCCGCTCACGGCTCCAGCCGAGATCGCCACAGAGGCTCCCACGCTCGTGTGATCGCGCACAACCAATCTGACGTACCAAGGAGAAAGAGTTAGAAGTGAGCTCAACCACGACAGATCAACTACCGCTAGAGCACCGTCGTCTCACAGGGTGGGGGCGCACTCAGCCGGCTTCGAGTGAAGTCCTGTCCACGCCCGACCTGGACCTGATTGCCCGCGCAGTGCGGGAGGTTGCCGAGCAAAACGAGGACAAGCCCGACTACCTCAAGCGTGGCGTGATCGCCCGTGGTCTGGGCCGTTCCTACGGCGACCCGGCCCAGAACAGCGGTGGTCTTGTCGTCGACATGGCTGCGCTCAATGAAATCCACTCCATTGACCCGGACACGGCTATTGCCGACGTCGACGGTGGCGTCACCCTCGACCAACTCATGAAAGCCGCACTCCCCTACGGGCTGTGGGTTCCGGTGCTTCCCGGCACCCGGCAGGTCACCATCGGTGGAGCTATCGGCCCCGATATTCACGGCAAGAACCACCACTCCGCCGGTTCCTTCGGTAACCACGTCGCTTCCATGGAGCTTCTGGTTGCCGACGGCCGCATCCTGCACCTCGAGCCAGAGGGCAGCGCCGATGACCCCGATGGCGAACTCTTCTGGGCAACCGTCGGCGGCATGGGCCTCACCGGCATCATTGTGCGCGCACGCATCGCGATGACTCGTACCGAAACGGCCTACTTCATTGCCGACGGCGACATGACCGCGTCGCTGGACGAAACCATCGAATTCCACTCCGACGGTTCGGAGAAGAACTACACCTACTCATCGGCATGGTTCGACGCTATTTCTCCCGAACCGAAACTGGGCCGTGCCGCCATCTCCCGCGGATCCCTGGCCACTCTGGACCAGTTGAAGGAATACGCCCCCAAGCTGGCGAAAAAGCCGTTAAAGTTCAACGCACCCCAGCTGATGACCGTCCCGGACATCTTCCCGAACTTCACCATGAACAAGCTGACCATGATGTCCATCGGTGAGCTGTGGTGGCTGAAGTCCGGAACGTACCGCAACAAGGTGCAGAACCTGACGCAGTTCTACCAGCCGCTCGACCTCATCGGCGAGTGGAACCGCGGGTACGGCTCCAAGGGCTTCCTGCAGTACCAGTTCGTGGTCCCGCGCGAAGCTGTCGAACCTTTCAAAGAGATTGTCCGCGACATTCAGCGCTCCGGGCACTACTCCGCCCTCAACGTCTTCAAACTGTTCGGTGAAGGCAACCGCGCACCTCTCTCCTACCCGATGCCCGGCTGGAACGTCTGCGTCGACTTCCCCATCAAGCCCGGCCTCGGCGACTTCCTGGATGACTTGGACAAACGAGTCATGGAATTCGGTGGGCGCCTCTACCTAGCGAAGGAATCTCGCACCTCGGCCGAAAACTTCCACAAGATGTACCCCAAGATGGACAGCTGGCTGAAGACCCGCAACACCATCGACCCCAGCGGCGTGTTCGCCTCGGACATGTCCCGCCGTCTGGAACTGCACTAATCCGATCTGGTCAGTCCACACTCACTGCACGAATTGCATTACTCCGCCGGGTCCGGTGACGGGCTCGGCACACAGAAAGGGTCCTTTCTTTATGCTTAACGCCGTTGGGCACGCACAATCCATCCTTCTCCTCGGGGGAACGTCGGACATGGGCCTCGCCATCGTCGAGGAATTCCTCTCCCGAGGCTCCGCCACCGTCACCCTCGCAGCCAGGAAAAACAGCAAAGATCTCCCCGCCGCGATTGACCGAATGAAGAAAGCAGGGGCGTCCGAGGTACGCACCATCGACTTCGATGCTCTCGACACCGAGTCACACAAGGCCGTCATCGACGAGGCCTTCAGCCACGGCGATATCGACCTCGCCATCGTCGCATTCGGCATTTTGGGCGACCAAGAAGAATTGTGGCAGAACCAAGAAAAAGCGGTTCAAGCTGCAGAGATCAACTACACGGGCTCAGTGTCCGTCGGAGTTCTGCTCGGCCAAGCCATGAAGAAGCAGGGCCACGGGCAGATCGTGGCAATCTCCTCCGTCGCCGGTGAGGTCGTCCGACGCTCCAACTTCGTGTACGGCTCCACCAAGGCCGGGTTCGACGGCTTCTACCGCCAGCTGGGCGAGGCGCTGCGTGACAGTGGCGTCCGCGTCCTCGTTGTTCGCCCAGGCCAGGTGCGCACACAGATGACCGAAGGCCTTGACGACGCACCGCTGACCGTCAATAAAGAAGACGTTGCGGCCGCCGTCGCGAAAGCTGTCGACGACAACAAGTCCGTGATCTGGGTCCACCCGCTGTTCCGCTACGTCATGATGGCCCTGGCTCACATTCCTGCCGGTATCCTGCGGAAACTGCCTATCTAAGGGAAACTGGCGACGCAGGTCCCGGCGCGAACAACCGCGATCGGGCGTCAGAGCGATCACTTTGAGTTGGCGTCGTTAATGGCCTTCCCGATTTTCTTCAGCAACTTCGGGTAGTCCTTCGGCGCAGTGCAGACCTCGATAAGCACCAGCCGATCCTGGTTGTCCTGCGCCTTCTCAAAGGCGTCATTGAGCTCTGTGCGCGTGGTGGCCTTCAGCGTCACGACCTTGTCGTCGGTGCCGCCGAGAGCCTGGGGAATCACCCGCCAATCCCACGCCGTGATGTCGTTGTACTCGGCGTCCTCGCCGTGAATCGAGCGCTCCACCGCGTAGCCGTCGTTATTCACCACAATGACGACGCCGTTAACGCCTTCCCGCATCCAGGTGCCGAGCTCCTGGACTGTCAGCTGCGCGGAGCCGTCGCCAATAACAAGCACCGGACGACGCCCCGGGCAGGCGAGACCAGCGCCCATCGCGGCGGGAAGCGTGTATCCGATGGACCCCCATAGCGGCTGGCCAATGAAGGTCGTGTCCGCTGGGAAACGCATCTTCGCCAGGCCGAAGAAACTGGTGCCCTGATCAGCCACAACGATGTTTCCCTCGGTGAGCACCCCGGCCAAAGTCGGCCACACATCGTCCTGGACCAAGGGCCCATCAGCATCCGCCACCCAGTGGTGCGGCTCCGGTTCCGGGACCGCCCCCGGCGCGCGATCTGCAAATGACGGGGCGAGCTCGGCGAGTGCGTCCAGCGCATCAGCGATGTTCAGCGGCGCGAAGGTTTTATCGCCCACCTTCGCGTAATTAGTGGCGATATCCACACAGCGTGCCGGGTCGATCTTCTGGCTGAAGCTGGCCGTCGTCGTATCGGTAAAACGAACACCGGCCATGACCAGGCGATCCGCCCCCTCCACAGCTTTGCGAACGTCGGGCTCGGAAGCCGCGCCCGCATACACGCCCAAGAAGAACGGGTCTTCCTCGTTAACGAGCGTTTTGCCCCACATCAAGGTGGCATGAGGAATACCGCCGCTGAGCAGCCGGTTCAGGTTTTCTGTCGCACCCATCCGGTGAACCAGGAGATCCGCCAACACCGTCACATCGCGGCCCTCCAAGAATTCAGAGGCAGCCGCACGGAACTCCGCTAGAGCGCGGTCGGAGGTGTAGGAGCGGGCGCCACCCAGAGGAGACGAGGGCGGCTCAACCTCGACGCGGGCGACGTCGGTAGGCACCACAATGTATCCGGGCCGCCGATGCGTCTGCACCGCGCGGAGTACACGATCCACTTCGTCCACCGCATCCGCGGGAGTTAGATCGGCAACGGCGCAGGTTACCTCACTAGCCATGCGTCGGAAATGAGAAAAGTCACCATCACCGAGGCTGTGGTGCAGCAGACGTCGGGACGCCTGCGCATCCTTCGACGGGGCGCCGACAATGTGGACCACCGGCACGTTCTCCGAGAACGAACCGGCGATCGCGTTGATAGCCGAGAGCTCACCCACCCCGAATGTTGTGACGACGGCACCGATGCCGTTCATGCGCGCGTACCCGTCGGCCGCGTAGCCCGCGTTCAGCTCATTGGCGTTGCCGACCCAGTGCAACGCATCATGCCCCGTAATGTGATCCAGGAACTCCAGGTTGAAATCACCCGGGACCCCAAAAACATCCTTAATGTGCAGTTCAGCTAGGCGATCTGCAATGTAATCAGCAACCGTGTACATAGTTCTCCTTCGCATGGCTCGGTGGAGCCAGCATCGTATGGCGAGGGATTCATCACGTGTGCTCGGCATGGCGGGTTGGCCACGTGGACACGTGACGACATCGATGCCGCTGGGTTCGCGGCACCCCACCCATACTGTCAGGAAAACGTATTAAGTAGGTTGCGGGGAGGTAAAAAATGTCGGTGAATTACTTATGCTCACCGGAATCGAGCTCACCCTGTGGCGCATCCCCCGCATCCAAGGAACGGTCGCCAGCCTGCCCACCATGCATCTGGGCCCGAATCTCCTCCAACCGAGCCGACGCCTTGATATCACGACCAGCGGTTTCGATCTCCGCCATGCGGGTATCCACCGAACTCTCCGTGAGCTCCTGCTTGCCGAGTGCATCCGCATAACGCCGCTCAATCTTGTCACGCACCGAATCGAGGCTCGGAACAGAGTCATCCTTCGCGCTCAGCGCATTCATCGACTCTGCAGCCTTTGCCGATTCTTCCTGCATCTTCGTCTGATTGACCTGCGCCCTAAGCTGATCAATCTGCCCCAACTGCTCCTTGAGGTGGGCCTCGGACTTCTTCACCTGGGCCTTCGCCTGCTCCGCGGCCTGAGCATTACTCTGATGAAGCTGCTTCGTCTCCTCAATTTGCTGTTCGACGCTGACCAGCTGCGACGCGACCACCTCAGCCGTGCTATTCCACTCGCTCGCCTGCTGGGCATCCCCCTCCTGCGACGCTTTGTCCGCAAGTTGCACTGCTTTCTGCGCCTGAGACTGGAGGCTCTCCTGATCCTTAATCAGCCGGTTGAGTTTCATCTCAATCTGCCGCTGATTCCCCAGAACAGACGACGCTTGCTCCACAACAGTCCGGTGCTGTTTCTTCGCCGCCTCCGTGGCCTGCTGGATCTGCACCATCGGGTCTGCTTTCTCATCAATGGTGCTATCAAACTTAGCCATCGCGTATTTCCACCCTTTTGAAAAGGGATTAGCCATCACAATCTCCTTAGCATCTGTCAGCATCCGTCGAACCTACTGTGCGGTTCACGCGCGCTCTGCGGTTCAGGCGTACAGTGCACTGTGAACACCATTGATCGCAATCGTAAGCAATCCTGAAGCACGTGTCCGTGTCAGATGGCGAGTCCACCACACAATCCATACCGACATTACCCATCCCGGCTGAACCTCAATAGGTTTCAGACGATGCGACGTCGGTAGGACCGGCATCTCCCCCGCGGCCGTGCCACAGAAAGAATGGAGAACTCATGGACGTTCTGAACAGCATCCTCGCACTTGCCGAGCATCTTCTGGCTATTTCCGGCAACCCTGGGCCCGTCATTCCCGACGGCACCACGGTCAAGTAAGTAACGACGTTTCACGTGGCTCCTCCATTGCGAGTCTGCCGTCGCAAGTCTGCTGTGGCGGGTTAGTCTGCGACGGGAGTAGCACCGTGACGTGCGAAAACGCGCCCCAACGATACATCAACGGTTGGGGCGCGTCGTGCTATGTGCATGTTATGTGGCTAGCCGTACGTTTACGTCGCTACTCCCCCGATAGCGGTGATGAGGCTACTCCTCCGACTCTTTAGCCTCTTGCTCCGCAATCTGCTTCCGCACCTCATCCATGTCCAGGTTCTTCGTCTGCTCAATGACGTCTTTAACCTGACCAGCAGAATGCACGCCAGCATGACGGTAGACCAGAACGTTGTCCCTAAACACCATGAGCGTCGGGATGGACTGGATGCCCAGCGAGCCCGCGATCTCCTGGTTGGATTCCGTGTCGACCTTGCCAAACGTCACATCGGGGAACTGCTCGGAAACTTCCTCGAAAATCGGGCCAAACATGCGGCACGGGCCACACCATTCAGCCCAAAAGTCCAGCGCAACAACGCCATTAGAGACGGTGTCGGTGAAATTGTCCTTCGTCACAGTAACTGTAGCCATAAATTCCTTTCACTTAGTTTTAAAAAGACGACGCGCCTGGCCACTTTAACTAGGCCACTTTAAGGGACCGACGACCACGGTCATCACGCCGTCTACCTGCACAATATGAGACAGGGGCCTTTAGGCGGCCCATCATAGACCAGACAGTCTACAACTGCAGCGGGGATGTGTGACCTCACATGCGGATGTGGATATAGCGGATACAGAAATGACGAAACCGAGGACGGCTATTCATTCAGTTCTAAGTAGATGCTCTCCAATGACTTACTTTCCTTAGTGAGGGCTTCAATTTTGACCCCATTGCGGACCGCGACTTCCGCGATCGTCGCTGTATCGAGACCACTAATAGAAAGGGTATGTCCGGAGACACCATCAATATGCCCACCATTGTTGAGCATGGCTCGCTGGGCGGACTCGATATCCCCTCGGACTGTTAAAAGAACACTATTCGTCATCCGTAACTGGTCAAGTGGCTTTTGAACTATCGTTCGCCCATTTTTAATCATGACCACATAGTCCGAAAACTGCTGAACCTCATTCAGCAAGTGCGACGAAATCAAAGC
Organism: Corynebacterium kroppenstedtii DSM 44385; assembly: GCF_000023145.1. Taxonomy (NCBI): domain Bacteria; kingdom Bacillati; phylum Actinomycetota; class Actinomycetes; order Mycobacteriales; family Corynebacteriaceae; genus Corynebacterium; species Corynebacterium kroppenstedtii. The sequence continues at coordinate 2,395,021 of NC_012704.1, forward strand.
CGTTCCGCCGGAACTAATATATTCCTTCAGCTTGTTCTGAAATGCGATCGAGCCATCTGCGTCCACCCCATTGTGCGGCTCGTCCAAAATCACGATCTCAGGATCGTTAAGAAATGCCACCGCAAGGCAGACACGTTGCCTCATACCCAGGGACACTTTCACAAGCTTACGGTTACGAGCATGAGCGAGACCGTATTCGTCGAGAATGTCGATGGCTTTGTTCTTAGTATCTGAAATGCCCTTCAACTGCATTTGACTGCGAAGGAAAGTAAGTATCGATACCCGTGTATCTATCCATTCGGGATCAAGAAGATAGCCAATCGATGCCCGGCAATGATCGACCCCGACTGCACTCTTATAGGAGTCGGCACGTTCCAGGTCGATCGTGACCTCACCGGAATCGGCATGCGTGAGCCCCGCAATAATCTTCATTATTGTCGACTTACCCGACCCATTTGGCCCCAACAACCCCGTAACCTTGCCCCTAGGCACGTCGAACGTCATATTCTCCAAAATCGGGACCCGTTTACCGAACGACTTATTAATCTGGTCAACGGAAATTGCCGACGAACTCATGCCTCATACCTCCACAAACGTGCTGCACCACACGCAACGGCCACGACACACCACAACCCGACTTCAAGCAGGCCTTCCAACGACGTCGCATTAGCTTGCGTTAGTTTGTCCACAGCGAACGGAAAGCTGTGATGGAGCAGGAGATCACCCTGGTTATGACCCATCGCCATCAAAATGGCCCCCGCCATCGGGAGAATGAGCATGATAATAATGATCAACGTGAATGACAGGGTTACGTTTCGAGCTAGATGAGAGATCCCACCAGCGACCAGTCCAATAGCCACCATGCATACTGCCCATGAGATGCCGAGAATCAATTCCCTCGCGACAGAATCAGTGGTGACACTAAAACTGGTTAGGGCAGATAAAACAAGTAAAAGGACAACAAAGATTAAGGCGAACACTAGCCAAAAGGCCAGAGAAATAATAACGCAGGTGACGAGGCTAGCGAGATAAGCGTTGAAACGGGAAGGAATGGAAAGGAGGGTGTAGTTCACCGATCCCTTTGTATAGCTACCAGCAATATAGAGGGATAACGCGAACGCAATGAAGAAAAACGTTACCACCGAGATATTAGCTAAGCCACCTGAGAAACCGATTGCCCCGTTATTGCGACGCGACATACCTACGGCTAATCCGACTGTGGGGATGACCATCACAACCAGCGAGACCTTCAGCAAAGAGGTGTGTATGAACGTCGTCAATTCGGACTTAATACCGTTGACTACAAAACCGGTTTTACTATGTGGCTCACTCGGTCCCATGTGCCCCCTCTTTCTCTACATGTTTTTTCTTTTCTATTCCCCGACCCCAGATACACATTAACGCAAAAAATCCAACGAGCGGCATGAGAAAGTCCCGAAAACCATGCAAGCCGACCGTAAACACAACGAAGATGACTGCAGCTACATAGGGAATCAGGATGAAAAGCCCAGTCCAGTCGGGAAGATACCTGGGTAGTAAATACTGAAGTGCGATGCACGTTACCCCTATGACGGCGAATATAAGACCGCCCACTCACTTCTCCCCTCTGCCCTCTGCGTGTCTCGTCGAGGTGCGCTATGCGATGTATTTAGTATGGCTCAATAGGTGATCTTTACCTTAACATTAGGGAGATTCGATGGTCGCGTCGGTTTTATGAACAGAAGCGATCATGATGGGTATACCTTCCCCACCGAACCGTCGGACCAGCTAAAAAGCCTCCCCCACAACCGCTACGGGGCCACAGGTGACGAACGAGCACCCCCTGAAGTACCCCTAAACATGTGCAATATAGAAATTGTCACTAGTGCAAATTAACAACAATAACTAAAGTCTCGTTCCACACGGGGCTATTGTGCGCCCCGCGCGATAGCCCCTGGAGCACACACTCGCCTGTGAGGCACCAGCTAGCATCGACCAACCATCGTGGCCATCGACACGACAGTACCCCACAAGGAGATACCCCCATGATGAAGAATTACACCATCACCGGCATGAGCTCCAACGAAGGAGCCGCCACCATCAAAAACGCGGTATCTCAGGCACGCGGAGTACAAAACGTCACTATTTTCGACGACGGACACATGACCGTCGAAGGTGAAGACTTCGGCGATGCCGACATCAACGATGCCGTCACGGAAGCTGGATACGCGCTCGAACCCAAGTAGGCCTCGACATTTCGGCGCGACGCCGCCGATAGCGAAGGGGTCGTATAAAGGGCCCGGCACGACTTACGCGATGCGGCTTACCCGGCGATGACCAACCCGAGCCATGCCGCGAAAACCGCCACCACCAGCGTTGATAATGCATATATAGCGCCACGGCGAGCGCTACCTTGAGTGACAGCCTCGACAGACGCCGTGGAGAACGTGGTGTATCCGCCCATCATCCCGGTGCCTAGGAAGCCCAACAGCGCTCCCCCGGACAGGCCGGCCACACAGAGGCCGAGGACAAACGAACCGGTCACGTTGATCACAAACGTGGCCCAGGGAAATTCCGCTGGCCACCGCGCGCGGATCCACGCGTCCACCGCATACCGCAGGCACGCACCAAGACCACCGCCGAGGGCCACAAGCACTATCATCGTTGCGCCACCTCACTACGGCCGACGCGTTCCCACCACGCCCCGGCAAACGCCGCGATCGCGCCGCAGATAACGCTGAATAACGCGTAGTACACCGCGAAACTCATGCCCATCAGGGACCCTGTCCCCTGCACGCCGCCAGCTCCGACACCCGGGAACCATCGGGCAACGTCCACGGCGAGCGTCGAATATGTGGTTAAACCGCCACAGAAACCGGTCCCCAGCAGAAGTTTCGCGTTTACACGGCCCAGGCGAGCAAACCGGGCGCCCAAGAAGCCGAGCACCGCCGACCCCACCACGTTCACCGCGAACACCCACCACATCGTGGGCACCACGGGGCTCGACGTCGACACATCACGCACTAACGTTCCCACGGCACCACCAACAAACACCAGCGCGGCCGAACCGGCAAAGCGCTTCGGCACTACAGGCCTTCTCACACGAGACACGACACGCCTACCTTTCCCGAAGCCCCATCACAGAATTTTCGCCACTCGCCAGCGTCATGCGGTCCAACTGCGCCAGCACTTCGTCGATAATGAACGGATCCGCACCCGGCTCGAAACGCGCGGACATAACCTCGACCTGGGCGGCCTCAATCGCCTCTAGACGAACAGCCGTCACCTTCCGACGCACCTCGCGCAGACGACGCACCGCATCCTCATAATTCTCCGGCTCATCGTCCTTCGGAACGCCCGTCATGTCGCGGAAACGGCGCGCGATAGCCTGGATAGCCTCCGGCGGGAGATCCTCGCCCTTCGACTGCAGCACATCCATCGCCGCATTATGCGCACGGCGCAACAGACGATCCATCGTGGCGTCGGCAATCGCATCATTGCCCTCATTGACATTCAGCTTCTGCATGATCCACGGCAACGTCAACCCGGGGACAACCATCGTGCAGAAGAGCACGGTGATCGCGATCAGCGGCATTTCGTTATACACATTGATATAGCCCGCGGGGACCGACAACACCAGGGCCAGCGTAACCAAACCGCGCATCCCCGACCACGTCAACACCAGCACTTCCTGCAGCCGCAGCGGGGACACGTTCTTCTTCTTACCGTGCTTGTTCAGCAAATACTGGTCGTACATCCAGACGAAACGCACCGCGAAGAGGACACCGGAAATGACCAAACCCCAGACAATACCTTCGCCGATACGCGTCGAGGTCTGCTCCACCGCGTTACGCACCGACAAACCGATCAGGCCGAATGCTAGGCCCGTTACCAGCAGCTCTGCGGTCTCCCAGAAGGCCGACCCCGTCAGGCGGTCCTCCGCCGCCGTCGCCGACACACGCGACGTCATCTCCACGGCGGCAACGACCACCGCGATCACTCCCGACGCGTGAATTTCCTCCGCGGCGATATACACTGCGAACGGAACGACCCAGCTCAGGGCGTTGACCGTGTTGGATCCTGCGGTGTACTCCAAAGCCCGGCCGGCAACGTGGCCGATCAGCCAGCCCAGGACAATCGACGCCAACGCGGTGTAGACAAACCGCAACAGCGCCGGGCCGACGTGGATCGAGTCGTCGTTATACAGCGAATTGATCGCCAACTGGAAGGCCACCAGCGCGACGGCGTCGTTAAACAGGCCTTCGGTCTGCAGTGTGCCGATCACGCGCCGCGGAATTCCCGCTGGCTCCGCCACGGCCTCCACGGCCACCGGGTCCGACGGGGCTACCGCCGCGCCCAAAGCGATCGCGCCCGCCACGGACAAACCGGGAATGAGCACCATCGACGTACCTGCCACCGCCAGGATCGTCACCACGACCAACAGCACGGATAACGACAAGAGCGTCCGCCACTGGGAGCGAATCAGCGGCCACGACAAACGCCGTGCCATTGCCCAAATCAACGGCGGGAGGAATAACGGGAGAATGAGATCGGGCGGTAATGAAATATCGGGAATCGCCGGGAACACCATCGTGGCCGTCGTTAACAGAGTTAACAACACGGGCCACGGGAGGTTGGTTCGCTCGCCGATGGACACGACGATGACCGTCGCAAACATCAGACCCACAATCACAATGAGGGTCTCCATGCCCGCCACCTTTCATTACTGCCTACATGCTGCCCCGGCCGATCCCGCGTGTACGGGTGCTTAACCTCTACGTGTACCGCGTACTGCAGGGTCCGGGGCCAGCTCACCAATTGCCGAATGAGCACCAGGGGCACCTCACACGCGGGTATGAAACAGATGAGCATCCGCGTGGGCGCATCATTCAGCGATCGGGAACTACTACTCGCTATCCAAAATAGAGGAAAATGTCGGCCCGGCGCGATTTCGCGACACTGCAGGTCCCGCACTGGCCCGTGTGCGAGCACCGAAAGCGGCCCGGAAAACCGCCTGTGAGCGGTATTCTCCTGACCTTACGAGAAGTTGTCGGTGGCCAGGTTAGCGAACCTCGAGTACTTCAATTGCTCAGCAATCGGGATGGTGCCCACTGGTCCCCCGCGGTGTTTAGCCAAAATAATGTCTGCTTCTCCCTCGCGGGCGTTATCCAACGCACCCGGCTGAGAGTCCGGCCGGTACAGCAACATCACCATGTCCGCATCCTGCTCGAGGGACCCCGATTCACGCAGGTCCGCCAGCTGCGGCTTCTTGTCGGTGCGGGACTCTGGACCACGGTTGAGCTGCGAAATAGCGATCAGCGGAACTTCCACTTCCTTCGCCAACAACTTCAGCTGACGGGAAAACTCCGAGACTTCCTGCTGGCGCGACTCTACCTTGCGGCCCGACGTCATCAGCTGCAGATAGTCCACAACGATCAGCCCGAGGCCGTGCTTCTGTTTGATCTGGCGGGCTTTGGTCCGGATTTCCATCATCGTCAGGTTGGGAGAATCGTCGATAAAAATAGGCGCTTTCTCCAGCTTCCCCATCGTTTGAGCCAGCCGGGTCCACTCGGACTCGTCCATTTTACCGCTGCGCATGTTGGTGAGTTTCACCTCGGCCTCGGCCGATAGCAGCCTCAGAACGATCTCCATTTTGGACATCTCGAGGCTAAAAAGTGCCGACGGTGTGTCATTTTCTACCGACGCCGACCGCATGAAATCCATCGCCAAGGTGGACTTCCCCACGCCCGGACGAGCGGCAATGATAACCATCTGGCCGGGGTGAAGGCCGTTAATCGTTTTGTCGAGGTCAAGGAAGCCCGTTGGCACACCACTCGCTGCCCCACCGTGCATTTCGTACTCGTTGAGAAGATCATTGACCTCCTCAAACGTGTCGGCCAACTCGACATAATCCGTGCTAGCGTCACGACGTCCGACCCCGAACACCTGGGACTGGGCGTAATCGACCACCTTGTCCACGTCCTGGCCATCGATGCCGTTGTATCCCAACTTGGCGATCTCCGTCCCCACCGAGACAAGCCCACGGAGCACCGCTTTTTCGGCAACAATCCGCGCATAGTAACTCGCGTTGGCCGCCGTCGGCACTTTAGTCATAAGGGTGTGGATATATGGTGCACCACCCACACGCTCCAGGTCGCCGTCCCTGTTAAGGCGGTTGCTCACCAGCACCGGGTCGATCTGCAACTGGGCATCTGCGGACTCGCTATACAGATCGAGGATGCCGTTAAAAATGGTCTGATGGCGCGGGTCATAGAAGTCATCCGCGCGGAGAATCTCTACAACATCCGTAATGGCGTCCTGGGACTGCAGCATACCGCCCAAAACAGCCTGCTCAGCCTCAATATCTTGGGGGGACTTCCGGCCGAATTCCTCATAATCCCGTGGATCGGGGCCGCCGGAAGGCCCAAACGACTCATCCTCATAGTCCCCGCCCGAACCGAAACCAGACTCATACGAGTCGTACGAATTATCAAAAGAAGACGCTGATACCGCTGAACGTGATGCCATGGGAATACCCTATCGTCTGCCGCCGACATAAACACTGAACACAATCTGCTGGTGCCCGCCAGATCTCACCGGATCTCACCGGAAGGGGTTGCTCAGAGTGACTCTTTACTGCTTTTCATAAAGCCCCGACGGCTAGGATGCAAATCTCAATACCTGCTTTCCGACGAAGTTATCCACAGGTTTCGCGGACCGCCTGTGGATAAAATGTGGAGAATTCATCGTTTCCCACGTCGGCCTGTGGAATTTACTGTGGACAAGTTTTTATCGCGACCTGCAGAAATGAGCGTTTGTGCAGGTCAGCCCTGTGAAATTTTGATTTGACGAATCTCACAGTACCGGTGGAAAACCGCTTCTACGCTGGGCCTTTTTATCGTGAACTGGGGAAATATCCGAGCAAATTGGGGTAAAAAGCCGGTTGTCAAGCACCTAACCTGTGCGTGTTATCCCCAGCCCCATCCACGACATCCGACAACATCTCTATCACCATTAACAGAAGGTAAACGACGAAGCTCTTGCGTGAATGATGTTCTTCGCCCGGCCGGTCCCCGCATACGAAAAACGGGCCCGGCATATCTGCCAGACCCGTCGTTATTTCACGCAGGGCGTGGTGTCGAAACACACCCAGCGTGGAGTGAAGAACACGGCACGGTGTCGAGTCGCGCCTTATGTATCACAGAACGGCCACAAAAGCGTGGCACATCCCTTATCAAGCCCCAACAACCACTGAGTTACCCGTCTTATACGGCAGCAGCCCGCGGCTGGGGCTTACACGCTGTTGTCGACCGGGGGTGTCGAGTCCCCGGAAGGAATTCAAAAAGTGTAAAACCAGAAACTACTGGGATACGACCTCGAAGTTAATGGTGCCGTGGATATCCTCGTGGAGCTTAACGTCCACCGAGTACTTACCCGTCGACTTCACAAAACCCTTGGTCATGTCAATGCTGTGCTTATCCAGCTCCGGACCACCAGCAGCTACGACGGCTTGAGCAACGTCGTTAGGCTTAACAGACCCGAACAGCTTGCCATTGTTGGCAGTGCGGACGGCGACAGAAACGCCTTCCAGGTTTGCCAACTGCTCTTTGACCTCGCGAGCGCGATCGGCGTCGCGAATAGCGCGCGCTTCCTGCGCACGCTTCAAATCCTGAACCTGCTTCTCGGCGCCACGAGTAGCGGGGACCGCGTACCCGCGCGGGAGCAGGTAGTTTCTTCCATAGCCGGCCTTGACCTCGACGATGTCACCAGGAACACCGAGATTGTCAATGGCGGCGGTGAGGATCAGCTTCATGATCCCTAGCCTTTCTTACGTTGATTAGTTAGAAGGGTGGCTCATCATCTGCCCCACCAAACCCTTGGCTGGAGCCCTGGCTGGGAGCGGAATTCCACGGATCCTGATCCGCGCCCGAGTTCCCTCCGGAACCGCCGAAGCCCTGGTTGCCTTGAGACTGCTGGCCGCGATTGGAGTTAAAGCCTCCGCCTCGGTTTCCACCGAAGCCACCGCCGCCTTGGTTGAATCCGTTGCCTCCGCCACTCGTCTTTTCGACGTTTGCCGTGGCGTACTTCAACGACGGGCCGACCTCGTCGACCTCGATTTCAAACACGCGACGCTGTTCGCCGTCCCGAGTCTCAAAACTCCGTTGGCGCAAGCGGCCATTGACGATCACGCGCATGCCTTTTTTTAACGATTCGGCAGCGTTCTCGGCGGCCTGGCGCCACACATTGCAGGTGAGGAACATCGCATCCCCATCAACCCACTGGTTGGTTTGGGAATCGTATCGGCGTGGCGTCGATGCCACACGGAAATTAGCCACAGGAGCACCCGACGGGGTGTAACGAAGCTCTGGGTCAGCAACAAGATTGCCGACAACCGTGATAGGTGTCTCTCCTTGTGCCATCATGAATCCTCTCTCTGCAGGACAACCGGTTTGATGGTCAGATAAAACCTGACACTGGCGTTTCTACCAGTGTGCCTTTTTAGGCGTCGGTCCGCAGAACTTTCGTACGCAACACCGAATCATTCAGGTTGAGCAGACGGTCGACTTCCAGCACAGTTGCGGACTCACAGGTGAAGTCCACGACAACGTAGATGCCTTCCTCTTTCTTCTGAATGGGATAGGCCAAACGGCGCTTGCCCCAAATATCAACCTTGTCAACGTTGCCCTTCTCTTTGCGGACAACATCGAGATACTTATCCAGGGACGGGGCTACAGTGCGCTCATCCTGCGCGGGATCGAGAATGATCATGATTTCGTAGTGACGCACGGACCTCATCACCTCCTATGGTCTAGTCGTATTTCGGCCGCGCCATCGTTAGCGCGACAGGAGGGTTCGTTGCGTCAAGCAACCCCACGAGACTACCAAACCGCTGGCCAGAGGCAAAATCCGGAACCTCACGAAAACCCCACATGACAACACGCCAGTTGGCTCGGTGGTGAGCAACCCGGTTAATTGATGAGCGTCGCCCAAAAGACAGCGACGGTCACCGGCACAACAGTGATGAAGAAAACGGCGATGCCAAACAGCGTCCACGTCACCTTGGCCGGCTTCTTGTACATGAAACTGGCAAACGAGGCCGTGAATAAGAAGAACCCGATAAAAACGCTGATAATCGTTAACGTTACTTGCGGAGTCATGCTGTAATTCCTACGTTCGATCGCGTGCCGACGACACCCGCCCGGCTAGTTACTACGTCGCTAGTCACCGCCCGGCTACTCATTTCCGACGCCGGACCGCGCCGCGACGCTACCGTCCCCGGATCCTTTTCCTGCTGCCCAGGGACCTCTGCCTGGAGCATCGTGCGTGGAGCGTCGGGACGTGTCCCGCGCATCTGCTGGATCACCAGCACAAGAATGGCCACAACCAGCGCATCCCGCGCGATCACGAAGGAGTTAAACAGCCAGTCTGGAGCGCCCTTGTTATCCGCCCCCGTGAACCACCACATGCGCACGAACCAGTAAATAGCTTCCACCCACATCCAGGCGAACACCAGGCGCCAGCGGGGGAGAGACAACGCGACGAGGGGCACCAGCCATAGCGAGTATTGCGGGCTCCACACCTTGCTGGTCAGAACGAATGCGGCGACGATCAGCAACGAGAGTTCCCACACTGCAGGCTCACGTCTGACCTTCAGCCCGAGAATCAAGATTCCGACACAACACAGTCCGAACAGCACAAACGAAATGATTGACTGCGCCTTCACCGGAACAGTGGTGGAGTAACTAAAGCCAGTCAGCCATGAAAGCACGCTGTAGATCGTCGAATCTTCAGCTGCTCGCTTCCCATTCCGGGTGAAGAATTCCGCCCATCCAGCAGGGGAGGCGATCATGATCGGGATATTCACCACGAGCCAGGTGACCACAGCCGAAACCACCGTGTTGATGAATTCCGTGCGCTCCCGCCAACGGTGGCGGATGACCAGCACGAGGAAAGCACCTAAGATATACGCGGGCCAGAGCTTTGCGGCCGCTCCCAGGCCGATGAGAATCCCAGCTCCTGCGTACTTCTTCCTGGTCCAGAGGAAAATGGCACCCATCGCGCACACTGTCGCTAGAGAGTCGAAATTGGTGAAGATGTGCACACCCACGATGGGGCTGGCCGCAACCAGAATGATGTCCCACACGCGGTGACCGGCCAACTGATAGGTGAACCACAGTGTCCCGATCCATGCAATCGCAAGGAACACCGCGTTCACGCCGAAATAGAAACCGACGCGGGGCACCGACCATCCAATGAGGTCCGCAAACCAGTGCAAGGGGGCCGCTAACTGGGCGCATAACCACTGGTAGAGCCCGGTGAGAACCGGGTACTCCATATGGCGGGTGCCACCATCACCGGCCCAGGAGTAGACATACGGAAAGTGCCCATCCTTCAGGCCTTCAATGCTGTACAGCGGAATGGAATCCGCGTAACACCCGGAGATGTACTGACGGTTCGCGGTCCAATTCACCCCGTCACCGTCGCCACGAAGACAATTCGCCTTCGAGAGCCAACCCAGGGACATCATGCCCAGGGCCAGGCCGATCAGGACGCGGAGGGGAGTGGCCCACACTGCTCGCCCGACGAGACCGTGGCTTGCAATGGGTCCCCCAAGGAAATGAGTCCACCGTTGCGCTGCGGGCTCCGTCAGGCTCGGCTGAACCCTCAACACGTCGGTGTCCTGCTGTTCTTTTCCTTTAACTGCACCCAACGCCACTATGTCCTTCTTCACTCAGTACGGCGGACTCGTCGATTAACTACGGAGCCGGCTCATCGTTGTTACCCAAATCCGGAACGGGAACTTCCACACCGGGGAGAATTTCCTGGGTCCGCGTCGGGATGTTCAGGCCGCCATTGTCGGGCGCTTGTGGCATCGGGGCGGGAGTCTCCTGCGTCTCCGGCGCATACTGCTGCTGTGGCTGCGGCGCCTGTGTCTGGGGTGCACGAGTACGCTGCGGCTGCTGCTGTTGAACCGTCGTCGTTTGGGTATAGGTCTTCTTCGACCCGCCCGAGTTAGTATTCGACTGCTTGGAACCCGACGAGTTCGAATCACCAAAGGCCATGTAATCATCGCCCTGCAAGGCGCTATCCATGGTTTGCTTCCAAATATCGGCTGGGAGTCCGGAACCATACATCGGGCGGCCAGAGTAGAAGATGGGCTGGCCGTCGTTCGTACCTACCCAGACCACCGTCGCTAATTGCGGGGTTGCACCAACAAACCAGGCGTCCTTGTTATTGCCGGTATCGCCCAACTGAGCCGTACCGGACTTCGCCGCTGAGGTCCGGCCACCAGCCAGACCGTGGTTGCGCGAATACGACGCAATCGGCTCCATCGCCGAAATGACGTTATTAGCGACATCTTTATCAATGCGCTGGTCACCCTCGACATTCGACCGATCCAGCAGCACCTTGCCTGACGACGTTTCCACCTTCTGAACAAAGTGCGTCTGGTGGTACATGCCGTTGTCTGCCAGCGTAGACAGGCCCGTCGCCATATCAATCGGGCGGGTTAAGTACTGGCCCAAGATGACGCCGTCGTACACCTGCCCATCCTTTTCCTGCAAGGTCTTTTCACCATTGACCTCGGTGGGGATACCCAGGCGGTGTGCCATATCGGCCGTGTCCTTCGCGCCATGCTTCAAATCATGCTGCATACGCACGAAGCTCGTGTTCAGCGACATCTTCAGCGCCGTCGCCAAGCTACAGGAACCACAGGATTCGCCTTCAGAGTTCTGAATAGTCAGGTTGTTGATGGTCACTGGGGCAGAGGAGTATACGCGGGAGAGCGACATTCCCTGCTCCAGGCCCGCGGCCAAACCGAAGATCTTGAACGTCGATCCGGTCTGGAGGCCGGTATTCGCGAAATCCCAACCATTCGGATCATCGCCACCGTAATAACCCTTCACCGCACCATTGCGGGGATCAACCGAGACCACGGCAGTGCGGTAATCATCCGGGTAGCCCTGCATACGGTTCTTCACCGTGTCCGTCACGGACTTCTGAACCTTGGGGTCAATCGTCGTCGTGATCTTGAGACCCTGAGTGTTGACGTCCTGCTCACTAATGCCGGATGCCTCAAGCTCAGACATGACCTGCGATTTAATCAGACCATTCGTACCCTCAACTTCAGAGCCCGTATCGATCGTGTTCGGATCAATGACTTCCGGGTATGCGGCATGGGCGCGCTCCTCCCCGTTAATAGCACCCATGTCGGCCATACCGTCCATAACGTAGTTCCATCGCTCTTCAGCGGCCTGGCGGTTAGTCCAGGGATCCAACTCCGACGGACGCTGGATGGATGCAGCCAACACAGCGCCTTCCTCCGGCGTGAGGTCCTTGACGTCCTTGTTGAAATACGCCTTCGACGCCGCAGCAATGCCATACGCGTTACGTCCAAAATAAATAGTGTTCAGATACGCGCCGAGGATTTCATCCTTGGACCACTCGCGGGCCATCTTCGCGGAAATAACGAGCTCCTTAGCCTTACGTGTGTAGGAGTGCTCGTTACCTACCAGGGCGTTCTTCACATACTGCTGGGTGATGGTGGAACCACCACCAGAGGATTCCTTACCCGTCACAAGACCAAGCGCAGCGCGTCCGAAACCTTTAACAGAGAAGCCAGGGTTGGAATAGAAGGAGCGGTCCTCCGCAGCTAACACGGCTTGTCGCACAGGTTGAGGGATCTCCGAGAGATCAACGTCCGTGCGGTTACCGTCGGGCGGCACGATGCGCGCCAACTGGGTAGAAGAATCCGACGCGTAAATGGTCGCAATCTGATTAGTCTGAAGCTCTTGAGGCTCCGGGACCTTCGTCACCGCGTAGGCGGAAAAGAATGCCACAACAGGCGCAAGAATGAGAACAAGGAGGATTACACCTGTCCATAGCAGCACCTTTTTCCAGGTAGACATCTTGGCCTGCCTTTGTGGTTGTTTGTTACTCACTATTCCTATTTCTCCTCTACGCGAGGTTTGGACGTACCACTTCCTACACGGACAAGCATCTCACGAAGCAGTACGTTCCACCGGCAATGCACGCATACCTCCACGATGTGGGCGGTAATGTCGCCATAGGTTTCCGCCAGGGCCTCAACTTCTCGACGACTACGCGCGGTCCCTGCTATTTTCCCCAAGTTGTCGCCGAATATCCAGATGACATTTTTTAACGTCCTTTTTCCACACAGCGGACACGGACGATCTTGTGGTTCACCATGAAAATCAGCGGCATCAATCAGCCGACGTGACGACTGCCGCAATTCCTCCGAAGAGATGTCTCCCCGGCGGTATTCAGCCAGCAACCGTTGACGATCAAGCTGATGATTCCTCGTCTCTGTCCAGCTCACCCCGGTCACTATAGGCACAATAGCCTCACGTGTATAGCCCAGCACACCGTCGGCACGCATAACCTTTCGCTGCACTCAAGCAGCTTTAGCGCGGGTGAGAATCACCATATAATAGGAGGAGTCCATTTCTGACTAACGCACCTGGTGACAATGACCTCAACTGACAAGTCCATCAATAAAAATTCAGGCGACGCCTCTCCCGTCCCCGCCACTTCTGACCACGCCACCACACAGCCCTCGAAACAGTTTTCTCAAGACACTCCTATCGAAGACATTGCAGCACGGCTCCGGCCACTCCTCAATAGGCTCGTCTTAATTTATTACCGTCAGTCGGTTCATACCGCCCTTACCGCTAGCCAAATTTCCATACTGTCCGTGCTGGAACAGCACGGTTCTATGCGGATTAGCGACATCGCCAAATTCGAGTCCATCCGCATGCCCACCGCATCGAACGCGATTCACCGCCTCGAGTTCGACGGCCTTGTTGTTCGGGAGCGAGATAAACACGACCGCCGCGGAGTGACCGTCGCCCTGACGGACCACGGTAGGGAAGAGCTCGAACGAGTCAATGCACAACGAAACCTTGAGTTCGCGCGGTTCATTGCTCAATACACTGAAGATGGCAAAGAGCTCGCACTCGAACTGACCGACGTCCTCGAGCGCATCCTTAATGATCACGAGGGTGGCCCCGACGACGAACACCCAGCACACGACTAACCCCTTCCGACAAACGGAGCACCACCGTGACTAACGAATCCCCGGTTCGCATCCTCATTTCCCGACGCCCACATCCCACCGAATCCAGTGCCGAGGAATTCGCCGCATGGTTTGCCCGTACCTCGCCGGCCGTCATTCGGACAATCACCGTCCTGCCATCCATATGGCCATCGGGCGCACCCGACGAGCTAGGGGAGGACTACCAACGCTGGATTCGCAAGGAAACGAAGAAGTGCGAACGCGCTGCTCTTGAGGCGCTCAAAGAGGCACGGGTTCCCGACGATTCCCTGGATGCCACCCCCTTCGAGTTCGTCACCGCTGCCTCCGAAACCGACGCTCTCAGCGCGGCTGCCACCGGTTTCAATGCGACGATTGTTCTGCTTGGATCCCACGCTTCTGCGGCCGAGGGCCGATTTGTTGCCGGGTCCACCGCGGATGCCCTGCTTCACTGCGCACCCGTATCCCTGGGTCTCGCCCCGCGTGGCCTGCGGACATCCAAAAAAGGCGTCACTCGCGTCAACTGTGCTTACGCCGATACTGAACAATCACAGGAAGCGTTGCGGAAAGCGTGCGACTATGCACACCGATGGGATGTTCCCCTCCGCCTTGTGGCATTCACGCCGCACGGTCCGTCGATGTATCCCACCGAAACCCCGTACAAGCACGCCAAAGAGGTCACCCGGCAGTGGCGGGACCAGGCCCAGAGCATCCTTGAGCGTGGACAGGAACGCGCCCTCGCGCGCTTTGACGATCTTCGCGTCGATCTCGCCATCGGATCCGGCGAGGACTGGGAAAATTCCATCGCCGACCTAGATTGGAAGAAAGGGGACCTCCTCGTCGTGGGCAGTTCCACGCTGGGCGTCTTCGGGCATACGTTCCTTGGTTCGTCGACAAACCAGATTGTGCGGAATTCGCCCGTCCCCACTGTTATTGTTCCCGTCTAAATCAACATTTTCGCTGTAGAGGAGGTTCGAGTGGATAGCCACGGGAAATCTCATTCTCACCGCTCCGATGACCCCGACCAGCACGTCACCGTCGATAAAGCAGACTCCACGCCATCCAAACCATCCCAGCTGGATTACGAACTCGACCCATTACTGCGCCTAGAGCAACACACGCGGTCCACCCACCAGGCCATCGTGTATGTCATCGTGGTGCCGCTGATTACGCTGCTCGCGGCCGGAATCATCCTGTTCATTTCGCACAACCAAGGTGGCCCGGATTGCGACGCGGGGGAGTCGGCATGGATATGTTCGCGTACCTACGAAATCCTCTTCCCCGTGGTACCGGGGGCGATCGCCCTCATCGGCGCACTCGGGGGAGTGTGGACCACCTATATCAAGTGGGCCCGGTATGACCGCTGGCGCCCATGGCTCGCCATTTGTTGGGTGCTTATCCCCTTCGCACTCGGGTGGATCACCAGCACCGGGTGGATGGCAATTGCCGGGCTTGATTACCGGTAGGCGCGCCGGGCGCAACTCGCGCTGGTTAGTCCTTCTGAATATCCGGGTGACCCACAGTACCGATCCGACTGAACGGCAGAATACGGGCATCCACCCGGCCAATAATGTTCTTCTCAGGCACTGTGCCCTGGTACTGATCCTCCATATGGTAGCGAGAATCTGCAGAATTCGTGCGGTTATCGCCCATCAACCACACATTCCCATCGGGCACAGTGATCGGGCCAAAGTACCCGCCACCGCACGCTTCTGAGCCATGCTCAGTATCGACCTCCCGCTGCGGGGGCTGCAGAGTGTACGACGAATCGATCGTCTTCCCATTCACCTTGATGCCGTCGTCTCCGGGTTTGCACTCAACAGTTTGCCCACCCGTCGCGATGACCCGCTTCACGACGTCATTCTCCGGGGGAGTAGCCAGCCCAATATACGACGCACCAGTACGCAACACCTTGCTGAAGCCGCTGCTCTCATCCGACGTGCTCTCACCGAATTCCCCTTCGTCCCAAGACTCGGGGCCTCGGAACACGACGACGTCGCCCGGCTTGGGAGAACTGAAATCGTAGGCGAGTTTATTGACGAAAACGCGGTCGTTATTGCAGCCCGTACACCCATTGAGCGTCGGCTCCATGGACTCCGAGGGAATAACGTAGACGCGCCCGATAAAAACCTGGAACAGCACCGCCACGAGGAGCGCGCAGAGGATAATGATCGGGATTTCGATATACCAGGGGCGTTCCTTCTTCACTGTGGCCGCGGCAGGGGCTGACCCCGACGACCCCGAGGCGGATTTTTTTGATTTTCCAAACATGCTGTTTTCCGTTCCGGGTCGGGCCTAGATCACCACGTTGACCATACGGCCAGGGACAACGATCACTTTCTTAATCTCATGATCGCCCACGTGCTCTTTCACCTTGGCATCATCAAGTGCCGCAGCTTCAATATCTTCGCGCGAGGCATCCGTCGCTACATTAATACGGCTGCGGACTTTCCCCTGCACCTGAACAGGAATCTCGACGGTGTCGTCGACAAGCCACTTCTCCTCGAACGTCGGGAAGGGGCCGTGAGCCAAGGACTCAGTGTGACCCAGCCGCGACCACAGCTCTTCCGCGATATGCGGGGCAAGCGGGGCAACGAGCAGCACAGCTGGTTCGACGATCTCGCGGGGAGCGCCGCCCGCATACGTTTTCGTCACATAGTTGACGTACTCAATGAGTTTCGCCACCGCAGTGTTATCCATCAGCTGGGCGTAATCCTCGCGGACTGCGACAATCGTGCGGTGCAGGGCGCGGCGATCGTCATCGGTGGGGGTCGCATCCGTGACGACGAGGTCACCGGTGGATTCATCGACCACCAGTCGCCACAGACGCTGCAAGAAGCGCTGCGAACCAACGACGTCCTTCGTCGCCCAGGGGCGAGACGTATCCAGCGGACCCATCGACATTTCGTAAATGCGCAGCGTATCGGCACCATAGTTGTCGCAAATGTCCTCAGGGGAGACGGCATTCTTCAGGGATTTGCCCATCTTTCCGTACTCCTGGTGAACCTGGATTTCGCCGTGCTCATTGGTCTGAACACCATCCATGTTCCGCCCGTCGCTGGGAACCCACCAGAAGGAACCGTCGCGCTCCACAACCTCCGCGGCGGGGATGTACACGCCGCGGTCGTCGGTGTACGCGAAAGCCTGGATGTAGCCCTGGTTGAAGAGGCGATGGTACGGCTCGCAGGAGGACACGTAGCCGAGGTCGAACAGCACCTTGTGCCAGAACCGGGAGTAGAGCAGGTGCAGCACCGCGTGCTCGACACCGCCGACATACAGGTCCACGCCGCCGGATTTCTTCTGATCCGTGGGGCCCATCCAGTACTTTTCATTCTCGGGGTCGCAGAGCGCGTCCTGATTCGTGGGATCCACATAGCGGAGCTCGTACCAGGAACTTCCCGCCCATTGCGGCATCACGTTCGTATCGCGTCGGTACTTCTTGGGGCCATCGCCCAAATCCAGCTCCACATTGACCCAGTCCTTGGCCTTGGCCAGCGGCGGGTGTGGTTCCGATTCCGCGTCATCGGGATCGAAGGATACCGGCCGGTAGTCGTCCACATCCGGGAGCACAACGGGCAACATGGACTCCGGGAGCGGGTGAGCGACGTCGTTCTCGTCGTACACAACGGGGAAGGGCTCGCCCCAGTACCGCTGGCGAGCGAAGAGCCAATCACGCAGCTTGTACTGGATTTTTTCCTTGCCGACGCCACGCTGGGCGAGCCAATCGATGGTGCGTGCTTTCGCGTCCTCCAAGTGGAGGCCGTTGATGTCTAGGCCGTCGTCGTTGGCTGAGTTCACTGCGGTGCCGGCGCCCGTGAAAGCCTCGACGGTGACGTCGCCGCCGGAAATGACCTCGGTGATGGGCAATTCGAAGACGCGCGCGAAGTCGTAGTCGCGCTCATCGTGCGCGGGAACAGCCATGATCGCACCCGTGCCGTAGCCGGACAGGACATAGTCGGCGATGAACACGGGGATGCGGCGGCCATTCACCGGGTTCGTGGCGTACACGCCCAGGAAGACACCGGTTTTTTCCTTGTTCTCTTGGCGTTCCAAATCGGACTTCGCGACGATGGACGCGCGGTACTCCTTCACCGCCTCGGCAGGGGTGGCCGCGCCGCTGGTCCAGCGGTCGATGGCGTCGTCGGAGAGCGAGCGCTCGGCGCGGAGATCCGGCCACTGATCTGCGACGATCTCGTCGACAAGCTCATGTTCTGGCGCCAAGACGAGGTATTCCGCGCCGAAGAGGGTGTCGGGGCGGGTGGTGAACACGGGGCACTGTGCGGCGTCGTGGCTGGAGGTGTTCGTCGGGATGGCGAAGGTGACTTCCGCACCCCGGGACCGGCCGATCCAGTTGCGCTGCATGGACTTCACCTTGTCGGGCCAGTCCAGCAGGTCGAGATCGTCGAGCAGACGATCCGAGTACTGCGTGATCCGCATCATCCACTGGGTCAGTTTCTTGCGGAAAACGGGGAAATTGCCACGTTCCGAGCGGCCGTCGGCCGTGACTTCTTCATTGGCCAAGACCGTGCCGAGCCCGGGGGCCCAATTCACCGTTGACCTGGACCGATAGACCAAACGGAAGGTTTCAACGACGTGCTCACGCTGAGCATCATCCAGCGATTCCCATATTTCCGCGGAGCTCTTGCCGGCTTGTTCAGCGGCTTCGACTGCTGCACCCGTGTCGGGATCAACGCTCTGGTAGCCGGGGCCGGAGGTCACATTGACCGCGCCCGATGCCAGCTTTTCCCGCAATTCCGCGACCGGCCGGGCTGCGTTGGCCTGGGGGTCAAACCACGAGTTGAAAATCTGGAGGAAAATCCACTGGGTCCAGCGGTAGAAATCTTGGTCAGTCGTAGCAAATGACCGACGAGGGTCATGCCCCAGACCCAGGCGCCCCAGCTGGCGCTTCATGTTTGCGATATTCGCCTCGGTGGTGGTCCGCGGGTGCGTTCCTGTCTGGACCGCGTACTGTTCCGCAGGGAGGCCGTAGGCGTCATATCCCAGTGTGTGCAGCACGTTCTTGCCCAACATGCGGTGGAAACGTGCGTAGACGTCCGTCGCAATGTAGCCCAAGGGGTGGCCAACGTGCAGGCCGACGCCCGATGGATAGGGGAACATATCTTGGACAAAGATCCGATCGTCGGGAAGATCCGAACCTCCATCGCGGGGGGCTAAATCCCCGGTGGGGTTGGGCGCGTTGAACGTCCCCTCGTCGGACCAACGCTCGTGCCAGGCGTTTTCGATCTCCGCAGCCAGCCCGGCGGTGTAGCGGAAACGTGGTTCGTCGTGATGCGCCGACGACGCACTCGACCGCGAAGAAAGAGAGCCTGACGAAGTATTGTGGGAGGAGGACACTGACGTAGTGGGATGACCAGTTGACTGGCCCCCATTCGGGCTCTTTTCTCTCGGATTTGTCATGGTCACATAGTCTAGTTGGGCCCATGATGAGGGCAACTACACCGGTCACCGCTGACAAACCCGGTCATCAACCGCTCGTCTCGAACACACGAATCCTGACGAAAACAAGGAGCATGTATGCCGAACACCACTGTTTTTTCTGACTTCGTCGATTTCTACCGCGAGATGTATTCGCCGGAGACATTGTCCGCATCCGACATCTTCGCTAAAAAGACTGAATCCTTTTCTATCGACGACGTTGTTCACCCTGCTGACCAAAAGTGGTTTTCCGAGCACAACAAAGAAGCAACGATTAAGAAAGGTTCCGTCGTTTACCTGGGTGATGAGCCCTTTTACGGCCTTCTGTCTGAGGTCGACGACGGGATTATTAACCGCACGTTCCCGCACATCGTGGACCGCCCTGCCTCGAACCGCATCAAACTCATGGTTCTTGGCGATAACGCAATCTTTAAGAACAAGGTTTCTGGATACTTAGCTGACGGGTTAATCCAAGTTAAAAATACGGAAGGCCATCAAGGCTCCGCCGAAGAACCTATTAAGTACTTCGATGCTCTTCTTCAAAAGATTGACCACTCCTTGCCGTTGGTTCGACGTCAACGCGGGGAGCAGCTTGGCCATTCACTGACCCGCACAGCGCAAGCGCTGGCAGAAATTCTGGACCTCAATGACCAGCAGAATGCGATGATGACTGGCCGCGATGATCTCTCCGTGGGGGACAATGAATTCCCCCTTATTCCAGCGTGGGAGCTTCGCCACGCCCTCATGGATAAGTGGCCAGGAAACCGGATGACCACAGATGGCGTACTACATATTTCCGGGGATGACCTGCCTCAATCCAGCGAGATCGGCCGACTAGAGCTCTATCCGTGGCGTAGCCTACAGCGGGGTGTCATTCCGGAATGGATTAAAGAGGCGATCGCTTCGGGCGACGTACCACCATCGGTAAGCAAAGCTGCATCCGTGATTATTAGCATTCTTGATCGCCTGGACGATGACGCGAATGATCTTCTTTTCGTCGTGGCTAATCCTGACGAATGGGCAGATGCCATTCGCGGGACCGCAACGGCCGCGGGCCACGACAATGTTGACCAGCTGATTGATCGCTTCACGAAGAAGCAATTGCTGTATTCCGACACCCGTGATCTCTCCATCGACAACCTTCTTGACGCCTGCATCGGCGACGGAGCTAAGTCTCAGCGCTCCGCGGACAAACGTCTCCACGGGCTGAGCGGCGTCGATATCACCACTAGCTAAAACGCAGATCACCCAGATCAGCGGCCTATTTTGGCCGCACGCCCGGCCACGCACACCACTGAGGAGCCACACCACATGACCACACCGCCCACCACATCCTCCGAACGCCCCGTCGCCCTCATCACAGGAGCGACCCGCGGTATCGGGCTAGCCATCGCCCACGATCTCGCCACCACACACACCGTCTACATCGGCGGGACCAGCGAAGAAAGCGTCAAGAAGGCCCAAGAGACCGTTCCCGATGCGCGGCCATTCGTCGCGGATCTCACAGACCCGTCATCCGTCGGCAAGGCTCTTGAAGCTTTCCCCGAACCGGCACTGGATGTGCTTGTTCTCAGCGCCGGGATATCGGTCGGCGGCGCGATTGCCGATGTCTCCCGCGAGGACTGGGTTCGGGTGCTTGACCTTAACGTTATTGCGCAGGTGGACCTCATTCGGCAGCTCTTGCCGAAGCTACGGGCCACCCACGGCGATATTGTGGCCATCAATTCCGGCTCCGGACACAGGTCCCGCCCCGGGAGCGCCCCGTACTGCGCCTCTAAGTTCGCTCTGCGGGCTATTACCGACGCACTACGCGAAGAAGAACGCGGTGTAGTGCGCGTGACCTCGGTCCACCCAGGTCGCGTCGATACTGATATGCAACGAGAAATCCAGGCGGAGAAAGGCATGGCGCCCGAGGATTACGACGGAGCCATTTATGTGCAGCCGGAATCCATCGCGGCCGCGGTACGCACAGCCATCGATGCCACACCCGAATGCACCGTGGAGGAGATCCGCGTCCGGCCTGTGATCGCGTAACGCGGCAGGCTTACACTAGAACCATGATTGTCGGCATCATTCTGGTTATTCTCGCTGTTGCAGTGGGTGGCGTGGGCCTGGCCGCTTGGGGAGGAAAACTTCCCGGTAACAGCTGGGTAGGCATTCGTGTCCCCGAGGTTCGACGCGATCCCGCCATGTGGGAACTCGCCCACAAGGTGGCCGCGCCGAGCTGGACAGTCGGTGCGTTGGCCCTGCTGCTCGGGGGAGTTGTCGCTTTTGGGGCTTCCGGATGGGCGTGGCTGTGGGTTGCCGTGGCTGTTATTGCATCGGTGGCTCTGATTGGCGTGGGTGCTGCCATGGGCGCGCACACTGTCGCGCTGCTTGATGCTCAACAACAGGCCGAAGAGAGCAATACGTCCTGCTCCTGCGGTGGTGGCGGGGCTTCACAACAACCCAGCACGCCCGTGGCCGTCGATATCGGTGCCGCTCGACGTGCCGCACAGGCTGCGGATTCCTAAGCCGATGGCTACTCCGCCCTTCATCATTAATCTTCGCTCCAAAATTGGCCACGACCCGCTGTGGCTGCCTGGGGTTACCGTCGTCATTCTTCGCGACGGTTCCGCTCCCGGCGCGCGTGAAGTTCTGTTGGTCCGTCGCGTCGATAATGGGCAATGGACACCCGTGACGGGCATCGTTGACCCAGGTGAGCATCCCCATGTCGCGGCTATTCGGGAAGCTCAGGAAGAAACGCGGGCACTCATCACGATCGAATCTCTGTTGAATGTTCAAGCGGTGGGCCCAGTGACGTACCCCGATGGCGATGTGACGTCATATGTGGACACCGCGTTTCGCGCTTCGCTTCGGGACGACTCGCCGGAGGTCGGTATTGGCGACGACGAATCCCAAGCCGTTGCCTGGTGCGATGTGAACGAATTGCCCGATATGAAACCGCGGTTCCGGGCCATTATTGCTCGGGCGTGCGAGGACGCGGATCACGGTGGGCCTGCGTCGTGGGGGCCACTGCCCGGGACAGAGTAAGTCCGACGTGGTGCCGTCGAGACCTAGTTAACCGGGCATGAACATAGAAAATCCTCCCAACCCGTACAGGACTGGGAGGATTACAGCGCTGGGGTGAGAGTTAGTCCCTCGCCCCGCTACCCCTTACACCACGGCCGGATGCAGGGTAGACATCGTGTACACCCGCTTGCGGGATACTCCCCAGACCAGGAACACCATGGTCAGCACCGCAACGAAGGCCAGCACGAGCGCGGAGTTCCAGAATTGAGCATTCAATTCACCGACCCCAGCTTGTCTCATCCCTTCGATGAGCCAACTAAATGGCATGAATGGGTGGAGTATCTGGAAGAACTTGGGCGAGGTTTCGATGGGGTACAGCCCGCCCGCGGACGCGAGCTGCACCACCAAAGCAACGATGCCCAACAACTGCCCCTTTCCTTCACCGAACCAGATAATCAGAGCTTGCTGGAAGATCAAGAATCCGAAGCCGCCCAGTAACATGAGAGCAGTCCAGGCGAGGAGGTTTTGAGGGCGAATATCCAGCGTGAACCAGCTGATACCAACCAGCAGCGCGACCTGCAGAACGCTGATCAACAGTGCTGGAGTGGTGGTTCGAATAGCCAACCGCAGCGAGGAGACCGACGCAGCCAGGTTCCGTCTGGGGAGCGGACGAACAACCTGCCACACGAACAATCCACCCAAGAAAATTCCGAAACCAGCCAGGAACGGGGCAAGGCCTTCGCCCATCGACGACACCTTGTGTACCCAGCTTTCATTCAGTTCCGACGGACCAGCCAAGGTGTCCGCGTTGTGCGCGACCATCTGCGTCGTAAATGCTGGTACGCGGTCCTGCGAGGACGCCAGGCTATCGTGCAGCGTGCCCGCACCCTCTGACAGCTTCCCGGTTCCTCCGGCTAGCTGCGTCGTTCCGTTCTTCAGGTCTTTCTGGCCATTATTCAGCGTGGTTGCACCATCCTGGAGCCGGCTCGCACCACTTTGCAACTGGCTCAGGCCGCTGCTGAGCTGTCCTGCACCAGCGTGCGCTTCACCCAACTTCGACGCGATGGTCTGGCTACCATCCTGGAATTGCTGGAGGGCGCCGCTGATCTGGGTGCTGCCGTCGGCCACACGTCGGGAACCATCGGAGGCCTTCTGAGCACCGTCGGCGAGCTGGTGAGCTGCCGAATTTGCCTGATTAACGCCGTCGAGAAGTTGTCGCACCTGAGGCAGCTGGCTGATTCCGGGGATTCCCTCTATCGCGGCCAACTTCCCTTTCATCTCATCGAGCCCGGCGGCTAGTTGAGCATTGCCCTGCGCCAGCTTTGCGTTACCGTCGGCGACCTGTTGAGCACCGCTCACAAGTTCCGTCGATTTCTCGTGGGCAAGACCTAACTTGTCGGTGAGCTGTTGCGCACCCGCTTGGAGTTGCGCCGATCCATCATCCAACTTCTTTGCACCAGCGTGAGCTTCACCCAGTTTCGACGTGAGCGTCCCAGCACCGTCCTTCAACTGCGACGATCCGTTGAGAAGCTTACTGGCGCCGTTATCCAGCTGAGTCGCACCGTTATTGGCGGTCTTCGCACCATTAGCCAACTGGCCGGAACCGTCGGCAGCCTTACCCATTCCCTCATGGATTTCGTTAAGCGACGAAAACACCTTGGCGCTGGCCGTGTTGGTGATCGACTCATTAATCGTCGAGTGCAGACGCTCAGCTGCGGCTTTCAACAGGACGGACGCCGATTTACCATTCGCGTCGTTATAGTCGAAGTTCAGCACAGCCTGGTGCGGATTCTGCGTACCAATGGACGCCACGGACGAGGAAAAATCCTGAGGAATAGCGACGGTAGCGAAGTACTTACCGTCCTCCAGCCCCTTCCTGGCCTCCGATTCTGAGGGGAATTGCCAATCGAAGGTGGGGTTGGCCTTAACATTCTGAATGATTTCCGGGCCAACATTGACCGGCTGACCGTCCTTTTCTGCCGGACGGTCATTATTAACGACGGCGACCTTCATGTCGCTGAGGTTTTCCGTCGGATTCTGGTTGGCCCAAAGGAAGAACGCGCCGACGAGCAGCGGGATGGTTGCCAGAATGGCGAGCGCGACGGGGAAAATGCGCAGGCGGTGGATTTCCGAGTTCCGCCCGATCAACATGCGCGGCATGATGCGTTCGCGGTAGGCGGACGCGCCTTTCCCTCGCGCGGTGAGGCCCCGCCGTTTCGGCCGAGCAGGCGAGGAACCCGCGTCTTTACTGTGGTTGGGCTTGTTATTCGCCATGGTTGGCCTCCTCGGCGGCGAGAGCATGGGTGTGCTGATAAGCAGGTGTGCTGCCCGCTCGGTGGCGGGTCGTGGTTATAGGGTCCGTGGGGGAGCGGGGGATATCAACGCGCGTTTCCTCATTCGCGAATTGATCGGCGGATCGATCGGCAGATTCATCGGCGGACTCGTCGACAACACGGTTTTCATCCCGATTGTCGGGGCGCTCGGCGAAGATCTGTCGGACGCCGTCAGGGATGGCGCCGACGTTCGCGGTATTCGCGACGATCGTGATTCCTAGAGCGGAGGCACGTTGCAACGATTCCCAGAGCGCAGCCTGGTCGTTCGGATTGCGGAGGGAATCGACATCGTTATAGCTGATCACGGAGGGCCGACACACGAGCGCGACGAAAAGCCTCGCCTGCGCCTGACCCAACACCGTGAGGTCTTCGATGGGAACGTCGGACCCGGGGGGCTCGGTTCCAAAAGCTGCGTGGAGGCATGACGTCATGTGGTCGCCCTCCCACCCGGGCCGACGAGCAATAATCGGCGATTCGAGTGAGATCCGCTCATAGGCTGTTTCCGCGATGGTCAGTGCGGGATCCAAATCATCCAGGTCGTCGAAACCAGCGAATGTCGCGATCTTCTGGACTTTCCGCATGTGTTGGGGAATGGTGATTCCACCCACGGTGACTGTTCCGCCCGAGGGCTTCATGCGGCCCACCAAGGTGAGTAGCAGGCTCGACAGTCCGTTGGACTGGCCGGCGACGAGCGCGACCGTTTCTCCCGGTTGGACAGTGAAACTTAATGGCCCGTACACCGGGCCCTTTTTTGTCGACAGCTCGACGTCCTGTGCCGAAATGTCCACAGGCATGAAGCTACTTCGCACCACGCAGCTCCTTATCATCTCAAGATTTACTTTTGTACTGAAAAGCTTGTGAGCGAGATAATAACACAACGGTTTCCACTCGCTAATTATTTTTCGTTTAAAAGTGTGATGGAGTTTCACGCGCGACTTCCTGGGCACGCGTGGCGTAGACCTGAGAGACCTAGACGAATCACCTCTTTCGCCACCTTTTACGCAGGTAGTAGCCCCTTAAACACCGAGACTGTTCTCTCCAGCGGTAGTAGTGATTTTCCTACATGCCCCCGCCCCAGCGTGAAGGTTTTTAGAATAGTGACGTGAATATTCGCAAAATTGCCTCCTGGCGGCCCGATCCGTTGATCGTCATGATCCTCTCAGCAGTGACGATCGCCATTCTTTTCCCTGCTCGCGGGTCTTTCGCCAGCGCGTGGGATACCGTCACCACCGGGGCAATTGCATTTCTGTTTTTCCTCTACGGCGCGCGCCTCTCACCCGCCGAGGCTTTCGAGGGCCTCAAGCACTGGCGTCTTCACACCCTCATTCTGGCTTTTACCTACGTCGTCTTCCCGATCATCGGTATCGCTCTCTTCCCACTTCAGCACCTGGTGGGCCACAACCTTTATGCCGGTTTTTTGTTCCTCTGTCTCGTGCCGTCGACGGTCCAGTCCTCGGTGGCGTTCACGTCCGTTGCCAGGGGAAACGTGGCGGGCGCCATCGTCAGCGCGTCGACGTCGAATCTGTTAGGTGTCGTAATCACACCTGTTCTCGTGATGTTCTTCATGTCGGGGTCGGGTTTCCACGTGTCCGGCAGCGTGTTTATCGACGTTGCGCTGCAGCTACTTGTGCCATTCATGCTTGGCCAGATTGCACGTTTGTGGCGTCCGATCGCGAAAATGTCGGCAAGCCCGGTGACGAAGAATGTGGACCGGCTGTCCATCGCTTTCGTGGTATACGGGGCGTTCTCGGAGGGAATCGTGTTGGGCGTATGGACGTCGATTGCGTGGTGGCAGCTGGTGATCGTCGTCCTGCTGTCCCTTATTTTGGTCGAGCTGATGCTGTGGTTGACCTGGACCGCCGCGAGCCGTTTCGGCTTCGATTACGGCGACCGCGTGGCCATTCAGTTCTGCGGGACTAAAAAGTCCTTAGCGACGGGCCTCCCCATGGCCGCCGTCATTTTCCCCCAGAGCGCTGCGGTGATCATTTTGCCGCTGATGGTGTTCCACCAGATTCAGCTGATGGTGTGCTCTGTGCGCGCGAGCCGATACGCGCGCCAGCTGGACGAACACGCCAGTTAAACGAATCGGCCAGGACAAACGTCGCTACGCCACAACGTTGAGCAACAAAACGTAGAGTGCGGTTCCGCCGAAAATGGAGAGCGTCACGCTGTGCCGCCACGCATGAAGCAGGCACGTTCCCGCAATAGCGACGAGGACAGGCCACCACCCGCCCCTGTCATGCGAGGTTTCCACAGCGGTGTAGACAATGAGCACCATGGTTACACCCACGGGCATGGTTCGGCTGAGATGGGCCACGAAATCCGATCCCCGCAAACGCGCAATAAACGGAAATGGAAACGCGCGCAGGGCAACGGTGACAACACCGATCACGCACAGCATCGCGAGCGTGTGGGACAGTGACACCCCTTCGGGCAACCCATAATCGCCATAAGCCAGCGTGTGATTCATTGTGCAGTTCCCCCTTCACCGTCGGTAGGGTCGGAGTGGCCACGGCCGGACCGCAGCGTGAGGGTTTCGTCGACGGTCGGGGACCAAAACCTCACGAGGAGCACAGCAAGATAAAGTCCCAGCCCGATAACCATGAGAGATTGCTCCGACACAAGCCATCCGACGGCCGCGCAGATCAAGGCAAGGCCAGGCAGCGACCAGTCGGGATTCGCGGAAAATGACTCCATGGTGAGCACAATGAACAGAGCGACGAGAGCGAAGGACATCCCGTCGATGGTGGGAATGTACTGACCGACGAGAGCACCAACTATTCCCGACGCCAACCAGAGGGCTTGCACAACGACTTGGATTGTCAGGACGTGGACGCCGCTGATCGAGCTGTTCTTCGCCATGGACGTCGATGCGATGGCATAGGACTCATCCGTCAAGGCATAGGTGGAGTAGGCGCGCCAGGCGCGGCTTTTAATTGCGTGACGAGGGAAGGTCAAGCCGTAGAACGCGTGACGGAAATTCACCATCAATGCTGTTAACCCAGCAGAAAACAGCCCAATCCCGCTACTGATCAAGCTGATGGCCAGGAACTCCATGGATCCCGCGTAAATGATGGTGGACAAAATTGGTGCCCACCACCAAGCAAAACCTGATTGGACGACCAGAAGGCCGAAGGAAAGTCCGAGCGGAATCAGTCCCAGCCCAATTGCCCAGGTTTCAGCTAGACCTTGCCGGATGTCGGGGCCTAAAGAACCGCCGTGTGCGGGGGTGTTCTGCGGTGATCCGCGGTGTGGTGGTGTGTCCATAACGTGTTCTCTACGGGCGCGAGGTGACGGTTAATTCTCGGTTTAATTCTCGTTCGGATCGATAGGGTAGGTCGCGAAGAGGGGGAGTGGTTGCTCTTGCCGACGCATCACCTGCCCCCACACATCGACATTGGCGGGGGCGAGGACGTCTTCGGTCAGTGCCGGCGCCACGTACCAGTTTCCGCGCTCAATTTCGGCATTAAGTTGGCCTGGCCCCCACCCGGCGTACCCGCCGAACATGCGTAGACCGTGCAGTTTCCCTTTCACCTCGTCGGGGTCGGCGTCTAAATTCACCGTCACAAATCGGTGCGCCGTGGTGGAGAACAACGTGGTGTCGCCGATGACGGTATCCGGCTTCGCTACCCCGACGGCGAGAACAGTGTTGTGACCCACCGGGCCGCCGAGATAAATCACCTGAGGTGCGGTAATGAGCGGCGTCCACTGCGGCAGGACGTTCTGTGTTGCCATCTCTGTGCGTTCTGTCAGATCAACGCCGACGGCACCGTCGGGGCCAACGTCGAGAAGGAAGATGACGGAGCGAGTCAGCTCTGCAGATACCATTCCGGGTGCAGAGACCAGCAACATTCCCGCCTCAGGCGGTGTTTTACTCAGCCCATTGAACAGGCGATCACTGTAGATATCACTCATGAATGTTGCTCCTCTGACTCCTGTTCCTCAGTCCACCATTTCTTCAGCTCTAGGATGGCGTCTTCGCGCTCTAAAGGCCCCTGATCCAGGCGAACATCTTTCATGTGCTTCCAGGCTTTTCCTACCATCGGTCCTGGTTCAATATCTAGGATCGTCATAATGTCGTTCCCGTCAAGATCCGGACGGATGCGCGCGAGATCCTCTTTATGCTGAATCTCCTCAATACGACGTTCAAGATCGTCATACAAGCGTTGTAAACGACGGGCTTTCGCCTGGTTCCTGGTTGTGCAGTCCGCCCGTACGAGCCGGTGAAGCCGGGGCAAAAGGGGCCCCGCATCGGTCACATAGCGGCGAACAGCGGAATCATTCCACGCTTTTTCGGTATAGCCATGGAAGCGCTGGTGCAGGTAGATCAATCCCGAGACGTCTTTGATGAACTGCTTACTGTATTTCAATGCCCTGAAGCGTTTGCGGGCCATTTTCGCCCCCACCACATCGTGGTGATAAAACGTGACGCCTCCGCCGGGTTTCGGGGCCCGCGTGCTGGGTTTTCCGCAGTCGTGGAGCAGCGCCGCCCACCGCAGGACTAAGTCCGGGCCATCCGGTTCACGATCAATAGCTTGGCGCAGCACCTGCAGCGAATGGGCATACACATCCTTGTGCTGCATGTGCTCGTCACGGGTCATGCGCATAGCAGGGATTTCGGGAATGATGTAGTCCGCCAAACCGGTGTCCACCATGAGTTCAATCCCGTCGGTCGGGTGGTCCCCGAGGATTAATTTGTCCAGCTCAGCGTGGATTCGCTCCGCTGTGATCCGCTGGATGTCCCCCGCCATCCTCTCCATGGCCTCACGCACACGTGGAGCAACGCGCAACCCCAGTTGGGACACAAAACGGCAGGCCCGGAGCATGCGGAGGGGGTCGTCGTGAAACGAAATCGCCGGATCGTCCGGTGTATCAAGATAACCGCGGACGAGGTCAGTTAATCCATGAAGCGGGTCGTGAAACACCTGCGAACCGTCGCCACGGACCTCGACAGCCATCGCGTTGACGGTGAAATCCCTGCGGGTTAGGTCCTTGTCTAAAGAATCACCAAAGGTGACCTCGGGGTTTCGTGATTCGCCGTCATAGGTGTCGGCGCGAAACGTCGTCACCTCTATATCTTGGCCGCTGCGTTGGCCCGAAACTGTGCCGTAGTCGATGCCCGTATCCCACACGGCATCGCATGTGCTCTCTAACAGCCGATGGATATCATGCGGCCTGGCATTCGTCGTAAAGTCAAGATCACTGCTCAAACGCCCTAAAAGAGCATCTCGGACGGAACCACCGACCAAATAGAGGTCGCAATCATCATCATTAAAAGCCTGGGCAAGCGGTGTCATCACGGGGACTAAGGAGGCTAAGTCTCTGTGCGCGCGTGCCAAATATTCTGCCTCCATAACGGACGTGTCATGCGAGGAGTTCGAATCGGACGGACGCGAATGGGAGAGTGAGGACGAACCAGCCATGTCAGATATCGTACCGGTCGTCAAGGCATGTCTAGTCCCCACCGATCGTTATGACGCGAGTTATCCACACGTGACCATTTATCCACAGGGAACGCGCAATGTGACTGGCCTATCTACCCACATGGGTTCGTCGGCCTCTATCCTGAAAAGAATGAGTAGGAGCACACGGCCACAGTCAGCGAGCCAAGACTCGTCCGACGCTGGCCACACGGGGGGCGGCGGATCGCCACGGCGCACGCGGCGCACAAACGGGGGCCGACGCCGACGCAGCACCTCTAGCTCGAAAAATAACCGCCAGGGTGGCGACAAGAAGAAGGGTAACCACAACCAGGGCAGTGGCTCGTCGACGGATAAAAATAAGCCACATCAGAAGCGTTCGACGACGTCGCGACGAAACAGCTCGCGCAACGGTAGGAAGCGCTCGAGGCCTGGTAGGCCACGTGACCAGCGCTCCGGCCGGGGGGCGTCCCGAAACTCGCGACGCAATAAATCCCGCGCACTCGCTTCGGTGTACATGCCTACCTCGGAGGAAACCTCCGCCGGCGGACTCGTCGTCTCTGGATTAGCTGAAGCTGTGGACGATGCCGGGATCGTGAATATGGATCGCATTTATGTATGCCTGATCGGGCGGCTTGACCGGCGTGGGCGGCTCCTGTGGTCCATCCCCAAAGGCCACGTTGAGCAGGGCGAAGACCATACCACCACCGCCGAGCGTGAAGTGTGGGAAGAAACCGGGCTCACCGGGCGCGTCTTCGAGGACCTGGGAACCATTGATTATTGGTTCGTGTCCGACGGTATCCGCATCCATAAAACGGTCCATCACCATCTGTTGGAATATGTTGACGGCATATTTAATGATGATGATCCTGAAGTCACCGAGGTCACATGGGCTCCTGCCTCTGAGCTCGTGGAGCGGCTAGCCTACGGGGATGAACGGAAATTGGCCCGGCGCGCGCACGAGATTCTGCCGGATCTGGCACGTCAAGCCCATGCGGAGGGGAGGATGACGCCATGGTGAAACCGTGGAGAACACGCATCCTCGGCATATGCAGCGCTAGTGCTGTAGCTTGTGCCGTCGGAATCCTCCCGGCGACGCTGACCGACGCAGGACATCAGGGCCCTACGGCTCAGGCTGCGGAATCGACACAATGGACCAACCCTTCGGCGCGGGATGGCCACTCCAAGAACGATATTGATGTCTCGATTTCCCAGATCAACCCGACGATCGCCACAATCGACGGGCACGTTGCGTTCACGGTGAAGCTGACGAACTCAACATCAAGCACGCTCGACTCGATTACGTATTCTTTGTCGCGTTCCGACGCCGTCGTCGACACCGCATCTGCCCGTCTCCGGCTGGCGGATAATAAAGATGTCTTTAATCACGATCTGATCAACGGGTCTGTCGACCACGATCAAGCCAATGATTCGCAATCCACGGGGTCGACGTCGGCACGCGAATCGGGCAAGAAAAGCACGTCGGCCAAGAACAGTAAAACCACCGCGTCCTCGGGTGATAACTCCGCTGTCACTCTCAAACCGGGTGAGTCCACCACTCTGACTTTTGATCTTCCGATCACGGAGGGGAATGGCAAAGCCACGCCGTTGGGCATCACTGATCCGGGGACCTACCCCATCGTGATCAGTGCTCAGTCGGGGTCATATGAGGGTTCGTCCAGGTTCTTGCTCCCCGTCCGGGATAAGGCCAAATCGGACAGCGACAATAAACAGGCCAGTGAGAATCAGCCTGTACCGCTTACTTTTTTGTGGCCGCTTGCCAGCCGTTCGGCCATCGTCCCTGGTGAAACTGGTGAAGCTCCTGACTCAGCTCCCCTCCTGCTGAGCGACGAAACGCTCGCCCATGAGCTTGCTCGGGGAGGTCGGCTCGACGGCCTGTTGTCGGCCTATGCCAACGCAGCCAGCAAGAATAACGGCATTAAAGAGGCGAGCTGCCTGGCCATTGACCCCGACCTGCTCACCACTGTGGAGAGAATGACTCACGGGTACTCGGTGACCAATGAGCGGCCGAGCGCCGTGAGCGAAACAACTCGCTTGCGGGATAGTTGGGGATCCTCCAAGGGAACGAAGACGCGCGATGGCAAGGGCACGGGCGATGCCGAGAGGTGGCTGAAGAAACTCAAAGATACGGCATCCGGGGGATGTGTCGTGTCGCTGCCCACCTCGGGGGCCAATCTTAATGCTGTCGCAGCCACCAAGGATCCTTGGCTAGCTGCGCAAACGCTCTCAACCGGGGATACGAACATTCAAGCCATTCTTGGCACAAGCACGCTCAGCAACATCGCCATTCCCGGCGTGGGGTACCTCAACCAAGACGCCATACCGTCGTTAGCCAACGCCTATACCAATGGGGAGCCCATCGATCTGAACTCGCAATTCGAGGAGGGCGTGGCCAATACCGATAAATCTGCCGGCACCCCCACTAGTGAGGAACCGCAGGTCAATCCGGTTACTCTCACGTCTGACGAGGCGTCGACGAATACAGTGCGGCCAGCCTCGTGGCCTCCTCGGGATCCGCATGTTACGACGCTTGTCGCGGATAACTCGCTGTCTACCAGCACTGAAACGGACAAGGGGGACAAGTCTGATACGACAGCGGGCGATGGTTCGTCCTCTGACAAGGATGATTCCGCTGGTGGGGACTCTGCGGTCCGTTCCCGCGACGATGACTCAGCCGCACATGACCAATCCGCGTGGGAAAACAAACTTGTCGACGTTGGCCACGGTGTGACAGCCATTCCGTTTAATGCGGATGTGGGCGCCACCCTTGCGGCAACCGGGGGGACTCCGGAGACGGCGGCGTATTCCACACCGCTGACGCGCTATCAAGAGACGCTTGATTCCTCGCACGCGCGAATGCAGGACGCCATTGCCGTCATGTGGCAGACGATTCAATCGCGCACGCCCGTCCTTGCCACGCCCCCCGCGCAGTGGACCGCCAGTAGCGAGGACGCCACCGCATTTTTAGACGCGGTTGGCACACTCCTCGGCGGGGAGGCCACACCCACCGCGCTCTCCGCCATCACATCCCAAACCCCACATTCCACGGGGAGCGTGAACCGCCCGTATGAGGATCCCGGCGCGGTAAGCAGCGACGATGTACATCGGGTGGCGACGCAGGCGTCGTCGATCACACGGCTGACCACCATGATGAGTAATGATGACCGGATTGAGCTCACACGGTTTAACTTCACGGCGCCATTGCGTACAGATCTCCTTCGGGCACTCACTGACGACGGCCGACGGAGTGAGAAGAAATACGACACTGTCACTCAGTATTCGGACACGCTGTTGGACAAAAGCCAGGCGATGCTTCACAACCTTTTGACCTCGGTGAAGCTCGTCCCGCCGGGCAATGTGTACACGCGAACGTCGGATTCATCACCCATCTTGATCGTGGCTCGGAATGGTTTACCGCTCCCGGTCAAGGCGTCGCTCCAATGGCAAGGCCCATCGAACGTTCAGCTCGACGAGCTGAAACAAACATTGCCTGCCCGTGGTTCAGTGACTCTCCAGGTACATGCTGATATTGCGGCACGGAGTAAACAAACGAAACTCAAACTGTGGCTAGCCGGCGACCATAATCAGGCGCTGTCTGAACCCACCACAGTCGCCATTCAATCTGCCCCAGGTATCTCCTGGAAAGGTGTTCTGACTGTGGGGGGAATCCTGGTTACGATCGCCGGAATCGGCCTTATCCTGCGGGAACGGCGAACACGCATGTAGGGTGCCTGCGTTACGATCTGCCCGATGAACTCCCTGTTTTTCCCGCACTAAGTGCCACCCCACCGCCTCAGTATTCCCAATTCACAGCGCTAACGGGCATGTCGATTCCACTTCGTTAAGCAAGTCGGCAACAATGGGCAAGGTGAGTTCAACCGACGAGAACCCAAGCTCCCCAGAGCAGCCCGGGCACCAACCGCGTCATACCGCGGCGTCACCTCGGGCACGTGCTGGACAACGTGGCCGGATCGTCACCCCCAGGCCCCCTGCTCCAGTACCGGAGCCGAGGAAGAAACCGACCCAGCAGTCTGGCCCCGACCTCTCCGCGCTCAGCGAGCGGCCACGCGCCGACAGGTCCGGTGAGCAAGGAGCACGGGGAAGCACAGAAGCATCCGCCGATCGCGCCTCGTCATCGACGGCGACGGCCACCGCGGTGAAGCCTAACCAGGGCCAGGGTGGAAGTGGGGACACATCGTCCCCGGCAGGCACCAGTGATGGTGAAGACAAGCCACCCACGAGTACCGACACCGAGGTTGTCCGGGCCGGCGGGACGATGGCCGTCGCCACGTTGCTGTCCCGCATCACGGGGTTCTTCCGTAACCTCCTCATCGGCTCCACGATGGGTGCTGGGGTCGCGTCGGCCTACACCAGTGCGAACACTCTGCCGAACCTCATTACTGAAATCGTTCTGGGCGCGATTTTGACGTCGCTCGTCATTCCCGTGCTCGTGCGCGCAGAGAAAGAGGACGCGGACCACGGTGCCGCATTCATTCGACGCTTGCTAACGGTCGCGTCGGCACTGTTAGTTGGTGTGACCGTGCTCGCCGTCCTCGGGGCGCCGTGGCTTGTGCAGTTGTCCTTGGACGCGAACGGCAAAGTCAATGTCACAATGGCGACGGTTTTTGCCTATCTCCTGTTGCCGCAAATCCTGTTCTACGGCCTCTTTGCGCTGCTCATGGCGGTGCTGAACACGAAGGGGATTTTCGGTCCCGGCGCGTGGGCTCCGGTGATCAATAACGTTATTGTGCTGATCGTCCTTCTGGCGTACTGGTTCCTTCCGGGGTCATTGGACCCAACCCAGCACGTGGCGATCACCGATCCTCACATCCTTTTGTTGGGCGCGGGCACGACGGTAGGTGTCGTAGTTCAGGCGCTCATGCTGTTCCCGTATCTCCGGATGGCCGGGGTCGATCTTCGCCCGCTGTGGGGCATTGACGATCGAGTCAAGCAGTTCGCCGGCATGGGTTTGGCGATCGTCGTTTATGTCGCCATTTCCCAGGCAGGGTATTTCTTCACCAACCGTATTGCGTCGGCGGCCGATCCGGGTGCGCTGTTCATCTACCAGCAGCATTGGTTGTTGCTGCAGGTGCCTTATGGCGTGATCGGTGTGACGTTGTTGACGGCGATTATGCCGCGTTTGTCACGCAACGCCGCCGATGGGGACAATCAGGGCGTTGTCCGTGATTTAACGATGGCCACGAAGATCACGCTGATGGCGTTGATCCCGGTCATCGTCTATTTCACGGTATTTGGCACGACCATTTCGAGCGCCCTGTTCGCATGGGGTCGTTTCGACGCGACGTCGGCGGAAACGTTGGGGTGGACGCTGAGTTTCGGTGCGTTCACCCTGGTTCCGTACTCGATTGTTCTTCTGCACTTGCGCGTGTTCTATGCCCGCGAGCAGGCGTGGACTCCGACGTTCATCATCATCGCGATCACCCTGACCAAGGTCATTCTGTCCTACTTGGCGCCGTTCCTGGCCACGCGCTCTGATTTCGTCGTCGTGTTGTTGGCGGCTGCCAACGGGTTCGGCTTCATCACGGGTGCGATCGTCGGCGCGGTCTTGCTGCATCGGTCCTTGGGTTCTTTGCGTGGCCGTGAAGTTATGCAGTCGACGACGTGGGTGCTCGCCGCGTCCTTGGCCGGTGCTCTCGCCGGCTGGCTGCTGGATCTGCTGCTGCGCGGCGATTGGCTCATGCAGTTCCCGAAGTTGGCCACCTTGATGCGCACTGGTTTGGACGGCATCGTTTTGGTGGCCGTTGCGGGCTTGATCCTGGCGAAGTCTGGCCTGGAGGAGATCGCGATTTTCGGCCGGGCGTTGGCGCGCATTCCGGGGCTACGTCGGTTCGTATCGGTGCGGCAGTCCGCGCCGGAAGACATGGTCGGTGTTCCCAACGCGGCCGATGCTGCGGATACGTACAACGTGACCGCCTTGTCGACGGCGTCGCCTGGTCTGCCTCCGATGTCGGCGGGGTTTGTGCGCGGGCCTAAGCTCGTGCCGGGCGCGGCCGTCGCGAATGGTCGCTACCGCTTGTTGGCCGACCATGGCGGCACGAATGCCATGCGCTTGTGGCATGCCCGCGAGCAGGCGTCGGGCAGGGAAGTCGCGCTGACGATCATCGATACCATGCGCATTCCGGGTATCGACGATTACCGCACGGCGCGCGATACCACGGACCGTATTATTGACCGCACCTCTGCCCTCTACGAGGCGAAATGTGCTGGTCTGGCGCAGATCCGCCACATTATCCGCGACTCTGCGGGTGCGATTGTGGTGGCGGATTGGACCCCGGGTTCCGCATTGGCGGCTGTTGGTCAAGGGCGTCCGGATCCGTATGCCGCGGCATTTGCGTGTGCCGGTCTGGCTGAGGCGGCGGTGACGGCGCATCGCCTGGACACGGCGTTGGGGATTGACCACCGTGACCGCTTGCGGATTAGTTCGTCGGGTGAGGCCGTACTGGCTTTCCCTGGGGTTATGCCGCATAACTCATACGGCCAGGATGTGCACGGCGTCGGCGTTGCCCTGAGCTTGCTGCTGGAGAATGTAAATCCAGTTCCGACGGAAATCGCGGAGCTCCAGGATGAGGCGTTGCACGCCCGGTCGGCGGATGCGGAGACGCTGGCGGATCGGCTGCGTCGTACCGGTTTGGGCGATGCGGAGCTTCATGCTGCCGACGAGTCCACCCCGAACCCTGAGGCTCGCCCTGGTTTCGGTGAGGCATCGCGCCGGCCCACGGGCATTGCGGGCATCGGCGCGCTGGCCATTGTTGTCGTTTTGGCAGCTGCGTTGATCGCGACGTATGTGGTGGGCAAGATCAACCGCAGCGATAATGGGCCTTTGAACTCGGGTTCGTTGGGGCGCGCTGGTTCGTCGATCACTCAGGGCGATGGTGCGAAAGCGATTACCCCGACAGCGGCCGCGTACTGGGCTCCGGAGAATGGCCGCGGGACTCCTGATAACCCCGACATGGTTCCTTTGGTTATCGACGGAAATGGGACGACGGAGTGGCGTTCGGATGAGTACCAGGCGCAGTTGGGCTCCTCCGCCACGTCGGTGAAGTCCGGCATGGGAATCATGATGACGTTGCCGGAACCCGCGACGGTAACCTCGCTGCGTATCGATGGCGCGAAGAGCGGGACGCACGTGGAAATTCGTGCCGCTGGTTCTGCGACGCCCGCGACCGTGGACGAGACAACGGAACTGGCGTCGGCCGACCTTGAGGATGGTTCCACAACGATTGATATTCCCAAGGCTGCACGGCAATCTGCCGCGCCGGGCGCGGAGGGCTCGGCGTCGACGGTTCCCGCCCACACGCAGTATGTATTGGTCTGGATTACGGCCTTGCCGGTCCCGGATGCTGCGGAGATCTCGGAGATCGGCGTGACTGGCGTGGTGGATAAGCCCCAGTCCAGCACGGTGAAGCCGACGACGGCGCGGTCGATGGCACGGGCGGCGGCCCACGCTGTGGCGTGATCGGTAGCGTGATCTGTTCGCTACCAGGGGTGACGACGTAGGCCTCGGGTGGCTCTGGCGCCCGGAGTCTACATGTTGCGCCTACATGTGGGGTCTGTCGGGCCTCCATACCGCGCCGGGTGGTGACATCGGGCGCCGGATATGAGAATCTAGTGTGGTGCTCATCGGGGGGAGGGCGCGGATTTCGTCGGGGGACGGTCCGCTGCCAGATCAATCTCAGAATACTGTCGCGCTGGGGGATGCTGACGGCTCTCGTAGCGAAGATCGTCCTGTTGTAGATATTCGCCGCACAGCAGATACTCACGCGGCGAACACTCATGCCGATGACGGCCCTGACCGCGGTTATGACTCACGACGCACCCGTCCCCGCGAACTGGAAA
Source organism: Corynebacterium kroppenstedtii DSM 44385 (assembly GCF_000023145.1). Taxonomy (NCBI): domain Bacteria; kingdom Bacillati; phylum Actinomycetota; class Actinomycetes; order Mycobacteriales; family Corynebacteriaceae; genus Corynebacterium; species Corynebacterium kroppenstedtii. The sequence continues at coordinate 2,433,132 of NC_012704.1, forward strand.
CGATGAGCGACCGAGAGCTCTTCGCCGCGGTCAGCGCAGGTCAGGCGGATGCGATGGCGGTGCTGGCTCGTCGTCACGAAAAATCGATCCGCTTCGCCATTTCGCGCTGGGTGGATTGCCCGGAGGACGTCGACGATCTGTGGCAGGACACGCTGTTCAAGGCTCAACGCGCGGCCACGATGTTTCGCGGGCGCTGTGCCCCGGGCACGTGGCTCCACCGGATCGCGGTGAATACGGCGAAGGACTATCTCCGTCGACGGGGGAATGCTCGGATGGTCGTTCTTGACGACGCCACACTTCCCGCGGAGTTCTTTCGCGCCAATGAAGGCGGGTTGCGAGCCGCGTTAAAGACCGCGCTGTCCGGCCTGGACGAGCCGTTCCGGACGACGTTTTTGCTTGTTGATCTCTACGGGTTCTCGGTGAAGGAGACGGCGGCGAAGCTGGATATCTCGCCAGGGACCGTGAAGTCGCGGTGCTCACGAGCAAGGCAAGCTCTTCGAAGTGCGTTGAGTGAAGAGTTGTGACTGATCCGGAGCACGATCCGCAACGCCAGGAGCTGTTGTACCCAACGGTTGCCTTATAGCGCTGCCGTACGTCCCAGCCTCCCAAAACCCACGCTGACCTGCGGGGAACCTGCAGCCCGATTGCGCGTCTAATTCACTAACCGCCCACCTGTTGAAACCACTGGAGTGTGTCATGCCTACGTTTTCTCATGAGCCGGACCCTTCGGCTTGGCCACCCCTTCCACCTACCGTCTCTGATCTTTCCGACGATGACCTGGACTTTTTGGTCTCCCATTTATTGTCTTCCGACGACGAGCTGGGCGAGGATTCGCCCGACGTCGCGGCAGTGGCTGACGGATCGGGTGAAGTGATTCCTTTCCCCACTCGATACTCCTGGTGGCGAATGGCTGCAGTAGTGGTGCTGATCGTGGGTGGCGTGGGATCGTCGTTCTTCATTCCAGGCCTGTTCGGAAAAACATCCACGCCTAACTCGAATTCAGCTCACTCGGACGCGAATCGCTCGACCGCGACACACTCAAACACCGCGGTTACTCCACACTCACAACCACCTAGCACCAAGCGGTCCAACGTGGACTTAATTGCTATGACAAGTGAGCAACAAGCAGCGGCGAAGAAAGCTTTCACGGGGTCAACAGACCTCAGCAATCTCGATGTTCCCGTCGCGCAATGCTTGTCCACGATCAACATGGCTCATTCGCCGGTGCTCGGGGCCGCTCCCGTCGAAACTGCCCAGCCAGCTGAAACAACAGCCCATCCGGCATCGCCCCGCACCAAATCTCAGCTGCTCATCCTTGGTGCGCCATTGCGCATTGTCGTCGTAGAGCACACGTGTTCTCAGGGGGAATCGAGCGTCCTCTTCCGCTCGACCCTGAGTCACGGGGAGAGGACAGGTTAGGCTTTGACATGCCATGTAGCATTGCTCGCATGAGTGTTCACGATGTCATCATTGTCGGATCTGGCCCTGCCGGCTACACCGCAGCCATTTATGCTGCTCGGGCAAATCTCAAGCCCCTTGTGTTCGAAGGCATCGAATACGGTGGTCTACTCATGCAGACCACCGAGGTCGAAAATTACCCAGGCTTCCACGATGGAATTATGGGCCCGTCACTCATGGAGGAGATGCGCCAGCAGGCCGAGCGCTTCGGCGCTGAACTCAAACAGGACATGGTCGAGAGCATGGACCTGACCGGCGACATCAAGATCGTCCGGTCCGAGGGGGAGGAATACCAAGCGCGAGCAGTCATTATCGCGACGGGTGCAGCCCCTCGCTACCTTGGCGTCAAGGGTGAACAAGAACACCTGGGTCTCGGCGTCTCCGCCTGCGCCACCTGCGACGGCTTCTTCTTCAAAGACAAACCCATCGTTGTCGTCGGGGGAGGGGACTCCGCCATGGAGGAGGCAGACTTCCTCACCAAGTTTGGTTCCTCGGTCACCATCGTTCACCGACGTGGCGAATTCCGCGCCTCAAACATCATGGTTCAGCGCGCGAAGGACAATCCGAAGATTAATTTCGAGATGAACGCCGTCGTCACCGAAGTGTGCGGCGACGGTCCCGTCGACCACCTCATTCTCGAAGACACTCAGACGGGTGAGCAGCGCACGCTGACTGCGTCGGCACTGTTTGTCGCCATCGGGCATGACCCCCGTTCTGAGATGGTTCGGGATGTCATCGACACGGACGATAAGGGATACATCCTGGTCCAGGAGCCCTCCACGCGGACGTCGATTCCGGGAGTATTCGCCGCCGGCGACGTCGTCGATAGCCACTACCAGCAGGCCATTACTGCTGCTGGATCGGGTTGTCGCGCGGCGCTCGACGTCGAACATTACCTTGTTGACCTGCGCGGATAAGATGACTGCGGACCCTCACCACACCCTTAGGACACCACATATGCGGGATAGTGAATAGAAAACGTGCATCCCGCGTTCTACATACATAGAGCGTTCTACGTAGATAGAGGGTCGCATAAAACCTTCGAACCAACGCTTGTACCTACATCACTAATTCCAGTCGGAATTAACTCCAGCCGGAAAGGATTTCACACCCCCATGACTTCCCCAGTAAACGTCACCACGGACTCGTTCCGTTCCACCGTCGTGGACTCCGACAAGCCTGTTCTCGTCGATTTCTGGGCAACCTGGTGTGGTCCGTGTCGGACAATGAACCCCGTCCTGGAAGAGATCGCCGATGAATACGACGGCAAAGCCGTGATCGCCAAGGTCAACGTTGACGAGAACGCACCCTTGGCCTCCATGTTCCAGGTCATGTCCATCCCGACGATGTTGCTGTTCAAGGACGGCAAGAAAGTTGAAGAAATTCACGGGGCGCACCCCAAATCGCACATCACTACCGCACTTGAGAAACTTCTTTAACTCTATTCACTAACACAACACTGTTCACTGATAGACTGACTCACTGACATTGTTCTAACGGCAGAAATTGGGTTAAAGGGGCTGAGACGATCGTGGAGGAAAACCTGCAAGTGGGGGATAAGAGCCCTCGCGTCGCGGAGGTTCGCACGATCCTCACGAAGGTTGGTCTTCTTAAGCACCCGGTGTCGGAGCACACCAGCACCGACCAGTGGGCTGATGGCGACGATGACTTTGACTATGAACTCCAGTCTGCGCTGCGAGCATTTCAGCAGCAGCGAGGCGTTCTTGCTGACGGGGTTATCAACGACCACACTCTTCGCCTCTTGCGCGAGGCCACCTATTCGCTGGGGGCTCGCGTTCTGCTGTATGACCCGTCATCACCGATGCAGGGTGACGATGTTGCTCAACTGCAGTCTCACCTGCAGGAACTTGGATTCTATTCCTCTCAGATCGATGGGCAGTTTTCCCGTGACACCTATAGTGCGCTGAAAAACTATCAGCGTGATTATGGACTTACCGTCGACGGTGTCTGTGGACCGGATACAATGAAAGCGCTGTCTTATCTGGGGCGGAGCATTACCGGTGGTTCACGCGCGGCTATCCAAGAGCGCGAGACCGTTCGCGCTGCAGGCCCGCAGTTGTCAGGTAAGCGCATTGTCATTGATCCGGGGCTGGGGCTTTCCACGCCTGGTCATGTGGTGCGTGGCCCTTATGGTGAGCTGACCGAAGAAGAGATTTTGTGGGACATCGCGACGCGACTCGAGGGTCGCATGGTCGCAACGGGTATCGAGACGATTATTTCGAGGCCCCGTCAGACTAATTCGACTGATTCGGAGCGGGCCGATATCGCTAATGCTTTCGGTGCGGATTTAGTCATCAGTCTACGGTGTGATTGGTATCACAACGAACGGGCGGAGGGGTGCGCGTCGTTTTATTTCGGCTCCCCGCGTGGCCATTCGTCGATCACCGGTGAATTATTGTCGGGCTATATTCAGCGTGAAATCGTAGCCCGGACTCCGCTGCAGAACTGCCGTAACCATGCGCGTACGTGGGATGTATTGCGCCTCACGTCCATGCCGACGGTTGAGATCGTTTTGGGCTATCTTTCCAATCCGCACGATACTGCGGTGCTGGTGGACCCGAACTACCGTGATGTCATCACGGAGGCCATGTTGATCGCGGTGAAGCGATTGTACCTTGCTGATAATGATGATCAGCCGACGGGGACCTTTACCTTCTCAGAACTGCTCGAACTCGAGTCACAAGGTTAACGACGCAGAGCTAACCGTTTTAGCCACGGTGACGTAAATGGGCGGGGACACCCGTCTGTCATATGCCAGGTAATTTCTAGTTTGTCTTCAGCACCGTCAGGCAGGCCCTCGGCCAGCGCGATAGCCTCACGGACGTAAAAATCGAGTTGCCTGAAATTAGGAGCCCACGTGGAGACCCCATCGAGGTTGGTTACGGTGGCTAGCCAGTTCTTTCCCTCGCGGGTGATATCCGCGGTGTAGGTCATAGTATCCATCCTTTTCCGAGTGCTGGTTACAACTGTTTTCAATACTTCGTAACGTTCCCACGGGTAAGTCGAATCTTTATGACATTGGTGAGTGACTCGTTCCCCGTCATTCGCGACAACCACGACGGTTTCAAGAAAACGGGCGTGCGGATCGAACCCCCTGCTTAGTCGCCGAGAGGATATACCTCATGCCTCGGGTTGTGAATGGGTGATGGCGTAACGAATGGCCGCAGAGCGGTTCATATGAACTCGATCAGCTCGCTGATCGAGTTCAGTTAGCTCCGCAGCTGTCAGATGCACCGTTACGACGTGGGTGGGTCGGATGCCTTGGCCAGGGTAGCCGCAACCACGAGTGATGAGCCTATCGACGTCGTAACCGTCTTCCGCCTCAGCGACGTAAGTGGCTAATTGGTCATCAGTGAGACGGATACGCATACAAATATCATAATGCAAAAGGGGTGTCATTTAGTTTCGGTTTTTAGTACTTGCCTTCAATCGTGGTCCTTATCTTTTGGGTATGGGGAGGTACGTGAAGCCGAAGCCTCAATGGGCGTCCAACTCCATCTACTCAACTCTGTGCCGTACTAGTGAGCTCCCATGCCGACTTTGATCCGGAATCTGATGGTGACAGTCGCTTCCCACAGACTCTCTTCGACGGCTGCGAAAAGGTTTCCCGTGTCAGGGAGCTCCATCCGGTATCGCGGGAAAGCCGGATCGTCGGCGGCGACCTCAAAACCGCGCTCTTCCAGCACATCGGAACACAGGATCGGAGCATGGCGGGGAATAAGCGGACTGGTAGCCTTATCGGCTGGTGACGCGGTAGGGCGAACCGCAAAACACTCCACAGCTCTCACCCCACGACGTGATAGTTCGTCGACGGCCGCGTCGATAAGTCGTTGTTCTAGAAAGAGTCCCTGGTAAGGCGGTGGCACATGGACCGTAGAGATGAGCACTGCATCATCGCTGACTGGCCCTGTTGGGAAAGCTAGGCGTCCGGGAAGGCTGGCGGGTGGTGCAAAGACCACGGTGGCAGCAGGGACGGCTAAGTCCGCGTTTGCTCCAGACGTCACGTACGCGGTGAAGGCGCAGGGCCCCCACGTGGTGAGGGTGTTGTGCATCCACAATTCTTTATCCAGCCGAGGGTTCCCGGAATCCACGCTTCTCGGTTGAGCAGCTGGTCCTGGGGACTGCGACGCGGTGTCATCGTGACTTTGTGTGCCCGGCTGGGTTGTCCAAAAAGTGTTGGTCGCAGCTGTCCCGGCCAGGTCCCCCAGGGTGTCAAGGGTGAGCGGATGTACAACTATTCGCATGGGTCTAGTGGCGTTCTTCCTCCGTACGAGAAGCATCGTGATGTCCACTAGGGGAGTGCGGGGCACTATCTGCGCCGTTCCTGGGTTCCTGGGTCTTTAGCATTGCGATAATGCGGTCGAAGTCCTCCATACCCGCGAACTCGACAACAATCTTGCCTTTCTTCGCGCCCATCTGCACTTTCACGTTGGTATCCAAGTAATCGCCGAACGTGTCTGCCCAGTGAGTCATTTTTTCGGGCTGCGGGCGGGGAGCACGCGGCTCCTTCTTTTTAGGCTCGTTCTCTCCTCGATTGATAAGGGTGACAGCTTCCTCTGTCGCACGCACCGACAGGCCTTCCGCCACAATGCGTTCAGCGAGCTTGATTTGAGCATCAGGACCCTGCGTTACTCCCATGAGAGCGCGAGCATGGCCTGCGGACAACACTCCTGCAGCTACTCGACGTTGCACGGGTAGCGGAAGTTGGAGAAGACGAATGGTGTTTGAAATAACTGGCCGGGAACGACCGAGCCGTGTGGCTAACTGTGCCTGGGTGACGCCAAATTCCTCGAGGAGCTGCTGGTAGGCCGCGCCTTCCTCCAAGGGGTTGAGCTGCACACGGTGGATATTTTCCAACAGCGCATCCCTCAGCATGGTGTCATCGTCGGCTTCGCGAACGATAGAGGGGATAGCTTCTAGATCTGCTAATTGAGCGGCACGCAGGCGGCGTTCGCCCATGATGAGTTCAAATTTCCCGGGTTCCGACGCCTGACGCACGACGATGGGCTGGAGGAGACCGAACTCACGGATCGAATGGGCTAATTCACGCAGTGCTTCTTGGTCGAAGTCCTGGCGCGGATTCTTCTCGTTCCTGATGATCGCGTTGATCGGGAGCTCGCGATATGTTGCGGTCTCGTCGCTGATGAGCGGTTCCTGCGACGTATTTTCGCTCTGCCCTTCAGCTTGGGCGGCTGCTGCGCCTGCTGTTGCTGCAGAATCAGTGACTCCCTGATTCTTTCCCTTTTTCGCGGTCGACGATGCGGTCCGGTTCCTATCGCGTGCGGCCTCTTTTCTCTCCGCGGCAGCGCGTTGTCCTAAGCTTGACCGGTTTTTGGGCAGTCCCGCTTTCGTTCGACCGTGATGAGTATCCGCCGAGGTAGTGCCCTTATTATCGGCACTCTTACCGTTCTTCGCACTACTACCCGTCTGGCCATCTGTATCCTCAGACGACGTGGCATTGTCCGATTTCGTGCCGTCTCCTGAGGGGTTCACGTTCTGACCGCGGCGCGGGCTTTTCGTCAGGGAGTACCAGGACGGTTCCGGAGCGCTGTTACTACCTCGGTTTGCCCCAAAGATGACGTCGGCTGCGTCGTTGCCAATCTGTGGTTTTGCCGGTCCCGTGGGGATCAAGGAGGCGAGTCCTTTACCGAGGCCACTCTTGCGTTTGGCTTCTGCCATGACGTTCATCCTTATCGTTGTGGAGAATCTGCGCCGGAGCCCGGGGGACCACCGAGTGCAGGTTCGTCGATCGATCGTCGATTATGAGGAAATTATTAAATAGTGAGGGTTACAGGCCTCTAGTGGCCCAATTACATTGTGCCCCGTAGCCTAGTCAGTTTTTCATCGTCGTAGGGAAACTAGGCGATTCGTGTACCGCCCGATCCGAGCACGACCCGAATGTTTCACGTGAAACATTGTGGAACCACGCTCATCGATTCTTCCCGACGTGACACCCGCGAACTCCGGGCTCCGAGCTTCAAACTCCGAGTCTCGCGCTCCGCGGTTCCGACGCTGAGTTTCCGGCGCCGAGTGTTACGCGGTGTGGCGGCCACGACGGGGGTCAGCGTTCTGCAATGGCGACTCCGGCTCTCGACGGGCAAGCTCCTCGACAGCGGCCATGTACGCCGCCGACCCTGGGGAGCCCGCATCGTGCTCGATCACGGTCTGCCCGTAGCTCGGCGCTTCAGACACGCGAACATTCCGGGGGATAACGCGATCAAACACCAGCGACCCGAACGACTCGCGGACATCGTTCTCCACATCATGCGAAAGATTCGTGCGACTGTCGTACATCGTCAGCAAAACACCGGTGATATCCAGATTCGGGTTGAGAGCCTCCCGAATCAGGCGCACGTTTTCGGTCAGTTGCGTCACGCCCTCGAGAGCGTAAAACTCGCACTGAATCGGAATGATAATTTCGTTCGCACCGGTCAGCCCGTTAATCGTCAGAAGGCCCAATGACGGGGGACAGTCGATGAAGATGTAATCGAACCCCATATCGTCGATACCTTCATCACCCAGCATTTGCGCTACGCGATACTCACGGTTGTACCCGTTAGCCAGTTCCATTTCCGCACCGGCGAGATCGATGGTGGCCGGGATAGTGAACATATTGGGGTTCGACGGGTGAGCTTGAACGGCATCTTTGGGTTCAATTTCACCGATAATGACTTCATAGGTCGACGGAGTGCCTTCCGCCCGGTGCTCGGCACTGAGAGCAGTGGACGCGTTTCCCTGTGGATCAAGGTCCACCACCAGCACTTTTTGACCCCGCAGCGACAGTGCCCACGCTAAATTAACAGTCGACGTAGTCTTCCCGACCCCACCTTTCTGGTTCGCCAACGCGATTTTCCGCGTATGGCGAGGTCGTGTAAGGGGCTTCATCGTCCCCGATTGAAACCGCGCGGCCCGTCGGGCTTGTTCTTCTATGCTGTTGTCGTCGTCATAGTCATACCCGTCCGACGAAACCCTGCCCATGTTCCCGTCCTTTGTGTCCGTGTTGTACAACTTCCGTGTGGCTGTCCGCCGTTTTCGTAACCTGGCTTATCCTAGCCGGATTCGCGGGAACAAACTAGCGTTCCTGGTCGAGCAATCGGCGGCTCATGCCGAGTCTCAGCGACGTTCGCAACGCACGACGATGGTTGCCTCGGGCAAGACACCTGCCCCTGCCTCATCGACTGAACATTCCCCGCCCCCGGCTGAGCTGATAGCCTTTTGATCGCGCTCGATTTCTTCGTGAGCGCTTGCGCCCTTCATCGCCAAGACCAAGCCATGCTGCCTGGTTAATGGCAGCGACCATCCCATGAGTTTCCCCAGTGGCGCGACTGCTCTGCTTGTCACGTAGTCGGCACCGCGATTCTGTCGCTTAATCGTCTTCTCTTCGGCACGGCCACGAACCACTGACACGTTATCCAATCCAAGCTTGCCGACGATTTCCTCAAGGTAATTCACCCGTCGTAGCTGTGGCTCAATCAGCGTGATGTCTAAGTCTGGCCGCGCGATCGCGAGGGGAATGCCCGGAAGCCCGGCGCCGCTTCCGATGTCGACGACGCGCGAATCGCGGTCCATCAGTTCGCCAATCACAGCGCAGTTGAGAATGTGGCGTTCCCACAGACGTGGTGCTTCGCGAGGCCCGATGAGTCCGCGGACGGTCGCGTCGCTGCGTAACGACTCGTGGTAGGCAACAGCGAGAGGAAGGCGATCACCAAAAACAGTCGCCGCCTCCGGGGGAGTGGCCGGGGCTTCACTGGCGCGGGGATCGTTATCTACTCCCTGAGCGTTATCAGCATTCGGAGCATCGCTCACGCCTGGAGCGCGATCGTCGCCACCGTGCTCGATGGATGTTTCACGTGAAACATTGTCTCGGTCAGTCATTACCTTGTTGTTATTACCTTGCTAGTGGGTGCGTTGCTGTTCAGTACTCTGCTGCTGGATCGGATCTAATCGCTCACCGATGCTAGCGTACAGCGCCCTCAGATGTTTCACGTGAAACCACGACAGAGCGCATCGGCGGTAGCCCGGCGCTCTCGGAGGTAAAGCCTTCCTCTTCCGCCACCCGGCTATGCACAGCAGCGCGCTCAAACGGATTCATCGGCCGGAGGACCACGGGCTCGCCCGTTTCACGCACTCGATCTAACGCTTCTTCTGCCTCGGCGAAAAGACCCTGACGCTGAGCATCGCGATAACCGTCGATATCGAGAACAACCCCCGGAACCTCCTTAAATCCTGCAGCGCGAACTGCCAATCGCGTCAACATCTGCAAAGCATCGATGCCCTCGCCATGCCGGCCGATAAGTTGGGCACAATCGCCACCCGGAAGTTCCACAAACGGTCGACCTTGAGTGACTCCATAGTCAATATCGCCATCGAGATCGGCGGCGTCTAAAAGCTCTTCGATGTAATCAGCAGCTGACTCTGCAGCACGGTCGGTATTGTTCACAGGGCCTTCGTTCATGCCTCAATTATGCGCGCCGAAAGGGGAGTGCGGTAGGGGTAAAGGCGTTTTCAACCCCCATAATCACGCGTGCTTTGTAATCCCGGTTGCACGAGCTCTCCCAAGACCCCGGCGACGGCGTCGGTAATTGAAGCACGCCACTACGTGAACCACGCTGCTACGTGAACGACAATGTTGCATTAAACCCCACAACCACATGAAAAAAGGAGGGCCTGCAAGCCCTCCTTCTCGCCTCACGGCACATAGCGCCCCTGAGCGCGACGCCCGGTGCGGATACTACTTCTTCTTCTTACCGCCCTTTTTCTTATTATTCTTCGGCTTCTGGCCAACCTTCGGTGCAGTGGCCCGCTGAGCTTCAGCCTTTGCCTTCTTTTCCTCTTCTTCTTCACGATCCATCTTGTTGAAAAGAACAATTTGCTGACCCAGTGTCCAAACGTTGTTGGCCAACATGTAGGTCAACAGTCCGATCTGCCAGAACATACCGGTGATCAAAATCATGGCCGGGAACAGCCACAACATCATGTTGTTCATCATGTTGGCTTGCATGGCCATCTGCGGGTTCTGGGCGTTCTTCTTCGGATCGGCCGCCTGGCGTGCCTTATTCCGCCGAACCATATTTCGAGCGTTGAAGTGCGTGGCCAACGCAGAAATAATCATCAGCGGGATGGCCACCGCGAGAATGTTGGTCCGTGTGAAATCAACGCTTCCGCTCGCGGAGAACGCATCGAACGCCTTTTCCGGCATCCGAATGTAGGCCGACAGGGGAGCGCCGAACAGTCGCGCGTCTAGGAAGGACTGTACCTCGGTGGCGCCGAATCCGTAGTTAGGAGTGTTGCGGGTTTGTTCGACGGTCATTCCTAGTTCGCCGTGGCCGGTACCCGTTCGGTTAAAGGACCGGAGCACGTGGTACAGCGAAATAAAGATGGGCATCTGAACCAGAGCCGGCAAGCACGAAGCCAGGGGATTAACGCCCATCTCCTTTTGGAGTTTGCGCATCTCAATGGCTTGGGTCTGCTGGTCGTTCTTATATTTAGCCCGAATTTCCTGCATTTTCGGCTGCAGTTCCTGCATCTTCCGACCGGACCGCATCTGGTTCGCCATTGGCTTGAACAAGAAAATGCGGATGGTGAAGACCAGGAAGATAATGGACAACGCCCATGTCACGCCGGAATCCGGATTAAGGAACAATCCGAAGAATTTGTACCAGGCCAGCATGACCCAGGACACGGGGTAGTAGATGAAGTTAAGCACGGGGGTGCGTCGCTCCTAATCGTTTACGTTTTGGGACTGTGGGGCCGTGACTGTTCCGTGGACGTTGCCATGATTGCGCCATACCGAGTCACTGGCGGTTGTTTCGCCGGCCAGCATTATCGGTTGTGCCCTCACGATGGTCTTTGTCATCGTGTACGTGCGCATCGTGTACACGTTCACGAGGTGTTCGTCGCGGGGGAACAGGATCCCACCCACCTGGATGCCATGGTCCACATTTCGACAATCGAATTGCGGCCATGAGCACACCTCGTACAACACCGTACCTGCGGATGGCGGTCAGAGCGTAATTGCTACACGTGGGCTCAAATCGGCACGAGGGTCCAGGTTTCAGGGGGCTTATTCCATATTGGTAAAAGAGTATCGCTTTTTCAGCCCATGTTTGCCGACGACGACCCTCACGGCTGTCTTCACTCTGGTCTATCTGGTCAACGTCATGCTGGTTTACGGAGTCACCGCTGGTTTCATCACGAAGTGGGGGAGTAGAAGCATGATCGCCGACGGTTGAATCACGACGGTGCGCTGAATTCGTGGAGGCATCACGGACGCCACCACCGTGAGGTAGCAGTTCCGAATGTTTCACGTGAAACATCTGCATCCCGTGCCTGTCTACCGTGTGAGGTTATTAACGTCGGCGGCATTGTTCATGATTGATCATGCTGGTGTGCGCGATCGTTCTCGACTTCCAGCCGACTCAGCTTTCTGACTTCTTATCTTTTGCCTTCTTAGCTTCCCGGCGTCGCGCTTTACCGTAAGCCTTATTCGTACAGTACGTCACTGCTTCGGCTAAAGCAGAGTGCGAAGCGTTTGCAGCGGCCGGACGAGCTCGAATAACTAAATCCACATTCCGCGGAAGATCGTCCACCAGATTTTTAGCGACGTGGCGCAGATGCCGTGCCACTGTGTGCCGAACAACTGAATTCCCCACACTTTTCGAGCACACGACACCAACGCACGGACCATTGATGAGATCAGCCGTGGCTGGATCGGTAGAACGTATGACGACGTGAACCACGACCAGCTTGCTACCCGACGTGGCGCCTCGAATGGCCGCACGGAATTCCGACCTACGACGCAACCGTTGCGATGCCGGGAGCACGTGATTCACATCCTCTACTAGGCCAAGTGGGGATTTGCCCCAAGAGTGGATTCTGCCGCTACGAAATGGATAAGCCCATCCAAACGGATCGCCCTACACAGATGACCTCATACATAGACGTACATAGACATGTATAGACAAAAGTGGAGCTTCCCCAAACGACATTTGCCGAGAACCGAGGAAACTCCACCACGTTCGCAAAACGACACCAGCCTTACAACCAGCTGGGGAAGTGCGTAGCTCTACGCACTTACGCCGTCAGCGACTTACGTCCTTTACGACGACGTGCCGACACAATGGCACGACCGGCCCGCGTGCTCATGCGGCTACGGAAGCCGTGAACACGGGAACGACGGCGGTTGTTCGGCTGAAAAGTCCGCTTGCCTTTGGCCACGGTACTCAACTCCTCAATACACTCGGGCTCGCTACACCCGGCGATGCCGTAGCAGGTTGCACCAACCTTGTACCGACATGCCGAGAGCTTGCCATGTAACAGATTATTTCAACGGCAATACAGAAATCCGCTAGGACATCTCGATTACTACGCGGTACTTCCAGACCCGCTAGTACTTCCCATGCGACGAACACGGGGCGAGCAGCTTTTCGACGGCAACAGCATGGAGCCAAAGCCAGAATCGCTGTGTATTGCCATGCTCGTGAAAGATCGGACGCCACCGAAAAGCGCAGGCATCACGGATCTATTACGAATGACCTTATAAGACTACGGGTTTTACCACACGAGTCACAAATCAGCGATCGGTGTGTTAACTTTACCCCTAAATTGCACGGTTGTAATTCATCTATAAACTCCACAAAACTCCACAGTGGTTAAGGACACATCGATGGGCCTGTGGATAAACCTGCCAGAATAGAAAGTCCAGGTCGCATCGCGTGTCCCTCCACATTCCACAGGGGGTGTGGATAAGTTGTCCACATCTGTGACCTCAACCTTTACTTGAGGTTAATTTCCCCAGGTCACGGCCAAATCTTCCCCAACACGATTAATCCACAGGTTCAAGACACCCTGGGGATAAACTCAAGCCCTGTTTATCCCCAGGGTGTGGATAACATTGTGGAAAACGCTTCTGACGTCTGTATTATGTTATTCACAGCTTATTCACAAGTAAGCGAATCTCTGGGGAGAACGTAAATTACAAATGTGGAATTATGCTCTGCCCGATTTAGTAACAAAATCTGACCATCAACCCACACTAGAGACCGCCACAATGTCATTTTTCATGAGCGGTACCCCGCATTACGGTGTAAAACTCAAACACACATGACCACGAACGCCGGTGTTTTCCACGTTCGCTACGGGTACCCGTGCACAACACAGCAGCAATACGACAACAGCAACACAAAGGATGACCG